>JADJOI010000003.1:1298691-2597382 GCA_016713875.1 Flavobacteriales bacterium
TCAGCGGCCGGCAATACGGGCTGGGCGCCTTGGTGAACGGCCGGCAGGGCGAGCCGATGCTGGTGAACGAACTGGACACCACCGCGCTGGTCGGCACGCCGCTGCTGGCGGAGCTTCGATCAGCAGGCACCTCCGGGGTTCAGCGCAGCGACACGCTGTACACGCTGAACGGCGCCGGCGTGGTGAAGGTGAGCGTGGGCACGGTGCCTGCGGACGGCCTCTTCCCCACCTGCCGCAACACGCTCACCGACCTATGGCTGCCGCTGATCGGCTACCTCACCTTCTTCTGCGGCCTGCTTAACCTGCTGGTGGACGCACGCGCGATGGAGAAGGTGGCGCGGGTGCTGTCCCCGGTGTTCCATCGCATCTTCCCCGACCTGCGGAAGGACCATCCGGCCTACGGGTTCATGACGTTGAACTTCGCCGCCAACTTCCTGGGGCTGGACAGCGCGGCCACGCCGTTCGGCCTGAAGGCCATGGAGAGCATGCAGGCGGACAACCCGGACAAGGACCAGGCGACCAACGGGCAGATCATGTTCCTGTGCCTGCACGCCGCAGGCCTCACGCTGCTGCCCACGAGCATCATCGGTTACCGGGCGGCCATGGGCGCGGCGAACCCGGCGGACATCATGATCCCGTTGATCATCACCTCGTTCGTGGGGACGCTGTCGGCCCTGTTCCTGGTGGCGTTCAAGCAGCGCATCAACCTGTTCAACGGGCCGGTGATGGCCTTCGTGCTGGGGATCAGCGTGCTCATCGGGGTCCTGATGGCCTACATCACCGGCCTGACGGGCGTGCACAAGTTCCACTTCACGGACAACCTCAGCAACGGCATGCTGCTGGCCATCATCGGCCTCATCGTAGGCTTCGCCCTGCTCAAGGAGAAGGTGTTCACCGGGAAGGGCACGAACATGTTCGACTCGTTCGTGCATGGGGCCAAGGACGGCTTCACCACCGGTCTGCGGGTGCTGCCGTACATGATCGCCATGCTGGCGGCGCTGAGCATCTTCCGCAACAGCGGGCTGATGGGCATCGTGATGGACGGTCTGTCGGCCGTGATGGCCGCCGTGGGCGTGGACAAGGCGGTGATCGACGCCGTGCCGGTGGCCCTGATGCGGCCCTTCAGCGCGGGCGGATCGCGCGGCTTCCTGCTGGACGCCATGAAGACCTACGGGCCGGACAGCCTCACCGGGCAGCTCGTGTGCCTGTTCCAAGGTGCCGCCGAGACCACCTTCTACGTGGTGGCCCTGTACTTCGGAAGCGTGGGCGTGAAGGACAGCCGCTACACGCTGTGGGTGATGCTGCTGGCCGACCTGGTGTGCGTGGTGACGGCGGTGTTCGTGTGCCGGATCTACTTCGGGTGAGCGGACGTGGCGGTGAAGCGCTTTCTTTGCGCCCCTTCACACACCCATGGCCAAGCCTTACGCAGAGGACAAGATCGAGCGTCGTCGTTCCAAGATCCACGGCAACGGCGTGTTCGCCATCGCCCCCATCCGCAAGGGTGAGCTGATCGTGCAGTACAAGGGCAAGATGGTGACGCATGCCGAGGCCGACCGGCAGCACGGCGGCGATGTCACGAGCGGCCACACCTTCCTGTTCACGCTGAACGAGAAGTACATCCTGGACGCGAACGTGCGCGGCAACATCGCGCGTTGGCTGAACCATAGCTGTGCGCCCAACTGCGAGGCGCTGGTGCATGAGGACGAAGGCGGCGACCCGAAGAAGGACAAGGTGATCATCGAGGCACGGCGGGCGATCAAGCCCGGCGAGGAGCTCACCTACGATTATGGCATCGTGCTGGACGAGCGCCACACCAACGCCATGAAGCGCATCTGGGCCTGCCGCTGCGGATCGCCCAAATGCACGGGCACCATGCTGAAGCCGAAGCGCTGACCGCGCCGGACCGGTCGTGGCACGACCCTTGCCAAGGGGGCGGCGTAGCTTTGCACGCCATGAACGCACTTCTCTCCCTTCTCACCGTCGGCCTGCTGGCCGCCCCGTTGGCCCACGCCCAGGACGACCCCCGAAGCAAGGCGGTGATGGACCGCCTGGTGGCCAAGAACAAGAGCTACACCAGCTTCGAGGCCGACTTCAGCAGCCGCCTGGTGAACAAGGCCGGCAAGCTGGACGTGAAACAGGAGGGTACCGTGAAGGTGAAGGGGAAGAAGTTCCACCTGGTGCTGGACAAGAACACGGTGATCAGCGACGGTGCCACCCTGTGGACGTACAACAAGGAGGCGAACGAGGTGTCGCTGAACGCCGCGGCGGAGATGGACCAGGAGCTCGACCCCAGCAAGCTGTTCACGATGTACGAGACGGGCTTCAAGAGCCAGTTCGTGAGCGAGGCCCCGGACGCGGCAGGCGTGGTGGTGCAGACGTTGAAGCTCTTCCCCTCCGACCCGACGAAACGGCCGTACCACACCGTGGTGCTGGTGGTGGACAAGGCGAAGGTGGAGCCCCGCAGCGTGCAGGTGCTGTACAAGGACGGCAACGAGGTCACCTACACGTTGAAGCGCTTCGTGCCGAACGTGGACCTGGCCGACGGGCTCTTCGTGTTCGACAAGGCGAAGCACCCCGGCGTGGAGGTGAACGACCTGCGCTGACGCTTCAGGCACCGCGGCAGAGACCGGCCTTCGGTCCGGATCGGACGCAGAGCTCGCCCCCGCGAACACCGGCCCGGCCGTTCGCCAAGCGCACGATCCGTCCGGAGCCACCGCGATGCACGCCGGAACGCGCACCTTTGCGGGATGGAGGAAGGCAGGCATCTGGCCATCGGCGCCCGGCTCGACGGGGCGCCCTACACCACCCGGTTGACGATGCGGGGGCATGCGCTTGTGGCCGACGAACCCGTGGAGGACGGCGGGCGCGACGAAGGCCCCCGCCCGCATGAGCTGCTATGCGCATCGCTCGCGAGCTGCACCCTGATCACCGTGCGGATGTACGCGGACCGCAAGGGATGGCCCCTGCAAAGCCTGAGCGTGGAGGTGCGCATGGACCGCACATCGGCGAACGGTGCCGTGGCCACGCGGCTGGACATGGCCGTGCGGCTGGATGGCGAGCTGGATGCCGACCAACGGGCCCGGTTGATGCAGATCGCCGCGCGCTGCCCGGTGCACCGCACCCTGCTCAACCCCATCCACATCAGCATCCGGGAAGGCGCATGAGCGACAAGGAGCACACTTACACCAACGGCGAGGTCACCATCGTGTGGAAACCCGCGCTATGCACCCATTCGCGGCGGTGCTGGACCGGCCTGCCCGACGTCTTCAAGCCCGGCGAACGCCCCTGGATCCGTCCAGGGGGCGCGGACACCGCCCGGATCGTGGCGCAGGTGCGGAACTGCCCCAGCGGAGCATTGACCCTGCGGGAGCCCACGACGGAAGTCGCCCCGGACGAGCCTTCGATCCGCATCGAGCTGAGCCCGGACGGGCCTCTGCTGGTGCAGGGGCCAGTGACCGTGACGCTGCCGGACGGACGCACCGAGCACCGCACAGGGCGCTGCGCCCTGTGCCGTTGCGGCCACTCCACCAACAAACCGTGGTGCGACGGCTCGCACCGCACACACGGCTTCCGGAGCTGAGCGCATGGAGGTCCGCCACTATCTGGAACGGCTCGGTTCTCGCGGGATCGATCGCCCCGACCTCGACAGCCTGAAGCGCCTTCATCGGGCCCATCTGCTGGCGGTGCCCTTCGAGAACCTGCACATCCGCGCTCGTATCCCGATCGAGCTGGACGTGGAGCGCCTGTTCGACAAGGTGGTGCGCCAACGGCGGGGCGGGTTCTGCTACGAGCTGAACGGGTTGTTCGCGGAGCTCTTGGAGCGGCTGGGCTACCGCCTGGCTCGGGTGCAGGGGCAGGTGTACGAGCAACGCCGCCAGCGCTATGGGGCGCCCTTCGACCACATGGCCTTGCTGGTGGAGGTGGGCGATGAGCGGTACCTGGTGGACGTGGGCTTCGGCGACCTCTTCATGGACCCTCTGCCGCTGCGGGTGGACGAACCCGTGCAGGATGGCGGGCGCACCTACCGGTTCAGCCACGACGGGTCCGGGCAGCTGGTGCTCAAGCGCGCGAACGGCCGCGGCGATGTGCCGGTGTACCGCTTCAGCACGGACGACCACCCCTTCGCGGACTTCGCGCCGATGTGCCGCCACCACCAGACCTCGCCGCACAGCCACTTCACCCAGCGCACGGTGGTGAGCCTGGCCCTGCCCGATGGTCGGGTGACCCTCACGGAACGACGCACCATCCTCACCCGCAACGGGGTGCGCGAGGAAAGGAGCCACGACGAGGTCGGCTTCCGCGAGGCGCTTTGGGCCCACTTCGGCATGACCCCGCCGGAGGCCTTCCATTGAGCGGGCCGGGGACGGCTACTTTTGCCCGCCTCATCCCCGACCATGGAGATCATCCAGGAGTTCTGGTATTTCATCACGCACCTCAACGAGACGCTTCCGGTCTTCATCAACGACCACGGCGCCTGGATCTACGCGCTGCTGTTCGCCATCATCTTCGTGGAGACCGGTCTGGTGGTGATGCCCTTCCTGCCGGGCGATTCGCTCCTCTTCGTGGCGGGGACCCTGGCCGCTGGCGGCATGCTGGACCTGGGGCTGCTGCTGGCGCTGCTCTTTGTGGCGGCGGTGCTGGGCGACAACATCAACTACGCGGTGGGCCGATGGTTCGGCGAGCATGTGGTGGGCTGGAAGCTCTTCGGCCGGGCGCTGGTGCGGCGCAAGGACCTCGACAAGACCCACGCCTACTTCGAGAAGTACGGGGTGAAGACGATCATCATCGCGCGCTTCGTGCCGATCGTGCGCACGATCACCCCATTCGTGGCCGGTGTGGGCGCAATGGACTACCGCCGCAAGTTCCTGCCCTACGATGTGCTCGGTGGGGTCCTGTGGATCGGGCTGCTGACCTTGATGGGCTACCTGTTCGGCAACCTGCCCTTCGTGCAGAAGCATTACGAGACCGTGATCCTGGCCATCATCGGCCTCAGCGTGCTGCCCATGGTGGTGGAATTGATCCGGCAGCGGCTCAATAAGCCGGCGGCCTGAGCGTTGAGGAACCCGTGGCACGCTATGGGTTGATCGGCCGGTCCCTCGGTCATTCGCGGTCTCCGGAACTCTTCGCCGACCTGTTCGCGCGTGAAGGGGTGTCCGGTGCGCGCTATGAACTCTTCGAACTGGAAGCGGTGGACCGACTTCCGGCGCTCATCGGGGCTCACCCCGACCTGCGCGGGCTGAACGTCACCATCCCCTACAAGCAGGCGGTGATCCCGTTCCTTCACGCCCTGAGCACCGAGGCGGCCGCCGTCGGCGCCGTCAACAGCATCCGCATCGCGGGCGACCGGTGGACCGGTCACAACACGGACATCGAAGGGTTCCGCGCGCTGCTCACACCTCACCTGCGGACCTTGACGGAACAATCCGGTCAGATGCGCCCACGCGCGCTGGTGCTCGGCAGCGGCGGCAGCAGCCGGGCCGTGGCGTACGTGCTGCGCGAACACGGACTGCGCTTCCGCGTGGTGAGCCGCAGCCGCGATCGAGGCGACCTCACCTGGGATCAAGTGGACCGGACAGTGATCGGGGTGTGCCGACTGATCATCAACACCACCCCGCTGGGCATGTGGCCGACCGTGGAAGAGGAACCGCCCCTGCCCTACGCGTCGCTCACCGAACGGCATCACCTCATCGACCTGGTGTACAATCCGGAAGAGACCGTGTTCATGCGGAGAGGACGCGAAGCCGGCGCGGTGGTGGAGAACGGGCGGGTGATGTTGGAAAGGCAGGCGAAGGCGGCGTGGCGGTTCTGGGGGGAGGGTTGAGCACCTCCAACGTATGTATGGCCATACATATGTTTGAAAATACTGGTCTATAAGTCGCTCACTTTCAGCGGACTGCTGAACCAGTACATCGCCCTGGCTAGCCAATTGATTGGTTACATGGCTGATATTCATGAGATTGAACATATGTATGGCCATGCATACGTCATACCCCCTGAAGCCGCCTCCCCTGACAGCCATCATCCCACCCCGTACTCCCATCCCAACTTTCGCCCCGATGTTCTCCAAGGCCTGTGAATACGGCATCCGCGCGGCAGTGTGCATCGCAGGATGTGGCCAGCAGGGCCTACACCTGAGCCTGAAGGCCATTGCCGAGCGGACCGACAGCCCGGAAGCCTTCACGGCAAAGGTCCTTCAGATACTCGTGCATGCCGGGCTGGTCTGGTCGGTCAAGGGTCCTGGTGGAGGATTCAGCATTCCTGGATCCGAAGCACGGCGCATCCGACTGAGCCAGATCGTGGCCTGCATTGACGGCGATGCCATCTACCGGGGTTGCGCCCTGGGCCTGGCACAATGCAACGCACGTGAACCGGGCCCATTGCACGAGAGCTTTCTCCAGGTGCGTGAGGATCAAAGGCACATGCTGGAGACCACCACCCTGCACGACCTGGTGAGCGGCCTCCGCGAGGGACGGACCGTGCTCAAGCGCTGACGCGCGAACGGGTCGACGCGTTCTGCTCGACAAGCAGCTGCCGGATCAGCGGGATCACCACCAGGGCCAGCCCAACGGCGACCACAGCGCCGGACGCGACGGACACGACAAGGACCGGCATCACCGGGCGCATGACCTCAGCGTGTTCCGACAGGCCAAGGCCCACAGCACGCCAGCCCTTCAGCACGCCGGCCAGGATAAGCGCCGACCACATGATGTGGAGCGCTACTCCCGCGATCCGAAGCCCCGCGCGCGGCCATCGGCCCACATGCGCAGCGTCGAAGCCCGACCAATGAGCGATGCAGGCCAGCAGGATGAACGTGTTGATCCCGATGGTGGCGCCCATGGCGTGCGCGACGGTGACGTGGGTCCCGTGGGTGAACCGGTTGAGCGCGGGCACCGACATCAACAACGCGAGCAATAGGTTCAGCAGCACCCAGTGTTCCGCCCAGCGCAAGCAGCGTTGCCCGAAGCCCTCCTTGGGTGTCGTGCTGGGCTTCGTGCGCATCCCGCGCAGGATGTCGAACATGATGAGCCACTCGGCCATGCTGATGGCATAGGCCGCATGCCGAAGCCACCCTGCCGTGGGTGCGTTGTACAGATGATGCCCCCAGTTGAACATCAGGTTGGCGAGGCCGAGGAACCAGAACGTGTGCGCCTTGCCGCTGCGCGCCAGGGTCTCGTTGCCCGATACGCGAACGGCCAGGTACAGCGATGCACCGTAGATGAGCTGGTTCCACGCCCCCACCATGCTGCCGTTGCTCTTCCACTGCACGGTGAGGTCGCGCAGATAGCTGGAACGGATGGCGGGCAGCAGCCAGAGGTTCTGTTCCACGAACGTGAACAGGAAGAAGATCAGGCCGGTGGTCCACATCCACAGGTACATGGGTGCGCCTCGACCGCGGCCGCGGAGCGCACGGGCGTGGTCGATCAGCAGCAGCACCCACGCCAGACCGATCGGCAGGGCGAGCCAGGGTGGGAACTCCCAGTACTCACGTCCGCCGAACTTCCCGACCAGGTAGGAGATCAGTGCGATGGCCAACGAACCGGCCCACAGGAACAGGAACCCGTTAAGAAGCCGTCGATGCGGCTCCACCCCGACCGCGTCGGTGCGTGAGGCGAGCATCACGGCCACGGCCCCCGTCAGGATCCAGAAGAGCGCAGTGGTGGTGTGCAGCGGTCGCAGCCGGGTGAAGTCGAGCCACGGCGACGCCACCGGAAGCATGAATGCGATGCCAGCGAGGACGCCGAGCAGCAGCGCGGCCAGAAGCAGCGCGAGGGCCAGGACGGCGAGCGTGCGGACCGGTCCGATCATGGCCCGGTGGGTATGATGTAGGTGCCGGACCAATGGACGTGCTCCGGGGGAACACGGGAGCTGCCGTGCCGGTCCACCCAGGCCAGGAATGCGATCAAGGCGTCGATGTCGGTGTCATCCAGTGGATGAGCGGGCATGCGGCCCGTGCCGTAGCGGATGAAGGCGCGCAACCGATCGGGGTCGCGGTCCTGGGCCACGTTCGTGAGGTCGGGCCCCATGTATCCGCCCAGGCCGAACAACTGATGGCAGGCCTGGCAGTTGTGCACCTGCCAGAGCGAGCGGCCCCGCATCGCCGCGTCATCGGGAGCGCTGCTGCGCCCATCGAACAGTCCGGCGTAGATGGCCACCGTGTTCGCCACGAACGCGAGCACCAGCAGCGCGAGCGTGCCGGAACGCCACTTCAGAACGGAGCCATCGGCCGTCTCCTTCATTCCACTGCGAAGACACAACGACCCTCACCCTGAGCGAATGATGCGCGTCATGATATTCGGACTTGTTTATCCCTTATTTCGGCCCCCACTGAACTCCCGCCCATGTTGCGTCCGTCGATCCTGTTGCCCACCTGTGTGCTCTCGATCGTCTCCGTGGCTCAGGTCATGAACCCCATGGCCGTTCCACCGGCCTTGGACCTGGACACCTTCGATCTGGATGTGGACGAGCACGTGGTGAACTTCTACCCTGGGGTGAATACGAACACCTATGGGGCGAGCGCGCCCTACCTGGGCCCGACGTTGATCCTTCACCGAGGAGATACGGCACGTGTCCGCGTACACAACCACCTCGGCCAGGTGACCAGCATGCACTGGCATGGCATGCGCGTCCCGGGATGGGCCGATGGTGGCCCGCCACGTGAGGTGCTGCCGGGGGAGACTTGGTTCGTGGAGTTCCCGGTCAACAATCCGGCCGCCACCTTCTGGTACCACCCGCATCCGGACGGGCTCACCGCCGAGCAGGCCAACTTCGGTGTGGCCGGGGCCATCGTGGTGCGCGACAGCGTTGAAGCAGCGCTCGACCTGCCCCGCAGCTACGGTGTGGACGACCTGCCCGTGGTGATCCAGGACAGGCGGTTCGCCCCCAACGGCAACTTCGTGTTCGCCGCCTACGGCGATTCCGTGCTGGTGAACGGCACCTCGCACGCGTATGTGGAGTGTCCGGCGCAGGTGGTGCGGCTGCGTCTGCTCAATGGCAGCAACGCGCGTGTCTACCAGCTGGGTTTTGAGGACGGCCGCACCTTCCACGTGATCGCAGGCGATGGCGGCTTGCTGGCCGCGCCCGTGCCCACCGATCGGCTGCCCCTCAGCAACGGCGAACGTGCCGAAGTGCTGGTGGACCTCACGGGCATGGCGGGCGACAGCCTCCTGCTCATGAGCTTCGGCAGTGAGCTGCCCCTGACCGTCCCCGGGTCCGACCATCCGCTGTGGGAAAGCAGCGCCCTCAACGGCATCGACTTCGCGGTCCTGCGCATCCGCGTAACGGCACCGACGGCGGACCCCGTGACGGTCATTCCCGCATCCTTGGTGACCGTGACGCCTCCGGATGAGGCCGACGCGGTGCGGACCCGGACGAAGATCCTGGCCGGCATGGGCATGGTGGGCATGGGTATGTTCACCATCAACGGGCTCATGTTCGATCCGGCCGTGGTGAACGACACGATGCTCCTCGGTACCGCCGAGGTGTGGGAGATCGAGAACATCAGCAACATGGCACATCCCATGCACCTGCACGGCGGGTCCTTCTACGTCCTGGACCGTGACGGGGCACCGCCCCACCCGTGGGAATCGGGGCCGAAGGACGTGGTGCTGGTGGACGCCGGCGCCAGCGCGCGCATCATCATGCGGTTCGACGACCTGAGCGACGGTTGGCCGTTCATGTACCACTGCCACAACCTGATGCACGAGGACAACATGATGATGCTGCAGTACATCGTGGTGGATCCGAACACGGGTTCGGTGCCCGTGCGGCCGGAAGCTGCTTCGATCCACCCGGTACCATCCGACGGCCGCTTCACCTACAGGTGCCCCTTCCCACCCGAGGAACTCCGCATCACTGATACCATTGGTCGAGAGGTCCATCGGCAGGGCTCGCTTCCCCAACGCGGTGAGCTGACGCCCCCCCTGTCACCTGGCACATACATCGCCACGTTCAGCACCGGCGCTCGCCGGGCAATCGCTCATCTCGTCATCCAATGAACAGCTCTATGAGCACCATGCCCCTCCAGGAGCGCACCGTCGGCTCCATCGTGGCCGATGACTACCGCACCGCCGCCGTCTTCAACGCCCACGGGATCGACTTCTGCTGCAAGGGCGGACGCTCCATCGTAGAGGTCTGCCGCACCAAGGGCCTCGACCCTGACGCCTTGGAGCGCGAGATCCGCCAGGCCACGGAGCGCGAAAGCGGCGCGAGCGACGATGTTCAGCACTGGCCCTTGGCACGCCTCATCGAGCATATCGAACGCGTTCATCATCGCTTCGTGGAAAGCCGAAGCACCATCCTGCTGCAGTTCCTGGACAAGCTCTGCAGGGTGCACGGCGAGCGCCACCCCGAGCTGTTCGCCATCCGCGACGAATTCCAGGGATGCGCGCACGCCATGGCCGCCCACATGAAGAAGGAGGAACTGGTGCTCTTCCCCTTCATCAACCAACTGGAGCAAGCCCGGCAACACGGCATGCCGGCCCCCGCCCCGCATTTCGGCACGGTGGACAACCCCATCGCCATGATGGAGCACGAGCACGATGCCGAAGGTGAGCGCTTCCGCCGCATCGCCGAGCTGAGCGATGGCTACAGTAACCCGCCCGACGGCTGCACCACCTACGGCACCACGTACGCCATGCTGCGCGAGTTCGAGGAGGACCTGCACCGCCACATCCACCTGGAGAACAACATCCTCTTCCCGCGGGCCAAGGCCTTGGAACGGGAGTTGCGCTCCGAAAAGGTATGAAGGGTGCACCTTCCGGCCCGTTCCGCGAAGCAGCGTTGGCCGGTCGAGAGGAGATCTCCACAAAGCACCGCCACCTGATCGCACCTTCCCGCTTCCTGGTCCTTTGGCTGATGGCCCTGTTGGGCTGGTGCTGTTCCGCTGGTCCTGGGACGGCATCGGAGGACAACGCCCATGGCCACCCGATCATCGATCATCGTTGGCCGGTGAATGCGGAGACGCAGGCTGGTATCCGGCGGATGCAGGCCGTGATCGCCGCCTATCCGGCCAACGGCCTCACCGGCGCCGAGCTGAAGGACACCCTGGGGGCCCAGCTCGATGGGATCTTCACCAACTGCACGATGGAGGGCGAGGCGCATGTGGCCTTGCATGACCATTTGGTGCCGCTGATGAGCCTGATGAGCGACCTGCCGGACGATCCCAGCGCTGAACAGGTCGAGGCGATCGGGGCACACCTCCGCACGTTCGACGAGGAGTTCAGGTGATCCCCCTGTGACCGACCGGACCGTTCGTTCAAGCCTCCATGGTCTCGTGATCCGGGCAGTCGGTGCGCAGGTCGGCCACGGCCAGATCCTGCCGGAGCAAGGTGCAGTGATGGCTCAGGTGCCGGTCGCCACGATAATGCGCGCAGGTCCAGCACATGCGCTGCACCTGCACATCCCCGCTGTCCAGCAGCGACCGGAGCAGCCGCATCAGGGCCAGCAACAAGGCCTCCCGTTCGTGCAAGGGTAAGGTAGTGAGCGCCCCGGTGAAGGGCCCACTTGTGGGGAGCCACCTCTTGCCGGCCGGAGTTAGTCGAAGCGCATGGCTGCGCCCGTCGCGCTTGTCCGGTTTCCTGATCAACAGACCGCGGTCCACCAGGAGCGCCGCGCTATCACTCACCGTGGGGCGCGTCACCTGCAGCTCTTCGGAGAGACGCGCAACGCCCACGGCTTCATCGCTGTGCTCGGCCACGAAACCCAGGATGCGGATCTGCAACGGGCTGAGCCTGGCGCCCGTGGCCTGTTGCCAACGCAGGGCGCGAGCCACCTCCCCGATGCGTTCAAGCAACCGGGCAAGGTGCTCGTCCAGCCCCCCAGTGGCGCCGTCCTTCAGAGCCATGGCCGTAAGGTATCGGATCGATGGGACCCGGCACGAGCGGCCGGGTCCCACGAGCCTCCACCAGATCCTCTCAGCCCTTCACATCGGCCATGCTCGCACCGTGATTGATGTGCAGCACATCGCTTCCGATGACCAGCGCGGGAACGCTCTTTACGCCTGCGGCCTCAGCCTCGGCGATACGACCGCGATCCTGGCCAAGGTGGACGTGCTCCACTTCGAACCGGTTGCGGTCCACCAGTTCGGTGATCCGATCCTCCGCGTTGATGCAAACCGGGCATCCGGCGTGGTAGAAGACTGCCTTTTTCATGGTGTAGGGGTTTGTTGTTGATGTGAGCGGGCGGGATGTCCTTCCCGGGGCAAATATAATTAGGTTTCCTTACTTTTATGGGCCCGCCATGTTCTATCCTTCGATCAGGGTTCCGGTTCCTTGGCGAACTGGCCGGCGCGTGTCCGGGTGCGACAACCCCATGGTCACCCTCCTTGCCAGTCGATCAGCTGGAAAGCCCTGCCATGAGGCTCATGGTCGAACATCAGCCGAGGAGCCCGGATCGCCGTCCCGCTGGACCCGGGCCAAGCCGGAGGCACGATCCGGGGTTGACGGACCGGTCAGTTGTTCAGCGCACCCTGTTCGATCCAGGCGCGGATGGTCTCGATCTCCTCAGCGCTCAGGAATGTGCCATCGGGCGGCATGCCCAGACCATAGACCTCGGTGAACGAGATCTTGTTCCATAGCACACTGGCCTCCGGATCCCCGGGCACCACACGCACGGCGGGTGCATGGTTCGTGCTCGTTACGCCCACCAGACTGGCATGGGCCTCGGTCGTTGAAAGGTCCAGCCCGGCCATGGGCGGATGACAGGTCCAGCAGTGCGCATTGAAGATCGGCTGCACCTCGGAGGAGAAGTACACCGTATCCACCGGTTCACCGGGATCGACCGGTTCCGGAACGTACAGCGGACCTTGATCCTTTCTGCACGCCGCGCCGAACAGGACGAGCAACAGGACCACGGTCAACCTAGCGCTCCGATCGGGCATGGCGTTGTTTGGGTTTGACGAACAGCACGCGGGAGATATTGAAGCCCAGATGCATGTACCCTTCGTCATAGCGTGACGATGCAGTTGCGTACGACCGTTGATCGATGATCTCCTGTCCGGTGCACAGGATCACCTGGAACACATGTCCCTGAGTGGCCAACTCGTAAGCAAGGGCCCAGGGAACCAACTCCTGTCCGGGCGGTCGACCATATGCGGACGGGGCCACCTCAAAGAGCACCGATCCCTTCGGGGTGAGCTTCGCACGAACGGCGATGGGGATCACGACCTGCTGGTTCGGATGCCCGACCGGGACCAGATTCCGATGAATGAAGACCGTTGCGACCTGGGCCGACAACCGGGATGTGAATTTCCTGGCGACGATGGCCTGCGCCGTGTAGCTCAACCTATGCTCATAGCGCTGCACATAGGGGGTGGTGCCATCCGCGAGGAAATAGCGGTCTCCGGTGGTGGGGAGTTCGTCGTCCATCCAGGCCGCGTTCGCCAATAGGGTGAGCGACAACGGCATCTCGTTCCCCACGGTCTGACGCAGCACGCGCACCTTGGCCCCCAGGTCCCAGACCTTCCCGTTCTTCGAACGCCCCACCTCCAGGTGCGCGATCTTGATCGGTGCATACTGAAAGGCGAACCGGATGTTCGCTGGAAGATCCAGGCCGAGGAACTGCTTCCATGCCGAACCGTCGGGACCGAACGCACCGAACCGATGCTGGATCATGAACCCGAACGATCTTTTCCGGGGGATCACCTCCACGCTGGAGGAATTCACCACCTGCGTTCCTGCGAACGTGCCGGTGACGAACTCCCTGTTGGAGCCGTCCTGCGCGCGGAGCGTGGCGCAGAGGCATGCACCACCGGACAGGAGAAGGAGTGTGTGGTACTGCATGGTCACGGATGGTCGAGTGTCCGGATATAGTGAGCCAGAGCCCAGCGTTCCTCACGGCTCAGTACATGTTCATACGAGGCCATCTCACCCCGTCCCTTGGTGATCTTCCAATAGAGCGCCCCATTGGTCTGGGCCTGGACCCGATCGGATCCAAGGTCCGCCGGAACGGCCTGAAGTGCGACCGCATTGGGACCATCCCCTCGTCCCTCCATGCCATGGCAGGTCCAGCAGAGGGATCCGAAGACCTTTCCGCCCAGAAGAACGGCCTTGGGGTTCGTGGCCATGGGGTCCGCAAGCCGATCGGCTTCCGGTGGTGCGGTCCAAGGCTCCCCTTGCTGAGGGAGCGACGCGGTACAGTACAGGAGGATCAGCGCGATCGTGCGGGTCATTGGTGGTCGTTTGGTCCGATCCCATCCTGTTCGAGCCAGGCGAGAGCTTCACGGATGCGTTCATCACCGGGATCGATATCGCTGGCGGCACCGAGCTGTCGATAAGCCTCCACACGCTGACCAACGCGGACATAGGCCGAGGCCAGCGCGACCCGGGCCCGATTGTCATTGGGCCGCAGTTCCACCAACCTGGTGAGATGGCCG
Organism: Flavobacteriales bacterium; assembly: GCA_016713875.1. Lineage (NCBI taxonomy): Bacteria > Pseudomonadati > Bacteroidota > Flavobacteriia > Flavobacteriales > Flavobacteriales bacterium. The sequence continues at coordinate 1,313,063 of JADJOI010000003.1, forward strand.
ATGGCGGCCGCGTTGTCACCGATGGAGAGTCGGAGTGCCGCCAGATTGTTGCGGAGCATTTCCTCGGGACCACCAAGGCTCAGGGCGGTCTCGAAATGCCCGATGGCCTCCGTGGTGCTCCCCATCCGATGGGCCAGCTCACCGGAGGCCACCAGCAGCGACACGTCGCCGGGCGCTCGATGCAGACCCTCCCGAACGGCCTTCGAGGCGCCGGAGAGGTCACCCTTCGCCTTACAGGCCTCGGCCAGAGACAAGGCCGACCGGATAAGCAACGCACGGCTGTTCGTGCCGGACCGATCGTCACCAAGCAACAGGTTCTGCTGCCAGAGCTCCATCGCCTCATCCGCCGCCCCCATGCCGTTCAGCAATTCCCCGAGCCTGTATCGCGCCTCCACATGGCCGGGATCATCCGTGATGATCCCCCGCAGGTCCGCGATGGCCTGATGATCCTGATGCTGCATCACCCGCAGCGAAGCGAGCGACAACCGATGATCGATCGGGGCGATGAGCCCAAGGTCAAGGGCGCGTTCGAAATGCGCGATCGCCGATGCCAGTCGATCAGGACGGGCGTCCATGGCGAGTGTGCGCATGATGCGTCCGCCCATCCATCCGTGGTACTGAACCCAGCCGGTATGGGCCAAGAGCGCGATCAGTGCGATCGCTGCACCCACCACGATCCGACCGGCCGGCCGGATCCTTCCGTCCAATTTCAGCACATGACCTTGGAGCGTGTACACATCGCGACCCAGCGTGCGGACAAGCGCCAGAAGGATAAAAGCGGTGCATCCCGCCAGGGCCACGGCCAATAGGAAGGGGATCAGGTCGTACGCACCCCGCCAGACGACGAAGGCCGGCAGGAAGACCGCAACAAGAAGGATGTCCTCGCCAATGCTGTTTCGAAACCGTCCTGTGGAAGTGCCCAAAAAGTTGCCCTTACGGAACAGCGGAGGTGTACGGAATCCGAACTGCACGGCATTCTCGGGACAAGCGGCCACACAGTCAAGGTCCTTGAGGCATCGCGGATCGGTGACCATGCCGTGCAGTGCGAGCTCCCGGTGAACAAGGATGTCCGATGAGCACGCTTTGGTGCACAGTCCACATTGGGAACAGTCCTTGGCGAGAACGATCCTACCGGGTGCGACCTGATCGGCCAAGCCGAACAGGGCACCGTACGGGCAGGCGTGATAGCAGAAACCGCGGCTACCGAGCAGGTAGACCATGAGGAAGCCACAAACGAAGAACGTGAGGATGGCGACACCCGGGGGCGGCAGATTGCGCCAAAGATCATCCGTGGTGAAGGAGGACCAACGCGAACCCGAAGCCTCCACGACATGCAGACCTTCACCCTCCAGACCTTGCCAGACCTGCAGGACCTGCGGCCAGATGAACAGGTAGAACATGGCGGCGACGGGCACCCAGACCAACGTGCGTGACCGCAGTGGGCGCGGTTCGATGCCCACCTTCGCCAGCAACCATCTGGACGCATCCTGAAGGGCCAGGATGTGGCAACCCCACGAACAGAAGAAACGGCCAAAGAGCGCCGTGGCGAGCATGACAAGGGCCATGAGGATGAATCCGGCCGTGACGATCCCCTGATGCACCGTGTAGAGCACCTCGTTGAACTCGAGCGGGGCCAGCGTTCTGCCCTTGAGCTTCCAGTGGACGAAATGCAGGATGAAAAGCACATGCACTCCGATCAGGCTGGCAGCCCGCCATGAAGTGTATCTCCCTGCCCGCCCCCCCCGCTCCGGCATGTTGCTGAGGATCAGTTCAGAACAATGCGCTGTCGGAAGTACCGCCCCTCGACCCGAAGCCCGAGGGTGTACATACCGACCGGCTGTGCGCCCAGGTCCCACGTCCGTAGCATCTGACCTGCAGCCGCCTCAATACGCTCGGCCATCACCACACGGCCCAATGGATCGATCAGCTCAAGATCGAGCATGGCGGATGCCAGCAGGTGAACGGAGATGGTCACCGGCCCCCGAGCGGGGTTCGGATAAACCTGGAATCCGCGCAGCGAAAGCGCTTCGTTGACCCCTGTGCATGTCTGCACCTCCACGGTGACCAACGCAGGAGCACTGCGACACACTCCACCCCCATGCTCAACCTCCCAATCGAAAAAGTAAGGATAGACACCCGAGCCTGCACTGGAACCCGTGATCGATGCCACCTGGCCGATGAGGTAGGGATAGGAGGCTCCCGCCGTGTTCCGCCAGAGGTCGGTGGTGCCGCTCACAACCAATGAGTAGTTGTTGCCGGCCGGCACTTCGAAGTCGAGGTCGATCCTGGACACACCCGCTGGGACGAAGGCCGACCGGGTGGCCTGAAGCACCCCGATGTTGTCGACCAGTTCCACCGTCCGTGTTCCGGCGGATGCGGCGTACACTTTGACCGACCGCAGCACGAATGTGGCCATTGCGTTGAACCTCAAAGCGGAGCCACCGGCATGGAAGGAACCCGCACCGGTATCATCCGGTTTACCTCCGGTGATGATCGCCCCGGAGTAGACGGTGGCCGAAGTGACCGAATAGTCCGTGGTGGTATAGAGCACCGGGGTGGTGAAGGTGTTGCCCGTACCCACCAGGTTATTGCCACTGTCGTACCACTCCAGCGCGTCGCCGGTGGCGGACAGTTCCACGCTTTCCCCTTCACAGATGAGGGCACCGGCGACGATCGGGGGGACGGGTTCGGGCAGAGCCACCACCGAGAACGGCGCCGAGGTCGCCGAGCCGCAGTGACCATTCACCGTCACGGTGTACGTCCCTGGTCCAGCGATGATGCTGCTGGTGGTCGCACCTGTGGACCACTGATACGATGTCCCGGCATTGGCATGCAGGACAACGCTTCCGCCCTGGCAGACGAATGCCTGTTCTTCACAGGTGATCCTGGCAAATGGCGCGGTCGCCGGCTGCTGGCTCAGCGAATAAGGCACGGCTGTCCAGTTGTTCGTCTCATCGGCCTCGTTCACCACGTTCAGGGGGTCGGCTTCGAGCACGATCCAATAGTCCCCGTTGCAGGTGCCGGTCGGGATGTCGATCCACATGCCGTCGAGATACTCGCTGTACACGTCCGTGTAACCCGAGGAGATCCCCTGCCGGACCATGCTGCACCCGTAGGGCCCACCCAGGCCGAGGTTGGGGAAATCGGGCCCGTACAAGGTGGTCCCTGCATTGTACACCCTGTTATCGTCCTTGCAATGATGTTGGGCAGCACTGGCATTGCAGCTATGGTAGTCCATCAGACAGAACCCGAGCTTGTAGCCTTCGGCCACGATCGGCCACTGCCGCGGATCGCTGACCCCGCTTTCCTGCACGCGCAGGCTGAAGATACCCCACTGATCATAGTGAGTATGACCATGGGTGGGATGATAGGTCATCCCTTGGGGCATCACCCGCTCCACCGATGTCATGACGGAGCCGTTCTTGTGGAAAAGCCGTTGCGTGGTGAGTTGCTTGGCCGTCCCTCCATTCGGGCAGGCGAACTGCTGCGAAGCGCTCGGATCGTACACGGTGAACGTGTCAACGCCGCAAACGAACCGGCGATAGCCGTTCATGTCAACACCGCGGACCTCGAGAGGACCGTACCCGATGTTGGGCGTTGAGCTCGTGATGTTGATCCGACCCGGTTGCTCATTGGGACCGTTGAGGTAGTTCAGGGCCGCATACCACGATGTGGTCATATCCGGAAGCAGATCGCAGTTCGAACCCTGCCCAGGTGGGCATTGGCACGAGGTGGCGTTCGTGGTGGTGCACTGTGACCAAAGCGATGTGTTCGTGCCGAGGATCAAGCTGAACAAGATGGCGGAGAGTTGTCGCATGGTGTCCGTATGGTGCGTGAAAGTTTCTCGATCATGGACGAGCTTTCTATGATTCTCATCATGTTTCACCGAACGTCCATATCCACCGCAGAGTACCCTCATCCCTTCGTTCGGGACTTCAGGAGGCCGATCATTATTCTCCATGTAAAACTTAACATGCGTTCGGTCATCTTCCTGGGTGATCACATCGGCGCGTCAGTGGACCGGGCCCTGCGGAACGGATCAAGGCCTGAAGGCTCGATAACTTGCACCCTGATGAAGCCCACTGACCGAAGGACCACCACACTGGACCAACTGATCGAGCAATACTGCACCGTGGAATGGAAGCAGTTGATGCGCGACCGCAACGTCCCCCATTTCTTCCGCAAGGGGCAGCATGTGTTCGAACAAGGCCAAGTGGCGGAGCATATCTACATGGTCGACCGGGGTGGCGTGAAGGTCACCGCCACCTACAAGAAGGAACGCGAACAAATCGTCAGGATCGCTGGGCCGGGTGAAGTGGTCGGACACAGGGCCTTGGGCAGCCACCTGGTCTATACCGCCCGGGGGACCGCCTTGATGGATACCAGGCTGAACAGCATACCGATCAGCCTCTTCAGCAGTGTGCTGAGAGCCAACAACCTGTTCTGCTACCAGTTCCTCCTGTTCTTCGCCGAGGAGATGCAGCGGCTCGACCGGCGCCAGCGTGACATGATGACGATGGATGTGACCCAGCGCGTGGCCAAGGTGCTCAAGATGGACATGGACAGCTTCGGATTCGACAGCAAGGACAGCAATAAGCTGGCGTTCACCCTGTCGCGGCAGGACATCGCCAACGCCGCCGGCACCACGTATGAGAGCGTGATCCGCACGCTCGCCGCCCTGCAGCGCCGCCGTATCATAGGTTTGGAAGGGAAGGAGATCCGCATCCTCAACAAAGCCACGCTCCTCAAGGTGCTCGTGCAATGACGCTGTTCCCTATGAGATACGCGGGAAGATCGCGGACCAAGGTGTCGCTCCGTTGATGCGCACCCGCTTGCTTCGGCTGGCGTGTCCGCTGAGCAGTTCCACTTGCCTCCTGGGCACGCCGAAGGCCTCGGCGAGGAAGGCGATCAGCGCCTCGTTCGCCTTACCGTCCACGGGCAGCGTGGCGAGACGGATCTTGAGCGCATCGCCGTGCGTACCGGCCACCTCGGTACGTGTCGCGCCGGGCTGCTCGTGCGGCATCATGATCAACGCCTTTCCTTCGGTCCTCAGCCAGGTACCCATCGATGTGGGCAGATCGTTCACCCCCCTATCGCCACCATCGTTCGGTTGCCGGTGTGCCAGGCTGGATCGCTCAATCGGTCCAGGGTGTCCATGCCGCCGCGGCTGCGCTTCTTGTGCAGCACGCTGTCCACGATGAGCGGACGGATGTCGGCGCCAGCGCGGTGGGCGGTGAGCAGGTCGGTCTCGCCGCCGGAGAACAGGCAGTTCTTCAGCTTGCCATCGGCGGTGAGACGCAGGCGGTTGCAGGTGTCGCAGAAGGGATTGCTCACCGTGGCGATGATGCCGAAGCTGCCCTTCGCGCCCTTGATGCGGTACAGGCGCGCGGTGTCGTGGGCTGCGCCGGGCAGGCTCTCCACGGCGTCGGCACCGAAGCGGTCATGCACGCGGCCAAGGATCTCAGCGAGCGGCACAGCGAGACGAATATCCCAGCGATTGCCATCGAAGGGCATGAACTCGATGAAGCGCACGTGCATGCCCTCCGTGGCGCTCCACTGCACGAAGTCGGCGATCTCGTCGTCGTTGGTACCGCGCAGGAGCACCACGTTCACTTTCAGGTCGAAGCCTTCGCGGTGCAGCAGCGCGATGTTGTCCCGCACGCGATGGAAATGGTCGCGGCGGGTGATGGCGGCCACGCGATCGGTCCGCAGGCTGTCGAGGCTCACGTTCACCTTGCGCAGTGCGGCGGCGCGGAAGGTGGGCAGGAAGCGGTCCACGAGGATGCCGTTGGTGGTGATGGCGAGTTCCACCGGGAGCTGCGCCAGTCCGAGGATGATCTCATCGGCGTCGCGGCGGATCAGTGGTTCGCCACCGGTGAGGCGGATCTTGCGTACGCCCAGGTCCGTGAATTCGCGCGCGATCCCCAGCAGTTCCTCCTGTCGCATGAAGTGGGCACGGGGCCGCAGCGGGATGCCCTCCTCGGGCATGCAGTAGGTGCAGCGCATGTTGCAGCGCTCGGTGAGGGAGATGCGCAGGTAATCGTGCCTTCGCCCAAAGGTGTCGGTGAGCGGTGCGAAAGGGCCTTGCATGGCGACGTTGGTCAGGCGTTGATGCGGTCGAGCTCCTCGCGCTCCAGGAGCTTGTGGGCCAAGGGGAAGAGGATGCTGTCCTCGCGGTGGATATGCAGGCGCAGGGCTTCGGTGAGCTCCCGCGCGGCATCGAAGGCAGCGTCGTAGGTGAATACGGCCGAGCGCTGATCGGGCAGGCGCGCGGCGAGGCCCAGCAGGTTGAACGCGAGCGCGCCGAGCTGGATGAACTTCACATGGTCGTCCTCCATGAGGTCCACGGCGGTGGTGGGTTCAGGTCCGGTGCTGCGTTCGCCGCTCTGGACGAGGCGCTGGTGCAGCAGGGGGAAGAGCTGGCGCTCCTCGCGGCGGTTGTGGTCCAGCACCTTGTCGTCGAAGTAGGTGAAGAACTCGCGGAAATCGTTGTTGATGCTCTCGTCCAGCCGGTAGCGGGCATCCTTGAAACGCGCCATGGCCTGCTCGAATCGGTCGATCATCTCCTCGGCCTTGCGATGCTCGGTCATGTACCGCTGGATCAGTGGGTGCAGCTCATCGTAGGCCACCGCGTCGATCACCGTGCCGCCGTACGCGTCGGGCGGGTCCATGGGCGAGTGCTCCGATGCGTTGAGTTCCTTCTCCACCTCGCGCTGCAGGGGGTCGGCATGCTTGAGCTTCTTGAGGTCCAGCTCGCTGGCGCTCTTGCCGTCGATGCGCTTGCCGGTGGCGGGGTCGATGATCTTCATGTCGTTATGTTCGTGCGGTCATTACGCTGGGTCAAAGAAAAGCCCTGGCCGGGCGATCGAGGCGCAAGATGCGGGGGAGGCGGGGGATGGAACATGATGGAGGTCATCGGGGGAGGGCAGGCCGTAGCGGCGACGCCCGCATCGGCCGTGGAGGTTGAGGGGCATGAAGATCGTTACCCGAAGCCGCCGTACCGGCGATGCATGCGTAGCCCGAGGTGGTTCAGGGTATGCGCGGATCATCACGCCGTAGGTTCGCGCCGCTGGATCCGCGACCATGAAGAAAGATGAAGCCCTTCAATTGAAGATCACCCTGAAGTGGTCGAAGCCTCCGATCTGGCGGCGCATCGTCGTGCCCGTCGGCATCGACTTCATGCAGCTGCACCTGGCGATCCAATCGGCCATGGGCTGGGAGAACGCGCACCTGTACGAGTTCAAGGCCGAGGGCTACCGCATCGGCCAGGTGGACGAGGACTTCGCGGACTTCGGCTTCGGCGATGACAAGGTGCTGGAGGCTGCGGAGGTCCCGGTGGGCAAGGTGCTCACCGCACCGAAGGACCGGTGCGTGTACGAATACGACTTTGGCGATGGCTGGCTGCACAATGTGTTGCTGGAGAAGGGGCTTCCTGCCGGCACTGCACCAGGCTGCACGGCGGGCGCCTTGGCCTGTCCGCCCGAGGACTGCGGCGGCATGGCCGGTTACGCGATGATGCTGCAAGCGCTCTCCGACCCGAAGCACCCGGAGCACGACCACTATCGCGCATGGGCTGGCCGCTTTGATGCCACGCGCTTCGAGCTCGCAGCGGCCGATCAGCGTGTGAAGACCCTCTTCAGTCCCGCGCGCAAGAAGCCTCGGTGATCGCGAAGGCCCCTTGGCCACCGGCGATGTCCGCAGCTCATCCCGCACACGCGCAGGACCAGCCGATCGTCACCGCTCAGAACTTCAGCCCCGTGAATCGGTTCTTCATGTTCGGCCGGTACAGGATCGCGAGGTAGGCCCAATTCTGCACGGAGGCGGGTGCCGCCACACCTTGCAGCCTCTCCATGGTCTCAGTGGGCAGCATGTGCGAATAGCCGAATTGCAGCGACACCACCTCGTTGAGCAGATGGCCCACGGTGAAGTCCAGCTCGGTGCCCAGGCGGCGGTCCATCTTCTCGCCGTTGCGCAGCACCTCGGCTGCGGCCTGGAAATCGTGCACGTTGAGGGAGATGAAGGTGCGCTTGCCGGGATCGTAGCGCAGGCGCAGGTGCGCATCCATCAGGCCCACGCTGCTGCCCCAGCGGCCACCCACGTAGAAGTAGTCCATGTAGCCGTTCCACGCGTGGTTGGTGCCATAGAAGGGGTTGTAGGAACGGTTCACGTTGTCGGTGGCGTTCTGCGCGGTGCCCGAGAGCAGTTCGGCGCCCAGGGTGAAGCGCAGGGCCGAACCGCGGGCGGAATCCAACGGCAACGCATAGCTCGCCGAGGCGCCGGCATCGTAGGCCTCCAGGTCGCGGTTGGTGCGGTCCTTGCCCGCCTGGGCATAGAAGAAGCCGCCCACGGTGAAGCGCCCACGCTCATAGCGCAGGGTGGGCAGGCCGAAGGTCTGGCTGTGTCGTGTGATGTAGCTTACCACGGCTCCTGTGCTGTCAATGGTCTGCTGCTCCAAGCCGTTGTTCCAGAGCATGGCACTGATGGTGAAACCGCCCCAGCGCTGCTCGGCGCGCAGGAATTGCGCGTCCTTGTACTGGTTCTGAACAGCGTAGGCTTGCTGTGCCAGGCTCTCAGCGCCCACGTTGTAGCCACCGCCCACATGCACCTTGGTGGCGCCTTTCTCGTAACGAAGCAGCGCGAAGTCGTGCGCGCGCGCCTGCAGTGCCCAGTCCAGGTTGCCGAGGAAGCGCGCCTCATCGTAGGTGAGCTCCTGCCGCCCGAGTTTCAGGTTCCAGTGGGCGTTGAACAGGATCTCCGCCCAGGCCTCGTGCACGGAAAGGAACGCGTCGGTGGCCTTCGTCTGCTCGGTGTTGCCCCAGGTGCGCACGTCCTGCACGCTCACGTGCAAGCGCACCTTCTCGTGGGTGTAGAGCGCATGGATGCGCGCGCGGTGGCCGATGAAGACGGCGGGGCTCTGCGTGGTATCGATCAGTTTGCCGTATCCATTGCGGAAGTCACTGCGCTGCAGGATCTGCCCGCCCACAGTGAACTGGCCGAAGAGCGGAGCGGCCGATGCAAGCAGCAGGACCGCGAGGAGCAGTGCGATCGGAAGGCGTGCGGTACAGGTTCTCATGTGGGTATGTTGTTCAGGATTCCTCTTGGTAGGCGCGGTCGATGGCGTGCAGCGCGCGCATCATCACGGGCAGGCCCATGGTAGGCAGCAGCAACAGGGCCACCTGCTCCATGGCAGCGCGCTCCACGCCTGCCTCGCGCGCCTTGCGGATGTGCGCGACGAAGGCCGTGCCCTTGCTGGCGCCACCGGAGATGGCCAGTTTCACCAGAGCGCGCTCGCGGTCAGTGAGCGGCCCTTCGGCATGCACCGCATCGCCAAGTGCCTCGTAGCGCTCGGCCACCTTCGGGAAGCGCTGGCGGAATGCTTGATAGCCCGCAGGGGGTATGGTCTTGCTGCTCATGTTCGGTGATGGAGTTCAGGGGTTGGGATCGCTCTGCTGCTCAGATTCCTTCGGACGCTTCCGGTGTCTCCTCCACTCACGCCATTCTTCATTCTGACCGATCTCATCTTTCCTACCGTTCTCACCACTCCGGCCATTCTCATCAACTGGGCCTGATACAGCCCTTGCGGTGGTAGAAATTCCAGTTCACCCACGTGGCGATCAGCAGGAAGGCGAGCAGGCCCCAGAAGAAGCCGTTGGCATTGCCGCTGGCGCCGATCACCGCGCCGATGATCACCGAGAAGATGAAGGGACCGTAGGCGGCCACGGCGGCGGTCCAGCCGATGACGCCAGCGGCCTGCCGCGGGTTGTGGGCGAAGATGATCGGGTACTGCCGGAAGGTGGCCGCGTTGCCGATGCCAGCGAAGAAGAACATGCCGAGCATCACGCCCACGAACATGGGGAACTGGTCGAGCGAAGTGGGGGCCAGCAGGCCGAGGAAGAGCATCAGCAGGCTTCCAGCCACCAGCCCGATGCCCGTGATGGTGGTGAGCACGCCGCCACCGGTGCGATCGGCCACGAAGCCGAAGAGCACGCGGCTGGCCGAGCCGATCAAGGGGCCATAGAAAGCGTACTTCAGCGGATCGGGCGCGCCAGGGAAGTTGCCGTAGAGCGCCTTCATCATCATGGGGAAGGCGGCCGAGAGACCGGCGAAAGTGCCGAAGGTCATCACGTAGGTGATGGTGCAGTACCAGGTGTGCTTCTCCTTGAAGATGTCCAGCTGCTCGCGGAAGCTGGCTTTGATGGGCACGCTGCGCAGCCCCCACCAGCACACCACGGTCATGATCAGCAGCAACGGCACGTACCAGAAGGCGGCGCTCTGCAGGAAGATCTCCTTGCCATCGGGCGCGGCGGGCGAGCGGAAGATCTGCGGCGCGCCGTAGATGGCCACGCCGAGCATGGCGGGGGTCATGAACTGCGCGAGGCTCACGCCGAAATTGCCGATGCCCGCCTGGATGCCCAAGGCCGATCCTTTCAGGCGCTTCGGGAAGAACAGGTTGGTGCTGGGCATGTAGCTGCTGAAATCGCCGCCGCCGAAGCCTGCCGTGAGCGCCAGCACCATGAAGACCCAATAAGGCGTTGTGGGATCCATGACGGCCAGGCCGATGCCGATGCAGGGCAGCAGCTTGATGAAGGTGGAGACGACGATGGTGTGGCGCGTTCCGTAAATAGGGATCAGGAAGGTATGCACGATGCGCAAGGTTCCGCCCGCCAGCCCAGGCATGGCCGCCAGCCAGAAGAGCTGGTTGGTGGTGAAGGTGAAGCCGATGCCCGGCAACTTGGTCACGATGGCGCTCATCATGAACCAGGTGGCGAAGGAGAGGATCAGCGCGATGGTGGTGATCGTGAGTGTGCGCCACGCCACGCGGCTTCCGCCCTGCGTCCATTGCGCGCTGTCTTCAGGATCCCAGGTCTTCAGCCAGGTTGACATGTGGGGAGGTGGTTTGGTGGGTGTGAACGATGCGTGCGATCAGTGATGGAAGCCCAGGTCCTTGCGCGGCTCCTTCAGCATGCCCAGGCAGAAGAGGAAGCTCACGAAGGCGCCCGTGGCCACGATGTAAAAGAAGGTCTTGGCGTCAACCAAGGAGTAGACCACCAGGTAGATCACGGCCCCCACGTTGCCATAAGCGCCTGCCATGCCCGCGATCTGGCCCGTCATGTGCGGGTTGATGTTCGGGATGATGGCGAAGGTGGCCCCTTCAGCGCCCTGCACGAAGAAAGAGCAAAGAACGGTGATGCCCACCGACACCCACAACCACCAGATGCCGCTGTACATGGGCACCAATTGCTGCTCACCGTCCACCACCTCGCCGTAGGCGCCGATCTGCGCCATGCCCAGGAAGCCCAGGCCGATGCCCAACATGTACACCATCATGGTGAGCTTGCGGCTGGGCATCAGGTCGGAGATCAGACCGCCCAACGGACGGGCGATCAGATTCACGAAGGCGAAGGACCCCGCCACCAGCCCTGCCAATTGCGGGGTCATGATCAACTCCCCGGCATCGTTCGCCAGGCCCGCGAACACCGTTTGGAAGAACATCGGCAGCATGGACACCACCGCCAGCTCCGCACCAAAGTTGGCGAAGTAGGTGCTGTTCAACGCCGCCACGCTGCTCCACGGGTAACGCCCGTTGGCGGGCACCCCGGCACGCAAATAGGGCAGGTTCACCTGCAGCACCTTGACCACATGAATCACCATCACAACGGCCAGCGCGCCCCAGATCCCCCACAGCACCTGCTCGCTGAAGAGCACGCCCTTCACGCCATCGTCATCGGTGAACACCACGGTCTGCAGCTTCCATGCGAGCACGCCGATCGCCACCACCAAGGGTATGGACCAGCGGATGTACTGGACAAGGTCGGTGTAGGAACTCACCTTCATGGGCTCGGTCTTCTTGGCCATCTTCACCGTGGCACCGTCCGGGTTGTCCTTCACAATGAACCAATAGACGAAGCCGTACGCGCCACAGAAGAGCCCGCTGATGGCCAGCGACCAGCGCCAGCTCTTCTCCAGGTCCATGCCCATCCACTCATTGAACATGGTGATGGCGAAGAAGGCCAGTGTGCCTGCGGCCGCCGCCGATCCGAAGTTGCTCCAGCCAGCATAGAAGCCTTCCGCACGGCCCACCATCTTCGGCGGGAACCAGTTGGCCACCAGCTTGATGCCGATGACGAAGCCGGCGCCGATGGAGCCCAGTACCAGACGCGCGATGAGCAGTTGGACGAAGCTGTTGCCGAAGGCGAAGGCCAGGGCAGGGATCATCATCACCACCATCAGCCCGCTGAACACGCGCCGCGGGCCTTAGCGGTCGATCATGGCCCCGATCGCGATGCGCGCGGGAATGGTGAGCGCCACATTGCAGATGGCCAGCACCTTGACGTGCTCCTTGGTCAGCCAATCCACCGTCTCCAGCATGGTGGTGGCCAGCGGTGGCATGTTGAACCACACGAAGAAGGTGAGGAAGAAGGCGATCCACGTGTAGTGCAGCACCCTGATCCGTTCCTTGCTGAAGTCGAGCAGCTCCGGCTTTCCCATCGGCAGGTGCAATGGCGTTAGCGCCAACGCGGGTGCAATGATCCGCGCCGCAATGTTCCCGGTCCATGATCTCTGACAGGAGGGGATGTGATATGCATCATGCGATCGCCCTATTGCTGCTCATGTCCGCTGTGAAGCACACGTTTGCCATCGCAACCACACCCCATGGAACCGCTCGCTGCGCGCCCTCGAGCATGGATCGTGTCATCCTCACAGGCGCGGCAAGACAGCGATCACCCGTTCGCGGCAAGGCCCAAAGCGGCACAGCATCCTCGGGCCCCATGCGAACACCCGTGTCCATGTGTCCATCAATGCCGCTCGAAGCGGTCCTTCAGTTCCGGGGCGTGGGCCCGTTGCATGCGGTTCACCACCTGGTTCATCCACCACAGGCTCACGACGGAGATCAGCAGCATGAGCATCCACGAGCTGGTCCAAAGGCCGGTGCTGTCCAGCAGGTAACCGAAGAGGATCGGGCAGAAGAAACCGCCCAGCCCGCCGATCACGCCCACCATGCCGCCCACCACGCCCACCTCGTTCGGGAAGTACTCGGGTATGTGCTTGTAGACCGCCGCCTTGCCGATGCCCCAGACACAGCCGATGAGGATCACCAGCACGGTGAAGACCCAGATGTTCGCTTGGAAGTAGATGCGCGTGACACCCTTGGCCAGCAATTGCCGCTTCGCGACAGCTTCACCCTGCTCCACCACCGGCTGCTGCCAACCGTCCTTGGTGGGCATGATCAACTGCCGCGCGTCGGCCAGGTCGAAATCATAGTCGCGTCCTACCAATGGATAGTCGCGACCATTGACGCGCACCAGGCTCTCGCTCACGCGCTCCACCACGCCATCCTGGGTCGCCATCACGCCACGGCCCGGCGAGATCACCTCCATCTTCGGCACCACGAGCAGGAGGCTGATCACCAACGAAGACCCCAGCACCCAGTACATCACGCGCCGTGCGCCCCAACGGTCGCTCATCCACCCGCCCAGTGCGCGGATCGCGCCCGAGGGAAAGCTGAAGAACGCGGTGAGCAGACCGGCCAGCACGAGTGAGGCACCATACACGTTCACATAATAGGGCACCAGCCATTGCGCGAAGGCCACGAAGCAGCCGAACACCAGAAAGTAGTAGAGCCCAAAGCGCCAAACGCGCACGCTGCCCAGCGGCTTCAGGAGCGACCGCATGGTGCGCGGCTCGGTGGTGGGCAGCCGGTTGACGGTGAACAGGGCGAAGACCACCGCCATGGCGGTGAGCACAGCGGCATATAGACGCGGCAACTGGCGCCAGCCCTCCAGGTCGGCACCATCCTGCGTGAAGTGGATCAGCAGCGTAGGCGCGAACAGGGTGGTGAGCGCCGCACCCGCATTGCCCGCCCCGAAGATGCCCAGCGCAAGGCCTTGCTGCCGCTTGGGGTACCACACCGACGTATTGGCGATGCCGACTGCGAAGCCCGCGCCCGCCAGGCCGAAGCCGAAGCTCATCACGACGAACCCCACGAACGAATCCATGAAAGAGAGCAGGAACATCGGCAGCGCCGCCGCTAGGAGCAGCAGCGTGAACACCCACTTGCCCCCATATCGGTCCGTGAGGATCCCCATGGGCAGGCGGAAGACCGACCCTGTGAGCACCGGGATCCCCAACAACCAGCCCACCTGCACCGTGCTCCAGTCGAACACCCCGTGGTCCACGAGATAGGTGACCAGCACTCCGTTGATCATCCACGCCGCGAAACACAGCACGAATGCCAGTGTGTTGAGGAGCAACATGCGGTGAGACCTGCCGGTCGCGCGCTCTTCCATGCTTCCGTTCGCTCAAGTCGATAGCTGGACCTTCGCGGTCAGACCATCGTGCGAATGAACGCGCATCGCTCCTGATGGATCATGACACACGTCATGGACTTCATGGAGGCGAACACCGGTCAAGGGCAAGATCACGCTGCTTCCTCCGCCAATGATCCAGCATGCCCACCAAGTCCTTCAGCAGCGCGGAAAGGTGACGCGCATCAGTCGAGCGCTCAGCCACGCATCGCACCTTGCACACCGCATCCACCCTGCGTATCCCATGGCCACGATGACCTCACCCTCCAGCACCCTCACCCGCGAACAGGTCGCCGCCAGCGAGCTCTTCACCGCCACGCTCGCCTTCTGGTTCAATGGGGACAAGCACCTGCGGCCGCCCTTCCCGCCCGAGTGGCACAACACCTTGCATGAGCGCACGCTCGATCGCTTCCATGCCTGGCTCACGGCCTTGAAGGACGATGCGCGCCACGCCGTGAACGACACCATCGTGAGCGAGAAGCTCGAGGAACTGCTCTTCCAAGCGGCCAGCGAAATGGCCACCACCGAGGAGGAGCGCCTCACCATCCTCTACCCCTTCCTGCCCCGGCCCGGCGATCCCATCGTGAAGGACGGCGGGCCCGACGCGCAGCCGGACAGCATCGTGGTATCGCGCATGCTGCAGCGCGAGGACAAGGACGCCTTCCTGCAGGTGACCGCCCGTCGGAGCGCTACTGGAGAGGAGTGGAGCACGCGCTTCGAGTTGCCGTAGCGCCGTTACCCGGGAAGGCAGCGCACCTTGTCCGGGATGATCAAGCCGGCGATCGCTCGCTCCGCCGCGCGCGCATCACCATGATCACGGCCATGGCAGCGAACATCAGCACGATCGCGAAGCCGTTCGCCACCCCGAAGAGGCGGCGCAGGTCCAGGCGCTCCATCCAGGCGAAGAGGATGCGCGCCAGGAGGGTGAGTTGAAAGAGCGCCCAGAACAACCACAGCAGCTGATGGTAGGGCCGGTGCGGGCTGCGCAGCACCGAGGGCAGGATGATCGGCGCGTGCGCCCAGATCATGGAGAATGCGAAGCCCAGGAAGAAGGTGTGCAGGTAGAGGTCGTAGAACAACAGGTGCGCTTCGCCCAGCAGCAGCAGCCCCCCGTGCAGCAGCAACCAGCCATAGCTCACCAGCAGGCCCGCCGCCACGTAGCGGTGGAAGCCCGCCTTCCGCACGCCCACGCGTGCCATGTCGTAGCGCATCAGCCACAGCGCCGTGGCCACGGTGGCCACGCCGAGCACCTTCGGTCCCGCGCCGTGGAAGGGCAGCAGCACGCCGGCAAGGAAGGCCGCGAGCACCACCCATAACACGAGCTTCGCCCAGCGCGGCACAGGTAGATAGCGCGTCAGTTCCAGCCGTTCGCCCACGATGGTGAGCAGGATGAAGGCGATCCACCACGGCGTGGCGGCCGGCACCAGCGCGCCGTGCCACAACACCGCGTTGCCCAGCAGCCCGCATAGCGCACCGGCCACGAAGAGGTACCAATGCGACTCGCGGTGGTGGCGCATCTGCCCGGCATACGCCCCGGTCAGGCCCAGGTTGGCCACCATCATGGCGATCAGCGCCGGGCGCAACTGGCCGGCCAGTGACAGCAGGGTACCCATGGCCGAAAGCAGCGGGAACAGTCGCCACCACCGAGAGGGCAGCACCACAGTGCGCTCCAAGATGATGAGCGTGCCCAGGAAGCCACCCGTCATCAGCAGCCCGTGGTGCGCTGCCGGCGTGGTCAAAGGCAGGCCCCAGCCCAGGCGCACCATGCCGCCGAACACGCCCGCCAGCATGGCCAGGCCCACCAGCGGGAGCGGCAGGATGCGCAGGTTCATGCTGAAAAGGAACGCGGAGCGATCAGGGTTGTTCACCTCCACCAGCCACCAGGCGATCATTGCGGTAGGTGAGCGTGCGTTGCCTCGTGTTGCCCGGGCCGTACTCGATGTAGTCGCCGTTGAGACGGTCGGCTGCGTACTGGGCCAAGGTGAGCGTGTCACCATTCACCTCGAAGGTGACCCATGGACCCACGCGCTTCCCATGCTCGAAACGGCCTTCCATCTGCTTGCGGCCGTTCTCGTGGTACCAGGTCCACAAGCCGTGGTTCAGGTTGTCCACCTGGCCGCCGGCGCGCTTCAGCTGGCCGTTGGCGTAATGCTCCTGCACCGGATCGCGCGAGAGGAAATGCCACGCCGCCCAGATCATGATCAGGATGCCCACGATGATCTTGTGCCGGCTGTCGTAACTGAACATCGCTCTTGCTTCAATCGTGGCGCGCGCCGCCCATGATGTTGAAGGCGTGCAGCAGGGAAGGGAACACGGCATCCATGGATTCCACGGCACCGCGCGTGCTGCCTGGCAACGCCAGCACCAAGGTACGGCCCACCACACCGGCCACGCCACGCGAGAGCATGGAGTATGGTGTGCGCTGCTGCCCGTGCGCGCGGATGGCCTCGGCCACACCGGGGATCTCTCGGTCCAGCAGCGGCCCCAGCGCCTCGGGCGTCACATCGCGCACCGAGAGGCCCGTGCCGCCGGTGTACACCAGCAGGTCCATTTTCGCTTCGACCGCACGGTGCAGCTCGGCCTGTATGCGGTCCACTTCATCGGGGATCACCAACGGCTCGCCCACCGCCACACCGACCTCCTGCAACCGCGCGGCGATGGCGCGGCCCGCCTTGTCCTCCTTCTGTCCCGCAGCGATGGTATCCGAGCACACCACCACGGTGGCGCGCAGTTCCTTGCGGAAGCGGTCCTTGAAGGAGCTCTTGCCGCCCTTCTTCTCCAGCAGCTTGATCCCCAGGATCTCGATGCCCTTGTCGATGGGCTTGAGCATGTCATAGATGGTGAGCGCCACTACTGAAGCGCCATGCATGGCCTCCACCTCCACACCGGTACGGTAGATCGCGCGCACGTGCATCTCGATCACGATGTCGAGGCCCTCGGTGCGGTAGGCCACGCGCGCCTCCTCGATGGGGATCGGGTGGCAGTCGGGCAGCAGGTCGGGCGTGCGCTTCACGCCAAGCAGGCCTGCGGCGCGCGCCATCTCGAACACATTGCCCTTGGGCACGGTGCCCGCCAGCACGGCATCCATGGTGGTCTGCGCGCTCACCCGCACGATGGCTTGCGCCGTGGCCTCGCGCAGGGTGGTGGGTTTGTGGGTGATGTCGATCATGACTTGTCGCTCCGGGCCTGACCCGGAGTCGCGAAGATCATTTGTTGGATTTCCATGAATGCCCCTCATCATCGAAGATCTCCTTTCCGAACACGGGCAGATGCGCCTTGATCTCCTCCACCACGTGGCGGCAAGCATCGAACGCGGCCTGACGGTGCGGCGCGCTCACGAAGACGAACAGGCAGATCCGTCCGGCCTCCACGCGGCCCAGGCTGTGATGCACGTGCATGCAGGTGAGGCCCCAGCGCGCGAAGGCCTCCTCACGGATGCGGTGCATCGCGGCATCTGCCATGGGCACGTAAGCGCTGTACTCGATGGCGGCCACGCGTCGGCCATCCAGTTCGTCGGCGCGCACCTGGCCCAGGAAGATGTCGTGCGCGCCGATGCCGGTCTTCACCTGATGGTGCGCGATGGAGGTGGCGATGCGTTCGGGCGTGATGGGCCCTTGCAAGAAGATGCTCTTCACCTTGGGCTGCTCAGCGGTGGTGCTCATGCGGGATCGGATCGTTGCGTGGAGATGATGGGCTCGTGTTCGAGCAGTGGCCAGGCCCGCACGCCGCCGATCAGCGAGCGCACCGTGGCGAAGCCCTGGCGTTGCAGCCATTGCGCGGCCATGCGGCTGCGCACGCCGGAGGCGCAGGTAACCAAGGTGGGGAGCGCGGGATCGAGCTCCTGCGCGCGATGCTCCAGTTGGTCCAGCGGAATGCGGTGCCCTTCCAGTGCGGCGATGCGCGGGGTCTCGTCCGGTTGCCGCACATCCAGCAACTGCCAGCGCTCACCGCTTGCGAGCCGCTGCTGCATTTCCTGCGGCTCCATGCCGAGGCCATCGTTTGCGCAAGCAGCGGCGTGCGTGATCTCCGCATCGATGTCGCGCAGCAATGCCTTGGCCTCCTGCTGTGCATCGCGGCGAAGAACCATCCTTCGATGCTGCTGCGCGAGCAGGTCCACCAGCAGGATGCCATCGTGTACCAGCCCGCCGGTGCCCAGCAGCAGCTTCAGCACCTCGGTGGCTTGCAGGGCGCCCACCACACCGGGCAGCACGCCCAGCACACCGGCATCGGCGCAATCGGGCACTTGGCCAGGTCCGGGTTCCTGTGGGAAGGCACAGCGGTAGGTGGGCCCGCCCGCGTGGTTGAACACGGCCACCTGCCCGGCGAAGCGGTGCAAGCTGCCATGCACGAAGGGCTTGTTCAGTTGCACGCAGGCATCGTTGATCAGGTAACGCGTGAAGAGGTCGTCGGTGCAGTCAACCACCACGTCATGGCGCGCGATCAAGGCGCGGGCATTGCGCGGACGCAGGTGTTCGGCCACTGCCTCTATCGCGCATTCGTACCCCGATCCGCGCAGGCGATGGGCGGCGGCGGCGGACTTGCCCTTGCCTACGTCGGTCGTGCTGTACAGCAGTTGACGGTGCAGGTTGGTCATGTCGACCACATCGCCATCAACGATGCACAGGTGGCCCACACCGGCCGCCGCCAGATAATGCAGCACTGGACAGCCCAAGCCGCCCGCACCCACCACCAGCACGCGCGCTGCCGCGAGTCGGGCCTGCCCTTCGGCACCCACGTGGGGCAGAACGATCTGGCGTGCGTAGCGGTCCATGCGCGATGCGGTTCATCCGCCGGCGAAGGGCGGTAACAAGGCCACCTCGGCACCGGGCGCGATGGGCGTGCTATCGTCGGCAAGTTGCTGGTCCACCGCGAATCGGAAGCTGAGTCCCTGCAGCGAAGGATGGCGCCGCAACAATTCGGCGCGCAGCGCGGTCACGGTCGCGGGCACGGCGTCCAGCGCTTCCTGCGCCGTGCCTGTGCGTTCCGCAAGCATCCCGAAGTACAGTATCCGTGTCATTGGTGAAATGTAGTGCCGACCCATTGGTTCGAATTCGGATGTTCTTGGGCTGGCCGACCATCCGATCAGGTGAGGAACAGTTTACCGCCGGCCACCATGAGCACGGCCGCGAGCAAGTAGGAAAGGGGGCGGTCAGCTGCGCGGAAGCTGCCGTACCAGGCCCCTGCGAGCCCACCCACGACCGCCAATGCCACCAGAGGCCACATGCCAGCGGTGATGGCCTGGCCCGAAAGCAGGCTGCCGGTGATGCCCGCCAAAGAGTTCGCCCAAATGAAGAGCGCCGACACGGCCGCCGTGCCGCGCAGGTCGCTCCAGCCCATGAGCAGGATGAGCGGGCTGAGCAGGATGCCTCCGCCAATGCCAATCATGCCTGAGAAGAAACCGATACCGCCGCCGGCGGACAAGGCGGCCCACAGCGGAACATCGCGATGCGGCTCGCCTTTTTCCTTGGGCCATTGCACGATGCGCCACACGGCCACCAACAGCAGTACGGCGAGCACGCGGCGGTAGATCGTCTCATCCACCGCGATGAGCCCGCCGAGCAATGCGGCAGGCACCGATGCGACGGCGAAAGGGAGGAAGAGCTTCCAACTGAAGTGCCCCCCGCGCCGGTACTGCACGAAGGCGATGCCCGCCACGAAGAGGTTCAGCAGCAGCGCGGTGGTCTTCATCTCCGCCGGTGCCACGCTGAACAGGGCCATCAAGGCCAGATACCCGCTGGCCCCGCCATGGCCCACGGATGCATAGAAGAAGGCCACCACCGGCACCAGGGCCAGGAACAGCGGGTCAATGGAGGACAGTAGGCCCATGGCTCAAAGATCGATCTCATGCAGCAGGCCATCCACGTACGCCTTGCAGCGCTCGTCCAAGTCGCGAAAGCCCTGCACGGCGCGGCGGCCTTGGGCCGTGAGCGACGTGCCGCCACCTCCGCGCCCGCCCGTGCTGCGCTCCACCAAAGGGCGCGGCGCCAACGCGTTCATGGCCTCCACCATCTCCCAGGCTTTCTTGTAACTGATGCGAAGCTGACGTGCCGCCTCACTGATGCTGCCCGTCTCTCCGATGCGCTCCAGCAGTTCAACGCGCCCGCTTCCGAGGTAGGACCGCCCTTTCCGGGTGATCCAGATGCGGCTGCGCACCTCCACTTGCTTGTGGATCGACATGGCGTTATGACATCAGGGGTACAACGCTGCAATTGTACAGCGGTTGGATCTGGCCATCCCTGATGACCATCATCCTCCCATTAGCCGGGTATCGAGGATCGCCCAGCGCGTGCCCGGGGCCCGTCAACGGCAGCGCACCCCACGCCTGCCGGTCCTTCCAGCGCGCTCGGTGGACCAGCAGGGCCTTGAGCGGCGCACCAAGGAAGTGGAATGCAACGTGACGATGCGCGGATCTGCACAGCGAGCAGGCGCTTGGCCCGGCGCCCTCAACGAAGCGGTCGATCCGTATGCACGGGCTCCAGCCCGCGGCGATCGCGGCGTTCCGATGCACTTGAGCCGGCATGCCGCACTAGATGATGCAAGTCATATTTCAACTCGGCGGCAGCCCGGAACATTGCAACGCACGAAGCCGAGTATCGGCGGGGCGGCAACTTAGAACGAACCACGCGAACAAGCCATGCGATCCTTCACACATCTCCTGCGAACGGCCATCGTCCTGATGGTCTTCGCGGCCTTGCAGGTCAATGCCCAGGATGGCGAGACCCTCTTCAAGCAGAACTGCTCGGCCTGCCATAAGCTAGGCAAGCGGTTGGTGGGGCCGGACCTCACCGGCGTCACCGAGAAGCGCAGCAAGGAGTGGCTGCACGAGTTCATCAAGAGCTCGCAGACCATGATCAAGCGCGGCGACCCGGATGCCGTGGCGGTCTTCAAGGAGAACAATGAGCTGATCATGACCGACATCGCATTGGCCGCGGGGGATATCGACCTGATCCTGGAATACATCGCCACCCAAGGCAAGCCGGTCGCCGTAGCCGATTCCGGCGCTGCCGTTCCGGCCGAAGCGGATGCACCCATCGTGTACACCGATGCCGACCGCTTGGGCGGGCGTGACCTCTTCAGCGGCCGAACGGCCTTCAGCGCAGGGGGCGCGGCCTGCATCAGCTGCCACAACGTGACGCACACCTCGCTCATGGTCGGCGGCGCTCTTGCCAAGGACCTTACTGGTGCTTTCGGCCGCATGGGCCACGCGGGCGTAGCGGGCATCCTCAACGCACCGCCCTTCCCGGCCATGGCCAGCACTTATGGCAACGCGCCCCTCACCGAGGCGGAGATCCATCAACTGGCGGCCTTCATGGAGCAGGCCCATCTGGAAAGCGGTAAGGCACCGGTGCAGTTGGCGGCGTTGCCGTACGCCGTGTTCGGCGGGGGCGGCCTGCTGGTGATCCTGGCCTTGATCGGCCTGCATTGGCGCAACCGCCTCAAAGGCTCAGTGAAGCAAGACATCCTGGACAGGCAAATCCGGTCCATCTGACAACCCATCCATTAACGACACGCTCATGAGCTGGATCGAGGACATCATTTCGCCGAAGACGCGGCAGTGGGAGGAGTTCTACCGCAACCGCTGGCAATACGATAAAGTGGTGCGCAGCACCCACGGCGTGAACTGCACCGGTGGCTGCTCTTGGAACATCCATGTGAAGGATGGCATCGTAGTGTGGGAAATGCAGGCCTTGGACTACCCGCTGCTGGAAGAGGGCCTGCCGCCCTACGAGCCCCGCGGCTGCCAGCGAGGCATCAGCTACAGCTGGTACCTCTACAGCCCCATCCGCGTGAAGTACCCGCTGATGCGCGGCGCCCTGCTCGACCTGTTCAAGGCCGAGAAGGAGAAGACCAAGGGCGACCCGGTGCAGGCCTGGGCCAACCTGCAGAACGACCCCGAGAAACGCAAGCGCTACCAGCGCGCGCGGGGCAAGGGCGGTTTCCGCCGCGTGCATTGGGACGAGGTGCTCGAGCTGATCGCCTCGGCCAACATCCACACCATCAAGAAGTACGGGCCAGACCGCATCATCGGCTTCTCGCCGATCCCGGCCATGAGCATGCTGAGCTATGCCGCTGGCGCCCGCTACCTGCAATTGATGGGCGGCGTGAACCTGAGCTTCTACGATTGGTACTGCGACCTGCCCTGCGCCTACCCCGAGATCTGGGGCGAGCAGACCGACGTGTGCGAGAGCGCCGATTGGTACAACTCGAAGTTCTGCGTGAGCATGGGCGCCAATCTGGGCATGACCCGCACGCCGGACATCCACTTCTTCAGCGAGTCTCGCCACAACGGCACCAAGACCGTGGTGATGTCGCCCGACTTCAGCATGGTGGCCAAGCACGCCGACCAGTGGATCCCCTGCCACGCCGGCAGCGACGGCGCCTTCTGGATGGCCGTCACCCATGTGATCCTCAAGGAATGGCACGTGGACAAGCGCACGCCCTATTTCCACGAGTACGTGAAGCGCTACACCGACAGCACCCTGCTGGTGGAGCTCGAGCAGACTGGCAAGGGCTTCAAGCCCGGCCGCATGCTGCGCGCCGATCAGCTCGCCAAGTACAAGGGCATCGCCAACGGCGATTGGAAGTTCCTCTGCGCCGACGAGGCCACCGGTGAACTGAAGAGCCCCAAGGGCACCATGGGCTACCGCTGGGACAAGAAGCAGGGCAACTGGAACCTCAAGTACGAGGACGGTGAGGACAACACCACCTACGATCCCGCGCTCTCCTTCCTGACGAAGCATGATGAAGTGCTGCAGGTGGAGTTCACCGAGTTCGGACTCGATAAGAAGGCCATGCGCGGGGTGCCCGTGCGCTATGTGGGCACCCACGACGGCCGCCGCGTGCCGGTGGTGACCATTTACGACCTGATCATGGGACAGTACGGCGTGGGCCGCGGCCTGCCCGGCGAGTACCCCGCCAGCTACGACGACAAGCAGCAGGCCTACACCCCAGCCTGGCAGGAGATCTTCACCGGCGTTGGGCGCAAGACGGTGATCAAGTTCGCCCGCGAATGGGCCGGCACCGCCGAGGCCACCGATGGCAAGTGCATGGTGATCGTGGGCGCCGCCATCAACCACTGGTTCCACGGCAACCTCATGTACCGCGCCAGCATCATGGCGCAGATGCTCACCGGCTGCAACGGCAAGAACGGCGGCGGCATGAACCACTACGTGGGCCAGGAGAAGCTGGCACCGGTGGATAGCTGGGGCACCATCATGGCCGCCAAGGACTGGCAGGCCGCCAACCGCCTGCAGCAGGCACCCATCTGGCACTACATCAACAGCGACCAATGGCGCTACGACAACAACCAAGCGGACTACAACAGCCTGCCCGATGATTGCGACCCCAGGGCCCGCAGGCACACCGCCGATTGGGTGGTGATGAGCGTTCGCAACGGCTGGATGCCCTTCTACCCGCAGTTCAACAAGAGCAATCTGGACATCGTGAAGGAGGCCCGCGCAGCCGGTGCTTCCAGCGAGGACGAGGTGAAGAGCTACGTGGTGGAGCAGCTCAAGAGCAAGCAGCTCCTGCACAGCGTGGTTGACCCCGACGATCCGGTGAACTTCCCGCGCAACTGGTTCATCTGGCGCGGCAATGCCCTGATGAGCTCCGCCAAGGGCCACGAGTACATGCTCAACCACTACTTGGGCACCCACCACAATGACATCGCCGACGAGGTGGCCGGCCCCATGGTGGAGGACATCGTGTACCGCGAGAGCGCGCCCTCGGGCAAGATGGACCTGGTGGTGGACATCAACTTCCGCATGGACACCTCGGCGCTCTACTCCGACATCGTGCTGCCAACAGCATCGTGGTACGAGAAGGCCGACCTGAACAGCACCGACCTGCACAGCTTCATCCACCCGCTGAGCGAGGCCGTGGCGCCCGTATGGGAGGCCAAGACCGACTGGCAGATCTTCCAGGCCATCGCCAAGAAGGTGAGCGCGCTGGCCAAGCACTACCTGCCCACCCCGGTGACCGATCTGGTGAACGTGCCTCTGCAGCACGATAGTGCTGATGAAGTGACGCAGCCCACCATGAAGGACTGGGCCAAGGGCGAGTGCGAGCCCATACCCGGCAAGACCATGCACAAGATGGTGCTGGTGGAGCGCGACTACACCAAGGTGTACGACAAGTACGTGAGCCTGGGCGAGCGGCTGTTGACCAGCACCCTCGGAGCCCACGGCAACAGCTTCATGGCCGACGACGTGTACAAGGAGATGCTGGAGGACAAGCGCCACCTCTACAAGTACAATGGCAAGCACCTGCCCAGCGTGCGCGAGGACGTGGAGGCCTGCAACGCAGTGCTCAGCCTGAGCACACTCACCAACGGCAAGCTGAACCTGCGCGCCTACAAGAACATGGAGGTGAAGAGCGGCTTGGCACTGGCCGACCTGGGCGAGGGCAGCGCCGACGTGCGCATCGACTACAAGGATCTGCAGGCGCAGCCCCGCCGCTACAACACGTCGCCCTTGTGGAGCGGCTTGATGAACAACGGCCGCGCCTACTGCGCCTACACCTACAATGTGGACAAACTGATCCCCTGGCGCACCCTCACCGGCCGCCAGCACTTCTACCTGGACCACGACGGCTACATCATGTTCGGCGAGCACCTGCCCACCTACAAGCCTTCTCCAACGCCACAGGTGTACGGAGACCTGCGCAAGACGGTGAACGATGGAAAGGCCAAGATGCTGAACGTGCTGACCCCCCACGGGAAGTGGCACATTCACAGCACGTATGGAGACACCCTGCGCATGCTCACCCTCTCGCGCGGCATGGAGCCCTGCTGGATCAGTGAGGAGGACGCCAAGGCCATCGGGATCAAGGACAACGACTGGGTGGAGGTGTACAACGACCACGGCGTGTACTGCACCCGTGCGTGCGTCAGCGCGCGCATACCCCGTGGTGTGTGCATCGTGTACCACAGCCCGGAGCGCACCTACACCGTGCCCAAATCGCAGATCCGCGGCGGGCGCCGTGCCGGGGGCCACAACAGCTTCACCCGCGTGCATCTCAAACCCAATCTGTTGGTGGGCGGCTACGGACAGTTCAGCTACCACTTCAACTACTGGGGCCCCGTGGGCGTGAACCGCGACACCCATGTCCTGGTGCGCAAAATGGACAAGGTCGAATTCTGATAACCCGCAAACACTACGACGATGAACGTCAGATCACAGGTATCCATGGTGTTCCACCTCGATAAGTGCATCGGGTGCCACACCTGTTCCGTCGCCTGCAAGAACATCTGGACCGACCGCAGAGGCGCAGAATACATGTGGTGGAACAACGTGGAGACCAAACCCGGCACGGGTTATCCCACCAAATGGGAGAACCAGGACATTTATCAAGGCGGCTGGGTGAAGGATGGCAACAGCGTTTCGCTGCGTGGCGCCGGCAAGCTCAAGGGCCTCAAGAACATCTTCCACAACCCGGCCATGCCGGTGCTGGAGGACTACTACGAGCCTTGGACCTACAAGTACAGCGACCTCTTCACCGCGCCCGAAGGCGACGACCAGCCCACCGCGCGCGCCGTTTCGCTGGTGACCGGTGAGCCCATGGACGTGCAGGCCGGCCCGAACTGGGACGATGACATGGGCGGATCGCCCGACTACGCCCGGCAGGACGTGAACTTCAAGGACCTGAGCCCCGCCGAGCAGGAGAGCCTGTTCCAGTTGGAGCGCATGACCTTCCACTACCTGCCGCGCATCTGCAACCACTGCCTCAACCCGGCCTGCGTGGGCAGCTGCCCTTCGGGCGCCCTTTACAAGCGCGGCGAGGACGGCGTGGTGCTGATCAACCAGGAGCGTTGCCGCGCCTGGCGCATGTGCGTGACCGCCTGCCCCTACAAGAAGAGCTACTACAACTGGAACACCGGCAAGAGCGAGAAGTGCATCCTGTGCTATCCCCGCCTGGAAAGCGGACAGGCGCCTGCCTGCATGCACAGCTGCGTGGGCCGCATCCGCTACCTCGGCGTGATGCTCTACGATGCCGACCGCATTCACGAGGTCGCCAGCGCCGACGAGAAGAACCTGTTGGACCTGCAACTGGGCATGTACCTGGACCCCTTCGATGAGAACGTGATGGCCGCCGCGCGCGCCAACGGCGTGGCCGAGAGCACCCTCCGCGCCGCGCAGCTCAGCCCGGTGTACAAGTTCGTGAAGGAGTGGGGCATCGCGCTGCCGCTGCACCCGGAGTTCCGCACCATCCCTAACCTGTTCTACGTGCCGCCCATGCTGCCCGCCATGGCCAGCGTGGACGCCGACGGCGTGTACGACAGCACCACCAAGAGCCTCTGGGGCGGTGTGGAGACCGCACGTCTTCCGATGAAATACCTCGCCAGCCTCTTCACCGCAGGCGATGAGGAGAAAGTGCGCAACGTGCTGCGCAAGCTGCTCGCCGTGAAGATCCACCGCCGCGATGCCACCGTGGGCGACCTGCCCAAGGAGGAAGTGGAAGAAGCGCTGAGCAACGGCCGCACGAGCGGCTCAGAGGCCGATGCCATCTTCCGCCTCACCAGCCTGGCCACCTTCAACGAGCGCTTCGTGATCCCGCCCGCGCACCGCGAGGAGAGCATCGAGATGATGGAGGCCACCGCCGATGCCAAGGGCGAGACCGGCTTCGGCTTCAAAATGCGCCCGGCACGCGGCATCTGAGCCATGGACGACCTGGCCAAATACAAGCTCTTCGCCCCGCTGGTGGCCTACCCCGGTGCGGACCTGCACAAGGCCGTGGACGCCTGTTGCGTCATGCTGCGCCATTATTGCCCGGCAGCTGAGAACACCTTGGAGCCTTTCGCCCAATGGGTGGCAGCCACACCGCTGCACGACCAAGAGGAGGTGTACACCCGCACCTTTCACATACAGGCCATCTGCTACTTGGACCTTGGCTTCGTGATCTTCGGCGAAGACTATAAGCGCGGCGAGTTCCTGGTGAACATGAAGCGCGAGCAGGCGCAGGCCGGCAACGAATGCGGCGACGAACTGCCCGACAACCTGGTGAACGTGCTGAACCTGCTGCCCCTGCTGAAGGACCGGCAGCTGGTGAACGACCTATGCGGCCGTGTGATGATCCCCGCCCTGCGCAAGATGCTCGTGGAGTTCGAGAGCTCGCGCATGGCGCTGCGCGAGCGAATGCTGGAGCGCAAGCACAACGCCATCATCCTGCAGGGACGGCCTGACCAGAACGTGTACGCCAACGTGCTGCAGGCCCTGCTGCAGCTCTTGCTCGTCGAATTCGAGGAGAAGACGGTGCAGGGACCCTCCATGTCCCAGGCCTTCCTCTCCGGCGCCGCCTCCTGCGGCACCTGCGCCACCCATACACAACCCCAGCAAAAATCCGCCTGAGCCATGCTTTTGCTTCAAATGGACCCTTCAAAGGACCTCGTGACCTTGGTCGTGCTCTTCCTCGTGGCCCTCTTCCTGATCTTCGGGCTGCCCATCATCCTGCGCGCGAGGCGCATGGCCGCTGAACTGGGACCCATGGTGGGCGAACAGCCCACCAACTATCCGCAAGTCTTCTTCATCATGCTCGGCGTGGCCATCGCCGTCACCTACGGCCTGAAGACGGGCTGGGAAGGGAACATTCCCGTGCTCAACACGTTCAGCTTCCTGGTCCTGCCCTACCTGGCACTGATCATCTTCCTCATCGGCTCCATTTACCGCTACACCAACCGAGGCTTCCAGGTGTCGTCGCTCTCCAGCAATTTCCTGGAGCGCAAGAAGCTCTTCTGGGGCAGCCAGCCCTTCCACTACGGCTTGCTCTTCCTCTTCTTCGGGCACCTCATCGCCTTCCTTTTCCCGGCTTCGGTGATCGCCTGGAACGGATCACCAGTACGGCTCATGATCCTGGAGATGTCCGCTTTCGCCTTCGGGCTGTCCGCCCTGCTGGGCCTGGTGCTGCTAATGCGTCGCCGCTTCAGCAGCCGCCGCGTGCTGATGGTGACCAATAAGATGGACATGCTGGTGTACGTCGTGCTGGTGACGCAGATCATCACCGGTCTGGCCGTGGCCTACTTCGACCGCTGGGGCTCCTCTTGGTTCGCTTCCGCCCTCACGCCGTACCTACGCTCGCTCTTCGCCCTTAATCCCGACATCGCGGCGGTGAGCGCCATGCCTTGGACCGTGAAGATCCACATCTTCTCGGCCTATTTCATCATCGCCATCATCCCCTTCACGCGCTTCATGCACTTCCTGGTGGCACCCATCGACTACATCTGGCGCGGCTACCAGCTGGTGATCTGGAACTGGAACCGACGCCACATCCGCAACGCGCAGGCCTGGCACATGGGCCACCGCGCGCGCAACCACTGAGCACCGCGCCGCCGGATCAGCGGCCAGCCCGTCAGAGGCCGCCTTCGTGTGCGAAGGCGGCCTCTGGCTTCCTCCGCACCTGCGCGGCTTCGCCCCCGGCATGCGACGCACATCGCCGAAATGGAGCACTGGATAAGGGACCTTTGCAGCGACGACAACACGGCCATCGCATGAACACCACCACGAGCTACTTCATGTCCCGCCATGTGGCCGATACCGACATGGCCGCTCTGAAGGATCGCATCACCGGCGCGCTGGCCAAGGAGGGCTTCGGCGTGCTCACCGAGATCGACGTCCGGGCCACCATGAAGAAGAAGCTGGAAAAGGACGTGGAACCTCACCTGATCCTGGGCGCCTGCAACCCACATTTCGCCTTTGAGGTGCTCGGCATCGATCCGCATATCAGCACCATGCTGCCCTGCAACGTCACGCTGCGCCAGTTGCCCGATGGGAGCCACGAGGTGGCCGCGATCGACCCCGTAGCCGCCATGGGCGCGATGGGCAACCCCGCTATCGCACAGGTGGCCGCACGCGTGCGCGAGGCCCTGCAGCGCGTGATCGACAGCATGTGATGGTCTGAAGTGCCTGGCGAGGATCATGGAAGAGCCGATATCGAACCGCATGCGTGAAGCGATCCTCCAGCGGCTCCATGAGCGGCCTCGGTGTTTTCCGCTCCGCGCTCCTCTCGACCCCTCAGCGCAAGCTGTCCTTACCCCCCCCTGCCATATCACGCCAACCGAGATCGCCACAAGCACATGAGCACGCACAGCTACAACGTTTCCGTGACTTGGGAACAGGGACGCCAAGGCCGCCTCACCTCGCCGGAGATCCCCGGCTCGCTCGAAGTGGTCACCCCGCCGCAATTCCCTGGTGGCGTGCCGGAGAAATGATCGCCTGAGCACCTCTATACCGCCTCCGCCGTCTCCTGCTTCATGACCACCTTCCTGGCCATCGCCGAGTACTCCAAGTTCAACTTCTTGGGATTGCGCGCTGATGCGGAAGGCATCCTGGACAAGGAGGAGGGCAAGTTCCGTATGACCGCCATCGTGCTCAAGCCCGTGCCGCGCATTGGCGATGAACAGGAACGCGAGAAGGGCCTGCGGATCCTGGAGAAAGCCAAAGCCGCCTGCTTGATCTCGAATTCCACGCACACCAGCGTGACCATGGAGCCCGTCGTACAGGTCGTGGGGGAACAGGGAGGGAGGATGTGAGGCTGGACCTCGATGCAGGTCGCGAGGCCAGCACGGCATCGGAGCGATTCCGCAATCCGATCACCGTGCGCGCAGGAGGGCGCCGATCGGTGCGCGCGGCGCGGTGCACGGGCATGCGGAGGATGCTGGCAACGAACCGCTGCCTCCGGCATGCGGGACTTCTAGAGCGGCTCGAAATGCGCCGTGAAATGCCGGAGGAACTTCGGTTCCTTGATGATGCGATAGCCGCGAACCTTTTCCCGCGTGCGCATGATCTCCTCGAAGGTCTCGGCCACGTACTCCATGTGGCTTTGGGTGTATACGCGGCGCGGGATGGCGAGGCGCACGAGCTCCATGGGTGAGGGTTTCAGCGAGCCATCGGGCAGGTAGGTGCCGAACATGACGGAGCCGATCTCCACGCTGCGGATGCCGCCCAGCTTGTACAGCTCGCACACGAGGGCCTGGCCGGGGTACTGCGGCGGCGGGATGTGCGGATAGAGGGCCTTGGCATCGATGTACACCGCGTGGCCGCCGATGGGGCGCATGAGAGGTACGCCCAGCGCATGCAGCTTCTCGCCCACGAATGTGGTGCTGCGAATGCGGTAGTCGAGGTAGTGTGGATCGAACACTTCTTCAAGACCGGTGGCGATGGCCTCCATGTCGCGGCCGCTGAGCCCGCCGTAGGTGGTGAAGCCCTCGGTGATGATCAGCAGGTTGGTGCAGGCCTCCGCCAGCGCGCCGTCGCGCAGGGCGAGGAAGCCGCCCATGTTCACCAGTGCGTCCTTCTTCGCGCTCATCACCGCGCCATCGGCCAGGGAGAACATGCGCTGCGCGATGTGGTGGTAGGCGAGGCCTTCCATGCCTTCCTCGCGATGCTTCACGAACCAGCTGTTCTCGGCGATCCGGCAGCAGTCGAGCAGGAAGAGCGCGCCGTGCTTGCGACAGGCCGCTGCGACCTCCACCGCATTGCGCATGCTCACCGGCTGGCCGCCCCCACTGTTGTTCGTCACGGTGAGGATCACCGCGCCGATGTGGTCCTTGTGCTGATCCAACAACGCTTCCAGCGCGGCCACGTCCATGTTGCCCTTGAAGGGATGTTCCCGCGCGGGGTCCCTGCCCTCGGCGATGGGGATGTCTATCGCGGTGGCACCGGTGAACTCGATGTTGGCGCGCGTGGTATCGAAGTGCGTGTTGCTGATGAAGACCTTGCCCGGCCCGCCGAGGTGGCCATAGATGATGCGCTCCGCGGCGCGGCCCTGGTGCGTGGGCAGCACGTGGTCCATGCCGGTGAGTTCCTGCACGGCCTGCTGCATGCGCTCCCACGAGCGGGAGCCCGCGTACGCCTCGTCGCCCTCCATCACGCCGGCCCATTGGTGCGCGCTCATGGCGCTGGTGCCGCTGTCGGTCATCAGGTCGATGATCACGTCGCGCGAGCGCAGCAGGAAGGGGTTGTAGTGCGCTGCCCTCAGCTGCTCCACGCGCTCCGCTTCCGTACTGATGCCGATGGGCTCGACGCTCTTGATGCGGAAGGGCTCGATGATGGTGCGGTGTTTCATGCGGGCAACGGCTCGAACCGCGCTTGGAAGAAGCGCAAGTACTTCGGCTCGTAGGTCATCTTCAAGCCGGTGATGTTGCTGCGGCGTTCGTACACGCGTTGCACGCTTTCGGCCACAACGTCCATATGGGCCTGGGTGTACACGCGGCGGGGGATGGTGAGCCGCACCAGTTCCAGTTCGGGGTAGCAGTGATCGCCGGTGGTCTTGTCGCGGCCAGCGCTGACGATGCCGCGCTCCATGGCGCGCACACCGCTGTCGACATAAAGCTCGGCGGCGAGGGCCTGCGCAGGGAAGGCGGTCTGCGGTAAGTGTGGCAGGAAGGCCTTCGCATCGAGGAAGATGCCATGCGTGCCTACGGGCCGTACAATGGGGATGCCCATGTCGATGAGCTTCTGTCCGAGGTAGAACACCTGTCCCACCCGCGCACGGATGTGGTCGTCCTGCACGCTCTCTTCGATGCCGATGGCCATGGCCTCCATGTCGCGACCGGCAAGGCCACCATAGGTGTGCAGGCCCTCATAGATCACCACCAGGTTGCGCGCCTCCTCGAACACGTCCCACTCGTTCGTGGCCATGAAGCCGCCGATGTTCACCAGCGCGTCCTTCTTCGCGCTCATGGTGGCGCCGTCGGTGAGCGAGCAGATCTCCAGCACGAGCTCCGCCACGCTGCGGCCGCCCTGCCCCTCCTCCAGCTGCTGGATCATGTAGGCGTTCTCGGCCACGCGCGTCATGTCGTGGATGATGCGGATGCCGTGCCTGCTCGTCAGTTCGCGCAGTGCCTTCAAGTTGGCGAGCGAGATGGGCTGCCCGCCGGCCATGTTCACCGTGGTGGCGATGGAGACATAGGGGATCTTTGTCGCGCCGTGTTCGTCGATGACGCGCTGCAGCTTGGCGAGGTCCACGTTGCCCTTGAAGGGGAAGTCGCTCTTCGGGTCGTGGGCCTCGTCCACGATGATGTCCACGAAGCTGCCGCCCGCCAGTTCCTGGTGGAGCTTGGTGGTGGTGAAGTACATGTTGCCGGGCACGATGTCGCCGGGCTTGATGAGGATCTGTGAGAGGATGTTCTCCGCACCGCGCCCCTGGTGGGTGGGGATGAGGTACTTGTAGCCGTAGTACTTGCGCACGGACTCCTCCAGGTGGTAGTAGTTGCGGCTGCCGGCGTACGCTTCATCACCCAGCATGAGCCCGGCCCACTGGCGGTCGCTCATGGCGCTTGTGCCGCTGTCCGTGAGCAGGTCGATGTAGACCAGCTCGGAGGGTAGCAGGAAGGTGTTATGACCCGCTTCTTCGATCGCCTTCACGCGCTGTTCACGCGTGGTCATGAAAAGCGGTTCGACCATCTTGATCTTGAAGGGCTCCGCCCAGGATGTCTTGCGCATCGTGTATCGTTCGTGTTCGGTCATTCTCACACCACAGGTCGGGCCTCGGGAAGGAGCAGCGTTCGTAACTCCTCGGCCTGATGCTCCAACGCGGTCCTGAACCGTTCGGCATCCGCTGCCGCGTCAGCGAAGGCGGTCTGCACCAGACCGCCATAGTGCCGGATGCCTTCCAGCAGGTTGTCCCGGAAGGTGCTGAGGCGGCGGCGCTGCTTCGCGTTCATCTCGTTGGCGCAGCGTTCCAGCTCACGCTTGTAGTGGTCCACGTACAAGCCCAGTTCCTTGATGAACATGTGGGGGCGCTCCACACCGGCCAGCAGGTCGGTGCGCCCGTAGATGTGGTCGACCATGGTGCGCAAGGACACCACCTTGCTGAAGTACGCCGTGTTGGGCCCCGGGCAGATGGCCACGGCCTCCAGCTTGTGGGCCGGGGAAAGTCCGGCCTTCAACAGCGCACCGGCGCCCAGGCCTTCGCACAGGCAATCCCTGTCGGTGACGGCCGCCTCTTCGCGGGCCAGCGCGATGGGATCGGTGATGGTGGCGCGCAGTTGCTGCAGCTTGAGGTGCTGGTACTGGCGCGAGGCCGTGCAGATCGGTCGCTCGGTGAACTCGGTGTTGCTGCTGAGGAAATCCTTGTAGCAAGGCCCACCCGGTCTCCCTTTGGCAAGACGGGACTTCCGCTGCTGCTCGGAGCTGCTCGGTCGGAAGTTGTGGAAAGGCACGCCCAGCGGCGAAGCGTTGCTGAGGAAGAAGTCCTCGGGACGCGCGTGGGTGAGCTGCTGCAGGGTGGCATCGTCCACGTTGGTGACCTCGGGGACCAGCAGGAAGGGACTGCCCCACCCGGTGCCGTCCACCCCGTAGTGCTCGAGAAGGAAGCGGTCCTCCGCGGCGGTGCCGATGCCACCTTGGGCGGTGACGCGTTGCGGAGGCTGTTCACGGAACCCCTGCTTTCCCAGACCTGCCAGCATCTCGTTGCAGGTGGTGAACAGTTCCTGGGCCAGTGCACTGCGGTGATCGGCGAAGTCCTGCAGGATCGGTCCCATCAACAAGCCATCCGTCGCAAAGGCATGCCCGCCGCAGTTGAGGCCCGATTCGATCCGGAACTCGGATACCCACACGCCTTTCTTTGCGAGCAGCCTCCCCTGCACCTGGGCTGAGCGCAGGTCGCTCACCTTGAGGATGACCTGCTTGCGCAACCGGCCTTCCGCATCGGGCAGGAAGTCGGCGAACTGCGCGACGTAGTTGTACAACCTGGGGTTGTAACCCGCGCTGAGCACGATCCCGGAGCGGAGCGTGCTGTTGGCGAAACCGCGGAAGGCGGCCATGGCATCGCAGAACTCGTCGGGCAGGGGCAGTCCATCCGGCCCGTAATTCGTGGGATCGATCTTGGCCATGATGTTCACATCGATCGCACCCGGCGTGATGCGTGCGCGCAACGCCTCCTCCGCGGCTTCTCGTTCAGCCCCGGGCGCCATGGCCATCACCTCACGGTAGCGCTCCTGCACGGGGGAACCCGGCGGCAGCAACTCGAAAAACAAGGCGCTCTCCGATCCGGATGCAAGTGGCGTGCGCCGCACACGCTCCGTGTTCCGGTCCACCAGCCGCTGCAACAGGTCGAGGTAAGCGGTGATCCGGCGCGCGCGATGGTCTTGCGAGGGCTTTTTGATCTCTTCGAACGGCTCGCCGCTCAGCCGACAATGATGCTCACGCATGCGCTCCACCAGTTCGTCCTCGATGATGGAAACGACCGACGAGATGCCGAGATGCGCCACCTTCAGCGGCGTATCGATCGTATAGCCCAACCCCATTACCGGGATGTGGAATGAATGCGGGCTGCAGGATGGTTGTGACACAAGGGCGAAGGTCCGGCCGAGTTCCACTGCGAAGACTGACGAGCATCATGCGCGGTCATTGGACGCTGGACTCACTTTGGCTCCATGAAGGAGCGCTTGATCTCCGGTAATGCGCTGATCGCTACGGTGCTCTTGTTCGGCTGTGGAGACGGGAAGGTGCTGGAGCATCAGCATGATGGAACGGCGCATGACAGCTCGACCGCTGCGGTCGACAGCCTGCGCTGGCAGGCCAACCCCGAGACCACGGAGGGCATCCGCAGCATGCAGGCACTGGTGGAAGGACTGTCCAGGAACGGGTTGAGCGGGATACAGTTGCGCGATTCCCTCGACGCCCGCCTGGCCATGATCTTCGAGCGTTGCACGATGGATGGTGAGGCCCATGAGGCATTGCATGCCTACCTGCTGCCGCTGATGGGCATGATCAAGCGACTGCCCGATACGCCGAGCGAGGCGCATGTGGACAGTTTGCGGACGCACCTGCACCACTACGGGGAGGTGTTCTACTGAACGGCGATCCGCATGACGCGGAGGACCGTTCGCAGCGTTGTTCCGGTCGATCGCCCCTCGATCGGTCCAAGCCTGATGCCTGTCATGCGATAGCCGCGGTGCCACCGGGCAATTTCGGCGAGCGTGCAATGAACCCTCGGCGTTGATCGACCAACGCCGGTCGGCAGTTCTCCGCTCGCCTCGCGATGACCGACCGTCCGGTGCTCCGCTGGCTGATGCAGCCGCGCAATTGGTGGATCCCCCTGCTGGCGATCTTCCTCGTGAGCGCCGCCGGGGTCACTTGGATCGCCCGTCAGGCTTACACGGATGCGCCTCCTATCGCGGACATGATCGGGCCCGACGGTAGTGTGGTCGTCACGGGTGAACGTATCCGCGATGGCCAGGAGGTCTTCCTGAAGTATGCGCTCATGGAGTACGGCAGCATGTTCGGCGACGGCGCGGGCCGAGGGCCGGACTTCACTGCCGAGGCGCTGCACCTTACCGCAGGCTTCATGCGCGAGCACTATGCGGCCGTTCGTGAAGCCGCGCAGCACGTACCGCCGGACGAATTCGAGCAGCAGGCGATCGCCGAACGCGTGAAGCGCGAACTGAAGGCTTCGGCCTACGATGCGGAGCGAGGCGTTCTTCCACTGAACGCCGCGCAGGTGAACGCCATGGAACAGCTACGCATGCACACGCTCGCGCGCTTCACCACCGATGCGAGGACAGGTTCCTTCCCGCCGCCGGGCTTCATTTCCGATCCCACCGAACTGCGCGCCCTGAGCGACTTCTTCTTCTGGGGCGGCTGGGTGTGCGCCGCCCAACGCCCCGGCGAGACCTTCAGCTATACCCACAACTGGCCGTACGACACCGAAGCGGGCAACATCCCCACCGGGCCCGTGATGTGGTGGAGCGTGATCGGCGTGCTCGGCTTCATCCTCGGCCTCGGCACCGTGCTGTATGTCTACGGGCAGTTCGACAGCCTGTCCGAGGAACAGCTTGCCGCCGGTTCGGGTGAGCAGATGAGCGTTTCGTTCGTCAACGCGTTCCAGCCGGGTCCGCTGCAACGCGCCACCTTCAAGTTCTTCTTCGCTGCGGCGCTCGTCTTCGTGGTGCAGGTGCTCAGCGGCGCCATCACCATCACCGCTTTCACCGACTACCTGCGCGTCGCCGGGATCGACG
The DNA here is from genome assembly GCA_016713875.1 of Flavobacteriales bacterium. Classification (NCBI taxonomy): domain Bacteria; kingdom Pseudomonadati; phylum Bacteroidota; class Flavobacteriia; order Flavobacteriales; species Flavobacteriales bacterium. Next base: position 1,349,324 of record JADJOI010000003.1, read on the forward strand.
TCTCCGGTCTGCTGCCACTGGTGGTCTCGCGCAGCTGGCACCTTTCGCTGGCGCTGTTCTGGATCAGCGCGTGCTGGATCGGCGTCTCCATCTTCCTCATCCCCATGATCGCCGGCCGCGAGATACCGCGACTGGTCCGCCTTACCAACGTGCTGTTCTGGATGGTCATCGTGCTGGTGGCCGGCACCCTGGTAGGCACCTACGCCGGCCCGATGGGGCTCTTCGGCAGCAACTGGTCGTTGCTGGGCCACCAGGGCTGGGAATTCGTGGAGTTCGGGCGCCTGTTCCAAGGGCTGCTGCTCGTGGTCCTCGTCACCTGGGCGGTGATCCTCTACCTCGGCTGCAAACCCGCCTTCCGGAAGGGCAAACCGTGGGCGCTGCCCAACTGGCTCGTGTACTCCACGGTGTGCATCAGCCTGCTGTTGCTGTCGGGCTTCGTGGCCACGCCGCGCACCAACTTCGTCATTGCCGACCTGTGGCGCTGGGCGGTGATCCACATGTGGGTGGAGGCCTTTTTCGAGGTGTTCACCACCATCGTGGTCGGCTACCTCATGGTGCGCATGGGGCTGGTGGGGGAGGCCTCGGTGGTGCGCGTGGTCTACCTCGCCACGCTGCTCTTCCTCGGCTCCGGTCTGCTGGGCATCTCGCACAACTTCTACTGGAACGCGAAGCCCGTGGGCACCATGGCGCTGGGCAGCGTGTTCTCCACCCTGCAGGTGGTGCCGCTCATCCTGCTCACGCTCGAGGCATGGCGCTTCAACCGCATGCGGCGGCTGAAGGCGGAAGGCCACGGCGCCGTCTGGGCCTTCGGTCAGTCGGAGGTCTTTCTCTTCCTCGTGGCGGTGAACTTCTGGAACTTCCTCGGCGCGGGCGTCTTCGGCCTCATCATCAACCTGCCCATCGTGAACTATTTCGAGCACGGCACCTACCTCACGGTGAACCACGGCCATGCCGCGCTGTTCGGGGTCTACGGCAACCTTTCCTTGGCGGGCCTGTTGTTCTGCTGCAAGCTGTTGGTGGAGCCGGAGGCGTGGGACGGTCGTCCGGTACGCCGGGCATTCCGATCGCTGAACGCGGGGCTGATGCTCATGGTGCTGCTCGACCTGCTGCCCGCAGGCCTTGTCCAACTGAACGCCGTGCTCGATCGGGGCCTGTGGTTCGCCCGGTCCGAGGAGTTCATCGCAGGACCCGTGTTCGAGGGCTTGACCTGGCTGCGAGGGATCGGTGCCGTGCTCTTCATCATCGGAGGCGTGTTTCCCATTGCCTGGATGGTGCTCCGCTTCGCGATGAGGGTGAAGCCGGCAACGACCGGACCGCTCCCACGGCGGTCGCCCCGGTCCCCGGCCGCCCACCTTAGTTGACCGATGCCCCGGGGAGATGCACCATCGGCCGGTCATCGGGCTCCGATTCCTCCACATAGTGGCTGCCCACGCTGACCGGCTCGTCCAGGGCCGCACCGATCATCGCGCGTGCGACCTCAAGGAGGTCGCGAAGGTCAAGGAGCTCCGGGGACCAGCGCCGACGGATCCAGATGGGCCGGACCTGTCGGTCGATGCAGTTGATCACGCGGAGGGCGCTCTCCAGCCCTTGGCGGCTCCGAACAATGCCCACATGCATGCTCATCGCATGGGTGAGGGCCGCCATCGCCCGCCCGACGATCTCCACGGGCCGCTTCACGAGCCGGTCTCTGGCGACGGTGCATGACGAGGACGGAGCATGCTCCACGGGCGTCGCCCATGTGGCCTCCGCCGCGCGCTCCGGAATGACCAAGGCCTCCAACAACGAGTTCGAAGCGAGGCGATCCGCTCCGTGCAGGCCGCTGCAGGCGCATTCGCCCAAGGCATACAGACCATGGATGGAGGTCCTTCCGCGACTGTCGGTCCGGAGACCGCCACAGAGATAGTGGGCTGCCGGCATCACCGGCAACAGGTCGCGACCGGGCAGCAGACCCGCGTCACGGCAATCCGCGGCGATGCCCGGGAACTCACTGGAGAACCGTTCGACCCCAATGGGGCTGACGTCCAGATGGACGTATCGTGCACCGGTGTGCATCATCTCCCGGTGGATCGCGCGTGCCACGACATTCCGAGGGGCCAGATCGCCCATGGGATGGATGCCGGCCATCAGTGGGCGGCCGTCGACGGTCAACAGGCGTGCGCCTGCGCCACGGACCGCTTCACTGATCAGGCTGACCGTGCCCCGTTCGCCGGTGAACAGGGCCGTGGGGTGGAACTGGACGAAGGCCATGTCACGCGTCAGGGCTCCGGCCCGGATCCCCATGGCGACGCCATCGCCCGTGGCCCCGGGCGGATTCGTGGTGTGCTCGAACGATCGCCCCGCACCGCCGGTGGCCAGGACCACCGCATGGGCGAAATGCTCAATGACATCACCGGTACGGAGGTCCACGGTGCGGACGCCGATGCAGCGACGGTGCGCGCCATCACCCTCCGTAAGCAGGTCGAGCACACGTTGATCCATCACCAGTTCGATCACTGGCGTATCACGGACGCGTTGCTGCAGGACGCGAACGATCTCCTCACCCGTGCGGTCTCGATGGTGCACGACGCGCGCAGCGCTATGACCACCCTCACGCGCCAGTTGGAGCGCTCCTCCGCGATCCTTGTCGAAGTGGGCACCAAGCCCGATCAACCCGCGGATCATGGTGGGACCCTGCTTCACCACGAGCCGCACCACATCGGCATCGTTGCGGCCTTCGCCCACGGTGAGCGTGTCGCGCACATGGTCCTCGAACGAATCCTCGGCACGCATCACCGCCGCGACGCCACCCTGGGCATGGAAGGAACTGCTCACCTGCACGGCCGCCTTGGACAGGATCCGGATCCGCACCTCTCGCCGCCTGGCCTTGTCCGCCATCTGCGTGGCATAGGTCATTCCGGCGATACCGCCACCCACCACGATCACGTCGAGCGTCGAGCTCATCCCAGTTCAAGCATTCGGCGAAGCGCGCGATGGGCCCGCCGACGGACCTCCTCATCGAGCACGATCGCCGGTTCCTCGTACAGCAAGGCATCACGTACCTTCTCCAACGTGTTCATCTTCATGTAAGGGCACTCACTGCAGGCGCATTCGTTGTCGGCGAAGGCGGGGGCGGGGATCAGTGTCTTGCCCGGCACCTCGGCCCTCATGTTGTACAGGATGCCGGCTTCGGTCGCCACGATGAACTCCGTGCCCGGATCGCGCTTCACGAATCCGAGCAGGGAACTGGTGCTGCCCACATGGTCGGCCTCCAGAAGGATGTGCGCCGGACATTCGGGATGGGCGATCAGCTTGGCGCGGGGATGCTTGCCCATCAGCAACTTCAGCTTGTCGATGCTGATGTTGACATGCACCTCGCAACTGCCGTCCCACAGGCGCATCTCCCTGCCGGTGATGCGCTGCACGTAGGCTCCCAGATGCTGGTCCGGTGCGAAGATGATCGGCTGGTCGGTCGGAATGCTGTTCACCACGCGCACCGCGTTGCTGCTGGTACAGATGATGTCGCTCATCGCCTTCACCTCCGCGCTGCAATTGATGTAGCTCACCACCACATGGTCGGGATGCGCATCGATGAAGTCCCGGAACTTCCCGGCCGGTGCGGAATCGGCCAGGGAGCAGCCCGCCGCCCGGTCGGGCAGCAACACCTTCCGCCCGGGGTTGAGGATCTTGGCCGTCTCGGCCATGAAGTGTACTCCACAGAACAGGATCACCGGTGCGTCGGTCCGTTCCGCAGCCTGTGCGAGCGCAAGACTGTCACCGACATGATCCGCCAGCGCTTGTATGTCGCCGGTCTGATAATAGTGCGCGAGGATCACGGCACGTTTCGCACGCTTCAACTCCAGGATCTCCGCCGCCAGCGGATGGAACGCTCCTTCGCGACCACTGGCGTTCGGGCCCACGGGCCGGGCCATGGTGTCCACGCTGTCCATTAACGGACAAACTTGTCCCTATCCCTGGGTCCGGAACATGACGATCGACAGCCGAACTCCACCCCTATCCGCACTTGCTCTGCCCGCAGCTCTTGCACTTCAAGCAGCCCTCCTCGTAATAGAGGCCGTCCGCATCGCCGCATTCGGGGCACTTGCGGCCCGAGGCCTTGGTGCCGTCCGGGATGTAACGGGTTAGCGCGCGCACCACGCCGTTCTTCCACGTGTTCAAGGTGGCGTCGTACAGGTTCAGGTTCGTCACCACATCCACCACGTTCGGCAAGGGCATGCCTTGGCGCAGCATCCCACTGATCAGGATGGCGTAGTTCCAGAACTCGGGGTTGAAGGTGCGGCTGAGTCCCTGTACCGTCACGCGGTAGTCGTCCGCGTCGGCATACTCCAGGTCGTAGATGTTCTTGCCGCGCTTGGCGTCCTTGCGTTTCACCACCCAGCCCTTGCTCACCCACTTGGGCAGTTCGAAGCCGCCGTTGGCCTTGCCGGTGAAGATCTCGTAGGGCTTGCCGTCCAACAGGCCCACCACGGCCAGCCAGGGTTCCGTCTCGTTGTTGAACCGGAGGACATCGGCCTCCAATCGTTCGGGGCGGGTGGTATGGTGGGGCTGGTCGACCCCATGGGTCGGTGCTGCTTCGCCTTTGTCCGCAGCCACCAGCACGCCGCTCCGACTGCCATCCCGGTACACCGTGATGCCTTTCAGGCCGTGGTGCCAGGCTTCCAGGTAGATGCCCCCCACCTCCTCCACGGTCGCAGTGCTTGGCAGGTTGATGGTGCTGCTGATGCTGTGTGTGGTGTACTTCTGGACCACGGCCTGCATGCGGATGCGCTTGTGCCGGTCGATGTCGTTGGCGGTGGCGCCATGGTACGGGCTTCCGTCGGGGTCGCTCCTGCCGGTCACCTTCATCCAGTCCAGCACGCGCGGGTGATGCACCGTGAACTCCTCCCACTGGTCGCCCAGGTCGTCGGTGAAGGTGACGGTGGCGTGGGGGTCGCCGGGCACCACCTTGCGTCGGCGCGTGTAGCCGAGCATGTACACCGGCTCGATGCCGCTGCTGGTGCGCGTGAGCAGGCTGAGCGTGCCGGTGGGTGCCACGGTGCTGAGACTGATGTTGCGGCGGCCGTGGCGCATCATGCGGTCGTGCACCTCGGGCAGCTCCTTTTCCAGCATGGCGGTGAACTCGCTCGTGCGCTCCACGGCGGGCGCGAAGCCCTCGAAGGCCCCGCGCTCGATGGCCATGTCGATGCTGCTGTCGAACTCCGCGCGGCACTTGGTGCGGAGGATATCCTCGGCGGCCTCGATGGCGGCCTCGCTGTCGTACTTCAGGTTGAGCGCGGCGAGGGCATCGGCCAGTCCGGTGAAGCCCAGGCCGGTGCGGCGGCCCTTCTTCCCGGTGTCGCGCAGCAGCTCCCAGGTCTCGCGCTCTGTGCGCTTCAGCTCGTCGGGTTCGGGGTCGGCGTCGACCTTGGCCAGGATGCGGTCCACGGCCTCGAGCTCGAGGTCCACCAGGTCGTCCATCAGGCGCTGGGCCTCGTAGGTCACCGACGCGAAGCGCTCGTGGTCGAACCAGGCGCGATGGGTGAAGGGTTCGTTGACGAAGCCGTACAGGTTGATGGCGATGAGCCGGCAGCTGTCCCCGCCCTGCATGGCGATCTCGCTGCACGGGTTGGTGCTCTCGTTGCGGAAGCCGGGGTACACGCTGCTCGTGCTGTACAGGTGCTGGCGGTCCCAGAAGATCACGCCCGGCTCGGCGGTGGCGTGCGCGCAGGTGATGAGCGTGTTCCACAGTTCGCGGGCCTTCACCACCTTGGTCACCACGGGCTTCTTCGCGTCGATGGGCCAGCGCAGGGTGAAATCGGCATCGGCCTCCACGGCCTGGAGGAACTCGTCGCTGACACGCACGCTCACGTTGGCGCCTGTGACCTTGGTGAGGTCCTGCTTGATGGTGATGAAGCGCTCGATGTCCGGATGTGCGATGTCCATGGTGAGCATCAGGGCGCCCCGCCTCCCCTTCTGGGCCACTTCGCGCGTCGTGTTGCTGAAGCGTTCCATGAAACTGACGGCGCCGGTGCTGGTGCGTGCGGCGTTGCTTACGGGCGCTCCGGAGGGGCGCAGGGTGCTGAGGTCGAAGCCCACACCACAGCGACGTTTGAAGAGCTGGGCCAGCTGCTGGTCGTTGTGGAAGATGCCACCATAGCTGTCCGGCGGCGAGGGGATCACCACGCAGTTGCTCAGCGAGGCCAGGCGGTAGGGATCGCCTAGTGAGGCCATCACGCTGCCCTGCGGTACCACGTCGCGGAAGCCGTCGAAGAGGGAGAAGATGCGTTGTTCGTCCAGGCGTTCGCGCGCCTGTCCGTAGGTGGAGAGCGACGCACGCTTCTCCGCTGGCACAGGCGCATACCGCGACTCGATCCGCGCGAACTCACGGGCCATGCGCCGATGCATGTCGGCCGGCGAGGCCTCCACCAGGTTGCCGGCCGCATCGCGGAGGGCATACTTGTTCACCCAGGTGGTGGCCGCCAGCTCATCACCTTGGAAGGCCGCGCGGGCGTTCGCCAGGGCCTCCTCGGGGGTGACAGGGGATGATGGAACGGCGACGGGCACGGTGCGGGATGCGCGGAGGGCGAGGGTATCGTTCATGGCATGTGATGAGGGCGCCAAAACTGCCGGGCCCGGCCGCCCGTCCAACTGATGCCCATCAGGACGGAGGGATCGATCATCAACACGGTTGTGAACGATCCAAGATACGACCTCCACACGCCGCATGGAACGGCATGAGCGCCCTTGCGGGGCGCCCATGCCGACTTTCACCAACACCCCTGTGGTGGGTGATGCGGATGCTCGTTCAACCCGGCAGCAGCACCTTGTCGATCACGTGGATGATGCCGTTGCTGGTGGGCACACTGGCCACCACGGTGGCATCGTTGATCATGAGCTTGCCGTCCTTGCGGGAGATCGTGGCGTTCTTGAGGTTCACCATGTTCAACACCTTGCCGTCGGTGAGCTGTTCGGGCTTGAGGACGCCCACCCACACATGGTACTCCAGGATGTTCTGCAGGTCAGCCTTCTTCTCGGGCTTCAGCAGGCCCTCGACGGTCCCTGCGGGCAGCGCGGCGAACGCATCGTTCACCGGCGCGAACACGGTGAACGGTCCGGCGTTGCTCAATACGTCCACGTATTCGGCCGCCTTCACCGCGGCCACCAGGGTCGTATGGTCCTTGGAGCCGACGGCCACGGCCACGATGTTCTTCTGCGATTGTTCATCCACCACGGTGGACTGACCACCAGCCGGAGGTGCGGTCGCATCAGCGGGCGGCGCTGCACCGGGATCGGGTGCGCCGCAAGCGGCCAGCAGCACGGTGGTGACGAGCGCCAGCGCGTTCTTGGAGGGGATGGGGAGGCTCATGGTCGGTGTTTAGTGTCGGACAAACTTGCTCTGTAATTCACGGACATCAACTGACCCTTGTCCGGTCGGAAGGATGATCCTTGTCAGGGTGCGGTCAGCAGCGTCTCCGCGCGGCCCAGGGTCGCCCCGGAGATGAGCAGGGCGATGGCCATCGCGGTGACGAGGCCCACATGCCAGGCGAGCTGGGGCCGCCGTTCGGGAGTGAGCCGGGGCAGGATGCGCAAGCGGGCGTGGGCGCCTGTGATCGCCGTGCCGACCAGGAGCAGCAGCTTGAGCGCCACGATGCGTTGCACGGGATCGCCGAACGCGAACCGGAAGGACGCCCGGGACCAAGCGATGCGCCAACCAGAGCCCCGTGAGGAGCTGAACGACAAGGGCCGGAATGCCAATTCGTTCGTAGGGTCGTTCGAACCGGAGCAGCACCTCGGGATCCGGCTCGCGCATGGCCCGCGGCTGCGCGGTCGTCAGTAACACGAGATGACCGCCCACCCGGACCGATGCGCCCAGGAGGTGGAGGACCAGCACACTGAAGGTGATCATCGTCAAAGATCCTTGCGCCGGAAGACACGGAAGGCCGCCAGCGTTGGCCATGCGATCCAGGCAAGCATGAGCGCGAGCGCCACGGCGATCCCGGGACCGGAACCCAGCATCTGCTGGTATACCGCACCGCTATAGCCCATCATGGCGGCCAGGTCCACCCGGATCATGATGGCGATGCGGGCGAGGTCGATCGGGTTGAGGGCCGCAATGGGCAGCACCAGTGGTTCGATCGGTCGGTCGCTGAAGGCGAAGAGCAAGGCCATCAGCAGGGCATCATACACGAGGACGAACCCGGCCCAGGTGATCAGGGCGACACCCACCCCCCGGGCCTTGTCGCGGTGCACCAAGGCGATCAGCGTACCCAGGGCCGTGTGCACCCAGGCGAGCAGCACCACGGCGACCAGCAGCACCATGGACGTGGTTCCCGGTGCGTGGACGGTGAGCGGAAGACCGAGGCCGAAGAGCAGGGCCACCAGGAGCGCCAGTGCCATGGCCGCCATGCGCCCACCGAGGATGGCCCGGCGCCCGATGGGCTGTACGGCGAGCAGTTGCGTGAACTCGTGCGTGTCGTAGGTGTAGACCACTGTAAGGATGAGCGAGACCAGCGGCACCAGCGCCAGCATCACCTGCACGAGGCTGAGGAGCGCCTTCACCGGGTCGGCCTCCACGAGGAAGAGGCCTTCGGCCACCGCGAGCACCAGTGCGGTGAATGCGACGACGGAACGGTTCCGCGCCAGGTCCACCAGGGTGTAGTAGAGCACCTTGCCCATGATCACACGGGATCGGCCAACAGCTTGGGCAGGGCCAGCGCCAGCCGGTCGGCCCCTGTGCGCTGCAGCACGTCGTTCAACGGAAGCAGGAATCGCAGGGTGCCCTCCTGCAGGTAGGCGATGCGATCGGCCAGAGCCTCCACCTCTTCCATGAGGTGCGAGGTGATGAGGACCGTGCCGCCGTCCGAGCGCAGCGCCGCCGCGTGGTCCAGCACGGTGCGTGCGCTCACCGGATCGAGCCCGGCGGTGGGCTCGTCCATCACCAGGATGCGCGGCCGCGATCGGAAGGCCAGCACGGCGCTCACCTTCTGCATGGTGCCGCCGGAAAGAGCACCCAGGCGCTTGTTCAGCTGGGGAGCGAGGCCCAGCTCCTCCACCAGCCCGTCATCCGCGGATGCCGGGGTGAGTCCGCGCACATCGCGCATCATGTCGAGCAGCTGGCCGATGGTGAGCGATGGCGGGAACTGCGAGATCTGAGGCATGTAGCCGATGGATCGCCGATAACCGGGGTCCGGTCCGATGACCTGACCCTCCACCCGGATGCTCCCGGTGGTGGGACGCACCAGACCGAGCAGGCATTTGATGAGCGTGGTCTTGCCCGAACCGTTGGGGCCGATGACCATCACCACCTCGCCCTGGCGGAACGTGGCGTCCACATCCCGCAGTGCCCATAGCGACCGGTAGCGCTTGCCCACGCCGCTGAAGATGATGCTATCCATGGGGCGGGCGCATCAGGGGCCGGTCATCCTTCAGGTCCGCGGGGGAGAGCGTCGGCAGCACGCGCTCGGCGCGGTCCAGCAGCACCACGAACAGGCTGCGCGAGAACACGATCGCGTACGGCACCCGCTCCACCAGCAGGGCGAAGAAACCGACCGGGCGATGGGGCACATCGCCATGTCCGTCGCGATCCAGGTCATAGCCGATGTGCCGGTCCCAGTAGTTGGCTTCGAGGATGTTCAGTTTCAGGTCGCCGTTGGTGCTCACATCGAACGTGTTGCCCTGGAAGCTGTTGCCGGAGAAGGTGCAGGCCGTGGCGTTGGCGAACAGCCGAAGCGCCCATCCGTTGGTGCGGAAGGTGTTGCCCTCCGCCTTGATGCGGTTGCACCCGTCCACCATCAGGCCCGTGGTGTTGTCCGTGAACGTATTGTCCGTGATCTCGCCGTCGTTGATCTCCTTCAACAGGAGCCCGTAGGCGCTACCTCCCCGGTTGTGCAGGAAGCGGTTCCTGCGCATGCCGATGTGGTGGCTGAACATCACCGCCACGCCCGCGCCGTTGTCCACGAACACGTTCCGCTCGTAGCTGTCACGATGGCTGAACATGAAGTGCAGCCCGTACCGCACGTTGCCATGCGTGAGATTGTCCTCGATGCGCGAATCGGTGACGAACTCGAAGTAGATGCCGTCGCGGTGGTCGCGCACGATGTTCCGGCGGATGATGGCCTCGGTGCATTTCCATAGATGGATGCCATTGCCCATCTGGTCATCACGCTTGGCATGGCCCTCGATCGTGTTGCCTTCGACCACGGCGCCTCGGACGGCGCTGAGGTAGATGGCGAAGAAGCAGCCGATGAGCCGGTTGGCGCGGATCACCGGCCTTGCGCCGCCGTTCACCTTGATGCCGGCATTGTCGTTCAAGTTGCTGATGCGTGTGCCCCGGATGATGAACCCCTGGACCGTGACATCGGGCGCGGTGATCATCAGGACCTCCCCCACCTCCCCGCCGTCGATCTCCGCTCCGGGCAACCCGAACAGACGGACCGACCGGTCGATGACGACCGGTCCTTCCCGCACCGTACCGTCCACCACGATGGTGTCCCCGTCCGCGGCGCGGGCGATGACGGCGGCCAGGCTGCCGTTCGCGGCACGGAACAGGTGTACACGCGCCGAGGCCGACCACGTCAGCATCGCAAAGAGCGGAAAAAGGACAGTGCGCGGGATCATGGGCCTCATTCGGCCAGGCGATGGCGGGCGGTGGACCAATCCCAAGGCTCGCCGCCGGAGGATGCGATGGCCGAATCACGTTCGGCCGCCGAGGCGAAGGCGGCCACGTCGCCGCGCATGGGGCTGCGATAGGCCTCGCCGTGCGCATAGTGGGCCGCAGTGGCCTCGATCAACCGGCCCGGGCGCACGAAATCGCTCACATACCAGGCCCGTACCTGTTCTTCGACGATCGCGCCTGCGGCCACATGCGGCACCATGCACTCCGGTCCGTCGAAGCTATACTGGCGCCCGCCCTTGGTGATCAACGCGGCCGCGAAGCGCGCGTCCACCACGTTCATGCGGCAGTGGGCGCACTCCACCCGCCCCAGATCGATCGTGGGGCTCTCCGGAGCGCAGGCGGCAAGAAGGAGCAGAGCGAGTGACGCCGCCGTTCGCATGGGTTCAAAAGCTGCGGGCCGCGCGATGGGCCCGCCGCCACTCCACGGCAAAGATGATCGCGGCCAAGGCGCTGCTCATGAACAGCACCCATCCGCCGATGTCGGGCGTGCTCCAGGCATCGAAGTTGAGCAGTTGCTTGTGGCCGATGAGCGGGGGCTGGTAGGCCATGCCCTCCACCTTGATCGCCGCGCGGGGATCCAGGTCATGGGCGTACTTGTACCCCCATGCATACATGTCCCATACCGCCCAGATGATGAAGGAGGCGATGGCGAAGAGCCAGCTGAGCAGCACCCCGCGGCGGCCCGCCACCGCGGTGACCAGCCCCCAGGCGATCAGGAGGTAGAAGGCGTAGCGCATGATGCCGAACTCGGGGAACATCTCGTTCTTGATATGCGCCATGCCGATGTAGTGGTTCAGCCCGTTGATCTTGTCGATGTCGCCGGCGAACCGGTCATGGTAGATCTGCAGGAACAGGCCTTCAGGGTACTGGGGCGCCATCAGGTCGATGCGCCAGATGGGCATCACCAAGTTGAGGCCGAGGGCGAGGGCGGCCAGGGCCAGCAGCACGCGGGACAGGGGATGCAAGCGCATGGGTCGGGGCGGTAATGACGGCGCCACCCTCCCGGAGGCCGCGTTGATCGGCGGTGGAAGGGTGGCGCTCGTCATCGTGTTCCGTATCAGACCCCGGCGTCCACCGAGATCGTCTCGCCCTTCAAGGGCACAGTGCTGTTGGCCGGCGACACGCGCACGTAGCCCTGCATCTCCTGGTGGAGCGCCGAGCAGAAGTCCGTGCAGTACATCGGCCACACGCCCACGCGCGTTGGCACCCACTTGAGCGTCTGGGTCTCTCCGGGCATGATGAGCAGCTCGGCGTTGGCGGCGCCCTTGACGGCGAAGCCGTGCGGCACGTCCCAGTCCTGCTCCAGGTTCGTGACGTGGAAATAGACCACGTCACCGAGCCTCACGCCTTCAATGTTGTCCGGCGCGAAGTGCGAACGGATGCTGGTCATCCACACGTGGACCTCGTTGCCTTTGCGCTCGACGCGGGTCTCCTTCTCACCCTTGGCCACGTAAGGATGCTTGTTGTCCTCGATCCTGAAGAACTTCACCTCGCGCGGCTTCACCAGATCAGCGGGACAGGCCTGAGCGTAGTGCGGCTCACCCGTGGTGGGGAAGTCGAGCAGCAGCTCCATCTTGTCGCCCTCGATGCTGTAGAGCTGGGCGCTCTGCGTAAGCTCGGGGCCCGTGGGCAGGTACCGGTCCTTGGTGATCTTGTTGTAGGCGATCACGTACTTGCCCCAGGGCTTGGCGCTGTTGCCTCCGGGCACACAAAGGTGACCGATGCTGTAGTAGGTGGGCACGCGGTCCACCACCTCGAGCTTCTCCACGTTCCACTTCACGATCTCGCTGCTGACGAAGAAGCTGGTGTAGGCATTGCCGTTGGCATCGAACTCGGTGTGCAGGGGCCCGAGGCCGGGCTTCTTCACCTCCCCGTGCAGCACGCTCTCGTACTTCAGCACCGGAATGCCGGCGAAGTCGCCTTCCACATCGTTCTTGGCGATGGCCTCCTGGATCTTCTTGAAGGAGAAGACCGGGATGAGGGCGGCCAGCTTGCCGCTGCCGACGATGTACTCGCCCGACGGGTTCACGTCGCAGCCGTGCGGGCTCTTGGGGCAGGGCATGAAGTACACCAGACCGGGATGCTCCTTGGGATCGAGCTGCAGCACATCCTCATACACGGTGCTCTCGGTGCTGTGGGTGTGGTCGTTCCACCAGTTGCTGTGGTGCTTGCCGGGCGCGCGCTTGCCCTTGCCGTCCCGGGCCAGTTGCTCGGCCATCTTCCAGTTCACGGCCATGATGAAGTCCTTGTCGCGCTGGCTGGCGTTCACCTCCAGCAGGCTGTACGCTTGTTCGGTGTTGTAGCAGCTGAAGAAGAACCAGCCGTCGCTGGCGCCTTTTCCGGTGCGGGCCAGATCGAAGTTGACACCGGGGGTGAGGATCTGGAAGGCGATGCTCATCCGCCCCACGCTGTCCGGCTTGATGAAGGACACCGTGCCCTTGAAGTTCTCCTTGTACGAGCTGATGGGCACGTCGCGCTGGGCATCGTCGCCCATGGGCACGCTGAAGCGTGTACCGGCGATCACGTACTCGGTGTTCGGCGTGCTGAACGGCGAACTGTGGTTGCCGGCGCTGTTGGGGATCTCGATGATGCTGTGCGTACGGAAAGTACCCAGGTCGATGAGGGCGATGCGCGGGGTGTTGTTGCCATTGATGAAGCACCAGCGCCCGTCCGGAACGGCACCCGTCTGGCTCAGTTCGGGGTGGTGGCTGTCGTCCCAGGGGATGAAGCCGGCGCTGGTCGTCAGCATGCCCTTGGTCTCCTCACTGTAGCCATACCCCGTCTCCGGGTCCTGGCTGAACACGGGGACCTCGCGGAGCAAGCGTCCGCTCGGCAGCCCATAGATGGCCAACTGGCCGCTGAATCCGCCACTGACGAAGTTGTAGAACTCATCGTGGGTGCCGGGCTTCACATACACCTTGGAGGCCGCATCACCGGTGACGACCGTCTGCGTGGTGGTGGGTCGGCAGCCGGGCAGGGAATTGACCAGGACAAAGGCGAGCCCGGCGAGGGTCATCGTTCCTGTGGTGAACAACAAGGGGCGTTTCATGGGAACTGGTTGTGGTGGGTGGTCGATCAAAGGGTGCGCATGAACTCGAGGATCTGTCGGGCCTCTTCCATGCTCAGGTTCTGGTTGGGCATGCGCACCAGGCACTGTTCCAGTTGCCTCAGTGCTTCAGGGTCCTCGGCCAGCATGGCATCGGTGTTCACGATCATGTTCATGATCCACTCGGGCTTGCGCCGGGTGGCGATGCCCTTCCAGCCAGGCCCCACCACGCGGTTCTCGCCCATGCTGTGGCAGGCCTGGCATTTGACATCGTAGGTCGTCTTGCCTTTTTCCGCCATGCCGTTGTCGATGTCGCCCAAGGTGATGTCCGCTGCGGTCAAGAGCTTTGCCTTCCCCGAACTGCTAGCGGCCTCCGAGGACGAGGTCTCCTTCTCCAAGGTGGGTGCACCAGGAGGACCCGAACTGGCGGCATCGCCACCTCCGCAGGCGGCCATCATGCAAATCGCCACCATCGCGGCGGCGAAAGAGGTCAGAGGATTGTTCATGGGTTCATCCGTTGTTTCGTGGCGGCAAAGCTCGCATTCACCGCGACGCCGCCAAAGCTCATCGGACAATATTGTCCACTACATGACGATGGTCAACGGAATGGCTGATCTTCGCCGCTCCTTTCGCCGCACCCCTCATGGATAGCGTATATCGCTGGTATCGCATCGCCCTGGCCGACCTGCTCGTCGCGGCGTTGATCGGCTGTGTGCTCCGGGCCATCTATCTCGTGGAGATCCCCTTCGTGCGGTTCAAGCCGCTGCTGCATGCCCACTCGCACGTGGCGCTGCTGGGCTGGGTCTTCCTGGGCCTCATGGTCTTCCTGTTGGACGATGCACCCGAAGCACGGACATGGCGGAGACGGCGCGTGCTCCTGTGGTCCGCGCAGGCCGCGGTGGTCGGCATGCTTTTCAGCTTCCCCGTCCAGGGCTATGGCCCGGTCTCGATCACGGCCTCGGCGCTGCACATGCTCACGAGCTACCTCCTGGTCCGCGAGGCCTGGAACGCCACGCGCAACTGGTCCGCTCAAGGAAGCCGCATGCTGGCACGCCTGGCGCTGGGCGGCTTCGTGCTGTCCACCCTCGGGGTCTGGGCCATCGGCCCCTTGCTCGCGGCCAGGCTGTTCGGCACCGAGGTCTATTACTGGAGCATCCAGTTCTTCCTGCACTTCCAGTTCAACGGCTGGGCGTGGTTCGCCGCGCTGGCGCTGTGGTCGCGCTGGGCCGAGCAGCAGGGATCGCCCACCCCGCTCGACCCGTTCACCGTGCGCCTATGGGTGGTGTCCACCGTGCTGAGCTTCGCGCTCGCCATCGCCTGGAGCGAGCGGCACTGGAGCATCATCGGCGTCAACTCGGTGGCCGTGCTGCTGCAATTGTGGGCCGGATGGCGCACGGGCCATGCCGTCCGTCGCTCCCAGGCCCTCCTGATGGACCGGGCCCCGCTGTGGGCGTGGCGCTGCGTCACCTATGCGCTGATCGTGATGGGCATCAAGGTGGTGATGCAGGCCGCTGTGGCCTTCCCACCGGTGGCCATCATGGCCTTCACCATCCGCAACTACGTCATCGGCTTCATCCACCTCAACATGCTCGGGGCCATCACCCTGATGCTCTTCGCCATGGCGCTGTTGCGCGGCTGGTTCACGTCCACGGCCCTGCCGGTGCGGATCGGGCTCTCGGTGTTCACCTCAGGCCTCCTGCTCACCGAGGCCCTGCTCTTTCTGCAGGGCACCCTGTTCTGGGCGGGGCTCGGTATGCTGCCGGGATACCATGCGACGCTGCTGGGCTTCAGCCTGCTGTTGCCTGCCGGTATCGCGGTGCTGTGGGTGCACTGCAGCGTGCGCACACGGGTCTGACCGCGCACCGGCCTACTTTTGCCGGCCTTCGCGCCATGGCCCACGCCCATCCCTACACCGTGGACCCAGCCCGCCTGGACGGTGTGGTGGAAGAGCCCTTGTTCGCGGCGGTGGCCGCGGAGGCCGCGGCGCAGGGCATCCCGGCCTTCGCCATCGGGGGCTACGTGCGCGACCGGCTCATCGGCCGGCCCTGCAAGGACATCGACTTCGTGGTGGAGGGTGACGGCATCGCGTTCGCGGAGGCCGTGGCGCGACGCACCGGGGCCGGCGAGGTGCACGTGTTCCGCAACTTCGGCACGGCCATGTTCATGCAGGGCGACCTCCAGGTGGAGTTCGTCGGCGCCCGGCGCGAGAGCTACAGCCGCAACAGCCGCAAGCCCGACGTGGAACCGGGCACCATCAAGGACGACCAGGAGCGGCGCGACTTCACCATCAATGCCCTGGCGATCTCCTTGAACGCCGGCAGCCTGGGTGCGCTCGTGGACCCCTTCGGCGGACTGCTGCACCTGGACCAGGGGCTGATCCGCACCCCGCTGGACCCTGACATCACCTTCAGCGACGACCCCCTGCGCATGCTCCGGGCGGTGCGCTTCGCCAACCAGCTCGGCTTCGTCATCGACCCGGACACCTTCGCGGCCATCGGGCGCAACGCCCAGCGGCTGGAGATCATCAGCGCGGAGCGCATCCACACCGAGCTCAACAAGATCCTCGGCTGCCGCAGGCCCAGCGTCGGCTTCAACCTGATGCGCGACAGCGGGCTGCTCCAGCAGTTCTTCCCGGAGTTCGTGGCCCTGAGCGGCGCCGAGGAGAAGTACGGCATCGGGCACAAGGACAATTTCCACCACACCCTGCAGGTGCTGGACAACGTGTGCGCCGAGAGCGATGACCTGTGGCTGCGCTGGGGCGCGGTGATGCACGACATCGCCAAACCCCTCACCAAGCGCTTCGTGCCCGGCCAGGGCTGGACCTTCCACGGCCACGAGGACAAGGGTGCGCGCATGGTGCCACGCATCTTCCGCCGCCTGAAGCTGCCGCTGGACGACAAGATGAAGCTCGTGCAGAAGCTCGTCGCCCTGCACCTGCGCCCGATCGCCCTCACCAAGGAGGAGGTGACCGACAGTGCCGTGCGCCGTCTGCTGTTCGACTCCGGCGACGACATCGACGCGTTGATGATCCTGTGCCGTGCCGACATCACCAGCAAGAACGAGCGCAAGAAGGAACGCTACCTGCGCAACTACGCGCTCCTGATGGCCAAGCTGGCCGCTGTGGAGGAGAAGGACCGCGTGCGCAACTTCCAACCGCCGGTCACCGGCGAGGACATCATGCAGGCGTTCGGCATCCCGCCGTGCAAGCTGATCGGCGACATCAAGACGGTGATCAAGGACGCGATCCTCGATGGGGTGATCGCCAACGACCGGGGCCAGGCCTGGCAGCTGATGTTGGCCGAAGGTCGTCGCCTCGGGCTCAGCCCGACCCCTTCCGCGACGCCTGGGACCTAGGGCAGCTGTTCCGTCCGCACCGCCGTGGGCACCGCACCGCCGATGGAGATCAGCAGGCGGTCGCGGTCGTTGCCGGAGCCGGCATATCGCACCCGTCCGTCCAAGGTGGCGTCCTCCGGCCAATAACCGGTGACGGTCGCGGTGGGCACCACCCCACCGACGCGCAGCAGCATCGCGTCGCGGTCGTTCTGTGCGCCGGCATAGCGGAGCTCCGCATCCCGGAGGGCATTGCCGCTCCACAGCAGGGCCCGCCCATCGCGCAGGCGCCGGGCGTCCGTGCCGAACGTGGACAGCGCCGGGTCGGACAGGTCCACGGCCACGGGCTCGCGGGTGAGGGCGATGCCCGAGGCTGTGCACGCGCCCAGGTGGTTGCGGTGGCGGACCGCGATCCGGTAACTGCCCGGCGCGGTGGCGAACTCCGGCGTCCCGCCATCCGGCGCCACGATGTCGCCATCCCGCTGCACCAGGCAGTTGGCCGTGGCCAGCACGGTGCTGCCCGTCGCTGCATCCCGCAGCTCCATGAAGACCCAGTCCACTGCGGCGTCCGGTCCGGTGGTGGTCAACAACGCCGGGTCGAGGGCCTGCCCTGCCCCGGCCCCCACATGCACGAAGCCTGCGGCCGAGTTCGGTTCCACCGCTGGGATCAGGCCCTGCGCCCGGAGCGCATCCTCCATCAGGTCGGTCACCTCATCGTAAGGCCCGTCGAGCAACGCGCGCAGCTGGGCCCGCACCAGGATAGGCGGGCAGTCGCTGAACACGCTCTGCGCCGTGATGCGCGGTGAAGCCACCAGTGAGTCCGCGAAGGCATCCCCCGCCGTGAGGTCGTCCCTCAGGTAGCGCTTGAGCCAGAGGAGCGCCAGGTCCTGGGCGGCGTCCTGCTGCTGCGCGCGTGTGAGGCTGCCCGGCCCGCCGCAGGTGGTCTCGCCGAAGCTGCAGTTGAAGTTGCTGTTGGCGAAGTAGCAGTGGCCGCCGCCGGTGATGCTCACGTAGGCCTTGCAGGCCGAGGCACTGGAGGTGTACATCGGCAGCTGGTTGGACGCGGGCGGCGTCACGCAGTCCTCGCTGCCGGCGAAGACCAGGGTGGGCACGGTGAGGTTGGCCGCCGCGGCGATGGCGGACGGGTTGGTCTCCGCCGGGGCGAAGTTGACCACGGTGGTCACCAGCGGCGACCCGGCCGCGCCCAGGAAGGAGGCGCCGCCGCCCATGCTGTGCCCCAGCAGCGCCGAAGTGGGGAACACCCGGCCGAAGAAGGCAGAGCCTGCATCGGCGTCGAGCTGCTGCATCGCCCCGATGACGAAGGCCAGGTCGAGCCCGAAGTTGCCATGGCCGGGCAGAAAGCCGCCCTCGGTGGTGGGCAGCACGAGGATGAAGCCTTCGGGGACGAACGCATCGCGGTAGTTGGCATAGGCACCCACGGTCATCACGAAACCGTGACCGAAGGCGAGGACCGGGAAGCGGCCAGCGGCCACAGGGGTGTTGGCCCCCGCCGTGCTGGCCGGATAGAACACCTCACAGGGGATCTGCCGCCCGCCTCGCGTGGGGTCGGTGAACGTGAGGTTGCGGGAGCCGATGGCGAAGGGCTGGGCGGCCAGAAGCGACGGCACCGTCAACGCGAGCGCGAGAAAAGGACGAAGCATCTGGACCAAGTGTGGAGTACGATGGGGACCCACGTTGGAACACCTCGGGCCGGCGGACGGTTCGCGCAATGCGGTAGCTTCGTCCCTTCATTCCCGCGCCATGCGCATCTACCGTTTCCGCGTGCTGCTCGACGATGCCAGCGAGGCCTTTCGCGACATCGAGATCGGCAGCGAGCAGGACTTTCGGAAGCTCCACGAGGCCATCAAGCAGGCCTTCGGCTTCACCGGAAGCGAGATGGCCTGTTTCTACGTGAGCGACGAGGAGTGGAACAAGGGAGCCGAGATCCCGCTGGCCGACCTGGGCTTCGGCGAAGAGGGAACACCCCCCCCGGCCCTGATGGACCAGGTGTACATCAGCGACCACATCCGCAGCACCCGCCAGCGCTTCCTCTACGTCTATGACTTCCTGCACATGTGGGTCTTCATGGTGGAGCTGATCGGCGCCCACACCCCGGAGAAGGAGGTGCAGTACCCCCGCATGGTGTTGAGCTTCGGCACGCCACCCGCGGAGAACAGCCGCATGGACGCGGCGCTGCTGCCCCCCGAGGAGGACGACAGCTACACGGAGGACACCGCCGAGGTGTACGACCCGGACGAGGACATGGGCTACGAGGACGATGACGACCTGGGCCCGGGGGGCGAGGACGATGGGCTGAGCGGGCATGAGCCGCTGCCCGACGAATACCACTGATGGTCCGCGGAACGCTCGTCGTGGTGGGTGGTCCCACGGCCTCGGGCAAGACGGCGTTGGCCGCTGCGCTTGCCGCACGCCAGGGCACCGAGGTGATCAGCGCGGACGCCCGGCAGTTCTACGGGGCGATGCGGATCGGAACGGCCCGGCCCACCGAGGAGGAGCTCCTCGGCGTGCGGCATCACTTCCTGGGGCACCTGGACCTGGAGGAGACCTGGAGCGCTGGCCGCTTCGCCCGTGCCGCGGAGCCCGTGCTGCAACGCCTGCTGACCGAACAGGGCCTCGCGGTCCTTGTGGGCGGCAGCGGGCTCTATCTCGATGCCGTGATCAAGGGCTTCGACCCGCTGCCCGAGGCCGACGAGGACCTGCGGAGCCGCCTGCGCGAACGGATGCAGCGCGAAGGCCTGCGGGCCTTGGTGGACGACCTGGCCCGGCTCGATCCCGCGACCGCCGAACGGATCGATGTCCGGAACCCGCAACGTGTCCTGCGCGCCCTGGAGGTCTGCCTGGTGACCGACAGACCGTTCAGCGAACAGCGCCACGCTCCGCAGCACCGTACTGACCTCGACCTCGTGCGTGTGGCGTTGCAGCCCGAGCGCGCCGTGCTCTACGCACGCATCGATGCCCGCGTGGACGCCATGATGGCCGACGGTCTGCTCGACGAGGCTCGGTCCCTGCTCCCCCACCGCCACCTCAATGCGCTGAACACCGTCGGCTACAAGGAGCTGTTCCAGCACCTCGACGGAACGCTCACCCTGGCCCGTGCGGTCGACCTCATCAAGCAGCACACGCGCAACTACGCCAAACGCCAGCTCACCTGGCTGCGGCGCGATCCAGGATGGACACGGGTGGAGGCCACGAACACCCTGGACGGCGTGGAGCAGGTGCTCCAGCTCCTCCCCTGATCGTGGTATGGGTCGCCCGCCGCAGCGGGACTAGTTTTGGCGCCCATGTCCGCATCGATGACGACGCACCGCACCGCCCTGCTGAACAGCTGGGCGTTCCTCCTCCTCCTCGTGTTCGTCGCTTGCACCGGGGGCGGATCCACCGGGAAGGAGGCCGAGCGTGCAGTGAACGTGTACAGCCACCGGCACTACGACACGGACAAGGCGCTGTTCGACGCGTTCACCGAGGCCACCGGCATCACGGTGAACCTGGTGCTGGCGGACGACAATGAGGTGCTGGCGCGGCTGGAGCGCGAAGGCGAGCGGAGCCCCTGCGACCTGTTGATCACGAGCGATGCGGGACGGTTGGGACAGGCCCGCATGCGCGGCCTGCTGCGTCCGGTGCGGAGCGCGCTGCTGGACAGCGTGGTCCCTGCCCCGCTCCGGGACCCCGAAGGGCATTGGTACGGACTGACGATGCGGGCCCGTGTGCTGGCCTACAACAAGACGAAGGTGCGCCCTGAGGAGCTCTCCACATATCAGGCCCTGACGGCTCCACAGTGGAAGGGCCGACTGTTGGCGCGCTCGGCCGAGAACCTGTACAACCAGAGTCTGATGGCGGCCTTCGTGGCGCACTACGGAAGCGACAGCGCAAAGGCCTGGGCCCGTGGGGTGGCGGCCAACTTCGCCCGCGATCCGAAGGGCAGCGACACGGACCAGCTGCTGGCCGTGGCCGAGGGCATCGGTGACGTGGCCCTCGCCAACAGCTACTACATCGGAAAGTTGATGAGCGGCACCGAGCCGGAACGCGCCAAGGCCCGCGAAGTACTGGCCGTGGCCCTGCCGAGCATGGGCGGTTCGGGCACCCATGTGAACGTGAGCGGCGCTGCGGTAGTGAAGCACGCACGGCATGAGGCAGAGGCCATCGCCCTGTTGGAATACCTGCTGGGGGCCGAGGCGCAGCGCGCATTCGCCGAGGGCAACAAAGAGTATCCCGTCCGCCGCGGCGTGGCGGTCGACCCCGTGCTGGCGTCCTTCGGTGCGTTGAACCCTGATACGCTGGACCTGGCGCAGCTCGGCCTGAACAACGCCACCGCCGTGAAGGGGCTGCAGGCGGCCGGTTGGCGCTGAGCCATGGCCACGCGGCATCGTTCCAGCACCCTCGGCCCCGGCACCGCCGTGGTGCTGGCCCTGCCAGTGCTGGCTCCGCTCCTGGTCGTGCTCACCGCGCCCTGGCATGCCGGAGCGAAGGAATGGGACCACGTGTGGCGGACGGTCCTGCCTGCGCACACGACCGAGACCCTGCTGCTGCTGGTCGGTACGGTCGGCCTCGCCACGGCGCTCGGGACCGGATGCGCCTGGCTGGTGGCGGCCTTCGACTTCCCGGGGCGACGGCTGTTCCGCTGGGCCCTGGTGTTACCGCTGGCGATGCCCACGTACATCAGCGCGATCACTTACGCGGCCCTGTTGGGCCCCACCGGAAGCATCAGCCTCCGCGTGCATGCCTCCACCGGATGGCGCCCGGACATCGTCGACCTCCCCGGGCTGTGCGCGGTGCTCGGCCTGGTGCTGTACCCGTACGTCTACCTGCCGGCACGGGCGGTGTTCTCCGGCGGGCTGCGCGATGCCCTGGACGCCGCGCGGTTGCTGGGCGCGCACGGCATGCGCCGGTTCCGCGCGGTGGCGGTGCCCCTGGCACGACCGGCCATCGTCGGTGGCGCGCTGCTCGTGGCCATGGAGACACTGAACGACTATGGTGCGGTGAAGTATTATGGCATCCGGACGCTCACCACCGCCATCTTCCAGAGCTGGGGCGGGCTGTACGACCTGGGCAGCGCACTGCGGATCGGCGGCCTGCTGCTCGGGCTGGTGGCCCTGCTCCTGATGCTGGAGCGCCGCAGCCGCCGCCACCGGAGGCAGGCCACGGACGGGCCCGCGCTCCGACCCACGCCGCTGCGTGGCACCCGCGGATGGGCGGCCGCGACGGCCTGCGGCGTGGTGCTCGGGCTGGGCTTCGTGCTGCCGGCGGCCAAGTTGCTGGTCGATGCCTGGTCCGTGCTTCCCCACTGGCAGGCCACCACGGACCTGCTGGCCCTGGCGCGCACCGTGGGCGTCGCCGGCGGCGCGGCGGCGGCCACCCTGCTGCTCGCCCTCTTGCTGCTCTTCGCCTGGCGCCACGGTCGCGGCCCCTGGGTGCGCGCGCTGGTGCAGGCCTCCGGTCTGGGTTACGCCATCCCCGGCGCGGTGATCGCGGTGGGCGTGATGACCGCCGCCGGTGCGCTCGACCGTGCGTTGGGCCTGCCCTTCACCTTGATCGGCAGCATCGGGGTGCTGGCCTACGCGTTCAGCGTGCGCTTCCTGGCCGTGGCCCTTCAGCCCGTGCAGGGCGGCCTGGCCCGTCAGTCCATCGCACAGGACGAGGCCGCGCGGCTGCTGGGCGCCTCGCCCCTGCGGACCTTCCTGCGGATCAACCTGCCCCCTCTTCGCCCCGTGCTGTTGGCGGCGCTGGTGCTGGTGGCCATCGACGTCATCAAGGAGCTGCCGCTGACGCTGATCCTGCGCCCGTTCGACTTCGACACGCTGAGCACCCGGGTGTTCGAGCAGGCCCGCATCGAGGCGCTGGAGGCCGCCGCGCCCCCGGCGCTGCTCATCGTGCTGTGCGGCCTGGTGCCCGTGCTGGTGGTGGACCGGCTGGCGGAACGACGGGCGTGAGCCCGCTCAACGCGTGCACGCCCGCAGCACCATCACCAGCAGGCAGCCCAGGAAGAGCAGGATGCTGATGCGGTTGATGCCGTGCATGAAGCGCAGGTTCAGGTTGCCCTCGCTGCGCCCGAACAGGGTGGCCGGGTTGAGGTAGTACGCGATGCGCTTCCAGAACATGGCGTGAAGGTAGCTGCACAAGCAACGAGCGGCGCTGCCTTCAGGTTCGCTCCTCTTCCGGTCCGGATACCAGGCCGCGCAAAGTGGCGAGGTGGTGATCGTCGTGCTCGGCGATCCACAGCAGCATGTCCATGGGCCGCATCGGTCGGTCCTTGCAGGGATGCGAGGCCACATGCAATAGGGAAGCCTGTGGCAGCCGTTCCACGCGCCGCAGGAAGGCCATGCGCTTGAGCTGGAGCTCCTCCAGCACATCGCCCAGGTCGCGCTGACGATGACCGGCCAGTGTCCGCTCCTGGTCGGACAGGTCGATGACGCACAGGCGGGGCCGCAACCGTTCGAAATCGGTGACCCGCTCCTCGAAGCGGTCCTGCAGGGCGATCAGGTGCCCGAGGTGTTCCATCCCGCTCCATGTGCCGCTCAGGCGCAGGCTCAGCGCTTCGGGACTGCGGTGCTGGAGAAGGGCACGCAGGCGGTGCGGGGTGCCCCGGGCACGCTCCATCAACACGGGAAGTTCGTCCAGACCGCGGCCGAACGGCAGCTCGCGCTGGTTCCAGGGAACGGGTCGCATCATGGCAAGGTGGTGACGGAGCATGCAACGTCGCAGGTGGCCCGAGGAGGGTGCGCCGCACGCGTCGGGCCTACCTTTGTGACACTCCCCTGACGCGTGCCCTTCCAGCTCGTTTCCGAGTTCATCCCCACGGGCGATCAGCCCGAGGCCATCCGCCAGCTCGTCGCCGGCGCGCGGGAGGGCGTACCGTTCCAGACCCTGCTCGGCGTCACCGGATCGGGCAAGACCTTCACCGTGGCCAACGTGATCGCGGAGCTGGACCGGCCGGCGCTGATCCTGAGCCACAACAAGACCCTCGCGGCGCAGCTCTACGGCGAGTTCAAGCACTTCTTCCCGAACGACCGGGTGGAGTACTTCGTGAGCTACTACGACTACTACCAGCCCGAGGCCTATCTGCCCACGACCAACACATACATCGAGAAGGACCTCAGCATCAACCAGGAGATCGAAAAGCTGCGGCTGAGCGCCACCAGTGCGCTGTTGAGCGGGCGGCGGAACGTGATCGTCGTGGCGAGCGTCAGCTGCATCTACGGCATCGGCAACCCGGCGGAGTTCCACCGCAGCGTGGTGGAGGTGCGCACGGGGCAGAAGGTGAGCCGCAACAAGCTGCTGCTGCAACTGGTGGAAGCGCTGTACAGCCGGAAGGACGCCGAGCCCGCGCGCGGGCAGTTCCGGGTGCGCGGCGACGTGGTCGAGGTGTACCTCGCCTATGCGGACGAGGGGCTTCGGATCCACTTCTGGGGGGACGAGATCGAACGGCTGGAGCGCTTCGACGTGCAGGGCGGCCGCACCATCGAGGCCGTGGACCGCACCACCGTCTACCCGGCGAACATCTTCGTCACGAGCAGGGACACGATGAACGCGGCGCTGCAGGCCATCCAGGAGGACTGCGGGCGGCAGGTGGAGTTCTTCAAGAGCATCGGCAAGCACCTCGAGGCCAAGCGGCTGGAAGAACGCACGCTGTACGACCTGGAGATGATGCGCGAGCTGGGCTACTGCTCGGGCATCGAGAACTACAGCCGCTACTTCGACCACCGCCAGCCCGGGCAGCGGCCCTTCTGCCTGCTGGACTACTTCCCGAAGGACTTCCTGATGGTGATCGACGAGAGCCACGCCACCGTGGGCCAAGTGCATGCCATGTACGGTGGCGACCGCAGCCGGAAGAAGAACCTGGTGGAGTATGGCTTCCGCCTGCCCAGCGCAATGGACAACAGGCCGCTCACCTTCGAGGAGTTCGAGGGCATGCTGGGGCAGATCATCTTCGTCAGCGCCACCCCGGCCGACTACGAGCTGCAGCTGAGCGAAGGCGTGGTGGTGGAGCAGGTGGTGCGCCCCACCGGCCTGCTGGACCCGCCGATCGAAGTGCGTCCCAGCAAGGACCAGATCGACGACCTGCTGCATGAGGTGCGGCTGCGCGAACAACGCGGCGAGCGCGTGCTGGTGACCACCCTGACCAAGCGCATGGCCGAGGAGCTGAGCACCTTCCTGGGCCGCAACGGGGTGAAGTGCAAGTACATCCACAGCGAAGTGGAAACGCTGGAGCGCATCGAGATCCTGCGGCAGTTGCGCCTGGGTCTCTTCGACGTGCTGGTGGGCGTGAACCTGCTGCGCGAGGGCCTCGACCTCCCGGAGGTGAGCCTGGTGGCCGTGATCGATGCCGACAAGGAAGGCTTCCTGCGCAGTGACCGCAGCCTGACCCAGACGGCAGGCCGCGCGGCGCGGAACGTGAACGGCCGGGTGATCTTCTATGCCGACACGGTGACCGAGAGCATGCGGCGCACCATCGACGAGACCGAGCGGCGCCGCGCCAAGCAGATGGCCTACAACACCGAGCACGGCATCACCCCGCAGCAGATCAAGCGCGACCGGCAGGACGTGCTGCGCCAGACCGGCGTGCTGGAGGCGAGCGAACGTGTGCCGGCCAGCGCCTACGTGGAGCCCGAGGCCCTGAGCCTCGCCGCCGACCCCGTGGTGGCGTACATGACCGCCGATCAACTGGCGGAGAACTGCCGGCTCCTGGAGCAGGAGATGCGCAAGGCCGCCAAGCAGCAGGACTTCATCCACGCGGCCCAGCTCCGCGACGAGCTCTTCGCCTTGCGCAAGCTGCTGGAGGAGCGGCAGCAGGCCTCCAACGAAGCCTGAGATCGCGCGTCGGCCCGTGCCGGGGAGCGTGCTACTTTGCGCCTCCTGTTGCGCATCCACCATGAAACACCTGCTACCCGGAACCTTCGCCTCGCTCGCCGTTCTGTCCTCCTTACCCCTCCTCGCCCAGCTTGAATATGGCGGGCGCCCCTACGGCCTCGACCGCTCGATGCACGGCCTTCCAGAGCCTCCTGTGGCCGTGATGCCCGTGGTGGACCCCACCCCGCTCCTGGCCGAGGATGAGGCCCGCGCCGCGCAGGGCATCAAAGGTCCCTGGCGCTTCGGCATCAACCACAGCACCGACCTGGGGCTCGACAACAGCGGGGTGTGGAGCGTCCTGCCCAACGGCGACCGGGTCTGGCAGCTCGGCATCGAGTGCCCCGCCGCCTTCAGCATCAACTTCGAGTTCAACACGTACGTGGTGCCCGAGGGGGCGCGCGTGTTCGTGCACACCCCGAACGGCGGGCACCTCGGCGCCTTCACCGCGGCCAGCAACGGCGGCTTCACCGAGATGGGTGTGGCGCCGATGACCGGCGACCGCATCACCATCGAGTACATCGAGCCGGCCGCCGTGGCCGGTCAAGGCGACCTTCGCATCCGGCAGGTGACGCATGCCTACCGCGACATCATGGGCACCACCAAAGGGCTCAACGACAGCGGCGCCTGCAACAACAACGTGATCTGCCCGGAGGGCGATCCCTGGCGCGACCAGATCCGCTCGGTGGCCATGATCGTGACCGGCGGCGGCGGTGTGTGCACGGGCCAGTTGATGAACAACTGCGCCCAGGACGAGACGCCCTATTTCCTCACGGCGAACCACTGCCTGGACGGATTCAACCCGTCCACGGCCCTCTTCCGCTTCCGCTGGGAGAGCCCCACCTGCACACCGACCCAGAACGCCCCGACGAACAAGGTCATCAGCGGCAGCCAGCTGCTGGTGTACAATGCCGGTTCGGACATGGCCCTCCTGGAGCTGAACGGTTCGCCGCAGGAGAGCTGGGAGGTGTTCTACTCGGGTTGGAACAAGGGGACGACGGCCGCCACGAGCGTCACCGCCATCCATCACCCTGCAGGCGATATCAAGAAGATCTCCTTCGAGGAGCAGCCGGTCACGAGCGCACCCTACGGAGGGGCGCAGTGCTGGAAGGTGGCCGCGTGGGACGACGGCACCACGGAAGGCGGATCCTCCGGCAGCGGCCTGTGGGACCAGAACGGCCTGCTCGTGGGCCAGCTGTACGGCGGTCAGGCGAGCTGCAGCTTCAACGTCAACGACTACTACGGCAAGTTCAACGTGAGCTTCCCCTACCTCGAGCAATGGCTCGGCACCTGCGGCACCACCCTGCCCGGACTGGATCCCGCCACGGTGAGCGTGCCCGAGCTGGACGAGGCCGCCGGCATCGCCCTGGCCCCCAACCCCACCGCCGGCACCGTGCTGGTGACCCTCCCCACCCTCGGCGAAGGCACCGCTGTGCTGCGCGTGACCGACGCCCTCGGACGGGTGGTCGTTGAGCGCACCGTGGCCCGCGGCACGGAGCGCCTCACGCTGGACCTCGGCGGCCACGCCGACGGCCTCTACCTGGTGGACCTGCGGCAGAACGACCGCCGCGTGGTGCAGCGCCTGCTGCTGGAGCGCTGAGCGTGACCGGATATCGATCGCGGAAGGCGGCCCTGTGGCCGCCTTCCGCTTTTCGGCCCGCTCGTACCTTGCGGCAACGCCGGGAGCACCCGGCTCGTCCTTCCACCGAACCCACCGCCATGCACCGGACCACGACCCTGCTCGGCCTATTGGCCGCTCCCCTGCTCACCCTGGCCCAGCCTGCCTTCGGTGGCCGCCCCTTCGGGTTGTCCGCACCGAAATACGGCCTGCCCGCCCCGCAGCAGATGACCATGCCCCAGGTGGACGTGGCGGCCCGGCTGGCCGAGGATGACCTTCATGTCCAGCAGGGACGGCCCGGTCCGGCGCGGTTCGGGGTGGTGCACACCACCGCGTTCGATCTTCAGCAGCACGGCAGCTGGCACGTGCGGCCCGATGGCCTGCGCATCTGGCAACTCGCCCTGCACTGCCCCGGCGCCCAGGCGGTGGGGCTCACCTTCACCGACTTCCGCCTCCCCGAGGGAGTGCGCGTCTTCATGTACGACCCGATCGGTCCCTACCGCGGGGCCTTCACGGCGGCGAGCGCACCCGGGATGACGAGCATGGGCACCGTGCCGCTCGCGGGCAGCACGGTGGTGGTGGAAGTGCAGGAACCCGCCGCCGTGGCGGGCCTCACCCGGCTCACGATCGGTGAGGTGATCCACGCCTACCGCGATCCCTTCGGCGGGGCCAAGGGCTTCGGCGACAGCGGCTCGTGCAACATCAACGTCATCTGCCCCGACGGTGATCCGTGGCGCGACCAGATCCGCAGCGTGGCCCTGATCCTGGCCGGCGGCGGCACCTGCACCGGCCAGCTGCTGAACAACTGCGCCGAGGACGGCACGCCCTACTTCCTCACCGCCAACCACTGCGTCAGCGGCAGCACGGCCAATTGGGTCTTCGTGTTCAACTGGGACAGCCCCACCTGCACCCCCACCAGCAACGCCCCGGACAACGAGACGGTGGCCGGCAGCACGCTGCTGGTGAACGACCCCGGCACCGATGTGGCCCTGCTGGAGCTGAGCGCAGCGCCGCCGGACACCTTCAACGTGTTCTACTCCGGCTGGGACAACAGCGGCGCCTTCCCGGACAGCCTGGTGGGCATCCATCACCCGAAGGGCGACATCAAGAAGATCAGCCGCGATCAGGACCCGCCCCTGCAAGGCACGTTCGGCAGCCCACCGGCGCAATGCTGGCACATCCAGACCTGGGACCACGGCACCACGGAGCCGGGCTCGAGCGGCAGCGGCGTGTGGGACCAGAACAAGCGCCTGGTGGGACAGCTCTTCGGCGGCCAGGCCGACTGCAGCAACAGCGTGAACGACTACTACGGTCGTTTCGACCTGAGCTGGCCGCTGCTGGAGCCGCACCTGGGCACCTGCGGCAGCACCCTGGACGGCTGGGACCCCAACGGCACCACGCCCGTGACCAACGATGCGGCGGTGACGGCCATCTTCGACCTGCCCGAACAGCTCTGTGGCATCGACAGCGTCACCCCTTACGTGACCTTGAAGAACAACGGCACGGCGGTGCTCACGAGCGCCACCCTGCTGGTGGCGGTGGATGCCGGGGCACCCGTCCCGCAGCCCTGGAGCGGCAGCCTTCAGCCCGGACAGACGATGAACGTGCCCATCGGCACCCAGTACATCGGCAACGGCACGCACACGCTGACGGTGGCCAGCAGCCAGCCCAACGGCCTGCCCGATGGCAACCCCGCCAACGACGCCAGCAGCCTGGAGTTCCTGGTCGCTTTCCCGGCGCAGAACGTGTCGATCATCCTCACCCTCGATGCCTGGGGGAGCGAGACCACGTGGGAACTGGCCACCGACCAGGGCACCGTGATCGACGACGGTGGCCCCTACCCGAACGGCGCTCCCGGCACGGACGTGGAGCTCGCCCATTGCCTGGGTGACGGGTGCTACGTGTTCACGATCGAGGACGTGGCTGGCGATGGCATCTGCTGCGACTACGGCAACGGTGGTCTGGTCATCCTCGATGCGGACAGCGTGCTGTTGGCGGAGAGCGACGGCGAGTTCACGGACCTGGAGGAGGTCACCTTCTGCATCACGGGCACCGGCATCGCCTCGCGCGATGAGGCGGCCGCCTTCACCCTCTGGCCCAACCCGGCGAACGACCGCCTCACCGTGGAGTGCGCGTGGGCCGAGCGAATCACCGTGTACGACCTGACGGGACGCCCGATGCGGGTCCATGGTGTGCGCGCTGGAGCGCTGCGCCACGCGGTGGACATCGCCACGCTGGCCGCCGGCGGCTACGTGGTGGAATGCGTGGGCGGAGGCCTCCGGCGCGCCCTGCCGCTGCTGGTGCAGCGCTGAGCCTCAGTAGCGCCAGGCGTAGTACACGAGCTTCAGGTACTCGTTGGCGCACATGATGAGGCCGTCCTCGTAGCGCCACCACTCCTCTTCGCGGAACAGCACCGCCGGTGCGCCGTGCAGGAGCACGGTGATGCCGCGGGCCTGCGGATGGCGGGCGAACACCCGATGGATCCTCCGCAGATGGAAGCGCGAGGAGAGGATCATGATGGTATCGTGCCCGGCGCGATGCGCGTGGACCAGGACCGCATCGGCCTCTTCGGCGGTGCTGGTGCCGTAGTGCAGGGCGGAGCCACGGTCCGGAGGAAGGCCGGCCCGTTGCGCGGCGAGCAGGGACACATCCGCCTCGGGCATCAGCATGCCGACGGACTCCAAGGAGGTGGGGATGTTGGAGCCGGTGAACCAAGCGTGGTCGCACCATCCGTCCTGCATCACCCGGGCGGCTTCGCGCCCCCGGTCCAGCGAAGCGCCGCCCAGCACGTAGAGGGCATCGGCGTGGCGGAGCGCATCCTCGCGGATCAGGAAGGCGCCGAGGCCGCGCAGCAACGGCACCCGGAAGGCCCAGAGACCGCCTGCGGTGCACACCACGACGAGCAGCACGGAAAGCACGCGGCCGGAAAGCGGGCGAACGGACATGTGCCGGTGGTCAATAGGCCCCGCTGCGCCGCCGCAGGGCCCACTCCAGGGTGAGCAGGGCCAGGAACAGCAGGAAGGGCCAGCGCAGGGCGATGAGGTCGGTGGTGCTGGCGTACGCATGGCTGCGTGGCGCGAGCCGCTGATCGGCCAGCAGCACGTCACGCAGGTCGTCCAGCCCGCCCGGACGCACCATGCGCCCCCCGGTGCCGGCCGCGAGGTCGGCGAGCAGGCCATGGTCCGCCACGGTGCGCACCGATTCCACCTGCACGGGCCGCACCACGAACTCGCCGGTGGCCGTGAACGGGGTGCCGTCATGGGTGGTGCGGGCCGAGTACGTGTAGCGGCCCGGCGCCGCGCCGTTGATCACCAGCCGGTGGCCACGACCGCTGCGGCTGAACGTGTAGGGACGTTCAAGGCCCTGCTCGTCCTTCAGCACAAGGCCCACCTCGGCGTCGTCGACCAGCTCGAAGGCCGCATCGTACAGCTCGGCCTGCAGCTCGACGGGTTCCTGGTCGTCGAACACGTCGGCATGCTGCACGCGGAAACGGTCGGCCGATGAGCGGTTGGCCATCAGCTGCACCAGCTTGCGGAAGAAGCTATCGAACCGCTCGGTGCCGCCGTTCTGCTGCTGATCGGCCAGCCGCCAGCGCCAGAGGCCTTCACCCGTGATCACGGCGGCGCGTGGCCCGGTCTGCGGGCGCTGCACGAGCAGCAGCGGCTGATCGGTGCTCACCAGGCCGATGCGCTGGCGGAAGCAGACGACCGCACCCGGCCCGGCCTGGTACTGCGCAAAAGGCACCTGCAACGGTGGAAAGCGCTCGAAGGCCTGGGCCGTGGCCGGATCCACCTGGAACAGGGCGAACGACGGCTCGAACAGCGGCCGGGCATCGGTGAGGGCGGTGCGTTGGGCACCCTCCATCCGAAGGCCGACACCGAGGCTGTTCACCGCTTCCGCATCGACCTCGGTGCCGAGGATGAACAGCAGGGGCACGTTGCGTTCCCGGCACCGCGCGATCAGCGCACCGCCGTCCTGCCGCACGTTGGGGATCCGGTGCAGCACCACCAGGTCGAAGGTGGCCACGTCCGCCGGCGCCTTGTCCATCATGGCCGTGGTCACCGTGTAGGCCTCGGAGCCCGAGAGGGCGCGGGCGAGGGCGCCCAGATCGGGATGCGGGCCATCGGCCAGCAGCAGGATGCGTTGGCGGTCGTCGAGCACCTGCACCACCACCTCGGCGCTGTTGTTGCGATCGGAGTGCTCGCCCTCGACGGGGCGCAGCACCACGCGGAAGCGCTGCATGCCGCTGGCGGTGGCCTTCACCAGCAGGGGCACCTGCTGGAGGTACGGGTCGCCGGTCACCACCACCTCACGCTCCACGAGCACCTGTCCACCTTGCTCCACCACCAGCCGCGTTCGGCGGCCCTGCAAGTGATGGGCCTCGATGCGGACCAGCACGGGGAACTCGTTGCCCAGATAGGCCAACCGGTTGGCCTCGACGGCGCGCACGAGGAGGTCGGGACGCACGGTGGTGTCGCCCAAGGCGATGGTGTGCACGGGCACGCCCAGCCGGGCGGCCTCGTGGCGCGGGTCGCGGCCGCGGTTGATGATGCCGTCCCCGTCCAGGATCACCGCGCCCAGGTCGGGACCGGCGAAGCGGTCGTGCACCTCGCGCAGCAGCGCGGCCATGTCCGTACGGTTGGCGCTCTGCCCGCGGTCGATGCCTTCCTCCACCTCACGGCCGTAGGTGAAGGTGCGGACGTCGAAGCGCTCACCGAGGGCGGAGGTCAGCGCATCGAGTTCCGCGGCGAACGTGGTGCGCAGGGCGGCCGTGTCCCCGGCGAGCAGCAGGGACGAACTGCCGTCGTGCGCCAGCACCACCACGGGCTTGCGCACCTCGCGCACCCAGGCCCGCACCAGGGGCCCCAGCAGCAGGAAGGCGAGCAGCGCCACCACGGTCGCGCGGGCCGCCGCCAGGGTCCACAGCAGGGTGCGGCCCCAGCCATGGGTGCGGGCCGTGCCCCGATACAACACCCAGGCGTAGGCGATGCCCAACAGGATGCAGAGCGGGATGAGCCAGGGGCTCTGGGTGAGGGTCAGGTCCACGGGGTGCAAAGGTCAGGGTTCCGCGTCGGCGTTCGATGCGTGGCAACACCCCGCACGTCCCTGCGCGGCGTCCTTCGGGCGGGTCCTGGCGGTGCCGATGGCGCAGCGGCTCAGGTGAGCATGCCTCCGCACACGTGCAGCGTCTGTCCGGTGACGTAAGTACTGAGGTCGCTGGCGAAATAGACGCAGGCGTTGGCCACATCGGTGGGCGTGCCGCCGCGCTTCAGGGGGATGCCCTCACGCCACTGCTCCACCACCTTGGGATCGAGGGCACCGGTCATCTCCGTTTCGATGAAGCCCGGGGCGATGGCGTTGCTGCGGATGTTGCGGCTGCCCAGCTCCAAGGCCACGCTCTTGGTGAAGCCGATGATACCGGCCTTGCTGGCGGCGTAGTTGGCCTGTCCGGCGTTGCCCTTCACCCCCACCACGCTGCTCATGTTGATGATGCTGCCACTGCGCTGCTTGAGCATGGTCCGCATCACCGCCTTGGTCATGTTGAACACGCTCTTCAGGTTGGTGTCCATCACGGCGTCCCAGTCGCCCTCGCTCATGCGCATCAGCAGCTGGTCCTTGGTGATGCCCGCGTTGTTCACCAGCACGTCCAGGCGGCCCCAGGCGGTGGTCACCTGGTCCACCGCGGCCTGGGCGGCATCGAACAGGGCGGCATCGCTTTGGATGGCGAGCACCTTGCGTGCGGACCGTGTGGCGAGCTCCGCGGCCAGCGCGTTCGCCTTCTCCGGGCTGCTGACGTAGGTGAAGGCCACATCGGCCCCTTCCTCCAGGAAACGTTCCACGATGCCACGGCCGATGCCGCGCGATCCGCCGGTGATGAGGGCCACCTTGCCATCCAACAGTCCCATGTGTGCTTGGGCCGGATCCCGGTGGAACCGGCGGTGGCTAAGGTAGCGGCGCAGGCGATCGGGCGGACATCGCAGGCGGAGCGGCCGGTTCCAGGGCCCGACCGGGCGGAGGTCCGGTCTGCCGCGGCTCTCCCGAAAAACCGGGATACCCATGGTCGTTCCGTGGAAGGGCCGTAATTTTCACAGCACAAAGCCAGAACCGATGCGTAGACCCCTACATCTGACCACGGCCGGCGGCATGATCGCCCTGTCCGCCTTGCTGTCCATGAGCCCACTGCTGCACGCGCAGGAAGTGGGCCGATCCCTTCCTGCCGCCACCGCCCAGGTGAGCGGGACCACCAACGCCGGCGAGCGCTCCCCGGTGCGGTCAGTCGCCTTGAAGGGTGAGGCACGGATCGATGTGAACACCACGCGTTGGGCCAATCGCGTGAGCCGGATGAGCCCGGCCAACCCGCAGCTGCCCGAGGTGGAGGCCATCAAGCAGGCCAAGTGGCCCGGCAAGGTGGCCAGCTTCCGTGGCGAGATGGGCGAACCTGTCCTACCCAAGGCTGTCACGCCCGCGATCGGGGTCAACATGGAGGCCAACTGGAGCCAGGTGAGCACCCCGCCTGACAACACCATGGCCATCTCCAACGGCGGGCAGATCGTGACCTGCAACAACGACGGCATCGAGCTGTACAATGCCAACGGCCAGTTCCTGGCGTCCACGTTCTGGCCCGACTTCTTCAACGACCCCCAGCTGAACGCGAACATCTACGACCCGAAGGTGATCTACGACCCGCAGGCGGACCGGTTCTTCCTGACGGTGCTGCACGGCACCACCTCCAGCAACAGCCTCCTGCTGCTCTGCTTCAGCAAGACGAACAACCCGCAGGACGGCTGGTGGATCTACTACCTGCCGGGCAGCCCGTTGGGCAACGGCACCTGGTTCGACTACCCCAGCATCGGCGTGTCGAACAACGAAGTGTACGTGTCGGGCAACCTGTTCACGGACGGCGCCAATCAGTTCCAGCAGGCGATCCTGTTCCAGATCACCAAGAGCGGCGGATACAATGGCGCCGCCAACCTGGACTGGATCTACTGGTACAACCTGAGCAACCAACCGTACGCCGCCTTCACGTTGGTTCCGGTGAGCGGGGGCCAAGGCAACTACGGACCGGGCATCCTGCTGTTGAGCGGCAACAGCCCTGGCGCGAGCAGCCTCCGCCTGTGGGACCTCACCGATAACCTCACCGGCAATCCCGCGCTGAACGTGTACGACGTGACTACCCAGCAATATGCCCCGGCAGCTCCGGCACAGATGCCCGGCAGCCCCGATCCGTTGAGCAATGGTGACTGCCGCATGTTGAGCAGCTTCTTCATGAACGGGCTGGTGCACTACACCTTCTGCACGGACATCGGCGGTGGTTGGAACGGTCTCCGTTACGGGCGCATCGACATCAACAACCTCACCGACCAGCGCACGAACCTTGGGCAGCAGGGAACGGCGGACCTATGCTACCCCGCGCTCGCCTCCTACTCCACCAGCAACAACGACCCCAGCGTGATGATCGCGTTCACGCGCAGTTCCGCGCAGGTCTTCCCCGAGGTGCGCGTCGTGAACGTGGATGCCAACCTGCAGTGGTCCAACAGCACCCTGGTGAAGTCCGGGGAGACCTATGTGGACTTCCTGCAGCAGGGCAATGAGCGTTGGGGCGATTACACCGGCATGGCCCGGCGCCACAGCGCCAACCCACCGCGTGTCTGGCTGGCGGCCTGCTATGGAGCGAACATCCAGGGCGGCCTGCAGAACACGTGGAAGACCTGGGTGGCCGAAGTGGGCGACGTTGGATCGTCGGTCATCCCGGAGGAGGCCGTGACGATGCAGGTCTCCGTGGCTCCCAACCCCACGGTGGACCTGTTCCGGCTCACCTTCCACATCGACGCGTTCGCGATCTACACTATCGAGGTGCTCGACCTGAACGGCCGCGTGGTGAAGACGCTGTACCAGGACGGGCTCACCGCAGGCGACCACCAGCTGTCGTTCAACCGCAACGCGTTGAGCGCCGGCCAATACATCATCGCCATCCGGAGTGGATCACAACCCATCGCGCATGAGCCCCTCGTCATCCATTAGTGTGGTGCTCGCCGCGCTGTTCATGGCGTGCTGCGGGCAGAAGGGCGCCACCGAAGGCAGTGCCGCGCCGGCGTCGGGCGGCCCACAGAAGGTGGTGGTGAAGGACGGGGAGCGCACGGAGGCCCCGCGCCCCGGCAGCAACGATCCCGCCGCGCTCGACAGCATCAAGCAGGAGAAGGCCCGGGAGAAGAACAAGCCCTGAGCCCGAACATCCCACAACGCAAAGGCCCCGCTCATCGAGCGGGGCCTTTGCATTGTGGGATGGGAACGACCCTGAAGGGGTCGCAGGTATGTCGATGGTGCTCCGCGTTCCGCATCCGACCCTGAAGGGGTCGCAGGCATCTCGGAGATGTTCCGCGCACTGCATCCGACCCTGAAGGGGTCACAGGCATCTTGGTCAGCATCCCTGCGCGTTCGACCCGCCGGACGGCGGGGTCGCAGGCCTTCAGCCTTTCAGCACCTCCTTCACCTTGGCGCCGATGGTGGTGTGGCTGATCTCTTCATCCCGACGGGCACTAATTTGGACGCATGTCGCATCTGCTGACCACAACGCTTCTCCTCGTCCTGACCAGCGCACATGCCCAGGTGAGTGAATCAAGGCGTTTCCTCGATGATGTCCTAAAGAAGGGGGAGATCCTCCCCAGAGAACTGAACGACAGCCTTATCGGCAAGGACTTCGGTCCGCTATGGACCGGTACGCCTAACTGGGCTATCTATGGTTTCATCGGCGACGACTACCAGCGACTGCGTGTGAAGTTCATCTCCGTGATCAGGGAACCATCCTACCCGGCCGTGTACCGCGTCTATGGTAAGGACATGGTGAAGAACAACATCTGTGAATTCCAAGGTGAGATCACGATCACCAACATTCGCCAATACGATGACATTTCCTATGGTCTGGATGAGGCTTGGCGGGATAGTGCCATTCAGGGACGGTTCCTGGTCTGCGGGCGCTACGAGCTTTTGGAGGATCCATCCCAGAAGCAAGCAGGCCTGTTCATAGGCGGGTTCGCATCATTCTTTTACATAGACCGCACTGGAGCCGTGCGGTACGACGATATCGACGATGTGGCGGACGGATATACGAATAACCAATTCGTTGGTGAGTGGTCCTCCTACGATGGAAAGTTCCGCAAGCGATGCAATTGGGGGGACGATCGCATCCCGAACTCGGGAGACCTCGACATGGGCGCAGGAGATTTCTCTCCAGCAGAGGAGTTCAGTTCAAAAGGCTGGGAAAATATCAGCCTGAGCTACCAGATCGGACCCGCTGGAGACCGAGCTCGAGCTGCCGAGCGCGAGATATGGTGGAAGTAGTTGGTCAGTTTCCCGTGCACCCGACCCTGAAGGGGTCGCAGGCATCTTGGAGATGTCCCGCACACTGCATCCGACCCTGATGGGGTCGCAGGCAGCTTGATCAGTTTCCCGTGCACCCGACCCTGAAGGGGTCGCAGGCAGCTTGGAGATGTCCCGCACACAGCATTCGACCCTGAAAGGGTCACAGGCATCTTGGTCAGCATCCCTGCGCGTTCGACCCGCCGGACGGCGGGGTCGCAGGCCTTCAGCCTTTCAGCACCTCCTTCACCTTGGCGCCGATGGTGGCGGGGCTGTCCACCACGTGGATGCCGCATTCGCGCATGACGGCCTTCTTCGCGGCCGCGCTCTCATCGGCACCGCTCACGATGGCGCCGGCGTGGCCCATGGTGCGACCCTTGGGGGCGGTCTCCCCGGCGATGAAGCCGATGACGGGCTTCTTGCAATGGGCCTTGATCCACCGCGCGGCCTGGATCTCCAGGTCGCCGCCGATCTCGCCGATCATCACGATGGCCTTGGTCTCGGGGTCGTTGGCGAAGAGCTGCACGGCCTCCAGGGTGGTGGTGCCGATGATGGGATCGCCGCCGATGCCGATGGCCGTGGTGATGCCCATGCCGGCCTTCACCACCTGGTCCGCCGCCTCGTAGGTGAGCGTGCCGCTCTTGCTCACGATGCCCACGGGACCCTTCTTGAACACGAAGCCCGGCATGATGCCCACCTTGCATTCATCGGCGGTGATGACACCCGGACAGTTGGGGCCGATGAGCGTGCAGCCCTTGCCGCGGATGTACTCGCGGGCGGCGACCATGTCCTTCACCGGGATGCCCTCGGTGATGCACACGATCACCCGGATGCCGGCCTCGGCCGCCTCCATGATGGCGTCGGCCGCGAAGGCGGGCGGGACGAAGATGATGCTGACGTCGGCCCCGGTGGCCTTCACCGCGTCGCTCACCGTCTCGAACACAGGACGGTCCAGGTGCTGCTGTCCCCCCTTGCCCGGGGTGACGCCGCCGACGACGTTGGTGCCGTACTCGATCATCTCCCGGGCGTGGAAGGTGCCTTCGCTGCCGGTGACGCCCTGGACGATGACCTTGCTCTTCGAATGGACGAGGACGCTCATGGGAGGATGCGGGGCCGGGTTGATCCGGCGGCCGCGAAAGTAAGCCTCACCCCCGATCGGGACGGAGGCCGATGCGCTGGTCCATCCGGTGGAGGAACCCGCGGATGTAGAAAAATGTGGCGAGCATGATGGCCGAACCGCCCAGGAAGGGCAGCAGGTGCCACAGCTCGTAGGCGCGGCCCGCCATGAAGGGACCGGCGATGCGACCCAGGCTGCCGAAGCTCTGGTTCATGCCCAGCACCTGGCCCTGCTCCTTCTGGTCGGCCTGCCGCGTGAGCATGGCGGCCAGCGACGGCCACAGCATGCCGTTGCCCAGCGCGAGGCAGGCGATGGGCCCGAAGGCGGCCGGGATGAACCAGGCCCGGGGCACCAGGCCGGTGAGCGCCAGCCCGACCGCCACGAGGATGGTGCCCATGATCACCAGACGACGCTCGCCGAAGCGCTTGTTGAGCCAGCCCAGCAGCCCGCCCTGCACGATGGCGCTGGCCAGGCCCACCGCCGCGAACATGTAGCTGATCTGCGCCTCGGTGAGGCCATAGTCGTCCTTCCACAGCAGCGGCACGGCGGTCTGCATCATGCTGAAGGCGGCGATGTAGATGAAGCCGATGAGGTAGATGTCGCGGAACCGGATGTCGCGCAGCGCCCGCACCGTGGCGGTGATAGGCGCGAAGCGGATGGGCGCGTGCGGATCGCGTTGGTGCAGCGACTCGGGCAGCAGCAGCCAGATGCCGAGCAGGTTCACCAGGCAGAGGCATGCGGCCACGTAGCCTACCCAGGCGGTGCCGAAGTAGTGGTACACCACCCCGCCGAGCGGCGGGCCCGCGATGAAGCCCAGACCGAAGGCGGCGCCCACTAGGCCCAGCGACTTGGCACGGTGCTCCGGTGGCGTGATGTCGGTGATGTAGGCCTGCGCTGCGGCGATGTTGGCCGAGCCCACCCCCGTGAGCATGCGGCTGATGAACAAGAGCACGATGCCATGGGCGAAGGAGAACAGCAGATAGCTGACCCCGCTGATGGCGACGGCGATGGCGATCACCGGCCGACGGCCGTAGCGGTCGCTCACCGCACCCCAGAACGGGCCGAAGAGGTACATGAGCACTGAGAACACCACCGCCGTATCGCCCACCAGCGCGTCGCTGGCGCCCAGGTCACGCGCCACGAAGGGCACCACCGGGATGAAGATCCCGAAGCCCATCAGGTCGATGAAGATGGTCAGGAACAGGATGACCAGCCGACGGTCCATGGGGCGCGAAGGTCGGTCGGAACATGGACTTCCTGTTCCGCCACCGGCGCATACCACGCGCCCGGTCCGCCCGTTCCACCCACGCCACGCCCATGAGGACCGCCCTTCGCACCTCCGCTTCCCTGGCCGTGTTCACGGTCCTCCTCCTCAGCCTCCTGATCGATCCGTGGATGCCCCTGCATGCCAGCTGGCCCTTCACCCTCTCCCTCGGCCTGCTCACGGCGGCCGTCGCGGCCTGGGTGTCGGCCGCCAGCGCATGGCTGTCCCGCAGGACCATCGTGCTCATGGCTTTCCTGCTGGTGCTGTCGATGCGCTACTAGGACTTCAACAGCCGCAAGCCCTTCCTCCGGAGCTTCCACGGACTGACCCGGGGAGACACGAAGGAGGAGGTGATCCGGCGGATGGCGCGCTTCCGGTTGTCCGGCCACGGCAGGGGCTTCGTGTTCGCCCGGCTCCGGCAGCGGTACCCGATGCTGCATGAA
Organism: Flavobacteriales bacterium; assembly: GCA_016713875.1. Lineage (NCBI taxonomy): Bacteria > Pseudomonadati > Bacteroidota > Flavobacteriia > Flavobacteriales > Flavobacteriales bacterium. The sequence continues at coordinate 1,389,012 of JADJOI010000003.1, forward strand.
CGGGTGGAGTACCTGTGCTTCACCCACACCCGCGAAGGCTGGGGCGACTCGGACTGGGGTCTGGTCCACTTCGTGGACGGCCGGCTCATCGACACGCAGTTCAGCCACGACGAAGGCGGTCAGGGGGCGCACCTCCATCCGTTCAGGCCTGCGGTCTCGGACGGGACGGCGGTCACCCCTGCGGCGCCTCCACCACCTGCTGTGCGCTGCTGCGGATGTACGGGCGGATGATGAGCCGGATGGTGTTCTTCCAGCTCAGGTACTTCCACGCCCAGGCCATCAGCACCTGTAGGCGGTTGCGGTAGCCTACCAGCGCCATCAGGTGCACGAACATCCAGGCCAGCCAGGCGATGAGACCGCCCATGTGGAAGCGGCCTACGTCCACCACGGCCTTGTAGCGTCCGATGGTGGCCATGCTGCCCTTGTCCTTGTACATGAAGGCCTCCATGGGCCCGCCTTTCGCTTTGCGGATGAGGTTGTCGGCCAGCAGCCGGGCCTGTTGGATGGCCGCCGTGGCCACCTGCGGATGGCCCCGCTCCCACGTGCCTTCGGCCATCAAGGCCACATCGCCCAGCGCGAACACATCGGGTACGCCCTGCAATCGGCTGAAGCGGTCCACGTGGTAGCGGTTGGCCTGCGGCACCTCGGCGGCCTCGAGACCGGGCAGCGTCACACCCTTCACCCCGGCCGCCCAGATCAGCGTGTTGCTGTCCATGCTCGTCCCGTCCTTGAAGGAGACCACCTCCCCGTCATACCCGGTGACACGCGCCCCGAACTTCACGTTCACGCCCATGTCCTCCAGGTACTTCAAGGCGTTGGCACTGGCCTTCTCGCTGAAGTTCTTCAGCACCCGCTCGTTGCTGTCCACCAGCCAGATCTGCATGCGGTCGCTGTCCAGCTCGCGGTATTCGCGCTTGAGCACGGTGCGGCGGATCTCGGCCAGGGCACCGGCCAGTTCCACGCCGGTGGGACCGCCGCCCACGATGGTGAAGTTGAGGCAGCGGCGTTGTCCGGCCTCGTCCTGCGCGTACAACGCGGCCTCGAAGTCCTGCAGGAAATCGCTGCGGATGTCGAGGGCCTGGCCGATGCTCTTGAGCTGCATGGCCTCGCGCTCGAGCTGGTCGTTGCCGAAGAAGTTGGTGGTGCTGCCCGTGGCCAGCACAAGGATGTCGTAGGCGAACTCGCCATGATCGGTGACCACGCGCTTCTCCTGCGGCTTCACGGCCAGCACGCGGGTCATGCGGAAGGCGACGTTGGGCATGGGCGCCACGGTGCGGCGGAAGGGATGCGCGATGCTGTCGGCACTGAGGCTGGCGGTGGCCACCTGATACAGGAGCGGCTGGAAGCAGTGGTGGTTGTGCTTGTCCAGCAGCAGCACCTTGTACGGAGCGCCCTCGAGCCGCTTGATCAGCTCCAGGCCGGCGAAGCCACCGCCCACCACCACCACCTGCGGGTGCGGCAGGGCCTCGTATGCGCGGCGGGCCTGTGACATGGCGGAGCGGCGGCGAAGTTCCGGAAATTCGCGGCCGATGACCGACCAGGACACCATCTGCGCGCCGGCCACAGCCGGGGGTGCCGCCGCCGTGGCGGTGGTCCGCCTCAGCGGTCCCCGGGCCGTGGCCATCCTTGACCGGCTCACCGCAGGAGCTGCGCGCACCTGGCCCGAGCGACGGGCGGTGCTGGCGCCGCTGGCCGATGCCGAAGGCCCCATCGACGAGGCGTTGGTCACCGTGTTCCGCGCGCCGGCGAGCTACACCGGCGAGGAGGTGGTGGAGCTCGGCCTGCACGGCTCGCCCTACATCGTGCAGCGCGTGCTGGAGGCGGCGGTGCAGGCGGGCGCGCGGCTGGCCCGGCCGGGCGAGTTCACGTTGCGCGCCTTCCTCAACCGCAAGCTGGACCTCAGCCAGGCCGAGGCCGTCGCCGACCTCATCGCCGGCCAGGGGGCCGCCGCCCACCGGCTCGCCCTGCAGCAGCTCCGCGGCGGTTACAGCGCCCACATCGACGCGCTGCGCCAGCAGCTCATCGACTTCTGCGCCCTGATCGAGCTGGAGCTCGACTTCGGGGAGGAGGACGTCACCTTCGCCCGCCGCGATGAACTGGACGCCCTGCTGGTGGACCTGACCGGCCTCTGCACCCGGCTCATCGACAGCTTCCGCTACGGCAACGCGGTGAAGGAGGGCGTGCCCGTGGCCATCGTGGGCGCGCCCAATAGCGGCAAGAGCACGCTGCTCAACGCGCTGCTACAGGAGGACCGCGCCATCGTGAGCGACATCCCTGGCACCACGCGCGACACGGTGGAGGAGACGATCACCCTGAACGGCATCCTGTTCCGCTTCATCGACACGGCGGGCCTGCGCGAGACCGGCGACACGGTGGAGCGCATGGGCATCGAACGCAGCTACCGCAAGGCGCGCGAGGCCGGCATCGTGGTGCTGCTGGGCGATGCTGCCGCCATGAACGAGGACGCCTTCCTCACCCAGGCGGCCCTGTTGCGCGAGCGCATCGGCGAGGGACCGCACCTGCTTCCGGTGCTGAACAAGTGCGACCTCACCGACCAGGACGCCGACCTCGGCGGCCGGGTGATGCGCATCAGCGCACGCACGGGCCGGGGCCTGGATGGGCTGCGGGAGGCGTTCCACCGGCATGTACGCAGCCTGCACGAAGGCGACGGTGGCGTGGTGGTGACGAACGCGCGGCACGTGGAGGCCCTGAGCCACGCCCGTCAGGCCCTGGAGGACGCGCGCGCCGGTCTGCACCAGGGGGTCAGCGGCGACCTGCTGGCCATCGACCTGCGCCGCGCGCAGCACCATCTGGGCGAGATCACCGGCCGCATCACGCCGGACGATGTGCTGGGCAGCATCTTCGGCCGCTTCTGCATCGGCAAGTGATCACGGGCACGGCATCCCCTCCGTCAGCACCTGGTGGATGAGGACGTACTCGTCCGACCCGTCGCCCTCCATGGCCGGCCCGAGGTCGAGCGAGCACTCCACCTCGATGGTCCAGGGCTCGCCGCCCTGCGTCACGCTGCGTCGGTAGCGCCGCTCGAGGTCCGCGCCGTTCATCGACCCCACGAGCTCCCCCTCCTCGGCACCGAGGTCCTCACCACCGGCGCAGGGCCACGAGCGACCGGCGCCGCAGGGCGCGAAGCGCATCGCGTCGGCCAGGAAGGTGAAGGTGCCGGTGAGGCGCATGCGCGGGATCTCGCCCTCCAGCTCGTCGGACAGCTTCTCCAGGGTGTAGGGATGCTGCGAGGCGAACGGCGCCCCCATCTCGTCGACCATGCGCAGCCCGGCTTCCGTGCGCTGGTGGAAGTCGGGCTTGTCGCCGGCTTGTCCGATGGTGAGCAAGGGCTGCGCACCGGGCGCATCGGGTGCCACCACGTGCCAGCGGCCGATCAGGCCCAGGGCCGCCTCGCCGCGGTCCAGGTAGCGCCGCCGCAGGATGAAGGTGCTGTCGCTGCGCACCCACAGCTGCGTCACGATGCCGTGGCAGCCGGCGCAGGGCAACGTATCCTCATAGTAGCCCGGCCAATCGATCGGCGTCGCCGGAAGGGCCCTGGTGGGTCCGACCGCCGGAAGGCTGTCGTGGGCGACGGAACCGTCGTTCACGGAGCCGCCGCCGCAGGAGGCGATGACGAGCGCAGGGAGCAGCAGCAGGGAGGCGCGCATGCAGGGGGGGGCGTCGGCCGAAGGTAGCGCGACCTTTGCGCGCATGGTCCCGGTGTGTACCGCCTTCTACTTCGGCAGCGTGGAGCACTATCGGCTGCTGGCGCGGCATCCGAAGGTGATCATCGATGTCGGCGAGCACTACGAGCGCCAGAGCTACCGCACCCGCACCCGCATCGGAGGCCCCAACGGCGTGCAAGACCTGAACGTGCCCATCGCCCGCGACCACGGACGCAAGCTGCCGATGCGCAGCGTGGGCCTGAGCTACAGTGAGACCTGGCCGCAACAGCACCTGCACGCCATCCGGAGCGCCTACGGCAACACGCCCTGGTTCATCCACTACATCGATGCGATCGAAGCGGTGGTGATGAAGCGTTACGAACGCCTGGTGGACCTGGACCTGGCGACGATGCGGCTGGGGATGAAATGGCTCGGGCTGACGACGGAGGTGGAGGTGAGGGAGACCTACTTGGACGTGAGTGGCGAGTGGCGAGTGGCGAGTGATGAGCGTGGCCCCGCGGAACCACACTCGCCACTCGTCACTCACCACTCGGTCAACGACACTCGACACTTGGACCTCCGGACCACCTTCCACCCCAAGAAACCGCTGCCTCCACCGGTCGAAGCGGTCCCAGCCTACCCCCAGGTCTTCGCGGACCGCCACGGCTTCCAGCCCCGGATGAGCGTGATCGACCTGGTATGCAACTGCGGACCCGAGGCCGCCCGCATCCTGCGTTCTTGATCCCCATCAAGCGCACGGGTGGCAACCTCGGCCCAGTTTCGCCGCATGGTCACGGACATCACCCTTCCCGCCTGGGTCGACCGCAGCGCTCTTCCGTTCCGCACGCACACCTACCACCACCCCGACGGGCGGATGCACTACGTGGACGAGGGCTGCGGCCCGGTGATGCTCTTCGTGCACGGCACGCCCGACTGGAGCTTCGGCTTCAGGCATCTGATCACGGCCTTCGCCCCCACCCACCGCTGCATCGCACCGGACCACCTGGGGTTCGGGCTCAGCGACAAGCCCCACGGAGCCGACTACACGGTGGCCGCGCAGGCCCGTCGCCTGCAGCGGTTCATCGACCACCTGGGTCTGCAGGACATCACGCTGGTGGTCACCGACTTCGGTGGCGGCATCGGCCTGCCCCATGCGTTGGAGCATCCGTCGAACGTGAAGCGCATCGTGCTCTACAACACCTGGCTCTGGGACCTGATGCCCGACAAGCGTTTCAGCGGTCCTACCGCCATCATGAAGTCCGGGCTCGGGCGATTCCTCTACCTGCGGATGGGGTTCAGCGTGAACGTGATGATGCCCAACGGATATGGCGACCAGAAGAAGCTGGACAAGGCCACCCACGCGCACTACCGGCACGCCCTGCCCGATGCCGCCGCGCGCGCGGCCACCTTCGCCTGTGTGCAGGAGATCAAGAACGCCGGTCCCTTCTGGCAGGCGCAATGGGCTCGGGTGGAACTCCTGCGCACCATTCCCACCTTGCTCTGCTGGGGCCTTCAGGACCGCTTCTTCCCGCCCGACCTGATGGAGCGGTGGATGCGGGCGCTCCCTCACGCCACCGTGCGCACCATGCCTCAGGCCGGGCACTTCCTGCACGAGGAGGCGCCGCACGCCCTGGTGGACGCGATCCGGGCGGTCATTTCTCCGCGCGTCCGGTGAAGCGGTACAGGGTGGCTGAACCGTCCGCCTTCGACACGTTCATTTCCCCGTTGAAGACACCCTTCACCACGTCGCCCTTCCACGCGCGCGAGTTGCCCATGTCATCGCTCTTCACCGCCTTGATGGTGAACTGACCGGGACCGCTCTCATAGCAGCCCACCTCACCTTGGGTGAGCCCCTCGGTCGCACAGGCCGAGCAGTCGAACTGATCCCCCGAGAAGGTGACCACATCGCTGCCTTGGTGCTGACCGCTCAGCTCATAGTCGAGGTGGAAGACCACCCCACCCTTCAGGATGGAGCAGTCGGCCTGTCCCCAGCGGGCCGTGTCGAGCGGTGGAAGGTCGTCGGCGCCACCACCGGGTCCACCGCAGGAATGGAGGGTCAACAGTCCAAGGCCCAAGGCCAGGGGGAGGATCGTGCGCTTCATGGTCAGGTTCGTGGTCCGCGAAAGTAGAAGCACCCGGCCAACCCGCATCCACCAGCACCGACCGGCCCGGGTCCGGCGAGCCTGTTCATTCCGCAGACGCGGGGGGACGCAGATGCCCCACTATTTTATCCGCAGATGACACAGATGTCACAGATACCCCCTCCCCGCACTCATCTGTGTCCATCCGTGTTCATCTGTGGACGCATTCCAAGGCGAGCCTGCGCGCCGCATTCATCTGTGTCCATCCGTGTTCATCTGTGGTTCTTCAGCCCCGATCCCGCATTCATCTGCGACATCCGTGTCATCTGTGGACGCATTCCGGCGAGCCTGCGAGCCGCATTCATCTGCGCCATCCCGCAGGGCGGGGGACAGGTCCCGCGCCATCTGTGGACGCATTCCGGCGAGCCGCGAGCCGCATTCATCTGTGTCCATCCGTGTTCATCTGTGGTTCTTCAGCCCCGATCCCGCATTCATCTGCGACATCCGTGTCATCTGTGGACGCATTCCGGCGAGCCTGCGAGCCGCATTCATCTGCGCCATCCCGCAGGGGCGGGACAGGTCCCGCGCCATCTGTGGACGCATTCCGGCGAGCCGCGAGCCGCATTCATCTGTGTCCATCCGTGTTCATCTGTGGACGCATTCCAAGGCGAGCCTGCGCCGCATTCATCTGTGTCCATCCGTGTTCATCTGTGGTTCTTCAGCCCCGATCCCGCATTCATCTGCGACATCCGTGTCATCTGTGGACGCATTCCGGCGAGCCTGCGAGCCGCATTCATCTGCGCCATCCCGCAGGGGCGGGACAGGTCCCGCGCCATCTGTGGACGCATTCCGGCGAGCCGCGAGCCGCATTCATCTGTGTCCATCCGTGTTCATCTGTGGACGCATTCCAAGGCGAGCCTGCGCGCCGCATTCATCTGTGTCCATCCGTGTTCATCTGTGGTTCTTCAGCCCCGATCCCGCATTCATCTGCGACATCCGTGTCATCTGTGGACGTATCCCGGCGAGCCTGCGGGCCCTCCCCCATCATCCCCGGATCACTCCAGAACCCCACCGCGGACTACTTTCGCAAGACCCTCCCCGGACCATCCCGGGCAGGGGACCCGTGACGCATGGCTGAGAAGATCGACCTGGAGGCATCCAAGAACGAGGACAAGAACAAGCTCGCCGTCGGCGACCTCAATGCCCGTCTGAAGCAGATCCACCTCGGCGGCGGCGAGAAACGCATCGCCGACCACAAGGCCAAGGGAAAGATGACCGCCCGCGAGCGCATCGAAGCCCTGCTGGATCCCAAGAGCCCCCGCATCGAGATCGGTGCCTTCGCAGCCGATGGCATGTACAAGGAACACGGCGGTGCGCCCTGTGCCGGTGTGGTGGTGGTGATCGGCACCGTGAGCAAGCGCCAGTGCATTGTGGTGGCCAACGACGCCACCGTGAAGGCCGGCGCATGGTTCCCCATGACGGGCAAGAAGAACCTGCGCGCGCAGGAGATCGCCATCGAGAACCGCCTGCCCATCATCTACCTGGTGGACAGCGCGGGCGTGTACCTGCCCATGCAGGACGAGATCTTCCCCGACAACGAGCACTTCGCCCGGATTTTTCGCAACAACGCGGTGATGAGCTCCATGGGCGTCACGCAGATCGCCGCCATCATGGGCAGCTGCGTGGCGGGCGGCGCCTACCTGCCCATCATGAGCGATGAGGCGCTGATCGTGGAGAAGACCGGCAGCATCTTCCTCGCCGGCAGCTACCTGGTGAAGGCCGCCATCGGCGAGGACATCGACAACGAGACGCTCGGCGGCGCCACCACCCACAGCGAGATCAGCGGCGTCACCGACTACAAGTGCAAGGACGATGCGGATTGCCTGAAGAAGATCCGCGCCATCGTGGACAAGCTCGGCAAGCCCAAGGACGCCGGCTTCAGCCGCGAGAAGGCCGCCGCGCCGAAGGCCGACCCGAAAGAGATCTACGGCCTGATCCCCACCGAGCGCGCCAAGCCCTACGACATGCGCGAAGTGATCGCGCGGCTGGTGGACGACAGCGAGTACACCGAATACAAGGAGGGCTACGGCCAGAGCATCATCACCGCCTACGCCCGCATCGATGGCTGGGCCGTGGGCATCGTGGCCAACCAGCGCAAAGTGGTGAAGAGCAAAAAGGGCGAGATGCAGTTCGGCGGCGTCATCTACAGCGACAGCGCCGACAAGGCCACACGCTTCATCGCCAACTGCAACCAGAAGAACATTCCGCTGGTCTTTCTGCAGGACGTCACCGGCTTCATGGTCGGCAGCCGCAGCGAGCACGGCGGCATCATCAAGGACGGCGCGAAACTGGTGAACGCTGTGGCCAACAGCGTGGTGCCCAAGTTCACCATCATCATCGGCAACAGCTACGGCGCCGGCAACTACGCCATGTGCGGCAAGGCCTACGACCCACGCCTTATCGTGGGCTGGCCCAGCGCCCAGGTGGCCGTGATGGGCGGCGAGCAGGCCAGCAAGGTGATGCTCCAGATCGAAGTGGCCGCGCTGAAAGGCAAGGGCGAGACCATCACCCCCGAGAAGGAAGCCGAACTGCTCAATCGGATCCGCAGCAAGTACGAGGAGACCATCAGCCCGTACTACGCGGCAGGCAGCTTGTGGCTGGATGCGGTGATCGATCCGCTGGATACGCGGACGTGGATCTCGATGGGTATTGAGGCTGCTAGCCAGGCACCGGCGACGAGGGAGTTCAATATGGGGGTCTTGCAGACGTAGAGTGTTTGGGCGTGCCCCCTCGCAAAGCCTCGGGGTCCGGCCATCCGCTATACTCCTCGCTCGTTCCTCGCTGCGGGGTGCCGCTGCTGTCCGTCACGCGAAATGCAGATCCGTCACGTTTCCAATATCACATCCTGAATCGTCTCTGCGCAGCGTTCCCATTCGACCACCTTTGAACCATGAACGCGACATCGCACTTGGACCGTTGGGGTACTGCCGGTCTCTTCCTTACCGCAATTCTTTCGCCATGCTGTTTCCCATTGTTCGCGGTCGCGGCTTCTGCATTCGGCCTTGGCACCTTTGAATTGTTCGGCGGTTGGACGATGTGGATCTTCCAAACCATGGTGCTCGTCTCCATCGCAGGACTCGTTCTCTCCTATCGCAAACACTGGTGCATCTATCCGCTCTTGGTCGCCATACCAAGTGGTCTGCTGATCTTCTACGGTTACCACTTCGCTATGGACCCGACATACTTCTTCTATGCGGGAATGCTCGGCCTGCTTGGTGCCACGGGTTGGAACTATTACAGGAACAAACTGCATGGGTCGTGCGAAACGTGCGGGACCTACAACGGCAAGACCGTTGATCTGGCTACCAGGTTGACATGTCCGAACTGCGGGCACAGGAAACATGAACTGATGCCAACCGACGCTTGCGTTTACTTCTACGAATGCGAGAAATGCAAGACCGTCCTGAAACCGAAACAGGGTGACTGCTGTGTCTATTGCAGTTATGGAACGGTGAAATGTCCACCGATCCAGTCTGGTGAGAAATGCTGCTGACCACATGCGTCGCCCGATCCGCGTCAGATCCGAGGTCCTCCGCCATCGTCCTGATCTGCCGTGCCATGCCGTGATTCCTGCATCCGCTATAAGTGGGTGGTGCATCAACGGCACCACGATCGTAGAGGTGCAAATCGATCGTCATGGACCCTTTCGCAGAAGCCTGAAGCGATGGGATCAGGACCGCTGGTTCCTGGATCTACCGAAAACCATCCTTGTCCAAACCGGGCTCAAGGAAGGCAGCTTGATCACACTGATACTTCGATCGGCCGACACTAGCGAACCAGCAGAGCTACGTTCCCGCCTTCGGTCTGATGCCGTTGCCAGAGTATGCTGGAACAGGTTGTCGCAAGCGCGCAAACGCACCATCGTAGAGCATATCAGAGCTGGCAGATCATCCAGCACACGTGAGCGGCGCGTGGCGAGCATATTCCGATCAATGGGTCATTGAAGCCCTTCGTATTCCGAACAGACACCGGCCGTCGCAAACCCGCGTTGGCCGATGATCATCGGCCCGCCCCGTCACCGAACCGGTCGCGTAGCCAATTCATCGGGTTGTCGCGGTTGGGGCCGATCATGTGTTTCATCCCGCCAACGGGGATCGGCCCGCATCGTTACCTTTTGTTGAATCTGTCGCCTGTCCATTTCCGTGGATTGTCGCGGATATACCGGGCAATGCGTTCGTGTTCCCCGTCATCGCGGATCACGCGGTCCCAATAATTGCGTTGCCATACGGGCGTGCCGTGTGGAAACAATCCATCGCGGTACGCCATGCGCGTAACCGCAGTCACGCCTTCACATGGTCCTTCAAGAACTCACCTGGAGTCACGATCCTCGTCCGTCCGTACTTCTTCAGCACCAGCAGATCCTCGTCACCGGTGACCAACAGATCCGCCTTCGCGGCCTTGGCCAGCGCGAGCAAGAAATCATCCTTTGCATCGCGACAAATGGGGATCACCCTGGGTTCGCGCTTCAAGACCAGCGCCACGCGGCCCAAGCGTTCGATGTTCTCCTCGGCACGAGGAAGCGTGAAGTACTTCCGCATCTTCGATCGGCGCGTCACTTCGGCGAGTTCAGCCAATGCCCGTGTAGAGAAGCAGAGTTGGAAGCGTTCCGCAACGAGCAAGACATCCAGTTCGCGTAGCCGCTTGCCGATCAGCCAACTGATCAGAACGTTGGTATCAACGACGAGCCTTTGGCGAGCGCGCTGCATGCATCTCGGTCCTTACCTCTTCCACCATGCGGGTGATCTCGCTGTCCTTCAGCGTCACCTTGCCCCAGACCTTGTGCAGCCAGGTGATGTCGTCCTTCACCTCCTGCTGCCGGATAGCCTTCATGAAGGCACGCTTGTCAGCAGCGGACAGCTTGCTGACACGTGCCAAGATCTTATCCACGGCCTGGCTTTGGTTCCCTTTGGTGTCGAAGGTCATGCTACGATCGTTGGTTGCTCAAATATAAGGCGGCGATCAAGCCTCATCTTTTCTTCCCACTTAGACATACCGCAGGTCCGGTTCGATATACTCCATGTAATGCGGCTTCACGGCCTTGCGCATCACCAGATCCACCTTGCGAGCGACAATGCGCTCAAGATCCTGTTCAAGATCGAAGAACTGCATCCCGATCGGTCGCTCCACTTCGATCATGATGTCAACATCACTATCCGGCCGGAAGTCATCGCGCGTGGCCGACCCGAACACGGCCATGCTCTTCAGCCCGTACTTGGCAAAGAGGCGCGCACGTTCCCCGCGCAGCAAGGATAAGATGTCGGCGAGGGTGCCCATGGTTCCACAAATATCGGAATCACCGGCTGGATCACTCCCCTTCCCATTTGATGGCCCGACCCCTTCGTTACTTTCATCCACTCCAATGTTGCGCCTCGCCCATTTCCTTTCCGTCCTCGCCTGCACCCTTTCGCTGCGCAGCGTACATGCGCAACAGCTCGTAACACCTTACACCGATCGGGTGGACCGCTTCGTGGCGCACATCGCTGACAGCCTGAGCATCGTGGGGCTTTCGGTGGGCATTGTGCAGCACGGCGAAGTGGTGCTGGCCAATGGCTACGGTTCCATCTCACAAGCGAACACCCATCCTGTGGATGCGCACACGGCATTCCTCAGCTGCTCCATCACCAAGCTGTTCACCGCCACCGCCGTGATGCAGTTGGTGGAGCAGGGCCGCCTGCGGATCAGTGATCGCGTGGTGGATGTGCTGCCGGAATTCAAGTTGCACGACAAGCGCTACGGCGCGATCACGGTGGAGCACCTGCTCACGCATTCATCGGGACTGCCGTGGGACCATAAGCTGCCCAACTGCCCGCAGGACAGCACGGCGCTGGAGGTACTGGTGCGCAGCATGGCGAATGGCGTGAAGCTGAAGTTCGGCCCCGGGAGCCGCTTCGATGGCGGGACCTACAGCAACGCCGGGTACAACCTGCTGGGCCGGATCGTGGAACAGGTGAGCGGCCTTTCCTACGAGCGCTACGTGCATGCACATGTCCTGCGCAAGGTGCCGATGCCCGATGCCGCGTTCGATACCGCGTCCTACCGTGCAGGAGCTTGGGCGCGAGGCATGGAAGTGGACGGTGATACGCGCGCCATCCAGCGTTTCAATCTGTACGGCGTGGAAGACCCGAAGCAGCCGATCATCAATGGGCAACCTCTGTCGTTACGCGAACGGCGCCCGCACATCGCGTACGAGCAAAGCCCTTGTGGCGGGCTATGGACCAGCGCCGCGGACCTGAGCAATTGGCTGGCGCACGTGCAACGCATCGCGCAGGACAGCTTGGAAGGCCCCAGCGCGCCCGTGCTGCAACGCAACACCCTGCTGGAGATGTGGCGCACGCAGCGCAGCATCATGGGCAAGCGCACGGCCATCGGCCTAGGCTGGTGGAACTACGACGACCCCGAACTGGGCCGCTATGTTTTCCATGTGGGACGCGAGCCGGGCTACAGCAGCATTATGCTCTTGTGGCCGGAGCGCGAGTTGGGCGTGGTGGTGGTGTGCAACGGCATGTACGCCGATGATGCGGTTTGGAACGTGCTGGGGCCGGGCATCGGCAGGATCGTGATGGGGCTGTGAGGCAGGCCAATGGCGGGGTCGGTGGTTGGGCAGGTGGTCGGTTTCCCGAATATCGGGATCATCGGTTGAACCGGTCCCCTTTCCAATTGGCGGGATTATCGCGGATATACCGCGCTATGCGTTCGTGTTCGGCATCACCACGAATTCCCCGACATCCACATGCGGCATGTGTTCCGGTATCGCATCCCAGCACCGTTGCGCCAATCCACCGATCGGTGATGGATGCGTCACACCATCCGTGATCCGACCGAACAGGTGCGACCCGTCCTGTGTGCAGGACCTGTCCCGCCCTGCGGGATGGTCAGGTAATACGCGCCCACGCTGGCGTGATCGTATCCCTGCCATCGGATGGTGGCACGTTCCGGCAATTCGCGGGGCATGAACGAATATCGGGATCATCGATCGTACGGGTCCCCTTTCCTATTCGCGGAGTTGCCCTCCATACCTTCACACCATGCTCACCCCTCCCCGTCTGCGCATCTTGATCATCGCGTTGATCGTGGTGATCATGGTCTGTTGCATGGCTTCGGCGATCCTCGGCCTGCGTACGGGCCATCCTGCGCGGGCGGCATCCACCTTCTTCGCAGGTCTGGCGTTCTCTATCCTCTTCTGGTCGCGCTTGCCGAAAAAGGCCGGTTGAACCGGTCCCCTTTCCAATTCATCGGGTTGTCGCGGATGTATTGCGCAATGCGGTCATGTGATGCCGCGTCGCGGATGATGGTTTCGTATTACCCGTGTTGCCAGATCGGGGTGCCCGGGGCCGCTTGGGCTCCACCTGTGATGACCCCATCCGTGGGTTGTGGTGGCAGCGGCAACGGGATGAGTTCCGCTCAGGCAAGCCAGCGCATCCGAACACGGATCTCCAACGGCTCGCTCGAGATCATCATGCCCGATGGCTTGTGTGCCCGGGAGTTCCGGATCAGGGACGCGACGGGCAAGCTGGTCAGCAACTCCGCACGGCTCACATCGACCGGCGCAGTGATCGATCTGAACGGCTTGACCTCCGGGCTATATGCGGTGGAGGTCGTTTCAGGAAGCACACACCGTGTCGAGCGCTTCATCTATTCCGCTTCTCGATGAGGCTGTGGGCGGATGCGGTGATCAACACGCTGGATGCGCGGGGAGCCGGTCCCAGCCCATGACGAGCTGCCCAACGGGTGCGGATGTCCTCGGACCTGTGTACCTCACCGGTTCTCTGGTGGCACAATCGATCCTCCGTGGAGCATCCCTTGGGTAGGTTCACCGTCTATCCTTCACCCACCCCCTTCCAATGACCGCTCACCTACCGCTCATCGGCTCACACTTGGTCAGTTCCGCGCTGCTGGCCACATACCTATGTGCGTGCGCACCGATCCACGGGCAGGACATGTTCTACGCCCACTACGCCACGACCGGTCCACAAACGGGGGGGCATATCACACCGAGCCCGGACAATGGCTTCTACGGCGTCACCTCCAACAGCATGCTCGATCGGATCTACTGCTACAAGATCGACGCACAAGCTGACCTGGTCTGGTTCAAGGAGATCAGTATCCCTGTGCTTTCGGTCCCCACGGCCATCGCCACGCTGAGCGATTCCTCATTCGCCTTCCTGGTCGCGCAGTTCGGTGCCGACCCCTCGGTGGTCTTCAAGGTCTCTGCCACGGGCGATCTCCAATGGTCGATCACGCTCTACAACCCGGACGGGTGGAATTTCCATGACCTGGCCCCGACCACCGATGGGGGCATGCTCCTCACCGGAAGCGGTTGTGCGGATGCGGACATGATCCTCCACCTCAGCCCGCAGGGCCACATCCTCTCTCAACATGGTCATGCCTCGTGGAACTCGGCCTACTCGCGACCGAACGCGCGGAAGATCATCCATGATGGGAACGACCAATACTCCTATCTGGGCCATGCGTATCAGCCAGGCAGCGGGTATCGGCCGCTGATCTACTGCCGGTCGGACAGCGCAGGGAACGTGTACAGCTACCTGGAGATCCACTTCCCCTACGGAATCTCCTCCAGCGTGCCTTGGGGAGAGACCCTGGTCCGCTCCGCCAGCGGAGGGCACTACCTCACCACCATGGTGGATGACACCGCGATGAACCATGTGGTGCTCTGCTACCTGAACGCTCAGGACCAGCTGGAATGGTTCAAGGAGATCGCGACCCCCGATCTGCGCATGACCGCCGATGCCTTGGTCCCCACGGCGGATGGTGGATGCGTATTGATGGGCGGCACCGTGGTGAACATCACCCCATACCTGTACCACACGTACGCCATCAAGTTCAACGAACAAGGGGACCTGCTGTGGTCGAAGAAGTTCGGGGACGTGAATGTGCCCTTCTGGGACCGCCTGGGCATACAGAACGTGGTGCCCGCGGGGCCTGATGCCTTCATGACGGTGCCGGTCCGTTGGTCCCAATTCGACTTCTGCAGGGTGGATACCGCGTTCAACGGCTATTGCTACGAGCAGTCCTTCCTTCCCCTGGTCACCGGTGTGGACCCCACGGTGATCCCCTACCCGATCACGCCGACCACCATCCTTTTCATCGAGGACACGATCATGACCGCGGTGGTGCCGAACAGCTACCCGCGGAGCAACCTTTGCGCAGCGTACACCGGGATCGAGGAGGCCGAAGCGGACCTGCCCCTGACCCTGGCGCCGAACCCGGCCTCGGACCACGTCCAGCTGTCCATACCGCTCGATCGGCCACAACCTGTGGAGGTCAGTGTGACGACTTCACTCGGCGCGGTGTGCTTCACCCGCCAGGTAGCGCCATCACCGGGTAGCCCGATGGTCATCCCCACACGGGATCTGCCCGCAGGTGCCTACATCGTGGCCGTGCGCGCGCCGGACCTGCACCGAAGGGCCAGGTTGATCGTGCAGCATTGACCGTGCGACCGTCGAAGGCACTTCTCGGTGTTCCTTGTCACGCTCGCCTGTGGCGAGCCAGGCTCCTGCGACGCGGGAGTATAATGTGGGGGTGTGGCAGACGTGATGAAGTGGCTCAGGCGCATCGTTGTAGCATTGCCATTGGCAGCACTCGCTCTGCTCTTCCTTGCCGTCATTGCTGGCGCGGTCGTCTTCCTGTTCATGTTTGACTAAGGTTTGGACGTGCCCCCTCGCAAAGCCTCGGGGTCCGGCCATCCGCTGTACTCCTCGCTCGTTCCTCGCTGCGGGGTGCCGCTCCTGTCCGTCACGCGTGGTACGGATCATCGGTTCATGACTTACATTCGATGCGCGATGGATCGGATGATCGTTTGGTTGTTCGCGATCGTGGTGCCTTGCACCCAGACCGCAGCACAGACATACATCCCATTCTTCGGAGACACCACGCGGTCGTGGACGTCGACCATTTCCGGTTCCGCCGAGGGTGATTGTCTCGATACGTGGGTGACCACACACTGGATCGATGGGGACACCGCGTTCGACGGCACGACCTACACCAGGGTCCGATCACGTGAACGCCATTACGTGTCACCCCTGATGGACTGGTGCCAATCAGTCACCGAGTATCCGGGCCCGGATACTCATGTCAGGGAGGTGGGCCATGCGGTTTTCGCACGTTCGGACTGGTCAACGGAATCACTGATCTATGATCTGGACGCCGTGGTGGGCGATACCATACCCTATCCGATCAATGCCTACGAAAATGGTTCCGGCTGGCATGCGATCGTGGTGCAGGTGGATTCGATCCTTGTCAATGGCACCTACCGCACCCGACAGACCGTGAGCGATGGTCCGAATGAAGGGGACACGGTCCGGGTGATCGAAGGTATCGGTGCAACAACTGCGCCGTTCGGATTCTTATCGCAACAGCTGGGACTATCCCATTTTGGCAGGCTCGACTGCGTCAGGGAGTCTGGCCAGGTGATCTTCGGAGATACATGGTGCGAACTGATCACAGGTATTGCACCAACTGTTGTCCGCCCACTATCGGCTCCTTATCCGAACCCTTCAACGAACCATTTGACCTTCGACGAAAGGTTTACGACTTACCAGATCATGGACGTCTACGGTCGAACCGTGATACAGGGGATTGGCCGCCATGCGGACGTATTGCGATTACCATCAGGTACGTACCTGGTCCGTGGTTGGGATAGACAAGGGACCATTGTCGGATCGTGGCCGATCGTGGTTCAACCCTGACCTGTGCAACATCACCGGTTGAACCGGTCCCCTTTCCTATTGGCGGGGTTGTCGCGCGTTCAGGCGGGGGATTACCGCTCATCATCACCAGTTCATACGGTCGTTCAACCAATTCGCCGGGTTGTCGGCGACATACTGCGCAATGCGGTCATGCGATGCCGGATCACGGATGATGGTTTCGTAATACCCGCGTTGCCAGATCGGCGTTCCCTGCCTATCGGCAGGCAGGCGCGCTGGCATCAACGCATCGCGCACGGCCTGCCGTGAAACGGCGGCCTTGAACGTTTGCATGATGTGGCCCAACGAATTACTGAGCCGGTGGTGAAGATCCGGTTTCATGCGGCATATCGAACATCGGGGTGACCGAAGTAGCTTTTGATGTGCTTGGGCTTCTTGGACACGCTTCGGTAATGGGCCAAGATGTTCTCAACGAGTTGCTCCTCGGTGCGCGGCGGCGGAGCGCTGGTCACGTTCTTCTTCAGGTCGGCATTGGCCACCTCCACGGGGTTGAGTTCGGGTGAGTAGCCCGGCATGAAGAACAGTTCGATGCGCTCCTTGTGCTTTTCCAGCCATGGGCGCAGGACTTTGGCATGATGCACCGGCAGGTTGTCCAGGATGAGGAACACCTTGCGCTTTGCCCCTTTGATCAAACGTGCGAGGAAATCCTGGAAGATCTCCGCATCAAGGGCGCCCTTGAAGACCATCCACCGCATCTGGCCGCGATTGGTGATGGTGGAGATGATCGAACGGCCGAAGCGCTTGTTCAGCACACGCACCACCGGCGTCTTGCCACGCTTGGCGAAGCTCCGTCCACGCACATCATCATTGCGCAGGCCGGTCTCATCCCCCAATGGATGTCCGCGCCCTCCAATTCGGCCCTGCGCTCGATCGCCGGATAGACCTCTTCACGCCACTTGCGCACCAGTTCGGGCCGCTGTTCTGCTGCGCGGCGCATCGGCTTCTGTGCGCTGAAGCCCCAACGGCTCAAGTAGTCGGTCATCGTGCGTTCGGGCAGCACTACGCCGAAGCGTTCTTTGATCAACAGCGCGATGGCCTTGCGTGACCACAGCGCATAGGGCAACTTCAATTGATCGGGCATCTTGTCAGCGATCAGCCGAAGTGTCTGCTTCTGCTGCTCTTGCGTCAGGATCATGCCGCTGCCTTGCGGCCGCCCGCTGCGGCATACCTCAACGGCTCTCCATCCCCCGCGCTGATAGCGTTGCCAAGCATCATTGGCCGCCGTCAGCCCAAGGCTGCACAGCGCGGAAGACTCTTTCAGCCCGCAACCTTGCAAGCGGCAGCGCACCGCCTGCCGCAATCGTTCGTTCAGCGCCTCATCGCTGAGGCTTCGCGCATCTGTTCGCTTCATGTCAAGCTCGATCCACAGATCGTGCCGATCGACCGCTTCTTTGTCACCGTCTCAGTATTGACCATGATGGCGATCGGTGGTGAACTGTTCGCTCAGGATGGATGCGTTCGTCGCGTTCAGCTCGCGCAGTTCGATGTACTCGTCGGTGGTGCCTGAGAAATGCATGATCCAAAGGTCATGGTTTGAGGTGGGTTCTTCGACGCTGTAGGACCCGTCCATGGAATGCACCGTGCATCAAGGCAGGTGAGCATCAGTGAAGCGACATACGCGTTGGTGCAGGAGGCGCCAGCCCCCACATTCACCCCAGGTGGAAAAATACAGGCGAAGGGCAAAGGCGAAATGGTGATGTTCTTTGTCACTCGCGCCTGACATGCCCCGCGTTCATTCCGGGGCGACCAATACTCTCGAACCATGATGAAACAGTTGTCCTCAAGGCTGTTCCCGCTTCTGCTCCTATGCCTGCCCTTGGCGGGCATGGCGCAGATGGATGTCGATTCCCTGCTTGGATCGGCTCTGAAGGCAGAGCCCGACACCAACAAGGTGAAAACGCTGTTGCGCATCGGGGCAGAGCTCACCAACCAGGGCCGGTTCGAGGAAGCACGGGAGCACTTGGCGGATGCCTTGGACCTGTCACGGTCCCTGGAGCATGGCAATGGTGAATGCAAAGCACTGATCAGTATCGGCATCACCCACTTCTACCAAGGCAACAACCGCGAAGCGTTGGATGCATGGGAACTGGCGATGCCCATAGCGATGGAGCGCAAGGACGAGGTACAACAGAACATCCTGCGCACGAACATGGCCAACGTCCACCTCAGTACAGGCAACTACAACGAGGCTCAGCGGGCCTATTTCGAGGTGCTGAAGTGGGCCGAGGCCACACAGCGGAAATCGAACGCCGTGGATTGCCTGATGAATCTTGGTGTGCTCTACACCATGCAGGGCAAACTGGACGAGGCCATTCGCTATCAGCGCAGGGTACTCGATGAATACGGTGATGTGCTGACCCCGTTCCAGCAGGTCAATTGCCTGAGCAATCTGGGCCAGTTGCATCTCGACGCCCGGCACGTGGACGATGCTGAAAAGGCCTATGCGGAACTGCTTCCGCTGGCCGAGCAGAACGAACAGGCCAAGGGGGTCGCGCGGGCCTATGGTGGGCTGGGGAACGTTGCGATGGCCAGGAAGGATCGACCCGGTGCGAAAGAGCACCTTCAACGGGCCGCTGACCTGTATGCTGCGGCCGGGGCCCGTACGGATCAGGCCATCCTCTTGGAGAACCTTGCCAGCTTGTACCGCGAGGCGGTGGAAAATGAGGACGCGGCCTTCCTGGACCGGTACTTCCAAGGCAGCGCTTCCCTGGCCTTGTCCACCGCTCACGCCGCGATCGACACCGCGATCGGGATATTCAACGATGCGGGCGATCTCGGTCAATTGCGGAGCGCCTACCGCAGCATCGCCGAAGTGGAACGCGCACAAGGCGACTACAAGCAGGCCCTCTCGCATTTCCAACTCTACCAGGCCCTCAGTGACACCTTGTTGAACGCGGAGCGCGATAGGAAGCTCACCGAGACGGCCATGCAGTATGAATTCGACAAAAAGGAGGCCGCCACCCGGGCCGAGCAGGAGCAGAAAGACCTGCGCCAGCGGTTGGAAAGGAATGGCATCGCCGTTGGGCTCGCTGGAGCACTGCTCTTCCTAGGCGTGGTATGGCGCCAGCGCAACCGCATCAGCAAGGAAAAGAAGCGCAGTGAGGAACTCCTGCTGAACATCCTGCCGGAGGAAGTTGCCGAAGAACTCAAGGCGAAAGGCACGGCAGAGGCCGTGCACATCGATCAGGTCACCGTGCTCTTCACCGACTTCAAGGGCTTCACCGCGATGAGCGAAGTGGTGACGCCACAGGAATTGGTACGCGACCTCAACGAATGCTTCAGCGCGTTCGATCGCATCACGGAGAAGTACGGCATCGAGAAGATCAAGACCATCGGCGATGCCTACATGGCTGCCGGTGGATTGCCCACGCCGAACACCACGCACGCCACCGATGTGATCCAGGCCGCGTTGGAGATGCGCGACCTCATCGCGGAGGGCAAGGCGCGGAAGATCGCGGCAGGCCTCCCCTACTTCGAGGTCCGCATCGGCATCCACACCGGCCCCGTGGTCGCAGGCATCGTGGGCGTGAAGAAATTCCAGTACGACATCTGGGGCGATACGGTGAACACGGCGAGCCGCATGGAGAGCAGCGGGGAAGTGGGGCAGGTGAACATCAGCGAGGCGACGTATTCGCTGGTGAAGGACGTGAAGAAGGTGAATGGCGAATGGTTGATAGCGAATGAAGGCTACACCCATTCACCAACTCCTATTCACCATTCACCCGCATTCGTATTCACCCCGCGCGGCAAGGTGCCGGCGAAGGGCAAGGGGGAGATGGAGATGTACTTCGTTCGTCGACGCTCCGAAGGAGCGTAGGAGCACGTTGTGGCGCTGGCTCAGGGCTGACATGCCCTGGTCCAAATGAACCGAACGGACGACACGTTGTACCGCCTCGTGATGCGCCTGGTCCTCCCCTTCCTCCTGCTCTTCCTCGCACCCATCCTGCCTGCCACGGCCCAATGGTCTGCGGAATTGAACGCGGATGATCCGGTATCCCCCTTCCAACGCCTGGCAGGGCAGATGCAACAGAGCCCGGCCGATAGCGCGGACTTCGCGCGGTTCGGCGCGGCCATGGCGGGGACCACCCCGGACATCGGCCCGCTACCGGACCTTGGGGAATACCACCTGGTGTGGGAGGTGACCTGCGAGGGCGGCACCTGGCTGACGCGCGGCAACGGCACCGACCTGCCGACCTTCCTGAAGGACCCGCCCGAGAAGCGTTTCGGCGAGATCGTGTGCTGTCCGCACTTCTTTGGAGGGCGCTACGCGGTGGTGCACTGGGAGCCGCCCACGGGGCTGGTCCGCTTCCGGTACTGGTTCTTCGAGCGGGTGGAATGAGATACTGTGCACAACTATAGTTGCGCGCTTTCATCGGGCCGCCTCGTGCATCGCCTACCTTGCTCCCCTATCCGGCACCGCTTCCGGAACTCCGAAGACCTGTAGGTGGTCTTCAACAGAAGGCGAAACACGGGCGTAAGTCCTTCGCTGCTCATCTACGATCTCAGAGCGAGTCATTCAGGCGGCAGGCGATCGCGGGAACAAGGCATCCCCGACCCCCGGAAGTGATCCACGTTCGCGCCGCTGCCCCGGGCCCGGGAGCACCGGCCGTCCTCACCCCGCCCCACGAGCAGGGACCCTGGATCACCATGGCGGGAAGGGGACGCCAAGCGGACCGCACCGGTCGGCCGGCCGTTCAACGCACAACGACCATGGAACACGTGAAGACCGACACCCCGACCACACCCTTCAAGATCGCGATCGGCACTTGGGGCGACAAGAAGTTCAAGCTCAAGAACAAGTTCAGCCAGCTGAACGATGCCGACCTCCTGTTCGAGGAGGGCAAGGAGAGCGAGCTCACAGCGCGGCTCCAGACCAAGCTCAACAAGAGCGAAGCGGACGTTCAACAGCTGATCGCCGGGCTCTGAGCCCCCTGCGGCCACCCAGCCGATGACGGGAAGGGGCCTTGGCGGCATGGCGCCGTGGAGGCCCCGACCCGGCACGGCGACCACGGACCGCGAGACCCTACCCTCCATGAAGAAGACCGACCCGTCCGACCCGCTCGGCGCCGCCTCGCGCCGACACCTCAACGCGAACGCCACCGAGTGTGCACACCGCAACATCATCATCCGCGTGGACGCGCTGAACGCCGACCGTACCGTGGCGTTCTGCTCGGTGGAACAGCGCGAGCACGGGTTGCTGCGAAGGACCTACTCCCGATCCGAGCTGGTCTGGCGGGCGGAGCAGGCACTTGCGCCGATGATCGGCTCGGGGATCTTGCCGATGATCAACGTGCACATGGCCTCCGATCCCGGGGTGGCAGACACCCGGCGGGATCGACATTCGCCGTTCGCCTGGCTGCGGTGGGTCCGCGGATGGCTGGGCTATCCGGGGATCCAAGGTCGCCGGCGCGAAGACCCGGGCGCGGAGGACCCCTTCGGCCTGCACCGCGCTCTGCAACTGACCCGCTGATCCGTCCCTCATGCATCGCATCCTCCTCGTCTATTCCATCCTGTTGACCGCCAGCGTCGGCGGTCTGCTCCTCTATCGCTGGTGGCTCAACACGCAGGCCGCTGACGAACGCCCACCGCGCCCGCGGTAAGCAGGAGCTCGATCGGCATTATTCCATCCCGCCAGCACCGATCGCTGCGCGACCACCGTACCTTGTTCCCGTGCCCGGTGTCACTTGCCGGGTGTTCTGATGACGCTGTGGGCCAACACCAAGGGCCCGGCCCGTGCACGGCGACCAGCGGTCCTCCGATCGGCGATCCCGAAGTGGCGCAGCCCCATCGTGGTGGCAGCGCGAACCGTTCCACGGGAGGAGCACGATACCGCCCGCCAGGGCAGAACCACATGGACCATCATCGCCCCATCGCCATCGTCATCCCCTTGGAGACCTGGCCCGCCGAACGTTCCATCCTCATGGAGCGCTACGCCTTTCTGCATTCGCACGACCTCGACCTGGTGCCCGGCCGCGAGGATGAGCTGATCCAACGCCTGCAACGTCTGCTGTACATGGCGCGCCAGGCCGTGGTGGACCTGATCCACAACCGCTGACCATGGCCCGCGAGAAGATCCTGTTCCGGCCGGCGCAAGCCGATGCGGACTGCATCCGTGTGCGCCTGGACAGCCGCACCATCGTGTTGATCCGCAGCATGAAGAAGTTCGCCTATTGGAAGGAGCGCTACCCGGATGCGGTCGTGCTCGAGCCCGTAGTGCCCGAACAGAAATAACGCCAGCTTTGCGCCCACGTCCAGGGATCGCCTCGGATCATAGCGGCGGACCTTGGACGTACCATTTCCGCATCGTCCCCGAACCCGACCAGCTCAGCCTGATGCCCGCGCCAACACCCCCACCCCGCTACATCGGACCAGACCACGAGCGTGATTTCGGAGGCACGGTGCGCGCTCGCGTGCACGGCTTCTTCAAGGAGACGGGGCGGGGAACGAAAGCCGATGCGCGGCTGATCCCGAAGGTGGTGCTGCTGATGGCGCTGTTCCTCGGGCCGCTGGTGCTGATGCTGCTCGTCCCGATGTCAGCCTGGTCGGCGCTGCTGCTGGTGCTGGTGATGGGCGTGGGCATGGCCGGCGTGGGCATGAGCGTGATGCACGATGGCCTGCACGGCGCCAGTTCCACCCGGCGTTGGGTGAACGAGCTGCTGGGCGGCACCATGTACGTGCTGGGCAGCGATGCCTTCACCTGGAAGGTGCAGCACAACGGGGCGCACCACACGCACACCAACGTGGACGGCGTGGACCAGGACATCGACCCACCGGACCTGCTGCGCTTCAGTGAGCACGCTCCCCTGCGGCGCGTCCACCGGTTCCAGTACATCTACGCCTTCCTGTTCTACGGGCTGCTCACCCTGGTCAAACTGGGCAACGACTTCGTCTCCCTCCGGCGCGTGGCGCGCAGTGGCGATGCGCGGTACGCCGGTCGCAGCTATCCGGTGGACCTGGTGGTGATGGTGCTGGTGAAGCTCGTGCATGCGGGCGTGTTCATCGGCCTCCCGCTCTGGTTGACGGGCTTCACCTGGTGGCAGGTGCTCACGGGCTTCGTGCTGATGCACGTCACGTGCAGCGTGATCCTGGGCACGGTGTTCCAGCTGGCGCACGTGGTGGAGGGCGCGGAGCAACCCAAACCGGGGGACGACGGCGTGATCCCCACCGATTGGGCCGTGCACGAGCTGCTCACCACGGCCAACTTCGCCCCTTCGTGCCGGTGGCTCACGTGGTACACCGGCGGGCTCAACCATCAGGTGGAGCACCACCTGTTCCCCAGCGTGTCGCACCTGCACTATCCGGCGATCGCGCCGATCGTGCAGCGCACGGCCGCCGAATTCGGCATCCCCTACAACGTGAAACCCGATCTGGGGTCCGCGCTGGGCTCGCATGTGCGCCGGCTCCGGCAGCTGGGCGGCGTGGGTTGAACGGCCTCCCGCAGGCGGTCAGGGGAACGGGATGCCCCGTCCGCGCCTACCTTTCTCGACCCCACTGGACCCGGATGACCGACGCTCCTGTTCCACCGCTGAAGGATGGCGACCGCTGCCGAGTGATCGGCGGCACGCACAAGGGCAAGCACGGCATCGCGCGCGACCTGCACATCAGCACCAGCGGCCACCTCACCCTCACCGTGGTGCAGGCGGACGGTGTGCGCTTCAAGACCCTGGGGCGGAACGTGGTGCGCGTGGTGTGAAGGGCCACTTCAACGACAAAGCCCCGGCTCATCGCCGGGGCTTCGCTGTTAGTGCGCGAGGTGGGACCTCAGGCGCGGGTCACGTTGACCGCGTTGGGGCCTTTGGGGCTCTGCTCCACATCGAAGGTGACCTTGTCGCCTTCGCGGATGGGCTCGCGGGTCCCGGTCTTATGCACGAAGAGGTCCTTGCCACCCTCATCCGGGGTGATGAAACCGAACCCTTTCTCCGTGTTGAAGAACTTCACTGTACCACTTGACATGTACTTACTGGTAATGTGCCCACCCTTCGGCGAGCGTGTTGATCCCCGGCAAAACCACCGGGGCATTGATGCGGCAAAGGTCGGCAATTCCACGTCCCACCCGACGATCGGAGGGAAATAAAGGTCGGCAGGCTCGGAAGGAACGCCCCTGCGGCCGGTCAATGCACCACGAATCGCGTGTGGAGCAGCGTCCCATCCCCCCGCAGCAGCAGCGTGTACACGCCCGGGACCCATCCGGCGACCGCCAACGCTCCGCGATCGCGCAGAGGTCCCGTATGCACCAATGCACCAAGGGCATCGGTGCACTCCACGGTCCAGTCGCCACGCGGAGCCTGCACGTGCACCTGCTCCGTGGCAGGCACCGGGAACACATGGAGGCCGCGCTCACCTTCAGGTTCGGCGATGCCGATGGTGCCCGGTGTCACGCAAACGGGGATCAACGCACCGGAAGTCGACCGTTGGCTCCACAGCATCGTGCGCGGCTGGCCGCAGATGGGATCGGTGAAGGATGGCGTGGTGGCGAAAGCAAGTGCCACGAAACAGTAGGTGCTGTCCTCGTGGAACGGCTGCCCGGTGAACGCGCTCACCACGAAGTCGAGCTGTGGAAAGAGGTCCGTGTTGTGCAGCGTGACCGGCCCCACAAAGCAGCTGTCCGTTCCCAGGATGAACAGGGCGGTCGCCGCCTCAACGGTATCCACCTTGTCCATCAGTGCGAGCACGTGCGCACGCTGCAGATCGGACACGACCAAGGCGAGGCTGTCGTCCGCATCAGCGGGGCTGCGCAGCTCCATGATCAGGTAACCCTGGAAGCGCCATGCCGGATCGGGGGTGGGATCCACCGGAACGAAGGCCTCCACATAGCTGCCGTTGATGTTGTTGGAACCGCGCGGGTCGGTGAGCGTGAACGAGAGGGCCGTACCGGAACGCCCGACGATCGGATCGGGAGCGTCGGGTCCCTGGATCGATTGGGCCGGGCAGGCTGCTGAGGCCAGGAGGACGGCGATGATGAGGGTGGTACGCATGGGGATCGGCTCAGGTAGGTCGAACCTGGAACGGTCCAAGGGGCCACGCCTCACCCTTCCTCGTTCGGGACCCGCCCTTCCTGTGATGGACCATGACCTGGTTGTGCGATCGCGGCCCTTGAAGTGCCAACACAGCACTGGACCGAACGCTATGATGCACTAACGTCTCTGTCCTCTTCCCCGCGTTCCCGGATCGGCCCCGTGCTGGAGGCTATCGTGCGTGGGAAAGAGTGCAGGCGAAGGGCAAGGGCGAGATGGAGATGTACTTCGTGTCCAGTGGCTGAGAGCGGAGACATTCGTGCATTGCCAGTACATTCACGGGCACCCTCTTCACCATGCATCCGAAGCGACCACTGTCGTCCAACCTATTGCGCGCGATGCTATCTGTGATGGGCAGCGCATTGTTGCTTCAGCAATGCACCTCCGCACAGGCCCAGATGAACACCGACTCATTGTTCAGCGTATGGGAGGACGCCACACGACCCGACACCATTCGACTCACCGCATTGAACGCGTTCATTCAATCGCGCTTCCTCAATACCGACCCTGACAGCACCCTGCATTACAGCGGTATGTTGTACGACACGGCGACGAAGAAGGGGATGAAGAGGCAGGTGGCCTCAGCGCTCATCCTGCAAGGCCGGGGCTACGTGGGGAGAAGCGAATTGCCGAAGGCGGTGGAGTGCTTCCGCTCCGCCTTTGAGATGTACGATAGTATTGGCGATCGCAAGGGCGCCTCCATTGCGTTGAACAACCTCGCACTTACCGAATCGGACCTCGGTGATGCCCCCCGTGCCATCGAGCATATGACACGCAGCCTGGGTCTTTCCGAAGAGATCAACGACAGTTCCATGATGGCCCGCACCCTTGGCAATATCGGGGTCATCTATGCCGGGCAGCAGGACACGGCGAACGCCATGGACTATTATCAACGGCGCTTGATCATAGCGAAAGCACTGGGCCAGAAGGACATCCTGGCGGAGGTGTTGATGAACATGGCTATCATACAGAGCGAAGGGAAACGGTACGAGGGGGCATTGGCTCTCTATGAACGCAGCATTGCGGTATCCCGCGAGATCGCCTATCCGCGTAACGAGGTGCTCTGCTTGTTCGGTTTATCCTACTTGCGCTTCCATCAAGGCGATCTACCGGGAGCCCTGGCCCATGACCTCGACGCATTGGAACTGGCCCAGAAGATCGGTGACCGTAGTTTGGAAGGGGATGGCTTCTCGGCCGTCGCCAGCGACTATCAGGCGATGGGGGACATGGAACAAGCTCTTGCTTACGGCCAGCGCGCCATGGCACTGGCACGGGAAGGGTGGAACGCCTACAACATCCGGAACGCTGCGCAGGTCCTTTACGAGGTGCAGAAGGCACGGGGCAAGGTCGAGGAAGCACTCGCCATGCACGAGTTATACATCACCATGCGAGACAGCATCGTGAACGATGAGAACGCGCAGGCGATCATGAGCCAGCGTTTCAAATACGACTACGAGAAGAAGGAGGCTCTGCTGCAAGCCGAGCAGGAGAAGAAGGACGCCGTGGCCGCTGAAGCCCTGCGCCGCAAGAACGTTCAGCGCAACGCCTTCATCGGTGGCTTTGGGCTCATGATCCTGCTGGCTGGTGTCTTCTTCACCCAGCGTAACCGGATCAGCAAGGAGAAGGCGCGAAGTGAAGAGCTGCTGCTGAACATCCTGCCGGAGGAAGTCGCGGAAGAGCTCAAGGCCAAGGGTTCCGCCGAGGCCGTGCACATCGATCAGGTCACCGTGCTCTTCACGGACTTCAAGGGCTTCACCGCGATGAGCGAAACGCTGAGCCCTCAGGAGCTCGTTCGCGACCTGAACGAATGCTTCAGCGCCTTCGACCGCATCACCGAGAAGTACGGCATCGAGAAGATCAAGACCATCGGCGATGCTTACATGGCGGCCGGCGGATTGCCCACGCCGAATACCACGCACGCCACCGATGCGATCAAAGCGGCCTTCGAAATGCGGGACTTCATCGCCGAAGGCAAGGCAAGAAAGGTCGCGGGCGGCCTTCCCTACTTCGAGATCCGCATCGGTGTGCACACGGGTCCGGTCGTAGCCGGCATTGTAGGCGTGAAGAAATTCCAGTACGACATCTGGGGCGATACGGTGAACACGGCAAGCCGCATGGAGAGCAGCGGCGAGGTGGGACAGGTGAACATCAGCGAGGCGACGTATGCTCTGGTTAAGGACGCGACCGGTCTAAGCTTCACTCCTCGCGGAAAAGTCCAGGCGAAGGGTAAGGGCGAGATGGAGATGTACTTTGTCCGCCAAGGCACCGAAGAGGTGTAGGTGAACTGCGCACGGGCCACCGGTCGGACCATCGTCCATGCGATATCTCTGTATGCGCTTAGTGGAGCAATAAGTCCAACACCGAAGCGTGGCCAGGCCTGTGAACGACGGATCGCCCCGAGCGCTGTTCGATCAACGCACCCGCATCTTCTCCAGCCCCTTCAGATCCACGTCCGCCAGGCGTTTGAAGTAGAGGCAGCCCTTGCCGGTGCTGCACTTTCCCAGTCTCTTCAGCTGCGCTTCCGCTTCATCCAGACCGCTGAACATGTACACCGTCATGCTGGCTTTGCGCGGGCTGAATCCGGTGAGCATCCACGCCCCTTCCCGACCGGTCTCGTACGTGTAGGCGTACTTCCTGAAGCCCACGATGCTCGGCCCCCACATCTTCGGGTCCTCACCTGTGACCTTCTTCATCAGGGTGACGATCGCTCGGCAATCGGCCGCCACTTCCTCGGTTCGCTTGTCGATGAAGGCGTCCACGCTGCCGGTGGTCGCGGTGGTCTTCAGGGCTGCTTTGGCCATGGTCAAGCTTGGTCCTGCGAAGATGGATCACCGAAGCTTCGTTATTTCGGTCCATGTCCGTATCGAAGAAGCCCGGTGCGCGGAGAACAACCACCAAGAAGCCAGCGGCCAAGGTCAAGCTCCTTTCCGGCGGCAACCCCCAGATCCCCAAAGGCGAGGGCGACGCACCCGTGCAGGCGTACATCGACGCGATGCCGGGGTGGAAGCGCGCGGTGGGTGAGCACCTGGATGCGTTGATCGAGCGGCACGTGCCGAAACTGCGGAAGGCGGTGAAGTGGAACTCGCCCTTCTACGGGGTCGAAGGCCGGGGCTGGTTCCTCTCCACGCACTGCTTCACCCAGTTCGTGCGTCTCACCTGGTTCCAGGGTCGGTCGCTGAAGCCAATCCCTCCCGGCCCCAGCAAGGACAAGAACGCGCGCTACCTGGACATCCGTGAGCACGACGAGATCGATGAGGACCAACTGGTCGCTTGGATCAAGCAGGCCTCCGCGCTGCCCGGATGGGTGAGCCACGCGCAGGACGCGGCGACCAGCGCCCCCAACCCCAAGGTGGAGTGGTTCTTCGCGAAGGACGGCAAATGGAAGGCCTGTTTCGCCGCGCTGCGTGAGCTGGCCTTGCAGGGCGGCCTCACCGAGGAACTGAAATGGGGCCACCCGTGCTACACGCTTAAGGGCAAGAACGTCTTCCTGATGCACGGATTCAACGACTACTGTGCGCTGCTCTTCCACAAGGGTGCGTTGTTGAAGGACGACCACGGGATCCTGGTCCAACAGACGGCCCACGTGCAGAGCGCACGGCAGATCCGGTTCACCGGCCTGAAGGAGATCAAGGACCTGGTACCGGTGATCCGCTGCTACATGGAACAGGCCATCGCCGTAGAACAAGCTGGGGGGAAGGTGCCGCTGAGGACGACCGCCGAGTTCGACATGCCTGCGGAGTTCGCCAGGGCCCTGAAGCAGATGCCCGCGCTGAAGAAGGCGTTCAACGCGCTTACGCCGGGACGGCAACGCGGCTACCTGCTCTTCTTCGGCGGTGCCAAGCAGAGCGCCACGCGCGAGGCCCGCATCGCCAAGCATGTGGATCGCATCCTGGCCGACAAAGGGCTCAATGATTGACATGTTGTCCGGCGGCTTGCGCTTCTCCCATGTGGTCGAACTGCTCGACTTCCTTCCGCACGACGAGCGCATGCTGACCGAACAGCTGCGCGAGCTGGTGATCGGCGAGGCCCCGGAACTGACTGAGCGCATCAGCTTCAACGTGCCGTTCTACAAAGGGCATCGCGATGTCTGCTTCCTGTGGCCGGCCTCGGTGCTGTGGGGGAAAAGGAAGACCTACGAAGGTGTCCGGTTCGGGCTGACCTACGGCGCGCTGGTGCCCGGCTGCGAACCCTACCTGCAACGGGGTGCGCGCAAGCAGGTGCTTTGGCGGGACCTCAGCAGGATGACCACGACGGATGACCGCAGCATCCGGCAGTTGCT
Source organism: Flavobacteriales bacterium (assembly GCA_016713875.1). Taxonomy (NCBI): domain Bacteria; kingdom Pseudomonadati; phylum Bacteroidota; class Flavobacteriia; order Flavobacteriales; species Flavobacteriales bacterium. The sequence continues at coordinate 1,418,835 of JADJOI010000003.1, forward strand.
TCGCGCGGCGCTGGTCGTGGACCGTGAGCGCGCCGGAGGCCTGCGTTGAGGCCCCCGAGCGGTGCGGACCGGATGGCCGGCCCACGGGGTCGACGGTGACGGCCGCCCCCCCTGATCGTTCACATCGGGCACCGGTCCCCGATGATGAGGAAACACCCCGACGCATGAACCGCTCCACCACCCTGCTGATCGGCTGCACGACCCTCTTCTTCGCCTGTAGTGAAGGCCCTGGCACGGACCAGGACGCGGACGGGTCGGGCTCATCCATGAGCGCACTGGAAGCGCGCGTGGCCGCGCTCACCGGGAACCCGATGGCGGCCGAGCAGCCCGACGGGTACGACGTGGAGGACCCCGCCGGCGCCCCGAGCGGAAGCACCTCCGGTGCGACGCGCACCTACACGCTGAACGGCACGGCCTTCAACATGCCGCTCGCCCAGCTCGAGCTGCCGGCGCACTGGCAGGTGCGGGGCATGGAGACCGGGAACTGGACCGTGACCGGTCCGGTGAAGGTGCAGCAGGGATCGCCGATGAACTTCAGCTATGCTGGTGGGCAGCTGGGCCGCTTCAACCAGGCCAACAACGTGCCGATGCGCGCGCCGATCACGCCCGATCAGGTGGTGATGCAGGACCTGGTGCCATACTTCCGCCAGCAGGGGTATGAACTCATCGGCCACCGCTCCCTGCCGGAGGTTGCGCGGGTGAACCAACGCTTCATGGACAACCTGTACTCCGTGGGGCAGGCGCAGCGCATCTGCCAGGCCGACCTGAGCGAGTGGCGCCGCGGCGACGACCGCCTGGCGGTGGTGATGAGCTGGTTCAGCATCGCCGGCAACGAGCTGGTGAACTGGGGCTACAACACCACGGCGCTGCAAGCCCCGTCCGGCCGGTACGAAGCGGAGCGCGATGGCCTGCTGAACGGCTTCGCCAGTGTGCGCTACAACCCGGCCTACTTCGCGGCCTACGCGCAAAGCGAACAGCAGAAGGAGCAGCAGAGCTGGTCCGCGCACAACGCCCGGATGCGCAGCAGGCAGGCCGCCTTCGATGCGCAGCAGGCCGCACACCGCGACCGGGTGAACTCCGTGAACGACGCCATCATGGGCACCTGGAACAACACCAGCGCCACCATGGACCGCATGCACGAGGCCACCATCGACGGGATCCGGGGCGAGCAGAACGCGTGGAACCCCAACACCGGTGCGATGGGCAAGGTGGAGTCCGGCTACCAGAACTACTGGGTGAACAGCGACGGGCAGTACTTCGGGACCAACGACGTCAACTACGACCCCAACGCGAACGGGCAGTGGGTGGGCCAGTGGCAGCAGATGTCCACCGAGCCCTGAGCGGGACGCGGACCGCCTGAGGGGCCGCTGCGAAGGTTCTGGGAATGACCGTGGGCTCCCGACCTTCGCCGCATGCCCGACGCACGATCGACCGTCATCGCGAAGTCCACCCTCGGCTTCCTGGCGGACCTGGACGCGCACAACGAGAAGAGCTGGTTCGAGGCGAACAAAGGGCGCTACGCCGCAGCGCACGCCAACATGGTGGCCTTCGCCGACGTGCTGCTGGACCGCATGCGGGCGCACGACAAGCTGAGCACACCCAGCGGCGCGAAGAGCCTGATGCGCATCCACACGGACCAGCGCTTCCACAAGGGTCGCCCGCCGTACGCCCCGCGCTTCGGCGGCCGGTTGGTGCGCGTGAAGCCGGGGTTGCGCGGCGGCTATTTCTTCCGCATCCAGCCGGGCGGCCGCTCGCACGTCACCTGCGGCTTCATGGGTCCTGAACCCGATGACCTGCGGCTGATCCGGCAGGACATCGCCTACGACCACGACACCTGGAGAAGGATCTTGCGGGGTCGGAACCTGCGCACCCAGCTGGGCGAACTCTTCGGGGAGGAACTGGCCACCGTACCGCGCGGCTTTGCCAAGGACCATCCGTTGGCCGACCTGTTGCGGAAGAAGCAGTTCCTCCTGCGTCGCCCCTTCAGCGATACCGAGGTCCTCGCACCGGGCTTTCTGGACGAGGTGGTGAAGACCTACCGGGCGGTACGGCCCTGGTTCGACCACATGACCGAGGTGCTCACCACCGACGCCAACGGCGCGTGAATCCGAACGACCCGCCGATGGACCCCCGCGCCGAAGCCCTGATCCGCGAGCTGGACCTACGCCCCCATCCCGAGGGAGGCCACTACCGCGAACTCCATCGCTCCCCGCTCCTCGTGGACCCACAGGATGGTCGCAGTGCGCGTGCTGCGCTCACCACCATCTACTTCCTGTTGCCGGCATCGGAGGTCAGCCGCTGGCACCGCGTCACCAGCGATGAGGTGTGGCACCACCTGGAAGGCGCATCGCTGGAACTGCTGGAGAGCGACCCGGAGCTCCATCACGTGGAGCGGTGCGGGCTCGGTCCCTTGAGGGACGGGGTTGAGCCCGGAAGTGGTGGTGCCACCGGGACATTGGCAGGCGGCCCGCAGCACCGGAGCCTTCACGCTGGTGGCCTGCGTGGTGGGCCCGGGCTTCGACTTCGCGGACTTCGTGATGCTGCGCGATCGGCAGGAGGTCGCCCGGCAGCTTCGGCAGCGTCAACCTGGTCACCTCGACCTGCTCTGAACCGGCCGTTCAGGCCTTGCGCACGTAGATGCTCTTGAGGCCCATGGCCCCGAAGCCCTCGATCTTGCAATCGATGTCGTGCCCGGCGTTGGCGCCACCGTCCACCAACCGGATGCCCTTCACCTTGGTGCCCGCCTTCACCGGCTTGGGCATGCCTTTCACGGGCAGGTCCTTGATCACCACCACATCATCGCCATCCTGAAGCACGGTGCCGTTCGCATCCTTGATCACCGGACCGGCGTTGGCCGCGGCCACCTCCTCGGGGTTCCACTCATGGCCGCACTCGCCGCACATCCACGAGGAGCCGGTAGGGTACGTGATGGCGGAGCGGCACTCGGGACAGGGATGGTTCTCGGACATGATGGCGCGAAGGTACCCGGTCGGTGGGTGGCGTGCCGCACGCCTTGAACGCGCGCTTCAGCGCTTGCCGAGGAGCTCGCGCAGCAGGTAGCCCAGCACCGCCAGCAGGAACACGATGTTCACGATCCGGGCGAACGGAGGCGCGCCTTCGGGCCATAGCTGGCCCAGGAGCACGACCGCGTTGAGCAACACCAGGATGATGAGGAAGGTCTTCGCATGGTCCGAAGATGGTCGATCTCGCCGAGTCCAATGGCCCGTGCGGCGATCGAGCGGTATGGGTCCTGCACAACAGCGCCGGCAGCGACCGCGTTGAGCGGACATGAGGTCCCTTCTCGCCCTCCTCAGCCTGGTGCTGCTGCTTTCCGCCTGTGCCGGCGCCGGTCGGGTCCGCAAGTGCGATGGTCACCGAGGGACCCGGGTGCCGATGGGGACGCTCTGACGCGCATCGCGAGGCCAACGCTTCAGCCCTCCGAGGGCCGGTCCTCTTCCGGAACGGACCCTTCCCCAGCCTCGGTCGCGCCGCAACGCGTGCATCGAGGACCTTTCCCCTCCCTCATCCCATGCCCATGAAGCAGTTCTTCGCGATCCTCGGCGTTGGTCTGGCCTCAGCAGGGCTCGGCCAGGAGGACGGCATCTATGTGTGCGACGCCGGCAACTTCCAGGCCCCGCCCTGGCGGATCCTGCGGTACGGGCTGGATGGTCAGTCACCGGTGGACTTCATCACGGACAGTTTGAACTGGCCGCAGGACATCCTGTTCCTGGAGGACAGCAACGCGGTGCTGATCAGCAACCTTGGCAGCGGCTCGATCGATCGGTACGACGCCACCACCGGAGCATACCACTCCGTGTTCGCCGCCGGCATCGCCGGGCCCACCCGCATGCGCATCGGGCCGGACGGATCGCTGTACGTGCTGCAATGGAGCGGCAACGGACGCGTGCGACGGTATGCGCTCGACGGCGACTACCTGGGCGAGTTCACCACGGTGGGCGTGCCGCAGAGCATTGGGCTCGAATGGGATGCCGATGGCCACCTGTACGTGTCATCCTACTCGCAGGACCTGGTGCGGCATTTCGATGAACAGGGCAACGACCTCGGTGTCTTCATCAACTCGGGCTTGGTGGGCCCCACGAACATCTGGGCGGACAGCGACAGCACCTTTCTGGTGGCCGACTACGATGGCGGTGCGGTGAAGCGGTTCGCCGCGGACGGCAGCTCCCTCGGCGTGTTCATCGGCGGGCTGGGCCAGACGGAGGGGTACGCGGTCCTCCCGGATGGGTCGCTGCTCCTCGGGAACGGGGCCGATCACTCGGTGAAGCGCTTCGCTCCGGATGGGAGCTACCTGGAGGACCTCATCGCCAGCGGTTCAGGCGGGCTGCTCAATCCCAATGCGATCGTGGTGCGCGGGACACCATTCGTGGGCCAGCTGGAGAACCCGGCTGCGGCGCCATTGCTGCTGGTCACCCCCACCTCCGGAACGCGGTTCACGGTGATCCTGGATCGGGCCGGAGAGCTGGAAGGGATACGGGTGCTGACCGTGGAAGGATCCGTGATCACATCCTTGAAGGGTTTTGACTGGGATGCCGGCTCGATAGCGAGAGGCCCCTATATGATCGAAGCGCGGTGGAGGGACGGAAGCACGGCCACCCGACGGGTGGTGGTCGCCGGCCGATGAGAACACCGTCCGGGCCTTGCAGTTCCGGCATGTGGAACGAATGGTCACCGCGGCCGATCGACGGCCGGATACCTTCACCCCATGGACCGTTCCAACCTCTTCGCCCAGCTCGAACGGCACGCGGCGGTGTTCCGCGGGCTGCTCACCGACCTCGGCACGGACGAGGCCACCTGGAAACCCGCTCCCGGATCGTGGTGCGCCCTGGAAGTGGCCTGTCATCTGCTGGACGAGGAGCGGGAGGACTTCCGCGCGCGGCTGCGCAGCACGCTGGAAACGCCGGAAGCCCCGTGGCCGAAGATCGATCCACCGGCGTGGGTGATCGAGCGCCGCTACCTGGAACAGGACCTTGCCGCCGTTCTGGACGCCTTCCTCGCCGAGCGCGCCGCCTCGCTCACCTGGCTGCGGGCCCAGGACCGGGCGCATTGGGACAACGCCTACATCCATCCGAAAGTGGGCCCGGTGAGCTGCGCGCTGCTGCTCACGAACTGGGTGGCGCACGACCTGCACCACATCCGGCAGCTGATCAACCTCGGCTACGCCCGGCTGAAAGCGAACGCGACCGTGCCCCTGGATTACGCGGGAACGTGGTAGGTTCGGGTCACCGAACGCCCGACCCATGTCACCCCTCCTGCGGAACATCCTGGCCGTCGTGGCCGGTATCGGCACCTGCCTGCTGCTCAACGGGCTCATGCTGGACCTGCTCATGCGCCTGATCCCGCCACCGGCCGGGTTCGATCCGAACACACCGTCCACCTACACCCTGCTGGAGGCGCGGCATTTCATCGCCCCCTTCCTCGCCCATGCCGTGCCTTCGCTGATCGGCGGCTTTCTGGCCGCCCGGCTGGCCGCCACACGCCCGATGACCTTCGCGCTGGTGGTGGGTGGAATGCACCTCCTTGGAGGCATCGCGGCCGCCTTCATGATCCCTGCTCCCATGTGGTTCATCGCGCTGGACCTGACCGTGGCCTACCTCCCGATGGCGTGGGTGGGCGGGCGACTGGCCGGAGTTCGGCGCTGAAGCGACCCTCCTTCGGATCCCGGGAGCCTTCGGCGATCGTCGGAGCGGACCTCCTGTGTCGCATCTTCGCGCCACAACGGCCACACGGTCGTTCCTCCCTCAGCGATGAAACGATCGATCCACCTCGACGAGAAGCTGGAAGGTTCCAGCCCCTTCACGGCCGCCGTGGAGGCCAACGGCTTTGTCTTCATCAGCGGCCAGATCGCCTCGGTGAAAGGCACCCGCACCGTCATCACTGACAACATCACCAAGGAGGCCGAACAGGTGATGGCGAACATCGGCGAGATCCTGGCGGCCGCCGGGCTCACCTACGACGACCTGGTGAAGTGCACCATCTACCTCACGAACCTACAGTACTACACGGCGGTGAGCACGGTGTACCAGGCCTGTTTCAAGGGCGATCTGCCGGCGCGCGAGACCGTGGGCGTGAAGGAGCTGCCGCGCGGCGCCAACGTGGAGATCAGCGGCATCGCCGTGAAGCGTTGACGGGCCTCGTCCGTACAGTACCCGCGCCAGCTGACCCCGGGCCCGTCCCGCTTCCATCCGAATGGACCCCGGAGAACAGGCCGCCCGGATCTTCGACCGGTAGGCGGCACGGTATGCCGCCAAGTACGCGGACGTCGGCCGGTACAGCCCATCGCTGGACGCGTACTTGGACCTTCTGCCCGCCGGGGCTGACGTGCTTGAACTCGCCTGCGGGCCAGGCAACGTCACTAGGCATCTGCTGGGTCGCCGGCCCGACCTGAAGTAGTCGTTCTTCACCACCATCAGCCGGTCGCCCGCGAACAGCTCCCCCTGGCCACCTTCGAGCGGATGGACCAACGGGCGATGCGGACCCTGGGGCGCCGGTTCCACGGCATCGTGTGCGCCTCGGTCTGCCCTACTTGAACGCCGGTGAGGCCACGGCCCTGATCGCCGACGCCGCCGCGGTGCTCCGGCCCGGAGGCGCCCTTTACCTCAGCACCATGGAGGAAGTGTCTGCCCGCCGCGCGTGGGAAGGCCCTACGGACCATGAGCGCATCCTTATGCACGACCACGCCGGATCCGATCTGGTGAGCGGCCTGCAGGTGCGCCACACCTGACGGAGCAGCTACGTGGACGCCAACGGGAGGTCCGTCACCGATCCGATGCAGGTGGCGCAGCACGCCGTGTGAGCGATCCCATCTTTGCGCCCCATGGAGTTCGGCATCTACACCTTCGTCGACCACACGCCCGATCCCGTCACCGGCGAGCGCATCACCGCACAACAGCGCCACGTCCAGCTGTTGGAGGAGGCCGAGCTGGCCGACCGCCTGGGGCTGGACGTGTTCGCCATCGGCGAGCACCACCGCGAGGACTTCATCGCCAGCGCGCCCGCCGTGCTGCTCGGGGCCATCGCCGCCCGCACCACGCGCATCCGGTTGAGCAGCGCCGTCACGGTGCTCAGCAGCGAGGATCCCGTGCGCGTGTTCCAGCAGTACGCCACGCTCGACCTGCTCAGTGGCGGGCGTGCAGAGATCATGGCCGGCCGCGGGTCCTTCACCGAGTCGTTCCCGCTGTTCGGGTACGACCTGAAGGACTACGACACGCTCTTCAGCGAGAAGCTGGCCATGCTGCTGGAGATCCGGAAGGGCGAGCACCTCACCTGGAAGGGGCGGCACACGCCCACGATCGAAGGCCGCGGCGTATACCCACGCGCCGTACAGGAGCCGCTGCCCGTGTGGGTGGCCGTGGGCGGCACGCCGGAGAGCGCCGTCCGTGCGGCCGCGTTGGGGCTGCCCATGACGCTCGCCATCATCGGGGGCGACCCGGCGCGGTTCAAGCCCTTCACCGACCTGTACCGGAAGGCCTGGCAGCAGGCGGGCCATCCGAAGGAACGCTTCCAGCTGGGCATCGGGTCGCACGGCTTCATCGCCGACAGCTTCGAGGAGGCGGCCGAGCTCACCTGGCCGCGCTACGCCATGCAGATGGGCCGCATTGGCAAGGAGCGTGGCTGGGGTCCTGTGGGCCGGCCGCAGTTCGACTTCGAGGTGTCGCCCCAGGGGGCCATGCTGCTCGGCGATCCGGAGACCGTGGCGCGCAAGATCATCCGTGAGCAGGAGCTGTTCGGCTTCACCCGCTTCTGCCTACAGTTCAGCGTGGGCAGCATGCCGCACGACAAGCTGCTCCGCTGCATTGAGCTCTACGCCACCGAGGTGGTGCCCCGCGTGAAGGCGGCCGTGGGGGCGTGATCGCCTTCAGCGCCGCAGGAAGGCCTGCCGACGCACCGTGCCCCCTTGCCGCACCTCGGCCACGTACAGGCCGGCGGCCAGTCCGTCCAGGGGGATCAACGCCCGGTCCGTGGTGGTCGCACGCCGCAACACCCGGCCCTGCGCATCGCGCACCAGCACCTCCGCAGGCCCACCCACCACCACGGTGACCGCGTCGTCCGCCGGCACAGGGAAGAGCGCGATCCCATCCACCGGATCCTCCTCCACGGTAGTGATCAACCCGTTGCTGCGCAAGGGACGGATGTGTGTGAGGGCGTAGCCGTGCGCGTCGTCGTGGAAGTAGAGATCGTAAATGCGGCGCGAGTGATTGAGTCCGGCCGTGCTGAAGTTGAGATCCCAGGTGGCCCCGCCATCGTCGCTGAACAGGATGAGGCCCTCCGTACCATCGGTCCGGTAGCCGCTGGCGAAGCCCGTGCCGTCCGGCCGGAAGGTCACGCTCGTCAGCACGAAGGGCCCCGCCACGTTGACGGTGGCGGGCGTCCATGTGCTGCCGCCATCGGTCGTGCGGAGGATGACGCCGTCGTTGCGCGTGGCCACACCCTGTTGGCCGGAGCTGAACGCCACATCGCTGAACCCGTGATCCGGGTCGGCGTGGATCTGCGACCAGGTGAGGCCGCCATCCGTGGACCGGTAGAGGGCACCACTGTCCGGCAGCACCACCAGGTTGCCCAGGTTGCGCTTGTAGCCGCCGGTGGCCGCGAAGCCGAGCTGATCGTTGACGAAGTGGAGGCGTGCGACGGGTTGGCCGGGAAGCACGGTGACGTTCGACCAGGTCGCCCCGGTGTCAACGCTCATGTCAACGATGCCGTTGCCCTGCTGGTCGCCGCCCGCGGCGAAGGCCACCAGATCGCTGCGCATGCGGATGGCGCGGTAGTGCTTGCCGCTGCCTGTGCGGACGCTGTCGAACTGAAAGATGTTCAGGTACTGGGGGTTCTGGCGCACCACCAGGCCCTGGTTGTACTGGTAATGCCCTGCCGCCATGTAGTACGGCCAGCCATTGACCTCCCGCACATCGATGTCCTCCAGGTTGCCGGGCGAGGCATACCAGACGAAGAAGCCCCCCGTGGTCGCGCCATTGTCCGTCCGCACAAGGCCGCCTTCGCCTTGAAAGGGATCGTTCGCGCCATAGACGAACAGCCCGGTATCGGGCGTGTGGAACGCTGCGGCCTGATAATGGATCGATGAGGAGAATATGCCGCCCGCCGTCCATTGGGCGTGGGTGACGACAGGACAGAGCGCGGTGAGGAGAGCGAGCGGAGCGATGCGGTGCATGGGGTCGGGTGGGTTCGCAGGGGGACACGCGGACCGGTCGTTCCGCTGCTTGTGCGGGTGCCCAACACGCGGACAGGTGTTGTGGTTCGGCGAAGAGGCCCGACCTTGGGGACGATGGACGCCGCCACCGCCCGCGACCGGCTGCTCGCCCTGCCCGGTGTCACCGAGCACGATCACTTCGGGCGACCCGCCTACCGCGCCACCACCGCCAAGGGGAAGCCCTCCACCATCTTCCTCACCCTGTGGCTCGACGATCAGCGGGCCGTGCTCCTGCTCGATGTGGAGCAACAGACCGAGCTCCACGCGCAGCATCCGCAGGTCTTCTTCCCCGTGCCCAACAAATGGGGCGCGAAGGGCGCCACCTTCGTGGAGCTGGCCCGGGCCGACGATCGCCTTTTCCAGCTCGGCGTGCAGCATGCGCTGGCGAAGGCCATGGGCGATCGCCGACCTTAGCGGAATGGAACGGGGCCCGCTGACCTCCGCGATCACGCTTGCCACCATGGTCATGGGCGGTACCCTGTGCGCTCAACCGTACACCCAAGCCCTTTGGCCGGTGGATACGGTGCGCAACATCATCTATGGGTGGGATACGACCTACCTGGGCGGGATCGACACCCTGAAGCTCGACCTCTTCCGTCCGGTGGGCGATGGCAACACGCACCGGCCGGTGCTCATCGCCGTGCATGGCGGGGCCTGGGTGGGCGGCACGCGGCAGGAGCTGTGGTCCATCTGCCATGCCGCCGCACAGCGCGGGTACGTGGCCGCCACCATCAGCTATCGGCTACGCCACCATGTGCCGCAGAACGTGTCCATCTCCCTCGGCGTGGAACCCTGCGTGTACCTGCCGGACAGCGCCGAGCTGCTCCGGGCCCTCTACCGGGCGCAGCAGGACCTCAAGGGGGCCGTCCGCTTCCTGAAGGGACGCAGTGCGCAGGACAGCACCAACACCTGCAACGTGTTCCTCTACGGGGAGAGCGCGGGGGCCATCACAAGCCTTACGGCCGCCTTCCTCGACGAGCCGGTGGAGCGTCCTTCGGCCTGTGGCGCACTGCCCGCCGTGCCCGATCCGAACCTGCTGCTGGGCGGATGCCACGTCACCGGCCTTCCGCTCAGCACAGCCCAGCGCAGCCGCCCCGACCTCGGTCCGGTGGACGGCGACCTGGCGCAGAACGGCACCGATGCGCGCGTGGCCGGCATCGCGTCGATGTATGGCGCACTGCCAGCGATGGCCCTCACCGAGGACTGGATGCAGGGCCCTGATACACCGGCCGTGTTCCTGTACCACCAGCCATGCGACGCCGTGGTGCCCAACGGGACCGCTCCGCTGCTGCGCGACCTGTCGGCCTACTGCGCGGGCGGCACGTGGTGGAGCACGCACTACCCGTGGTGCGCGGGCAGTGCGGTGCTGGCGCCCCTGCTGGGCGGGAGCCTGCTGGCGAACGTGCAGGATGCGGCCGTGTGCAACGCCGTGCTCGGCCAGTTCCCGTTCTCCTTCAACTGCATCAACGTGGCGCAGAACGGCTCGTTCCACTACGTGAACAACGCGGCCGCGGTGCGCGACAGCCTCTTCAAGGCCTTCAGCCCGGTGATCGTGGCCCACGAAGCGGAGCCCTGCGGCAACACCGCCGTGCGCGCGATCGGCTCCGCCACCCGCGCGGTGCTGTTCCCCACCCCCGCGATGGATCGGCTCACGGTGGTCCTGCCCGAAGGGGGCCGGACCGTTCAGGCCCGGCTGTGCGATGCGGCCGGTCGGACGCTGTTGCAGGCATCGCTTCGCGCTGGACGCAACACGATCGACGTGGCGGGCCTCGGGAACGGGGCGTACGTGCTGGTGTTCGCGGAGGCGCCCTTCCCTGCCGAACGCGTGATCGTGGCGCGGTAGGCCATCACCGTTCGTCCCCGTGACGGATCGTGTGCTACGTTCGGGCAGCATCACGCGTCCCATGAGCGTCCTCGTACCAGATCCCCGGACCATGCGCACGACCCTGACCCTGGCCGCTTCCATTGCCCTGGCGCCCCTGTGGGCCCAATGTCCCTTCGACCCCACCATCCAACCCGACCCTGTGATCCTGTGCCCCGGCGCAGGCGAGGTGCTCAGCACGCAGGTGTACGACAGCTACCAGTGGTACAAGGACGGGCAGCCGATCACGGGTGCGATCCAGCAGACCCACGCGGTGAACGCCTTCAACGACGGGGGATCCAGCTTCACGGTGGAATGCACGCTGAACGGCTGCACGGAGATGTCCCCTCCCGTGCTCGTGGATGGCTGGGTGTTCCTGTTGCCCTTCGTGATGCACGGGGGCGACACCGAGTACGGCATCGGGTCGAACGGTCAGCTGCTGTTCTGCGAGGGCGATACGCTGCTGCTGACCCTGATGCCGCCGTACGACACCAACATCCAATGGACCGACGGCGGCGTGCCCATCCCGGGTGCGAACGGCCCCACCCTCGTGGTGACGGAGAACGGGTCGTACTCCGTGAGCGGGGCTCCGGGCATCTGCCCGAACTTCATGCAGCAGCTGGGTGTCACCATCGCCGCGGAGTTCACGCCTCCGGTCCAGCCCACGCTGACCCTGAACGGCGCGGAGCTCTGTGCCAGCCCACCGGGCAATAGCTACCAGTGGTACATCAACGGGCAACCGATCGCCGCCGACACGAACTGCATCACCATGGGTATTCCTGGCACATATGCCGTTTTCGTGGACTACGGCCTACCGTGTCAGGCGATCTCAGACCCCTTCGGCGGCCCGAACGGCGTGGGCGAGGATGGCGATCGCGCAGAGGTGCTGGTGTGGCCCAATCCAGCAACGAGCATCGTGCGCTTCCAATGGCATGGTACGCTGCCCGCCACCTGGACGGTGATCGACGCCGCTGGTCGCGCCATCAAATGGGGCGAAGTGAAGGCCCAGCGTACGCAGGACATCGACGTGAGCCGATGGCCCGCTGGCCCCTACACGCTCCGCACCGTGGATGCACGGCAGGCGGACGAACGCCGCTTCGTGGTGCAGCGTTGAACCGCTGCGGTCAAGAACGAACAGGGCCGCCCGAGGGCGGCCCTGTCGCTTGACGTTCCTCAAGGGATCACTCCCCGGTGATCGCGGCGGCCAGGTTGGTCATGGCCGTCTGGTTGTTGGGGCCTGCGCCCATGGCGGTCTCATTGGCCAGCAGATCCAGGCCCATCATCAGGGTGATGACCTCGATGTTGGGCGCCAGCGTAGCGGTGCCCCCGGCCGCCAGGTCCGCGTGGTAGTGGAAGTGGTCCTCCGTCAGGAGCACATCCGTGGCGCAGTGATAGGTGAAGACCTTGTCCTGCGGGTCGTCGAAGTCGCCGTCGCCATTGCCGTCCACGTGCCCTTCCATGTTCAGGAACTTGTATCCAGCGCTGGGGTTCCAGCTCCAATGCATCTCCTGTAGGTCGAGCGGGTACTCGGCCAGCGTAGGGTCGGCATGGTTGGTGGCGCTGTCCAGGCCCAGGGCGATGTGCACCTCGTGGATGTGGTTGGGCGCGATGCTGCCGAGCGTGAACGTGTTGGTGGCCGCGGCGGCATCCACCAGCAGCACGGTCTCGTGGAACTCGCCCACGGTGTTCATGGCATCGTCCGTGAGGTGGATGTCGCTCACGTAGAACTTCAGCTTGTCGAATTTGACGGCATGACCGGCGCCGTCCTGCACGATGTCGCTGAGGCTGAACGGAGCGCCGTTCTTGGTGAAGGAGAAGGAGAGCTTCACCGTGCCCGTGGTGGGCGTGGTGGGGGTGGGCTCGGGATCGTCCTTCTTGCAGGCGGTGAAGCCCACCGCGAGGGCGGCCGCAAGGGCCAGGTGTTGGGTGTTCATGCGTAGTGGTCGTGTTGTGTTGTTGTTGTTGTTGTTCAGTTGAACGCGTACGTGATCCCGATGATCGCGCGCTGTCGGTTGGGGATCATCCATTCGCCGGAGGAACGGGCCACGGCGTATTGATGGTTCACCGTCACCATCCAGTTGCGCCACCACACGCGGGATCCCACGTGGGTGAAGAGGGTGTTGGCGCCCGTGCCGGGCACCTTCCCGTCGCTCTGCCGGTCCATGCCGGAATGCTCGGCGTACAGGCCCAGGGATGGCGCCAAGGTGAACGCCCCGATCGGCACCTGGTGGAAGCCCTCGGCGGTGGCCGAAAGACCGTGCCCCATGCGATGGTCGCCGGCACCGACGCTGTTCAGGCGGCCGGTCACGGCCAGGCTTCCGCCCCACCGCTGCCGGCGCACCAGGTATTCGGCCGAGGCAAGACCGTCCCAGCTGCCCGTACCGGGCTGCAGGTCGTGGCCCACCTCCTGGCCTGACCAGGTGCGGTCCGTGGCGCCCAAGGGCACCTTGCCGCCCAGCCCCACGGTGAAGCGATGCACCGTCCGCGGCACGTCGGAGAGCCCGCGGGTGTTGGCCAGCACGTAGCGGGCCAGCACGAAGGGGTCGCCCACCCCGTACAGGTCGGCGCGCGCATAGCCGTCCACGCCCTGGTAGTTGTTCACCAGGGGCACCGAGGCCATCACGGCGAAGCGGGGGCCGAACCACACGTCGCCGCGCAGTTCGAGCACCTGGTAGAGCTCCGTGTAGTGCTGTTCCGCCGTGGTGGCACTGTGACCGCCGTGCTTCAGCACACCGGCGGTGCCCAGCGTCCCATCGAGCTGGCGGAAGCGGTAGAAAAGGCCGACGGTGGTGCTGCGGTCCTTCGGCTGGATGCCGAGGAAGAGACCGCACACATCGCAGGCAAGCAGCGGAGGCGCGCTCAATAGCGCCGCCGCCAGGAGAAGGCGTTTCATGGAAAGGGATTGAGATTCAACGAGGGCCGACCGCATGGGCCGGATCGGAACCTATCCCCAGGGCACCGGGTCGGCGATGGCGTGGATGCCGTCGAGCAGCGTCACGCGCAGCGGCGGTGCGGCCAGTTCGCGCATGGGCAGCACCGGCGGCCAGTTCAGCACGTTGGCCACCAAGGATGGCTCGGTGCGCACCTCCAGGTTCTCGAACGGGGTCTGGGCCTTGCGTTCGCTGGTGTGGAGCTGGCGCATCAGCACGCAGTTGCCATGGCAGGTGTTCTGCTCCGGGGCGGCGTCGCGCATCACGCACAGCTCACGCTCGATGCGGTCCCGCTCCAGCAGGAAATGGCCCACGATCAACGAGGGCAGCAGCAACGAGAGCAGCAGCAGCGCCGCCATCATGCCCGTCGACAGACGAAGCAGGAGGTTCACAGAGGCCGTGGGGCGCATGATGCCAAAGGTAGATCAACGACCACTGAAGCGACTGACCGGCATCATCCGTTAAGAACCGATGCGCTCCAACAACACCAGGCTGTGGTCCGTCCGCTGGAAGTGATCCACCAGCAGGCCCCAACGCGGAGCGGCGGACCCGGTGCGGAGCACGGCCTCGGCAGGCAGGTGGCCGGTGCGCAGGCCCGACCAGAGCAACCAGAGCCCGAAGGCGTTGGCCGTGAAGAACTCGCCGCAGAGGTGCTTGTAGGCGGCGTGGGTGGCCTGCGGCAGGTCGGCCTCCACGGGTGCATAGGCCCCGTCCTGCGTACCGTCGCCGTTGCGTCCGGTCATCAACAGGTCGATGCGGTCAGCGGTGAGCCCGTTCCTCTGGAGAAAAGCCTGGACCCGATCGCGCAGGGGCTCCGGCCCGCCGCGGTAGCTGATGTCCACGTCCACCACGCGCACGGCCGTGCCCGGTCCGGGCGTATCGCCCAGCACGAAGAAGGCGGCCCCTTCGCCGCAGAGGGCGCCGCCATCGGTGGCCCGCAGCACCTCCAGGTTGGGCACGTCGTGCTGCTTCCAGATGCCGCTGCGGCGCTGCACCAGATAGTAGTCCGGGGTGATGCTCTCAGCGCCGCCCACCAGCACGGTGCCGCGCCCTTCCAGGCCCACCTGCATCCAGCCGTCGAGCAGGGCGGTGGTGAAGGAGATGCCGCGGTGGAGGTAGGTGTAGTTGTAGCCGGTGCAGCGTGTGGCCAGGGCGATCTGCCCGGCCACGTTGTTGTGCGTGCTCTGGATGAAGGCCGTGGGGTTGGGCACGTCCTCGTTGTTGTGCAGCAGGGGCACGAAGAAGCGCTCGGTGCTTTCCATGCAGCCCAGTCCGGTGCCCACGATGATGGCCTCGGGAGTGGCTCCGCCCGCGCGGTCCAGGGCGTTGAGCGCGGTGCCCAGGCCGATCTTCGCCACCTTTTCCATGCGGCGCCCGCGCACGGGGTCCACGTAGCGGCGCAGCTCCGGCACCACAGCCTTGAGCGGATGGGTGGTGTAGGCGGCGACCTGTTGCAGGCGGTCGGTGTCGAACACCGGCTGGGGGCCGATGGCCGAGGCCTCGCGGATGTACACCGGTCGCTTCATGGCCGCGCGTCGGGTGCGCTCAGCACCAGACTGGTGTTGTTGCCGCCGAAGCCGAAGGAGCTGCTCAGCACATGGCGCACGGCCACATCGCTCCGGGTGCGGGTCACCGGCACCAGCGGCGCTTCGGCCAGCGGCGTGCGCCAGCGCAGGTTGGCGAAGTGCACCCCGTGCCGGATGGCGAGCACGGCGTACACGGCCTCCACCGCACCGGCGGCACCGAGGGTGTGGCCCGTGAACGACTTGGTGCTGCTGAAGGGGGGCACGGCGCCGTGGAAAAGCCGGTTGAGCGCGATGCCCTCGGAGGCGTCGTTGTTCGGGGTGCCGGTGCCGTGGACGTTCACGTAGCTGATGGCCTCGGGCGTGAGCTGCGCCATGGCCAGGGCCTGCCGCATGGCCTCGTAGGCGCCTGTGCCGTCCGGGGAGGAGGCCGTGGCATGGAACGCCTCATTGGTGTTGGCGTATCCGCTCACCACGGCGAGCACTTCGGCACCGCGGGCCCGTGCGCGCGATTCGGTCTCCAGCACCAGGTAGGCGGCGGCCTCGCCCAGGTTGAGCCCGGCCCGGTCGCGGTCGAAGGGGCGGCAGGGCTCGCGGTCCAGGATCAACAATGAGTTGAAGCCGTTGACGGTGAACTTGCAGAGGGCATCGGTGCCGCCCACCACGGCCACGTCCGTCAGGCCATGGCGCAGCAACCGGTCGCCCAGCATCAATGCGTTGGCGCTGCTGGAGCAGGCGGTGCTGATGGTGGTCACCAGGTCGCGGAAGCCAAGCTCGGCGGCGATGCGCTGAGCGTGATCGCCGGGGTCGTGGGTGCCCAGGTACTGCGCGGCCACATCGGGGATCTCCGGCAGGAAGTACTGATCGTAGACGGGCTCGGTCTTGTCGATGCCGCCAGCGGTGGTGGCGGAGACGAAGGCGGTGCGCTGGGCGGAGGGTTCGATGCCTGCGTGGGCCAGGGCCTCCTTCACGGCGCGCAGGCCGAGCAAGGCGGTACGGGTCCAACTGCGCACGGAGCAGGGAGCGGCCAGGGCGGCGAGGGCATCATCGTCCATGGGCACCTCGGCCACGGGGATGGTGCCGCGGTGGCGGGTGGGCAGCACGGTGATGGGGCCGATGCCGGAGCGTTCCTGGAGCAGGGCGTCGAGGTTGCCCTCCACGTTGGTGCCCAGGGCGCTGATCACGCCCAGTCCGGTGATCACCACGCGGTCGCTCATGGTCAACGCGAAGAAACGACCCGTTCGGCCACGATCGACACGAGCAGGCACAGCGTGGCGAAGACCGCCAGTGGGATGAGGTACATGACGAGCTCGGCGAGGTCGCCCTGGCGCAACATCACCACGTTGAAGGCCTCCATGCTCCAGTTGAGGGGCGAGATGCGGCCGATGACCTGCATGGGGCCGGGCATGATGTAGAGCGGCACCCAGATGCCGCCGATGGCGCTCATGATCACCACGGCGGTGCTGCCGAGAATGGCCGACTGCTGCTGGGTGCGCGAGAAGGAACCCACCAGCACCCCGAAGGAGGTGGCCGCCAGCCCGATGAAGAGGGCCGCCAGCACGAGCAGGAGCAGGTCCTCGGGGGGGCCGAAGCGCAGGGGCGGCAGGCCGAAGAGCGGCAGCACCCAATGGCCCACGCTGAGCAGCAGGGCCAGCTGGGTGAGGCAGACCATCAGGTAGGCGGCGATGCGGCCGACCAGGCGCTCGGCCACCGTGCCCGGCATGGTGAGCAGGCGCACCATGCAGCCCGCGGTACGCTCCTTCACCATGTTGCCGGCCAGCAGCACCACGGTGAAGAACATGGCGAAGATGGTCCAGGCCGGCACGTTGTGGGCGGTGGTGTCACTGGCCACCTTGTTGCCGGTGAGCTCGCGGGCGGCCAGTTGCTGGTCGATGCCCACGAAGGGACCGCCCAGGGCGATCGGCGGCAGGGTGTCGCCGTTGATCGCCTCCAACCGGACACGCATGTCGGCCAGCAGCCGTTCGGAGCTGATGCCGGCCAGCACGCGCACCAGGCTGCTTCGCACGAGCTCGCGAAAGACGTGCTTCACGGCGGGGTCCACCACCATCAGCACGGAGGAGCTGTCGGCCGCCGGGGCGTCCCTGCTGTCGCCGGTGAGCGGATCGAAGAGCAGGGCCATGGTGCCTTCCGAGCGGGCGGCGACGGCCTCCGCGGCGTTCGCGGGCACCACCCCTCCGATCTGGTGCTCGCCGCGGCGCACACGCTCGCGGAACTCGACCTCGTCCAGCTCCTGGCCGTCGGTGATCGTGAAACTACCGGTGGCCTCCAGCCCGCGCAACACGGCCTCCCCCACTGGACCGCCGTCCAGGTCCTTGAACAGCACGCGCACCTGCTTGTCGCTGAAGTCGCGGAAGGGGGCATCCTGCACCACGGCCATCACGCTCACCAGGAAGATGGGCATCACATACACCAGCAGCAGGCCTGTGCGATCGCGCAGCAGCAGCAGCAGTTCCTTGTGCAGGTGGGCGAGGATGCGGGTGAACATGGATCAATCGCGCAGTTCGCGTCCGGTGAGGCGGAGGAAGGCGTCCTCCAAACGCTCGCCTCCCCCGCCTCGTGCGGTGGACAGCTCACCCACGCTGCGGCCGTCGTCCATCACCACCACGCGGGTGCACAGGCGCTCGGCCTCGTCCAAGTGGTGGCTGGTGTACAGCACGGTGGTACCGCCGGCGTTCACCTGCAACAGCAGGTCCCAGATGGCGGCGCGGCTCTGGATATCGATGCCCACGGTGGGTTCGTCCAGGAAAAGGATGGGGGGTTCGTGCAGCAGGGCCGCCACGATGTTGAGGCGCCGGCGCATGCCGCCGCTCCAGTGCCGCACCTGCTCGTCGGCGCGGTCCTGCAGCCCGGTGCGCAGCAGCAGCGCCTCGGTGCGTTCGCCGAGCACCGCGGTGGACAGACCGTGCAGTCGGCCGAAGTAGCGCAGGTTCTCGCGGGCGGTGAGGGTGTCGTAGAGGGCGATCTCCTGCGGCACGAAGCCGATGAGGCGGTGCACGCGGCCGGGCTCCTTCACCACGTCGAGGCCGCGCACCAGCACCCGGCCCTCGCTGGGCGCCAGCACCCCGGTGAGGATGCTGATCATGGTGGTCTTTCCGGCGCCGTTGGGGCCGAGCAGGCCGAAGAACTCGCCGGGCATCACCTGCAGGTCCATGCCGTTCACAGCGGGTCGTCCGCCGCTGCGATAGCGCTTCACCAGGCCCTCCACCCGGATGTCCGGGGCGGTCATAGCTGCTTGGCGAACTGGTGGAGCTGCTTGAAGAAGGCGGTCTCCTGGCGCCCGATGTCGGCCAGCTTGTCGGCCAGGTGGTCGAAGGTGATGTGGGCCTCGGCGCGGCCCTTGCACAGGCGACCGGCCTCATAGGCGAGATCACGCCATTGGTCGCCGATGCGGGTCATCTCCAGGGCCTTTTCCCGCAGGGCAGGCGCGTTCAACAGCTTGGACGACTCCATCAGGAATGCGGCGAAGATGAAGCGAAAGCCTGCGCCGCCCGTACCGATCTCCTCCTGCATGCGGATGAGGTTTCCCAGCGCGAGCCGGGCGTCCTTCTCGCCCAGGCGGCGCTCGTAATGGCGCAGCTTGCCGGCGAGGTAGCCGATGCCCTTGCTGCCGAACATAGGCAGCGGCGTGGTGCTCATGTCGCGGGCGGTGCGCCGCAGGCCCTTGAGGGCGGCCGTGCGCAGGTCGGCATCGGTGGGCACCTTCGTGGGGTAGTACATCCGGCCCTTGATGTTGGGCATGCCTTTGGCGAACCGGGCCCGGATCAATGCCGAGCGATGGATGCGCGTCGGCCCGTCCATCACCGGGTCGCTCACCAGGTACTCATCCCCCTCCTTCCCGAACACCACGATGTTGTGGCCATTGAAATGGAAGCGGAACGCCTTGGGCAGGTAAGGAAGGTAGAACACACTGGTGAGCATGCCCACGGGCAGGCTTTGGGCCAGCACCCGGTCCAGTTCATCCATCGCTTCGCGCGGATCGCGGAAGGTGACCCGCCGGATGCTGATCCCGAGCCTTTTGGTGAACCGGCTGAAGATCCAGCCCGGCAGGATCCGGTAGCTGGTCACCGGGATGCCGTTCATCTTCAGGAAGGGCATGTGGCTGAAGAACAGGCCGGAGCCGATGCCGAAGGCCATCGGCTCGCTCACGGGCAGGCCGTGGAAGCGCATCAGGTTGCTGATGACGCCCGTCTCGCAATGGGCGCTCTGCTGGTGGTCGAAGGGGATCACCCGGGCAGGCTGGCTCATCGGGGCACCTGCTTCAGCTCGTCCACCGGCACCATCAACACCTCCGCATATCGGTCCAGCAGGGCCTGGTCGAGCTCCGCGAAACCGGCGGGCTCCAGATGGCGCTTCACCTTGCGGGCCGGCAGGTCCATGTGCTGCGCCAGAAGGGCGGCGTCCATCATGTTCTTCTCCATGTGATAGGCCAGCGGGCTCAGGTCACCCTTCAACACCTGCTGCCGTGCGGCCTCCACCCGTTCGTGGATGACGTCCCAGGCCTGGCTCAGGGCCACGTTCTCCGGCTCCCAGCCCACACTGGGCACCTTTTCGAACTCACCGTTCTCGTTCAGGGCGTACTTCACCACCTTGAACTTGCCTTCCAGCATGTTGGCGTCGTCCTGGGGAACTTCGTCCTTCTTCATGACCGTGGGTCCTCCGGAAGGGCGATGGAACCACCGACCGGGGAAAGGGACCGCGAAGATAGCCAGCCGGGCAGGAAGGTCGCGGAGGCCTATACGGCGGTGAGCAGGGCGAAGGCGTAACTGAAGCGGGCGCTCTCGGGCACCATCAACAGTACCTTCTGACCCTTCTTCACGTGGCCCTCGGCGATGAGGTCGCGCAGCTGGAGGAAGATGGAGGCCGAACCCACGTTGCCCACCCGGGGCAGGTTGATGAACCACTTGTCCATGGGCACGCCGATGCCCTGGGCCACCATCTCATCGTGCACCTTGTCGCGGAAGAACATGCTGCTGAGGTGCACCAGCATGTGGTCGATGGAGGCGGGATCGAGCCCGTGGTGCTCGAAGGTCTCGCGCAGGAAACGCACGCCCACCGGCACGATGTTGCGGCCCAGGAGCTTCACGTCCTGCTTCATGGTGAAGATGGAGCGTCCGGCGAGGTCCTGCGGCAGGAAGTTCTTCCAGCCGAGGTATCGGCCGTCCTCATCCTTGTCGCCACCGCTGTACATGCACACGTCGAGCTCGTTGGCGAAGGAGCGGCTCACCACCCACTCCATGCGCAGGCTCAGCGGACCACGTGGCGCGGGTTCCATCAGCACGGCGGCGGCGCCGTCGCTCAGCATCCAGCGCAGGAACTCCTTCTCGAAACCGATGATGGGGTCCTGCTCCAACTGGCGGTAGCGCTCGGTCTCGCGTTCGAAGTTGCGGGCCAGCATCATCGGGCTCACGAGCTCGCTGCCGGCGGCCACGGCGTTGCGGGAAAGGCCCGCGCCCACGCTCATGTAGCCGTACTTCAGGGCGTGCATGCCGGTGCAGCAGGCGCCGGCCGTGCTCACGATCTCCAGGGGATGGTCCAGTTCGCCATGCACCTGCGAGGCGTGCGAGGGCAGGAACTGATCGGGGCTGCTCGTCCCACAGGCCAGCACCTCCAGGTCGCGCACGGCCAGCCCGTCACCGGCAAGCCCTTTCACCGCCTCGGCCACGAGCTGGGCGTTGCTGTGCGTGATGCGCCCCTGGCGGTCCAGGGCGTAGTGGCGCTGCAGGATGCCGTTGTTGCGCAGCACGATGTACTGGGCACGCGACGGTCTCCCGTCGATCATGCCCAGGAAGTCCGTCATCTCCGCGTTGGAGACCGGTGCGTTCGGCAGGAACCCGGAGACCCGGGTGATGTAGACGTCGTGCAAGGCCTTGGCGTTCTTCCCCCCCTTCGTGCGGACCGGCAAAAGTAACCGCTGGCCGGGCCGGCCCAAAAACAAGCGACAAGGGCCTGTTGTTCAGGGGGCTGGCTAACAACTTAACTGGCCCTCAGAATGTCACCGTCATTTCATGAAGGGCCACCGGTTAAGAGCACGGGCCTGGGAAGAGCGGAACGGTCGACGCATCGGACGAGGACCGGAACGGTCTCCCGAACCAAGAGGGACCCACTGTTCGCGCTCAATCTTTGACGAACCGAATGTTGAACCTCTGGCCACCCTCCAACCGGGTGCGCAGGAGGTACACCCCGGAGGCGAACCCCTCAAGATCCACGGAGCACGATTGTGGGAACACCCACCTGACCAGAGAGTCCGTCCCCCAGCGTCGAGGATCTCGAGCTCCGCCGCGTGCTGGAGTGCCATGACATTCAACACGGACCCCGCAGGATTCGGGTAGACCACGAGGCCAGATCCAGCGACCTCAGCGATCCCGACGCAGTTGGTGATCTGGATCCAGAGCGACTGCTGATCCCAGCATCCGTGAATATCCTCCGCACTGATCGAGATGAACGCGCTTGCCAAGCCGCCGGGGATGACCCAGTAGGGCAGCGTATCCCCCATGCCTACCCAAGAGACGGGGATGTAATGATCCACCGCGAAATGCACAGTATCCCCTGGACAGTAGATGAGCGCTTCGATGATCTCGACCTCCGGCGATGGAGCAATGGACACAATGATGCTGTCCCGCCAGCCGACCGCGGGATCCACCAAGGTCAGCTGCAATTCGTGCAGTATGGCGGATGTGTCAGGAATGCTCCAGGAGAACTGCTGTTGACCCGAGGACAGACCCGAGGCAAGCAATTGATACCAGCCACCACCCACCCCTCCGACGAACAGATCCAGGGAATCAACAACGCCGGTGGCCGCGAAGGCCACATCAAGAACGGACGGAGTGCAGATGGGCATGCTCGTTGTGGCCTCAACGAGATCCAGACTGCTGCAACTCCACCAAGGCGTAATGTGCACCAGGAGGCTGTCGCCCCCCCCCCCTCCTGAGGCGGCGATCCAGACGATGACATCGGTATCCACGCTGATCGTGTCCGGAGCCGTCCAGATCACAGAGGTCGCAGTCGTCCCGGCCACCAGCGCACGCCAGGTCGTATCGTTCACGAACCGCCACCGCACATCCGCGCTGTCGACCAGGGTCAAGTCCCAGTAAAGGCCCAGCTCCGATCCTGCGCAAATGGTCGCGCCGCTGTCACAGTTCGCGAACTGGACCCCCGCACTAGCCTGGAAAGCGCAATCACCGTCCAATGCCAGTTCCACCAGGTAGAACTCCTCAATACCGGGCAACACCTGTCCTTCCAACAGAAGCGTATCCAACGGATTGACGAGGAACGTGTGCTTCCCGGACGACTCCCTTGTCATGCCGCCCAGCACAGAGCCCTCCCCATAACCCTTGGACATGCTAGGATAGGCTTCCAAGCCGGTCAGGCTACCATCCAAGGAAAGCGTGCCGACCACTAACGCACGCTCATTCACTCCCAGCGCTGAACCCTGAGGCAATGTGCCGGGTCCGGCCGCCGCCGCACCACCGCTATTGCTGCATCCGACGAACACATAGCCCCCAGCCGAACGCTCAAGGGATGCCTCAACCGCTGATAGGCCAGGCACATGGGTCATCCAGGTCACAGAATCAAGCTCGACATCCCACTCAAAGATCACACAGTCGTCCCTCTCCCACGCATGGTACCCCTGTAGTTGCCCTCCAACGGCAGGCTCGATCCCTGAGCCACCGACCAGCGCGACCAACCGACCGGGGATATGTGACGGGCAAAAGTCGCCTGCAAAATCGCGATATTGTTGGTCGTAACTACGCCATGGCATGTCTGCGTTTCCCCATGAAGTTAAATTTTCATCGACATCCGCGATCACCAAGCACTGGTTGATCTGACTTAATGGAGACGGATCGACCAGCAACGTATCCGTTCCGAACCAATACTGCCATCCAAGGTTGCCTTGCATCAAAGTCGAAACGATAATACGACCATCACAATTCTGCATCAATTCGGGCGTCGATGGCACCCAAAACGAAGGCATTGGATAAGATGGATCATCAAAATAATGATAGCTTCGCGCTTCAAATCCATTAGTATTTGAAGGGCCATTATACGAAATAAAATTACCATCAGGATCAGCTTTTACAACAAAGAATTTTGGCCCGAAAATCTGGGTTTGCACAGTAGCTCCATTCGGAAAAAAGATTTGACAATTTTCCATCGCTAAAGCAAAATAAATAGACCCATCACGACCGACCAACAGATCTGAAAGGCCCGTTGGATTGTTGGAGTTATCAGCCACGGCACGGATATGCCATTGATATAGGCCTGTAGAATCAAGCTTCACCACAACACCAGCGCGCCGATCGTTGCTTACCCCTAGAGAGATGGATTCACCACCGATCTGCACAGTGACATCGGCACCCGTCAGACCGAGATAAACACTACCATCCTCGCCGACCGCGAGGGACGTACCTGTGACACACCGGGAATTGGTTTGCTGAGGCGTTCTGATCTCCCAGAGAACGTCACCGCTCGCGTTGTACTTGATCAAGAACAATCCATGTCCTCTATAATTCTGACTGACAGGATAGACATCCCGATGCGCACCGGTCACATACCGATTCCCCCAGCGGTCAACCACCATGTCCAAGGGGTAGACCCGCATGGTGCTGTGCGCACCGGACACCGTATCCGAGGAACAGATCGATGCCAATAGACTGTCCGCCGGATCGGCGACCGTGATGAACGAACTGATGGTGTCCGCACACCCCGTGGTGTTCCGAACAGCATGGTCGATCGGTGTGTACCAATCAGGAACTGTATACACCACGGCAGGGTTCTCTTGGACCGAAGCAGGAGGCACCGCTGTGGAACCAAAATCCCATGTCCACTCGGAGTCATGAATTGAATTATCCAACATGCTTACCGGCTGGCCGACAACCGCGACATCTGGATGGACCGATCTCGCCACGACCTGGTGCAGATCGGTGTGCGCTTCGATATCGACCGGCCATCCATAGCTTCGCCGACAAAGTCCATGGGTCCCTCGCACAAGCTCAACAGAACTGTAGCTAGTTTGTATCGCATGGAAATAGAGCGTATCGTCGGTTGCTTGTATGACCGTATCGATACTGCCCTGAAAGGAATAGAGCACACCGGGTTGGGTGCCCGCCAGGTAGTACTCCACGGTGTCACCCCAACAAAATGTTGAGTCCACCGCAACCAGTGAACCAGGAGGCAAGTCAGCCGGGTACAAAAAGACCGGCACGGTATCGTGAACAGCTAAATAGGCTGTATCGCAAGAACTCAATGTCCTACCGACCACGGTGATCACCAGCTGGGTATCAGCCGGAACGGGCAGATTGTTGAACAAACCCGGGGTGTTGTCCCATGGAGTCATCGGCACGCCGTTGAACTCGACGCGATACTGTTGACCTGTAGGGCCGCTTACATAGATATCAGTAGGCAGACCGGTGCACGCGGCGCAGCAACCCAGCCCATGATTCAGATTCGGGCTCGACCAGCTGAAACTCTGCACGGGTGGAGCCGGAGAATTAACATTCACGCTGGTCTCGAAGACATCCGTGTGGACGCCATCGCTTACTTCCAGCCGGACGTCTGTGGAGCCGGGGGAGGTGAACGCGTGGGTCAGGTGATAGGTATTGGCCACCAACGTGCCGTCCACAAACCAGGCGTAGGAATACCCTGGAGCTGACCGGTTGAACACCGTTACAGGGTCATTCATGCAGATGGACTGACCGATCGGTTCGTAGACGGCTACCGGCGATGGCACCGGTAGCGCTCCTGCGACTCGAAAGGCGCTCCCCCCCGACCCGACCATAAAACCATGACCTGGGAGATCAAGGTTGAGGTCATGAATGACATGACCATCGGTCTCCGGATACTTGAACCAGTAGGCACCGCCATCGAACGAAGCGTAGAGCACCGAACCTGCGACCAGGACCGTATCGGGGCTGATGGCGTGTAGATCCCCCTGCGGGTGGAACGGCGTCTCGATCGTACTCCAGGAGACCCCTCCATCCACGGACCTCAATAGATCACCGCTGCTTCCGATCTCAAAGCCCGAGGTTGCATACAGAACATTCTGCCCGGCGGCACTGATGGCCAGATAGTTGCGATTCTCTGCGTTAAGCTGGACCCAACTGGCACCGCCGTTGGAGGTGCGTAGAACACAATGATGGCCTGCCACATACCCCACCTGATCCGTTTCCATGTCCAGATCATTCAATTGGCCATTGACCGGTGTAGGCACAGGTGACCAGGTCAGCCCAGCATCCGTTGTCCGTAGAATGCGGCCCTGCTTACCCACTGTGAGACCGACCGTTGGGGACGGAAAGTCCATGTCATACACACCGGTGAAGTCAGGGCCGAGATGAACCATCGTCCAACTTTGGCCCCCATCCGCCGTGCGGATGATGATCTCCGCCAACTCGAAGGGGTTGTATCCGGCGACGATCCATGTGTCCTGATCGATCATGTGCACGCCAGCCAGCGAATCGAACGTCATGAAGGTCTCGAGGAACTGACCCGTACCTTGGTTGAACCACGAATTGCCTCCGTTCACGGTCCTGTAGATCGACCCAAAGTCCCCCACGACCATGGCGTTCTGGCCATCCAATGCGTGTATCCCAAAGCATAAGGCCACGGTCGGCAAAGGCTGTTCTTGCCACTGAGCCCGAATGGCCCTGTCCCCTGCCACGAAAGACAAGAGCACAACCATGAACATCCCTAAGGACCGCATCAGCCTGGATTTGGTACGAAACTATATCATCGACCCGGGTCAATAACCACTCGCCCCCCGGCGCACCTCCCTTGGATCAGCGTCACCTAAAGAGCGGGACGGTCGACCAGGTCTCCCTGGATCAAGCCTACATGCTCAGTACGTCGATAGGCGCTCCACTTCCTCGCGCAGCTGCCGTCGCTTCACCAGGGAGAGCAGCCCCGTGGTGAGGGTGGTGAGGGGCCCCAGGATGAAGACCCCGATGGTGAGCAAGGTGCTGAACACCTTCACGCGGCGCAGGCGGCTGGCCGGGTCGCGGTGCACCTTGGCCAGGATGTAGCGGCGGTACTTGCCGAACAGGAAGGTGGCCCGCTTCTCCAGCATCAACAGGCTGGGCACGATGCGGATGGAGCCCTCTTGGCGCAACGCGGCGTTCAGCCCGCGGAGGTCGCCGGCGGACAGGTGCTCCACCAGCACGCGGCCGAACCGGGCCGAGGCGTCCATGTCCTCGGCGCGGATGCCGGCCGCGGGGAAGACCAGGAAGGGGTCGCGGCGCCCCCAGAACATCCAGCGGATGATGGTGATGACGCTGACCAGGTTGGGGCTTCGGTCCACCACGGTGATGTGGCCCACCAGCCGTCCGCGCAAGGCGGCCACGGCGCTGCGCATGTGCTCCTGGGCCAGCACCCACATGTTGCGCGCGCCCACCACCGTCAGCACCGGCCGGTCCGCCAGGTAGCGGGCGGCATCGGGGTGCTTCAGGAAGCTGGTCATGGGGATGCTCGGGTTGAGGAACCAGATGGTGTAGCCCAGGATGACCAGGTCGTACGGGCCTTCAGGCGGCACGTTGAGCGGCTCCAACGGCACGGGGTCGTG
Source organism: Flavobacteriales bacterium (assembly GCA_016713875.1). Classification (NCBI taxonomy): domain Bacteria; kingdom Pseudomonadati; phylum Bacteroidota; class Flavobacteriia; order Flavobacteriales; species Flavobacteriales bacterium. The sequence continues at coordinate 1,445,941 of JADJOI010000003.1, forward strand.
GCCCACCGCCTCGGGGAAGCAGTTGAAGAAGGTGAGGCGCGTCCACGGGAACGGATAGGGTGTGGCGGGCCGCAGGGGAAGATGGTCCACCACCATGCCCGCGGCCTGCAAGGGCGCCACGATGCGGTCAAGCAGCGCGGAGAGCTGCCCGGTCTGCGAGTAGTGGATGACGAGGACGCGCTTCATGACCCGGAAGGACGGAAGTACTGGGCCAATTTGCGCAACGGTTTGCGGATGGCCAGCAGCGGCGGCGGGGCGAAGCCGTTGTGGCGCCAGGCCTCCACCACCTCGCGGTTCGCCTTCCACACGTGGGTGAGGCTCTTGTTACTGGCCCCGCCCAGGCGGAAGCGCACGATCGTGAGCGGCACGTAGCGCGCCCGCAGCCGGTGCTTGTACAGGAAGCGGAACATCAGCTCGTAATCGGCCGCGATGTGGAAGCGCAGGTCGAAGCCGCCGAAGCGTTGGTAGGCCGCGCGGCGGATGTAGGTGCCCAGGTGGGGCGGCATCCAGCCGCTGCGGAAGTTGTCGCGGTGGTAGGCCCCGCCCTTCCAGAAGCGGCGCACCCGGCGGATGTCGCGCGGGTCCACCATGTGGGCATCGCCATAGATCACATCGTCGTCGCCCTGGGCGAACTCGGCCGCGAGCTTCGCGATCACGTCGGGCGCCTCCAGCAGGTCGCCGGCGTTCACGAAGCCGACCACCTCACCGGTGGCACGCGCGAGGCCCTTGTTCATGGCGTCGTACACGCCCTTGTCCGGCTCGCTGATGAGGATCGAGCGACCGTCGTCAACGCGCCTCAGCACGGTGCGCGTGGCTTCGTCCGGCGAAGCGCCGTCCACGATGATGTGCTCGATGTGCGGATGGGTCTGCGCACGCACGCTGGCCACCGTCTCGGCCAGCTCCTCGCCGGCCTTGTAGCACACGGTGATCAGCGTGAACCTCATTCGATCACGCGTTCGCGGACGGGCTGCGCGGGATTCCCCTGGTGGATCATGTACGGCTCCAGGTCCTTGGTGGCCACACTGCCTGCGGAGAGCACACTATGGCTCTTCAGGGTGACGCCGAGCATCACCATGGCGCCCGCCCCCACCCAGCTGCCCTCTTCCAGCACCACGGGACCGCTCAGGGTGGGGTAATCGACCTTCTTGTAGTTGTGGCTGCCCTGGATGATCATGGCGCCCTGGCTGATCACCACATGGTCACGGATGATGAGCTGATCGATGTTGTCGAGCCAGGCGCGCTGCCCGATCCATACGTGGTCGCCGATGGTGAGCTTCCAGGGGTACTTGATGTTCACCCCGGGATGAATGACGACCCCCTTCCCCACCCGCGCACCGAACAGGCGGAGCAGCGCGGGCTTGGGCGAGCGGAACGGGAACAGGGGGTTCAGGAAGAAGAGCGCGTTGGTGAAATACCACAGCGTCATCTTCACCGCGCCCGCCCCCTTGGGGAAGTCGGCGTTGGTGAAGCGGCTGAGGTCGACGCGCTTGCGTTCGGTCATGGCACCAGGAGCTCCAGCGTGCGTTGCACCGGCGCCGGATCGTCCAAATATCGCTTGCCCAGTGCGAAAGCGCCGCCGACGGTCGCCCGCAACGCCTGCTCCTCCATGTGCACCAGCAGTTGGATGGTCCGGGTGAAGCGGGCCGGGTCCTCCAAGGGGATGTCCCAGCCGGCATTCTGACGCTCGAGCCCTTTCCACGGCGTGCGGTCGCTGATGACCAAGGGAAGCCCCGCTGCCAGCGCTTCCACCATGGTGTGGCCGAAGTTCTCGCCCTGGCTGGGCATGAACAGGGCATGGACCTGCGCGAAGAGGCCGGGCACCTCCTCCGGCGCGGCCGTTCCCTTGTGCGATACCGTGATACCGGGCGGCAGCTGGGCGATGGCCTCCCGGCACTTCGCCCAGTAGGCCTCGTCGTAGATGGGCCCGTAGAGGTCGAAGGTCACCCGGCCCTTCACCTGCTTCAGGCATTCGATGGCGAAGAGCGTGTTCTTCTCCACGGCGATACGGGCTACGCTCACGAGCCGCAGCTCACCGGGTCGCTTACCACGCGGCGGAGGTTCCTTGGCCGGCATGCAACGACCCAGGTTGGGCACCAGCCGCACCTCGACATCCCTTCCCATCCAGCGCTTCACGTCCTCGACCTCCTCGGTGTTGGTGGCCTGGAACACGACACCGCGGTAGCAGCCCAGCATCCGCATCACTGCAAGGAACGCGCGCTTCTTCAGCGCACCATGCTTCATCATGCCCACTGCAAGCATGCCGCGCACGGCCACCACCCGTCGTTGCCCTGTACCCTTCAGCAGCCACAGCGGCATCACGCTGAACCACTTGGAGTACATGCCGTTGATGTACACCGTGGTCCAGGGCTCTTCGGCCAGCAGCTCGCGCCAGACAGCCGCGTTCACCCCGGGGCGCGAAGCGTACCACACCTTCTCGCCGCCAGGCATCACGGTCCAGCGATCGGGCACGATACCGGCGTAGGGCGTGGTCTCGGTGTAATCGGTATCGGTGGTGACGATGTGCAGGTCGACCTTGTCGCGCAGGTGGTCCACCAGGTTGGCCATGCTGCGCACGGGTCCGCCGGCCTTGTAACCGGGCAGGTACCAATCGATGAAGACCAGGACCCTAGGCTTCACGGCGGGCTTTCATCAGGTCCATCACGGTGCGCGCCCATTCCGCCGGGGTCCACAGACCGCCCAGGGTGTGGCTGTGCCGGCCCATGAGAAGCAGGTCGGCATCGCTGCGTTCCATCAGCTGCAGCAGGGCCTTGCGCAGGTCGGCGCCGTCGCCTGCGACAAAGCGGACGCCGTTCTCCCCCGGAGCGAGGAAGCGTTCACCCGCCCCCACCGCATGGCTCAGCACCAGGGGAAGGCCCGCACAGGCATGCTCGTGCACCACCACGCCCCAGGGCTCATAGGTACTGGGCAGCACGAACACGCCGCACTGTTCCACCACCTTCGCCATCTCATCCGCCTGCACGAAGCCCAGGTGCTTGATGCACGCATGGCGGCCCGAGGTGGAGCGCACCACCTGCTCGTGCAATTCGCCGGTGCCTGCGATCCACAACTCCCAGTCGCCGGCCCGGCCCTGATCGCACAGGGTGGCGAAGGTGTCGCAGAGCAGCTGGTGGCCCTTGGTGGGGATGTAGCGGGCCACGCAGAGCAGCCGGTGGGGCCAGCGGTCGGTGCGTTGGTCCAGCAGGCGCCGCCCCAGCGGGAGGAAGCGATCGGTGTCGGCGCTGTAGAAGCCGGTGCGGATGTTGAGGGCGGGGAATCCGAGCCGCCGGGCATAGCGGGCCTGCGCCTCCCCGGTGACCCAGGCGTGGCTGAAGGTGCGGCGGAGCCACAGCCGGGTGGCGGCCACCGCGGCCCATTGGCGTGCATCACCACGCCAGGCCGTGTCGCTGCACATCACCGTAGGCAGGCCCTGCTTGTGCAGCATGCGGCATACGCGCAGGTAGCCCTTGTCGACCCAGCCGCTGGCGAAGGCGATGTCCGGCCCGACGCCATGCGTCAGGCGCATCAAGGCCTGATCGTCCAACGCGTCGCGCTCATACACCTTCACGCGGTCGCCGAAGCGCAGGGTGAAGGGTGCCTCGCGGTTCACCGGCCATCGCACGATGTGCACCTCCACGTCGTGGTCGCGCACCAGGCGCTCCACGCACGCCAGGAAATACGGGGCGAGCTCCGTGTACAGGAAGAGCGCCTTGCGGTGCGTGCTCATGCGACCTGTCGCGGAAGATGGGCCACGCCCGCATCGAGCAGTTCGCCGAAGGTGGTCATGGGCAGGTCGTCGAACAGCCGGCGCATCTTGGGCTCGGTGGTGGCGAGGTTCACGTAGCTCATGAAGCGGCGCTTGGCGCTCATGGGCAGCCGTGGATGATGGGGATCCACCTCGCGGGGATGCAGGTAGAAGACCACGGGGCGCTCTTCGGCCAGCACGGCCCTGGCGCGCTGGCGGATCAGCGGGTACGGGAAGAAGCGCAGGTAGCCACCGCCGAAGAAGTAGAGGTCGCGGCCCAGCAGGCGGTCCAGGCTGATGGGGAACTCCACGATCCCGCCCTGCGTGGTGGACACCACATGGGGCACGGGAAGCGCGCCGGGCCAGCCCCCATGGTTGCGGCTGCCCGGCCAGATGCTGCTATCGTAGGCATGACCGGTCTCGGCGAGGGCCTCGAAGAACCACGGCGTCTCCTTGGTCGCGCTGAAACCGGGCGCCCGGTAGCCGCGGACCTTCACACCAGCGGCGTCCTCGATGACGCCCTTGGCGCGGCGCACGTCCTCGGCGAAGTGACGGCGGTCGTGCTTGTACACGAGCTCGTGCGCATAGCCGTGGGAGGCGATCTCGTGGCCTTGGGCGGCGGCATCGCGCACGAGCTGGGGATGGCGCTCGGCCACCCAACCCAGGATGAAGAGGGTCGTGCGCACGTGCTTCTCGGCGAAGAGGTCGAGCATGCGGCGGAACGAGGGCTCCACCCGCGACTCAAGGCCGTCCCACTGCGCCAGGGGCGGCGTGGAGGGCACATCGAGGATATGGAACCACTCCTCCACGTCGACGGAGAACACACAGCGCGCGGGCATGCGGCAAAGGTACCCCGATGGGCCGACGAGCTCAGCCGATGCGGATCCGACCGAGGAAGCGCGGGCGTTCGCCCTTGTCGAAGCGGGCGCGGGTGTGGCGGATCCAGCCCACGATGAGCGGCACGCCGAGCAGGGTGGGCCACAGCCATTGCAGCCACATGGGTTTGATCATGGCCAGGTTGACGGCGCTGAAGGCGGACACGGTGGCGATGTAGCTGCCGAGGAAACCGCTCATGTGGGCGTAGAGCCACTCCTGCTTGTCGTGGTGGGTGCGGAAGAAGCGGCGCAGCTGCATGAACACCAGGGCACAGCCGATGGCCCCGAAGGCGGTGAAGATGATCGCCGCCGAGCTGCGTTCCCCATGGACGAGGTGGACCATGCCCCAGAGGAACAACCCGGTGTTCACGAGACCGGCGGCACCGTGCATCAACAGGTCCCAACGACCCAGGCGCTGTCCCTTGTGGAGCCCCTTCAGGTACAGACCGCGGTAGCCGGTGGCCGCCAGGTGGAAACTGAAGAGGGCCACCAGGGCCATGAGCGGGTTGGGACGCCAGAGGCCGGCCAGGAGGGCGGTGGCGCACACCAGCACCATGGCGAAGAAGAAGGCACGCCCCCACCAGCGATGCCAGTGTCCACCCTTGCGCACGAGCATCGCCACGGGCGCGGCGCCCAGAGCGATGGCACCGGAGAGCGCGTGGAGCTTGAGCACGAGGGCCTGGGGATCCATGGTGCCGACCGGTCGCGATCAGGGAAGGATGCAGAGCCGGGTGGACGTGCGGCCACCATCGTCCAGGTCCAGTTGTAGCAGGTAGGTGCCGGGGGCGAGCAGGGGCAGCGCGAGGGGTTCATCCGCTCCCACAGCAGGCCAGAGGGCGACCGTCCGTCCCTGCTGATCGAGCAGGGCGCCGGTCCACTGGCCGATGGTGCGTCCGGACATGCGGACGGTGATGGCATCACCAGGCCGGGCGGGATTGGGATGCAGGCATAGGCCGGAGGAGAGGGGCTGCGGGTCGCTGATGGGAAGGGGGTCGAGCGTCTCGGTGAATCCGCCGCTCAGTGGAGCTCCGAAGTGCTTCACGGCCAACACCGCCTGCGGCCCAGGGCCAGCGCTGTTCGTTCGGCCTACCAGCATATAACCACCATCGATGGCAGCCACAACGTCGAATGCCTCATCCTGCTCCAACCCGCCGAAGGTCGGGCCCTCGATGTATGCCCCTGTGGCGGTCGTATGCCACATGTACATGTCCTTCCCACCGGCCCCGAAAGCGTCCGTGGACCCGGCAAGGCATAGGTCACCGTTCTGAAGTTCGATCACCCCATGTCCTTCCCAGCTGCCTTGACCAAAGGTGACCTCATTCCACAGGAAATCCCCTGCACCATTGAACTTGACCAGAAGCATGGTCCGATAGGGCACGACCCCTTCCGTGATCCCGCCCACGACGTATCCGCCATCGGTGGTGGCCGTCAAGGACCGGCCTTCATCCCAAGCCAATCCGCCCCAGGCTGTTTGCCAAAGAAGCGTTCCATCTGAAGCATACCGCAGCAGGACGACATCCTGACCACCGCCCAAGGCGGTGTTGACGACCACGGTGCAGCCTCCATCCGCTGTTCCCACCACAGCGGTGGCTTCCTCGCTTCCCGCAGCTCCGAACGTCCGTGTCCAGAGGGTATCACCTGCCTCATCGATTCGAAGGATCCACGCCTCTCCAGACCCGTCGCCCGAGCTGAACGTTTGACCCACCACGAACCACCCACCGGGCACAGTGGCGGCAGCATGGAACAAGTCCCACTCCTCTTGGCCATAGGTCCTTTCCCACAGCGGGGCTCCAGCAGGGTCCGTGCGCACCAGGAAACCGTCGTATCCGAATGCGGCGCCGGCATAACGGGTCCCGACGACAAGGAGGCCTTCATCATCCGTTCGTGCCAGGTCCGCACCCTGTTCGGCACCAACACCTCCGTAGGTGGTGGACCAGATCAAGGACCCAGCGCTGTCCACGCGGACGAGATAGATGTCACCACCGCCATTGCCGAAGCTGCCGGTACTGCCGAGCATGACGTACCCTCTGTCCAAGGTGGCCTCAACGGCCACGGCCTCATCCGCCCCGAAACCACCGTAAGTGCGTTGCCAGGTGAGCTGACCGGCCACCATGGACGGAACGATCAATGGAGCAAGGGACAGAAGGGGGCGACCACAGGCAATGGTGCTCATCTTGAATGCCCGAATATCGGCATGCCCGTGGCAATGGACCTACTTTTGACAGCCTTTATGGTGACGACCCCACCCCTGCCTGAATCTTCTCACTGATGACCTCCCGAGGACTACTGGGTTTCGTTGTGTTCATGGTCGTGCTGGTCCTGATCGACCTGTACGCCTACAAAGGCATCAATACGGCGATGAACGGCTGGACCCAGGGAGGACGGCGCGTCGTGCGGTTGATCTACTGGGCGGTGTCCATCGGCATGCTGGCCTTGATGGTCTGGGTAGCGGTGAGCATCCAGGACCTGCGCAGCACGCGGAACCACTCGTTCATGTTCTCGCTCGCCGCCCTGTTCATGCTGTTCTTCCTGCCCAAGGTGGTGATCATCCTCTTCCACGGGGTGGAGGATCTCATCGAGGGCGGTCGCTGGCTCTTCGACAAGCTCACCCCGGGCGATCCGGTCTCCGCGGGCGAGCCGATCACACGGCTGAAGTTCCTGTCCCAAGTCGGCCTTGCGCTGTCGGCCATCCCCTTCGCCGGTGTGCTGTACGGCATCACCCACGGACGGCGGAATTTCCGCATCGAACGCGTCCACCTGAGCGCACCGAACCTGCCTGCAGCCTTCGATGGGCTCCGCATCGTGCAGATCAGCGATCTGCATCTGGGCAGCTTTCCGAGCGGCACGGACATCGTGCGCAAAGGCGTGGACCTGATCAACAAGGAGCGCCCCGACCTGATCCTCTTCACCGGTGACATGGTGAACGACTTCGCGGACGAGGCCGAGGCCTGGGTGGATACGCTGAAGGACCTGCGTGCGCGGATCGGCAAGTTCTCCATCCTGGGCAACCACGATTATTCCGACTATGCCCGCTGGGATTCGCAGGAGGCCAAGCGCGCCAACCTTGAGCGCCTGAAGAAGCACCACGCCGCCATGGGCTTCCGCCTGATGCTTGATGAGAACACCCGGATCGAGCGCGACGATGAGGCCATCACGCTCCTTGGTGTACAGAATTGGGGCCGACGGTTCCAGCAGTACGGCGACCTGTCGCGCACGATGCAGGGCCATGACCCCGCGACGTTCCGCATCCTGATGAGCCACGACCCCACGCATTGGGAGGAACAGGTGTTGGGAACCGGCATCGACCTCACCCTGAGCGGGCATACCCACGGGGCTCAGTTCGGCATCACCATCGCCGGGCAGACCTACAGTCCCGCTCAATGGGTGTACAAGCGGTGGGCGGGCCTGTACACCGAGGGTGCACAGCACCTGTACGTGAACCGGGGCTTCGGCTTCATCGGCTTTCCGGGCCGCGTGGGCATGCCACCCGAGATCACCGTGATCGAGCTGCGGCGTGAGGGTGAAGCTCCACGTGCATGATGCGGCTGGTCGCCGATCTCCGCCAAGCCGTTGTCACCTGGTCGGCCCGTCAGCCTGGGCTGCATGTCGGGCGTACGGGTGGTCTGATCGTGTTGGTCGTCGTTCTGGCGCTTCAAGCCTGGACCTATGGCTATCACGAGATCCTCTTCAAACGGCCGCAGGGGTACCACGCATGGAGGCAAAGCGACTGCCTCTCCATGACGTGGCACTATATGCACGACGATCTGCCCTTTTGGGAAGGGAAGATGCACTACCTCGGACCGGACGGCTCCGGGAGGGCCTTAAGCGAACTGCCCATCCTCCCCTACATCATCGGTAAGGTGTGGAGGACCACAGGTCAACAGGAGTGGCTGTACCGGGCGTTCGTCATGTTGCTCTCCTTCTCCGGGTTGATCTGCTTGTTCCTCACGGCCTTCACCCTGCTGAAGGACGGGATCCTCGCCGCATGGGTGTCCGCGTTCCTGTTCACCTCTCCGATGGTGGCCTACTACGCGAACAACTTCCTGCCCAACGCCGCGGCGCTCGGCTTCGTCCTTATAGGCTGGCATGCAACGGCCTCGGGGATCCACAAGGCGGATCGCGCACGGCTTGTCCTCGCGATAGCGCTCTTCACCGTGGCGGGCTTGCTCAAGGCCACAGCGGCGTTGAGCCTCTTGATCCTGCTCGCGATCCTGCTCATTTCCTTCATGCCGTGGCGAAGGATCCTCCTCGGGCCTTGGAGACCGTCCGAACGGGTCGTGCCGTTGATCGCCGGTCTGGCGGCCGTGGGCGTGATCGCCGCATGGTACACGTACGCCCGCTCGTACAACTCGGGACAGACACAAGGCATTTTCCTCATCGGGGTGCTGCCTTACTGGCGGATCCACACGGATGAGCTCGACGCCGTTCGTCAAGGCCTCGGTGATCACCTCCGTCGCGATTACCTGCGCCCTGACCTCTATCTCGCACTGCTCACCGTTTCCGCACCGGCCTTGTTCCTTCCGAAACACATCCCACGGGCGCTTTGGACGACGTTCGCTCTGTTGTGCGCCGGTATCCTGTGCATCGGCGTCCTGTTCTTCGGCGCGCTCAGAGACCATGATTATTACAGTCTCGATCAGGTGATCCTCTTCCCCGCCGCTCTTCTGCTCGGCTTGCTGGCTCTCGTCCGCAGCCGCTCGCGGATCATCCACGCCTGGCCTTTCCAGTTGCTCCTGCTGGCAGTGCTGGTGCATGGCACCGATTTCGCCCGACGCAGGATGAAGGACCGGTATTCCACGTGGATGAACCATGAGTACCTCACGCAGCACGAACCGCTGGGCAGGATGCATGAAGCCTTTAGAAGCATGGGGCTCGATGAAAGCGCCCGTGTGATCTCCATGCCGGACATCAGCTTCAATAGGAGCCTTTACCTGATGGAGCGCTCCGGGTGGACGGATTTCGAAGCCTTGAGCGATCACCCCCAACTCCTCCGTGAGAAGGTCCGACAAGGCGCGCGCTATTTGGTGACCACCAACGACAGTGTATTGCTCAAACCCGGTCTGGGACCATTCCTCGAAGCTCCGATCGGTGGGTTCGAGAATGTGTGCGTCTTCGCGCTCACCGGACAGGAATAACGCGGCGTTCGCAACACACCTTGCCCGCTCCTCGCAAAGGTGCAAGCGTTACGGGAACACCCCCACCGCCTGCTGCACAGCTCGGTCCAGCTGCGCCAGGTCGAGGCCCGTGCGGATGCCACGCTCCTCGAGGTGGCGCACGAAGAGTTCCATCTGCAGGTTGCCCACCAGCTCATCCTCGGCCATGGGACAACCGCCATAGCCTTTAATGGCCCCGTCGAAGCGCCGGCATCCGGCGTCCCAGGCAGCTTGTGTCTTGCTCCGCCAGTTGTCGGGGCTGCAATGCAGGTGCGCACCGAACTCCACCTCGGGCATCGCAGGGATGAGCGCGGCGAACATGGACGCGATGTCCTCGGGTCGAGCCACACCGACCGTATCGCTCAAGGCGATGATGCGCACACCAAGTTCCTTCACCAGTCGGTCGGTCCAGTGCAGGGCCACATCCGCGTTCCAGGGATCGCCATACGGGTTGCCGAAGGCCATGCTGATATACACCACCAGTTCCTTTCCGGCGTTGCGCGCGAGCTCTGCGATCCGAGCGATGCGGCCCCACGCGCCTTCGATGTTGGTGTTGGTGTTCCGCTGCTGAAAGGTCTCGCTGATGCTGAAGGGATAACCCAGATAGGTCACGCACTCCTGCTTCACCGCCTCCTCGGCACCACGTTCGTTGGCCACGATCACCAGCAGCTTGCTGCGCGAGCCGATGCGGTCGATGCGGGCCAGCACCTCGGGGGTGTCGGCCAGCTGCGGTATGGCCCTGGGGCTCACGAAGCTGCCGATGTCGATGCTGTCGAATCCCACCTTCAGCAGCGTGTTCAGGTAGGCCACCTTCACGTCGGTGGGAATGAAGGGGCCGATGCCCTGCATGGCATCGCGCGGACATTCGACGAGCTTCACGCCTTCCATCGGGCGTAGGCCTGGTTGATGCGCTTGACCAGCGCGGGTCCTTCGTAGATGAGGCCGGTGTAGACTTGAACCAGGTCGGCGCCGGCCATCAGCTTCTCCATGGCCGCCTCCGCCGAATCGATGCCGCCCACGCCGATGATGACAATGGGGCGCGGCAGGCGGTCGCGCAGGTAGCGCACCACCTCGGTACTGCGCCGACGCACCGGAGCTCCGCTCACGCCGCCCGCCCCCATGACCTCCACCTCGCCCTTCGGCGTGCGCAGGCCTTCGCGGGAAATGGTGGTGTTGGTGGCGATCACCCCGGCGATGCCGCTCTCCTTCACCACGGCGACCACGTCGTCCAACTGGGCGTCCGTGAGGTCCGGTGCGATCTTCAGCAAGATCGGTTTCCGCGGACCGCTACCCGCCCGTTGCCCGTTGAGCGCATGCAACCGCGTGAGGATCTCGAGCAAAGGCCCCTTATCCTGCAAGGCTCGTAGGCCGGGTGTGTTCGGGCTGCTCACGTTCACCACGAAGTAGTCCACCACGGGATACAACGCCTCGAAGCACTTCACATAGTCGTCCAGGGCCTGCTCATTGGGTGTCGCCTTGTTCTTGCCAATGTTGCCACCGACGATGATGCCGGGCTTACGATCGCGCAGGCGTTCCACTGCGGCCTGCACGCCGCCGTTGTTGAAACCCATTCGGTTGATGAGCGCACGATCCGCGGGCAGGCGGAACAGCCGGGGCTGCTCGTTGCCCGGCTGGGCCACCGGGGTAAGGGTGCCGACCTCGATGAAGCCGAAGCCCAGTGCGCTCAGTGCGTCCACATGCTTGGCGTCCTTGTCCATGCCGGCGGCGAGGCCCACGGGTGAAGGGAAACGAAGGCCCATGACCTCGACGGCCGCTTTTACGGGAGGTTTCGCGCCGCCCACGAGCCCAAGCGCACCGGGTACCTTGGAGGCGAACTCCAACAGGGTGAAGGTGAGGTGATGGGCCCGCTCGGGTGTGAACCGGAAGAACAGCGGGCGGAGGAGCGCGTACATCCGAGGCGAAAGTACCGGCTGAGGTGGAAGCAAGGAAGTACCGAGTCATGGGCTGCGGAACATATGTATGGCCATACATACGTCCTTGGCCACGTCAGCCGGTCGCGATGCCCGGTCTCCAAAGGAAGATCGTGGCATGGGCCTTCTGCTGGCCTGTACGGACATGACCGGGCCCTATCCGACCGCAAAGCCAAGCCTGGAGAGCGTTCCGCCCCATTCACCCCGGTGTCGGACATATGTATGGCCATACATACTTCCCGGGCCCGAAGGATCTCACTCCAGCGTCATCCGCACACCCAAAAACCCCCGCACACCCTGCATTGGCGCGTACATGTATGACGCATCGAAGCTGTGCCCATGCGGATTCGTTGCGGGATCGTCCACCGTACGGTCGAACGGATCGAAGGGCCTCATCAAGGGGTCTTCGGGCACGAAGTCGAGCAGGTTCTTCACCCCGCCGTACACCTCGAAGCGCTCGTTGAAGCGGTGATTCACCTGCACATTGAGCAGCATATACCAAGGGGAGTACGCCGGACGGAAGTCATTGGGCTGCACGGGCAGCCGCATCGGGCCATACCACTGACCGGTGAGGTCCACCGTGAAGCGGTGCGGCAGCTCCTGGCTCAGCGCGAAGGTGCCCTGCCATGCTGGAGTGAAGAACTGGTCCTCGCGCATAGTACCTTCCACGGTGTACACGTCCATCCAGGTGGCTCCGGCGTTGGCCCGGAAGTGACGGCCGATGCGGGCCTCCACATTCAGGCTGGCACCTTGGGCGATGCCGTACCCGTGGAGGTTGCGGTACGCGATGAGGTCCGGGTCGGTGTCGTAGTCCGGCAGGATCCGGTTGCTGAACTGCGTGAGAAAGAGTGACGCGTCGAGCCCGAAGAAGCGCTTCTCCGCAGGCCATTTCCGCACGGCATTGAGCGTGGCGTTCCACGAGCGCTCAGGCCGCAGGTCCTCCTCGATCGCCACGCGACGGGCACCGGTGAGGGCCGCGTGCTCCTCGGTGAAGAGGTTCACCACGCGGTACCCTGTGCCACCATGCACGCGCAGGGTGAAGCGGCCGTTCGGGGCGAGCTTGTACGCCGCCCGTGGCGAGTGCACCAGACCGTGGTCGCGATCATGGTCCAGCCGATAGCCGAGAAGCACCACACTGCGCGGCGATACCATCCACTCATCCTGCACGAGGACGCCTGGCAGGGGCCTTCGCTCGGCCTGGTTCCGAGCTGTAGGCCCTTCGCCTGCGGCCGTGGCCGGCGTGTTGTCGTCGTAATACGTATCGCGATAGGCCAGACCGGCCAGCACATCGTGGCGGTGACCGAAGCGGCGGCGCCAGACCAGCTGTGCGAAGAGCACGCGCTGCACCGCATCGTAAGGCGTGGTGCCATACCAGCTGTCCTGCCGGTGACCGTTGGCCGACACCTGCAGGGTCACTTGCTCCTGGAGCGGGAGCTGATAGCGACCGATCAGCTCCCACCGGCGAGTGGCGATCGTCTCCCCGTAGACGCTGTCCCCACCTGCGAACGGGGGCGTCCAATCCATCTGACCACCCCAGCGGTCCTCGCCCACCAACCGGACGGCGAGACCCGCCATCCGCCCCTGGGGCCGTTGCAAGGCGAGCTTCTGGAAGAAGGAAAGCCGTTTCTGCAGGGTCATGTCCGTGAACCCGTCGCCGTTGTTGTCGCGCGGGTCGTCGTACAGGAACCCGTTGATGCCCGTGAGGCTGCGCAACTTCCCTTTCCCGAATGCAAAGCCCACATCGGCGTTGTGCTCGAGCCAGGTGGTGCTCATCAGGTCGATGCTCAGCCGGGGGGCGATCACCGGGTCCTTGGTGATCACGTTGATGATGCCTCCCAGGGCCTCGCTGCCGTAGAGTGCGCTTCCAGGGCCCTTCATCACCTCCACCCGTTCAATGAGGCTGGTTGGGATCCCGCTGAGCCCATAAACGGTGCTGAGGCCACTGACGATGGGCATGCCATCGATGAGCACCAGGGTGTACGGTCCCTCCATGCCGTTGATGTGGATGTCGCCGGTGTTGCACACGCTGCAATTGAGCTGGGGCCGTACGCCGTTTACCATGCCCACGGCATCCAGCAGGGACGGCCCTGGGTTCTTGCGGAAGAGCGTGGGCGAGATCACCTCCACCGGCACCGGACTGGCATCGCGCGACACCGGCGCCAGCGTGCCGGTCACCACCAACTCGTCCAGCGCGGTGGCCGATGCCTCCAACACCACGATCCCCAGATCAAGGGTGTCCGAGATGTTCACGTCAAGCACACGCTCCGACGCCTGATGGCCCAAGGCCTCGACGCGCAGGCGGACGGGACCGGGCGGAAGTGGCCCCACCAGAAATCGGCCATCAGCATCAGCCGCCGTTCCGACCTCCCCCGCTCGCACCGCCGCGAAAGGCAGCGCACCCTCCGGACCGGTAACCGCGCCGCGTAGCATGACCTGCGCCTGCGCGCCAAGCACGGTCAGAAGGCTCACCGGAAGGAGGAGCGACCGCGGCATGCTGCAAAGATGAAATATTTTAGACTCGCCTAATATTTCATTCTACATTTGCCGCACTTCATGTTCAGTCGAAGCGAAGAGGACCACATCAAGGCCATCCATGGCCTGCTGCAGGATGCCGGCCAGGCCTTCACCAAGGACATCGCCGATCGGCTCAACACGCGCGCCAGCAGTGTCACCGACATGCTGAAGAAGCTCGCTGCGAAGGGGCTGGTGAAGCACGCGCCCTACCACGGGGCCACGCTCACGGCGAAGGGCCGCCGGCATGCGTTGACGCTCGTGCGCAAGCACCGCCTGTGGGAGACCTTTCTGGTGCAACGCCTGGGCTTCGCGTGGGACGAGGTGCACGAAGTGGCCGAACAGCTGGAGCATGTGAGCAGCGAGCCGCTGATCGAACGGCTGGACGCCTACCTGGGCCATCCGCGGTTCGATCCGCACGGCGACCCCATCCCGGACCGCGACGGGCGGATGCCCGAGCGTGTCACCGTACACCTCTCCGAAGCGCAGGTGGGGCTTCGGCACCGCCTGGTGGCCGTGAAGGACGGCAGTGACGCACTGCTTCGCTTGCTCGATGCCAAAGGGCTTGCCATCGGCCGGGTCTTCACCCTGGCCGCCCGCCAGGAGTTCGACGGCAGCCTTCAACTCACGTGGCGCGACGGCGTCTGCGACCTCAGCGCGCAGGTGGCCGCGCACCTGCTCACCGTACCCGATCACGCATGAACCACATCATCTCCTTCTTCGAAGGCATCGACCCCGTCTGGGGCGCGCTGCTGGCCACCACCTTCACCTGGATGGTCACCGCTGCCGGAGCCGCGGTGGTCTTCCTGTTCAAGGAGCTCTCGCGCAAGTGGCTGGACGGCATGTTGGGCTTCACCGGCGGGGTGATGGTGGCCGCCAGCTTCTGGAGCCTTCTGGCGCCCAGCATCGACATGAGCGCGCGCATGGGCTTCCCCGAGTGGCTGCCCCCGGCGGTGGGCTTCGCGGCGGGTGCCCTCTTCCTGTTCGCCTTGGATAAATACGTGCCGCACCTGCACATCAACTTCGACCCCAGCCTGAAGGAAGGACCGGACACGCGGTTACGCCGCAGCACCCTGCTCATCCTGGCGATCACCCTGCACAACATCCCCGAAGGCCTCGCTGTGGGCGTGCTGTTCGGCGGGGTGGCGGCCGGGATCCCGGAGGCCACCATCGCCGGCGCGGTCACCCTGGCCATCGGCATCGGGCTGCAGAACTTCCCCGAGGGCATCGCGGTGAGCATGCCCCTTCGCCGGCTGGGTGTGAGCCGGGCCCGAAGCTTCTTCTACGGTCAGCTCAGCGCCATCGTGGAACCCGTCGCCGGGGTGGTGGGCGCGATGGCGGTGCTGTGGATGCAGCCCATCCTGCCCTTCGCCCTGGCCTTCGCGGCCGGCGCCATGATCTACGTGGTGGTGGAGGAGGTGATCCCCGAGACGCAGCAGGACAGGCACACCGACATCGCCACCCTCGGCTTCATCGGAGGCTTCATCGTGATGATGGTGCTGGACGTGGCCCTGGGCTGACGGCGCGATCAATCGCCCGCGAGGCGCCCGATGGCCTCCACCGCCATGGCCACGCCGTCCTCACCCATCATGCGCGTGCGCAACGAAGCCGCGTGTCGGGAGCACGAAGGCGTATCGAGCACTTCGCGGATGCGCGCCGCCAGTGCGTGCCCCGAGGCCGATCGACGGGGGATGGGACGGGGCGCCACACCGAGCGCATGCAGACGACCGGCCCACCACATCTGGTCGAAGCCGTGCGGCACCACCACCGAGGGTGCACCGGCCCGGGCCACGGCATGTGTGGTTCCGGCACCGCCATGGTGCACCACCGCGGCGCACCGCGGGAACAGCAGGTCATGCGGAACGCGGTGCACCACCAGCAGGTCCCTGTGGCCATGCTCGCGACCAAGCCCGGCATCAAGCTGAACGATGGCCCGCACGTCGGCCTGCGCCACGGCGCAACGCATCAGCGCCCAGGCTTCCCGCGCTGCGTAGGTCGTGCATGAGCCGAAGGTGAAGTGTACCGGCGCTGGGCCTGCCTCCAGGAACGTGCTGACCTCCTCCCGCAGCACCCGATCCTCCGGCAGCTGCTCACGCCTCCACGCTCCGGTCACCACCGTCGCGGGCGCCTTCAGCGGAGGTATCAACGCCGGGCTGGCCGCCACCAGGTTCAGCGTCGGAGAGCGGAACCCCTCGGTGAGCAGGCTGCGCAGCGGTGCCAGTCCGCGATGACGGTGCAACCGTTCGCTCACGGGGTAGAGCGCTCGGGTCATCACGGCATCGCCCAAGCGCCACAGGGCGGCATCCGCCCAACCGCCCAACGAGCGGCCCAGCGGAGGCAGCATCCCCGGGATGGCCTGAGGGGAGAAGGCCACGGAGACCCTGGGGGTGCCGTGCAACAGCGCCGCGGTGTGCAGGGTGCGGTTCAGCATGTGGCCCACCACGATGTCGTTCGACCGGCACAGGGCCTCACCGGCCTCCAGCAAGGCGCCGGCAAGAGGCTCGTGGAACTTCGCCAGCAGGGCGCGGAGCTGCATGGTGGGCGACGAGGAGGCTGTCAGGGCGTACGGGTCCACGGCCTGCCCGAACGGACCACCCACCCGATGCACGGTCACGCCTGTTCCGGCCAGGCTCCGGGCATGGTCACCATCGTCCACGGCCGTGTGCACCAGGGTCACTTGATGGCCTGCTCGCTGAAGGCCCGCGGCCAGGGCCACGAACGGGGCCACATCGCCTTCGGTGCCCCAGGTCTGCAGACCGATGCGCATCCCCTCAGAGCTTGCCGTTCTCCCGGTTGGTGGTGATGAAGCGGGTGATGCGGTCCTTGAGTGCCGGGTCCTTCACGTCCTTGAGCTTGCGCTCCACCAGCGCCAGGTCCTCCGCCTTGTTGGCGTCGTAGCCCACGATGGACGGCACGTTCACCTGGATGCTGAGCCGCAGGAAACGAAGCTCGGCGTTGTTCACGTCCTGCGCGATCGCCTTCTCCAACATCGACTTGCCGCCGTTGAAGTGCACCAGGCGGCTCAACGGGTCGAAGGCGTGACGGCCTCGGGCCATGCGTACGGCACCATGGTAACCCAGGAGCAGCGCGCTGCCGCTGCTGCCGGCCCGGTCGAAGCGCTCCACATAGCGGTCGCAGACCTCCTCGTCGGCGAACACGGCGCCGATCTCCCGTCGGATATCATGCAGCAGGCCGCCCTCCTGCTGAGCGCTCGCCCGACCGGACAATATCGGTGCCACCACGACGATGGCAACGAAGAGGCAGCGCCAGAACCACACCTGCATGGCGCAAAGCTACCGCCGTCGCAAGGAGGCGCCGAGCAGGGCGCGCATCACCGTGTCGTCCAGCGGGTCCAGGTAGCGGGCGCCGGTGCTGCGGCCCTGTGCGTCGAAGCGCACCCAGGCCATGCGCGCATCGCGATGGGTGAGCTCCAGGTGGAACGGCCGCTCGGTGTACTGTTCGATGAACAGGAACCGCGAACGCGGATGCCGCATCGTCAGGCGGTCCATCACCCCTAGGAAATGAGCCGGGGTCTGTCGCTGCGGCAGGCGGAAGGCCGGTCGGAAACCACCTGCAAGCCGACGACGCTTGCCATGCTCGTTCACCACGGTGGTGACGAACAGGATGGGCCCGTCCGTGGCCATCAGGGCGTTGAAGCGCTCCACACAACGCACGTAGTAGGCATGGTGGCGGGCGAAGGTGCGCGGATCGCGATGGCCGAACAGGCTGCGGTGGTAGTCGCGGTGGCCCCCGTCCGTCCACAAGGGGATCATCCTGCTCCGGTCAAGGAAGGTGCGGAAGCCGTCGTCCAGGACATGCTCAAGGAGCGCCGGGCTTACGGCCAACCAGTCGAACGGATAGGAGGCCTGCTTGGCCCCCAAGGATCTGATGGCCCAGGCGGTGGAGCAGTTCTGCCCCAGGGACACCACCGCGGCAGGTTCCTCCACCGCCCAGATGAACAGCTGCTCCTGGAGGATGGCCGTGGCCGCGTTCACGGCCGCCACCTCTTCGGCAGTACGCCGCACCCGCCCCCGCCCCAGCCGCAGGAGGGCATGCGCCAGATCGGCCATCCACGCCTTCACGCCGCGATGATAGCCGACTAGAAGCCATCTCAGAATAGTTTTTGGAAGCGAGCCGGATGGATCTTTCGGCCAGCCAAGGCGCGAAACCCGCGCATAGCTGGACGCTCTGTAAGGGTTGAGCAACGCAGGATGGCCGAAAGAGGCGCCGGCGCAGCCCGAAGGATCATTTTGAGATGGCTTCTAGAACTTGAAATGGAATGACGGCTTCACCACGAAGGGCAGGGCATCGGGACGGTCCAGGTCCGTCAGGCGCCACACCAGGTCCACCCGGGCGACCTTCAGGATGTTCTCCAGGCCGAAGCCCACCTCCACGTAAGGGCCATCGGGTGCATCGAGGCCGGCAGGGAGCGGCACCGGTCCGTTGCGGTTCTCCGCGCGCAGGTCGCCCACGAAGGCACGGGCGAAGACGAACTCACGCAGCTTGATGCGGCTGAGCAGCGGCACGCGGTTCAGCAGGAAGCCCTCCAGATGGTGCTCCACATGCAGCGCGGCGTAACGATCGGCGGTGAACTCCATGAAGTTCATCAGGTTGAACGAGCGCGCGTCGTTGAAGAGCAAGGGGTCGCTGTTGGGATAGAAGAGCAGCGGATAAGGCACGGCACCGGACAGTGCGCCACCCTCGCCCAGCAGGTCGAGATAGCCCCAGCGGCCCAAGCGCTGCCGATGCTCCAGCTTCAGCCGAAGGCGGGCCATGTCCACCTGCCCGCCCCAGATCCCATCGGCCGCGAGGGTGGCTTCAAGGGCCACCGTGGGCAGGCGCGGCACGAAGAGCCCCTTGCGCAGTTCGTCGAACGCGGCGGAAAGGCCGGGGGTGCCGGGGCTCCAGCGCAGGGCGAGCCGGGCGCCGGCCAGGTCCACCGCGTTCCAGGCCAGGGTGTCGCCGGCGCGGATCCGCGGCAGGGGCCCGTCGGCATCGGCCAGGCGATCGCCGAAAAAGCCGAGGCGGACCGAAAGACCGTCCGTGCCGCGCCGTTCCGCGTGGGCCTCCAGCAGCCGGCGATACCACCGCGGGTCGGGGCCGGACAGGCGCACCAGGCTGGTGAGCGCATGATCCATTGGCAGCAGGCTGGGGCTTCGTCCCGGCTGCACCAGGTCGTCCCACAGGTCGAGGCCACCGCCCCAGGTCCTGCGCCCACGGCGATCACGGGGACGCCACCACAAGGAGGCAGCACCCTTCAGCCGCTCATCGTCCACGCCGTAGGCCAGATGACCCGCAGCGCCCCAGCCCGTGCTCAGCCGATCCGTGGTGCGCAGACCCACCTTGCCCCGCCAGCCTTCCACGCGGTTGTGGCTCACGAATGTGTACACGTTGCCCACATCGATGGCGCCCACGGGCAGCCAGCCTTCGGCCAGCAGGTGCAGAAGCCCCTCCCTCCTCCTCCACCGCGGATCGGTGTTCATGCGGTCCACCATGCGCACCACGCGCGCCTCCTCCGGCCCGAAGGCCTCGGTGCGGACCACCTCCCAATAGCGGTCATCGCGGAAGTAGGCGCTGTCCACCTCCGGGTCCGGCGGCGCGGTGCGGTAGAAGCCATCGTCGCGGGGACGGTCGAGCACCACCTGGCGCGTCACGCTCAGCTTCCGACCGAAGAAGCCGGTCATATCGGCGTCGTTCTCGACCACCGTGAAGTCGGCGATCACTTCGCTGCGGCGCAGGAACCAGGGGCCGCCAGGCTCGGGAGCGTGGTGCTGGCGGATGCGGTAGTGGCGGACGAAGTTCACGTTGGCCGCGATGCTGAAGATCAGGTCCACCCGCACCACGGCATGGCTCACCGTATCGATCAGGAGCTCGCCGGTGAAGGCGGCATCGGCCGCCACCCGCGGGCGGTAGGTGATGCGATGGCAGGTGAACCCTTCGCACTGCACCAGGCTGTCCAGCAGCAGGTAGCGGTACGCGCGCTGGAAGTGATCGTTGATGGGGCTGGGGAAGCTGCGGTCCAGGATGAGCACCTGCTCCTGGTAGATGTCCGGCTCCACGTACATGTCCTGCACGAACTCCATGATGCGCCGGGCACGGAAGAACTTGGACGTGCGGCTGCCCAGGAGCACCGTCCGGTCCGCGGGCGGGTCGGCGCGGTGATGGCGGCGTTCGTGCTGCTCGGTGAGGAGGATCGGCAGGTAGCGCACGCCGTCGGCCGTGGTGTCGATGCCCTCCCACAGGAAGTCGAAGGGCCGCAGGAGGATGTTGCGCTTGATGCGGTCGCTGAAGTGGTTCAGGTCGAAGCGGACGCGGTGGTAGAGCTCCTGCTCGTAGGCGGCGGCGCTGCCGGGTGCGTTCTCCGGCTTCCGCGCCACCACGCGGCGGAGGATGGCGAAGGCGGGGTTCTCCCCGGGCCGTACGCGCACCTCGCCCAGCAGTTCGCTCGCCGGCTCCAGGGCCACGAAGAGATCGCGCTCGCCCCCGCGCGGCAGCGCATGCCGGAAGGGCCGGTAGCCGGTCATGGTCACCTGCAGGCTGTCGCGCCGCTCTTCGGCCTCCAGCACGAAATGGCCCGTGCTGTCGGTGGTGGTGCCTTCGGCGGCGCCCGGGAAGCCCACGTTGGCGAAGCGCAGCGGGTCGCCCGACCGGGCGTCGGCCACCACGCCGGAGACGCGTGTGCGCTGGGCGAAGGCGGGCAGTGCGGCGATCAGCAGCAGGCCGATCAACGGGAGGCGGGGCATCGAACGGAGCGAACCGACCGGGCGTCGCGGATGTTCGCCCAAGGGACGCATCTGTCGTGTTGCGGGGATCGTGCCAATTTTACGGCGTTCGCGCCCAGCCCTCATCCGCGTGAAGATCCACATCGGCCGCGACCGGTACCTCAGCTTCTCGGCCACCACGCTCATCGGTGCCGACCCGGCCACCTGGCTGGGCATCCTGTGGCGCTATGGCCGCGGCATCTCCTGGCCCTTCATCCCCAAGGCCATCGTGCTCACCTGGCTGGTGCTGCTCAACACGCCGCTGGTGTGGTGGGAGCGCCTGCGCTACGACCGGCGCATCCGCCGGGCCAAGGTCACCGCGCCGCTCTTCATCATCGGCCATCAGCGCAGCGGCACCACCTACCTGCACTACCTCATCGGCAAGGACCCGCAGTTCGGATACCTGTCCGTGAAGGAGAGCTTCATGCCCTGGCTCTACCTGACGCTGGCCCCGCTGCTGCGCCGCATGTACGCCAAAGCCCTGCCGGACAAGCGGCCGATGGACGACCTGCGCATGGGGGTGGACCTGCCCACGGAGCCGGAGTACTCCCTGGGCAACATGACGGCGAGCACCATGATCCCGGGCTACTACTTCCCGCGTCGCATGCTGGAGGTGTTCCGCCGCAACGTGCTGTTCGAGGATGAGCGCGCCAGGAAGGCCTGGCAGCGCACGCTACGGTACTTCATGCAGAAGCTCACGCTGCGCCATGGCGGCAAGCCCCTGGTGCTGAAGAGCCCCGAGAACCTGGCCCGGGTGAAGGAGATCCTGGAGGTCTTTCCCGATGCGCGCTTCCTGCACATCATGCGCGACCCCTACCGGGTGTTCTTCAGCACCGAACGGCTCTATGGCATCACGCTGCCGCTGGTGACCATGCAGCACGTCCAGGGCGAAGTGGTGGAGGAAGCCCTGCTGGAGAGTTACCGGCTGATGTTCGCGAAGTTCTTTCGCGACAAGGCCACGATCCCTGTCGGACAGCTGGCCGAGGTGCGCTACGAGGACCTCATCGGCAACGAGGAGGCCGTGCTGGAGAAGGCGTACGCGCAGCTGGGCCTCGGCGGCTTCGAGGCGGCGCGACCGCAAATCCTCGCCGAAGTGAAGAGCTACGCGGACTATCGCACGAACAGCTACACGTATCCGCCCGAACGCATGCGGCTGGTGCGCGAGCGTTGGGGGCCGGTGTTCGCGGCGCTGGGCTATCCGCAGGACGTGCCCCTAAGCGCCGAGCAGCAGAACGCGCAGGCCTGAGGTGAAGCGGTCCGCCTCCTCCTCGGTCAACGCGCGGCCATCGTAGCCCAGCACCACCAGCAGCTCACCGCGTTCGCGGCCCACCACCACGCTGAGGCCCGGCGGCGCCGGCACCGGGGGCAGATGCAGCACCTCGCTGATGGGAAGGCCGGTGAAGGTGGACGGCATGCGGCCCAGGTCGCCCAGGTCGCTGAAGCCGAAGCTGCTCCAACGCCCCAGCGAAGGCAGGTCCACCATGGCGGCACTGAGCCAGGCGGGCAGCCGCCGGAAAGCCCGCAGCAAGGCCCGGTAGCGCTGCGGGAAGCGGGCCCGCACCTGCTCCACTAGCTGGCCGTTCAGCGCACGCACCGCAGTGGCCGTATCGTGCAGCTGGCCCTGGTCGAGGCGGAAGAAGAGGAAGGACGTGACGTTGGTGAGCAGATGCCCCGGCGTGCCCCGCGGTCGCTGGTCCACCGGCGCCGAGAACCACAGGTAGCGGGGGAGGCCGCCGCGCCGTCCGAGCGTGTCGTTCACCAGGCGGGCGGCCACGGCCATGAAGTGGGCGCTGCGGGCCAGGGCGGCGCCGGTGCTGCGCGCCAGGGCATCAATGCGGCGGGTCTCCTCCCGGGTGAAGCGCAGGACCCGGAACCGGGGCACGTTCGGCACAGGCCGATCGCGCACCCACAGCGAGCCCAGCCGCGGCCCCGAGGTGCGGAAGGCCTGGCCGGCGCCGGCCATCACATCCCGCCACGCCCCCGGCGCCGCGGCGCGGTCCTCCGGCGGGAACGTCGGACCCGCCCACCCACCGGCCTCCACCGCGTGCAACAGGTTCAGCATGCCCTGGTGGTCGAACAGGGCATGGTGGAAGGACACCAGGACCTGCACGCGGTCCGGCGCAGCGAGCACATCGAAGCGCAACAGGCCCTCCGGGCCCAGCCGGTCGCCGAGACGTTCGGTCAGCCAAGCCTCGGGCTCGCCGTCTCGATGCAGCTGCACGACGTCCGGCCCGTCCGTGAGCAGCCGCCAACGCGGCAGCGCAGGCCAGCGCACCGTCCACCGGATAAGACCCACCTGCCGCACCACAGGGCTGGCGCGCAGCGCGGCCGCCACGGCCTCCGCATCGACGCCCGCGCCGAGGTCGAAGCGCATCCGCGACACGTTGCCGGCCAGCCCGCGTGCTCGCATGGCGCGGTGCACCAGCCAGTGGAAATGATCCGGACCCGAGAGCGGCCGGTCCATCTCCGGCGCGGACAGGGACCACGACGGCATCAAGGCTCAGTTGATGTGGCGCAGGGCGTAGGCGGCGAGCGAACGGAGATCGCGCAGGTCGTCGGCACCGATGCCTTCCACGGGGATGCGGGCGCCGAAGCGGTCCTCCACGGCCATCATCAGCTCGATCACCGAGAGCGAGTCCAGGCCAAGCGCTTCGAGCTGGGCATCCTCCGCCACAGGCACGGCCACACGGTCCTTCACCAGGTCCCGAAGCACCTCCACCAATTCCGCATGTTGCACTGCCATCGCCGCCGCGCGAAGATAGGAGCCCGGGCGCACCCGGCCGGGGCCGTAGCTTCGCCCGCCATGGCCGCCCCCGCGATCGACGTGCGCAACCGGCGTGCGTCCTACGAGTACCACCTGCTGGACAGCTACACCTGCGGGCTGGTGCTGATGGGCTCGGAGATCAAGAGCATCCGTGCGGGCGGCGCCTCCATCAGCGAAGCGTTCTGCACCTTCATGGGGCCCGATCTGGTGGTCCGCAACATGCAGATCAACCCCTACGGCACCAACGTCCACTTCGTGCACGAACCCAAGCGCGACCGCAAGCTGCTGCTGAAGCACAGCGAACTGAACAAGCTGAGGCGCAAGGTGAAGGACGCCGGCATCACCATCGTGCCCGTGCGCCTGTTCCTGTCCGACAGCGGCTACGCGAAACTGGAGATCGCGCTGGCCAAGGGCAAGAAGGTGCACGACAAGCGGGAGAGCATCAAGGAGCGCGACGTGCAACGCGACCTGGACCGTGGCCAGTGATCGTCCTTCCTGGCGCGTGCATCTGGCCGACGCCGACCCGCGCGGGATCCCCGGTCCATCATGGGCGCGGCTGGCGCTGCTGCTGCTGCTGATCACGGCGGGTGCGCTGCGCCTGCTCGGCTGGCCGTCGATCCCCTTCACCCACGACGAGATCAGCGCCCTGGTCCGCCTCTATCCTTCCCTGGGCGAGACCATCCAGCGTGGCGTCATCGAGCTGGACACGCATCCGCCCGGCGTGCAGGTGCTGGAATGGCTGTGGACGCGGCTGGTGGGCCGCCAGGAGGGGTGGGTGCAGTTGCCCTTCATCGCGGCCTCGCTGGCCGGCATCCTGTACATGTACCGCTTCGCCCTGGCCTGGACCACCGCCACGGCGGCCCTGGCGGTGACGGCGCTACTGGCCACCCTGCAGTACACCGTGCTCTATGGGCAGCTGGCGCGGCCCTACGCCATCGGCCTCTTCACGGTGGCCCTGCTGGCCGACCAATGGACGCGCTGGCTGGCTTGGCAACGGACCCGGCACCTGGTGGGCGCGGCCCTGGCCGCGGCCCTGTGCGCCTACACCCACCACTTCGCCGCCCTCGTGGCCGCTCTGATCATGGGCTGCGGCCTCGCGCTGGCACCGCGCACCGCCCGCCTCCGCTGGCTGCTGGCCTGCGGCGCCAGCCTGCTGCTCTACCTGCCCAACGTGCCCATCCTGCTGCGGCAGCTCGGCCTCGGCGGTCTGCAGGAATGGCTGGCCCCGCCGGACGGGCACTGGTTCCCCGATCACCTGTGGTGGGTGACGCACACCTCGGCGCTGCTCGCAGCGGTGCTTTCGCTTGTGGCGACCGCCTCGCTCGTTGGCTGGTCGCGCGGCACCCCGCGCGCCTGGCCCATCGTGCCCGTGCTGCTCGTGTGGGTGCTCGTTCCCGCGGCCTTGGGCTACGGATACAGCGTGTGGCGTGCACCGGTGCTCCAGCACTCGGTGCTCGTGTTCTCCTTCCCCTTCGCCCTGGTGCTGCTGTTCGGCGGGCTCCACCTGCACCGGAAAGCGCTCGCCATCGGGCTCGCCGTCCTGCTGGCCGGCACTGCCATGCTCACGCTCTTCACCGTGCGGCAGCACCACCGCACTGCGCTCACCTCCAAGTACGAGGCCTTCCTCCAGGCCGCCGCGGAAGGCGCCGCACACCCCGACCGGCTTGTGGTGATCGACGCGCCGCCCGAGGTGCTCGATCGGCTGGAACAGGAACCGCGGTATGCCGCCGCCCGGGGCCACTACCTGCGGCTGCGCGAGCTGGGGAGCAACGCCGCTCTGCTTGAGCACATCCGCGCACAGCGCCCTGCTGAAGTGGTACTGGGCCTCTTCCACAGCACCGACCGGGCCCTGCCGGCCCTGGTCCAGCACAGCCACCCGGCCCTGGTCGAACGCGTCGACCTGGTGGAAGGCCAGGTGATGCGCTTCCATGCCGCCGGCACCGGGATCGCCGACACCCTGGCCTGGAGCGCCGCCGCACCGGGCACGGTCCCCGCTGGCTGGCAGGTGGAGCCGGCCACCCTCGGCGCGGACAGCCTCGCGGGCAGCGGCTGGGACCTGAGCGGCCGCGAATACGGCGTGCTGTTCCAATCGCCCCTGCCCGGCACGCACCGGTCGAACGACGTGGTGGAACTGGTGCTGGACGCCACGGCGCTGGATGACGCGGGCCTTGGTGTGGAGGCCGTGATCGAGCTCCGATCGGTCGTGGGCGAGCGCGACAGCCTGCTGGTGTACCGCAGCGCCTCGGCACAGGCCTGCGCACGCCGCGTGGGAGAGCCCGGCCCGGTGGTGGTGGCCCTGCCGCTCAGCCGTGCCCTCTCACGCCAGCCCGGACTGCTGCTGCGCGCCTACGTGTGGAACCGCCGCAACGGCGCCGTACGCGTGCATGGCATGCGGCTGCGCTGGCGCGAAGGCGACCCGGCGCTCTACGGCCTTGTGGAACCCATCCACGGCCCCTGGCGCTTCGCCCCGCGGTGAGCGGCAACGAAAAGGCCGCCCGCAGGCGGCCCTCCCGGCGCAACAAGGGGAAGCGCTAGAACTTGAAGTTGAGGCCCACGCCCAGCGTTTCGCGGAACTGCGTGGTGGGACCGAACTTGGCCACACCGTCCTCCGTGCGGGCGATGTTGATGTCGTGGTCGTAGATGAGCATGGTGTTCAGCGTCGCCGCGAACCAGCTGTTCACCTTGAAGGTCCACAGCATCTCCCAGTTCACGTCGATGTTGGAGGGCTCCTTCAGGTAGTTGCTGAACAGGTCCAGGCGGGTCATGAAGCCGATGTTCTTGGCCACGTCCGTCTGGTAGGTCAGGTTCAGGAAGGCGCCCAACTGGAAGAGGGTGTTCTCCCCGGCGGTCACCTTGCGGATCACCCCGCCCGTGGTATCGAACACGGCCGGGTCCACCCCGAAGTTGCCCGCATCGGCCAGGTCCTGGTCCATCACGAAGGTGATCTTGGCCGTAATGGGCGACACGTAGACACTAAGCTTCTTGTTCGGCTTGTAGTCCACGCCCAGGCCGAAGAGCAAGTACCCCGGCGCCAGCAGGTTGGAGATCTTCACGGTGTCGTTCTTGGCATCGAACCCTTCCGTGAACTGCGAGCGGAACTGGAGCATGGCGCTGGCGTACCACGGGCCCTTCATCTGGTAGCCGTAGCGCGAGTTGAGCTCGAAGCGGTCGTCGCTCTTGAAGGTGCGCTTGCCATCCTGGGCCAGCAGGCCATAGGCCAGGGCGATGGAGTTGTCCCACGCGATGCGGCCCTTGCGCTTGTTGGCGAAGGCGTTCACCTGGGCGATGCCGCTCATGCTGCTGAGGCCGCCGGCGGCCCAGTTCACCAGCTGCACCTGGGTGAAGTTCAGCTGGAACACCCCGCCGGTGGTCCACACCTTGGCGGAGTCGATCGTGGCGGCGGGTTTGTCGCGCAGGGCCTTGCGGTCGGTGTCCTGCAGATCCTCCTGCGCTACGGCCGGGGCCAGCAGCAGGAAGGCCAGGGGGGCGGAAAGGAGGCGGGAAGGTCGCATCATGGGGAATGGGGGTGTTCGATGGGGTCGATCAAAGGGAGGGGCTGCGGTGCATCAGGCCACTGTCCATCGTCAGGGTTCCGGGGCGAACACCTGATCGGTGAACCGCAGGCTGTCCGGCACGCGCATCACCAGGTATGGATGGCCGGTGGCCTTGTGGCAGTTGTTGCAGGTGGCGATGAGCGTGTTGAAGCGGGGCGCGAAATCGACCAGGCCGTCGGTGCGCAATTGGTCGCGCAGGGCATCGATCGCGGGCAGGCCCAGGTTGGTCATGTAGGTGCTCACCGGCACGCCGTCGTCCACGATGCCGGCCTTGGCCACGGCGGCCATCTCCTCCTTCAGTTCGTGGCGGTAGAACTCGGCCAGCGGCAGGTTGCCGGCGGTGCCCGCGGCCCACAGCTTGTGGGCGTGGCTTTGGATCCGGGCCATGTACACGGCCACCTCCACCTCGGGCTGCGGGGCGGGTGCGGCGGAGAGGGCGTCCACCTGATGCTGAAGGCGGTTGATGCGGTGCATCAGCAGCGCCACCACCACCAGGAAGGCGAGGGCCAGGAGCAGGGTTCCGTTCTTCATCAGGAGGTGAAAAAGGCCCTCGGCTTGGGCGCCGAAGGCCTTGGTGGGCACTGCAGGATTCGAACCAGCGACCCCTACCCTGTCAAGGTAGTGCTCTGAACCAGCTGAGCTAAGTGCCCGAAGGGGCGGCAAAGGTAACCGCCGGTTCCGAACCGACACCACGAACGGATCGCCCCCCGCCGCCGTTATCCATCGCATGCGCCCCCTCCTGTTCCTTTGCGGGCTGTGGACCCTCGGGGCCTGCGGTCAACCGACCACCGCCCCGGCCCAACACCCCTCCACCATGAAGACCGACGCCGAATGGAAGGCCGCCCTATCCCCTGAGGAATACCGCGTGCTCCGCCAGAAGGGCACCGAACGCGCCTTCACCGGCGCGTACTGGGACCACCATGGCGACGGCCATTTCCGCTGCGCGGGCTGCGGCCAGGCCCTGTTCGGCAGCGACACCAAGTTCGACAGCGGCACCGGCTGGCCCAGTTTCTTCCGCCCGGTGGAACCCGGGGCGGTGACGGAGCATAGCGACCGCACCCTGGGCATGGTGCGCACCGAGGTGGTGTGCAGCCGCTGCGGCGGCCACCTGGGCCATGTGTTCCCCGACGGGCCGCGTCCCACGGGCATGCGCTACTGCATCAACTCCGCATCGCTGCGCTTCGAACCCGCGGCGTCGACCCAGCCCTGAGCGGCGTCAGCCCCTGCGTGTGGTGGCCGACTACATTTGCCGTCAGCAGCGCACGATGGCACAGCACACGATCTCCGACAGTGGCCGGATCTTCCAGAACCCGGTGCTGGAGGCCCTCACCAAGACGCACATCGCCATCCCCCTCACGCTCTTCTACGGCAGCGGTGTGGTGGCCGCGCTGTACGGCGTGCTCGGGCTGAAGCTGGACCTGGCCGCCAGCATCGGCCTCTTCCTGGTGGGCGCCTTCTTATTCACCCTGGTGGAGTACCTGGTACACCGCTACTTCTACCACATGGAGGCCAGCAACCCCAAGCGGCAGCGGGTGCAGTACATCTTCCACGGCATCCACCACGACCACCCGCGCGACAAGAAGCGGCTGGCGCTGCCGCCCCTGATGACGGTGCTGGTGGCGGCCATGTTCCTGGGGCTCTTCCGTCTGCTGCTGGGCAGCTACGGCTGGGCCTTCGGCGGCGGCTTCATGGTGGGCTACGCCACCTACCTGCTGGCCCACTACGCCATCCACATCCACCGGCCGCCCAAGAACTTCCTGTCGCTCATCTGGAAGCACCACAACCTGCACCACTTCGCCGACACCAACGGCGCCTTCGGCGTCAGTTCGCCCTTCTGGGACCACGTGTTCGGCACCATGCCCTGCGACCCGCGCGCCAAGCGCGAGGCGGCCGGCGCCTGAGCGGGATCCCGCCAACACGCCCGGGCTCTTCGCACGATCGGGAATAGCGTTCGCCCAGCCCGATACCGATCGATCGGTTCCGCATTACCTTGTGGAAGATCGCATCCCATGAACGCCGCCTTGCTCGCCCTGCTGCTTGTCGGTCCGGCTGCCCCCGGCACCGGCGATCCCGATCCGGAACGGATGACGGTGGTGGTGAACACCGTCAATGGCAAGCGCACCATCGTCCGCTGCCTCCAGCCCGACCTGACCCTCAACCCGAGGCCGTCGCTGGGCGAGGCCTTCGAGCCCGACCACAGCACCTGGCACGTGGCCGGCGGCCATGCACCCTACACACCGGTGCGCGAGCCCGGCCGCATCACTTGGCATGTGAACGGTGGTTGCGCCCCGTACGTGCTGGTGCGCGACGAGCGCGACCTGGCCGGCAATGTGTGCATCACGGTGCGCGACGCGGATGGCCGGGAGGCCACCGGCTGCGGCATCCTTGGCGAGCAGGTGGAGGAGGTGGTGGTGAATTGTGGACCGCGAGGCAGCACCGGCACCGCTGGCACGGGCGCCCCCGCTGGCCTCACGAAAAAGGCCACCGCGACGCCCACCTCCGGCGCTGCCGACCCCGACCGACGCATCGTCACCCGCGAGCGGCCCGAACCCCGGGAGCGCGACCTGGACAGCGAGCGCCCGCGGGGGCTGACGCAGCAGCGCCCGGAACAGGGACCGCGCGGCGGGGGCTCCGGCGAACGGCCCGTGGGCAAGGCGCCCCAGGCCACCGAGCGGCGATAGGCTCAGGCCGTGGTCGCCTTCGCGGCCACCGGCACGCCCAGCACACGCTTCAGCACGTCCACCGTGCGGTCGATCTCCTCCCGCGTGGTGTAGCGGCTGAACGAGAAGCGGATGTTGGCGCCTGTGACGTCGGGGTACAAGGCGCCCAGCACATGGCTGCCCGCGTTGCTGCCGCTGCTGCATGCGCTGCCTCCGCTGCAGGCGATGCCTTCGATGTCCAGGTGGTAGATGAGCATCTCGGCCTTGCCGTCGTCGGGGAAGCGCACGTTGAGCACGGTGTACAGGCTGTCCGGTCCGATGTCGCCGTTGAAGGCCACGCCCGGCACCTCGGCGCGCAGGCGGGCGATCATGTGGTCCTTGAGGCCGCGGACGTGCCGCTCGTGCTCCTCCAGGTGCGCGTAGGCCAGATCGAGCGCGGTGGCCAGGCCCACGATGCCGGCCACGTTCTCGGTGCCGCCGCGCATGTTGCGCTCCTGGGAGCCGCCTTGGATCATGGGCTTCAGGCCCGTGCCCTCGCGCAGGTACAGGAAGCCTATGCCCTTCGGCCCATGGAACTTGTGGGCGCTCGCGCTCAGCATGTCCAGCGGCAGGGTGCCGAGGTCGAAGGCGTAGTGCCCCATGGTCTGCACCGTGTCGCTGTGGAAGAGCGCCTGGTGGCGGCGGCAGAGGGTGCCGATGGCCTGCAGGTCGTTGCGGGTGCCCACCTCGTTGTTGGCGTGCATCAGGCTCACCAGGGCCTGGGGGTGGGCGGCCAGCAGCTCCTCCAGGTGGGCCAGGTCGGCGCGGCCCTCGGCGTCCAGCCTCACCCAGTGCACCTGCACGGGACCGCTGCGGCCCAGTTCGTGGGCGGTGTGCTCGATGGCGTGGTGCTCGATGGGCGAGGTGATCAGGTGGCGCACCCCGCGGTCGCGCACGCTGCAGGCCAGGGCCATGTTGTCCGCCTCGGTGCCGCCGCTGGTGAAGATGATGTCGCCGGGCATGCAGTGCAGGCGGTCGGCCACGGTGCGGCGCGCGCGCTCCACGGCGGCGCGGCTGCGGCGCCCGAAGGCGTGGATGCTGCTGGGGTTGCCGAACTCCTCCCGCAGGCTGGCCGTCATGGCCTCCAGCACTTCGGGGGCCAGCGGCGTGGTGGCGGCGTTGTCCAGGTTGATGCGGTTCATGCCCGTGTGCCCAGTTGCCCATGTGGACATGTGCGCAGGTGCGCATGTGCCCATGGACCGGGGGAGCCGCGAATTTACCGCCTTCCGGACACGCGGACGCCGCCTACCATGTGCCGGCACCCACGCCGCTCCCCCCGGTGCGGACCCTTTCGATCCTGTACGGCGGGGCGTATCTTGGCGTCAAGGGGAGGGCGAGCAACTGCGGGCATCCGGAGGTGCGTATAGCAACCCGGTTTCAGGGGGATATGCGAACTGGTTCGTATATCCAACGTTATAAGCCATTTTAGACGACCGAATGACACTACAACAACATATTGACAGTTTATCAAAAGAATAGCAGTTTGACATCGCAATTAGGTTGACAAAAGCAGCACTACCAATTTGGGACAAATACGCTGACAAAAACGAACTAACTTATCAAGACACAGTTGTTGGACTTCATCATTCGGTTGACAGACAGCTTTTGCTAAAGACAATAAATGCAGTGGAACAATTTGTTGCAACAAATATTATTAAAAGAACAATTTTTAAAAACCCTGACCTCTTGTCATCAGACAGACAGTTTAATGACCCTATTGTAAAGCTTTACAAGACACAGACTGGGAACTTCCATATGAAGTTGAGAGGACGTTTTACACGGTCCACAATCTTTTAGACGCAGCCCTTGATAAAGAAAAACGGTTGCTTTTACAATGAGACGACAATTTATGTAGCAATCAATCAAGCAGTAGACGCATTAGCAAGTTCAAACACAATGACAGAGGAGGAAATTAGGAACATACTTTATAATAGAAAAAACGGCTTATAACACGGGTTTTGCGTCAGGCGGGGTGACGTGGAAAGTTGGAACTTTGTGCTTCTATTCAAGTTCAGTGCTGGTTGACAGTTTTATGCTCCGAAACCCGCCCGAACGCAAAGCCCGAAAACGTTACCCCGTCACCCCTCCCCCAACTCCTTCACGAAGCGTTGGGCCAGGGCATCGGCCTCGGCCAGGCTGGGGGCTTCGGCATACACGCGAATGATGGGTTCGGTGTTGCTGCGGCGCAGGTGCACCCAGGTGCTGCCGAACTCGATGCGCAGGCCGTCCACCGTGCTGTGGGGCTGGGCGGCGTAGCGCTGCTGCATGCGGTCCACCAGGGCCTGCACGTCGAGGCCGGGGTTCAGTTCGATCTTGTTCTTGCTGATGAAGTAGTCCGGGTAACTGCGGCGCAGGTCGAGGCAGCTGCCGCCGCGGCGGGCCAGCAGGGTGAGGAAGAGGGCGATGCCCACGAGCGCATCACGGCCGTAGTGCAGCTCGCTGAGGATGACGCCGCCGTTGCCTTCGCCGCCGATGGGGGCGTTCACCTTTCGCATGCGCTCCACCACGTTCACCTCGCCCACGGCGCTGGCGTGACGCGTGCGGCCGTGGTGGGCGGCCACGTCATTGAGGGCGCGGGTGCTGCTGAGGTTGCTCACCGTGTCGCCCGGGCGGTGGGCCAGCACGTGGTCGGCACAGGCCACCAGGGTGTATTCCTCGCCGAACAGGCTGCCGTCCTCGCACACCAGCGCCAGGCGGTCCACATCGGGGTCCACGCTGATGCCCAGGTGAGCCTTGTGCTGCACCACCGCGGCACAGAGGTCGGTGAGGTGCTCGGGCAGCGGCTCGGGGTTGTGGGGGAAGTGGCCGGTGGGCTCGCAGTACAGCTTCACCACCTCCACGCCCAGCGCGTGCAGCAGCTGGGGCACGGCCACGCCGCCCACGCTGTTCACGGCGTCCACCACCACCGTGAACTTGGCGGCCGCGATGGCCCGGGCGTCCACCAGGTCGAGGCCCAGGATGGCATCGATGTGTTTGCGGGTCCAGCTGTCGTCGGTGCGCACGTGGCCCAGCCGGTCCACTTCGGCGAAGGTGTATGCGTCCTGCTCGGCGAGGCGGAGCACTTCGGCGCCGTCGGCCGCGCTGATGAACTCCCCCTTCGAGTTGAGCAGCTTGAGGGCGTTCCACTGCTTGGGGTTGTGGCTGGCGGTGAGGATGATGCCTGCGTCGGCGCCTTCGCCGGGCACGGCCATCTCCACGGTGGGCGTGGTGGCCAGGCCCAGGTCGATGACCTCGAAGCCCAGGCCCACGAGCGTGCCGCGCACGAGGTCGGCCACCATGGGTCCGCTGAGGCGGGCGTCGCGGCCCAGCACCAGCTTCGGGGAGGCCTTGCCGCTGCGCTGTTGGATCAGGGTGCCGAAGGCGGCCGTGTAGCGCATGACATCGAGGGGCGAAAGGCCTTCGCCGGGCCGGCCACCGATGGTGCCGCGGATGCCGGAGATGGAGCGGATGAGGGTCATGACATGGGGCTCGGAGCGGGTCGTGGCCCGATCGTCCGAACGGGTGCAAAGGTGGACGTGGCGCGGATCCGGAAGGCGCTGCGGCGCGGAGGTCTTCAACCACGGACTGTGAGCGGGCGATCCCAGCCTCTAGGAACCGGCCTCCAGCCTCCAGCCGCCGGCCTCAAGCCTCCAGCCACCAGCTTCAAGCCTCCAGCCTCAAGCCTCCAGCTACCGGCTTCAAGCCTCAGGCCACCGGCCACCGGCTTCTGTCGCGCTACGCTCTTCTTTGCTCTTCTTCCTTGTTCCTTGTTCCTTGTTCCTTCCTCCTTGATCCTTGCGTCTTGCCCCTCGCCGATCCCCCACAGGGCTGTGCATAACACAAATCCGGCGACCCCGGCCCGCACCGGGGTTCCCTATTTTTGAGGGAACTTTGTGCCGCATGAGCGAAGGCCCTTCTCCCCTGCCCGACCGCGACGACGACCGCACGGACCACGTGCAGCGTTTCGAGGCCATGCTGAGCCGGAACGACCACTACTTCTTCGACGTCGAGGAGTTCGAGCTGATCATCGAGCACTACCTGGACAACAACGAGCCCAAGAAGGCCCGGCAGGTGCTGGACTATGCGCACCAGCAGCACCCCGGCTCGGTGGACCTGCTGTTCTGCGAGGCGCAGGTGCTGATGGGCATGGGTCGCTTGAACAGGGCCCTGGAGGTGCTGGACAGCATCGCCAAGCTGGAGCCCTACAACGAGGACGTGCACCTGCACAAGGCCGGCATCCACAGCCAGCTCCGCAACTACAGGAAGGCCATCGAGCACTACCGCAAGGCGCTGGAGCTGGCCGAGGAGGGCTTGGACGACATCTACCTGGACCTGGCCTTCGAGCACGAGAACTGCGAGCAGTTCGACGAGGCCATCGGCTGCCTGAAGAAGGCCCTGGAGGTGAACCCGGAGAACGAGGCCGTGCTGTACGAGCTGGCCTACTGCTACGACCTGGCGGAGGCGCACGAGGCCAGCGTGGTCTTCTTCCGCCACTTCACAAATGAGCACCCGTACAGCTTCGTGGCCTGGTACAACCTGGGCAACGCACTGGCCAAGCTGGGTCGGGTGGAGGAGAGCAACAACGCCCTGGACCTCTGCCTGGCCATCGAGGAGGAGTTCAGCTCGGCCTACTTCAGCAAGGCGCGCAACCTTCTACAGCAAGGGGCTTACGAGGAGGCCATCACCTGCTACCAGGAGACCCTGAACATCGATGGCCCGCAGGCCGTCACCTTCAGCTACATCGGCGAGTGCTTCGAGAAGATGGAGCGCTACGAGCAGGCGCTGATCCACTACGACCAGGCCCTGGCGCTGGACCCTAACTGGGTGGACGCGTGGATCGGTCGTGGGGTGGTGAAGGATTACCAGGGCCGGTTGGTGGAGGCCATCAAGGACCTGGAGCAGGCGGTGCGGATCTCGCCGGACACCGGCGACGGCTGGTTCTATCTGGCCAATGCGCTGGCCCGGGCCGAGCGCTGGGAGGCCAGCATCCAGGCGTACGAGCGGCTGAACAGCATGGAGCCCGAGAGCCTGGAGGGCTGGCTGGACCATGCCGACCTGATGATGCACCTGAAGGGTCCGGAGGCGGCGCTGGCCAAGCTGCGCGAAGGCGAGCTGGTGCACAAGCTGACCCCGCGCTACAAATACCGCATGGCCAGCTATCTGCTGCGCTGCGGCCGTCAGCAGCAGGCCCTGCTGGAGCTGGAGGAGGCGCTGATGGCCGACCATGCCGCGCACACCCAGCTGCTGGAGCACCACCCCGAGGCGGCCGCCATGCCGCAGGTGATGCACCTCATCGAGCTCTACAAGCGATGAACTTCAGCCTGTCGCACATCCCCGCGCGCACGGCCAAGCCGCGCGAGGAGGGCCTCACCATGGTGATGGACAAGGGCCTGAGCCTGCGGCAGGTGGACGACCTGATCGAGACCTCGGGCGACCTGGTGGACCTGGTGAAGCTGGGCTTCGGCACCAGCTACCTGATGCCGCGCCTGAAGGACAAGGTGAAGCGGTACACCGACGCCGGGATCAGGGTGTACCTGGGCGGCACGCTGTTCGAGGCCTTCATCGCCCGCGGGCAGTTCGACGCCTATCGCAAGCTGCTCAAGGAGTTGAAACTGGACCATGCCGAGGTGAGCGATGGCAGCATCACGCTCCCGCACGATGAGAAGTGCCGCTACATCAACCTGCTGGCGAAGGACCACACGGTGCTGAGCGAGGTGGGCAGCAAGGAGACCGGCATCCTGATCAGCCCGGCCAAGTGGGTTCGGATGATGAACACCGAGCTGGAGGCCGGCAGCTGGAAGGTGATCGCCGAGGCGCGAGAGAGCGGCAACGTGGGCATCTACCGGCCCAGCGGGCATGCGCACACCGCCCTGGTGAACCGGATCCTGGCCAAGGTGCCGGGCCGCGACATCCTGTGGGAGGCCCCACAGAAGAGCCAGCAGGTGTGGTTCATCAAGCAGCTCGGCGCCAACGTGAACCTGGGCAACGTGCCCGCCGAGGAGGTGATCCCGTTGGAGACCCTTCGGTTGGGCCTGCGGGGCGACACCTTCTTTCAGTACCTGCCCGAGGAGGTGGCCGAGAAGCTGCGGCAGGTGAAACCTCCCGAACAGGAGGGCAAGGGCAAGGCCTGATCGGGTTGACCAGGAAGCGTCATCCGGCGGATCTTCGCACCGCTTGCCCCCACACCCACCGCCCCATCCATGACCACGATCGGCCCGGAGGAACTGCACCGGATGCTTCGCGAGGGCTCGCAGTTCCAGCTGATCGATGTGCGCGAGCCGTATGAGGCCGAGCGCTGCACCCTGGGCGGCACGCTGATCCCGATGGGCGATCTGCTGGACCGCTTGAACGAGATCCGGCGCGACGTACCCGTGGTGGTGCACTGCCGCAGCGGCAACCGGGCGCTGGCGGTGATCACGGCGCTGGAACGGCGCCACGGCTTCACGAACCTCATCCAGCTGGAGGGCGGCATCCAGGCCTATGCGGCCCAGGTCGATCCCGGGATAAGCTGCGATTAGAGGCCACCCTTCCACACGGCATTCGTCAGGTGACGACCGCGGACCGCTGCCGTACCTTTACCCCTGTCCTCAACGAAGGCCCGATGCCCAGTTCCTCCGCCCATTCGCACGTCACGTTGAGCCCGGCCCAGAAGGCCCGGAAGATCAACATCGACGCCGACCTGTACGGCACCTTCGCCGAGATCGGGGCCGGTCAGGAGACGGTGCGTCACTTCTTTCGCGCGGGCGGGGCCAGCCAGACCATCGCCAAGGCGATGAGCGCGTACGACAAGGACTTCAGCAATGCCATCTACGGCAAGGAACCGGGCAATCGCTTCGTGTGTGAAAGCCGGCTGAGGAACATGCTGCGGCATGAATACGGCCTGATGGTGGAGCGCCTCTCGCGCAAGGACCACCCCACCAAGAAGTTCTTCACGTTCGCCAACACGGTGGCCACCAGCACGCTGGAGAAGCCGCACAGCGGGCATGGCTGGATCGGCGTCCGGTTCCAGACCGGTCCGGACAGGCCCACGAGCGATGTCATCATCCATGTGCGCCTGCACGACCCCGACATCAGCCTGCAACAGGAGACGCTGGGCGTGATGGGCACCAACCTGCTTTACGGCTGCCTGTTCCAGCACCACGACCCGCAGGAGATCATGACCAACCTGTACGACAACGTGAGCCGTCACGTCATCGAGGTGGACATGATCCAGATGAACGGGCCGGATTTCGCGCAGGTGGACAACCGGTTGCTGAGCCTGCAGTTGGTGAAGCGCGGCTACACGGACGCGGTGATCTTCGGCCCGGACGGGCAGAACCTGCAGGCCAGCGAGGCGCTGTACAAGAAGAACATCCTCACCATCCGCGGAAGCTTCCGCCCGGTGACGAAGGTGAACATCGATATGATCATGAACGGTTATAACATGTTCATCAAGGAGAACCGGGTGGACCGGGGTAATCTACAGGTGCTCTTCGAGATCACCTTGAACAACCTGCAGGCGGACACCGGCAGCGTGGACGAGAAGGACTTCATCGACCGGGCGGACATCCTGTGCAGCCTGGGGCAGACCGTGCTGATCAGCAACTACCAGCAGTATTACAAGCTGGTGGAGTACTTCAGCCGGTACACCAAGGCGCGCATGGGCCTGATCATGGGCGTGAACAACCTGATCGAAGTATTCGACGAGAAGTACTACCGGGACCTGAACGGCGGCATGCTGGAGGCCTTCGGCATCCTGTTCACCCGCGACCTGAAGATCTACGTATACCCCAGCAAACCCACGGCGGACGTGCCGCTGATGACCACGGAGAACATGCCGGTGCACCCGCGGTTGAAGCCCCTGTACGACTACCTGCTGTACAACAAACGCATCGTGGACATCGAGAGCTTCGATCCCACGGTGCTGCACATCTTCAGCCAGAAAGTGCTGTCCATGATCCGCGAAGGAAGGGACAACTGGGAGGAGCTCGTGCCCCCGTACGTGGACAACATGATCAAGGACAACCGGCTGTTCGGCTATCAGCCGAAGAGCGAGGCCTCGGGTGTGCCCAAGGTGGAGGCGAAGGCCTGATCCGGACGATCCGACGAGGTGGCGTCAGGGCTCGACGAGCCTGGTCGCCACGCGGTGAACGCTGGCTATCTTGCCGCGCTGCGATGCATGAAGGGAACCCCCAGCTGACCCCCACTGGCAGCGGCCGCACGGCCCGGGCGCGGCACCCCGCCGTGCGCCCCCTGCCCCACCCCTGGCGGGCCTGGCTCACCCTCAGCAACGACCCGGACAACACCACCCCGGCCGGCTGGGCCGAACTGCACCGCATCATCTGGGAGGAACTGCGGCTGCCCTTCGCGGACGCGCTCTTCCTGCGCTCGTACAACACCCAGCTGCCTGACCAGGTGGACCTGCACGGGCACCCACACATCCTGGCGGCGCACGAGCACGACAGCCTGCACACCTGGGGCGACTACATGTTCGCCCGCACCCGCGGATTCGACCGCAGCGATGCCGAGGAGTCGCTGGCCTGGCTGCAGCGCATCGGGTTCAGGCCACGCGTGTGGGTGGACCATAGCCAGTTCACCGGCAACATGCTGCACCTGCACCGGACCGGTTCCATCCCCGAGTTCCGGGACGCATCGGGTCATGTGTACGCCAATCCGCTGTACACACTGGACCTGGTGCATGCCGCCGGGGTTCGCTACCTCTGGGACGGCACGGTGACACCGGTGCTGGGCCAGGACATTCCGATGGGCGATCTGCAGTGGACGCTGGAGAGCGCCGGCGACCGCCGCACCGGGCTGGCGCTGTACGCCCGCCGGAGGATCCGGGCAGGGCTGCGTCCCGGTACGGTGGCCCCGGCCCGTGATGCGAACCGCGCCTACCGCCGCCACCGCTTCCCCGACGGGCGCAGCTTCTACATCTTCCAGCGGCACGGCGAGTGGCCGCTGGCCGACATCGACGGGCTCGGTGTGCTGCTGGCCCCGGCGCGGATGGATGCGCTGGTCCGGCGCGGCGGGGTGTGCATCGCCTACACCCATCTGGGCAAACGGCCCGCCGCGCGCATGGGCGATCCCGTGCACGTGCCCCCCGCCACCCGACGTGCGCTGGAGCATGCGGCCGCGCTGCATCGGCAGGGACGGCTGATGATCAGCGGCACGGCCCGGCTGCTGGACCACCTGGTGATCCGCGACCACATCGCGGTGGATGAGCCGCAACGCAGCCTGCGTTTCGTCGCCGATGGCATCGCGTTCGATCGCCTCGGGGCCGCCGAGCTGGCCGGACATGCGTTCACCTTCGACCTCACCGCCGACCGCCGGTGGACCGTGGTGGGAAGCGACGGCGCGCTCAACCCGCGCGTGGAAACGCACGGCCGGAAGGCCTTCACCCTTCATTTCGACGGCGCATGAGCCACCGGCTGGTCCTGCTCACCAATCGGTCCCGAGGGGCCATGGCCCTGGCCCGGGCTTTGGTGGCCGAGGGCCTCGACCTGCGGTCGGTGGTGGTGGGCCGCGAACCTGCGCCGGAGAAGTCCAAACAGGTGATCCCGAGATTGCTGCGGGCCACGATCGGCGATGCGCTCGTGAACCGCATCGGCGCCCTTCGGCAGGACCCGGCCGTCACGCATGTGATGCGGGTGGAGCGGCGCTTGTTCGCCGAGGCGGACATTGTGCTGGAAGGGGGCATCAACGCGTGCGGCGTGCTCCCGGGCTGGCCTCCCGGCGTGGCCGTGGTGGAGACGGAGAGCATGAACAACGCCGGGACGGTGGGGCTCGTCCGCGCCGCGTCGCCTTCGGCCCTTGTGGTGTTCGGCACCGGCATCCTGAAGCGCAGTGTGCTGGACATCGCCCCGGCGATCAATGCACACACGAGCCTGCTGCCGCAGTACCGCGGCACCCGCAGCGAGTTCTGGCAGTGCCGCCACGACGACCCCGCCCACGTAGGCATCACGATCCACCTGGTGGACGAAGGGGTGGACACCGGTCCGGTGCTGTTCCAGCGCCCCACGGCGACGCCGTGGCCCACCACCCCCTTCCACTTGCGCAGCTTGAACACGGTGGAGGTGATCCGCCATATGCCGGGCGTGGTGCGGGCCTTCCTGGAAGGGCGGCTGACCCCGTTCGCTCAGCCGGATGTCCCGAGCACCACCTACCGCAACCGTGACATCACCTTCGCCGACCGGCAGGCGCTGTTCGGCCATCTGGAGGCCTGACCGCGATGCGTCCCACGATGGCCCGCCGCCTTGCCGGGCACCGTGGCCCGGTGTACGGGCTGGCTGTTCAACGGGGCCTTGTCCTGAGCGGGAGCGGCGACGGGATGATCGTGGCGTGGGACGCGGATGGTGCTTCCGGCGAAGCACTTGCGCAGGTCGGCCAGGCCGTGTTCGCCCTGGCCGTGCTCGACGAACCGGAGGCTCTTGTGATCGGCACGGAGGGTGGAGAGCTGCACGTGGTGGACCTGCGCGACAGGCGCGAAGTGCAGCACCTTGTGCTTCACCGTCGGGGCATCTTCCGCATCGCGGTACTGGACCAGGACCGGTTGGCATGCGCGGGTGGTGATGGCACCCTGAGCGTGTGGACGGTGCGCCGGGACGCACAGGGCCCGCGGCTCGCGCTGCAGCGACAGATCCCCATCACCGAGGAAAAGCTGCGTGACGTGGCGGTGAACGCCGAGGAGGGCCTGGTGGCGGTGGCCTGCGGGGACGGCACGGTGCGCGTGCTCGATCGGGAGGACCTCAACGAAAGGCTGACGCTGGAGGCCCACACCGGGGGGGCCACGAGCGTGGCCTGGCACCCCGGCAAGCCGGTGCTGCTCTCGGGCGGCAAGGACGGCCATCTACGGGCCTGGCACGCGGAACGCGGCACGCCCCTTCTCGCCCAGCCGGCGCATCGGGCGGGGATCTACGCGCTGGCCTTCGACCCGCGGGGGCTTGTGCTGGCCAGCGCCAGCCGGGACAAGACCGCCAAGCTGTGGCGGGCGGACGACCTGGGGCCGGAAGGTCGCCTGGACCGCAGCACCGGCGGGCACACCCATAGCGTGAACCACCTTTGCTGGCTGGGCGACCGCCTGTTCACCGGCGGCGATGACCGCATGGTGATCGAGTGGTCCTTCTCCGGCAGCGGCGCCGATGGCCGCTAACTTGCCCGCATGGCCACCCCTCGACGCACGCGCACCACACGCGGGGTGCTCTGGGGCCTGGCCGCGGTGCTGCTGGCGGTGACCAACAACATCAACTGGGGAGGCGAGCATTGGCGCACGGTGCTACAGGCCGATGCCAAGGGCTACCACGCCTACCTCCCCGCCCTGGTGCTGCACCACGATCTGCATTTCGGCTTTATGGAGCTCGCGGACAGCCTGTCGAGCACACCCGCACTGCGGTATGACTACCGCACCGCGCCCACGGGCGACACCATCAACAAGTACTGGTGCGGCACCGCCCTGCTGCAGGCCCCCTTCTACCTGGTGGCACATGGGGCGCTGAAGGTCGCCGGTCGGCCGACCCCTGGCCATGGCAAGCCCTACGTGATGGCTGTTTGCCTGGCGGCCATCGCCTATGCGCTGATCGGGCTTTGGGCCGTGGGCCGCCTGTTGGCCGGATGGGGCGTGGACGCTCGCTGGGGGGGGCTCTCGATAGCCTCCCTGCTGTTCGGTACCCACCTCTTCTACTACACCATCGTGGCCCCGGGCATGAGCCATGTGTACAGCTTCGCCCTGGTGTCGCTGTTGCTGCTGGCCGGCCGCCGGTACGCCACCGATGGCCGGGCAGGGTGGCTGCCCCTGATAGGTGCCCTCACCGGCCTACTGGTGCTCGTGCGTCCGGTGAACGGGCTTGCCGTGCTGGCACTGCCCGTGGTGGCGGGTGGCTGGACCATCTTCCTGCAGCGCGTCCGGGGCCTCCGTCGACAAGTACCCGCGGTGATCGCAGCTATCGCTGTCGGGGTGCTTCTCGCCGGCCTTCAACCGGGGATCTACAGGATCGGTACCGGCCATTGGTGGGTGGACAGCTATCCCGGCGAGCACTTCCGCTGGAGCGACCCGCACATGGTGGACATCCTGCTCAGCTACCGCAAGGGCCTGTTCGTGTACACGCCGCTCTGCGCGCTGGCCCTGCTGGGCCTGGTTCCTTTGTGGCGTCGATCGCGCTTCAGCGCACTGGGGTGGATGGCGTTCATGACGCTGCTCACCTATGTGCTGTCCAGTTGGTGGAATTGGTGGTACGGCGGCAGCTTCAGCGCCCGCCCGTACGTGGAATACCTGCCCCTGTTCGCGCTGCTGCTCGGGCTGGCGTGGCAGGATGCCCGGGGTGCACGGCGGACGGTGCTCCTGTGCGTCGCAGCGGCGCTCGTTCTGCTGTGCCAGGTGCAGACCTACCAGGCGCGCTACTACCAGATCCACTACGAGGACATGGACCGGGCTCGCTACTGGGACGTGTTCCTTCGTTTGGACAGGCTGCCGTGAACGGCTACAACGGGTAGAACAACGGGAGCAGGAAAGAGGCGAGCAGCCAGAAGAGCAGGTGCAGCGGCGCACCCACTTTCAGGAAATCCGTGTACCGGTATCGGCCCGCGCTGTACACCATGGCGTTGGTCTGGTAGCCGATGGGTGTCATGAAGCTGGCGCTGGCGGCGAAGGCGACAGCCATGAGGAACGGTGTCGGACTGGAATCCATGCGCTCGGCGACCTTCACGGCGATGGGGGTGATGAGGGCTGCGGTGGCGGTATTGCTCATCAGCTCGGTGAGCAGGCTGGTGAAGAGATACAGGCCGCTGAGGACGGCCACGGGACCCAGGTTGCGCAGGAGGTCCACCACCGTCCCGGCCAGCCGGGCATCCAGGCCGCT
Organism: Flavobacteriales bacterium; assembly: GCA_016713875.1. Taxonomy (NCBI): domain Bacteria; kingdom Pseudomonadati; phylum Bacteroidota; class Flavobacteriia; order Flavobacteriales; species Flavobacteriales bacterium. The sequence goes on from JADJOI010000003.1 coordinate 1,488,743, forward strand.
GGCGTGCATGCCGATGCCCAAACTGAAGGAGCCGGCCATCAGGAACACGATCTTCCATTCGATGGCCTCGTAGACGTCCTTCATGGTCAGGCAGCCGGTGAGGACCACGAAGACCACCGCTGCCAGGGCGGCCACCATCACGGGCAGCACGTTCAGGCTGGCCAGCACCACCACGGAGGCGACGGCGGCGGAGACCAGGGCGAAGCGCCGGCGATCGAACGCGGCGATGCCGTCCTGCCGGGCCAGGATGGCGAAGGGCGCATCGGGACCGCGTTGCAGGCGCTGCAGGGTGCCCACGTAGTGGCTGCGGACCTCGGCGAGGACCACATCACCGCTGCGCAGCACCACATCGTGCAGGCGGTCGTGCACCACCTCCTCGCGATGGCGCACGGCGAGGGGCACGGCGCGGTAGGCGCGGATCAGGTCGGCCTCGCGCAGGGTCTTGCCCTCCAAGGGGCTGCTGGCGGTGATCACCAGTTCCACCAGCGCGGTGCCCCGGGCCCGAAGGTCATCGTCGGCCAGGCGCACGCTGGGCCGCACGCTCACCTGGGCCCGGTCCTTCATGGCGCGGATCCTGGCCACATCGCAACGCACCTTGAGCAGGTCGCCCGCTTCGAGCACCGTATCTCCGCTGGGCAGATTGAACCGTTGGTCGCCGCGCTGGATGGCGATGATGTCCATCTCGAGGTCGCGGACCAACGGACTGTCCATGATGCGCTTGCCCACACTGCTTCCACCGGAGAGGAGCTCCACTTCGGTGAGGTACCCGCCCATGCCGAACTGATCGCCCAGGTCATCCCCCACCGGCCTGTCCCCGGGTAGCAGGTGTCGCCCGACGAGGATCATGTAGGCCACACCGGCCACCAGGAAGACAAGGCCCATCGGCGCCATCTGGAACATGCTGATGGACGGAGCCCCGAGCTTCTGCGCCAGTCCGCTGACCACGATGTTGGTGCTGGTGCCGATGAGCGTACAGGTGCCGCCCAGGATGGTGCCGAAGCTGAGCGGGATGAGCAATTTGCCCGGGTGGATCCGCGCCGAGCGGGCCATCTGCACCGCCACCGGGATGAAGACCGCGACGATCGGCGTGTTGTTGATGAAGGCGGAGATGGCACCGATGAACAGCATGAACACGGCCAGACCACGCGCCTCCCCTTCCTTGAACAACGGGCCGAGCCGGGGACCGATGGTGCTGAGCGCGCCGGTACGCAGCAAGGCGGCGCTGAGCACGAACATGAACGCCACGGTGAGGGTGGCCGCATCGCTGAACCCCGCCACGGCCTCCTGCGGCGAGATGACCCCGGTGAGCGTCAGGACCAGGGCGATGAGCAGGGCCACCAGGTCGATGCTGAGCTTCTCGGAGATGAACAGCACCAGCGCACCGATCACGGTGGCAAGGACGATCCATTCGGAAGGTGACATCGGCGAAGGTGGCCTGCGAAGTAAGTGAACCCCGGGCAGGGTGGACGCGCGGCCCGCAGCACGGTCGGCGCGTTCCGCACCCGCATCCGGCCGGTCCGCACGAAACCGAAGGCCGGGCAACTTGGCCCGCACAACCACGTCCCCCATGCCACGGAACCTGACCCTCTCCGCCGCCGTCGTCCTGCTCCTCGGCCAAGGGTCGGCCAGCGCTCGAGGTTGCGCGGCCATCCGGAGCTTCACCAGTTGCAACCCCAACGCGTTCACCAACGGAGAACTGGTGGGAAAAGGCTGGCAGTTGAGCATGAACTACCGCTACTTCGAGTCGTTCCGCCATTTCAAAGGCGACCAAGAGGAGACGCAACGGCTCGAGATCGGCAACGAGGTGTGGAACTACAGCACGCAGTTGAACCTGGGGCTCGTGTACAACCTGGACCGCCGGAACGGCGTGGTGTTCTTCCTTCCATACAGCTACAACGTGCGCAGTTCGGAGTGTGAGCACCGCACCACCGGCAACCCGTCGATCCGCACGCGGAAGAGCATGCGCAGCATGGGCATCGGCGACATCCGGGCGAGCTATCCGCGTTGGCTCGGGAACCCGGACAGCGTGTCGAACGGCAACTTGCAGGTCGGCGTCGGGGTGGAACTGCCCACCGGCAATTTCGCCTACCGCGACTTCTGGTACAACGTGGGGCCTGACACGCTAGGCGAGTACCGTCCTGTGGACCAGAGCATCCAGCCTGGCGACGGTGGGTTCGGGCTCACGCTGGAGCTCCAGGGCTACCGCAGGTTCTTTGGACCGGTCTTCGGCTACCTGAACGCGTTCTACCTGTTCGATCCGATGGAAACGAACGGCACGCGCACCAATCGGGAAACGATCAGTCCGGTCCTGGCCGATGAGGACATCATGAGCGTTCCTGATCAATACATGGCCCGGGCCGGCCTGAACTGGAACATCAGCCACAAGCTTGGGCTGAACCTTTTCGCGGGCGGCCGCCTGGAGGGCATCCCCGGGAAGGACCTGATCGGGGGGAGAGGAGGCGTCAGACGTCCGGGCTACGTCTTGAGCGTGGAACCCGGCATCGACTGGATGCGGGGCCACCACGATGTGAACATCAGCATCCCCTGGGCCCTCTACCGGAACAGGACGCAGAGCGCGACGGATAGGGAGATGGAGGCGCAGTTGAGCACCCCGCGGCATGGGGACGCCGCGTTCGCGGACCACATGATCAACCTGTCCTGGAGTTCGCGGTTCGCACACTGAGGCATCAGCGCAGGTGCGTCACATACCAAGGGACGGCGCGCCGAAGTCCATCCTCGATGGTGAACCGGGGTTCGTAGCCCAGCACGGCACGGGCACGCCCCACGTCCGCCAAAGAGGCCTTGACATCACCGGGGCGGTCCGGGCCATGCTCCACGGGGACCTGTGCCACAAGCGGATCATGCGCCTGCAGTTGGGTCCGCAACAGGTCCACCAGCGTCAGCAGGTCGGTGCTGCGGCCATACGCGATGTTGAACACCGCGCCGAACGCCTCGGGCCGGATGGTGGCCAGCGCGCACTGGACGGCATGCACCGCATTGCCCACATAGGTGAAGTCACGGGTCTGGCGGCCGTTCCCGTTGAGAACAGGCGGCTGGTGGCTCAGGAACCGGCTGATGAAGCGTGGAATGGCCGCAGCATATGGTCCGTTCGGATCCTGGTGCTCGCCGAACACGTTGAAGAACCGGAGACCCACGGTCTGCGATCCGAACAAACGGTGGTAGAGCCCGGCATACGCCTCATCCATGGCCTTGGTGACCGCATAAGGGGAGAGCGGAACCCCTTCCTGGCCTTCCACTTTCGGCGAGGCGGGGCTGTCGCCATAGACACTGGAACTGCTGGCGTAGACCAATCGTCGCACCCCGTGGCCACGGCACGCCTCCAGGATATGCAGAAAGCCGGTGAGGTTGGCAGCCTCGCTGGCCAGGGGATCATCGATGCTCCGCGGTACTGAGCCCAAAGCGGCCAGGTGCACGACGCGCCCAACCCCCTCTACGGCCTGCCGACAGGCGTCGAGGTCGCGGATGTCCGCCTCCACGAGACGGAAACCCGGCCGCTCCAACAAGGGAACGATATTGGCCCGACGACCGGTAGCGAAGCTGTCCAGGCAGCGCACGGACGAACCGCTGTCCAGCAAGGTCCGACAGACATGGCTACCGATGAAACCAGCGCCCCCCGTGACCAGGATGGGCCGGTCCTCCATGCTCATGCGGGCAAAACTACCGTCGCACCGGGACCACTGAGGTGGTGGGAAGGTGGGTTATGAACAGGAACGGCCGGGATCGGAGGGTCTCCCGGAATATGCGTGATCGCTCACATATGTATGGCCATACATATTTCGAACCTATTGATTTTCAATACTATTAGACGAATCTGCACGAGCTACATTGAATGTCCTTTACGCCGAGGGCCACGTCCGCGGGAAAGGGACCATTATACTCAGGTGGATAACCACCTCAATTTCTGCAACATACGCGCCGGTGGACCAAGGGGTCGTTGACCGGGCCACGGCGAGTGAACAGCGGTCGACCTGGAAGTATGTATGGCCATGCATATATTTAATCTTCTGAAATACAGAATGTTACCATCCCCCCGGCGAGTCTCCCACGGGCCGCCGGATCACCCGGCTGGATCCCGACCACATGAGCATCAACTCATCCTTCCAACCACTCGTGTGGCCAGCCTCCTGCGGCTTCCGCCAAAGGCTCCACGGTTCGAACGCAGGGAGGCCATCCATGCGTTCCGGTCGGCCAAGCGGTCAGAGGTCTCCCTTGAAGGCCACTCCGAACGACATGGTATGCCAACTGTGCGGTGTGATCGGACAGATCACAGCGTCGATGCGCCCCACGAGATCACGTTGCGCCTCCGTGCGTCCCAGGTTCGCGAGGAGGCCGGTGGTCCGGAACTCCACTTTCGCGAACGGTGCGAACAGCGACCGGTCCTGTGGCATGTGTAGGTAGCGCCAGTAGTGCTCCCAAGCGACGAACCGACGGCGAAGCCACTGGTGCAGGATGGTCCCGGCGAGGTTCTCGGCCCAAAGCAGAACGCCACCGGGCTTCAGCACACGGTGTACCTCCAGCAGGGCCTGCGCTTGCCGGTCAGGGGTGCTCAAGGCGCCGAGCATGCTCTTGAACGCCACCACGTCGAAACTGGCGTCCGGCTTGGGAATGGCCAGCGCGTCGATGGTCTCATAGGTGATGGCCTCCTGCCATCCCATGGACCGGTGCAGCTCCCTGGCGCGATCCGTGGGGCCCCGCAGGTCGCTGCACACCGTGGTCAGTCCGTGTTCGGCCAGCATCAGGCTGAGCCCACCGTCCCGTTCGCCCAACGCCAGCGCCTGTCCATCGCGACCGTGCAGGCGTTGAAGGGTCTGTCGCCAGAGCGGATAGGCCCGCGCCCAGGTTCGCACCTCCCATTGGAAGTAGAGGTCCAGGCGATCGGACGGTGCGGACATGCGACAAAGAAAAGAGGCGGCCGGTCGGCCGCCTCTTCGCTCGGGTTGTTCAGGCTCACTTGGCCACGGCGACGCTTCGCTTTTCGCGGATGACCGTGATCTTGACCTGACCAGGATAAGTAAGCTCGTTCTGGATCCGTTCGGCGATGAGCAGGCTGAGCTCGTCCGACTGGGCGTCGGTGATACGCTCACTCTCCACCATCACGCGGAGTTCGCGTCCTGCTTGGATGGCAAAGGCCTTGGTGACGCCGTTGTAGCTCATGGCCAGACTTTCCAGGTCCTTCAGTCGCTGGATGTACGCCTCCACGGCCTCGCGTCGGGCACCGGGACGTGCCCCACTGATGGCGTCGCAGGCCTGCACGATGGGCGAGAGCAGCGTGGTCATTTCGATCTCGTCGTGGTGGGCACCGATCGCGTTACAGACGTCGGGCTTCTCGCCGTACTTCTCGGCCAGTTTCATGCCCAGCAGGGCGTGAGGCAGTTCGGGCTCCTCATCGGGCACCTTGCCGATGTCGTGCAGCAGTCCAGCGCGCTTGGCGGTCTTGGGGTTGAGGCCGAGTTCGGCGGCCATGATGGCGCTGAGGTTGGCCACTTCGCGGCTGTGCTGCAGCAGATTCTGCCCGTAACTGCTGCGGAAGCGCATCCGGCCCACCATGCGGATGAGCTCGTTGTGGAGGCCATGGATACCCAGATCGATGCAGGTGCGCTTGCCGGTCTCGATGATCTCCTCCTCCAAGTGCTTCTTCGTCTTGGCCACGATCTCCTCGATGCGGGCCGGATGGATGCGTCCGTCCTTCACTAGCTGATGCAGGGCGAGCCGGGCGGTCTCGCGTCGCACGGGGTCGAAGCAGCTCAGGATGATCGCCCCGGGGGTGTCGTCCACGATCACCTCCACACCGGTGGCCTCCTCCAGGGTGCGGATGTTGCGGCCTTCGCGTCCGATGATCCGGCCTTTCACATCGTCGTTCTCAATGTTGAACACGCTCACGCTGTTCTCGATCGCATGCTCAGTGGCCACCCGCTGGATGGTCTGGATCACGATCCGCTTGGCCTCCTTGTTCGCGTTGATCTTGGCCTCCTCCTGAACCTCCTTGATGTGCGCCATGGCCCCGGTGCGTGCCTCATCCTTAAGGCTGTCCATCAGCTGCTTGCGAGCCTCATCCGCGTTCATGTTGGCCACCTTCTCCAGCAAGGCCACTTGCTTCTGGTGCATCTTGTCGACCTCTTCCTTTCGGCGGGTGAGCCCGTCCATCTTCTGGGCCAGGTCCTGCTTCAATTGGTCCACCTGCTTCTCCTTTTGCGCCAGGTCCTGCTGTTGGCGGCTGAGCTGTTGTTCCCGCTGCTTGATCCGCTCCTGGCCCTGCTGGGCTTTCTTGTCGCGTTCGCGCAGGTCGCGCTCATGCTCCTCCTTCAACTGGAGGAACTTCTCCTTCGCCTGCACCAATTTCTCCTTCTTGAGCGCCTCACCCTCGGCCTCGGCTTCGCGGAGGAGGGCATCGCGTCGCTTGCGCAAGAGCCCGTTGAGGAATACGGCGACGACCGCCCCACCGGCCACCAGGCCGGCCAGCAGGCCGATGATCACTGACAGAATATCCATGTCCATGTTGGTTGTTGGTTCACATGGACCACGTCCTCCGCAGTTGGGGGACGAAGCAGGCGATCAGCCAGCGGCCGCGCGAAGGAGCTCGTCGAGACGGTCAAGCTCGCCCAAGGCCTGGGCCTGCTCCTTGACCACGGTACCGTTCAATGCGCGTACGCTCACCTCCAGGGCCGCCATGGCCAGCAGGTCTTGCTTGTCGGTGAGGGGGTAATGCGTGCGGAGCCGGTCCATGCTCTCGTTGATCTCCTGTGCGGCCTGACGGACGTGCTGCTCTTCATCCGGGTGGATGTTGAGCGGGTATGCCCGCCCGGCGATCTCGATCCTGATCGATAGGTCTTCCATGGTCTTCCGCGCCCAGCTCGTTCAGTTGTTCAACAAGGCCAGGCAGCGGTCGATCTCGTTCACCAGTTCATCGATCCGTTGCTTCGTTCCCTGACCCTCCTCGGACCCTTGACGGGCCTTGGCGGTCCGGAGGACCTCGTTCTCCTTCTCCAGCTCAGCGATCCGGGTCTCCAGCACGGCGATGCGTTGACCCGATTCCCGCTCGGAACTTCCGATCCGGTCCAGTTGGGCACGCAGTTCGCGGTGTTGGCGAAGGAGTTGGGCCACCCGGTCATGCACCGATCGAAGCCGCTCCACCAATTCGCTCATCTGCCAAGAAGGACCTTCCGTGGTCCGAGGTCAAAGATAAACGCCACGCACCTTCCATCTTCCGGGATCTTTGAACCTCAACTTGTTGATGCGTGGAAGCACCACCCGGATGGGCCGCGGCCGTCCACCGGATAGGTTTGTCGACCATCCCCGCAGCAGTCATAAATAACGCTTTGATAAATGAGGTATAAAATACTGATGATCATAGTTTTAAAGACATTTGATTCACTTGGACAGGAATCCAAATGGACCGCTCCGCCTCGGGCCCCGTTGGACATTCCGCTCAACGTCGCTGGCAACTTCATGGAGCTGCGCTCGGACCATTTTCACTCCGGGGTCGACCTGAAAACGAACGGCGTGGAAGGGCTTCCGGTCCGCGCCGTGGCGGCTGGTCGCGTGAGCCGGGTGAAGATGAGCCCTTGGGGCTATGGAATCGCCGTGTACATCGACCATCCTGGCGGCCTCACCAGTGTGTACGGACACCTGCAGGCCCTGGCTCCCGCCCTTACATCGCAAGTCCTTGAGGCCCAGTACAAGGCACAGGATTACAGTGTGGACCTCACCCCCCCGGACGTGAACCTCCAGTTCGCCGCCGGCGAGGTGATCGGCCGGAGCGGCAACACTGGCGGAAGCTCCGGCCCGCACCTGCACTACGAAGTGCGACGAACTGCCGATCAACATGCGGTGGATCCTGAGTCCTTCGGTTTGGAGCTGGCCGACTCGCGTGCCCCGATCATCCGTGGGCTGCGGCTCTACGCGCTGGACAGCACCGCCCGCCATAGCCCCTATCCGGGAGAGGCCAAGGGGTTCGCCACCGAACTGGGGCCCGACGGCTACCGGCTGCGCTCCGGGTCCGAACCGGCCATCGTGGGGCCGATCGGCCTCGCGGTACATACCGTGGACCACTACGATGGCTCATCCAATGTGTGCGGCGTCCGGCGCATCGACCTCGACGTGGACGGCCAACAGCTCTTTTCGGTGCATTTGGACGAGGTGGACTTCGCCCTGCAGCGCTACGTGAACGCCCACATGGACCACGCCCTGTTCCGCGACAGCGACATGCACTACCACCGCTGCTACCGCCAGCCCAACGACCGTTCCATCCTGTACGAAGGGGACGGGACCTTCGTCCCCACACCGGGGCAGCGTCATGCCTGCACGCTGAAGGTGGTGGACGCCAACGGGAACAGCGCGGTGCTGCGGTTCACTCTTCGGGGGGCCACGGCCGAGGAGGCCCGGAACTGGCCGGGGCGTGCGTCCGGCACCAACATGTTCCACTGGGACCGCGAGAACGTGCTGGTACAGCCCGGCCTGCGCTTCATCCTACCGGCCAACGCCTTGTATGACGACGAGCCGATCATCTACGGCCGGGCGGATGCACCACCCAAGAGCCTGACGCCGCTGCACCAGGTGCTGAGCGATCTGGTGCCCCTGCATGTGCAGGCCGAGGTGGCCTTGGAGGCCACGGAACTTCCGGCCGAACTGCGGACGAAGGCGGTGGTGATGAGGCGCGACCGCAAGGGCCGGACCTCCAGCCTGGGCGGACGTTGGAGCGAGGGATGGGTCACCACGCGCACCAAGACCTTCGGCGGTTTCTTCCTGCGCGTGGACACGGCGCCGCCTACGCTGACAGCCGTGGACCTGCGGCCCGACATGCGCGGCCGAGATGGCTTTCGCTTCAAGGTGCAGGACGACCTCAGCGGGGTGGAGAAATGGTCGGCCACGCTCGACGGTCAGTGGATCATGCTCGTTTATGACCCCAAGGCCAAGACCCTCACCCACCGCTTCGATCGATTCTCCGAGGGTTCCGGAACGCGCACCCTCGTCGTGGAGGCGACGGATGAACGCGGCAATCGCACACGCAGCACGCATACCTTTCAACGGTGAGGCCGCTCCACGCCGTCGCGTTCGTCGCACTGCTCCTGCTGGGGTGCGCTCCCCCCTCTGGTCCGGAACCCCGCTGGCTGGCCCATGCGGGCTGTGGAACGGCCTGCGAAGCGCCGGCCAACTCTGCACTGGCCGTGCTGGAGGCGATGGAACATCGGGTGGACGGCATCGAACTGGACGTCCAACTGAGCGCCGATGGCGTCCTCGTCGCCTTCCATCCGGACCGATTGGAGCTCGGAACCAACGGCAACGGCCTGGTGAACGAACGCGTGTGGGCCGACCTTCGCCGGTTGAGCATGGAGGGCCGTCCTGAGGTCCGGTTGGCCCAGGTGAAGGACCTGATCCGCCTCGACACCAGCGCGACGCTCCGCTGGGTGCTGGACATCAAGCTGTTCGCTGCCGGCGATTGGGTGCCCTACCTCGACCGCTTCGCGGAGGCCTTGCGCGCACTGGAGGCGGAAGTTGCCGCGCGCGGTCGGCTCCGTGTGGAATGCCGCGACCTGGAGTTCCTTACCCGTCTGCACCGATCATTGCCCCTTCTCCAACTGGGCCTGGTGGCCACCGATCCGGCCACGGCCCTGGGCGAAGCACACGGGCGCGGCATCCTGTGGGTGGTGCTTCCTGTTGACCGCACACAGCGCAACGTCGTGAAGGCCGCCCATGACCTGGGGTTGCGCGTGTCCACCTTCGGGGCGACCACGAAGGGTGAACTGCGCGAAGCCTGGGCCCTCGGCGTGGATGAAGTGCAGCTCGACGACCCTGGTGTCCTGCCTGTTCGATGATCAGCGGTCCACCACCAGGCGTCCGGACCAGCCCCGGTCGTCGCCGATGACACGCAGGGTGTATACCCCGGAGGCCAGCCCGGCCAGGTCCACGGCCATCACGGCCGACGGGCGCACACGCCCCATTTCGCGCACCACCTGACCACCGGCGTTCTGCAGCACGAGTACGCCGCTCACCCCGCTCGGCAGCCGGACATGCATCACGTCCTCACCGATATCAGGAAGGGCCTGGGCACAAGGGGTCAGGACCAGGGCAACGACAAGGAGCAGCGTGCGCATGGCCTCAAGGTAGGGCGAAGGACGGGCCCTTGGCAAGGTCCTTGGAACGGCGGCGGGCTATGGAACCTACCTTTGGTGCGATGCGAAGGACCCTCCTGCTGCTGGCCCTCCTGGGCTTGATCGAGGCCCGGGCCCAGGAGCCCGGCCCCACCCGTGATCTGGTGCAGTTCAGCGGGGTGGTGGTGAGCGGGGACAGCCTGCTGCCCGTGCCCTTCACGAACATCCTCATCAAGCACAGCTACCGGGGCACCATTAGCGACGTGTACGGCTACTTCTCCTTCGTGGCGCAGGAGGGCGATACGTTGATCTTCTCGGCCGTGGGCTTCAAACGGTCGCAGTTCGTCGTGCCCACGGACCTCGAGGAGAGCAAGTACAGCATGATCCACCAGCTCTCCGCGGACACGATCCTGTTGGGGCAGGCCAACGTGTACCCGTGGCCGAGCCGCGAACAGTTCCGCGACGCGTTCCTGAACCTCAAACTGGCCGACGACGACTATCAGCTCGCGATGCGCAATCTCTCCCCGGCCGAGATGCTGCAGCGCATGGAGAACCTGCCGCCCGATGCGTACGAGAGCTTCCGCTACCAGATGGCGATGGACCAGACGCGCTTGTACCAGCAGGGTGGCATGCCCACCGTCAACCTGTTCAACCCCATCGCCTGGGCGCAGTTCCTGCAGGCTTGGAAGAGCGGGGCGTTCAAGAAGAAGCAGTGAACGTGTCGCGCCCGGTCCCCGACCATCTTTGGACCTACTTCGAGCGGGCGTGGCGGACCGCGCCGGAGCGGCCGGCGTTGCATGTGGATGGCCGGGAATGGTCCTATGCGGAACTGGCCGTCCGGGCTCTCGCCGTAAGTGAAGCCGTTCAACGGCATCCATCGAACGGACCCTTCGTGGGGCTGCACGCCCACCGCAGCATCGGCGCCTACGCCGGCCTGCTGGGCATCCTGCATGCCGGCAAGGCCTATGTGCCGCTGAACCCGCAGCTGCCAGTGGACCGGTTGTCCACCATCGCCGGCCTGGCCGACCTGGAGCTGATCGTGGCCGACGCTGCACGGACGGGCTCCGCGCGTGACCTGGCGGCCCGTCGCGCAGTTCCCTGCGGGATCATGATCGCCGGTGATGCGACCGGCCCGGACACACCGCATCGGGCCGGCCAGGAGGCCTACATGCTTTTCACCTCGGGAAGCACCGGCGTGCCCAAGGGTGTGCCCATCCGGCATGCCAGCGTGGTGGCCTATGTGGAACACCTGCTGGCGCGCTTCGGGGTCGGACCCGAGGACCGGTTCTCGCAGACCTTCGAGCTCACCTTCGACCTCAGCGTGCACGACCTGTTCGTGTGCTGGGCCGCCGGGGCCTCGCTGCATGTGCTGCCGCAGGACCAGCTCATGGCCCCGGCCCGCTTCATCCGGGATCACGGGATCACCCAGTGGTTCAGCGTGCCCAGCGCGGCCGTGCTGATGGACCGCATGCGGCTGTTGAAGCCCGGTGCCTTCCCCAGCCTTCGCGTCAGCGCCTTCTGCGGGGAGCCCCTGCCCGCTGACCTGGCCGTGAAGTGGGCCGCCGCCGCGCCGAACGGACGCGTGGAGAACCTCTACGGTCCCACGGAGGCCACGATCGCCATCACCGGCCATGTGCTCGACCCCGCCGCGCCCAAAGGCCGCCATGGCATCCTCTGCATCGGCCGCCCCTTCCCCGGGGCCCGGGTGCGCGTGGTGGACGCGGACGGCAGCGATGCCTCGATCGGCGAGCTCTGGTTGGGCGGTCCGCAGTTGAGCGCCGGCTACTGGAAGGATCCCGAACGCACGGCCACCGCGTTCGTCACTGCCGGCCCGGACCGGGAGCGGTACTACCGCACGGGCGACCAGGTGCAGCGCGATGCCGATGGCGACCTCTACTTCATCAGCCGGTTGGACGACCAGGTGAAGGTGCGCGGCCACCGCATCGAGCTGCAGGAGGTGAACCAGGTGCTGAAGGCCGTCAGCGGGGGGGCGTTCGCCTATGCGCTGGCCCACCCCGTGCGCGACGGCATCGCGCAGGGCATCGAGGCGTTCCTGCCCCTGGCCCTGCAAGCCGAAGGTGCCTCCATCCTGGAAGCCTGCGCACTGCGGCTGCCGGAGTACATGGTGCCGGCCCGCCTGCACTTCACCGACGACATTCCCTATACCACGAGCGGCAAGGCCGACCTGCGGGCCCTGCGCGGCCGGCTGGAGGAGCCGGCACGAACCGGGGATCGATAACTTCGGCGCCATGTCCTTCAACGAGGTCACTGTGCGTGAGCGGATCCGCGCCGCGCTGACGCCCCGGCTCACCGAGATGGGCCTCACCCAGGCCGACGTGGGCGACGGCATGAGCCTGACCCAGAGCGGCGTGCTCGACTCCTTTGCCCTGATGGAGCTGATCGGCCGGCTGGAGCAGGACCTGCACGTGGAATTGGATTTCGAGGCGGTGGAGCCCGATCAGTTCACCACGGTGAAGGGCTTGACCGCCGCCTTCGTCAAAGCCCTTTCGGCGTGATCGAGGTACGTGCCCTGGACCGGGACGCCCCTCCGGAGGACCTGCTCGCCGTCGAAGGGCTCTTCACCGCGATGTACGGCCATATGGACGGCCTGGGGTTGATGGTGCCGCTGGCACCGGGCGGGGCGGGTCAGTGGTTGAAGGCCTTGATGCCGATGCTGGGCAAGCTGCACACCATTCAAGTCGCCTGGGCACAGGCCCCTGCCACACCCGGCCGGCTGAGCGCTCCGCGGGCCGTGGGCTTTGCCGCGGGAAGCATCCGCGTTGGTCCGGCGCACCTCGGCGGCCTTCGCTCGGGCGCCGTCACCCACCTGTACGTGGACCCGACCGAGCGCGGCGGCGGTGTGGGACGCAGGCTCTACGAGGCCTTGTCCGGCTGGTTCACCGAACGGGGCCTGCAGCACCAGGAACTGGAGGTGCTGGTGAACAACGAACCGGCGCGCCGCTTCTGGACCTCCCTGGGCTTCGTGCCGGACCACCTGGTGATGCGGCGCCTGCCGGCCCGGTCATGACGATCGCACCGGATACCGTGCTGTTCGCCAACGGCGCGCAACGCGTGACCGCCGGTGACCTGTTGCAGACCTTGCGCGACCTGGGCGTGCGGCCCGGTGACCTTCTCTTCCTGCACACGGACCTGCTGCGGTTCGGTCGACCGGCACCCGAGCTCATGCGCGTGCGGGGAGCCCTGTTCGACGCGCTCATCGCCGTGCTGCGGGAAACGATCGGCCCGCAGGGCACCCTGATGATGCTCACCCTCTCCACCCGCACGCTCGACACCGGACGCTTCGACGTGGAGCGTACGCCCGGCGAGGCAGGCGCGCTCACCGAGCACTTCCGCCAGCTGCCCGGTGTGCGCCGCATCCCCCACCCCACCCACAGCGCTGCAGTGGAAGGCCCGAAGACCGACCTCTTCATACGCCCGCCCGTGCATCCCTTCGGCGCCGGATCGCTCTTCGACCTGTTGAAACGCGAAGGCGGCAAGCTGCTCTTCCTGGGCGCCGATTTCCATTGGTGCACCTTCAACCACCACATCGAGACCATGCTGCCGGTGCGCTACCGGCGCGAGGAGCGGGTGCCCATGACGATCGTCCGCGACGGCGCGGAGGAGCGCGGTGAGGCCATCCGCTTCCGCAAACCGGCCCGCTACTGGACGAGCTTCGCCCGGTTCCGCACGGCGCTGCTGGAGCGGGGCATCCTGCGCGAGCGGACGCTCGGACGCGCCGTGGTGTCCGTGTCCGATGCGATGGCCCAGTTCGAGCTGGGCACGGAGATGCTGCGGCGCGACCATCGGTTCTTCATGAACGTGCAACCGTGGAGCCGCTTCATGCTCTTCAAGGCGAAGGAGCGGGCCGGCCGGCTGTTGCGTGCGCTCGGTCTCCGGCGGTGAACCGCACCGGCGGTGGTGTGTACCGTGGTGAAAACCACAGCCCATGTCACCTGCACGCCTGCTTTCGGTCCTCCTCGTCCTGCCGTCCATGCCCGCCTTTCCCCAGGCCATGGGCAACCTCATGTACGAGAGCAACAGCCGCATCTTCTTCCAACAGGCCGAGCAGCCCGTGAAGGCCACCGTGCAGGGCAACATGCTCGTGCTGGAGGTGAACGCCATGATGAACGCCACGGCCGACAGCTACCTCGCCATCTTCCATGTGACGCAGTTGGGCCAGACCGCCGAGGAGGCCGACAGCCTGATGAACGCCCGCGTGAACGGGGTGATGCGCCGGGTGAAGCAGGTGGGCGTGAAGGAGAGCGACGTGTTCACCGACATGCTCTCGTTCGTGCCCGTGTACGAGCTGGAGACCACGCGCAAGCTGTTCAGCAGGACCTACCAGGAGGTGCCCGCCGGCTTCGAGATCCAGAAGAACATCCACATCCGCTTCACCGATGCACGGGTGCTCGACAAGCTGGTGACCGCGGCCGCCAAGGAGGAGATCTACGACCTGGTGAAGGTGGACTTCTTCGTGGAGAAGCAGAGCGCCTGCTACGACACCCTGCGCATGTTCGCCACCAAGCTGCTGCAACAGAAGCTGGACAACTTCGACAAGCTGGGGCTGAAGATCAAGGAGAGCCACCGCACCGGGGCCGAGAAGAACGGGGCCTACTTCCCCCTCGACCGCTACACGACCTACCAGACGCGCACACAGAGCTCGCTGAACAGCCGTCGCAAGGGCCAGCTGGTGAACGACATCCGCCGTCCGCAGACGCTGTTCTACAACAAGGTGCCCTACGGCAACTTCGACATCGTGCTGCATGCGGAGATCACCGAGCCGCCGGTGCAGTACACCTACAACCTCACCCTCTCCTGCCAGCTGCCCGAGGCCTTCGCCGACAAGGACAAGCAGAAGGAGGTGAAGGAGATCATCAAGCATGTGTGGATCAACGACAAGGGCGACGCCAAGGTGATCGCGCTACCCTGAGCGCGGTCGGACCGCAGCCTTCCGGGGGGCTAGCTTTGTGCCGTGCGCACCGCGAACCTCCTCACCGGCCTCCTCCTGCTCCTCAGCGGCTGCGGCCGCAAGCAGGAGACCATCCGCCCCACCGTCGGGCCCATCACCGAGAGCGTGTACGCCAGCGGCATCGTGAAGGCCGCCGGCCAGTACCAGGTGTATCCCACGGTGACCGGAACGGTGATGGCGCTGCTGGTGAAGGAGGGCGACACCATCGCCGCGGGCACACCGCTGGTGCGCATCGACGACCGCACCGCAGGGGCCAGCGCCCGGATCAGCACGGCCCAGGTGCGGCTGCTGGAGCAGAACGCTGCGGAGAGCGGCCCCGTGCTCACCCAGCTGCGCGAGGCCGTGGAGCAGGCGCGCGACCGCTACACCGTGGACAGCACCAACCACGCGCGGCAGAAGGCCCTGTGGGCCCAGCAGATCGGCAGCCGCAACGAGCTCGACCAGCGCGAACTGGCCTTCACCACCAGCCGCGCCGGCCACACCCGCGCCGTGAAGGCGCTGCAGGAAACACGCGACCGCCTGCGCACCGAGCTGGAGGTGGCCCGCAACAACGCCGCCATCAGCAGCGCCGGCCACGACGACCGAACACCGCACAGCCTGATCGCCGGGGTGGTGTACGACCTGCTGGTGGAACCCGGTGAACTGGCCACGCCACAGAAGGCCATCGCCGTGCTCGGCAGCGCCACCGACCTGTACCTGGAGCTCGAGGTGGACGAGTACGACATCCGCCTGGTCAAGCCCGGCCAGCAGGCCCTCATCACGCTCGACAGCTACGACGGCACCGCCTTCGAGGCCACGGTCACACGCATCATCCCGCTGATGGACCCGCGCTCGCGCACGTTCAAGGTGGAAGCGCATTTCAAGAAGGTCCCCGCGCAGCTCTACCCCAACCTCACTGCCGAGGCCAACATCGTGCTGCGCACCAAGGAGAACGCGCTCACCATCCCGGCCGCCTATCTCCTCCCCGGCGACTACGTGCTCACGGGTGCGGACCAGCGCGTGCAGGTGCGCACCGGCGCGCACGACCTGGAGAAGGTGGAGATCCTCGAAGGCATCACCGCCGACACGGATCTGCACAAGCCGTAGCACGGCATGAAGCTGCTGCTCACCATCGCCCTCACGCTGCTGCGCGCCAAGCTGCGGCAGAGCATCGTGGCGGCCGTGGGCGTCATGTTCAGCATCACCATGTTCGTGGCGCTGCTCGGCTTCATGAACGGGCTGAACGACCTGCTCGACGGCCTGATCCTGAACCGCACCCCGCACGTGCGCCTCTACAACGAACTGCAGGCCTCGCCGAAGCAACCCATGGAGATGGCCGACGGCGATACCTCGACGCACCACTTCGTGCGCTCGGTGAAGCCCAAGGACGACCTGCCGCGGCTGCGCAACGCCGAGGCCATCATGCAGGCCATGGAGCGCGACCCACGGGTGATGGCCGTATCACCCAGGCTGGTGGCGCAGGTCTTCTTCAACGTGGGCACGGTGGACCTGAACGGTCAGGTGAACGGCATCGACGTGGTGCAGGAGATCCGCTACTACCGCTTCGCGGACTACCTCACCCAGGGCGATCCGCACGACCTGGCCACGGGCAACAACACCATCGTGCTCGGCAAAGGCTTGGCGGACATGATGGCGGCCGACATCGGCGAGACCGTTCAGGTGACCACCGCCAGCGGCGACCGTGCGATGCTGCGCGTGGTGGGAATCTTCCAGAGCGGCATCGCCGACTACGACAAGGTGCAGTGCTACGCCAACATCAAGACCGTGCAGAAGCTGCTCGCGCGGCCCGGCAGCTACTACACCGACATCAACCTGAAGCTGCACGACCTCACCGCCGCGCCCGCCTTGGCCAAGGAGCTCGCCGCACGCTTCAAGGTGGACGCCGTGGACGTGCAGACGGCGAACGCGCAGTTCGAGACCGGCAGCGACGTGCGCAGCATCATCAGCTACGCCGTGGGCGTGGTGCTGCTCATCGTGGCCGGCTTCGGCATCTACAACATCCTGAACATGATGATCTACGAGAAGCTCGACGCCATCGCCATCCTGAAGGCCACGGGTTTCAGCGGCAGTGATGTGCGGCGGATCTTCCTGCTGCTGAGCATGATCATCGGGCTGGTGGGCGGCTTCACCGGTCTGCTGGGCGGCTTCACCATGCAGACGGTGATCGACAACGTGCCCTTCGAGACCGCGGCGCTGCCCACCACGAAGACCTTCCCCATCGACTACGATCCCAAGTACTACATCATCGCCGTGAGCTTCGCGCTGCTCACCGCCTGGATCGCGGGCTGGTTCCCGGCGCGCAAGGCCGCCCAGGTGGACCCCGTCGAGATCATCCGCGGGAAATGAGCGGCATCCCCAACATCCTCGCGGTGGAGAAGGTGAACAAGTCCTTCCACGACCCGGTGACCGTGCCCGTGCTGAAGGATGTGTCGTTCAGCGTGCGCAGTGGCGAGTTCGTGAGCATCACCGGCAAGAGCGGCTGCGGCAAGAGCACCCTGCTCTACATCCTCAGCACCATGGACACCGACTACGAGGGCGACGTGGTGATCGACGGGGAACGCACGCAGGGGCTGAGCGGCGAACGGCTCGCCGCGATCCGCAACGAGAAGATCGGCTTCGTGTTCCAGTTCCACTACCTGCTGCCGGAGTTCAGCGTGCTGCACAACGTGATGCTGCCGGGCCTGAAGCTGGGCCGCAAGAGCGCCGCAGAGGTGGAGGCCGACGCCATGGCCCGGCTGAAGGAACTGGAGATGGACGGCCAGGCGCGGAAGATGGCCAACCAGCTCAGCGGCGGGCAGAAGCAGCGTGTGGCCATCGCCCGGGCGCTCATCAACGACCCGCTGATCATCATGGGCGACGAGCCCACGGGCAACCTCGACAAGCGCAACGCCGAGATCGTCTTCGGCATCTTCCAGCACATCGCCTCCGAGCACAAGCGCAGCCTGCTCATCGTGACGCACGATCCCGACTTCGCGGCGCGCACCGACCGCAACATCGTGATGGACGACGGGCGGATCGTGAGCTGAGGATCAGCGCAGGCGGGCCGCCGCCGCGTCGTGCACCACCTGCTGGATCCGGGTGCGGATGTTGAGGTCCGACAGCGCCTTGTTGGCCGCCGTGGGATACACCCGGTTGCTGAGGAAGATGTACACGATGCCCTGCTCGGGATCGGCCCAGGCCATGGTGCCGGTGAAGCCCGTGTGGCCGAAGCTGGCATAGCTGACGCAGGTGCAGGTGGGGCCACCCTTGCCGCGCACGGGTTTGTCGAAGCCCAGCCCGCGGCGGTTCTCCCCGGTCTTCGGCTCGGGGGCGCAGAACTGGCACCGGGTGAACTCCTCCACCACCGCCTCGCTGAGGTAGCGCCGGCCGTTGTACACGCCCTTGTTGAGCAGTACCTGGAACACCACGAACAGGTCCTCGGCATTCCCGAAGAGCCCGGCATGTCCGGCCACCCCGCCAAGCAGCGCCGCCGTGGGATCGTGCACGTCGCCCCACACCTGTTGCCGGCGGAGCTCGGGATCGTACTCGGTGGGGGCGATGCGCCAGCGCGGGAAGCGCCGCAGCGGCGTGTACCCGAGCCGGTCGAGCGCCAGGGGCCGGTAGAACACCGAGTCCACGTACCGGTCCAGGGAAGTGCCCGCCACCCGCTCCACCATCCGCTGGATGAGCAGCAGGCCGAGGTCGCTGTACTTGTACTCCTTCACCGGGTTGAGCGGTGTGCTCAGGATCCACCGCGGGAGGCTGTCGCGATAACTGGCGCTGATGTACGTCCGTTCGGCCACACGCAGCGCATGCACGCTGTCCGGTTTCTCGGACACCACGCCGGGACGGGGTTCTTTGTTCGTCAGCAGGCGTTGATGGAAGGGCACCCAATCACGCAGCCCGGCCTGATGGGTGAGCACCTCGCGCAGGCCCAGGCGTGCATGGGCCTCATGCGACCCATTGAGCTCGGTGAGGTAGGTGCCCAGGTCGCGGTCCAGGTCGAGGCGGCCTTCATCCACGAGCTTCATCACGGCCAGGGTGGTGGCGGCCACCTTGGTGATGCTCGCGAGGTCGTACAGG
Organism: Flavobacteriales bacterium; assembly: GCA_016713875.1. Lineage (NCBI taxonomy): Bacteria > Pseudomonadati > Bacteroidota > Flavobacteriia > Flavobacteriales > Flavobacteriales bacterium. Next base: position 1,507,883 of record JADJOI010000003.1, read on the forward strand.
TCGTCCGTGCGCACGCCACGCTTGCCGTCGTAGGTGGGCTTTCCGTACGCCTTGTCCCACACCACGCGGCCGTCCACGGCCACAAGCACCTGGGCACCGGGATAGGCCTTGGCGGCGATGCCCTCCTGAACGATGGCGTCGATGCCGACGAGGTCCGACGTCCGGAGGCCGGCCTCTTCCGGAAGTCCATAAGCGGTGCGGCCGGGCAAGGCCTCCCAGCGCTTGCCGTCCCCCGCTTCGAACTGGGCCGAGGCCGTCACCGGGAGGGTTCCGCCTACGGATCGGGCGCCGAACAGGGCCTGTGCGCAGAGATCGTGCACATCGGCATCGTCCTCATAGCCGACCAGCAGACCGTCCAGCTCGCTGCTGCCGTAGGCGCGGGTAAGGCGGTATGGATTGCCGAACCAGGCGAGCACCGTGCGGTGGCGCCGTTGCACCTGCTGCAACACCTCGAACACCCGGTCGGGCGCACCGAAATCCTTGTCCACCCGATAGCTCGTGCGGTGCACGGAAGCGATCACGAGGTCGTGGCCCTCGAGCGCGCGGAGCAGGCCGGCCAGGCTGTCGCGATGCAGGTCCTTGGGTACACCGATGCAGGTGATGCGCGCGTGGCGTGCCAGGTGCCGGTGGAAGATGTTACCCGCGCTGTCGCCGAAGGCGAGGGCGGCGATGCGGAGTCCTCCGGGGTCGGCGATGGGCAGCAGCCCTTCGCGGGAACGCAGCGCGGTAATGGCCTGACCGAAGAGCGTGCGACGGAGCACACGGGCCGCGGGCGTATTGAGGTCGTCCGAAAGGCCTTCGGTGCGGACGACGGGTCGTTGATGCAGGCCGGCCCAACGCTTGGCGCGCAACACTTTGCGGCACTTGTGGTCGATGAGCTCGCGTGGCACGGATCCGCTGTCCACGGCCTGTTGGATGCGGTCGATCGCCTTCACCGGGTCCTGCGGGAAGAGCAGCACATCGTTGCCCGCGAGCAGCGCACGCAGCTCGATCTCGCCGGGCTTGTCGGCGTTGGCCACCCCCTTCATGTTGAGGGCGTCGGTGAACACGAGCCCTTGGAAGCCGAGCTCGCGTTCGAGCAGTTCATTCACCACGGGCCGGCTGAGGGTGCTGGGCAGCCCGGGGGTGCTGTCGAGCGCGGGCACCTCCAGGTGGGCCACCATGATGGCGCTGAGCCCCTCCTCCATCAACCGCTGGAACGGATACAGCTCCAGGGAGTCGAGGCGGCCGCGAGGGTGCGCGATCAGGGGCAGGGCGTGGTGGCTGTCCGCATCGGTGTCGCCGTGGCCGGGGAAGTGCTTGGCGGTGGCGATGACGCCGCCGGCCTGCAGGCCGCGCATGTAGGCCACAGCCTTGCGGGCCACCAGTTCGCGCTGCTCGCCGAAGCTGCGGTCGTTGATCACCGGGTTCGCCGGGTTGTTGTTCACGTCGGCGACCGGGCTGAAGCTCACGTGCACGCCGAGCCGCTGCATCTGCCGGGCGATCTCGCGCCCCATCTCCTCGATGGCGGCGTCGTCCCGCAAGGCGCCCAGCGTCATCTGCTTGGGGAACCGCACCGTACTGTCCAGCCGCATCGCCAGGCCCCACTCCAGGTCCATGCCCACAAGCAGGGGCACGCGCGCGGCGGCCTGCCAGCGGTTGGTGAGGTGGGCCTGCCGCACGGGACCGCCTTGGAAGAAGATCAGCCCGCCCACCCCGTGGTCGCGCACGAGGCGGTCCACTTCGGCCACGTGATCCCCATCCTTATTGCTGTACGCCGCCACCATCATCAGCTGGGCGATGCGCTCGCGGGGGCCGAGGGTCGCCATCACGCTGTCGGCCCACTCGACATCCTCCATGAGGAAGGCCGGGGCCTGGCGTGATGGCGGAGGACCACCGCCCAGGGTCAGCACGGCCGAGGCGGCCAGGAGCGCGCGCTGGAGGAGGTTCGTCATGAGCGGTCAAAGCTACCCGGGGGCCCAGCGGGGCCTGGGCCGAGGTCCGGCACGGTTATCAACACGTACGCGGGGATGGCGGCGATCATTGCGGATGGCGTGGGCCGCCCGGGCGGCGGGCTACCTTTGGCGGCTTCCGCGCATCGCACCGATGGAGCCCCTGATCCGCCTGCTTCCCGACCACGTGGCCAACCAGATCGCGGCCGGAGAGGTGGTGCAACGCCCGGCCAGCGTGGTGAAGGAGCTGCTGGAGAACAGTGTCGACGCGGGCGCCGGTCAGATCACCCTGGTGCTGAAGGACGCAGGCCGCACCTTGGTGCAGGTGACGGATGACGGCCGGGGCATGGGCCCGGATGATGCGCGGCTGTGCTTCGAGCGGCACGCCACGAGCAAGATCCGCGCAGCGGACGACCTGCAGACCCTGCGCACCAAGGGCTTCCGCGGCGAGGCGCTCGCCAGCATCGCGGCGGTGGCGCAGGTGGAGCTGCGCACACGTCCACAGGCCGCTGAGCTCGGCACCCGCGTGGCGATGGAAGGGAGCCGGGTGCGGGCGCAGGAACCGGTGGCGATGGCCGCCGGCACCACGGTCGCGGTGCGCAACCTGTTCTACAACATCCCGGCCCGACGGCTGTTCCTCAAGAGCGACGCCGTGGAGCTGAAGCATGTGCTGGAGGAGTTCCAACGCGTGGCGCTGGCCCATCCGGGCATCGGGTTCCAGGTGGTGCACAACGACCAGGAGCTCTTCCGCATGCCCGGCAGCGCGCCCGACGCCGCGGAGGGGGCCGCGCTCCGGCAGCGCGTGGTGCACCTGCTGGGCCGCCGCTACGATGAGCGGCTGGTGCCCGTGGAGGAGTCCACCGGTCATCTGCGCATCACGGGCTATATCGGCAAGCCCGAGTTCGCGCGGCGCACGCGCGGCGAGCAGTACTTCTTCGTCAACCAGCGCTTCATCCGCAGCAGCTACCTGGAGCATGCGGTGCGCGCGGCGTTCGACGAGCTGGTGGCCCGCGACCACCACCCGGCCTGGTTCCTGTTCCTGGAGCTGGACCCCGCGCAGATCGACATCAACATCCACCCCACCAAGACGGAGATCAAGTTCCGGGACGACCGCAGCGTGTATGCGGTGCTGCACGCGGCGCTGCGCCGGGCGCTGGGGCGCTTCAACATCGCACCGAGCCTCGACTTCGAGCCGGAGCCCGCCATCATGTCGGCCTTCGCCGGGATGCCGAGCGTGCCGGCCGTGGCCCCGGTGGTGAAAGCGCCCGATTGGCGCCCCCAGGACCTGGGGCCGCGACGCGACCCCACGGGATGGCAGCAGTTGTTCGACCTGCGCGACGGTCCGCCGGGCCCGATGTCACCGGACGACGGGAGCCCTGGACCGCTTGCTGCGCACGTGCTGCCCATGGGCGAGACCGAGGCCGATCACGGTCCACGCCCGGTGTTCCAGATGCAGGGCGGCTACATCGTGTCGCCGCTGCGGAGCGGATTGATGGTGGTGGACCGCAAACGGGCCTTGGAGCGCATCGCCTACGAGCGCGCCTTGAAGCGGTTGGAGCTGGGGAACGGCCCCAGCCAGGCCGAGCTCTTCCCGCGCAACATCGAGCTGGCCCCGCAGGACTTCGCGCTGGTGGGCGAGCTGTTGCCTGAGCTGCGCGCGCTGGGCCTGGACCTCGAGGTCTTCGGCGGGCGCACCATCACGGTCCGCGGCCTGCCGGCCGAGTCGATGAACGACGATCCGGCGGCCTTGCTGGACACCCTGATCGCGCAGCTCCACAGTGAACGTGGCACGCTGAGGCTCGAGCGGCATGCGGCGATCGCGCGGAGCATGGCCCGCAGTGTGGCAGCGCGCAGCGACGAGACCCCGGCACAGGAGCATCTCCGCGACCTCGTCGACCGGCTCTTCGCCTGCGAGGTGCCCTATTGGACCCCGGGCGGCAAACCCACGTTGATCACCTTCGGGCTCGACGAGCTCGCCCAACGCTTCGACCGCGGATGAACCCGAACGCGCTGCTGCCGCCGGTGGTGAAGAACCTGCTGATCATCAACGGCCTGTTCTTCCTCGCCAAGTTCAGTTTCCCCGCGGACGAACTCGGTCGGAACACGCTGGACGCGACGTTGGGCATGTACTACGTGGGCTCCCCCCTCTTCCGGCCGTGGCAGGTGTTCACGCACCTCTTCCTGCACGGCGACCTGGTGCACCTCTTCACCAACATGTTCGGCCTGTTCATGTTCGGCGGCCCAGTGGAACGCTACCTGGGCTCGAAACGCTTTCTGATCTACTATCTGGCCTGCGGCCTGGGCGCCGCGGCCCTGCATACGGGCGTGAACGCCTACGAGGTGCTGCGCGATGAGGCGGTGGTGGCCGCCTATGGTGCGGACGTGCAGGAGGTGCGCGATGCGGTGGCGGCCGGCTCCCTTGACGAGGCGGACCACATCCTGAACGGTGTGATGGCCAGCTACGGCGTGCCGCAACAGGCCCTCACCCAGCTCTTCTTCGACCACATGGGCACGATCATCGGCGCCTCGGGCGCGGTGTTCGGCATCCTGCTGGCCTTCGGCATGCTCTTCCCCGAGCAGGAGATATTCCTGTTGCTGTTGCCGATCCCCATCAAGGCCAAGTACTTCGTGGTGATCTACGGTCTGGTGGAGCTGTTCATGGGCCTTAAGCAGAGCCCGGGCGACAACGTGGCGCACTTCGCGCACCTGGGCGGCATGATCTTCGGCTTCCTCCTGCTGCGGCACTGGCGCCGCCGCATGCTGTTCTGAGCCGCCGTTGGCCCGTCCGGCGCGGACCGTTCGTGGAATACCTTTCCGGCCCGTGCGGAAGGGTCCGAACTTTGCGGGCACCCTGGAACGCATCCTAAGGCCACGATGGGCATCCGCGACGATGTGAGCATGCACTGGCGCACCGGCGGCGCCGCGGTCCGGCTCATCCTCATCAACCTCGGCGTCTTCCTGGTCTACCATGCGGTGGGCCTGGTGCTCTTCCTCACCGGCACCCCCGAGCCCGACCTGTTGACGTGGCTCATGGCCACCAGCCACCTGCCGTCACTGGCCCTTCGGCCCTGGACGGTGGTGACCTACATGTTCACCCACGCCGACGTGTTCCACATCTTCTTCAACCTGTTGATGCTGTGGTTCAGCGGGCGGTTGTTCGAGGACCTGTTGGGACCCAAGCGGCTGCTGGGCAACTACCTGCTGGGCGGGCTCTTCGGGCTGGCGCTGTATGTGCTGGCCTACAACCTGTTCCCGCCGTTCCAGCGCTTCGCCACGGGCAGCACCATCCTGGGTGCATCGGCGGCCGTGATGGGCGTGTTCATCGGCATCGCCGCGTACCGGCCGGACATGGTGGTGCACCTGCTGCTCTTCGGAGCGGTGCGCTTGAAGTGGATCGCCCTGATCTACGTGGTGATCGACCTGGTGAGCATCCGGCAGGGCAGCAACAGCGGCGGCCACATCGCGCACCTGGGCGGAGCGCTGCTGGGTTACCTCACGGCGGTGCAGCTGCGGCGCGGGCGCGATATCGCCTCGGCCTTCATCGGCTGGTTCGAAGGCGCGTGGGACCTGCTGAGCGGCAGGAAGGCCCGGCGGCTGAAGGTGGCCCACCGCGGCCGGGTGGCCGTGATGGCCGACCAGGTGCCGGCCCACAAACGCGACAAGCAGGCCCGCGTGGACGCCATCCTGGACAAGATCAGCCGCAGCGGCTACGACAGCCTCAGCAAGGAGGAGAAGGACTTCCTGTTCAAGGCCAGCCATGAGTGAGCTCCCCCGCCGTGCGCGGCCCAGCCGCTGGCACCGGCCCCTCTGGTGGGCCAACCTGCTCGCCGCGCTGCTGCTGTTGCTGGCCTACCTGTCCGCCCAGGTTCCGCCGGACGCGTTCTGGCCCCTGGCCTTCTTCGGCATGGCCTACCCTTTCGTGCTGCTCACCCACTTCTTCTTCCTGGTGTGGTGGGCGCTCTTCCGGCCCAAACGGATGCTGGTGAGCGCGATCGTGGTCGGCATCGGCTTCGGTCACATCGGCGATCATTTACAGGTGCTCGGGCGACGCCACCCTCCCAAGGACATTGCGGACGAGCATCTGAAGGTGATGTCGTACAACGTGCGGCTGTTCGACCTGTACAACTGGAGCAACAACACCCAGACCCGCAACGAGATCCTCGACCTCATCGCCTTCGAGGGTGCCGACGTGCTGTGCCTGCAGGAGTTCTTTCTGGCCGAGGACCGGCGCTTCTTCAACACCAAGGACACCCTGCTGCGGCACCTGGGCTACCAGGCCTGCCACGACAGCTACACGGCGCATACCCGCAAGGGCCACCACTTCGGGATCGCCACCTTCAGCACGCACCCGGTCGTAGGCAAGGGCGCCCTGGAGTTCGCGGATGACCTGAACAACCTGTGCATCTGGACGGACATCGCCGTGGGCGGCGACACACTGCGGGTGTACAACGCGCACCTGGCCAGTGTGCGCTTCGGTGGCCATGAGTACAAGTTCATGGAGGACCTCGACACGGGCACCGATGCGGACAGCCTTCGCAGCGGAGGGCTGCGGATCGCGGGTCTGCTGCGTAACGCATTCCTGCGCCGGGCCGAGGAGGCGCGCATGATCGTGGCGCACATGGCGGACAGCCCGCACCCCATCCTCTATTGCGGCGACCTGAACGACACGCCCATGAGCTACAGTTACACGCTGCTCACCGACCGGCTCACCGATGTCTTCGTGGAGAGCGGGCGGGGGGTGGGGCACACCTACATCGGCGTCTTCCCCAGCTTCCGCATCGACCACATCCTGCACGGTCCCGAGCTGGCGGCCTGGAACTTCCGCACACTGCCCGATGAGCTGAGCGACCACCGCGCCATCGTGTGCGAGATGGCCCTTCGCCAGCCTTAGTGCGGTTCCACCGCCACGGGCGTTAGGACGAAGCCCTTGCCCCGCAAGCGGCCCAGCACCCCGCCAGCGCCCGGCAGGTGGGCGGCCCCGATGGCGAAGAAGCAGCTGCAGCCGTCCCCCAACCGCACGGCCATCCGGTCGGTCATCCGGGCGTTGCGCTCGGCGAGCAGGGCGGCGTCCATGGAACTGGGCATCCCCCCCTCCTGCACCACCGCCTGCAGCGCCTCCAGGTCCTGCCGGGCATAGGCGTCCATCATGCGTTCGATCGAGCCGCGGTAGAGGTCGTTACGCACCATCTCCAGCAGCATGGCCGCCTGGTCCTCCAGGGGGATGGCATCGATGGCGGCCAGCTGTTCCTGCATGGACTCCAGGCCGCTCACCGCCTGGCCTGACCTTCGAGCCTGCACCTGCACCGCCTCGTCCAGCACGAGCGCGCTGTCGCTGCGCATCAGGGTCTCGGTGAGCAGGGCCATCGACCAGAAGGGCTTCATGCGGTCGCTGGCCAGGGCCATCAGGCCCAGGTGCTCCTTAAGCGCATCGCGGACGCGTTCGAGGTCCTTCTTCCGGTAGAGGTCGGCCAAGGCCTTGCTACCCGGCATCTGCATGGCGCCGAGCACGGCGAGCCCACCCTTCGCGGCCGCTTCGTTGTCCAGTTCCCCGACCACCTCGGTGCAGGCGGCCATGGCGGCCCAAAGGCTGTCATTGCCCTGGTAGGCCCTTGCATCACGGCTGTGCACGGTGCCCAGGACATAGGCGGGGGCTTCGATGCCCGGACCGCTGATGCGCCATAGGAGGCTGTGCGGCAGCGGTTGGGCCGGGGCCAGAAGGGTGCAGAGCACGCCGCCCAGCAAGGGGGTGGAACGCATGTGCGCCAAGGTAGGCGCGGCGATCAGAGGACGATGTAGGCCAGCAGGAAGGACAGGACGGACAGGATGGCGGACAGCACGCCGCCGGTGAGGATCAGCTGGCTGCGGTTGCCGGGTCGTGCGCGGAGGGTGCCCATGGCGATCGGATGCGGAGGGTAGACGGCGGCCCGGGAAAAGGGTTGCCAGCGGGCCTTGACACGGGAGCGAAAAAGTGCGATGCGGTGCGCGGACGGGGGTGCACGGAAGCCCCCGCCCCGTCCGCGTACCTTCGCCGCCCGCTGTGGCCGTCAAAGGCCACGATATCCGGGCTCATGAGCTCCCCCCGCACCGTCGCCTTCCACACCCTGGGCTGCAAGCTCAACTTCGCCGAGAGCAGCACCCTCGCTCGCGGGCTGGAGGAGGCCGGCTATGCCCGGGTGAGGCCCGAGGACCGCCCGGACGTGTTCGTGCTCAACACGTGCAGCGTGACGGAGAACGCCGACCGGGAATGCCGCCAATGGGTGCGGCGGTTCCAGCGGATCAACCCCGGGGCCTTCGTGGCCGTGGTGGGCTGCTATGCGCAGCTGAAGCCCGAGGAGATCGCGGCCATCCCCGGGGTGGACCTGGTGCTGGGCGCCAACGAGAAGTTCGACCTGGCGGCCCACATCGAGGCGGCGGACGGCAAGCGGCCGGTCGGAGCAGCGGTGCACGGCCCCATCAAGGAGGTGCGGGCCTTCCATCCATCATGGAACAGCGGGGACCGCACCCGCACGTTCCTGAAGGTGCAGGACGGCTGCGACTACTTCTGCAGCTTCTGCACCATCCCGCTGGCCCGGGGGCGCAGCCGCAGCGGCAGCATCGCGGACACCGTGGCCATCGCGGAACGCATCGCCGCCTCGGGGGTGAAGGAGATCGTGCTCACGGGCGTGAACACCGGTGACTTCGGACGTTCCCACGGCGAGGACTTCCTGGGCCTGATCGAGGCGCTGGACCGCGTGGAGGGCATCGCGCGTTTCCGCATCAGCAGCATCGAGCCCAACCTCTGCACCGACGCCATCATCCGCTTCGTGACCGGCAGCAGGCGGTTCGCCCCGCACTTCCACATGCCCCTGCAGAGCGGAAGCGACGCCCTGCTGGAACGCATGCGCCGCCGCTACGACACGGCGCTCTATGCGGACCGGGTCCACGCCATCAAGACGTTGATGCCGCATGCCTGTGTCGGCGCGGACGTCATCACCGGCACACCGGGCGAGACCGACGAGGAGTTCCTGAGGACCCACGCCTTCCTGCGGTCCGTGCCGGTGGACCACCTGCACGTGTTCACCTACAGCGAGCGCGCCAACACCACGGCCGTGCGCATGGACGAGACCGTTCCCATGGAAACGCGGCGCGAGCGCACGAAGCAGCTCCGCATCCTGGGCGGCAAGCTGCAGAGGGCGCATGTTGAGCGGCACCTGGGCACCGTGCGCCCCGTGCTGTTCGAGGCCGAAGAGACCGATGGTCGCATGCTCGGCTTCACGGACAACTACATCAGGGTATCGGTGCCTTACAACGCTGCCTTGGTGAATGCCGTGGAGCCCGTGTCCCTGGACCGGTCCGACGGCGAAGGGCACGTCATCGGATCGCGGGTCGCTTCCGCCCCTGCCCCTGCCTCGTCTGCCGAAGCCTTTGGCGAAGGCATGGCCCCTGCCTCGTCTGCCGAAGCCTTTGGCGAAGGCATGGCCCATGCTCCTGCTCCCGCCGCCTGACCCATGTACCCCACGCTCTACCACGCGCTGCTGGACCTGACGGGGATCGACCTGCCGTTCCTGAAGTTCCTGAACAGCTTCGGGTTCTTCGTGGCGGTGGCCTTCGTGGTGGCCAACCGGCTGCTGACGGCCGAGCTGCGGCGCAAGCAGGCGAACGGCCTGCTGAAGCCCTCGACGCGCTCCATGACCATCGGACGACCGGCGAGCCGGTCGGAACTGGCCACCCAGGCGGTGCTGGGCTTTCTGCTCGGCTGGAAAGGCCTGTACCTGATCCTCCACAGTGCGCAGGCCACCGCGGATACGAAGGCCTTCCTGTTCAGCGGCACGGGCAGTGTGCCGGGCGGCGTGCTGGGTGCGGTCGCCTTGGCGGGCCTCGTGTGGTGGGAGAAGCGCAAACAGCAGCTCGACAAGCCACGGACGGAGACGGTCCTCATCGCGCCCTCGGAACACGCGGGCTCCATCACCATGACGGCGGCCCTGTGGGGCGTGATCGGGGCCAAGCTCTTCCACTGGCTGGAGAACCCCGACGAGCTGGCGGCCTTCATCGGCGATCCGGGTGGCACGGACCTGTTCACCGGCCTCACCATGTATGGAGGCCTGATCATGGCGGGTGCGATGGTGATGCGCTACTTCCACCGCCACGGCATGCCGACGCTGGCGGGGGCGGATGCTGCCGCGCCGGGTGTGATGCTCGCCTATGCCATCGGCCGCATCGGCTGTCAGGTGAGCGGCGATGGGGACTGGGGCATCGTGAACACCACCTTTCAAGGACCGGGCCCCCGCTGGTTCTGGCAGTACGACTATCCGAACAATGTCAATGGCATCGGCATCCCGCTCCTGGATGGCCGTCCCTGCTTCGAGGGCTACTGTACGGCCCTTCCGGAGACCGTGTTCCCCACCCCGTTGTACGAGACCTTGGCCTGCGCGCTGCTTTTCGCGGTGCTCTGGGCCCTGCGCACGCGGCTTCGGCCGATGGGCGCCATCTTCTTCCTCTTCCTCCTGCTGAACGGCCTGGAGCGCTTCTGGATCGAGAAGATCCGTGTGAACGTCGTGCTCTTCGGCGACACCACGCAGGCCGAGCTGATCGCCGGGCTGCTGATGCTGACCGGCGCCGCCGGGCTGTGGATGGTGCACCGGAGGAACAACCCCGCCAACGATGGACCTGCAACAGCTCACTGAACAGGTGGCGGCGCTCAGCGCCGAAGTGGCCGCCTTCATCCGCGACGAGGCGGGCAAGCTCACCGAGGCCGGTGTGTCCACCAAGAGCGCGAACAATCTGGTGACCCACGTGGACCACACCGCCGAGGACCGGTTGGTGGAGGCCCTGGAACGCCTCCTGCCCGATGCCGGCTTCATCGCCGAGGAGGGCAGCGGCGAACAGCGCGAGCGCCTCAACTGGGTGATCGACCCGCTGGACGGCACCACGAACTTCGTGCATGGGGTGCCGTGCTACTGCATCAGCATCGCCCTGCTGGACGGCACCGAGCCCCTGCTGGGCGTGGTGCATGAGGTGACGCGCGACGAACGGTTCACCGCTTGGAAGAACGGCGGCGCCTGGATGAACGGCCAGCGCATCCGGGTGAGCGATCGGAAGCAGCTGCAGGACAGCTTGCTGGCGACAGGGTTCCCGTACGATGACTTTGGATACGAGGCCGAGTACATGGACCTGCTGCGCGAGTTGATGCACCGTACGCGCGGCATCCGTCGGCTCGGCAGCGCCGCGGCGGACCTGGCCTACGTGGCCTGTGGCCGCTTCGAGGCCTTCTACGAGTATGGGCTCAACAGCTGGGACGTGGCGGCGGGCGTGCTGCTCGTGCGCGAGGCGGGGGGGCGGGTGAGCGGATTCCGCCTCAGCAAGGACCCGGTGTTCGACGAGGAGATCGTGGCCAGCAACAGCGCCATCCACGACGAGCTGCTGGAGGTGATCGAACGCAGCTGGCAGCGGCAGGACTGAGCACCGTTCCGGCGCATCAGCGGGACGGTCCGCTGATCAGCCGCAGGCCCAGCAGCGTCAGGGCGCCGTTGACGATGAGCGTCTCGAAGCCCATCCGATAGCCGAAGAGCAGATCGGGCGACCAGGTCTTGAGCCCGAACGTGATCAGCGGGGCCAGCACGCACACCACGGGCACCCACCGTTCGGTCGGCCGGCCCTTGAACAGGATGCCGAAGGCAAAGAGCCCGAGCAACGGACCATAGGTGTACCCGGCGATGTCCAAAAGGGTCTTGAGCACCGTGCCGCTCTGCAGCCAGTGGAAGAACATCACGCAGCCGAAGAAGACCCCGGCGATGGCAAGGTGCACCGTCTTGCGCACCCGCGTCTGCCGGGCCTCGTCCCATCCCCGGTCCTGGATGCCGATGAGGTCGATGCAGGTGCTGGCCGTCAGCGCCGTGAGCGCTCCGTCCGCACTGGGGAAGAGGGCGCTGATGAGGCCGATGATGAAGAGCAGCCCGAGCCAGGGCGGGAACAGCTGCAGCGCCATGGACGGGAACAGGTCGTCGCTGCGCTCGGGCAGGCCGAAGCCCGCCTGTTCGGCGTAGAGGTAGAGCAGCCCGCCCAGCACCAGGAAGAGCAGGTTCACCCCGAGCAGCACCACGCTGAACACGCGCATGTTCTTCTGTGCCCCCTGCACGGTGGCCACACTGAGGTTCTTCTGCATCATCTCCTGATCGAGGCCGGTCATGGCGATGGTGATGAACATGCCGCTGAGCACCTGCTTCAGGAAGAAACCGTCGCTCCGCCAGTCGAGGTCCCACACGGCCGTCATGCCGCTGCCCTGCAGGCGCGGCCACCAGTCGCCCATGCCGGGCTGGGCCGCGATCCAGGCCACGGTGCCCAGCAGTGCGGCCAGCATGAACAGGGTCTGCAGCGTGTCCGTCCACACGATCGTCCGCACCCCGCCCTGCACGGTGTAGAGCACGATCATCAGCAGGATGAGGGCGGCCGTCACCGCGAAGGGCATCTCGCCGAGGCCCTGCACCACCGTGAGCTGGAGCACATTGAGCACCAAGTAGATGCGGATGGTGGCCCCCAGGGTGCGGCTCAGCAGGAAGAAGGCGGCCCCGGTGCGGTAGCTGGTGGGGCCGAAGCGGTGGCGCAGGTAGCCGTAGATGCTGGTGAGCTGCAGCCGGTAGTACAACGGCAGCAGCACACCGGCCACCACCCAGTACCCGATCACATAGCCCACCACCACCTGCAGGTAGCTCCAGTGGTTGGCCTTCACCCAGCCGGGCACACTGATGAAGGTGACCCCGCTGAGGCTGGTGCCGATCATGCCGAAAGCCACGACCCACCATAGGCTGCGACGGTCGCCGCTGAAGAACGCGTGCCCTCCGGCCCCGCGACCGGTCCACCAGGCGATGCCCAGCAGCACCAGGAAGTACACCAGCACCAGGGACAACAGCCAGGCCGCGCTCATGTTGCGAAGCAATGCGCCCGAAGGACCGACGCCTCGGAAGGAGCGCGTCAGTTGTCCCCGTCCCGGTGTTGGCATCCGGTCACCGCGCCGGTCCGGTGCGTGCAGGAGAACGGTTATCTTCCCGGGACCAACCTATACGCACATGCACCGGACCACGACCCTTTTTCTGGCGGCTTGCCTCGGCATGAACGCCGCTGCTCAATGCCCGGACAGCACGGCGGTCCTCTTCAGCAGCGACTTCGAGTCGGGCGACGGGGGCTTGGTGCCGAGCGGATACCCGGACTGGGAGCACGGCACCATCGGGACCCAGTTGCTGGACAGCAGCTGCACCTCCACCTTCAACAACACCATCGGCGCGCACAGCGGGCAGCTCGGATGGGGCACGGTGCTGCGCGATTGCTACGCCAACAGCGGTGACACGAGCGTGCTCGGTCTCACGGTGGACCTCAGCGACCCCGCCTACACCGGCGCCGAACTGAGGTTCTGGCACTGGTGGGAGGTGTTCACCAACTTCGACTTCATCTTCATCCGTGTCAACGGCCAGCAGGTCTACCTGAACAACAGCCAGCAGTTCAGCCAGGTGTGGCTGCAGCAGACGATCGACCTGTCGCCCTTCCTGGGGCTGAGCACGGTGGACATCAGCTTCCACCTGTTCGCCACCACGGTGGTGAACAAGGCCGGCTGGTACTTGGACGACATGGAGGTGACCGCGTGCCTCCCCTCAAGCGGAACGGCCTTCGTGGAGGAGCGGGAGGGCGCCGGCCTATGGACCTGGCCCAACCCGGCCGAGGGGTCGCTGCAGGTGCGCAGCACGGAACCAGGCGGACAGGCGTGGCGCCTGCTGGACCTCAGCGGGCGCGAGGTGCGCAGCGGCAGCATTCCCGGTCCGGGCACCTGGACCCTCGCCACGGACGGCTTGACCGGCGCCCACCTCCTGGAGGTCATCACGGAAGAACGCACCTGGCGTCGCCGGGTGGTGCTCCGCTGAGGCGGGAGCGCGCGTGGCCCCGCCGTTACCTTTGGCCGCGTGAGCACCTCGTCCGTCCTGCTGGAGAACGCCGTGGACCAACTGGCGACCCTGCCCGGCATCGGACGGCGCACGGCCATGCGCATGGCGCTCGACCTGCTGAGGCGCGATGTCGCCGCCGTGCAGCGCTTCAGTGAAGCGGTGCGCCGGTTGCGGGAAGAGGTGCGCTACTGCGCCGAATGCTGCAACATCAGCGACCAGCCGGTGTGCGGCATTTGCGCATCGCCCTCTCGTGACCGCGGCGTGGTGTGCGTGGTGGAGGACATCCGCGACGTGGTGGCGATCGAGAACACGCATCAGTTCAAGGGCCTCTACCATGTGCTCGGCGGGGTCATCAGCCCCATGGACGGCGTGGGCCCGGACGACCTGCAGGTCGCCCGGCTGCTGGAGCGTGTGGACAGCGGCTCTGTGCGGGAGGTGGTGCTGGCCCTGGGGGCCACGCTGGAGGGCGACACCACCTGTTTCTACCTGAACCGGCGTCTCCAGGAGCGCGGCATCACCGTGAGCCAGATCGCGCGCGGGATCAGTGTGGGGGGCGACCTGGAGCATGTGGACGAGCTCACCCTGGGCCGCAGCATCATGGACCGGAAACCTTACGAGCAAGGGGTGAAGCGATAGCGCATGTGCTCATGGGCACATGTGCACGTATGCACATGAAACTCTCCGTCATCATCGTCAACTACAACGTCCGGGCCTACCTGGAGCAGTGCCTGCGGGCGGTGTTCGCCGCGATGGAAGGGGTGCCCGGCGAGGTGTTCGTGGTGGACAACCAGAGCACGGACGGCAGTGTGGAGATGGTGCGGGAGCGGTTCCCGCAGGTGCGGCTGTTGGCCAATACCGAGAACGTGGGCTTCAGCCGGGCCAACAACCAGGCCATCCGCGAGGCCAAGGGCGATCACATCCTTCTCCTGAACCCCGACACCATCGTGGGCGAGGATGTGTTCCGCACGGTTGTGGCCTACATGGACGCCGATCCCAAGGTCGGAGGAGTGGGCGTGAAGATGATCGATGGCACAGGGCGCTTCCTGCCGGAGAGCAAGCGCGGGCTGCCGACACCGGCCGTGGCCTTCTACAAGATCATCGGGCTGGCGCGCGTCTTCCCCCGCAGCAGCGTGTTCGGCCGCTACCACCTGGGGCATCTGCCGGAGGACCGTACGGCGCGGATCGAGATCCTGTCCGGGGCCTGCATGTTCCTGCGCAAGCGGACGCTGGACGAAGTGGGCTTGCTGGATGAGAGCTTCTTCATGTACGGGGAGGACATCGACCTCAGTTACCGCATCACGCTGGGGGGTTACGAGAACCACTACGTGCCTCAGGCGCGCATCCTGCACTACAAGGGCGAGAGCACCAAGAAGAGCAGCGTGAACTATGTGTTCGTCTTCTACAACGCGATGGCCATTTTCGCCAGGAAGCACTTCACGCGCAAGGGGCCTGACCTGTTCAGCGCGCTGATCCGCGGGGCCATTTACCTGAGCGCGGCCGGAGCCCTGCTCAGCCGCTTCTTCCACCGCGCGCTGCTGCCCCTGCTCGATGCCACGGCCCTTGCGGCCCTGCTGCTGCTGGCCGGCCCGCATGTGGGCGTGATGCAATGGGCCGACGGAGCGCCGCGCCACCTCCTTCCCTTTCTCTCCGCGGCGCTCACCTGCCTGGCCCTCTTCGGTGCGTACGACCGGCCCATCCGGCTCGGGCACGCGGTGAAGGGCGCCACCGCCGCCACCCTGCTGATGGCCGCGTGGTGGAGCTGGCGGATGCAGGCCTGGCCGGGCACATGGGCCCTGCTCACCTGCCTGGTCCTGATGACCGGGACCGCCTTCGCCATCCGCGGCCTGCTGCACCTGCTGCGGGTGAAGGGCTATGCCTTGCGGCCCAGCCACCGGCTGCGCATCGCGGCGATCGGCTCGCCCGAGCGGGCCCGGCAGGCGCTGGACCTGTTGTGGCAGACCCACTTCGGTCTCGGGCGCCAGCTCGTGGAGCCACCAGAAGTGCTGCAGCGCACGAAGCGAACGGCCGAACTGTGCCGGAACCTCCACGATCAGCGGTACGACGAAGTGGTCCTCTGCGCAGGCGACCTCACCTGGACCACGGTGATCGACGCCCTGGAGCGGCTCCGGACCAGCGGCGCTGTGTTCAAGATCGCCCAACCCGACGGCCAGGCCATCATCAGCCCCAACAGCATCGAGAGCCTGCAGGATCTTCTCGTCCTGGAGGCCCACGCGGTGAACAGCCCGGCATCCCGACGCACCAAGCGCATCACGGACGTGGTGGTGGCGGTCGTGCTGATGTTGACCCTGCCGGTCAACCTGTGGTTCGTGCGGCAGCGCCGGGGCTACATGGCCAACCTGTGGCAGGTGCTGCTCGGCGATAGAACCTGGGTGGGCTATCACCGGCACCCGTCGCGCGCCGCCAAGCTGCCGCATCTGCAGCGCGGTGTCCTCGATCCGGTCCGCTCGCTCGGCGTGCCGGCCGATGCCTTGATCGTGGACCGGCTCAACCTGATGTATGCCAAGGACTACCGGGTCTGGGACGACCTGCGCTACATCCGGAGGGGCTTCGCACTGATGGGCTCATAGGCTCCGCGCGTGTCGGGGTCCGGTGGTTACTTTTGGCCCCGACGCGATGGCCCAGAACGAGATCCTCCTGCCCAAGATGGGCGAAAGCGTGGCCGAGGCCACCATCATCAAGTGGCTCAAGAACGAAGGCGACCGCGTGGCCGCCGATGAGCCCATCGTGGAGATCGCCACCGACAAGGTGGACAGCGAGGTGCCGGCGCCGCATGACGGCGTGTTGGTGAAACGCCTCGTGAATGAAGGGGACGTGGTGAAGGTGGGCCAGCCGATCGCGGCCATCAGCTCGGGGGCCGAGGCACCCGCAGCGGCACCGGTGGCCGCCCCGGCCGCAGCCGTCGCCACCAACGGTCGTCAGGCCGCCATCACCACAGCTCAACCCATCGGTGCGGCCGTCACCCGCACGGGCCCCAGTGGCAAGTTCTACAGCCCGCTGGTGCGCACCATCGCGGAGCAGGAAGGCGTGACCATGGCCGAGCTCGAGGCCATCGCCGGCAGCGGAGAGGGGGGGCGGGTGACCAAGAAGGACCTGCTGGACTACCTGCCGAAGCGCGGTGCGGCACCGGCCTCGCCGGCGGCGATGCCAGCCTCCCCTGCCCCTGCCCCTGCCCCTACGGGCGCGAAACCCTCGGCACCCAAGGTAGTGCCCGGCCCCGGCGACGAGGTGATCGAGATGGACCGCATGCGCAAGCTGATCGCCGACCACATGGTGATGAGCAAGGCCACCAGCCCGCACGTCACCAGCTTCGTGGAAGCCGATGTGACGAACCTGGTGCTGTGGCGCGATCGGGTGAAGAGCGCGTTCGAGAAACGGGAGGGCGAGAAGCTGACCTTCACGCCCATTTTCGTGATGGCCATCGCGCAGGCCATCAAAGAGATGCCGATGATCAACATCCAGGTGGACGGTCACACGATCATCCGCAAGCGCGACATCAACATCGGCATGGCGGCGGCGCTTCCGACAGGCAACCTCATCGTACCGGTGATCAAGAACGCCGATCAATTGAACCTGGTGGGTCTGGCGCGGAAGGTGAACGACCTGGCCAAGCGTGCACGGGAGAACAAGCTGCAACCCGATGAGATCAGCGGAGGCACGTACACGGTGACCAACGTGGGCACCTTCGGCAACGTGCTGGGCACGCCGGTGATCAACCAGCCCCAGGTGGCGATCATGGCCACGGGAGCGATCCGGAAGAAACCGGCGGTGCTCGAGACCCCGGCCGGGGATGTGATCGCCGTGCGGCACATGATGTTCCTGAGCCACAGCTACGACCACCGGGTCGTGGACGGGGCGTTGGGCGGCCGCTTCGTGCGCCGCGTGGCGGACATTCTGGAAGGCTGGTCCCTGGACCAGGACATATGAACCGGACCCCACTGGGGAAAATGGCTACATTTCGCGGCCCTCGACCAGGGCCTGAACCACCCGTACCGCAATGAAGCACGGCTACGCGCTCCTCCTCACCGCCTCACTGCTCGCCCCTTCGGCCTCCACCTTCGCCCAGGGCGAGAACACCACCTTCACGTGGAAATTCGAGGAAGGCAACAAGCTGATGGAGGAGAAGCTCTACAACCAGTCCGCCGAGATCTGGGACCAGCTGGTGCAGGAGCAACCGGACAACGCGAACCTGAACTACAAGCTGGGCTATTGCTATTTCCACTCCTACAATCAGAAGCACAAGGCCCTGCCTTATCTGGAGAAGGCGGCGACCCAGCGGAGCGCTGGATATGGTGGTTTCAACACGGCCGGATACGACCCCTTCGACATGCGGGAGAAGAACGCCCCCGTGGAGGTGGACTACTATCTGGGGCGCGCCTACCACCTCAATGGTGAATACGATAAAGCCGACGGGTCGTACCAGAAGTTCCTGGACGGGGCGGACAAAGGCCATGAGCTTTATCCCATGGCGGTGCGCGGCAAGGAGCAGACGGCGAATGCCCGCAAGCTCATCAGCGACCCCAAACCCTACCAGATCAGCAACGTGGGCAAGGTGGTGAACCAGGACCACCCGGACTTCAGCCCGGTGCTGAGCGTGGACGGGAACGCGCTCTTCTTCACCAGCCGACGCGTGCGGCCGGACAGTTCCAACAGCGGTGTCATCGACCCGGTGGCCGGTCTGCCCTTCGAGAACATCTACGTGAGCTACAAGGACCGGGAGGGCAATTGGCAGGCCCCCGAACTCCTCAACATCAACCCGCCCGAAGGCGGACACTTGGCCAGCGTGAACGTTTCGGCCGACGGACAGACCCTGTTCATCTACCGCGATGACGGCGGCGACGGCAACCTCTACGAGAGCCGACTGGTGGGTGAATTGTGGAGTGACCCGGTGCTGATCGGCAGCGATGTGAACAGCAAGAGCTGGGAGACGCACGCTGCGATCACCGCGGACGGCAACACCCTCTATTTCGTGAGCGACCGAAAGGGAGGTGCTGGAGGCCGGGACATCTACCGGGTGGTGAAGCTGCCCACCGGGGAGTGGAGCAAGGCCCAGAGCATCGGCAACGTGGTGAACACACCGTACGACGAGGATGCCGTTTTCATCCACCCCAACGGCCGCACGATGTTCTTCGCCAGCAAGGGCCACAACAGCATGGGCGGCTTCGACATCTTCACCACCGAGATGCAGGAGGACGGCACGTGGACCCCTCCGGTGAACATCGGGGTGCCCCTGAACACCGTGGACGACGATGTGTTCTTCGTGACGACGGCCGACGGTCGCCGCGGCTACTTCAGTTCCGACAAGATCGGGGGCTATGGCGAGAAGGACATCTACTTCGTGGACCTGCCCGAGGAGATGGAAGCCGAAGGTCTTACCGTGTTGAAGGGCTTCATCATCCCCCCGCCGGGCACCACCCTGCCGCCGAGCACCATCCTGTACGTGACCGACAAGGCCAGCGGTGAGGTGAAGACGTACAAGCCTCGCCAGCGCGATGGCGTGTACGTGGTGATCCTGCCGCCCTGCAAGGAGTACAACCTCGACTACCGGGTGGACGACAAAACGATCCATACCGAGGACATCTACGTGGAGTGCGAGACCGCCTATCAGGAGATCAACAAGGAGATCTACCTGAACCCGGTGAGCATCACCGGTCCCGCCAGCATCGTGGACCTGCCGAAGGGCTCGCCTCCGGGCAGCAAGGAGAAGGGTGAACCCACCAAGTCGGGCGAGAAGGCCAAGCCGGAGGAGTACCTCACCGATGCGCAGCTGAAGGAAAAGGGCAAGACCCACACCATGCCCGACGCCAGCTACGCCGCCGAATACGCCAAGTACTACGAGTACAACAAGAAGGACATCGACCAGGCCGAGACGGACTGGAAGGGCTTCATCGATACCGTGGTGGGGCTGATCGACAAGAACGGCAAGGCCACCATCGTCATCGAGGCCAGCGCCTCCAAAGTGCCCACCAGGACCTTCGGCACCAACGAGAACCTGAGCCGCCAGCGGATGGATGACGCCCGCAAACGCCTGATCGAGGCCGTGCAAGCCCGCGGGAAGAACGCAGACGTCATCTACCTCGAGGCCATCAACTCCCTGGTACAGGGACCGGCGTACAAAGGCGATTACATCAACACCGAGAAGTACGGCAAGTTCCAGTACGTCAAGCTGAAGACCCGCTGAGCCCAGCCGCTGTGGACAACTTGAAAGCCCTCCGGACCTCCCGGGGGGCTTTTTCCTGACCATCTTGCGGACATGCGCCTGCAGCTTCAACGGCCCCTGGCCTTCTTCGATCTGGAGACCACCGGCACCCGCATCGGGCAGGACCGCATCGTGCAGATCGGCATCGTGCGCATGACCCCCGATGGTCGGCGGCAGCCCTGGCAGAGCTTTGTGAACCCCGGAATGCCCATCCCGCCAGAGGCCACCGCAGTGCATGGCATTACGGATGCGATGGTGCTGGAGGCCCCCTACCTGGAGGCCGTGGCGGATGAGGTGCTGGCCGCTTTGGAAGGCTGCGATCTCGCGGGCTTCAACGTCATCCGCTTCGATGTGCCCTTCCTGGCCGAGGAACTGCATCGCGTCGGCCGGTCCTGGGACACATCCTCCTTGCGCGTCGTGGACGTGCAACGCATCTTCCACCGGATGGAACCCCGGGACCTGACCGCAGCACTCCGGTTCTACTGCGGCCGGGACCACAAAGGGGCCCACGACGCATTGGCCGATGTGGAGGCCACCGCCGACGTGCTTCTGGCCCAGCTGGAGCGTTACGGCGACCTGCCTTCGGATGTGGACCAGCTCGGGGAGTTCAGTGGCGATCGCCAGCGAAGCCCCGATGCTGCGGGAAAGCTGGCCTTCGACCAGAACGGACAGGTCTGTCTCACCTTCGGCAAGTACCGGGGCTGGCCGCTGGAGTCCATCGGGCGGAACGATCCCGGCTACCTGCAATGGCTGATGACCAAGGCCGAACTGCCCGGCAGCACGCTGGCGGTGATGCGGAAGGCCCTGGAGGATCTCAACAGCGTGAGCTGACCGGCCTCACCAACGGAAGGAACCCGAACCGATCGCCCGCAACCCGCCGCGCCAACCGACCCTCCCATGAAGTGCATCTGCATCGGCCGCAACTACGGTGACCACGTCCGCGAGCTCGGCAACGCGGCGCCGGAGGAGCCGGTCTTCTTCCTGAAGCCCTTCACGGCCATCGCCCACCCCGGCCGGCCTCTGAAACTCCCCTCCCACTTGGGCACCATCCACCACGAGCTGGAACTGGTGTGCGTGCTGGACGGCTACGCCAAGGACATCCCCGCCGCCATGGCCCCGGGCATGATCAGCGCCTACACCCTGGGCCTCGACCTCACCGCGCGCGACATCCAGAACGACCTCAAGGCCAAAGGGCTGCCTTGGGAAAAGGCCAAGGCCTTCGATGACAGTGCCGTGATCGGCGACGTGCACCTGCCGATGACCAGCGCCACCGACCTGCAAAGCTTCCAGATCGAGCTCCTGCGCAATGGGACGCTCGTGCAGCGCGGTCGCACTCGCGACATGCTCTTCCCCGTCCACGAGCTCATCGCCTATGTGTCGCGCTTCATCACGCTGGAGCCGGGTGACCTGCTGTTCACCGGCACACCGGCGGGCGTGGGCCCCATCGCCGTGGGTGACACCCTGGAGGGCATCCTCGACGGCAAACGCATGTTGCGCGTCACCGTGGAGTGAGGCCGGACGGCGAGCCACCCACGGCTACCTTTGCGCCGCTGCCGGCTTCCGCCCAGCGCATCGCCATGACCAAGATCGTCCACGTCGGCCCCATCGCCTGCGGCTCCGACCAGCTCTTCCTCATCTCCGGTCCCTGCGTGATCGAGACCGAGGACGTGATGCTGCGTACCGCCGAAAAGCTCAAGGAAGTGAGCGAGCGCATGAAAGTGCCCGTGATCTACAAGAGCAGCTTCACCAAGGACAATCGCAGCAGCGTGGACTTCTACCAGGGCCCCGGCCTGGACGAGGGCTTGAAGTTGCTCGCGCGCATCAAGAAGGACTTCGGCTTCCCCATTCTGACGGACATCCACTACCCCAGCCAGGCCAAGCCCGCCGCCGAGGTGGTGGACGTGCTCCAGATCCCAGCCTACCTGGTGATGCAGACCACGCTGGTGACCGAGGCGGCGAAGACCGGCGCCGTGATCAACCTGAAGCACGCGCAGTTCCTCGCCCCGGAGAACATGATCAATCCGGCGAAGAAATGCGAGAGCGTGGGCAACGACAAGGTGATCCTCACCGAGCGCGGTTACACCTTCGGGTACAACGACCTGGTGGTGGACCCGCGGGCCTTCTACCACATGCGCCGCACGGGCTATCCGCTCGTGTTCGACATCACGCACAGCATCCGCAAGTACGGCATCCCCAGCGCCGACCCGCGCGGCGGCAACCGTGATGTGATGCCCACCATCGCCCGCTCCGGTGTGGCCGCTGGCGTGGATGGCGTGTTCATCGAAACGCACCCCGATCCCAGCAAAGCCCTCTGCGACGCCGCCAGCCAGCTCTGCGTGTACGACCTGGAGGAATTCCTGAAGCCTCTGCTCGACATCCACGCCGTGGAGGTGAAGCACCGCAACACGAGCGTGATCGCTTAATGCCTCACCACAGAGGCACAGAGAACACAGAGAACCCAATACCAAGACCAATCAACGACCAGCAGAAGCAGACCGGCATTTTCCCTGTGCCCTCTGTGCCTCTGTGGTGAACACATCAACCATGGAACTCTACCTCGACAGCGCCGACATCAAGGAGATCGACGAAGCCTTCAAGCTCGGCTTCCTCACCGGCCTCACCACCACGCCCACCTTCATGCACCGGGGCGGGGTCACCAACATCGACAAGATGATCCTCGACCTCGCCAAGAAGGTCCCCATCCTGCAGGTGGAGGCCCTGGGCGAGACCGCCGAGGAGGTGGTGAAGGAGGCCAAGCGCCAGCTGAAGATGGGCCTGAAGAAGGAGACCACCGTCTTCAAGATCCCTGTGAGCCTCGAGGGACTGCGTGCGTGCAAGATGCTGCGCAACGAGGGCATCATGGTGAACGTGCACTTGGTGTACACCATTCAGCAGGCCTACATGGCCATGCAGGCCGGGGCCACCTATGTGTGCCCGCTCGTCGGCCGCCTGCAGGACCAGGGCCACGATGCCCTCGCCCTCGTGGAGCAGTGCGTGCGCGCCGTGAACTATTACGGCTACGACACCAAGATCATGTTCAGCAGCGTGCGCACCGTGGAGCACGTGCGCAACGCCGTGGACCTCGGGGTGCACACGATCACCGTGCCCTGGAAGCTGATGAAGCAGCTCACCGACAACCACTTCACGGCCATCGGCACCAAGCAGTTCTACGTGGACACGCGCCTGATCACCATGAAGGTGAAGGACGTGCTCTCGCGCAGCAACCCGACCGTGAAGGACAGCGCCACGGTGAGCGAAGCGCTGGTGGAGATGACCAAGCACGGCTTCGGCGCGGTGATGGTGGTGGATAGCAAGGGCAAGAACGTGGGCGTGTTCACCGATGGCGGCCTGCGCCGTGGCATCGAGAAGGAGGGCAACAAGTTCCTCACGAAAAAGCTGAGCACCCTGAAGTTCAGCGCACCCTTCACCATCAACCCGGAAGCCCTGCTCGACGAGGCCCAGAAGGCCTTCAAGGAGCACAAGGTGGACACGTTGAGCGTGAGCGAGAACGGCAAGCAGCTCGGCATGCTCGACATCCAGGACCTGATGAAGGCGATCGCGGGATAGACTCCCCGCCGGCCTGCGCGCGTTGCGTGTTGAGAGGTTACGCGTTACGTGTTGCGGGTTGGGACAACGCCGCAACACGCAACGCGCCAACACGCAACGCATCCCCATGTCCCTCCTCCTCCCCTTCACCACCCACGGCCTCCGCGTCATCGGATCGGAGCCTGAGCTGCTGCGTCGCCTGGCCCGCACCAAGGCCGTGCTCTTCGATTGGGACGGCGTGTTCAACGACGGCTTCAAGGATGCGGAGGGCGGCAGTCCGTTCAGTGAGGTGGGCAGCATGGGCGTGAACCTGCTGCGCTTCGCCCTGTGGCTGCGCAACGGCCACCTGCCCAAGGCCGCGGTGATCACCGGCCAGCACAATCCGTACGCGGAGCGCTTCGCCCAGCGCGAGCGGCTGCACGGCGTGTACATGGGCTTCACCAACAAGCCCGAGGCCTTCGATGCCTTCCTTGCGAAGCACGGGCTGCAGGCCGATGAGGTGGCCTTCTTCTTCGACGATGTGCTGGACCTACCGGTGGCGGCGCGCTGCGGCCTGCGGGTGATGATCGGCAGCCCGGTGACGGCATGGCTCGTGGAGCAGGCCATCGCACGCGGCGAGGTGGACCTCGTTACGGGCAACAGTGGCGGGAACAATGGGCTGCGCGAGGCCACGGATGCCGTGATGGCCCTGCTGGGGGTGGGTCGGGACGTGCTCGCACACCGCGCCACCTACTCGGGGACCTACCAGCGCTACCTGGGCGAGCGCCAGGCGGTGGCGCCTGAGATCGTGCGGAACGCGCGCTGATCAGGGCTTGGTGGCGGGCGCCATGCCACGCAGGCGGAACTTCACCGTCGCGCCTGTGGCGGTCACGGGAACGGCCGCCTTCTCGAACAGCACGGCCGATGGTTTGCCCAGCACATCGTTGCTGAAGCCGATCGGCTCAGCCGGCAAGCCCTGGGGGTTCCTGTCCAGCGCGTCGTTGCCGTTGAGATCGAGGAAGGCCTTCACGGCGTAGCGCCCTTCGGGCAACTCAGTGAACCGGAGCGTGGTCGACGGGCGCACCGCCTCCACCTTGCGCTGCAGACAGCCCTTATCCGTGCTGAACGAGGCGGCGTCCGGGCAAACGGCGACCATCAGCGGTCCTGGGCCGGACTGTGGCACGGCCACGTCCACCACCAGGGTGCCCTGTGCCATCGACCGGACCAGCAAGATGCAGGCCCAAGGAAGGAGCACGGAGCGGATCGACGGGATCAGAAGCATGCAGGCACCTGCTTGGCGGCGGCAAGCATACGCAAGAACCTTGCCCGCGGGACCTCCACCGCACCCAGGCTGGCCGTGAAGGGGTTCAAATACTGTGAGTCGAACAGCGTGAACCCGCGCTGGCGGAGGTGCTCGGCCAGGGCGTGGAACGCCACCTTGCCCGCATTCGGCCGGCGATGGAAGAGGCTCTCCCCGAAAAAGGCCCCGCCGAGGGCCACTCCATAGATGCCGCCGATCAGCGCGCGCGTGCCGGTGCCTTCGGCGGACCAGACCTCCACGCTATGGGCATGCCCGGCCCGGTGCAGCTGGGCGTAGGTGGCCCGGATGCGCGCGTCGATCCAGGTCTCCGCACGATCCGCGCAGGCGTCGATCACGGCCGTGAAAGCCTGATCCCGGGTGATGAGAAGACCCGGGTTGCGCATGATCCGGGCAAGGCGGGTATTGGGCCTTAGGGCGTCCAGGTCGAACACCGCCCGGGGATCGGGATCGTGCCAGTAGAGCTCTCCATCGGCATGGGCCATGGGGAAACGGCCTTCACCGTAGGCGGCCATCAGGACATGCACCGGGATCACCGGTACCTCGGTCGTCCGGCTCATGGGCGGACCTTCACCACCGAGCGCTCCAGCAGGGGGCCGCCCAGGTCGGCGCGGAGGTGATAGATCCCGTCCGGCAGGCCCGCCAGCTGCGGATCGGCGATGGCGAGCTGCCGGTAGGTGCCGGGCTCTACGGGCTCGGTAAGCCGCCAGACCAGCCGCCCCAAGGCATCGAACAGCTCCAGCACCAGCCGGTCCGCCTCGCCGGTGTACAGCCCCGCCGTGAACCCGTCGTTGAAAGGCATCGGGAACAGCTCCAGCACCGCCTCATGACGCAGGCCGGTCAGGTCCTCACCCTTCAGCAGCAGGTGAGCCCGCCACAGGTCGGGGATCCCGTACCCCAGGTCGATATCCGGGCGGAGGGCCTGCGAGGCGCTTTGTCGGATGGCGTCGGTGATCTCCACGGCCGTGCGTTCGGGATGCAGCTGCCACAGGCAGCAGGCCAGGCCGGCCACGATGGGACCACTGAACGAGGTGCCGTTGATCCGTGCGAGCGAGGTACCGTCCACATCCAGTCCGGTGGCCTGCCAGCCCACCGCGCACACGTCGGGCTTCACCCGCCCGTCCGCCGATGGACCGTGCCCGCTGAAGGGGGCGCTCTGGCGTTCGAGGCCCACGGCCCCCACGGCCAGGATACCCTCGGCGTCGGCCGGTGGACTGATCCGGTACCAGGCGCTCTCCCCGCTGTTGCCCGCGCTGTTCACCACCACCATGCCTTTACGGGCGGCGACGCCGGCGGCGATGCTGATCCGCGTGGTACGACCGTCGAGGTCGTCCACGCTGTGGTCCTGCGTACTGTCGTCGAAGGTGGTATAGCCCAGGGAGGTGTTCAACACGTCGCAGCCCAGGCTGTCCAGAAGTTCGGCTCCGCGCACCCAGTGGTCCTCCTCCACGATGAACTCGTTATCGGCGTCCTCGGTGCGCACCAGGGCCACATCCACCTCAGGGGCCACACCCAGGAATCGTCCGGGCAGGTCGCCGGCGATCACGGAAAGCACACTGCGGCCATGCCAATGGTCATCGTAGACATCGCCGTCGGCCTGCACCAGGTCGGCGGCGAGCACGATGCCCTGGCGGTCCCGCAACGCCGCAAAGGCGGGTAGTTCGTCGACGCCGTCGAAACCACTGTCCAGGACACCCAGCACCATGCCCCGGCCGGTGGCGCCAGCGCGGTGGAGCAGGTGCCCGTTGAGCATGCTCAGCTGCCGGAAGCCCTGGCCGTAGGTGGATTCATCGACCGCATCGACGCTGTTCTTCATCACGGCCGGGTATTTGGCCCCGTCACGTGCCGGGCGCGGCCGTCCATCGTGCATGCACCGGATGGCCCGCACGAAGGGCAGTCGGTCCAGGGTGTCCAATGCCAGGGTGTCGGTGCTTCGGATGGTGGCACTGTTCTGCCATCGGCTGGTGCCGAGCACCTGCAGGTCACCGGCCTGCTGTAGGGCGAACACGAACGCGGGATCCACCGGCAGGTCCAGGGAATCGAGCGGAATGCCCTGGCGGACGCGCCGTTCGACCGCGCGCGGGCCGAGGAAGGTGCCGGGGGCGTCGAAGCTGTGGGGCGTCCCCCCCTTGTGGGTGAACTCGATGAGGTAGGTGGCTGGCGCCGTCTGGGCAGGAGCCCGTCCCCAAGCGATCAGCAAAACCGCCATCGCCAGCACCGGATGCCGGTGGAAGCGATCAGTCCCCATAGGCGGTGATGACCTGCCGGAAGTACCAACCGTTCGTGCCGTTCACCTGCGTGTTCGAGGTGTCCCGCATGCGCTCCACAAGACCCACGTTCTTGGCGTAGCGCTCGCGGTAGATCAGCGTGTCCACCTGGTTGTTGGGGTAGTAGTTCCGCACCAGGGCGGTGCTGTCGAAGCTGAGGCTGCCGTGCTGCCAGGGCACGTCCACCACGTCGTAGCCCACCTCCATGTCCCGCAGGCTGTTGACCGCGTTGAGGTTCCAGCGTTCGCCCGTTTTCACAGGGAAGGTGAGCTTCAGCAACCGCACATCCTCCTCGGTGCGCTCGGCGTAGGTGCTTTGCCGGGTCTGCGTCCACACGTCCTTGATCCGCCAGTCGTTCGACAGCGTGTCCCACACGAAGCGCTCGATGCGCTGGGCCATGCGGCCTTCCGGGTCGGTGTACACCGAGTCGACGACCTCGCGTAGGCGGTAGCGCAGCGACCCACTGATGCCGATGGGCTCGAAGGACCACGACGAATCCACCAGATACTCCACCCAGGCCCCCCGCTCCACCGGGAAGTAACCGTGACCCAGGTCCACAGGCACGGTCTCGTCCTTGCGGCAGGCAGCTAGCAGGAGCGCGAGAGCTCCGGCAGCGCACAGGGTACGTCGGACGGTGAGGCGCGGGATCATGGCATGCGATCGATGAAACCTCCTCCGAGCACATCATCGCCCTCATAGAAGACGGCGCTCTGCCCCGGTGCGATGCCTGTCACCGGCGCGTGGAACTCCACACGCACATGTTCACCGTCCATCCGGAGGGTGCTGGGCGTGCCCTTGTCCTTGTATCGCACTTTGGTGACGGCTTCGATCTCGCCGTTCAACGCGTTGATCTTCAAGAAGTTCGGACGACGCACCCACATGGTCTGTCGATGCAGGTCCTCCTTGCGCCCGAGCACCACCGTATTGGACTCCGGCCGGATGTCCGTGACGTACAGCGGCTCGCCCACGGCGATGCCCAGGCCCTTGCGCTGGCCGATGGTGAAGAAGGGATAGCCGTCGTGCTCACCGAGCACCTCACCGGACGTGCTCACAAGCTGGCCATGCGCCAGCTTGGCGGTGGCCTCAGGCTCCTTCCGCTTCAAGAACCCGCGGTAGTCGTTGTCCGGGATGAAGCAGATTTCATAGCTCTCGCTCTTCTGCGCCAGCTGGGGGAATCCGGCCTCCTGCGCCATCCGGCGGATCTCGCTCTTGTGGGATCCGCCGACGGGGAACCGGGTCCGGGCCAGGCTCTCCTGCTTGAGGCCCCAAAGCACGTAGCTCTGGTCCTTGCCTTCATCGAGGCCTTTGCTGACGGTGAACCGCCCGGCATGGGGTCCGTCGACCACGGCGGTCAGACGCGCGTAGTGGCCCGTGGCGATGACCGGGCAGTCCAGCATGTCCGCCCGTTTCAGCAGAGCCTCCCACTTGATGAAGGTGTTGCAGAGCACGCACGGGTTCGGGGTGCGGCCGCCGAGGTATTCCTCCACGAAATTGCCGATGATGGCCTCGCCGAACTCCTCGCGGATGTCGAGGATGATGTGGTGGAACCCGCGGCTGACCGCGAGGCTCCGGGCATCGTTGATGCTGTCCAGGTCGCAACAGCCCGTCAGCCGCTTGGCGCCGCCGCTGCTCGCGTAGTCCCAGGTCTTCATGGTGACCCCGACCACTTCGTAGCCCTGCTCGTGCAGCAGCAGCGCCGCCACGGAGCTGTCCACCCCGCCGCTCATGGCCACGAGCACGCGTCCATGCCGGCTCATGGAGCGCTGGCTTTGGGCTCGCCATCCAGGTACTCCACCCGGCTCAGCACGCGGCCCGATGCGTCGTATTCGGTCAGCGTGCCGTTGAGCGATCCGTTGCGATAGGTGCCCTCACGCTTCCTCGACTGCCCTTTCAGCACGCGCTGCACTTCAGGCTTTCCGCCCAAGGCGGGGTCGGCAGGCAACTGCTCCTCCACCCAGGTTCCATTGCAGTGGTACTCGACGAAAGGCCCTTCCAGCTTCCCCTGGACATAGGTGACCTCGCTGCGCAGTTGATCATCATCGCAGTACTCCTTGAAGACACCGTTCTCCTTCTTGTCCTTGATGAACCGCCCCTGTTGGTACACGAGCTGCACCTGCACCTTGCCGTTCTCCAGGAAGTGGTACCAGATGCCATCGCGGTCGCCGTTCACCATGCGGCCTTCGATCTCCTTGACCCCATTGGGGTGGTACCAGGTGAAGGTGCCATCGCCCAGGCCGCGCACGTAGGTGCCGCGATGCTTCACCTGTCCCCCGGGGAAGAACTGCTCGTGCACCCCATCCTGCGCCCCGTTCGCATAGGTGGCCCGTTCGGCCAGGGTGCCGTCATCGAACCAGATGAGCTGCTCGCCATGCTGCAGGCCCTTCAGCCAGCTCTCGCTGGAGCGCTTGCGGCCGTCAGGCCCGAAGTAGGTCCAGATGCTGTCCTTGTCCTGGCCCACATAGCGACCCTCGGCCATCAACCGGCCGTTCGGGTGATAGTGGCGCGCATGGGCCGCCGTTCCATCGGCATCATGGTCCACGATGCTCTCCACCGCGCCGGTGGTGGCGAAGTAGGTGAAGGACCCGACAGGCCGGTCGTCCTTGAACTGGCCGGAATAGCGCAGCTGCGGACTGTCGGCCCAGGTGCGGGCCCAGGGCCCCTGCTTGCGTCCCTGCGCATAGGTGCGGTTCGGCGCAGGGGATTGAGCGGCCAGGCTTCCGGCCACCAACAAAGGCGGCAACGCGCGTAGAGCGAGGGATCGCATGCGGCAAAGATACCCACGTCTGCCCGGCGGCTTCCGCTGAACGGGGGCCGCTATCTTCGGCCGCGGATGACCCTCTTCAGAACGGATTGCCGGCACTTCAGGGGCGATGTACCATGCAAGCCCCACAAGCGGCACGGCGTGCACTGTGCGGACTGCACGCATTACGACCCCATCCGCCAGCGTGTGCTGATCATCAAGCTCGGTGCGCTGGGCGATGTCGTGCGCACCACGCCCCTGTTAACACCCCTCCGCGAGCGGTTCCCGCAGGCCGAGATCCATTGGTTGACGCTCAGCCCCGAGATCCTGCCGGCCTCGGTGGACCTGAAGCTGCCCTTCGACCTGGCCTCGCTGCTGGTGATCGAGGAAACGACCTACGACTACGCCATCAACCTGGACAAGGACCGCGAGGCCTGCGCACTGATGGCGCGGGTGAAGGCCGACGAGAAGCACGGCTTCACCTGGAAGGACGGGCGCTGTGCCCCGGTGGATGAGCGAGCACTGCACAAGTTCGGCACCGGCGTGTTCGATGACCTGAGCCGGGCGAACACCCTGAGCTACCTGCAGGAGATCTTCGCCATCGCGGACTTCAGCTTCCAGGGCGAGGAGTATGTGCTGGACAACCATGCCGCCGGGCGACGGGCGTGGGACATCGACCGCGCGCGGCACGTGGTGGGGCTGAACACCGGATGCGGCGGGCGCTGGACCAGCCGCCTGTGGAGCGAGGACCGGTGGACCGAGCTTGCCAGGGGATTGAAGCGCGACGGCTATGAGGTGGTGCTGCTGGGCGGCCCGCCGGAGCATGAGCGCAACCTGCGCATCGCGGCGGCGAGCGGGGCCACCTACTTCGGGCATTTCGACCTACAGCTCTTCATCGACCTGCTGGACCAGTGCGACACGGTGGTGACGCAGGTGACCATGGCCATGCACCTGGCGCTGGGCCGCCACAAGAACCTGGTGCTGATGAACAACATCTTCAACCGGCACGAGTTCGAGCTGTACGGTCGGGGCAGCGTGGTGGAGCCGAGCACGGGCTGCGAGTGCTTCTACGCGCCGCGGTGCCGACGGCTGGACAAGGGCGGGCATGCCTGCATGGACGACATCAGCGCCGAACGGGTGCACGACGCGGTCCGTGCCTGCCGGCCACATCGGGACCTCGGGGCCTGAGCGCCACGCATGCGCATCACCTACCTCAGCACCTTCTTTCCGCTCCGCGGTGGCATCGCCCACTTCAACGAGCGGTTCGCGGCCGAGCTGCTGGGCCGGGGCCATACTGTGCGGGCGATCACCTTCAGCCGCCAGTATCCCAAGCTGCTCTTCCCGGGCAAGACGCAGGAAGAGACCGGTGGTGCGGCAGGAGCGGCGCCGATCGCAGCGGAAGTGCGGGTGGACAGCATCGGCCCCTGGAGCTGGTGGCGCACCGGTCGGTCCATCCGCCAGGATGCGCCGGACGTGCTGCTCTTCAAGTACTGGATCAGCTTCTTCGCCCCGTGCTTCTGGGCCATCGCGCTGCTGGCCCGGGGCAACCGTCGCACCCGCGCCGTTTATGTGGTGGACAACTTCATCCCGCACGAGAACAGGCCGGGGGAGCGCCTTCTGCGGTGGCTGGCCTTCCGCCGCGTGGACGGCTGCCTGGTGATGAGCGAGGCCGTGGAGAAGGACATTCGCGCCGCCCACCCACGGCTGCCGATCGTGCGGTCGCCCCATCCGATCTACGACAACTTCGGCGCCATGCAGGACAAGGGGGAGGCACGCCGCCGGTTGAAGCTGCCGGAGGACGCGGTGGTCGCGCTCTTCTTCGGGTACATCCGTCCGTACAAGGGGCTCGACCTGCTCATCGAGGCCTTTCCGGCGATGGCCGAGCTGGACCCCCGCCTGCATCTGGTGATCGCTGGGGAGTGCTATGAGGATGAGCAGCGGTACAGGGATCTGGTGAAGGCGAGCCCGGTGGCCGGACGCATCCACTACTTCGGCGACTACATCCCCAACGATGCGGTGGCCACCTACTTCAGCGCCGCGGACGTGCTGGTGCTCCCCTACCGCACCGCGACCCAGTCCGGCATCGTGCAGATCGCCTATCACTTCGAGCGGCCCTGCATCGTGAGCGATGTGGGCGGCTTGGGCGAGGTGGTCGTTGACGGGGCCACGGGTTACGTGGTGCCGGCCACGGGCGGGGACGCCCTGGTGGAGGGAATGCGGCGCTACCTCAACGGACCGAAGGACATGCGCCAGGCGATCCGGCAGGAGCGCCGCAAGTATGCGTGGGACGCGTTCGCCGAAGCGCTGGAGCGGCTGGCCACGCTTATCCGCTGAGCGGCCGACATCACGATGCCGGGACCGACCGGCGTAACCACACGGTCCGTCGATCGTTGAACGGGGCGATCGTTCGCGGTCCTTACCTTCAACCCCGCAAGGAATTACGATGGTGCTGCTACCGGCCGTCCTGGCATTGTTATTCCCTTCGGCCACTGCCGCCGAGACCGCTTCCGCTCGCACGGGTGCCGACATTCATCATGCGGTGGACGAAGTCGTGGAGCTTCACCGGTCCTCTGGCCTGGAAGGGCTACTGGCCTTGGACGCCTTCCGCAGCGCCTATGAGCAAGCGTGCGGCCAGGCCCCGGACGCGCGTGTCCTGGCCATCGCCGACATGTCCCGGCCCTCGACCGAGAAACGCCTCGTCGTCATCGACCTCATCACAGGCCGCACCTTGCTGCATACCTACGTGGCCCACGGACAGGGCACCGGGGAGTTGATGGCCGAGGTGTTCGGCAACGAGGAGGGCTCGCACCGCACCAGCCTGGGCCTGTACCGGGTGGGGACCGAGATCGTCAGTCCGAAGCACGGGCAGGCCTTGCTTCTCCATGGACTGGACAAGGGGGTGAATGACCGGGCCTTGGAACGGGAGATCATCATGCACGGCGCGGATTACGTGAGCGAGGCCTTCATCGCTGAACATGGCCGCCTGGGCCGCAGCTGGGGGTGCCCGGCCGTACCGCGCAACACCATGTCGGACCTGGTGCGTCTGCTCGCGGATGGCGGGCTCCTGTACGTGCACCACCCGATGGCCGGTGCCCTGGCCGCGGCCCGATGATCTCACCCGGATCCGGAGGTTCGCTGGTCATCGGCATGGCGCTGCTGTGCTGCGGCGCTTGCGAAGTGGTGCAAGTGCCCTCGGTGAGCGCCGAGGAGGAGGCACGCACCATCAACGCCGTCTTCGAATCGCCCCAGGACTACACCGTGCGCCAGCTCCTGGCCGTCGAGCTCGACAGCTTCCTGCTGGCGCATCCTGAGCACGCGGTGGATTCCACCGCGATCCGCGCGTTCTATCGCCGCCGCAACTGGCAGTATGCCTGGTTCATCAACGACTCCCTCTCGTCCGCCGCGGGCAACTTCCTCAACCTGGTGGCCGCGAACGACAGCGTGCTCCAACGGGCCTTCTCGCATGACGCCCTTCACGCGCTGGTGGACCGGATCGGCGACCGGCGGGACAGCATGCCCCTGACGCCCACCTTCATGCGGCACGTGGAGCTCTCGCTCACAGCGCAGTTCTTCCGCTTCGCCGACAGCAAGTACAGCGGGCTGGTGCAGCGCGACCTCCGTGAGCTGGACTGGTTCATCCCGCGCCGCAAGAAGGACCTGGCGCAGCTGCTGGACTCCCTGGTGGCCGGCCGCATGGACCTGTCACCCATCGAGCCGTTGCACCCGCAGTACATGGCCCTCAAGCGTCACCTTCCCGCGTTGTACGGCCTGCGTTGGATGGATCGGTTGCCGCGCGTCGACCTCGGCACGCGGCGCAAGCTCGAGCCTGGTGACCGGGACAGTGCAGTGGTGCTGATCCGCGAACGGCTGTCGGCCCTGGGCGACCTCACCTGGTATGACCTGAGCGCCGCAAAGGAGCCAGCTCTGTATGACAGCACGCTGGAGTCCGCCGTGAAGGTCTTCCAAGGCCGGAACGGACTGCTGCCGGACGGAGTGATCGGCAAGGGGTTCATGGCCCAACTGAACACCCGGGTGGCGGATCGGATCCGCACCGTGCTGGTGAACATGGAACGGTTGCGGTGGGTGCCCGAACGAACCGCACCCGACATGCTGCTGGTGAACATCCCCGAGTTCCGTTTGCACGTGCACGAAGGGGGCCGGACCATCTGGAGCATGGACGTGGTGGTGGGTGCCGAGGCCACGAGCACCGTGGTCTTCACCGACTCCTTGTCACGGATCGTGTTCAGCCCAACCTGGTCAGTGCCAACGAGCATCGTGCGCAATGAGGTCCTGCCCGCGATGCGACGGGACCCGGGTTACCTGGCGCGCAAAGGCATGAAACGCGTGGGCGGCAGAGACGCACTTCCACGGATCGTGCAGGAGCCGGGGCCGGGCAATGCGCTCGGGCGGGTGAAGTTCCTCTTCCCCAACTCCTACAGCATCTACCTGCACGACACCCCCAGCAAGGGGGCCTTCGCGCGGGAGAACCGCGCCCTGAGCCATGGCTGCGTGCGGCTCAGCGACCCCAGGCGATTGGCGGCCTACCTGTTGCGCACCGACACCAGCTGGACGGCTGAGCGCATCGAGGCCGCAATGGACCGAAAGACCGAACTGGGCGTACCTGTGCGGCCGCGCCTTCCGGTGGTCATCGGGTATTTCACCGCATGGGTCGACGAGGACGGACGCTTGAACTTCCGCGACGACATCTACGGCCACGACGCCCGACTGGCACGCGAGCTCTTCAATGAGCCCACACCAGCGGACGAGCACGTGGTCAGCGCGACAGCTGTGGAGGCCGGACCGTAGCCGGATCGACCACCACCACCCGGAAATCATCGCCGCCGAAATAGCCGGCCAGCGTGCGGTTCCAATAGGCGTCCGGGTCGGCGGTGGGCTCAGGGATGCGTAGGCTCCGCAGGGGTTCGGCGAAGATCGGGACCTCCGACAGGGACGACCCGCTCCGTGCACTGAACGTGAGGATGCGGTGCAGATCCGCCGTATGCCGACGGAAGCGCGATGCATCGCCGCTCAGGAGATCATGCGTCACCCAACGGTCGTTGCCCCACAGCAGCAAAGCGGCCAAGCCGGTTCCCATCGCCAGCCCGCGGGTCGTCCTCGTGAGGAGCCAGGCCGGCACACGTCGCCCGCGCATGCGATGTCCCAGGGCCAGGGCCGCCCCGAGCAGGGCGATGAGGAAGGGCCCCAGCACGAAATTGAGCGTTCGGTGCTGCCCCAGCATGCCCATGCTCCAATAAGGCAGCACGGTGCCCACGGCCAGGGCCATGGCCGCCGCGACGAGCCATGGCATCGGTCCTGGGTCCGATCGCACAAGGCGGCCCGGACCTGTGCCTGAGCGACCGACGACCCACGCCAACAGAAGGGCGGCCAACACCCCGGGATCGGTGACCCACACGAGCGCGAACCGGAGCGCCTGTGCGCCGCCCATGCCGAGCGTCAGCAGCAGGTCGTGGCGTTGCGGGAAGTGCATGCTGCGGACGGCATTGCCAGGAGCCAACGCCACCAAGAGCCCACAGCCGACCGCGGCCGCGAGCACCATCCACCGCCAGCCGGGGGGCATACGCCTGTTCGTGGCATCGCTGATGATCCAGGTCGTGTGGCCGACAACAAGAAGCACCATGGCCGTTTCATTGCTGCCGACGGCCGCGATCAGCGAACCGATCGAGATCACCGCTCTGGACCATCCCCAGCCCGTCCGCACCAAGCGGAGCACGGCTCCGACATGCGCAAGAACGAACACCCAAGCCCCCTGGTAGGTCACCGCACCAGTGTACCAGTAGAGCCCTTCTCCCAAGTGAGGCATGGCATGCAGGTGGAGCAGCGCAAAGGCCAGTGCCAGCATCCAACGATCAATACGCCGGGGCACATGGCCCGGGAAGGCCGCTAGCAGCCAAGCGGTGGCCGCGATGCTGAGGATGAGCAGCAGCACCGGTACCAGACGATACAGCGGAAGGCCGGACGGGATGCCCAGGGTCAGCGGTCCGTAGAGGACAAGCGCGTTGCTGAAGTAGCGGCCGTTCCAGGTGTGATGCTCATGCACCAAGCGGTCCCATGGATCGCTGCGGATACCCATGGCCGCGTAACCCCAATCGTCGCCGTAGGGCGCACAGGCGAAGGCCAGCAGCACATACCGGAGCAGAAGAAGGAAGAGGAGAGCGCCGATCAACCTCCGCATGGACCCGGACGACATGGCATGTCCGGTCACAGACCGACCCGATCGTCGATCCGGTGGTGCCCGCGTTCAGGAGCGTTGCGCGCCACCAGTTCGGCCACGAAGCCCACCGTGAAGAGCTGGACCCCGATGACCATGGCCACCAGCGCCACATAGAAAAGGGCGTTATCGGACACCAGGCGTGCAGGCTGATGGTGGAGCACGTGCCACATCTTGTCGCCAACGAGCCAGGCCGTGGCGGTGAACCCGAGCACGAACATCAGTGTGCCCAACGCGCCGAAGAAGTGCATCGGCTTACGCCCGAAACGGAACACGAACCAGATGGTCATCAGGTCCAGGAACCCATTGATGAAGCGATCGAGCCCGAACTTGGTACGACCGAAGCGTCGCGGGTGGTGCTTCACGACCTTCTCGCCGATGCGGGGGAAACCTTCACGCTGGGCGATGAAGGGGATGTAGCGATGCATCTCGCCATACACCTCGATGGACTTCACCACCTGAGCGCGATAGGCCTTCAGCCCGCAGTTGAAGTCGTGCAGGCGCACCCCGCTCACCAGGCGTGTGGCCCAGTTGAACAGCTTGGTGGGGATGGTCTTGCTGAGGGGGTCGTGGCGCACCTTCTTCCATCCGCTCACCAGGTCGTAGCCCTCCTTGTCGATCATGGCATAGAGGGCCGGCACTTCCTCGGGATCGTCCTGGAGGTCGGCATCCATGGTGACCACCACCCTGCCGGTGGCGGCTTTGAAGCCCTCGTTGAGCGCGGGGCTCTTGCCGTAATTGCGCCCCAGGCGGATGCCCTTGACCCTCTTGTCCTGCGCAGCGAGCGACCGAATGACCTGCCAGGATCCGTCCGTGCTTCCGTCATCCACCAGGATCACTTCATAGTCCACGCTCATTGCGCCCAACACAGCATGCAAGCGCTCCGCCAACGGGGTCAGCGATTCATGCTCGTTGAGAAGGGGAACGACGATGGAAAGGTCCATGGAGCGCACAAAGGTGCGCAAACGCCCGGTGCGCCACGGAGCGCTACCTTTGCCCCGGGGCAAGTCTTTCACGACCAGCTCCCGCTGAACCCCCCAGGGCCGGAAGGCAGCAAGGGCAGGCGGTCGTAGCGGTGCGATGGGAGTCGCTTGCCCCACCTATTCGCGTGCCCGGGCCGGTGATCGGACCGGCCTGGGGCACGATCTCAAATGACCGATCAGGCGTTCGTGAAGGTGGTGCTCGTCACCGGCGGCAGCAGCGGCATCGGCGCGGCCATCTGCACGCGGCTGGCCGCGGAAGGGCATCGCGTGTACGGTACAGGGCGGAAGGTGGACCGGCAGCCCCATGGCTATCATCTGGTGGCGATGGATATCACGGACACCGCTTCGGTTCAACGAGGGGTCGAACAAGTGCTCCGCGAAGCGGGCCGCATCGACGTGGTGGTGAACAATGCCGGTCTTGGTATCCAAGGCCCTGCGGAGGACATCGCCCCCGAACTGGCGCTGGAGGTCTTGAACACCAATCTGATGGGTGCGCATCGTGTATGCCAGGCGGTGCTGCCCGGCATGCGCGACCGCCGGCGGGGGCTGGTGATCCACATCACGAGCCTCGCGGCCAACTACGGCCTGCCGTTCCGAGGCTTCTATAGCGCGAGCAAAGCGGCCCTTGAACGCTATGCGGAGGCTCAACGGATGGAACTGGCGCCGTTCGGGGTGCACGTGGTCACCTTGCAACCGGGTGAATACCGCACCGGCATCGCTGCAGCTCGGGCGCGGCCTACCTCCATCGGCGCCCACTATGCCGAAGCCTACCAGCGCGTGATGCAGGTGCTGGATGGCGGCCTGCATTACAGCCGCGACCCTGACGAGGTGGCGGTGAAGGTCTCCAGGCTCATGCAGCGGTCTTCACCGTATGGCGTTCACTTCGCCGCACACGGCGTCCAACGCTTGTCGGTGCTGTTGAAAAAGGTGCTGCCTTCGCGCCTCTTCGAGCGGTTGATGATGCGGCATTACCGCTAGGGAACGGTGATCCGCCGTGCACCGTGGGACCAGGTCCGGCTGTGGAGAACCTCTCCTTCCAGCTGTTCCCCGTCCGTCTACCTTCGGCGCATGAAATTCTTCATCGACACGGCCAGCCTGGCGCAGATCCGGGAGGCCCACGCCTTGGGTGTACTGGACGGGGTGACGACCAACCCGAGCCTGATGGCCAAGGAGGGCATCACAGGCGACGAACAGGTGCTCAAGCATTACGTGGACATCTGCTCGATCGTGGACGGGGATGTGAGCGCCGAGGTGATCAGCACGGACCTGAGCGGCATGTTGGCCGAAGGGGAACGGCTGGCGGCCCTGCACCCCAACATCACCGTGAAGGTGCCCATGACGCGCGATGGAGTGAAGGCGATCAAGACCTTCACCGGCAAGGGGATAAAGACCAACTGCACGCTGGTGTTCAGCGCAGGCCAGGCGTTGCTTGCGGCCAAAGCAGGCGCGACGTACGTATCACCTTTCATCGGTCGACTGGATGATGTGAGCACGGATGGCATTCAGCTCATCGAGCAGATCAGGACGATCTTCGACAACTACGGATCGACCACACAGGTGCTGGCCGCCAGCATCAGGCACCCCATGCACATCGTCCAATGCGCCGAGGTGGGTGCCGATGTGGCCACCTGTCCGCTGAGCGCCATTCTGGCCCTTTTCGACCACCCGCTGACCACGATCGGGCTGGAGAAGTTCCTCGCCGACCACAGGAAGGCCCAGGCGATGCGCTGATCATGCTGCTTCAGATCCACCCCCGCGATCCGGAGCCCAGGAAGGTGCGCACTATCGCCGAGAAGCTGCGCGATGGAGCAGTGGTGGTTTGTCCAACGGACACGGTGTACGCGTTCGTGTGCAGCCCCAAGCACGCCACAGCGATGGAACGCGTGGCCCGGCTGAAGGGGGTGAAGCCCCAGCGCGCCGAACTATCGTTGGTGTGCAAGGACCTCTCGCAGGCCGCATTGTTCGTCCGTCCGATCGATACCGCCACGTTCAGGCTGTTGAAACGCGCCCTACCAGGCCCTTACACCTTCATCCTTCCGGCCGGTGGCGATGCACCGAAACTGTTTCAAACGAACCGGCGGACGATCGGATTCCGCATTCCGGATCATCCGGTGGCGTTGGCCTTGGTAGAGGAATTGGGCCACCCCTTGGTGGCGGCCTCTGTGCACGATCCGGACCACGTGGTGGACTACACCACCGATCCTGAGCGGATCGCGGAGCATTTGGGCCCGCAGGTGGACCTGGTGATCGATGCGGGAATGGGCGGCCTGGTGGGCAGCACCGTGATCGACCTGAGCGGAGAGACCCCGGTGGTGCTTCGGCTGGGAAAGGGCGAAGTGGAGGGGCTGATCTAGGCCCCGGAACGTTCATTCATGCCAGCGGTGGTACCTGGACCAGGACCCTGTCCCCAGCGATGAAGCTGAACTGGAGCCGTTCTGCTTAAGATCCTGGAAGAGGCTGGTGGTTGGATCATCCGAGTGTTGCTTTGCGGTTCACGAAACGTATGCATGGCCATACATATATTTATTACCCTGATTTTCAATACGTTAATGTAAAGTCAGGCTTGACTGACCAATCAATGATGTTTTATATGCTTGATTATCAATGATTTACCAGCTCAACCCGGGTCGATATATGCATGGCCATGCATATGTTCGATTTCCCTACTTGGCACGCAATGCCGCTTCGTCCGCGCACCACAGCCATAAGGACCTTCACCCTCCACGAGACCGCTAACAGATCCGCCGATAGCAGCTCACTCGCAGTCGACCAAGGTCGCGCCGCGGTGCCTGCGGAAGGCATCGGGTAGGGCCCCGACCACATCCATCGCGGTCATCCCGTCCGCTCCACGCTCTTCAGCGGCGATATCACCGGCCAGACCGTGGATCCAAACACCGACAATGGCGGCGTCCGACGGGGAAAGTCCTTGTGCGAGGAGCCCGGTGATCAGGCCGGTCAGCACATCGCCCGTTCCCCCTTTGGCCATGCCGACGTTGCCCGTCGCATTATACAGGACCCGGCCATCTGCCAGGCAGATGGCCGTATTCGCTCCTTTCAGCACCACCACGCCCCGCCGCTTTTGTGCGAAGGAGGATGACTTTGCGATACGGTCCCGGGTATCCATGGCCGGTCCGAAGAGTCGATCCGCTTCTCCAGGATGCGGGGTGAGCACGGAGCCGGGAGGGAGCAACTCCAAGAGATCCGGCGACCCCGCCAGAATGTTGAGCGCATCTGCATCGAGCACCAGCGGCCAGGACGTGGTGCGCAGAACGTTCTTCAGCAGGAGCGCCGTCTCGTGGTGCAGACCGATACCTGGTCCGATGCCTACGGCCGACCACCGACCTGATGGAGGAGTGCCTCCGAGGTGATCTCCGTCCCCGAGTTCCAGCACCATGGCCTCTGGCACCGCGCTGTGCAGTGCCATGCCCATCTGCCGGGGAACGGTGACGGTGACAAGTCCTGCCCCGCTGCGAGCGGCTGCGGCCGTGGCCATGATCGCTGCGCCGAGATGCCCTGTCCCTCCGGCCATGAGCATGGCGTGACCGAACCTGCCCTTGTGCGCGGCTCTAGGGCGCTCAGGCAGGATGGCATCAATATCCGTGGCTTCCAACAGGAAGTGCAGGCTTCCGCACGATGCCACGGCATCGCGATCGAGGCCGATGTCGACCACGCGCCATTCGCCGCAATGACCCATGGATCCGGGTAGGAGCATGAAA
Source organism: Flavobacteriales bacterium (assembly GCA_016713875.1). NCBI lineage: Bacteria > Pseudomonadati > Bacteroidota > Flavobacteriia > Flavobacteriales > Flavobacteriales bacterium. The sequence continues at coordinate 1,548,718 of JADJOI010000003.1, forward strand.
GGCTTCGGCACCTGGAAGGTGCACGTCCATCGCGCGTGCACGATCGCTGAACGGTCCTCCGGGCCACCATCTGCGAAGGCGCCGGACGGAAGGTCGACCGCCACGACCGCTCCCTTCCGCGCGTTGAGCTCGCGCACCAGATGGAGGTAGTGGCCGGTCAATGGTCTGTTGAGGCCGGTCCCGAACAAGGCATCGATCACCAGTTCATCGTTCCGGAACGCAGGCAGCGTCCGGTCCGGACCGGAGAGGACATCCACGACGACCTCCCTTAGTCGCTTGAGGTTAAGTACATTATCAGGGGATGATCCTACGGGATCATAGGGACAGAGAACCCGCACCGGCCACTTCCGGGCCGCCAGGTGGCGGGCGATGGCCAGACCGTCGCCACCGTTGTTACCAGGGCCACAGATGACCAGAACGGGACGGGGAGCGGACCCAAGGACTTCGAGGAAGGCCTTCGTGAAGGCGAGCGCCGCTCGCTCCATCAGGTCCGTGCTCCGTATTGGTTCCCGTTCGGTCGTGAGCGCATCGACGCGTCGGACCTGCTCGGCGGTAAGGACGGGCAGCATGGCAGAAAGGTATCCGAAATGAGGAAGCCCCTGCCTTTCGGCAGGGGCTTCCTCTTCAGCAGGATGGACTCCTTACTGGAAGTAGAAGTTCATGTTGATGGACACACCATTGTTGTTGGTGTCCACGCCGAAGTCGTTCTCCTTCGTACCACCTTCGATCTCGCCAGGTCCGTTGTCGCCAGTGGCGCGGTCCCAGCTCGTGGTGTTGAAGCCTTTGCTGGCCAGCATCAGGCCCCAGCCGTACTCAGCGCCCAGGGACACTTTGGGAGCGACGAACCACTCCACGCCCACGAAGGCGTTCAGGCCCACCATGAGGGCACCGCCCTGCTTCTCTTCGGTGATGCGCGAGCCCGTGTTCTCCAGACTGTTGCCGTACTCGAAGCTCTTCTTCTGACCGGCGATGCCGAAGTTCAGGTCAGCACCGTAGACACCCACCACGCGGGTGCTGCCGACGCGCTTCTCCAAACCCACACCGATCTGGATCGTATTGCCACCCCACTTCGTGGAGTTCTCCACCGTGGCGTTCGGATCGGTAGAACCGGCATCCGGGACCAAGGTCGTCTCCTTGTGGCTGTAGAAGCCCAGGCGCAGGCGGCCGCGGAACGCCGTGTTCGCGTTCTTCAGTTTCTTGACACCGATCACGGCACGGGTCACGCTACCGAAAGCGCCCTCGTCGCCACCACCGGCCCAGTTGTACGGATCCCACGTGCTGGCGGAGATCCAGCTGGGCACAGCATTGCCCGAGGTGCCGTTGAACAGGTTGCCGGCGTAGCCGATGAACGGGGTGGCGTCGATGGTCAGGCCCCAATCACCATCCTGGGACAGCCAATTCTCACCGCGATTGCTGGTGATCTCACCCGTTTGGGCGGTCACTGCCGTAGCGGCGGAGATCGCTGCAGCGAACAGTACAGTCTTTCTCATGACGAACGTTTTGGTTTTACGTGTGCTTCTCGTTGATACTCACGGTCCTTCCCGGTCAAAGGTAGGTCCGAGGCGCGGCAAAGCTATTAACAATCGGTGCGGATATCAACACTTTTTTGTTGATCCATCGATCCGTTCGTCGCTTTGGTCCGCCTCATCGCACGTTCGACCGTAGAATTCGGGGGCGAAGATAGCCTCGGTTCCGACACTACCAAGTTCATGCCGGGAGAACTGTCATTCCACGACTACTGGCGGTAGGCAAGCATTGGTACGAACCGGAAGTCGCCATGCTCCTCGCGGCTGAGCGTATTGTCCTCCAGCCGTCGGATCCGGACCATGCGCTGCACCGGACCCTCTCCTACGGGAATGACCAGGGAACCACCGAGGCGTAGCTGCTCCACCAGTGGTTCGGGCACGAATGGTGCTCCACAGGTGACCAGGATTCGGTCATAAGGAGCATAGGTCGGCAATCCTTGGAAGCCGTCGCCGTGATACAGCGACGCCTTGTATCCCATGGACTCCAGCCTGGTCCTGGTGGACAGGAACAACGGTCGGTGCCGCTCGATGCTCCACACTTTGGCCCCCATCGCAGCGAGCACAGCGGTCTGGTACCCGCTGCCTGTGCCCACTTCCAGAACGCGGTCCCCGCGTCGCACCTCCAGCAGCTGGGTCTGGGTCGCCACGGTGAAGGGTTGCGATATCGTCTGGCCACATCCGATCGGGAACGGCTTGTCCTCATAGGCATGGAGCCTGAGCGCTGTATCCTCGAAGAACAGATGCCGCGGGACCTGGCCGATTGCTTCAAGGACCTGCGACGCGATGATGCCCTTGTTCCTCAATTCCTGCACTAGCTTCCGCCGTGCTCCTTGGGACCTGTAATCGTCACTTGGAAGGGTCATCGCGGCAAAAGTAGCAGCCCCCCCTCGGGGCCGGGGCCTATTTTCGCGCCGCTTTCAACAGTCACCATGTCAGCAGGTCGTTTGCGCATCGGGGTCCTTGGGGCCGGCCATCTCGGTCGGATCCACCTTCAGCAGGCCTTGACCGTGGACGACTTCGAGGTGGTGGGCTTCCATGACCCGGACCCGGACAAATGCACGGCGATCCGATCCGAGTTCGGCCTTCCGGCGTTGGGTTCAGTGGATGCGGTGATCGAGGCGGCGGATGTGGTGGATGTGGTGACCCCGACCTTGAGCCACCACGGATGTGCCATGCAGGCCATGGCCAGGGGACGACATGTGTTCATCGAGAAGCCCCTGGCCAACACGCTGGTGGAGGGTCTTGACCTGGTCCGCATGGCGGAGGACACAGGCCTCTGCGTCCAAGTGGGCCACGTCGAACGGTTCAATCCGGCGTTCCAAGCCGCTGTGCCCAGCTTGAAGGAGCCCCTGTTCATCGAAGGCCACCGGCTCGCGCAGTTCAATCCCCGTGGAACGGACGTGCCGGTGATCCTCGACCTCATGGTGCATGACCTGGACCTGGTGTTGAGCACCGTGAGGTCCACCGTGACAGCAGTGCATGCGAGCGGTGTGGCAGTGGTGAGCGATTCGCCGGATATCGCCAACGCACGGATCGAGTTCGCCAACGGCTGTGTGGCCAATCTCACGGCCAGTCGGATCAGCTTGAAGAACATGCGGAAGATGCGCTTCTTCCAACGGGATGCATACATCTCCGTGGACATGCTGACCAAGGAGACGGAGATCGTGCGGATGGAGGCGGTGGTCGGGGACCCGGATCCCTTCGCGATCACGCTCGATCTTGGCGGCGACAAGGGCAAGCGAGCGATCCAGTTCGAGAAACCCGAAGTGCCTTCGATCAACGCCATCCGGGAAGAGCTGCGGTCGTTCGCCGCATCGGTCCGTGCGGGCACATCCCCCACCGTCACCATCCAGGATGGTTTCGCGGCCTTGGAGCTGGCTCACCGGATCCTTGAGCGCATGCACGAGAACCTCCGGAGGGTGGGACCCGACGGCCACATACCAAAACCCACCGCCCCGCCGTTATGAACCGTCGGTCCATGCGTTCCACCACCCTGATCGGGGTCGCTGCGCTGTCGCTTTTGTGTTCCTGCACCAAGGGCGACAAGGAAGCATCCTATCTGCAGCTCGGCACCGTTTCGGTGGTGGCCGACCCACTGACCGAGGGGACGGGATCGCACCGGATCACCGACCTGTGGGTGTTCGCGGATGACGAGGCCCTCGGGGTCTGGGAGTCGGGTTCTCGCCTGCCCGTGCTGCGCGAGGGTGATGTGACCATCAAGCTCATCGCGGGGATCCCGCGGAACGGCATGCGTGATGATCGCATCCAGTATCCGTTCTACGCCACCTGGTCCGGAACGGTGGCTCTGGCAAAAGGGTCCACGGTCCGGATCGACCCGGCGTTCGTTCACTTCAGTGGGAACACTTACTGGATCGAGGACTTCGAGGACCCTGGATTCAAGTTCACCCGGAGCGCCGAAAGCGACACCACCATGGTGCTCGTGAACGACGCGGCCCTGGTGCTCACCGGGAATGGCTCCGGCCTGATCCATGTGGACCAGGACAAGCCCTACGTGCGCATGGTGAGCAGCGATGCGTTCACACCGAACGGGGCCGTTTTCCTGGAGATCGATCGGCGCAGCGACCATCGGTTCCTGATCGGAGGCCTGATGGACCCGTCCGGCGGGGGAAGCACCATCGATCTGCCCTACCTCTATGTGGCACCCACCCTGCGCGACGACGGCGGCATGCCCTGGTCCAAGATCTATGTGGACCTGAGCAGCCTGTTCAACGCACCCGGGATCACCAACAAGCGGTTCTACATCGAAGTACAGCTCGTGGATGGCGCCACCTCCGGAACCATCTACCTGGACGACATCAAGGTCGTACACCGCTGACCTGAACGCATGGACAGACGCGCCCAGGTCATCCGCTACGTGATCTCCGACATCCTCTCGGCGGCGACCGCGTGGACGCTCTTCTACCTGTACCGGAAGACGGTACTCGAACCCTTGACCTTCGGCCACCCGGTCCCCATCGAACTCGACCGGAACTTCCTCACCGGACTGATGATCATTCCCTTGTTCTGGCTGGGGTTGTACACCATGATCGGCGGCTATTCGGACATCTACCGGCGGTATCGCACAAAGGAGCTCGGGCAGACCCTGCTGATCAGCGTGATCGGGGTGGTCGTGATCTTCTTTGCCTTGCTCCTGGACGACGAGGTACCGGACGGAACCTACCTGTGGCGCTCCTTCCTGGTGCTCTTCGGCCTGCATTTCGGGCTGACCTTCCTGCCTCGGTTCCTGCTCACGAGCCGAACGGTACGCATGGTGCATGACCGCCGCATCGGCTTCAACACGGTGCTGGTGGGGGGCAACGAGCGCGCAGTGGCCATCCATCAGGAGATCGAGGTCATGCCGAAGAGCCCCGGCAACCGGTTCATCGGCTTCGTCAGCGTGAACGGTGGCGATCAGCAGTTGGGGTCCACGGGTCTGCCCCGGATCGGAAAATGGACGGACCTGCGACGTGTGATCGGCGACAACCAGGTGGAGGAGGCCATCATTGCCGTGGAGAGCAGTGAGCATGAGCACATCAGCCGCATCATCAACGAGCTGGAAGGCACCAACGTGCGGATCAAAGTGATCCCCGACATGTACGACATCATGGCGGGGAGCGTGAAGATGACCAGCATCTTCGGGGCGCCGCTGATCGAGGTGAACCCACAGATCATGCCGGCCTGGCAGTTCGCCCTGAAGCGGCTGGTCGACCTTGTGTTCAGCGGGGTGGCGCTGCTCCTGCTCTCACCCTTGCTACTGGTCATCGCCGCCTTGGTGCGCGCCTCCGGTCCGGGGCCCACCTTCTTCCGGCAGGAGCGCGTCGGCCGGTTCGGCAGACCGTTCCGCATCATCAAGTTCCGCAGTATGGTGGCCGATGCCGAGCAGGCCGGTCCGCAGCTCAGCAGCTCCACCGACCCGCGCATCACCCCCATCGGGCGCTTCCTGCGGCGCACCCGGCTGGACGAGCTGCCCCAGTTCTGGAACGTGCTGAAGGGCGACATGAGCCTGGTGGGGCCGCGCCCCGAACGGCAGTTCTTCATCGACCGCATCATGGAAGTGGCCCCCCACTACCGCCACCTGCACAAGGTGCGCCCGGGCATCACCAGCTGGGGCCAGGTGAAGTTCGGCTATGCCGAGAACGTGGAGCAGATGGTGCGCCGCCTCAAGTACGACATCCTGTACATCGAGAACATGAGCCTGGCCGTGGACCTCAAGATCCTCGCCTACACGGTCATCATCATGTTGAAGGGCGACGGCAAGTAGGCAAGGATCACCCCGACCCGTCCGCGCCCTATTTTCACGCCCCTATCCATGAAGAACATCTCCGTCATCGGTGCCGGCCAAATGGGCAATGGCATCGCCCACGTGTTCGCCCAGGGCGGGTACGACGTCACCCTCATCGACATCGCCCAGGACCGGCTGGACAAGGCCGTGGCCACGATCGCGCGCAACCTGGACCGCCAGGTGGCGAAGGGCACCCTCACCGAGGAGGGGAAGCAGGCGGCGTTGGCCCGCATCGCCACCAGCACCGACATGGCCGTGGGGGTGAGGACCGCCGATCTGGTGGTGGAGGCCGCCACCGAGAACGTGGACCTGAAGCTCAAGATCTTCCGTGACATCGATGCGAACGCCCCCAAAGGCTGCATCCTGGCCACCAACACGAGCAGCATCAGCATCACGCGCATCGCAGCCGCCACCCAGCGCCCGGCCGAAGTGATCGGCATGCACTTCATGAACCCCGTGCCCGTGATGAAACTGGTGGAGGTGATCCGCGGCTACACCACCACCGACGCCGTCACCAGAACGATCATGGACCTGAGCACGGCCATCGGCAAGGTGCCCGTGGAGGTGAACGACCACGCCGGATTCGTGAGCAACCGGATCCTGATGCCCATGATCAACGAGGCCATCGAGACGCTCTTCCAGGGCGTGGGCGGCGTGGCCGAGATCGACACGGTGATGAAGCTGGGCATGGCGCATCCCATGGGTCCGTTGCAGCTGGCCGACTTCATCGGGCTCGACACCTGCCTGGCGATCCTGCGTGTGCTGCACGAGGGCTTCGGCAACCCCAAGTACGCCCCCTGCCCCCTGCTCGTGCAGATGGTGACCGCCGGCAAGCTCGGTGTGAAGAGCGGCGAGGGCTTCTACCAGTACACCGCCGGGAGCAAGGACTTGGTGGTGGCACCGGCGTTCAAGAAGTGACCATGCGCAGGTGGGCCGCCATCGTCCTTTTGTTCCTGACGACGGTAGTGCTGGCCCAGGACAGCAGCATCGTGCGCTCGAAGTGGCGGATCGGCGCATCAGGCATCGTTGGCGCAGGCTATCGGCAATTGGTCAGCGATGGGAGCAGCACCTACAACGGTACGCTCATCGCCCTTCGGGATGACCTGGAGGAGCCCGCGCCTGTATTCGGCGGCGGAGTTGATGTGACCTTCGACCTGAGCCCGCATTGGTCCCTGGCCTCGGGACCGCAATTCCTCGACCTTGGATACCGGACGGACAGAATGCCCGTCGTTTCAGTGGATCCGGAAGAAGTGGACCCGACGCTCGCGGAGTCCGGCCGAATCAACTACCACTACCAGTACATGAGCCTGCCCCTGCTTGTGCGCTATCGCATCGGAAGTGGCCGGTTCCAGTTCGAGCCGGCGTTGGGCGTTGCCGGTGATCTCTTGCTCGATGCCTATACCGTCATCGAGTTGTTCGGGCCTGATGGCTTGGAGGACCTGGAACGAAACAGCGCTCCATACGAAGAGCTTCGAAGGATGACGATCTCCGCTGTTGGGGAACTGAACCTGCACTACCACATGGGCCGGCGTTGGGAACTGCGCTTGGCGCCACAAGCCCGGTATCAGGCGATGGTGTTAAGCGACACACCCATATCGGATCGCCTTTACACCGGCGGTCTCACCTTGGGATGCATGTTCCGTCTCTGAGCTCCGTGAGGATCCGTCCGGCCACTGCAGCCGACATCCCGCTGATCCAAGCCATCGCGCACGCCGCATGGCCGGTGGCGTACTCGGGCATCATCAGCCCGGCGCAGATCGCCTACATGCTTGACCGCATGTACGGCACCCCCGCGCTCGAGGAGCAGTTCGGCCCGAAGGGGCACCGCTTCCTCATCGCGGAGCAGGCGGGCACGCCCGTCGGGTTCGCGGGCTTCGAGCATCGGTATGCCCCCGGCCGGTCACGGTTGCACAAACTGTACGTGCTGCCCGCGGTGAAGGGCGCCGGCGTGGGACATGTCCTGCTGGAAGCGGTATTGATCGAGGCCATGAAGGCCGGGGATACCGCCGTGGAACTGAACGTGAACAAGCAGAACCCCGCGAAGGAGTTCTACGCCCGACACGGCTTCACGATCGAACGGGACGAGGTGCTCGACATCGGTGGCGGCTTCGTGATGGACGACCACGTGATGGTGCGCCGGTTCCGACCATGAGGAGCACCGGCTCTGGACGACCGGTCAATGCACCAGGTCCGAGGCCGTCAGTCCGTACCGCTTGAACAACCGCGCCTTGCGTTTCTCCAGCCGCGCGGTGGCCTTGGGGGTGCGCGCCTCCCGGGCGGCCACCGCCAGCTCGCCGGCCTGGATGCGGTGAACGATCTGTTCGATCAGGGCATCCTCGCCCAACGCATCGTAGTCGTCCTTCAGGTCGTTGCCGAAGAGCTTCGCCACACCCTGCCAGATGAAGGCCTGGAAGCTCCCGCGCAACCGCTTCACCAGCTCATAGCCGGTGCTGCCGGTCTCGCGGTCGATGAGCTTGATGAGGATGCCCCCCTGCGTGATGGTGAGGTCGGTGATCTCCGCCTCGAACTCCGCCCGCAGCTCGGCCTCCGCCATTTTCATGTACAGATCGCGGTCCCTGTCGCTCTTCAGCGCGGACGACTCGTAGCCATATTGCTCCAGCAGCTCGGCGCTGACGCGTGCATAGGGATACACCTTCACCACGTTGCGCACCAGCCGGTCGTAGCGCGCGGCCTGCCGTCGTGCCTTCGCGCTGGTGAAGCCTTCGACACGTTTCTCGGGCAGCAGGATGGTAGGCACGGTATCCCCGTTCTCCACCCGAAGGGTGATGAACGGATACGGGGAACCCTCCTGGGCGGCCAGAGGCGACCACCAGGTCAGCAGAAGCAGGGCGAGCGCGAGCGATCGAGCCATGGGACCCCCGATGGGGACGACGGAACAACGCAAAGGTGGGGCCGTTCTTGCCCCTTGTACCCGCTTAGCGCCTGCGAAGTTTCCACAGGGACGGACCCTGGGCGACGGCCGGTGCCACAGCTACGGACCCGGAGCGGCCGTCCAGGATCCCGGCGGCAATGGCCGCAGCGGCCTGCTCCTCCACCGGATCGGAGCCATCCAGCACCTCGGGCCGGAAATGGTCGCGCACGAAGTGCGTGTCGTAGGCCCCCTTGCGAAAGGCCTCGTGCCCCATGGTGAAGCGGCAGAACGGCAGCGTGGTCTCCACCCCGCCGATGGCATAGTCGTCGATGGCCCGTTCCATGCGAGCGATGGCCTCTTCGCGGGTAGCCCCGTGGGTGATCAGCTTGGCGATCATGGGGTCGTAGTGGATCGGGATGGTCATCCCCTCTTCGAAGCCGTCGTCCACGCGGACCCCGGGGCCCTGCGGCGGTCGGTAGGTGGTGAGCGTGCCGATATCAGGCAGGAAGTTGTTGGCCGGGTCCTCGGCGTACACGCGGATCTCGATCGCGTGGCCGTTGATGGCCAGGTCGTCCTGCGCAAAGGGCAGCTTCTCCCCTTCGGCCACGCGGATCTGCAGCTTCACCAGGTCGAGGCCGGTGATCATCTCGGTCACGGGATGCTCCACCTGCAGGCGGGTGTTCATCTCCATGAAGAAGAAGTCGCGCCGCTCATCGAGCAGGAACTCCACGGTGCCTGCGCCCACATAATCCACGCTCTTGGCCACGCTCACCGCGGCCTCGCCGATGCGCTTGCGCAGCTCGGGGGTCAGCACGGCGCTGGGGGCCTCCTCCACCACCTTCTGGTGCCGGCGCTGCACGCTGCACTCACGCTCGAATAAGTAGCACACGTTGCCGTGGGTGTCGGCCATCACCTGCACCTCGATGTGGCGCGGACCGGCCACGTACTTCTCGATGAACACGCTGCCGTCGCCGAAGGCGTTCTGCGCCTCGCTGATCGCGCGCTCCAGGCTCTCCTTCAGCTCGGGCTCGGCGTTCACCACGCGCATGCCCTTGCCGCCCCCACCGGCCGCCGCCTTGATGAGGATCGGGAAGGTGATGGTCTTCGCCACCTTCATGGCCTCCTCCAGGCCGCTCACGGCGCCCTCGGTACCGGGCACCAGGGGCACGCCGAAGGCCTTGACGGCCTCCTTGGCGGCGAGCTTGTCGCCCATCACCTTCATGGCGTGGGGCGTGGGCCCTACGAAGATCACGCCGGCCTTCTCCAAGGCCTGGGCGAAGGCCCCGTTCTCGCTGAGGAAGCCGTAGCCAGGGTGCACGGCATCCACCTTCAGGTCCGTGCAGACCTGCACAAGCTTGTCGATCACCAGGTAGCTCTCCTTGCTGGGCGCCGGACCGATGCACACGGCCTCGTCGGCGAAGCGCACGAAGGGCGCGTTCCGATCGGCCTCGGAGTACACGGCCACGGTGCTGATGCCCATCTCGCGGGCGCTGCGCATCACACGGAGGGCGATCTCGCCCCGGTTGGCGACGAGCAGTTTCTGGATCTTCTTCTTTTTTTGCATGCAGGTGCCCCCAGGGCCGGGTCCGCGAAGATGCGACGGCTTGGCCTGATGTTTGGCACCTTCGGGCCATGCGAGCCTTCGTGCTTCTGGTCCTTGTCGTTGTCACCTGCCCGACCATGCGTGCCCAAGGCCGGGTGCGCACGGTGGAGACCGACAGTGGGCGGGTGGTGCAGCACTACTTCACCACCGGCCAGGTGAGCACGGAGGAATGGACGGACAAGGACGGGCGGTTCGGCCGCAGCCGGGCCTATACACGGTCGGGCGCGGTGCTCGTCGACCACCACACGCGCCGGATCGCCGGGCACGCATCGGTCCATTTCGAATACCACCCCAACGGCGCGGTGAGCCGTTCGGAGTTCAGCGATGCGCCCGATGCGGGGATCCAGTGGTACCGCAGCACCACCACCTTCGACGACCAGGGGAACCGCACGGGCTTCAGCGAGCAGGGCCACGACGATCTTCATATGATCCCAAGCCCGGGCACCACCTTCACCGCGCCGGTGGAGCCCTTCGGCCCCACGGAAGAGCCCGTCCGCGAGCCCGAAGGTGGCCATCTGCCAGAAGCTGTTCGTGAACGAGGTGTTCCTGGTGAACCCGACGAAGTGGACGTGCCAGGTGCACGTTCTCGTCCAGGATCCTTCACCGGGACTGCTGGGCGGCACCTTCACCATCGGCCCTCGGGACACCTTGCGCATCGGCAGTTACACGGTCGGAGAACAGTTCGATGTACCAGTGCGCCATGTTCAAGTGGCGGTGAGCCGGAAGAAGCGCAAGGGCCCCTACCATTGGATGGCGAACTACCGCTTCGCAGAGGTCCAGGTCACGGCTGAACACCGCCGCTACTACCAGATGGTGCACGGTTGGGAGAGCACAAAGAAGATCTGGTGATCACACCCCATCGGTCCCCTCCCAGAACCGCGACAGCTGCGTGATCAGCAGGTCGAGGTCCACCTCCTCGAAGGGGTGGCGTGTCCGGGGCAGCACCATCACCCCGGCATCCATCAGCTTGCGGGCGGTGAGCAGGGTGTCCTCAGGGCCTGCGGTGGTGTCGCGGTCGCCCACGATCAGCAGCACGGGGCATTCGATGGCGGCCAGCACCTCGTTGGTGAGCAGGGGCTGCGCGGCCAGGCCGGTCATGAGGTCGGCGGTGCGCTTCACCAGGTCCTTCCAGCGTTCGGGACCGTGCGAAGCGGCGAGGCCCATTGCGAACTCCGGCACCTTCTCCTCCATCGCCGCCGGGTCGAGCTTCTTGAGTTCCTTCTGTAGACCCTCGGCGGTCCACACAAGCTTGGTGCCCAGGGTGGTCACCGAGGCGACGCGACCCGGATACCGGGCGGCCCAGAGCAAGGCGGCATACCCGCCCATGCTGTAGCCGAACAGGTGCACCGCACCGTTCACCTTCTCCAAGGCCCCGTCGATGTCGTGCAGGAAATGGTCGAAGGACAACCCGTCGGGCGGGGCCTCCTTCTCCCCGTGGCCGGTGAAGGTGAGGCTGCGGCAGTGGACATGATCGAGGCCGTCGGCCAGGAAGGCGAGCTGGCGCTTCGTACCGAGCGCGCCGTGGAGCAGCAGGATGTTCATGGGGCCTCCTTCAGGCCAGCACCTCCTTCACACGGTCGGCGGCCTCCTGGAGCGCTACGGCGCTGAGCACCTTCAGGCCGCTGGCGTCGATCAGCTTCTTGGCCTCCTCGGCGTTGGTGCCCTGCAGGCGCACGATGATCGGCACCTTGATGTCGCCGATGTTCTTGTAGGCGTCCACCACGCCCTGCGCCACGCGGTCGCAGCGCACGATGCCGCCGAAGATGTTCACCAGGATCGCCTTCACCCGCTCGTCCTTCAGGATGATCCGGAAGGCCTTTTCCACACGCGCCGCGTCGGCGGTGCCGCCCACGTCGAGGAAGTTGGCGGGCTCGCCACCGCTGAGCTTGATGATGTCCATGGTGGCCATGGCCAGGCCGGCGCCGTTCACCATGCAGCCCACGTTGCCGTCAAGACGCACATAGTTGAGCCCGGCCTCACCGGCCTCCACCTCGATGGGGTCCTCCTCGGTCTTGTCGCGCATGTCGGCGTACTCCGGGTGGCGGTAGAGTCCGTTGCCGTCCAGGCGCACCTTGGCGTCCACCGCAGCGATGCGGTCATCGCTCATCTTCAGCACCGGGTTGATCTCGAACATGGCGGCGTCGCAGCCTTCGTAGGCCTTGTACAGCGCGGCCACGAACTTCACCATCTCCTTCTTCGCCGTGCCGGTGAGGCCCAGGTTGGTGGCGATCTTGTTGCACTGGAAGGGGCGCAGGCCCACGCGGGGATCCACGCTCTCCTTGAAGATCTTGTCGGGGGTGTGCTCGGCCACCTCCTCGATGTCCATGCCGCCCTCGGTGCTGTACATGATGATGTTGCGGCCGCTGGCGCGGTCGAGCAGCACGCTCATGTAGAACTCCTTGATGGGGCTGGGGCCGGGGCCGTACATGTCCTCGGCGATCAGCACCTTGTGCACCTTCTTGCCCTGGGGGGGCGTCTGGGGCGTCTTCAGCATCATGCCGATGATGGCACCGGCCTTCTCGCGCACCTCATCGGTGCTCTTGGCCAGCTTCACGCCACCGCCCTTGCCGCGGCCGCCCGCGTGGATCTGGGCCTTCACCACCCAGAACTTGGTACCGGTCTCCTGGCTCAGGCGCTTGGCCGCCTCCACCGCCTCGTCGGCATTGTAGGCCACGATGCCGCGCTGGACGGTGACGCCGTATTGCTGGAGGATCTGCTTGCCTTGGTACTCGTGGAGGTTCATGGGTGCGCGCGTTGGCGGGGCGAAAGTAAACCCCGCTCCGGAATGCTTCCTTTGGGGCGATGATCGACGCCCGCGCCATCCGCAAACGCTTCGGTCCCCTGGAGGTGCTGAAGGGGGTGGACCTGCACGTGGCCCGGGGCGAAGTGGTGAGCATCGTGGGGGCCAGCGGGGCTGGCAAGACCACGCTGCTGCAGATCCTCGGCACGCTGGAACGGTCGGACAGCGGCACGCTGATGATCGGTGGCGAGGAGGTGACCAAACTGGGCAGCAGGGCCCTCAGCGCGTTCCGCAACCGGCACATCGGCTTCGTGTTCCAGTTCCACCACCTGCTGCCCGAGTTCACAGCACTGGAGAACGTGCTGATGCCGGGGCTGATCGCCGGGCGCAGCATCGGCGAGTGTGAGCCGCGCGCCAAGGAGCTGCTGGACCGGCTGAACCTCGGGGCCCGCGCCCAGCACAAGCCCTCGCAGCTCAGCGGCGGCGAGCAGCAGCGCGTGGCGGTGGCCCGGGCGCTGTTCAACAAGCCCAGCGTGGTGCTGGCCGACGAGCCCAGCGGCAACCTCGACAGCGCCCACGCCCGCGAGCTGCACCAGCTCTTCTTCGAGTTGCGCCGGGAGCTCGGGCAGACCTTCGTGATCGTGACCCACAACGAGGAGCTGGCGAACATGGCCGACCGCAAGCTGACCATGCGGGACGGGGTCATCTGAGGCCGTTACCTTGGACCCATGTCCGACCCACGGCCCGGTCCCTCCCGGAGGAGCTTCCGCATCGTGCTCGGCCTGCTCATCGCCCTGGCCGCCGCCAACGCGGGCTACCTGGCGATGAAGGCCTGGCGTGGCCCGGAGGGGGTGCACCGGTACACGGGCGACCGGCAACCCGCGCGCAACGACCTGTTCCAACGCATGATCCCGGACAGCGGCGCTATCATCTTCCTGGGCGATAGCCACTTGGAGCACTACCCGCTCACCGAGGTCTTCCCCGGCCTGCCCGTGGTGAACCGGGGCGTGAGCGCGAGCACCGTGAGCGATGTGATGCGGCGCGCGGGCTTCAGCTGCGGTCCATCGCCGGCGCTGATCGTGGTGCACGTGGGCATCAATGACCTCTTCAAGGGGCGCCCCGTCGATCGCATCGATGCGGACCTGACCGCCCTGTTGGATGCCCTCCGGTCCGCCCACCCGTCCACCCCCATCCTGCTGGATGAGCTGCTGCCCACCGCGGACCGGGGCATGGACCCTGCCGTCCGCCGCTGCAACGAGGCGATACAGCACCAGGCCAGGCGCATCGGTGCGGAGGTGCTGCCGCTCTATGCCGCGTTCGCCCAAGGGGACGTGATCGCCCCCACGCTCAGCTACGACGGCGTACACCTCAACGCGGAAGGCTATGACCGCTGGACCGGCCTGCTGGCACCGGTACTTTCGCGGTACGCACGCACCCCCTGATCCCTTCAGCCATGCGCTCGCTCCTGTTCTGCGCCACACTGACCGTGGCGCACTGCTCCGCCGCCCAGGTCCCGTCCGGCCTTCCGGGTTCCTTCCCCCTCGGTGAAGGCGTCACCCTGGTGGACGACAACGACCCGTTCACCCCCAACCGCTTCATCGGCTCGTTCCGGATGGAGACGCGGCTGTATCGCGGCCAGGAGGAGCAGCGCAGCAGCCCCACCACCCTGCGCTATTGGAGCAGCCCCGATCATGTGCTCACCGAGGCGCTCACGGCCGGCAACCCGCCCATGCGCATGCTGGTGGACCTGAAAGGCAAGTGGCAGTACATGCTGATTCCCGAAGGCCAGGGCGCCCGCATGGCGATGAAGATGCGCAAGAAGAAGGTGGTGATGGCCGATGCCGGACGCACGGATCCACCCAGCGTGGAGGTGACCAGCGAGACCCGGGAGATCGGAGGACATCGCTGCGTGAAGGTGGTGTCTCGCTCAGCGGACGGGGTGTGGACCGGCTGGGTGGCCCGCGACCTGCCGACGCCCTTCGCCGATCTGCAGCGCGTGGTGGGCACGGGCGACCCGCAACTCACCCAGCGCATGGCCGACATCCAGGGCTTCCCGCTGGAGTTCGAGTGGGTGGACGCGAACGGCAACGACCGCATGGTCTGCACAGTTCGCGACGTGGTCGTCGGCACCGTGGATGCGGGTGTGTTCAGCCTGGAGGGCTATCAGGTGATGGAACTGCCTGGCATGGGCCGATGAAGCGGACCACCAAGCTTGACGGGCTCGAACGTGTGGAGGTGACCAGCCGCGCGGAGTGGCGCGCCTGGCTGCGCAAGAACCACAAACGCACCGAGGGCATCTGGCTCATCACCTACAAGAAGCACGTCGCTGACAAATACCTGAGCTTCGAGGACAAGGTGCAGGAGGCGCTCTGCTTCGGTTGGATCGACAGCGTACCGCGCAAGCTGGACGCCGACCGCACCATGCACTACCTGAGCCCACGCAGGCCGGACAGCGTATGGAGCGCCATCAACAAGGCGCACGTGGAGCGGCTGATCGCCCAAAAGCGCATGACCGCTGCCGGCCTTGCGAAGGTGGAAGCGGCCAAGGCCAATGGCTCATGGCATACGCTCACCAGCGTGGACCGGATGGAAATACCGGCCGACCTGGCCCAGGCCCTTGCCCGAAGCAAGACGGCACAGAAACACTTCCATGCCTTTCCGCCTAGCGCCAAGAAGATCATCCTGCATTGGGTGACGAGCGCAAAGACCGAGGAGACCAGGAAAAAGCGGATCGCGGCGACGGTGGAGATGGCTGGGCAGGGAAGACGGTCATACCCTCCGACCCGGGCGTGAGCACCGCCGATCGGAGCTAGGGCCACACCGCAAAGCGCGCCACCCGGGCGCCGGTCGCATCCACCGCGGTGTAGGAGCCCGGGCTCCAGCCGGTGGCGTCGAACAACACCCGCCCGGCGGTCGCTGCACGCTCCAGCACCAACCGCCCCGACGCATCCAACACCCGCACCCCATCCACGTCCTGCAGCTCGAACCGGTCGCCGGTCCGCTGCAGGCGCAGCGGTTCCGCATGGCCCGGCATCGCGGTGGCCAGCGGGTCCTCGCAGCAGTTGCCACCGGCGGACACCGCCTGGGTCCCTGTCCAACAGCCGTACTGCGTCAGGTGGGATCGAAGCACCCCGCCGAACTCCGTGAGGAAGTAGTGGGCGACCTGATCGGCGGTGTTGCAACCACCCTGGTTCGAATTGACGTCGCAGGAGTAGGCGCAGATCATGCTGCCGTACCCGTTGCTGTTGGCGAAGGTGGCCGGAGGCGCGAAGCGTACGTCGGTCACCGCGTTCGGGGCCCCGTTGATGGTCACGGTCGTGCCGGAGCCGATGCCGCAGTGGTCATTGCTGCCGTTGAAGCCCGCATAGATCACCTGGGTGACGTTACCGGCGAAGGGGCCGGTGAAGACGATCTTCACGAACTCGTAGCTCACGATGCCCACGCGCAGGTCGGGGATGTTCTCGTCCACATTGATCACGAGCGGTCCACCGTCGTAGTTGGAGTAGAGGATCACGTTGCCCGGGGTGCTGCACAGCGGTTGTGCGTCAACGGGTGCTGCGAGGGCCAGCAGGGCGGTGGAAAGGAGGAGGGTGCGCATCGCGGACGGAATGATGCACCCAAGGTAGCCGATGGTCGCCATCTTGCACCGTGCCGAACGAGGTCCCCGACGCCCGTGTCCACCGCCTGCTGGAGGGGGCGTACCGTCGCTACGCCACGCCGGCCTTTGTGGAGCACGACCCGCTGCAGGTGCCGCGATCGTTCGCCACGCGGAGCGATGCGGAGGTCATCGGCTTCCTGACGGCCACGATCGCCTGGGGGCAGCGACGCACCATCATCGCGAACGCGTGGCGGTTGGTCCGGCTGATGGAGGGGGAGCCCGGCGCCTTCGTGGATTCGGCCTCCGCCCGCGAGCTGGCGCAACTGGCTCCCTTCGTGCACCGCACCTTCAACGGAACGGACCTGCGGCAGTTCGTGCTCGGCGTGCGGCACCTCCGCCGCACATACGGAGGTATGGAGGGATCCTTCCTGCTGGACGGGGCGGTCGGCGACATGGGATCGGCCATCGCGCGGTTCAAGGCGCGCTTCTTTGAACCAAGCCATCCGGACCGTACCCGCAAGCATGTAGCGGATCCCTCGCGCGGAAGCAACGCCAAGCGCATCAACATGTTCCTGCGGTGGATGGTGCGCACGCCCGCCGAGGGGGTGGACCTCGGTCTGTGGACCCGGATCCGACCAGCGGACCTGATGGTCCCGCTGGACGTGCACACCGGCCGGGTGGCGCGCGAGCTGGGGCTGCTCACCCGCGCCCAGGACGACTGGAAAAGCGTGGTCGAGCTCACGGAGAAGCTCCGTCAGCTCGACCCGGAAGACCCTGTGAAGTACGACCTGGCCCTGTTCGGGCTCGGCGTCAACCGGGCGCTCAGCGCTCGATGAGGACGGTGGCCGTGGCGGCGTGGCCAGCCTCGTCGCGGGCGTGCAGCACGTACAAGCCGCCGCCCAGTCCGCTGCGGTCCAGCACCACGGTCGTCGACCGGCGCTGCAGGCGGCGCACCTCGCGGCCCGAGGCATCCACGAGCACCAGCTCCACACGGCCCTGGAAGGCCTCATCGAGCAGGATGGTGGCCGTGCTGCTCACCGGGTTGGGCACCACGATGATGGCGGGGGCCGTTCCACCGGCGACCTCATCCACCCCCACCGTACCGAAGGTGAGCGTGTTCAGCACCGTGTTGGTGATGATGGGCGCGTTCTGGTCGAAGTAGATGGCGGCGGTGTTGTGCACGGTGGCGCCTTCGGCCAGTCCGGCATGGTGCTCCAGGCTGAAGGTGAAGAAGCCCTGGCTGCCGATGGGGTCGCTCGCGCTGTCCGGCAACTGGATGTCGGGGTAGGTCACCACGAGGAGGCCGTCATCGCTCAGCGACACGGAGTGCACATGGCTGGAGCCCAGGATGCGCAACGAGGAGAGATCGAGGTCCTGATCGAGGGTGTCCACCAGCACCACCTGCCCGGCCGGGATGTTGCCGGTGTTCTGGAAGCGGATGGTGTACACCAGCGTGCTGCCCATGTCGGTGAGGTGCTCCGGACCAGTGCCGCGCGGCAGCACCTGCTTGTCGTTGGGATCCACCGCGCATCCCACCTCACTGTCCACCGTGGCCGAGGACGGATGGGCCACACCGTTCACCAGGGCCACTACGGCGAGGGAATCATCGAGCTGCTCGCCCACGTGGTTCTCATCCGGCATCACCACCAGTACTTGGATCTGGCGCGTGTGTGTGGCGGGCACGTTGACGAAGGTCCACTGCGGCACACCGTTCAGCACGACATCGGGCGCAGGGATGGCCCCGGCGAAGGTGCTCAGCGGGTCGAGGTGCAGGGCGGCCGTGACATCGGCGGTCACCGTGCCGGTGTTCGACACCGTGATCCAGTACGGCACCACCTCATTGCAGCGGATGTCGCCAGGCGTCAGCACAGGGCCCAGGGCCACCACGTCCTGATCGGCGTGCAGACCGAAATCACGCTCCAACGCCGTGTTGTTCTGGGCGGTCACCGTCACATTGTAAAGGTCGGGTGTGGTGTTGGTCCAGCCCGCGACCGGCGGCAGCCACACGGCGTAGGGGCCGGGGATCACATTGAAGCTGTACATGCCGCTGTGGTTGGTGAAGGTGGCCGGCACATCGGTGGCCTCCACGCGGATGTTGTACAGCCCGTGATCGTTGCCGTTGAAGATGCCGTCGGCGTTCACGTCGTTGAACACACGGCCCACGATGCTGTTGCCCGCGATGGCCAGGTTGTCGAAGTACACCACGCGGTACTGGGTCACCGAGGCGGTGAACAGCTCGGCATCGCCATCGCCGTCCACATCACCGGCCACCAGCAGGTGCGGGTCCACGAGGCCGGTGGCGATCACCTGGCGCGGCCCGAAGGTGCCCTGGCCATCGAGGTGCTCGTACCAGGCCAGCTCGTCGAGGGTGTTGGAGGCCACGGCCACGTCGAGGTCGCCGTCGAGGTCGAGGTCCTGCACCAGCACACGGTCGCTCACCGACGAGGCGGCGCTAAGGACCTGGGGCGGTGCGAAGCCGTTGGGGAGGCCGCGCTGCCACTGCAGCTGTTGATCGGGGGCGCTGGCCATCACCAGGTCCACGATGCCGTCGTTGTCCAGGTCGCGCGGGGCTCCGATACCCACGGCGCCGAGCACGGCGGGCGAGGCGAAGGAGGCGCCGCCCATGTTCTCGCACCAGCGCAGCTCATGGGTCAGCGGGTCGTTCCACACCACGTCCAGGTCGCCGTCCGCATCGCGATCGAAGGCCTCGGCACGCTCGGCGGAGACAGGGCCGGCCACGATGCCGCCCAGGTTGAACTGGCCCAGCCCGTTGGTGTTCTCCATCCAGCGCAGCTGGCCGGTGGTGGTGGTGATCAGCAGGTCGGTATCACCATCGCCATCGAGGTCGCCGGAAGCGATGGCCAGCGCAGTGGGGCCATTGCCCACCACCTCTGCGGGGCCCAGCCCGAAGGTGCCCACGTTGCGGTACCAGGTGATGGTGTTGCCTTGTTCATCGCAGCCCACGATGTCGATCCACCCGTCGCCGTCCACATCAGTGGCGTGGCCCACCACATCGGTGGTGTTCCAGCTCTGCGCCGGGCCGAAGGACTGCCCCAGGTTCACATGCACCACGAGGCCGTTGCGGCTGCCGATCAGCAGGTCACGCGCACCGTCGTTGGTGAGGTCCACGAGCTCAAGGCTCTGCGGACCTTCCACCGTGAACTCATGGCCGCCGCCGAACTGCGCGAAGGCAGGCAGACATACGGTGCTGGACACGAGAAGGAGGAACCGGGAGGCGTTCATGAGCGAGGCACTTTGCGCGGCTGTTACGCAGGCTCCGTTCGATGAGTTACGTCGGGGCTTCGACCGAAGACCCACCGGATCGGACCGGAAAGCTTGACAGCAGCGGGACGCGTGAAAGGACCGGTCGTGCGGTCCGCAGGCCGGAGGGCGGGCCATCCGCCGCATCTTTGCGCACCGGATGACCTTCCTGAACCCTTCCTTCCTGTGGGCGCTCACCGCCCTGGCCATCCCGGTCCTCATCCACCTCTTCCAGCTGCGCCGCTTCAAGCGGATCGACTTCACACACGTGCGGCTGCTGGAGGAGGTGACCCGCCGCACGCGCAGCATGCGGAAGGTGCGGCACTGGGCCGTGCTCACGGCGCGCTGCGCGGCGCTCTCCGCGCTCGTGCTGGCCTTCGCCCAACCCGTCCTCCGCGGAACGGGTGAGGGCGCCGTGGCTGGCCGACAGGCATTGAGCCTCTTCGTGGACGACAGCTACAGCATGGACGGACAGAACGCCGGGGGGCGCCTGCTCGACCAGGCCCGCAAGGCCGCCGGCGAGCTCATCGGCGCCCAGTCCGCCACCGACCGTTTCCAGGTGCTCACCAACAGCTACGAGGCGCGGCAGCAGGTGCTCGTGGGCCGCGATGACGCGCTGGAGGCCGTTTCCCGCGTGGAGACCGGTCCCTTTGCCCGCCCGCTCTCGCAGGTGCTGGCCCGCCAGCGCGAGGCCCTGGTGCGGAGCGACGAGCGGGGGCGCCGAAGGATCCTGCTCACCGACCTGCAGCGCCATGCGGTGGACCTCGACGCGTGGACGAACGACACGCTGATGCCCGTGCTCATCGTGCCGTTCCAACCCGGCGAAGCGGCCGACCTCAGCATCGATTCCGCCTGGTTCGAGGGCCCCGTGCGCCGCGCCGGTCGGCCCGAAGCGCTGCACGTCCGCATCACCAACCACGGCACCGCCGACCTCACCGACATCCCGGTGCGCCTTGCGGTGGATGGCAGCGTGCGGTCCCTGGGCACCTTCGCCGTCCGGGCGACCTCCGCGGTGGATACGGTGCTCCGCTTCACGCAACTGGGTGCCGGTCCGCACTGGGGCGAGCTCGCCATCCAGGACCCGCCCATCGTGTTCGATGACGTGCTGCCCATCGCGTATGCCGTGGTGGACCGGATCCGCGTGCTGCTCATCGGCGGCGCGCTGCCCGACGGCGATAAGGCGCTACAGGCCGTGTTCCGCAGCGACAGCAGCTACGTGGTCACCGCCGTCGACCTGCGCGCGGTGGAACCGGCGCAGGTGGAGGAGGCCGACCTGGTGGTGGTGAACGGCACCGCCGTTCCCGGTGGGTTGGCCCAACAACTGCGCGAGCGGGTGGCCGCCGGGGCCTCCGTGGCCCTGTTCCCCCCGAAGGAACCGCCGGTGGCCGATCACAACGCCCTGCTGGCCGCCTTGGGTGCAGGGCAGTTCGGCGCGCGGGATACGGCTTCCCTCGTCGTGGACCGCATCGACCTCGACCTGCCCTTCTACCGCGAGGTGTTCACCCACCTGCCGAGCAACGTGGACCTACCCGCCGTGCGGCTCCGGTACACCTTGCGCACCGCCGCCGGGGCCACGGCCCTGCTGCGCACGGTGGACGGGCAGCCCTACCTGGCCCTCTCCTCTTCCGGCGACGGCCGCGTGCTGGTGGGCGCCTCCCCGCTCACCGATGCAGGCGGCGGGCTCATCCGCCACGCGCTGTTCGTCACCACCCTCCTGCGCATGGCCGAGACCAGCCGCAGCTCGGGGCCCTTGTACCAGGTGCTGGGCGCCGAACGGCAGCTGCCGCTGCCCGGTGTACCGCCCGCCGGAGAGGCAGGGTTCACCCTCTCGGGACCAGAAGGCCGCACCTGGGTGGCCGAGACGCGTCGGGGTGCCGGAGGCACCGAACTGATGCTCGGGGGCGATGACCTGCAGGCCGGACCCTACGCGGTGAAGCAGGGCTCCGACACCGTGGCCATGATCGCCCTGGTGAACGACCGGGCAGAGGCCTCGCGGGACCTGATGACCGTGGAGGAGCTCCGCGAGCAGCTGGCCCAACGCGGGCTCACCGCCTACCGTGTGCTGGACGCTCCGCAAGCCGGCGCCGTGCTAAGTTTGAACGAAGTGGACGGCGGCACGAAGCTGTGGCCGTGGTTCATCCTGCTCGCCCTGCTTTTCCTTGCCATCGAGACCTTCCTGATCCGCACAAGCCCATGAGCCGACTGCTGCTTCGCCAGGTGCACGTGATCGACCCCGGAGGCCCCGTCCACGGCCAGGATGTGGACGTGCTGGTGGAGGACGGCCGCGTGACGCGGATCGGGCAGCGGCTGCCGAAGGGCGATGCGCGCGAACTGCGCCGCCCGGGGTTGCATGCCTCCCCCGGATGGGTCGACCTGCGCGCCCACTTCCGCGAGCCGGGCGAAGAGACCAAGGAAGGGGTGATCAACGGGTTGGACGCCGCCGCCGCCGGGGGCTTCACCGCCGTGGCGGTGCTGCCCAGCACCCATCCGGTCATTGATGACAGCAGCCGGGTGGAGCACCTGCTGCGCAGGTCCGAGGGCCACCTCGTGCGCCTGATGCCGTTGGGTGCGCTGAGCAAAGGCCTGCAGGGGCAGCAGCTGGCCGAGCTCTACGACATGCACCGGGCCGGCGCGGTGGCCTTCACGGACGACCAGGAGCCGCTGCGCAACCCGCGGCTGCTGCTGCTCGCCCTGCAGTACGCCGGGGTCTTCGGCGGCACGGTGATCACTTTTCCACAGGACCCCGAGCTGCTGGGCCAGGGGCAGATGCACGAAGGCCCCCTCAGCGCGAGGCTGGGTATGCGGGGCGTGGCCCCCCTGGCCGAGCAGGTGCGGCTGGGCCGTGACATCGCCCTGCTGGAGTACACGGCCTCACGTCTGCATGCCGCCACCATCAGCACCGCCGAAGGAGTGGCGCTCGTGCGTGCGGCCAAGTCCAAGGGCTTGGCGATCACCGCCTCGGTGGCGGCGCACCACCTGCTGCTGGACGACGGCTGCCTGCGCGGCTTCGACACCGTGTACAAAGTGATGCCGCCCCTCCGCGACGCCGTCACCATCGAGGCCTTGCGCGACGGCGTGAAGGACGGTACCATCGACACCATCGTCAGCGATCACCGGCCGGAGGACATCGAGCACAAGAAGGTGGAGTTCGGGCAGGCCGCCTTCGGCATGGGCGGCATCGAGACCGCCTTCGCCGTGGCGAACACCGCGCTGAAGGGCCACATGAGCCTGCGGCGCATCATCGAACGCTTCACCCACGGGCCGCGCAAGGCGCTCGGGCTGCCGGTGCAGCACATCGCGGAAGGTTCAGCGGCCGACCTCACCCTCTTCGATCCGGAAGAAAGCTGGACCTACGAGAAGGCCGCTGCGGTGAGCCGGGCGGACAACTCCCCCTTCTTCGGCCAGCAGCTCACCGGCAGGCCGCTGGGCATCGTGCGGGGCGGGGGTCACCACTGGAGCCCCGCGCTGCAGGAGACCGCGGTTTAGGAAGCCTTGCCCTTCGCCGCGTCGATGCTGTCGTTCATGCGGCGGAACCGCTCGATCAGCTCCTCGTCGGTATACTGCAGGTTCTGGATCATCGCCTTGGCATCCTGGGCGAACCGATGGTCCGGGAAGCGCGCGATCACCTCCTCGTAGGCCGTTTTGGCGCGCCCCTTCTCTTTCAGGTCGGCATCAATGGTGAAGGCGCGCAGGTAATAGGTGTCCGCCAGCCGGCCCCACTTCGGGTACTCCTTGATGATGCGGTCGTACAGCTGCACGGCGTCCTGGGGCTGCCCCAGGCCCTTGCTCATGCCCGCGGCGCGGAACAGGTACTCGGGGGCCATGCTGTCCGTGGAATAGGCCTTCGCGAAGGCCTTGTACACATCGAGCAGCGCCTGCGCGCCGCGGCGGTCGAAGACGGTCTTGGCGAACAGGGTGTCCTCCAGGGTGCGGATCCGGGCACCCATCTCGGGAGCTGCGAGCTTCGCCGGGTCATCGGTGGGGGGCAGGTCGGAAGCGCCGCCACCGCAGGCGGTGATCAGCAGGGCCAGCAGGCCGGGGAATAACAGGGTCCTCATCGGGTGGTCTTCAAGGGGGGAAAGCGCATCTTGTACTTGGCATCGGTGCGCCCGCGCGAGATGTCGCGCAGCTTCCCCTGCAGCAGCTTGCGCCGCAGCGGGGCCAGGTGGTCGGTGAACAGGATGCCGTCCAGGTGGTCATGCTCGTGCTGGATCACGCGTGCCGCGAAGCCCTCGAACGTCTCTTCGTGCTCCGTGAAGGCCTCGTCCTGGTATTGCAGGACGATCCGCGGCTGGCGCGAGACCTCCTCGCGGATGCCGGGGATGCTGAGGCACCCCTCCTCGAAGGGCCACTCCTCCCCTTCCTCCTCCACGATGTAGGGGTTGATGAAGATCTTCTTGAAGCCAACGAGATCCATATGCTCAGGATCGGGCTTGCCGTCCTCATCCTCCGCGAACGGGGACGCATCCACGATGAACAGCCGGATGCTATGGCCCACTTGCGGTGCGGCCAGACCCACGCCATTGGCAGCATACATGGTCTCGAACATGTCCTCGATGAGCTGCTCAAGGCCGGGATGCCCGGGCTCGATGTCCTGGGCCACCTTCTTCAGCACGGGGTCGCCATAGGCGCGGATGGGAAGGATCATCGGGGCGCGAAAATACACCGCCGAGGCGGCGGTCATCGCAGCGTCGACGGCCTTGACGTCTCCGCGTTCAGGATCGAGCTTTTCTGCTCAGCCAGTCCTGCAACAGGATGGTGGCGCTGATGCGGTCCAGCTGGCCCTTGTCGCGTCGGGCCTGCCGCCCTTTGCCACTGGCCAGCAAGGTGCGCTCGGCCAGCACACTGGTGAACCGTTCGTCCACCTCCTCCACGAAGCAATGGGGATAGGCCTTGCGCAGCGCCTCCACCACGGCCATCGCGGGCGCGGTGCCATCGGTGGCGTTGCCGTCGAGCCCGCTCGGCACACCGACCACGAACCCGTCCACGGGCTCCTTGGCCAGGTAGCGTTGCAGGAAAGCGGGAAGGTCGGCCGTGTCGACGGTGTCCAGTGCGCTGGCGATGATCCGCAGGGGGTCGGTGACGGCCAGGCCGCAGCGTCGCGCTCCCGGGTCGATGGCCATCACACGTCCCATGCGGCGAAGCTCGGAAATGCGAGGGGACTCCCCCCAAAATACCCACCACCTCGTGACAGTGGACAGTCCTTCCCGCAGGCTCATCACCCCACTACAGTGGACAGTTCTCCCCGCAAGCCCAGCTTCCCACGACAGTGGACAGTCCTTCCCGCAAGCTCATCACCCCACTACAGTGGACAGTTCTCCCCGCAAGCCCAGCTTCCCACGACAGTGGACAGTTCTCCCCGCAGGCTCATCACCCCTCTACAGTGGACAGTTCTCCCCGCAAGCCCAGCTCCCCACGACAGTGGACAGTCCTTCCCGCAAGCTCATCACCCCACTACAGTGGACAGTTCTCCCCGCAAGCCCAGCTTCCCACGACAGTGGACAGTCCTTCCCGCAAGCTCATCACCCCAACACAGTGGACAGTCTTCCCCGCAAGCTCAGCTCCCCATTACAGTGGACAGTAGCTCTCCCACAAGCTCAGCCAACCCGCGGCAACTTTCAACCACCGAAAGAAGAGGGCGTGAGCAGAACCTCGATCCAACTGGCGACGACCAGGAGCCCACCAAAGCCGGGGAGGTGCCCGAACCGATGTGTGGTCGGGCTCATGTACGCATACAACAACCGGCCGATCTCCTGACACAACCCGAAGGCCCTTTCCACATCGGCCTTGGTCATGTACTCCATCCGACGGGCATGGTGGAGCATCGATCGCACCTCATTGCACGAGCCCTTGGCGATGACCAGATACCTGTTGCGATCCGCTTTCGTGGGCCGCCCATGGCCTTCAGCGATGTTGTTCATGATGGACAATGAGGCTCGAAGCAACTGGTCCTTGAACCAGAACCGCTTGCTATCGCCAAAATGGGTCTCCAGCAGCGCCAACAATTCTCCGGCACGCTGCCAAGCCTTCGATTCCTCGAACGTCGCTGTCATCTCCATGTGCTTGTTCCCGAAACATAGCGCTTCGTTCGGCGTCTCGGATCCATTGCACCTCGTATTCGGCAGAGAAAAGATCGGGGGCACTGTCGTGCGCAGGCCCGAGTTCGCGCGCAGGCACTGTGTGCGTTGGCCTGAGTTCGCGGGCAGGCACTGTCGAGCGAGGGCTGGGTTCGCGGGCAGGCGCTGTCGAGCGAGGGCTTGGGTTCGCGCGTGGGCACTGTGCGCGTAGGCCTGGGTTCGCGCGTGGGCACTGTGTGCGTTGGCCTGAGTTCGCGGGCAGGCACTGTGCGCGTCGGCTGAGTTCGCGCGTGGGCACTGTGTGCGTTGGCCTGAGTTCGCGGGCAGCCCCTGTCGAGCGAGGGCTGACTTCGCGGGCAGGCACTGTGCGCGATGGCCTGGGTTCGCGGGCAGGCACTGTCGAGCGAGGGCTGGGTTCGAGCGTGGGCACTGTGTGCGTCGGCTGAGTTCGCAGGCAGGCACTGTGTGCGTTGGCATGTGTTCGCGCGAGGGCACTGTGCGTGATGGCTTGGGTTCGCGGGCAGCCACTCTCGCCATCTTTGTCCCATGCACGAGATGATCGACCTGGCCTGGAAGGACCGCGACCTGCTGCGCGACCCCGACGTCGTGAACCACATCGAGACCGTGATCGAAAAGCTGGACCGCGGCGAGCTGCGCGTGTCCACCCCGCCCCCATCCCCGGACGGCGAGTGGGTGGTGAACGACTGGGTGAAGAAGGCCGTGATCATGTACTTCCCCATCCGCCAGATGCACACCTACGAGGTGGGTCCGCTGGAGTTCCACGACAAGATGAAGCTCAAGCACGGCTACGCCCAGCTCGGCGTGCGGGTCGTGCCCCATGCCATCGCCCGCTACGGCGCCTTCCTGGCCCGCGGCGTCATCCTGATGCCCAGCTACGTCAACATCGGCGCCTACGTGGACAGCGATACCATGGTCGACACTTGGGCCACCGTGGGCAGCTGCGCACAGATCGGCAAGGGCGTGCACCTCAGCGGCGGCGTGGGCATCGGCGGCGTGCTGGAGCCCGTGCAGGCCGCGCCCGTGATCATCGAGGACGGCTGCTTCATCGGCTCACGCGCCATCGTGGTGGAGGGCGTGCGCGTGGGCCGCGAGGCCGTGCTCGGCGCCAACGTCGTCCTCACCGCCAGCACCCGCATCATCGACGTCACCGGACCTGAGCCCCAGGAGATGCGCGGGGTCGTGCCCCCCCGTTCCGTGGTGATCCCCGGCACGGTGCCCAAGCGCTTCGCCGCAGGCGAGTACGGCGTGCCCTGCGCCCTCATCATCGGCCGGCGCAAGGAGAGCACCGACAGAAAGACCAGCCTCAACGACGCGCTGCGCGAGCACAACGTGGCCGTCTGAACCCATGCGCACTGCACGTCCGGTCCTTCTGTTCCTGCTGGCCCTGGGGCTCAGCGGATGCACCGTGGGGCGGTTCGTGAAGTGGAACTTCGCCGACCGCAGGGACCACCGCAAATTCCCCACGCGGCCGCTCCCGGCCTCCAACGATCCGTTCCAATACGCGGTGGCGGCGAAGGAGATCGGACCAAGCACGGTGACCCACAAGGGGAGGCCGATCCCCTTCGACACCTGGCTCGAAAAGCACAAGACCACGGCCTTCCTGGTGATCCGGCACGACACCATCCTCTACGAACGCTACTTCAAGGGCTACGACGAAGGGCACGTGCACCCCTCCTTCTCCATGGCCAAGTCGGTGGTGAGCATGCTCATCGGCACGGCCATCGCCGACGGGCTGATCCGCGATGTGCAACAGCCCATCGTCGACCTCGTCCCCGAGCTGAAGGCGAACGGCTTCGAGGGCGTCACCATCGAGCACGTGCTGCAGATGACCAGCGGCATCGACTTCAAGGAGAGCTACGTGAACCCCTTCGGCACCGTGGCCAAGTTCTACTATGGCCGCCAGCTCGAGAAGTACACGTTGAAGCTGATGCTGAAGCGCGCGCCCGGCACACAGTGGGAGTACGTGAGCGGCGACACCCAGCTGCTGGGCCTGCTGCTCACCCGCGCCCTGCGCGCCAAGGGCGACGACCGAACCCTCGCGCACTACCTCAGCGACCGCCTGTGGACCCCGCTCGGCATGGAGCACCCCGGCTCGTGGAGCATCGACCGGAAGAAGGACGGCCTCGAAAAGGCCTTCTGCTGCATCAACGCCCCCGCACGCGACTTCGCCAAGCTCGGCTCGCTGTACCTGCGCAAGGGCCAATGGCGAGGGAAGCAGCTCGTTCCGCGCGAATGGGTGGAGACCAGCACCACGGCCAGCACCGCCAGCGGCGGCGTCACCCACTATCGTTACCAGTGGTGGCTTCCCGGCACGCCCGGCGTGTTCAACGCGGAAGGCATCCTGGGCCAGTTCATCCACGTGGACCCCGCGAACGACCTGGTGATCGTCCGGCTCGGCGGTGGCTACGCGGACGTGTCGTGGACACAGCTGTTCCGCGAGATCACGTCCGGCTACATCCTTGCGCACTAAGCCCATGGAGCTCCTGGTCATCCTCCTGCTCACCCTGCTCAACGGCTTCTTCTCGCTGAGCGAGATCGCGCTGGTGAGCGTGAAACCCGCCCGCATCCAGGCGATGGTGGACCAGGGCGACCGGCGCGCGCGCACCATCCAGCGGCTGCTGGCCGACCCCGAGGGCTTCCTCAGCTCCGTGCAGGTGGGCATCACCCTTATCGGCATCATCTCGGGCGCCTACGGCGGCGCGGCGCTCACCGACGACCTGGAGAGCGTGCTGCAGGGCTGGCCGGCCCTGGCGCCCTACGCGCACAACACGGCCTTCGCGGTGGTCATCGGCGGCATCACCTACTTCACCATCGTGGTCGGCGAACTGGTGCCCAAGTCCATCGCCCTCGGCGCCCCCGAGCCCATCGCCCTCTTCGCCGCGCCCATCATCCGCGTCTTCACCCTGGCCACCTACCCCATCGTGAAGCTGCTGGCCGTGAGCACCAACCTGCTGATGAAGCTGGTGCCCGTGCGCGAGGACCGGTCGGACCAGCTGAGCGAGGAGGAACTGCGCGCCATCATCCGCACGGCCAACGTGCAGGGGGTGCTGGACCAGGCCGAGAGCGAGGCCCACCAGAACCTGTTCCGCTTCAGCGCCCACCGCGCCCGCACCCTCATGACCCACCGCGGGCAGGTGGAGTGGATCGACAGCACGCGGCCCCTGCCCGAGATCGTGGCCCAGGTGCGCACCAGCCTGCGCTCCAAGTTCCCCGTGTGCCGCGGCACGGTGGACGAGATCGAGGGCACCCTCAGCGCACGCGACCTGCTGGAACAGGAGGACGGCCCCGGCTTCACCCTGCGCCAGGTGGTGGTGCCCCCCATCATCGTGCCCGAGAACGCGGAGGCCTTTGACATCCTCAAGCGCTTCAAGAAGAGCAAGCAGTACATCGCCCTGGTGGTGGACGAGCACGGCCAGTTCGAGGGCGTGGTGACGTTGCACGACCTCACCGAGGCCATCGTGGGCGACCTGCCCGACGAGGACGAGGAGCACCCCGGCCACATCGTGCAGCGCGCCGACGGCAGCTGGCTGGTGGACGGGCAGGTGCTGATCGGCGACCTCAACCAGCGCGTGGGCCGCACGCTGATGGACGAGGAGGAGACCAGCTACGCCACCGTCGCCGGCTTCTTCCTGGGCCGCCTGGAGCGCATCCCCACCGCCGGCGACCGCATCGAGGCCGAGGAGTTCACCGGCGAGGTGGTGGACATGGACGGCAACCGCATCGACAAGGTGCTCATCATCCCCCGGGCCCGGTGAAGCGCTTCCTGGTGATCCAGACCGCCTTCCTGGGCGACGCCGTGCTGGCCACCGGCCTGCTGGAGAAGCTCCACGCCCACTTCCCCGACGCCGCGATCGACCTGGTGGTGCGCCAAGGCAACGAAGGCCTCTTCGACGGGCACCCCTTCCTGCACCGGCTGTTCGTGTGGGACAAGCGCCGGGGCAAGACCCGCGCCCTCTTCCGGCTGATCGGCGACCTGCGCCGGACCGAGTACGACCACATCCTTAACGCCCAGCGCTTCTTCAGCACGGGCCTGATGACGGTGTTGGCGCGCGCGAAGGAAAAGGTGGGCTACGACAAGAATCCGCTGAGCGTCCTGTTCACGCGCACGGTGAAGCACGTCATCGGCGACGGCCACCACGAGATGGACCGGCTGAACGCGCTGATCGAACACCTGACGGACGGCACACGTCCCCTGCCCCGGCTGTACCCCACGCCTCAGGCCCAGGCGGAAGCCCATGAGCACGACCTGTCCCGCCCCAGCGGGATGTCCGCATGGGCACGACCTGTCCCGCCCCAGCGGGATGGGCATCCGCCCTTCGTCTGCCTCTTCCCCGCCTCCGTGTGGTTCACCAAGCAATGGCCGGAGCATAAGTGGATCGAGCTCGTGAAGGCGCTGCCGCCCGACCACGCGGTCTTCCTGCTCGGGGCGCCGGGGGATAGCGCCCTGGCCCAACGCATCATCGCCGCCAGCGGACGCGGCGTGGACCTCTGCGGCCGGCTCAGCTTGCTGGGCACGGCCGCCCTGATGGAGGGCGCGGCGATGAACATCGTGAACGACAGCGCCCCGCTCCACATCGCCAGCGCTGTGAACGCCCCCGTGACGGCCCTCTTCTGCAGCACCGTGCCCGCCTTCGGCTTCGGGCCACTGCGCGCGAACGGCCACCTCGTGGAGACGACGGAGAAGCTCGATTGCCGGCCCTGTGGGCTGCACGGGCATCGCGCGTGTCCCAAGGGGCATTTCAAGTGCGCGGAGGGGATCGAGGTGGGGCGGGTGTTAGGGCCGTGACCGGGCCGCTGGGTGTTCGCCACCCACGTCTTGGAGAAGCGTACCGAGATCGCTACCTTCAGACCCGGTTGCCCGCTCAAGCCGCGAAACCACCGAGATCCAGAACCATGACCGCCCCAAGGCCCCTGGTCAGCTCAACAGTCCACTGGACGACCTCGACCGCTGACCGTGATCTGGGTTTTACCACCCGGAATAGTGGAATAGTACCACCCCTATAGGCGAAATAGACCCAGGATCTGGGACAACCCCCTAGTTATGCGCCATCCAAATGACCACTAACAAAGCCATCCGTATACTGAAAGACATGAGGAAGGATATTGACGGTCTTCCTCCAGCAGAAACACTGCCCACAAACCAACACAGGGAGTGGTTATGGAGGATCAAGAGCTATGCGGACAATTTTTTTGAGAAAGGATCTAGTGAACACGAGTTGATAAGTTGCACATCATTTAGAATAGAAAATGAAATAACACGTATCAAGGGCTATTCCTTGAAAGAGCAACAGGAAGAATTGAAGAAAGAGGCCAAGCTAAGGATAGACCACTGTATTGATCACTTGGAAAAATTTGGAATCTACGAGCCACCAAAAGCAAACTTCCTGTCCAGAGTAAGCGATACATGGTTATCTATAAGCATCCCAATAATCGTCCTAGCGATATTTGGGCTTGGTGTCATTATAGGAAAGAACCAGATGGACAAAGACTCCATCAAGACAGAGCAAGAACTGAAGGAGCTACGAGATAGCCTATCTATCGCTACTCCTGCCCTTGAGATACCCAATCCAGTAGCTCCCAAAGCTGACGAGAAACATAGCCGCCATCATAGCGACAGTGGTGGTGTTAAAGGCATCAAATGAAAAAAGAAGGACAGGCGCATAACAGCCCCTTGTCGCAAGCCCCCTCAACACAGGCCGACGCTTCGGGCCTGCGTCAAGCGGCGGAACGTTAGGTGCCATCGCGAAAAAGCCAACGCGCAAAGCCCTCGCACGAAAATACGCCGACGCTACCAAGGCCCACGCTCGACTGAGAACAGAACCCGGCCCGGCTGAGAACCCAGAAAAGGGCGGCAGCCAATGCCGCCCGAGAACTTCGGTGGACTGAAGAAAAAGAACCGGCTCCGCCGGAAAGGACTTGAAGAGGCGGCGGCCAACGCCGCAATGTTCACCATGTGTAGAAACAGTCGTAACGCAGCCGAAGCGGCTGGCTACTTTTGCTAGCCTGCCATGAGCAAAAAGCCCGCACAGGAGAAGTTCTACACAACAGATGAGGCGGCCGAATACTTGCGCGTCTCCCCTTCTCGCGTTCGCCAACTCATAGGCGAGGAACGACTCAAAGCAGACAAGGTTGGTCGTGACCACCTGATCGTGGCTGAGGCACTCGTGGAGTATGTCGCCAAGGGCAAGAAGAAGCGCGGCCGACAGCGCAATGTGAATAAGTAATTCTTGCTCGTGCGTTAGTAATGCAGTAGACTTGCCTTCTCAACACTTGATGCCATGCAGGCCATGCACAACAGTGAGCCATACCCGGTTCTTGACAGATCCAGAGACTTCGCCGCTATACGTGCTTCACTTGCCGGCGTCATAGGCTTCGAGCATGATGAAGCGTTGCTTGCTGTTGGGGATTCACTCGAAAACCTGAAGAAGATCCCCGATCATTCGGTCAGTCTAATCCTTACCGACCCACCTTATCACAGCACAAAGAAGGACAACATTCATGGCGATACTGCCTTCAAAAGTGACGCCGACTTCCTTGACTGGATGAAGCAGTACTCAGTCGAATGGAAGCGGATACTTAGACCCAATGGCACGTTGTTCTGCTATTGCTCCTCCGAGATGTCAGCAAGGCTTGAAGTTCTCTTCTCCGAAGAGTTCAATATCCTCTCTCAAGTCGTTTGGACCAAGCCTAACGAGCCCGGCTTCGACGGGTGGAAACAGAAAATGAAGAAGGAGGCTCTACGGCAATGGTACGCGCACACCGAACGAATAATCTTTGCGGAACCATCTAGCCCTGGAAATTTGACGAACTCATGGTTTGCGAACTTCCTGCGCGATGCACGCAAACAGTCAGGTCTCTCAGGGCATCAGCTCACTGAAATAACAGGTGCTTACGGTAAGGTTAATCACGGGGGGGCAGTATCCAACTGGGAAACCGGGCGCAATGTGCCAAGCCGGGAGCAGTATGAGCGCATTTGCACGGCGTTCTTGGAAACGGGAAATGTACAATCCATGCCCGCCTATGAGGACTTAATTCGCCCATTCAATGTCAATGGCAACGTTGAGTTCACGGACGTATGGACCTTCCCGTCTGTTAGACCATACAAAGGCAAGCATCCCGCCGAAAAGCCGTTGTCAATGCTTGAACATGCTATCCAAGCGACTACCCATCCCGGTGACATCGTAATTGATTGTTTCAGCGGATCGGCTAGCACAGCGATGGCTTCTCTCAATCTTGGCCGTCGAACAGTGTCCATGGAAATCGACCCTAAGTGGATAGAACGTACGCAGTCTTTACTAGCGGCGAGACTATCCTCAGGAAAAAGATCAAAGGAGATCACGATGCCGACAGAACCAAAGCCGAAGCGGGTCCGCGAACAGATGGAGCTTACTCTGTAGGAAGTAGACCCGCTTCCTCGTTGCGCCCAATCACCTCTCGCATCCATTTTAAGGTCTTCTCGATTCCTTCATCACCCACGACAACGTTGCACTTGTGATGTCCCCAGCCGAGATTATAGGCTCTATGGTTAAATATTCCCACTCGTAATTCGTTGACGTGAAACAGGTTCACCTGCGTGATGGTTAACCCTAGTACCTCTCTCCCTTCCGCTTGTTCCATACGGTTGAAGAAACTCTGAGCGCTCAAAGGCTCTAGACATAGCGGACAGATAGAAATGTCGTTTGCATTAAGTATGCGTACTTCTCTAAGCTTGTTGTAGTCCAACAATCCTTCACGGATGGCTACTTCAATAGCATGACTTTTACGCCGATCGGCGTCAGCTTCACTCATCCCATTTGACACCGTAACCGCAAGGGCATCGTGGCAATGCCAGAATATTGCTTCGAGCTGCATCTTGCATAGTTCCAGTGTACGACTATCTGCATATTCGTACACGCGAATTCCTGCTCCCTTACTGTCCTTGTGGTTGAAACCTTCATAGATGGGCTTTGCCTTTCTTCCTGAGGTACTACCTGGAACACGCGCAACATACTGCCCTCCAAGTGGAGCTTGCCTACTATCCGCTGGAACCCAT
The DNA here is from genome assembly GCA_016713875.1 of Flavobacteriales bacterium. NCBI lineage: Bacteria > Pseudomonadati > Bacteroidota > Flavobacteriia > Flavobacteriales > Flavobacteriales bacterium. The sequence goes on from JADJOI010000003.1 coordinate 1,582,730, forward strand.
CCATGACTGGTCGGGTCATGTGCCTGCCACTGTGCCCTTGACTCGTAAAACACCAAGGCATTCTCGCCTAGCACCAAGCCATTCGTGAGCAGCACATCTTCAACATCAGGGGTGCCGAAATATGTTTCGGGTGATATGAGAACGATATACCCGTTTTCGAATGATTCCGCCCCGCTAGGGTGCATTGGCTCGATGTCGATTCTATTGTAGCGGATGAGTACCGTATTGTTTCGCAACACTCGATTCTGATACACCTCATTGTTTGAAGCGCCTCGTGTTTGCCCGGTCTTGTAAATTTTGTCCTTCAGCAGCTGCGGAAGTGCGGGTATGCGTGCAATGCTCTTCTTGGCCATCCTTGCTTTTCTTTCCGTCCAAGGTAGGTCCTCTTGCCAGAATCCACGTCAACATCGCAACGCTCCTCCAGAATCGCAATGGTGCCCACTGCGCCTAACAGGGAAAGCCCAAAGGCGAACAGACGGGCCGGTTTCTGAGTCCCGCTTGTCCACTGACAGCAAGCCACTACCTTGCAGCAATGGGCGGGACCAAAATGCGGAAGACGCGACGGCACCTAACATCGGCTTGCAGCAATGCGCCCCAACGCACCAAAGAGCCAACGCACGAGCGCACTGCTGCAAGCCTCATCCGTTATGTGCTATGCCAATAGACCGCTACGAACTAACATATAGACATTGACAAATGAAGAAAGAAAACCAAATAAGACTGACAGAAGAAATCATTGAAACTGCATACAGACTGCTAACTCATAAACTTGCTTTTGGCGGACTAACAGCACGAAATGAAAGCTCTTTTCAGTTAGAATTTGGACACATTTTAAAAACATTAGGACAACTCTATGAATTTAGACTTGCTGACAAATTTCATCTTGAATTTGAAACTTACATTTCGCTTAACGAAACAAGTATTAAAAGCAAATCGGACAGAGCAAGAGTAGATTTATTGCTTAAATATCAAGACGACAATAGCACGACAACAGCCGCAATAGAATTGAAGTTTTTCAAAAAAGAAAATCACAGAGAACCTAATAACAGATATGACGTTTTCAAAGACATTTCAAATCTTGAGTTATACAAGAAACACAGCATAGACATTTGTTATTTTATTCTTGCGACAGACCATTCACACTATTACAACCAAGACAATTACTCACAAGACACTTCAGACTTTGATTTCAGAAATGGAAAAAGTTATAAAGCAGGAACTAACTTACAATACAAAACAGACAAACCATACGGACAGGACATTTCATTAAACCAAGACTATGCTTTTTCGTGGGACAATATAAACGACTTGTATTTTTTGAAACTAAAAGTATGACAAAGGCACAAGCACATAACACGGGTTTTGCGTCAGGCTGGGTGACGTGCAAACTTGGAGCTTTGTACTTCTATTCAAGTGTGGTGCAGGTTGACAGTTTTGTGCTCCGAAACCCGCCCGAACGCAAAGCCCGAAAACGTTAGCAGTAATGGCAGGACGACCCAACCGACAATAATAAATAATGCAAAAAACGACATTTAAAATATCAAAAATGGACTGCCCATCCGAAGAACAAATGATACGGATGAAACTTGCCGACTTGAAGAACATCAACTCGTTGGACTTTGATATACCTAATAGACTGCTGACCGTTTTTCACACAGACAACCACGACCAAATTTTTCAGCGACTTGACAACTTAAAATATGACACTTCACTTATTGACAGCGTTTCGGCAGACAATTATTCTGTTACAACCGACAACACCGACCGAGAAAGAAAATTGCTTTGGCAAGTTTTAGCTATCAACTTTTTCTTTTTTGCACTTGAACTTACGACAGGTTTCATTTCAAACTCAATGGGACTTGTTGCCGACAGTTTAGATATGCTTGCCGACAGTATTGTTTACGGACTTGCACTTTTCGCTGTTGGTGGGACAATGACACGAAAAAAGAACATTGCAAAATCAGCAGGTTATTTTCAGTTGACACTTGCCATTTTTGGTTTCATTGAAGTAATCAGACGATTTATTGGAACTGAAACAGTTCCTACATTTCAGACAATCATAATTATTTCAATTCTTGCACTTATTGGCAACGGACTTTGTTTGTATTTACTGCAAAAAAGCAAAAGCAGAGAAGCACATATGCAAGCGAGTATGATTTTTACATCTAATGACGTAGTTGTAAATTTAGGTGTAATTGTCGCAGGCGGACTTGTTTACTTGACAAACTCAAAATATCCCGACCTTATCGTTGGGACAATAGTATTTTTCATCGTTGGACAAGGAGCATTTAAAATTCTAAAACTATCAAAATGACGGAAGAACAAAAAACCACTACTGCTAACAGCGGTTTGGCAAAAGGCGGGGTTTCGTGCTTCGTAGAAACATTTGTGGTTTATCAAACATTTTTGCTTCGTATGAACATTTGTGGTAAAAATCCCGCCCTTCGCCAAGCCGCAATCCGTTGAACGCCATCGCGCCCCGTGCGGCGCGCCAGCGTCCAACCCCGAATGACCACCGCCAGTAGGGTGCACGCCCCGGCCACCCCGTAGTTTCGCGGTACCCGCACCGCCCTTGTCCCCCCTGCTCACCGTACACGACCTGCACTTCGCCCACGACGGGCGGGGTATCCTGCATGGGGTGGGGCTGGAGCTCGGCGTCGGCGAGGTGCTGGTGGTGGTGGGTCCCAGCGGCTGTGGCAAGACCACGTTGCTGCGCTTGATCGCGGGCCTGGAGCGCCCTTCGGCGGGCCGCATCGCCGTGCAGGGCCGCCCCATGGCCGATGCCGGCACCTGGGTGGCGCCCGAGGCGCGTCCGGTGGGCTTCGTCTTCCAAGGCCTGGCGCTCTTCCCCCACCTCACCGTGCAGGGCAACGTGGGCTTCGGCCTGGCCGACCGGCCGCGGGCCGAGCGCGAGCGGCGCGTGCGCGAGGAGCTGGCCGCCGTGGGCCTGGAGGGCCTGGACGACCGCTACCCGCACCAGCTCAGCGGCGGGCAGCAGCAGCGCGTAGCCATCGCCCGCAGCCTGGTGCGCCGCCCCGCGCTGATGCTGATGGACGAGCCCTTCAGCGACCTGGACCCCGCCACGCGGGCGGCGGTGCGGCAGGAGGTGCTGCGCATCCTGCGCGCCCACGGCACCGGCGCGGTGGTGGTGACGCACGACCGCGAGGACGCCTTCCACCTGGCCGACCGCATCGCCGAGATGGACCAGGGCCGCATCGTACGGATCGGCCCGGCAGCGGACTTCCGCGCGGCATGGAGCGCACAGCCTTTCGCCCCATGAGCACCGACCGCCTGCCCCAGCTGCGCGCCCTGCTGGCCGAGGAGCCGGGCGACCTCTTCCTGCGCTACGCCATCGCCCTGGAGCTGAAGCGGCTGGGCGACACCGACCCCGCCATCGCCGACCTGGAGCAGCTGGTGCGCGATGCGCCCCACCACATCGCCACCTACTACCAGCTAGCCTTGATGCTGGCCGAGGTGGGGCGCACGCACGATGCCCTGCACGTGTGCGACGTGGGCCTGCTGCAGTGCACCGTGGCCGGCGACCGCAAGGCGCGCGCCGAGCTGCAGGAGCTGCGCCATGCCATCGCCGACGAGGCATGAGGCGCCGCGCCACCATCGTCCTGCTCGCCGCCGCCGCGGGGCTCGGCGCCCTGCTCACCGTGGCGCCCTGGCTGGCCCTCACCGCCCCGGTGGGCGCTCCGGCCCTGGTGGTGGAAGGCTGGATCCCGGTCGACCGCATGTCGGATGTGCTGCGGCTGGTGCAGGCTCGCGGGATACATCAGGTCTTCGTTACCGGCGGCGAACGACCTCTGAGCGAATACCTCCACACCGGCGACACGCTCGTGATCGACGGCGCGCCAATGGCCGGGCCCTGGCAGATGCAACTGGCCGGGCTGCCGGGCGTGCGCTGGCAGCTTCTGGGCGACACGCTTCCGCTGCAAGCCGGCACGGCCGATGGCACCCTGCGGGCGGTGGACATCAGCGTGGGTCAGGGTGTGCGGCATCTTCGGTTGGTAGTCGCAGCGACGGTTGCAGCCAGCGACACTGCGGCCCTGCTCTTCGTGCAAACACTGTCCCGCGCAGGTCAGGCGCTGTCGGCGACGGGTCATGCGGTGCGGGTGCAAGGGGCCGATGGGACCCGAACGATGTGCGCGCTCACCTGGGCCGAGGAGCGCGCGCAGCGGCTGGTCGCGCTGGGCCTGCCTGAGGCCCACGTGCTGGCGGTGCCGGGTCTGCCCAATGCGCGGGGGCGCACCGTTTCGGCCGCGCAGGCCATGGCGACCCAGGCGCGCTGGCTGGGGCTGGGGGCCTACGAGGTGGTGAGCCTGGGCGTGCATGCCCGCCGCACCCGCAACGCCCACCGGCGGGCCAATGGCGATGCGGTGCTCGTGGGGGTGATCGCCCTGCCCGACCCGCAGGTGCCGCCGCGCACCTGGTGGCTCCGACCTGACGCGTGGCCTCTGGTGGCCAAGGAACTGGCCGGGCTGCTGCGCGATGCCGCAACGGGTACCTTTGGGTCGTGACCACCGTCCGCCTTCGTTCCCTGCCGCTGTGCGCCGTGCTGGTCCTCGCCTTCGGGGGGGCGATGCGGGCGCAGACCACCCTGCGGGTGATGACCTACAACCTGCTGGCCTTCCCGGAACCCGTGCCGGCCGGGCGGCAGGACACGCTGGCCCGCATCGTGGACCATGTGCGTCCGGACCTGCTGCTCGTGCAGGAGATCCGCACGGTCACCGGCGCCAACCTGGTGCTGAACGACGCCCTGAACAACAACGGCGTCACGCGCTTCAGCCAGGCCGCCTGGGTGCCGCAGATCAGCGACCCGGGCAGCACCGTGAAGCTGCAGCAGCAGCTCTACTACGACCACGAGCGCTTCACCCTCAATGGGCAGCAGACGCTGACCACGGCGGTGCGCGACATCAACGTGTACACCCTGTACGTGAACGACGTGGACCTGCCGCAGTCGCAGGACACCACGTGGATCACGGTGTACGTCGCGCACCTGAAGGCCAGCACCGGCGTGGTGAACGAGTATGCGCGGCAGCAGATGGCCGAGGTGCTGATGGCCCACGTGAACACACTGCCCGCGGGCCGCAACGTGCTCGTCGCGGGCGACATGAACATCTACAACGCCAGCGAAGGAGCCTACACCACCTTCATGACCGGCGGGGGGGGTAACCCGCTGGACGACCCCTTGACGCTGCCCATCAGCTGGAACGGCAACTCGGCCATGGCCCAGCACCACACGCAGAGCACACGCACCAACACGCTCTATGGCGAGGGCGCCGGCGGTGGGCTGGACGACCGGTTCGACCTGATCCTGCTGAGCCAGACGGCGATGAACGGCGGGGACCGGTTGAGCTACGTGGCCGGGAGCTGCCGTCCGGTGGGCAACTCGGGCACCTGCTTCAACGACAACATCACCGATTGCAGTTCGGGGCAGACGCCCTTCGCGGTGCTGCGCGCGCTGTACTACATGAGCGACCACCTGCCCGTGGTACTGGACCTGAGCTTCGACGGCGTGGTGGCGGGCGAGGCCCCGCGCGAGACCCCGGCCCCGCTGGCGCTGCGCCACGCGGCGGACGGTGCCCTGTTCGTCGACGCGCAGCGGCCGGGCGAAGGGATGCTGGAGCGCTGGGATGCCCAGGGCCGCCTGCTCGAACGCCGCAGCCTCCGCTTCACCGAAGGCACCACGACCCTGCCCGCTGCGGCCGCCGCTGCTGGCTTTCAGGTGGCCGTGCTGCACCTGGACGGCCTCAGCCTTCGCCACCCCTATGTCATCGCCCCATGAGCACAGCACGCCCGCCTTTGGACGAGATCCCCGCCTTCTACCGCGGCTATGTGGAGGAGGCACCGGGCGTGGATGTGTGCGATGCGCTGGTGCGCGCCGCGGACGCCGTGCAGGCCGCCTTCGGTGCCGTGCCTGAAGCACGCGGCGACCATCGCTATGCGCCCGGCAAGTGGACGGTGAAGGAGGTGCTGCTGCACCTGATCGACGCCGAGCGCGTGTTCGCGTACCGCACGCTGCGGTTCGCGCGCCGCGATGCCACCCCGCTGCCGGGCTTCGACGAGGACGCCTGGGTGCCTGCGGCGCGGGCCGCACGCCGAACGCTGGCCGAACTGCTCGCCGAGCACCGGGCGGTGCATAGCGCCACGCTGGCGCTGTTCCGAAGCTTCGAGGAGGAGGACCTCCTGCAGCGCGGCACGGCCAACGGCAACGCCATCAGCGTGCGCGCCATCGGCTGGGCCACGGCCGGGCACGCGCTGCACCACGTGGCCGTGCTGCGCGAACGCTACCTTGGTTGACATGCGGAGCATCCACGACTGGTTCGCGGCCTACGGCGAAAGTCACCGCGACCCCACCAACAAGGCGCTGCACTGGGTCTGCATCCCGGTGATCTTCCTGAGCATCGTGGGGCTGCTGTGGGGCATCCCCTCCCCCGTGGCCACGCCGCACGTGTGGGCGTGGGTGGCGGTGGCGGCCGTGGCGGTGTTCTACGCCCGCCTGTCGAAGCCGATGATGCTGGCCATGGTGGCCTGGAGCCTGCTGTGCTGCGGGCTGGTGGTGCTGATGGAGCGCTGGCTGCCTCTGCCGCTCTGGGTCACCTGCCTGGGCCTCTTCGCCGGCGGATGGATCGGCCAGGTCATCGGCCACCACATCGAAGGCAAGAAGCCCAGCTTCTTCCAGGACCTGCAGTTCCTTCTGATCGGCCCGGCGTGGCTGATGGGCGATCTGTTCCGCCGCGCGGGCCTGCGCTACTGAGGCAGGCGCCGGAAGTAGGTGGGCCGGTGCGCGGGATCCGTCGCCGGGTCCAGCACGGCCTGCAGGTCGGTGAGCAGCACATCGGGTTCCAGCATGGCGCGACCGAAGAGGTCGGCCTCCGCGCTGTTGGCCACGAACACGGTGCCCCTGCGGAAGGCCGGGGAGTCCAGCATGCGCTGATCCACGCCGGGAAGGTCGGCCGCACCGCGCAGGACGGGCACATCGGCCAGCACGCCCCAATGGGTGCAGGCATGGGCATCGGCCATCACCACCTCCATCGGCAGATCGAGGTTCCCCTGGGCGACGCGGTCCGCATAGCGGTACCGCGCTCCCGCATCGGCCACCAGGCGGGCCATCAGGCTGTTGCCCGCTGGCACGCTCCAGACCCCGCGCCAGGCGCTGCCGACGAACACGAGGGGTGCGTCCGGGTCGGCTTGGCGCACGCGGGCGCGGTAGCGGGCCGCGATGCCGGTGTAGAGGCTGTCGGCCACGGTCGAGGTGCCGGTGAGCACCCCGAAGAAGCGAAGCCATTCGGCACGGCCGAGCGGATGCGGTTCCAGGTATTCGCACACCGGCACCGCCACATGATGCTGCGGCAGCCGGGCCATTCCGCCGAACGGATGATCGAGGACCAGCGCGGGGGCGAGGGCGGTGAGCTGCTCCAGGCGGGCGCCCTCCCCCTCGGCCAGACCGGCGAGGGCATTGGTGGCCAGCGCCGCGCGCAGGGTGCTGTCGCGCTGTCGCTCGGGCCAGGCGCAGGCGGATACGCGTGGCAGGGCGCGCAGGGCGGACACGTAGGCGGTGTGCGTGGTGCTGAGCAGGACGAGCTCCAGGGCGCTGGGCCGCACCCCCGTCCAGGGACCGGCGCACGGCCCTTGCGGCGGCGGCTCCGCAGCGGTGATCAGCAGGCGGGCAAGGGTGTCCATGGCCGCCCCGAGCACGAGCACGGCCTCGCCGTCGGGCCCTTGCCAGCTGCGGAAGTGCGTGGCGGCGTCGTTGGCGCGCTCGGTCCACGGGGCCGCGGCCGCAGGCCTGGCGGGCGGAGCGGCCGGACCGCAGCCGGCGAACAGGGCCAGGACGGCGATGGCCGACAGGGTCCTCACTGCAGCTCGATGATCATCTCCATCAACGCGTCGCGCAGCAGGTCGCGGCCGGTGGCGAGGGCGCGTGCGTCCACCCCGAAGGCGTGGTCGGGCAGTTCACCGCGGTCGAGCAGGCCTCGGGGCGTGCCCTCGTACACATAGCGGATGAGGGGGATGTGGAAGACCAGGCCGGTGTTGGGCGTGCGCATCCGAAGGATGCGGCCTCCGCAGCTGCTGAGGCTGTTGGTACCGACCTCTTCACCGACGATGCTGGCCCTTCCGGCCCGGCGCGCCATCATCACCAGAGCGGCGGCGGCCTCGCGGGTGAAGGCGTCGCACACCACGTACACCTTGCCGTCGAACGCGTTGGGCTGTGGCTCCAGCAACTCCAGGCGCGGGTCGTCCGGGCGCAGGTGGTAGCGGCCGTGATCGCCGGGCAGGTAGTTGGCCGCCAGAGTGGCGAAGAACTCGGGCAGTGGCTCGCACAGGCCGTAATGCTTGGGTGGAGCGCTGAGGCGCACGGTCATGTCCTGCACTACGCGGTAGGGCTTGAGGGCGTAGATGGAATGCACCAGTTCGGCCAGGGCCAGCTCGCTGCCGGCAGCGCCGCGCACATCGATCACCAACACGCGGGAGCGGTTGCGTTTGAGGTCGCGGCGCAGGTCCTCCACGAACCGCTCGGGCTTGATGCCCGCGTTCAGCAGGGTGTCCGTATGGAAGTTCCGCAGCGCGAGCCAGGTGGTGTGGTGGTCGGCGTGGTGGGCCGCGCTCCATGGCAGCAGGGGCCCGTTCTCCGGCCTCACCGAGCGGCGCACCTCCTCACCGGTGAGGCCCATCACCTGTTCGGTGCGGGCGCGGCCGCTGGGCGGTTCGAAGGCGATGGTGAAGGTGGGCGAGCGGTCCAGGTGGCGGTACAGCAGGTAGGGCAGGTCGCGTTCCACCTGGCGCACGCGGAACAGGGAATCGTTCGCATCGGACAGGGCTTTGCTGGCGAGGGTGTCCAGGATGCCGGCGGCCGAACGGCCATTGATGGAGAGGATGCGGCTGCCGGAGGGGATGGAGCGGAAGCCTTTGAGCTCCTCCTCCACGTAGAGGCCCTGGCCTACGGCGCGCACGGCGAGGGGCAGCAGCGGCACCTGTTCACGCAGGGAGCGCTCGACGGTGGCGGGCAGGTCCACGCGTGTGTGGGCGTCGCCGATGAGCTGCAGCACGGGTGTGAGCAGGTCGGTGACCTCGGCGGCCGTGAGGGGGACACGCGCAGCGGCGATGGCCTCGTCGATGGCGCGGTCCAGCGCGGCCTTCGTCACGTGCCGATACGGGTCGGCGTGGGCCTCGTGCAGCGTGCTGCGCCAGAGCTCCAGGTCCGCCGCCACATGCTCCGGGTAGTGGCGCTGACCCTCCAGGGGATCGTGGACCTGCGCCCCGGCCGCCAGCGGGAGCAGCGCAAGCGAGAGGATGGACAGCCCGGCGGCCGGCGTGCGGAAGGTCATGCGCAAAGGGCTGCGAATTTAGGGCCACGGTCTGCCCGTCCGGAATGACATGGCCCCAGCACGGAGGCCGGGGCCATGGACCGATCGGGTGCGGACACGTCAGGCCTTCACCGTGGTACGAGGCGCGGCGGCGAGCACCTCGGGCTCCACACCGTCCTTGTACTTGGCGAAGTTGTCGTTGAACGCCTTGGCCAGGCGCTCGGCCTGCTGGTCGTAGGCGGTCTTGTCCTTCCAGGTGCTGCGCGGGTCCAGGATGCCGTCGGGCACGTGCGGGCAGGTGGCCGGGAAGCTCACGCCGAACACGGGATGCTGCCGGTAGTCCACGCTGTCGAGCTCACCGCGCAAGGCCGCAGTGATCATGGCACGCGTGTACTTCAGCTTCATGCGTTCGCCGGTGCCATAGGCGCCACCGCTCCAGCCGGTGTTCACCAGCCAGATGCGCACATCGTGCTGGCGCAGTTTCTCGCCGAGCATGGCGGCGTACTGGCCGGGGTGCAGGGCCAGGAAGGGCGCGCCGAAGCAGGCGCTGAACACGGTCTTGGGCTCGGTGACCCCGGCCTCGGTGCCGGCCACCTTGGCGGTGTATCCGCTGATGAACCAGTACATGGCCTGCTGCGGGGTGAGGCGGCTGATGGGAGGCAGCACGCCATAGGCATCGCAGGTGAGGAAGAAGATGTTCTTCGGGTGGCCGCCCATGCTGGGCACGGCGATGTTGTCGATGTGGTGGATGGGGTAGCTGACGCGCGTGTTCTCGGTCTTGGTGCCGTCGCTGAAGTCCACCTTGGTGGTGCCCTCGTGGAAGACGATGTTCTCCAGCAGGGCGCCGAACTTGATGGCGTCCCAGATCTGGGGCTCCTTCTCGGCGCTGAGGTCGATGCACTTGGCGTAGCAGCCGCCCTCGAAGTTGAACACGCCGGAATCGCTCCAGCCGTGCTCGTCATCACCGATCAGGCGGCGGTCCGGGTCGGCGCTGAGGGTGGTCTTTCCCGTGCCGCTGAGCCCGAAGAAGACGGCGGTATCGCCATCCTTGCCGATGTTGGCGCTGCAGTGCATGCTGAGCACGCCGCGCTCCTGGGGCAGCACGTAGTTCAGCACGGTGAAGATGCCTTTCTTGATCTCGCCGGTGTAGCCCGTGCCACCGATGATGATCATCTTCCTGGAGAAGTTGATGATGGCGAAGTTGTGCTGGCGCGTACCGTCCTTGGCGGGATCGGCGGTGAAGCCGGGCACGCACACCACATGCCACTCGGGGGTGAACTCCTCCAGCTCGGCCGCGGTGGGGCGGATGAACATGTTGCCCGCGAAGAGGGCGCTCCAGGGGTACTCGGCGACCACGCGCACGTTGAGGCGGTAGGCGGGGTCGGCGCAGGCGGTGGCGTCCTTGACGTACACATCACGGTTCATCAGGTACGCGCACATCTTTTCGTAGAGGGCGTCGAACTTGGCGGGGTCGAAGGCGATGTTGACGTCGCCCCACCACACCGTGTCCTGCGTCTTGGCGTCCTTCACGCAGAACTTGTCCTTGGGGCTGCGTCCGGTGAACTCACCGGTGTCGATGGCCAGGGCGCCGCTGTCGGCGAACACACCTTGGCCGTTGACGATGGCGTGTTCGATCAGCTCTGCGGGCTCGAGGTTCCAGTAGGCATCGCCCACCAGGCCCAGGCCGATGGAGGAGAGGTCCGCGTTCTTCGGTCGCTTGCCGAACTCGTTCATGTCCGTAGGGTTGGAATAGGGCGGCAAAGGTAGAGGAAGGCCGGGTGGGCGGGCCAACATCCGTCAGTGTCCGCGGCGGGCACCCACCAGCAGCAGGAGCCAGCCGGCGATGAAGCACAGGCCGCCCAGGGGCGTTACCGGTCCGATGAACGGTGTAAGCCCTTGGGTGCCAAGCAGGTCGCGGGTGGCCAGCAGGTACAACGAGCCGGAGAAGGCCACCACCCCGGCGAGGAGCAGGCCGCCGGTCAGGCGGAGGGAGCGTTCCGGGATCCGGTCGTGCAGGGCGGCCAGCAGCAGCAGGCCAAGGCCGTGGTAGAACTGGTACTCCACCCCGGTGCGCCACTGGGCGAGGGCCTCGGGCGACAATACGGCCCGCAGGCCATGGGCCCCGAAGGCACCGAGGGCCACGGCGATGGCCAGCACGGCGGCTCCGGCGGTGATGTTCCGACGCATGGCGCAAAGGTGGGTCGAAAAGCGAAGCCCCCCGGATCACCGGAGGGCTTGCACGATCGTGGGGTGGATCAGCGCTCGTTCTTGAGCTTCTCCATCTCCTTGTCGAAGGTCTCCTTGAACTTCTCGTAGTCGTAGTCGATGCGGAGGCGTTCGTCCTGGCTGAGGCGCTCGTTGTACTCGCTCAGCAGGTCCTGCGCGCTGAGCTCGATGGCGAGGTAGCTCTTGTAGGTGTTCTGCGGGGTCTTGGTGAGCTTCTCGCAGATGGTGCGGGTGCCGCTGAGGCGCTGGTCGGTGACCTCGCGGGTGAGGCCCTCGAAGCGCTCGGCGATCTCCTCTTTGTTGTTGAGCTCGCGGCTGTTGACGTAGTTGTCGACGACGCGCTTGACGGCAGTGTTGATGTCAGCGGCGAGCTGACCGCGGGCCGCGTTGAGGGCCTTGCTCTTGGCGGTCTGCTGGTCCATGCTCTCGCCCACGGCGTTGGCGCGGAAGAAGTCCTTGTTGGTGAAGTACTCGGGGCCGGAGCAGAGCACCACCACCTCCACCTCGTTGGGGGGGGGCTGGGTATTGTTCTCGGCGATCTTCTTCTTGGGCTTGCAGGAGGCCATGCCGGCGGCCAGCAGGGCGGCCGACAGCACAAGGGTGGCGGGGCGGAGGGTCGTGGTGCTCATGGTCGTCGACGTGGTTCGTGTCGTTGGGTTGCGATTTTGCGAACGGCGTGCCAAACTTCCGGAATGCCCGTGGTTCCTACAAGATCGCGGCGATCAATGCGGGCACAAGGTCCTGGCGCAGGTCCTGGGCGCCCTTCTTGTAGGCCTCCAGGGCGGCCTTGTCGTAGGCCAGTTGCACGCCCTTCATGCCCTGGCGGCCGGTCTGGTGCACCAGTTCGCCGGTGCGGCGGTCCGTGCAGGTGAGGGTGATGTCGAGGAAGGCGGTGTAGAAGCCGCTGGTGGTGCCGCCCTCGCGGGTGTCGGCGGCCAGCACGATCACCAGGTCGCTCTCGGCCTCGCGGTCCACGAAGCGGAAGCCGCGGCGGGCGAGCTCTTCGCGCAGGGCGAGGGCCACGCCGGCGTTGGCCAGCGCCGAGCCGTAGGCGCGCTCATCGGCCTTCAGCAGCACGCGGGGCATGCGCAGGTCGATGGGCACATGCAGCTCGGGCACGCTGAGGCTGGCAGTGAGGGTGCGCACGATGGCCGGGTCGCCGGCGCCGTTCACCAGGGCGTCCAGGTCCAGGCGGACGAGCAGCTCGGGCGCAGGGGCCTCCAGGGACACCCCCTCCACGGTGATCCGGGCATGGCCGTCGGCGTCGGTGCGCTTGGCCACGCTCACCTTGCCGGCGCTGCCTGGGTAGGAGGCGGAGAGGGGCACCTGGGCCATGTCGCGCAGGACCCCGGAGGTCCCATGTCGCGCGCGGATGAGCAGTTCGCGGCGGTGGCCGTTGGCCGGTTCGAGCACGCAGCGTTCGGGCAGGCTGCCCAGGGTGAGGCCGGCGGTGAGGCCCTGCAGGCCGGCATGCAGCTCGTTGGCCAGCACCACGGACCGCCCGTCGATCTCCGTGCGGTCGGCCTCGCCCCAGTGGTCGCGCAGGGCGATCAGGGCGCGCAGTTCCTGATCGAACGCGCCGGGCAGGTCGCCGGCGTCGAGGGCGGCGCGGCTGCGGGTGTGAAGGTCGATGGCCTGGGCCACGGCGGCGCGCTTCTTCTCGGCCAGGAGGCGGGCGTGCTCGGCCTTGCTCAAGCGGTAATAGGTCCAGAGCTCGGTGCCGCTGTCCCAGCTGTCCACCAGTTCGAAGCCCTCCAGCTGCTGGCTGGTACGGGTGCGCACCGTGCTGGTGTAGCTGTCGGTGAACTGTCCGCGGGTGTCCAGCGTGTAGAGCAGGCTGTTGCCTTCCACGGTGACACTGATCTCACTGGCCAGGTCGTTGAGGGCGTTCTGCTTGGCGGCCTCCTGGAAATCGGGCCGGTTCTTGGGAGCGATGCCGATGCCCACGTAATAGGCGCCGGTGACGGGCCGGCCGTCCACCCAGGCCGGGCGCACCGCCGGCGCGGGCGGGGGTGGCTGCTGCACGTGCTGGGCGGGTTTGCATGCGCCGGCGAGCAGCAGAAGGGACCAGCGGAGGGCGCGGCGCATCACGGGAGCTTCTGGGACACGTGGCCCACCACCTCGCGGGCGATGCGGTCGCCGGCCTTGCGCATGGCGTCGTTCACCAGGGAGGCCACGGGCTTCACCTCGCGAGGGGCGTTCAGCAGCGTGCGCAGGTCGCGGCGGGCGCGGTCGGTCTGGTCCAGCGCGCCGTTGAGGCTGGGCAGAAGGGCTTCGCGGTCGCCTGCATAGTTGGCGTAGTAGGCGTGGTCCTCCTCGTTCACGTCCACCACGCTGCTCACCAGCACTTCGCCGGTCTCCAGGCTCACCAGTCGGTAGCTGAAGGAGGCCACCACCTTGTTCTCCTGGAAGTGTTCGGTGTACTCCACGGGCTTGTACTTGGTCACCAGCACGGTTTCGCCGGTCTCGGGCACCTTCTGGCGGACGCTGTAGGCCTCATAGCCTTTCTTGGTGCTGAAGCGCGGTTTGCCGGCCTCCTCGCGATAGGTGATCAGGTCGCCCATCAGCACGGCCTTGGCGCCGATGAGGTTGCCCACCTGCACGGCCGTGGCCTGGTCCACCACGCCGCTGAGGCCGAGGCGTTGCTCCTCGAGGATGCGGTCCATGTTCTCGCGGTCCACCACCTTCAGGAAGGGATCGCCCGAGCCCGTGATGCCGCTCACGGTCTGGGCCTGCAGTCGGGCGGCGAGGTCGGTGCGCTTCCCGCTGCTGGCGAAAGGGAGCACGGCGATGGAGTACTGGCCTTTGGCGAGGGCCTCGGCGCGCAGCGCCGACGCGTCCTTGTAGGCGGGGTCCTTGGCCAGCACGCGGCTCAGTTCCTCGTGGGCCCGGCGGTACCGACCGCCTTCCAGGTCGCTCTTGGCGGCCCGGTACAGCGGCTCCAGGTAGGCGATGTTCTGCAGGCTGCTGGCGTCCTTGTAGCCGGGTTCCAGCTTGGCGATGCGGGCGAAGGTGGCCTCGGCGGCCTGGAACTCCTGGTGCTCCAGCTGCCCCTGCCCTTTCGTGTAGAGCTCAACGAGGTGCTCGCCCTTCACCCGTTCGTACTCGTCCTGCTGATGTTCGGGGATCTCGAGCACCACGCCCAGGCGGCCGGCACGGTCGGCGTAGGCCTTGGCGTCGAGGTAGGTGTCCACCGCCTTGGCGCGGTCGCCGGTGCCGTTCACCTCGCGGAAGAAGGCGCCGAGCTTGTCGTTGAGCAGGGTCTGCCCCGCCTTCTTGAGGCCGATCTTGGCCTCCACGTTCTTCTGGTCGCGCTGCAGGGCCTGCAGGTACATGTCCGCGGCTTCAGCATAAAGACCGGCCTCGTCGAGCTTCTCGCCCTTCTTCACATAGCTCTTGGCGCCGGAGCAGCCCGCCCACAGGGCGGCGGTCGCGGTCAGCACGAGCAGCGGTCGACGCAGGGAGGCCATGGTCGGGGCGGTGCGGTGGTTCCGGCGCTCAGCGTCCGCGGATGTACGCGTTGAGCTCATCGACCGAGCTCTCGAAGGTGAACGCATCGTTCAGCTTGAAGTAGTTGCTCAGGTCGAACGTGTGGTCGTAGGCGAACTTGGCGAAATCGAGCTTGGTCTCCTCGAAGGTGAACAGCTCCATGATGCCCCTCACCTGGTCCACGGTGAAGCAGCGGTCGGTGGCCACCTGCTTGGCGACGCTCATCCGCGTGTCCTCGAAGCTCTTGGAGCTGATGCTGGACCTCGCATCGGCGAACTCGCCGCTGCTCATGGGCCAAGGGCATCCCACGCGGCCGGTGTAGCCGGGCATGGTGTACACCGGAGGTTCCGCCGGACGCGTGGCCGTGGTCTCCACCGGCTCGTCCAGGTCGGTGGTGACGGTGGTGGTGGTCGTGGTCGTCGTGGTGGTGGTCGTCGTGGCGCTGGTGCCCAGCACGGGGTCCGTCACGTTCACGTTCATGTTCACGCCCAGGCCGTTGAAGCCGACGGTCATGTTCACGTTCTCCCCGGTGCCCGGGGTGGTGGTGGTCTGCTCGGTGACCACCACGGTGGTGCCGGTGCTGCCAGTGCTTCCACCGCCGCCCGGGTTGGTGGCGCTGGTGGGCACATCGTCCTGGAAGCCCACGGGACGGGGCTTTTCATCGATCACCAGAGCGCCCGCGGCGGTGCCCAGGGCGGCTTCGCCTGTTGGGCGGAAGACCTTCTCCCCCTTCTTGTTGGTGGTCACCATCACGGTGTACTCCTTGCCGAGCGGGAAATAGCCCTGCTTGCGCACCTCCGGGATGGAGAGGTCCTCGAAGCGCACGAGCACCACGGGCGTCTCGTTGCGGATGCCGGTGGCCACTACGCGAGCGGCCGGCTTCTCGTTCTTCACATCTCCGTCCACCACCAGGGTGAACTTGACGCCATCATCGGTGAAGAGCACCAGGTCGCTGGTCTGGGCATCGGCCAACGCGGAGAGGAACAGGGCGGCGACAAGGGGGATCGGGCGTAGCATGGCTTCAAATGGGTTGCGAAGGTAGGTCCGCCACCGCCTTGGCAAGGCCTGTGCCAAAGGACGGAACGGAGCGCGCTGCCCATCTTTGCGGACGCCGTCACCAGCCGGCGGCAGCGGTCATGCGCACGATCCTCATCCTGGGAGCGGGACGCTCCGCGTCGGCGCTCATCGCGCAGCTCATCCACGATGCCCCGAGCGAGGAGTGGCGCATCACGGTGGTGGACCGCGACCTCGCCCATGCGCGGGCCTTGGTGGGCGGGGGCACGTCGGTGGCCCGCGCCGAGCAGGGCGACGCCGGCGACCCGGCCGTGCGCGACCGCCTGATCGCGGCGCACGACCTGGTGATCAGCATGTTGCCGGCCTTCATGCACATGGATGTGGTGAAGGACTGCCTGCGGCTGAAGCGCCACGTCATCACGCCCAGCTACGTGCCCGACCCGCTGTGGCCGCTGCACGCGGAGGCCAAGGCGGCGGGGCTCATCTTCCTGAACGAACTGGGCCTCGACCCCGGCATCGACCACATGAGCGCCATGCGCATCCTGGACCGCATCCGCGGCGAGGGCGGGCGGATGGAGGCCTTCGAGAGCTATTGCGGTGGACTGGTGGCGCCCGAAAGCGACGACAACCCGTGGGGCTACAAGTTCAGCTGGAACCCGCGCAATGTGGTGCTGGCCGGGCAGGGCGGCATGGCCCGGTACATCAAGGACGGCAGCTACAAGTACCTCCCCTACCACCGGCTCTTCCGCGAAACGGTGCGGGTGACGGTGCCCGGCTTCGGGGACTTCGACGGCTATGCGAACCGGGACTCGCTGAAGTACCGGGCTCACTATGGGCTGCAGGAGATCCCCACGCTGGTGCGGGGCACCCTGCGGAAGGCGGGCTTCTGCGCCGCGTGGGACGCTTTCGTTCAGTTGGGCTGCACGGACGACGGCTTCGCGATGGAGCTGCGGCCCAACGCCACCTGGGAGGAGTACATGGAGGCCTTCCTGCCGCACGATGTGGAACGTGACGTGCGCTCGAACGTGGCCCACACCCTCGGCCTCGACCCGAAGGGCGAGGTGATGGACCGGCTGGACTGGCTGGGCCTCTTCGGCCACGAGCGCATCGGCGTGCAGGGGCTGAGCCCGGCGGCCACCTTGCAGCACTTGCTGGAGGCCAGGTGGAAGCTGGGGCCGGCCGACCAGGACATGGTGGTGATGTGGCACCGCTTCCGCTACACGGTGGAGGACCGGCACCAGGAGCTGCAGGCCTCGCTGGTGGTGCTGGGCGATGACCCGGTGCGCACGGGCATGGCGAAGACCGTGGGGCTGCCCCTGGCCTTCGCGGCACGGCTGGTGCTGGGCGACCGGCTGAAGGGCCGTGGCGTGCTGCTGCCGATCGAACGCGAGATCTACGACCCCATCCTGGACGCCTTGGAGGCGGCCGGCATCGTGTTCAATGAGGAGGAGGTCGAAGGCTAGAACTTCAACAGGTACGGCGCCAGCAGCCTGCGGTACGCCTCGCTGAAGCGGCCGGGCCGGTGCTCCACGAGCAGTTCCTCCTGCCGCAGCGGCGACGGGCCGTGCACGAGTTCCAGGAGCACGCGTTTCGGTGGCCGACCTTCCAGATAGTGCAGCACGCAACGGCATGCGGGGGATAGTCCGTGGCCGGCGGCGATGGCGCAGAGGTCCGCCTCTCTGTTGAGCGGGATGATGCACACGAAGCGGCCGGCAGGCGCCAGCAACCGCGCGGTGACCTTCACCAGCTCCGGGAAGGTGAGCCCGCCGTCGTGCTTGGCCACACCGGTCCGGGCGTCGGGCGAGTCCATCTCACCGGCATAGAACGGCGGGTTGCACAGGATCCGGTCGTACGGCTCGCTCGCTCGCATGCGGCGGGCATCCATGCGGTGCACACGCACACGCGGGGCCCAAGGGCTCGCGGCCGCGTTCGCCGCCGCTTGTTCCGCCGAAGGCTCGTCGATCTCCACGGCATCGATGCGGGCGGCGGGGTTGCGCTGGGCGGCCATCAGGGCCAGCACCCCGGTGCCCGTGCCGATGTCCAGGATGCGCGCGCCGTCCACATCCGCCCACGCGCCGAGCACCACGGCATCGGTGCCCACCTTCAGGGCGCAGCGGTCCTGCTGGAGGCTGAATTGCTTGAAGCGGAAGGGCGTCGCGGCCACTAGCG
Source organism: Flavobacteriales bacterium (assembly GCA_016713875.1). Taxonomy (NCBI): domain Bacteria; kingdom Pseudomonadati; phylum Bacteroidota; class Flavobacteriia; order Flavobacteriales; species Flavobacteriales bacterium. The sequence continues at coordinate 1,600,942 of JADJOI010000003.1, forward strand.
GTCCCGGTACAGGTCGATCAAGCCCTCCGGCGTGCGGATGGTGAGGGTGCGCTCCTCCATGTCGAGGTCCACGATCATCTCCTCGACGAGGGGCACCATCACTTCCTGCTCGCCGTGGAGGATCACGAGCACGGGGTTGCGGTCTGTTCCTTCGATGGCCGTGACCTCACCGAGGTCGCCGTGCACCTCGTCGCGCACCACCAGGCCGATGAACTCGTCGGGGTCCCAGCTCTCGTCGCTGCCGTCGCTCAGCAGGCCGGGCGGGGCGTAGAGATCGCGCCCCACGAGGATGGCCGCGCTCTGCGGGTCGTGGAAGTCGTCGAACTTCACCAGCACATCACGTCCTTTCTCGCGCAGGTCGGTGAAGAAGAAGGGCACCTTCTGGCCCTCGATGTCGACGAAGAGCGAGCCGGCGTGGACGAGGTCGTCGGTGTCGCAGCCCTCCAGGTGCACGGTGAGGTCGCCCTGGTGCCCCCAGGGTTTGCCCAGCTTGCCGATGCGGTGCAGGCTCTCCAGGTCCATGCCCGAAGGTAGGTCGGTGAACGAAAAGGCCCGCGTCTGTGGACGCGGGCCTCTCCCAGGAACGTGCGGGACGCCTATTCGGCGGGTGCTTCGGCCGGTGCTTCGCCCTCGGCGGGCGCCTCTACAGGCGCTTCCGCGGGAGCGGCGGCGAGCTTGGCGCTCAGCTTGGCGGCCATCTCGGCGGCCTTGCGCTTCTCGGCATCGAGGCGGGCCTTGTGGGCCTGCTCGGCGCCGGTGGCCAGCTTGCTGCGCTTGCCCTCGATCTTGGTGTTCTTCTCGTTCAGCCAGGCGTCGAAGCGGCGGTCGGCCTCCTCCTGACCGAAGGCGCCCTTCTTGACGCCGTTCTGCAGGTGGTTGCGGTACACCACGCCGGTGTAGCTCAGGATGGCCCGGCAGGTGTCGGAGGGCTGGGCCCCCTTCTGCATCCAGTCGAGCGCCTTGGTACGGTCGATCTCGATGAACGCGGGGTTCTGGTTGGGGTCGTAGGCACCGATCCTCTCGATGTACTTCCCATCGCGCGGTGCGCGTTGATCAGCCACCACGATGTGGTAGTACGGCTGGCCTTTCTTGCCTTTCCTCTGAAGGCGGATGCGGGTCGGCATGTCGCTGGTTGTTTATCCCCTTGCTCGAAGGGGCCGCGAAGATAGGCAGATCCCCGCCACGGGCGACACCCTAGCGGAAACTGAGCCAGCTGCCGCCGTTCTCCACCTGGTCGAGGCCCTGGGCGCGGAGCCACGCGGTGGCCTGTCCGCTGCGGTGGCCCGAGGCGCACACCAGCACGATGGGCCCGGTGATGGCCTTGAAGCGCGGCAGCTCGCGCTGCACGGTGTCCAGGGGGATGTTGATGGAGCCCTCCACGTGCCCGCCGGCGAACTCGGCCGGGGTGCGGACATCAATGATGGTGGCCCCGTCCGGCAGGGCGGGTCGGGCGGGGGAACCGAAGATCTGGCCGAAGATGCTCATGGTGCGCGTGTTGCGGGTACAAAGGTGGGGGCCGGATGTCGGCGCCGGACGGTGACCCCGATCACCGGCTCGCGCGATGGGCCATCTTTGCGGGGCAACCCATCGCCATGCGCACCCTGCTGCTGCTCACCGCCCTGCTGGCCGCGCCGCTTGTGCACGCCCAGAACGTCATCCACGCCATGGCCATCGGCAACTGGCGCAATGGTCCGGTGGTGGTCCTCACCCCGGTGTTCGCCACCACCGAGGCGGCCACCACCCCGCAGCTGATCGAGCGCGTGAAGCACGAGCACCCCGAGCTGGCCGCTGCGGTCGACATCGACGTGATGCGCTTCGCCACCGTGGAGGAGGGCGAGGCCCAGCGGGCCTCCCTGAAGGCCAAGTACGGCGTGCGCAAGCTGGAGGTGGTGCTGCTGGAGTCCCCCGCACCGGCGGCCGTGCCTGCCACCAAGCCATGAGGGCGCGGAAGCACCTGGCCGCGGCCCTGCTGCTTGCAGGGGCCGTGGCGCGGGGCCAGGCGGTCCCCGAGCTCATCCCCGCACCGGCCGACCTGCAGCTCGACGGCGGCAGCCTCGACCTGCGCTGCCCGTGGGTGGTGACGGCCGACGCCCCGCTGCTGGGCACGGTGGAAGCGGAGCTCCTGGCCCTGCACCCCGCTTCGGAGCTGGCCTGCTTCGTCCCCACCCCCATCAGCTTCCACCGCGTCGCGTTCGACACGCTGATGCCTCCGGAATGGCATCGGGTGCAGGTCACCGGCGGCGGCATCACCATCACCGCCCCATCGGAGGCCGGGCTCTACCGCGGCAGCCGCACCCTGGTGCAACTACTGGAGCACGGCCGCACGAGCGGGTCCCTCCCCTGCCTCACCATCACCGACCACCCGCGCTTCCCCTGGCGGGGCATGCACCTCGATGTGTGCCGGCACTTCTTCGGCGTCGACTTCGTGAAGACGTACATCGACCTGCTGGCGCGCTACAAGATGAACAGCTTCCACTGGCACCTCACGGAGGACCAGGGCTGGCGCATCGGGATCAAGAAGTACCCGAAGCTCACCGACGTGGGCGCGTGGCGCAGCGGCAGCCAGGTGGGCCCGTACAGCAGGAGGGAGTACGACAGCGTGGCCTACGGCGGCTTCTACACGCAGGATCAGATCAAGGAGGTGGTGGCCTACGCGACGGCGCGCCACATCACCATCGTGCCGGAGATCGAGATGCCGGGGCATGCGATGGCCGCGCTGGCGAGCTACCCGCAACTGGGCTGCACGGGCGGTCCGTACGAGGTGCAGAAAGGCTGGGGCGTGTTCGATGATGTGTTCTGCGCGGGCAACGACAGCGTGTTCACCGTGCTGGAGGATGTGCTCACCGAGGTGATGGCGCTCTTCCCCGGCCCGTACATCCACATCGGCGGCGACGAGTGCCCCAAGGAGCGCTGGAAGACCTGCGCGAAATGCCAGGCGCGGATGAAGGCCAACGGGCTGAAGGACGAGCACGAGCTGCAGTCCTACTTCATCCAGCGCATCGAGAAGTTCGTGAACAGCAAAGGCCGGAAGATCATCGGCTGGGACGAGATCCTCGAGGGTGGTCTGGCGCCGAACGCGGCCGTGATGAGCTGGCGCGGCACCGAAGGCGGCGTGGCCGCGGCGAAGCAGAAGCACCACGTGGTGATGAGCCCGGGCAGCCACTGCTACTTCGACCATTACCAGGGCGATCCCGCGAACGAACCGCTGGCCATCGGCGGCCACACCACCGTGCAGAAGGTGTACGGCTACGAGCCCATCCCGGCCGAACTGAAGCCCGAGGAAGCGGAGTACATCCTGGGCGCGCAGGGCAACGTGTGGACCGAGTACATCCTGACGCCGGAGCATGTGGAGTACATGGCCGCGCCGCGCATGCTGGCGTTGGCTGAAGTGTTGTGGTCGCCAAAGGAGAAGCGCGACGAGGCGGACTTCATCCAGCGACTGGAGAACGAGTTCCCGAAGCTGGAGGCGATGACCGTGAACGCGAGCAAGAGCTTGTACAACGTTGGATTCAAGCTAAGCCCCGGTGGTGCTGGCGATGTGAGGGTTGAGCTAAGGTGCCCAAGCCCTGGCCCTCCCGTGGTCCTGGACGAGGGCAGCACAGCAGCAGCCCTGTATACAGCACCGTTCATTGTGAATGGTGATCGAACCGTGACCGCGATATGTCGGAATGAAAACGGCCTGCTTCGTGGCCGCCCCGCACAACGAAAGTTCTCCTTCAACCTCGCCACCGCCCGCCCCATCACGCTCAGCGTTCCGCCGAACGAGCGCTACAACGACGGCGGAGCCTTCACGCTGGTCGATGGCATCACCGCGCAAGAGAAGCGTGTGAACACCGAGTGGCTGGGCTGGCGCGAGGGCGTCACCATCACGGTGGACCTGGGCAGCGTGCAGGATGTGCGCACCGTGAGCATCGGCGCGTTGAACGAGACCTACAGCTGGATCCACCTCCCAGAGCGCGTGGACTTCAGCGTGAGCAAGGACGGGAAGACGTTCATGGCGGTCGGCTCCGCTGAGGTCGCTCCGACCGTTGGTCGCAATTCCTTCAGCCTGGGCAAGGTCGGTGAAGCGCGCTACGTACGCTTCACGGTGAAGCACCGCGGCAAGATCCCCGAGGGCTTCCCCGGCGCAGGCAACCCGGCGTGGATGTTCCTGGACGAGATCGACGTGCGGTGATGGAACGGCCTGTCGTATCATCGTAAGGCCCATGGCACGTTCAAAGTCGCCTTCCGCCACCGCCTACCGAGACCTGCTGCGCGCCTTGCAGGAGCGCATCGACTCGGCCAAGCTGAACGCTGCGCGAGCGGTGAACCACGAGCTCGTGCTGCTCTACTGGGACCTTGGTCGATCGATCCTCGAGAAGCAACGCAGCGAGGGCTGGGGGGAAAGCGTGGTGGAGCGGCTCTCGCGCGACCTTCGGAAACGCTATCCCGGCACTACGGGTTTCTCGCCGCGGAACCTCTGGGACATGCGCCGGTTCCATGAGACGTGGAGCCGGAATGCAATTCTGCGACAAGCTGTCGCAGAATTATCGGAGCCCTTCCTGAACACGCCCCGCGGGCTGGCCAAAGCACCGGAAAGCCCCGTCAGGAGCGGTGGAAAGCAAACGCTGGCAATTCTGCGACAGCTTGTCGCAGAAATTCCGTGGGGACATCATGTCCTCATCCTGAATAAGGCCCGCAACGATGAGGACCTCCTCTGGTACACCAAGGCCGCGCGGCAATATGGATGGAGCCGCAACGTGCTCCTCAACCAGATCAACGGCAACGCCCGCACGCGCAGCGTGAAGGCCGCCAAGCGACACAACTTCGACCAGGCGCTCTCCAGAGAGTTGGCGCTTCAGGCCGATGAAGCGCTCAAGAGCACCTACAACCTGGAGTTCCTGGGCGTATCGCAGGTGATGAATGAACGCGACCTCGAGACCCGGCTGATCGAACACATCCGCGATTTCATCCTGGAACTGGGTTACGGCTTCTGTTTCGTTGGGCAGCAACACCGCCTCACGCTCGGTCGCAAGGAGTACTTCATCGACCTGCTGTTCTATCATCGGTTCCTTCGATCGCTCGTGGCGATCGACATCAAGGTGAACGAGTTCGAACCCGAGCATGCGGGCAAGATGGACTTCTACCTCAACCTGCTCAACGATCGCGAGCGCGGCGCCGATGATGCACCATCCATCGGGATCATCCTGTGCGCCGAGAACGACGACCTCGAGGTCGAGTACTCCCTGCGGGCGAAGAACAATCCGATCGGCGTGGCCAGCTACAGCCTGCTCCACGACCTGCCCACCCGGTACAAGGGGAAGCTGCCCACGGCACGCCAGTTGAAACAGGCATTGAGCCAGGCCCTGCTCGAACAGGGGCCGTCGGCCGATCCGAAGACCCGCCGGATCTCCCGAAGAAAGCCGTCCACCCGCGCACGATGACCGCCACGAGCCTTCGCCTCCTCACCCTGCTCCGTCTTGCCCTGCTGATGACCGGTGCGCACGCCCAGGTGCTGGACGCCGCAGCTGCGGCCTTCACCCGCGCCGACACGCTGCGCGGCTCCATCGGTCCGGAGCGGACGTGGTGGAACGCCACCTTCTATGACGTCAGCGTGAAGCCCGACCTTGACCGGCGCAGCATCGCGGGTGTCACGGCCATCGCGTTCATCGCCGTGGCCGAGGGGCGGCGGATGCAGATCGACCTGCAGCAGCCGCTGTTGGCGGACAGCGTGACCGTGGAGGTGCAGGTGGTGCGCGACGGCGCCATTGCCATCGTGGACCGCTTGGTGCCGTTCACACGCGACGGGGACGTGCTGTGGGTGGACCTGCCGGACGCTCTGCACAGCGGGGAGGCCACCACGGTACGCGTGCACTACCACGGCATCCCACGCGCGGCGAAGAACCCGCCGTGGGACGGAGGCTGGATCTGGCGCCGGGACGAGAGCGGCGGACCCTGGGCGAGCGTGGCCTGCCAGGGGCTGGGCGCCAGCGTGTGGTATCCCTGCAAGGACCACCAGAGCGACGAACCCGACGACGGGGCGGCGCTGCACATCACGGTGCCGGACAGCCTGCAGGCCGTGGGCAACGGCCGGTGGCGCGGCACCACGGCCAACGGCGATGGCACCAGCACCTGGCACTGGCGGGTCACCAGCCCCATCAACAGCTACAACCTGGTGCCGAGCATCGGGCGCTATGCCCACTTCAGCGAAGTGTACATGGGGCTGGAAGGTCCGCTGGACTGCGACTACTGGGTACTCGCCGCGAACGAGGCCCGAGCGCGCGAGCAGTTCAAGCAGGTGGCGCCCATGCTGGCCTGCTTCGAGCAGCGTTTCGGCCCCTACCCCTTCCGCGCGGACGGCTACAAGCTGGTGGAGTCGCCGCACCTGGGCATGGAGCACCAGAGCGCGGTGGCCTATGGCAACGGCTACCAGAACGGCTACCTGGGCCGCGACCTCAGCGGCACTGGCGTCGGCCTGCAGTGGGACTTCATCCTGGTCCACGAGAGCGGGCACGAGTGGTTCGGCAACAGCATCACCACCGCCGACATCGCCGACATGTGGGTGCACGAGGGCTTCACGCACTACAGCGAGACCATCTTCACCGAATGCCAGCAGGGCCGTGAAGCCGCCGAGCGCTACGTGACCGGCTGTCGTCGCAACATCGCCAACGACAGGCCGATCATCGGCCCGTATGGGGTGAACGAGGAGGGCAGCGGCGACATGTACTACAAGGGTGCAGCGTTGCTGCACACGGTGCGGCACATTGTGGGCGACAGCACCTTCTTCGCCATGCTGTTGGAGATGAACCGGCGGTACCGCCACCGCGTCGTCACCAGCGCGGAGATCGAGGACTTCCTCATCCACTTCGACGAACGCACCCGGGCCAGGCTCAACCGGGCCATCTTCGATCAGTACCTGCGGACAACGCAGGTGCCGGAGCTGCAATGGGGCGTGCACAAAAAAAGGCTGTGGGTGCGATGGACAGACTGCGTGCCCGGTCTGAGCATGCCGGTGCGTGTGCGGGTCGATGGCCGGACCGTGGAACTGGTGCCGGGCACCGACCTCTCCATCGCTGAGGCGGTCATGTCGAGGACCCCGGCCTTGGAGGTGGACCGGAACTGGTACGTCGGCGTCAAGCACCTGAACCGAAAGGAGCTGGACCGGGCCCGGCGTTCCACGCTCGTCAACACCTCTTGGTAGCACACCACCATGAAACATCTGGCCCTTCTCACCTCCGGCGGCGACGCGCCCGGCATGAACGCCGCCATCCGGGCGGTGGTGCGGGCGGCGCACCACTATGGCATGTCCGTCACCGGCGTGCTCGACGGTTTCGACGGCGTGGTGGAGGGCCGGACCCGCGCGCTAGGTCCGCGCGACGTGAGCAACATCATCCAACGTGGCGGCACCCTGCTGCGGAGCGCGCGGAGCGAGGCCTTCCGCACGCCGGAAGGTCGGGCCCGGGCCGTGGCGCACCTGCGTTCGGCGGGCATCGAGGCGGTGGTGGTGATCGGCGGCAACGGCTCGCAGACCGGAGCGATGATCCTGCATCAGGAGTGCGGCCTTCCGGTGATCGGCATCGCGAGCACCATCGACAACGACCTGGCGGGCACCGACCGCACGATCGGCTTCGACACGGCGTGCAACACGGCGATGGAGGCCATCGACCGGCTGCGCGACACGGCCTCCTCGCATGAGCGGCTGTTCTTCGTGGAGGTGATGGGGCGCGACGCCGGGTTCATCGCGCTTCGTACGGCGATCGCCGGCGGGGCGGAGTACGCCATGGTGCCTGAGGCGCGGCAGGACATCGACGAAGTGGTACGCGTACTGACGCAGGGTGCAGCGGGCAAGGGCAGCAGCATCGTGGTCGTGGCCGAGGGCGACGAACAGGGCGGCGCCTTCGCCATCGCCCAGCGGGTGAAGGAACGCGCCCCGCAGTTCGACATCCGCGTGAGCGTGCTGGGCCATCTGCAGCGTGGCGGCAGCCCGACGGTGGCGGACCGCGTGCTGGCCAGCCGCCTGGGCGTGGGCGCGGTGGAGCACCTGCGCGATGGGCGATGGGGCGGTGTGCTCGGCATCGTGAGCGGCCAGCTCGTGCTGACGCCGTTCGCCGAAGCCATCGCCGGCCGCAAGCCTGCGGAAAGCGACCTGCTGCGGATCCTGCCCATCCTCGCCGTGTAGGCCAGTTACCTTCGGCACATGCGCCTCCGCTTCTTTCTTCCTGTGCTGCCGCTGCTGGCCGCACCGATCGTCATCCGGGCCGCGAACGTGGTCGTGACGCACGTGGGCACACCACCCGCGGCGCAGACCGCCATCGACCACGCCGCCGGCATCTGGGGCGGCATCCTGGAGTCCGCGGTGACCATCAAGGTGCGCGTGCTGTGGTTCCCGCTGGGCGGCACCACGCTCGGGATCACCTTTCCGAACGGCCGCCGCGATTTCGCCGGGGCCCCGCTGCCGCAGACCTGGTACGCCAGTGCGCTGGCCAACAGCATCGCCGGCACGGAGCTGAATCCGGGTGAGAGCGACATGGACATCTACCTCAACAGCGGCACGAACTGGTACCTGGGCACGGACGGGCAGCCCGCCGCCGGTCAGCACGATCTGGTGACCGTGGCGCTGCACGAGATGGGGCATGGTCTCGGATTCGTGGGCCTGTCCAAAAAGGTGGCCGGCCAGGGCTCCCTCGGCCTGCTGCAGATGGCCGACTTCGCCCCGCTGACCACGAGCTTTCCCTGGCCGCAGCTGGACACCCTGCCCGGTGTGTTCGATGTGTACCTCAGCGATGAGCAGGACGGCCCGCTGGTGATGATGCCGAACCCCGGAACCCAGCTGGGCGATGCGATGACCGGCAACCAGCTCCATTTCAATGGACCCCAGGTGCTGGCCGCCAACGGCGGGACCGGAGCACGGATGTACGCGCCGTCCACCTTCGCGTTGGGCAGCAGCTGCGTGCACTTCAACGAATCGACGTTCCCGCCGGGCGATCCCGATGAGCTGATGACCCCGTTCAGTTCCAGCGGCGACGCGAACCACTGGCCCGGGCCGCTGTGCCTGGCGCTGATGCAGGACATCGGCTGGGTGCTGGCGCCCGATGTGAGCGTGCAGGAACGACCTGTGGCGGAGGTGGCCCAGGCATGGCCGAACCCAGCCGTGGACGTGCTGCACGTGCGCCTGCCCGGGCTCGTGCAGGGCGAAATGCTTCGCATCGTGGACGGCACCGGTCGCACGGTGGGCCGCGTGGCGTACGGCGACCCGTTGTCCGTCGGCGAGCTCGCGCCCGGCGTGTACACCGTGAACGCCGAAGGGGAAGGCGCGGGGCTCCGGTTCATCCGTGCGGAGCAATGAACAACGGTGAGCACCACTACGCGCTGGACCTGGAATGGCTCGGCAACACCGGCCAGGGCACCCGCACCTACGAGGGCTACTCGCGCGAGCACGTGGTGCGTATCGCGGGCAAGCCCGACCTGCGCGGTACGGCGGACCCGATGTTCCGAGGTGATGCCGCGCTGCACAACCCCGAGGACCTGCTGTTGGCGGCGCTGAGCCAGTGCCACCTGCTCACCTACCTGGCGCTGTGCGCCCGCGCGAGGATCAATGTGCTGCGGTACCGAGACCGCGCCGAAGGCACCCTGATGCTCACCAAGGACGGTGGTGGGCACTTCACCGAGGCGGTGCTTCGGCCCGCGGTGGTGGTGGCCCAGGAGAGCATGCTGGAGAAGGCACGGTACTTCCACGGCGAGGTGCACAAGTACTGCTTCATCGCCCGCAGCGTCAACTTCCCCGTGCGGTGCGAGGCGGTGGTGAAGGTCGGATGAACGGCGTCACGCGCCCTTCGGGCTGGATCGCCGCAGGGACACCCGGATGGCGACCAGTTGGACGCATCCCGCCAGGAGGTACATGTACGGCAATCCCGTCTTCCCCGCGGCGAACAGCTCGAGCATCACCGTGAAGGACAGCAGGGCCTCGATGCCGATGAAGACCGCATCGATCCACGGATGACGCCTTGCGATGGCGTGGTGGAACACGGCCAGTGAGAGGAAGACCAGTGAGGCGGGCGCGAAGAGCATGTAGGTGGCATGCCCGTGCTCCCACCGCTCGTACGCGTGCAGCGCGATGACCAGGCCGGCCAAGATGTGCGCAAAGCGCAGCAGGCGCCGCCTGCGAGGGGACCGTGACGTGGACGACATGTTGACAAAGATGGGGTTGCCGCCCCCATGTGCGAGGGCCGGCGCGTTGTGGAAAACTGCGGACCTCATCCCCCGCTCCCGCCCGGTACCTTCGTGGCCCTCCCCCCATGCAGTTCTCCCACCTCCACGTCCATACCCAGTTCTCGCTCCTCGACGGGGCCGCCAGCATCCCTTCGCTCTTCAAGAAAGCCGCCAAGGACGGCCAGCCCGCGCTCGCCATCACCGACCATGGCAACATGTTCGGGGCCTTCAAGTTCGTGGCCGAGGCCGGCAAGCACAAGAACGACGACGGCAGCCTGAAGGTGAAGCCCATCGTGGGCTGCGAGTTCTACGTGGTGGCCGACCGCTTCAAGAAGACCTTTACCCGCGACGACAAGGACAAGCGCCACCACCAGCTGATGCTGGCCAAGAACGCCGAGGGCTACAAGAACCTCAGCAAGCTGTGCTCGCTGGGCTTCATGGACGGTTTCTACAGCAAGTATCCGCGCATCGACAAGGAGCTGATCCTTCAGTACCACGAGGGCCTGATCGCCACCACCTGCTGCCTGGGCGCCAGCGTGCCACAGGCCATCCTGCGTGCCGGCAACGGAAACCTCAGCGCGGCCGAGGCCGAGTTCAAGTGGTGGCTCGATCTCTTCGGCGAGGACTATTACGTCGAGCTACAGCGCCACGGCATTCCCGAGCAGGACCAGGTGAACGCCGTGCTGGTGCAGTGGGCGCGCAAGTACAACGTGCCCATCATCGCCAGCAACGACAGCCACTATACCGATCAGGAGGATTACAACGCGCACGACATCCTGTTGTGCATCAACACAGGGGAAAAACAGCGCACGGAGATCGCCACGGACGAGGACACTTCCACCAAGGACAAGCGCTTCGGCTTCCCCAACGACCAGTTCTTCTTCAAGACGCAGGCGCAGATGGCCGAGACCTTCAGCGACCTGCCGGAGGCCTTGGACAACACCGGCCTGATCGTGGACAAGGTGGAGACCCTGAAGCTGAAGAAGGACATCCTGCTGCCCAACTACCAATTGCCCGAGGGCTTCAGCAACCAGGATGAGTACCTGCAGCACCTGACGTACCAAGGGGCCATCAAGCGCTACCTCAACGACGGAGCGTCGGGCATCGATTCGCTGGACCCCAAGATCAAGGAGCGGCTGGACTTCGAGCTCTTCGTGATCCGCACCATGGGCTTCGCGGGCTACTTCCTCATCGTGCAGGACTTCATCAACCACGGTCGCGAGATCGGCGTGTTGATCGGTCCGGGCCGTGGCAGTGCGGCGGGCAGCGCGGTGGCCTATTGCATCGGCATCACCAACATCGACCCCATCAAGTACGACCTGCTGTTCGAGCGGTTCCTGAACCCGGACCGCAAGAGCATGCCCGATATCGATACGGACTTCGATGACGAGGGGCGGCAGAAGGTGATCGACTATGTGGTAGAGAAATACGGCCAGAACCAGGTGGCGCAGATCGTCACCTACGGCAGCATGGCCGCCAAGAGCAGCATCCGCGATGTGGCCCGCGTGATGGACCTTCCCCTACAGGAGGCCGACCGCCTGGCCAAGCTGGTGCCCGAACGGCCGGGCATCGAACTGGGCCGTCTATTGCGTGCCCCACTGGACGGCGAAGGCAGCCTGAAGCAGAAGGAGAACCTGGGCAGTGAGGAGCTCGCGCTGGTGAAGCAACTGCGCGAGGTGCTGGAGAGCGGCGAGCTCACCAGCGATGTGCTGAACGCCGCCGAAAAGCTGGAGGGCTCCGTGCGGGGCACGGGCGTGCATGCAGCGGGCATCATCATCGCTCCGAAGGACCTGACGGAGATCCTACCGGTGTGCACCAGCAAGGAATCGACCCTGTTGCTGACACAGTACGACGGCAAGGTGGTGGAGGACGCGGGCGTGATCAAGATGGACTTCCTGGGGTTGAAGACCCTGACCATCATCCGCGATGCGCTGCGCATGATCAAGGCCAACCACGGGGTGGACATCGACATCGACGGCATCCCGCTGGACGACCCGAAGACCTACGCCCTCTACCAGCGCGCCGAGACCAACGGCACCTTCCAGTTCGAGAGCGCGGGCATGCAGAAGTACCTGCGCGAACTGAAGGCCGACCAGTTCGGCGACCTCATCGCCATGAACGCCCTGTACCGCCCGGGGCCGCTGGAATACATCCCCACCTTCATCAAGCGCAAGCACGGCCTGGAGAGGATCGTGTACGACCTGCCGGAGATGGAGGACCTGCTGAAGGAGACCTACGGCGTCACCGTGTACCAGGAGCAGGTGATGTTGCTGAGCCAGAAGCTCGCCGGCTTCACCAAGGGCGATGCCGACGTGCTGCGGAAGGCGATGGGCAAGAAGGACCGTGCCACGCTGGACAAGATGAAGGGCAAGTTCCTGGAGGGAACGGCCGAGCGCGGCTTCGATGCCAAGGTGTGCGAGAAGGTCTGGACCGATTGGGAGGCCTTCGCGCAATACGCCTTCAACAAGTCGCATTCCACCTGCTACGCCTTCGTGGCCTACCAGACCGCCTGGCTGAAGGCCAACTACCCCAGCGAATACATGGCCAGTGTGCTCACCCACTCGGGCGGGCAGATCGACAAGATCACCTTCTTCATGGAGGAGTGCCGGCGCATGGGCATATCCGTGCTGGGGCCTGACGTGAACGAAAGCCAGCTGCAGTTCAGCGTGACACCGAACAGGCAGGACCCGTCCCGCCCCGGCGGGATCCGCTTCGGTCTGGGCGCGGTGAAGGGTGTGGGCGAGGGTGCGGTGGAAGCCATCGTGGCGGAGCGCACCGGCAACGGTCCCTTCACCAGCGTGTTCGACCTGGTGCGCCGCGTGAACCTGCGCGCCGCCAACCGCAAGGCCCTGGAAAGCCTGGCCTACGCCGGCGCCTTCGACAGCCTGAAGGTGCAGCGCGCCCACTTCTTCCACAGCGCCGGCGAGGGCAAGCCCACCTACATCGAAACGCTGGTGCGTTACGGCCAGCAGCACCAGGACGGAGAGGACAGCACGCAGGTGAGCATGTTCGACATGGCCAGCGACACCGGGGCCGCCATCCCCGAGCCGCCCCTGCCGCAGATCGAGGGCTGGAGCGCGCTGGAGCAGCTGCACTATGAGAAGGACGTGATCGGCTTCTATCTGAGCGGGCATCCGCTGGACGACCACCGGTTGGAGATCAAGCACCTGTGCAACACCACGCTGCCCGAGCTGAAGGAGCTGGACAAGCTGGCCGGTCGGGAGGCGGCCTTCGCGGGCATCGTCACCAAGGCCGAGCACCGCATCGCCAAGAGCGGCAAGCCCTTCGGCAGTTTCAGCCTGGAGGACCACGCCGGCACGCACGACTTCATGCTCTTCAGCGAGGATTACATGAAGTTCAAGCTCTACCTGCAGACCGGGGCGCTGCTCTTTGTGAAAGGCCGCGCGAGCGCGCGCACTTGGGGGCGCGATGAAGGACAGATGGAGTTCAAGGTCGCCAACATCGACCTGCTGAGCGATGTGCGGGAGAAGTACTTCACGAAGCTGAACCTGAAGCTCGAGGCCGAGCGGGTGAACGACCTGCTGGCCCGCGAGCTGGGCGCGCTGCTGAAGCGGAGCCCGGGCAAGTGCCGGGTGAACTTCCAGATCGTGAGCCACCAGGAGAACCTGGCCATCGAGGCGCCCAGCAAGGGGCTCAGCGTGGCCGTGAGCGAGGAGCTGATCCGGGCGCTGGAGGGGCTGGGCGATGTGGCGTACACGCTGAACTGACGGATCGTCAGGATAGTTTCCATGGCAAGGAACGTGCGGTGGGGGGTTACCTTTGCACGACCGCTGGTGAAAAGGTGGGCTCCCGGGCCGGGGAACCTGAACCCTGGATGTCGCACCTTGCGGTCACAAGAAGAACCCTCAGCAACCAAACCCGGACGCACGGCGTCCACAGTCAACGACCATGGCACTCGAACTGACCGACAACAACTTTGAGGAACTCGTCCTGAAGAGCGACAAACCGGTGATGGTGGACTTCTGGGCCGAATGGTGCGGCCCCTGCCGCATGGTGGGCCCCGTGGTGGAGGAGTTGGGCAAGGAGTACGACGGCAAGGCCGTGGTGGGCAAGCTGAACGTGGACCACAACCCCGGCATCAGCATGAAGTACGGGATCCGCAGCATCCCCACGATCCTGTTCTTCAAGAACGGCGAGGTGGTGGACCGTAGCGTGGGCGCGGTGCCCAAGCCGCAGCTCGCGCAGAAGTTGGAAGGGCAGTTGCAGTAGGCAGTTGAAGTCGGGCAGTTGGCAGTTGGGCAGGTAGAAGTTGGTGCCAAGCCAGTAAGTTTGGTTTCCAACGCTAGCTGCCATGGCCGGCCTGAAGGACCTGATCGTCTACAAGAAGTCCTTCGAGCTGTCGATGATGATCTTCGAGCTGACGAAGAAGTTCCCGGTGGAGGAACGTTACAGCCTTACCACACAGATCCGCAACAGTTCCCGTTCGGTGCCAGCCAACCTTGCCGAAGCGTATCGCAAACGTCGATACTTGGCCGCTTTCATCGCCAAACTGACCGATTGCGATGGGGAGAACGCCGAGACCAGCGTGCATCTGGATACCGCGCTGGCGTGCAACTACATCACGTCTGAAGAACACGCTCCTGCCGTCGCCCTCAACGCTGAAGTGGGCCGGTTGCTTTGTGATATGTTGAACAGCCCGGGCAAGTACGGGGTGAAGGCCCGCTGATCCCGACAGGAAGCAAGCACCGCGTTCACGGTCGTTCACTTGCCAAGCCCCCTCAACTGCCACCTGCATCTTGTCCGATCGAAGCGACCCGGCACGTCGGATCAACCCACGCATCATCCGACGCCTGAACTGACGACTGCGAACTGCCGACTGCCGAACTGCCGAACTTCTTCCGATGCCCATCGAACAGCAGCACATCCAAGCCCTCTCGGCCCTGGAGTTCAAGGCGCGCCAGGTGGTGGAAGGCTTTCTTGCCGGACTGCACAAGAGCCCGTTCCACGGATTCAGCGTGGAGTTCGCGGAACACCGGGCTTACAACAGCGGAGAGAGCACGCGCCACCTGGATTGGAAGCTCTACGCCCGCACTGACAAGTTGTTCGTGAAGCGCTACGAGGAGGAGACGAACCTGCGTTGCCACCTGGTGTTGGACGCCTCCTCATCCATGTACTTCCCGTCGCGCGGTGAGGCCCGGGAGTTCAACAAGGTGGAGTTCGGCGTGCATGCCGCCGCGGCCTTCATCCAGCTGTTGCGGAAGCAGCGCGATGCCGTGGGCCTCACAGTGTTCCGCGAGGCGGTGACGCTGACCGAGGAGGCGCGCAGCAACGCGGTGCATCTTCGGCACCTGACGCAGCACCTGGAGCAGCTTCTGGCGGCGGACGCGCCGGCACGCGGGCAGCGCACGGGCCTGGTGGAGGCGCTCCATGACATCGCCCGGCGGGCCCATCGTCGCAGCCTGGTGGTGGTGCTCAGCGACATGCTGGAGGATACCGGTCGGGAGGAGGAGGTCTTCGACGCCCTGCAGCACCTGCGCTTCAACAAGCACGACATCATCGTGTTCCACGTCGTGGACCGCCAACGGGAGCTGGAGCTGGCGGTGGAGGACCGTCCCTACACCTTCGTGGATGTCGAGACCGGGGCCCAGGTGAAGGCCCACGCCGCCGAGGTGCGAGAGGGGTATCGGCAGGCCGTGGCCGAGCGCAGGCACCGGTTGAAGCTCAAGTGCGGCCAGTACCGGATCGATCTGGTGGAGGCCGACATCAACGCTGGATTCGGCCCGGTGCTGCTGGAGTTCCTCACGAAACGGGCGCGTCTTTACTGAGCTTTCCGGAGTGGGCTTGCAAAGTCGGCCCGGGGCTTTACATTTGCACCCGCTT
Source organism: Flavobacteriales bacterium (assembly GCA_016713875.1). Classification (NCBI taxonomy): domain Bacteria; kingdom Pseudomonadati; phylum Bacteroidota; class Flavobacteriia; order Flavobacteriales; species Flavobacteriales bacterium. The sequence continues at coordinate 1,616,971 of JADJOI010000003.1, forward strand.
CACCGCAAAGAGAAGCCAACGGACCGGTAGTTCAGCTGGTTAGAATGCCGCCCTGTCACGGCGGAGGTCGCGGGTTCGAGTCCCGTCCGGTCCGCGAAAGCCCCTTCCGAGGGGCTTTTTTCTTGCCCTGTCCCATCGATGGGCGCCCGCGGACCGAGGTGCCCGATGGCCGGCTCAACGGAATGTGGCCGCCCTCCTGCGATCACCGGTGGCGGAGCATAGGCCGACCGGGGCCCCTTCCATGGCCGTGAACGCCGAACGCCTGCCACAGGGCAGGCGTTCGGCATGTGCACTGACCGGGTTATGCCCCGCTCAGCGGTTCTTGCCCTCGGTAAGCCCCGGATCGATCGCAAAGTCCACGCTACCGATTCTGATGGGCTTGGGCGTCACCTCGCGGAAGGCATCGTTCCACACCAGCTTCATGTTGGCGAACTGCATGTCCACGATCTTGCCGGGGATCTCGCCCCACACGGTGAAGGCATCGTCCTCGCCCTGGTTGAGGATGACCTCCTTGCTCTTGCTGCTGGCGTTGGCGAACTCCTGGCCCGACTCGATGCGCAGCGCGGTGCGGCTGGGGTCCACCAGGGCCACCTTGCTGCCGCGGTACACCACCTTGAACTTCGCCGCGGTCTTGGCGGTCTCCTTGTCCATGCTCACGAGGTTCACCTCGAAGTTGCCCACCGTGAAGCTGTTCTTGCTGGGCGGGACATCGAAGTCGGGCACGCTGACCTTGCCCTCGGAGCGTGAAACGCGGCTGGCGCCGCCGAACTTCACAGTGAACGCATCGTGGTGCATGTTGCCGCCGGTGACCTCCAGGGTGCGGTTGATCTTGTCGTTGGGCCGGATCACGAAGTCGCGGTCCTTCGGCGAGTAGCTGGCACCGCCCACGGTGAACACGATCTCCGAGGCCTTGATCATCAGGATGTCGGAGGTCTTGTTCGTGAACTCCACGCGCACCTTGCACAGGGCCAGCTGGGCCACGGGGTCCTTGAACTCGATGCGGATCGCCTCGGTCTCGATGGGCTCGGGGATGCGGTAGAAGTTGGTGTGCTTGGGGTCCACCTTCTGCGCGTGGAGGGTGATGGAGGCCATCACGGCGGAGGCGGCGAGGAGCGTGCGGGTCATGGGAGGAGGGGTTCGTGCCCGGCGAAAATAGGCCGGTGCGGGCGGATGGCAACCGGTGTGCCAAAGCGATGACGTCCACCGCTCCTCCCCCGCCCATGCCGTTCGTGTAGGTGCCCCCCAGGCCGGTGCGCGTTCCGGTACTTTCGGGCCATGATCGTCCTGAAGGACATCCGCAAGGCGTACCGCACCGGGGCCAACCTCCTGCAGGTGCTGAAGGGCATCGACCTGGAGATCCGCAGCGGCGAACTGGTGAGCATCATGGGCAGCTCGGGCTCGGGCAAGAGCACCATGCTCAACATCATCGGCATCCTGGACAACTACGACCACGGGGAGTACCTGCTGGACGGGCTCCGGATCCAGGGGCAGAGCGAAACGGAGAATGCCCAGCTCCGGAGCAAGTACATCGGCTTCGTCTTCCAGAGCTTCAACCTGATCGCGTTCAAGAACGCCCAGGAGAACGTGGCACTGCCGCTGTACTACCAAGGGGTGCCACGCCGCAAGCGCAACGAACTGGCATTGGAGATGCTAGGTCGGGTGGGCCTGCGGGAATGGGCGCACCACATGCCCAATGAGCTGAGCGGCGGTCAAAAGCAACGCGTGGCCATCGCCAGGGCCCTCATCAGCGACCCGAAGATCATCCTGGCCGACGAGCCCACCGGCGCGTTGGACAGCAAGACCAGTGAGGAAGTGATGGCTTTGCTCACGCAAGTGAACCGCGACCTCGGCAAGACCGTGGTGATCGTGACCCACGAACGCGATGTGGCCGCCGCCACGCATCGGGTGATCTATTTGCGCGACGGGCAGATCGAGAACGCCCACCTGGACCCCAAGAGCCTCAGCACCAGCATGGATGGTGTACGCGAGGTGAACAAACCCGCCGGCGATGTTCGATAGGGAGAAATGGGGAGAGGTGCTCGAGAGCATCGGCAAGAACAAGCTGAGGGCCGTGCTCACCGGCTTTTCCGTGTTCTGGGGCATCTTCATGCTCATCATTCTCCTTGGTGCGGGTGCGGGGCTGCGGAACGGCTTCAGCTACAACTTCCGCAACACGGCCACCAACAGCATCCGCATCTGGGGCAACGAGACCAGCAAGCCCTGGAAGGGTCTGCCGCCGAACCGGGCCATCGCGCTGGAGGACACCGACATCGCGGCGCTGCGGAACACCATCCCCGGCATCCAGCACATCAGCGGTCAATACAGCGTGTGGCGCGGGCAGAGCAAGCTGCAGTACGGCATGAGCTCGGGCAGCTACAGCATCCGCGGCATCCAACCCGCCTACCAGCAACTGCAGCACCAGCGCATTGTCGACGGACGCTTCATCAACGAAGTGGACCAGGTGCAGGACCGCAAGGTGATCGTGATCGCCGAGGACTGCCGCACGGAGCTGTTCAAGAAGGAGGATCCACTTCACAAGTGGGTGAACGTGAACGGCATCCCGTTCGAGGTGGTGGGGTTGTACGAGTACGACACCGGTGGCCCCGAGCGGGGCCAGCGCAGTCCGGTGTACATCCCGCTCAGCGCCGCCCAGAAGGTGTTCAACGCCAAGGGCATCGTGGACGACATCACCTTCAGCTTCGCCGACGCCAGCATCGCAGGGGCGAAGCGTGCGGAACAGCGGGCCGTCCACACCCTGGCGCGACGACACGACTTCGATCCCACGGATGAGCGCGCGTTGTGGGTGGACAACAACGTGGAGAACGTGGGAACGATGAACTCCATCTTCGGTGGCATCACGGCCTTCCTGTGGTTCGTCGGCATCGGGTCGCTGATCGCGGGCATCGTGGGGGTCAGCAACATCATGCTCATCGTGGTGAAGGAGCGCACGCGAGAGATCGGCATCCGCAAGGCCCTGGGGGCCACACCGGCCAACGTGGTGGGCCAGGTGCTGCTGGAATCCGTGTTCATCACCGGGATGGCGGGCTGGCTGGGGCTGGTGCTCGGCATCTTCCTGATGGAGGGCATCGCCAGTGCGGTGCCGGGCAGCGAGTTCTTCCGCGACCCCACCATCCGCATCGATGTGGCCATCACGGCCTTGATCGCGCTGATCATCGCCGGAGCGCTGGCCGGCTTCATCCCCGCCCGCCGCGCCGCCGCCATCCGTCCCATCGAAGCCTTACGCGACGAGTAAGCCATGTTCGACAACGACCGCTGGGGAGAGATCTGGAACACGCTGAGCAGGAACAAGCTGCGCAGCTTCCTCACCATGTTCGGTGTGGGGTGGGGCATCTTCATGCTCGTGGTGATGCTGGGCATGGGCAACGGGCTGAAGAACGCGGTGCTCGGCGGATTCGAGGGCTTCGCCACCAACAGCTGTTTCCTATGGACGATGCCCACCACAAAGCCGTATGCGGGCTTCCAGAAGGGCCGTTCGTTCACCTTCGACAACGAGGATATCAGCATCATTCGCAACAATGTGCCGGGCATCGAGGTGTGCTCGCCGCAGCTGCAACTGGGCGGATGGCAAAGCGGCAACAACGTGAGCTACGGCTCCAAAGTGGGTGCGTTCAGTGTATATGGCAGCGAACCGGAGGTCATCCAGGTCGAGGCCATACGCCTGCCCCAAGGCCGGTTCCTGAACCACGCCGACCTGAGCGAAGAGCGCAAAGTGGCGGTGATCGGGCAGGATGTGGTGGATCAGTTGTTCAAGCCCGCGGACCCGCTGGGGAAGTACATCAAGATCAACGGGGTCTACTTCCAGGTGGTGGGTGTAAGCAAGAAGAAGAGCAGCGCCGAGATGGGCGACAACCCCGACGCCAAGATCTATGTGCCCTTCACCACGTTCCAGAAGGCCTTCAACGCGCTCAACCAGGTGCACTGGTTCACCCTGGTGGCCGAACCGGGGGTGGACGTAGGCGCGGTGGAGAAGCAGGTGCGGCAGCTGATGGCGCGGAAGCATCGCGTGGACCCTACGGACGAGAGCGCTTTCGGCAGCTGGAACATGCAGGAGTTCTACGGCCAGATGAACGGCCTCTTCCTCGGCATCGGTGGGCTCAGCTGGTTCGTAGGCATCTGCACGCTGCTGGCGGGCGCCATCGGCATCGGCAACATCATGCTGGTGAGCATCCAGGAGCGCACCAAGGAGATCGGCATCCGCCGCAGCCTGGGCGCCACCCCGCGCAACATCACCGGGCAGATCGTGCAGGAGGCCCTCACCCTCACCTTCATCGCCGGCTACTTCGGGCTGCTGGTGGGCGTAGGCGTGTTGGAGGCCATCCGCACGGTGGCCGGTGATGGCGACTTCTTCAAGAACCCGGGCGTCGACCTCTTCGTCGCCCTCGTCGCCTTCGCCGTGCTCATCGCCAGCGGCCTCCTCGCCGGGCTGTTGCCCGCGCGCCGCGCCCTGGCCATCAAGGCCGTGGATGCGCTGCGCGCCGAATGAACGTGACCACCGACCCACCACCGGACCCCATGAAAAAGATCCTGAAATACCTCCTCTTCATCGGACTGGGCGCCCTCTTCATCTGGACGCTCTATTTCCTCTACCAGAAGAGCGCAAGCCGTCCGGACGAGTTCAAGGTGGAGAAGCTCGCGCGCAACAACGTGGTGAAGAAGACGGTGGCCAACGGCAAGATGGTGCCGCGCAAGGAGATCCTCATCAAGCCCGTGGTCAGCGGCATCATCGCCGAACTCTACGTGGAGGCCGGCGAGGTGGTGAAGCGTGACCAGCCGCTGGCCAAGATCAAGATCGTGCCCGACATGCTGAGCCTGAGCAACGCCGAGAACCGCGTGCGCAACGCCGAGATCGCGCAGCAGAACGCGCGCCTCAACTTCGACCGCAACAAGCCGCTGGCCGACAAGGGCGTGATCAGCGCGGCCGAGATGCAGACCTTCGATGTGGCGCTGAAGAACGCCGATGAGGAAGTGGCCGCGGCCAAGGAGGCCCTGCAGGTCGTGCGCGACGGCATCAGCCGCAGCAGCGCGGGCAACACCATCGTGCGCAGCACCATCGACGGCATGGTGCTCGACGTGCCGGTGAAGGAGGGCAACAGCGTGATCGAGCGCAACAACTTCAACGAGGGTACCACCATCGCCGCCATCGCCGACATGGACGACCTCATCTTCCAGGGCAAGGTGGACGAGAGCGAGGTGGGCAAGGTGAAGCTGGGCATGCCCGTGGTGCTCACCGTGGGCGCCATCGAGAACGCCAAGTGGGACGCCGACCTGGAGTACATCGCCCCCAAGGGGGTGGAGGAGAACGGCGCCATCCAGTTCGAGATCCGTGCGGCCGTGAAGCTCAAGGACGGGCAGACCCTGCGCAGCGGCTACAGCGCCAACGCGGACATCGTGCTGGAGCAGCGCGACAGCGTGTACACCGTGCCGGAGAGCATCGTGGAGTTCAACGACAAGGGCGACAGCGCCTTCGTGCAGGTGAAGAACGGCAAGGACTGGAAACGGACCTACATCCGCACTGGCCTTAGCGACGGCATCAACCTGGAGGTGCTGGAGGGCGTGGCCCCGGCGACCGAGCTCAAGGGCGCCAAGGTGGAGCCTGAAGGCGCGTCCATCACGGTGAACTGACCGCTCACGGCTGGGGCAGCGCCTTTACGTGGGCGCGGAACGCCACGCCGTTCACCGTTCCCTCCGCGTCGGCCGCGTTCAGCTTCACCCCCTTCACGTCGTAGAAGAGGCCGTGGGGCGAGATGGCCTTCACGCCCATCTCCCGACCGTCGGGCGCCAGGGTCTTGATGTCGAACACGTTGCCGACCCTGCGCACGGCCTTCACCGGCAACCGGGTGCCATCAGCGGCCACCGCCTTCACATCGAGAAGGGTGCCATCGGGCAGCACGGCCTTCACCGGCATGGGCGACTCCTGCGTGGCCAGCACCTTCACCGGCACCTCGCGGCCGTTCACAAGCGCACGGATGTCGAGCACCGTGGCGTCGCCGTTGGCCTGCAGGGCTTTGATGTCATGGAGCGTGCCGGCCGCATCGATCGCCTTGATGCCCAGCACATGCCCGTCGGGTTGCACGCACTTGACGTTCCACACCGGGTCGCCATCCTGGTCCGTGGGGTGCGGCAGAGCCTTCACATGCGCGTCGATGGCCACGCCGTTGGTCCGCTCGGGCTCATCGGAAAGGTCCAGACCCTTCACATCGCGCATGAGGCCCTCCGCGCTGATCGCCTTTACGGCGTACAGGGCCCGCTCATCGCCGATGGCCTTGATATGCACCAGATGTCCGGCGCGCGCCACCCCCTTCACGTCGAGGCGGCGACCGTCCGGGGCGATGGCTTTCACGTCCAGCACCTCTCCTTTCGCGGTGATGGCCTTCACCGGCCGCATGGCGTCATCCGAGGCCAGCACCTTGATGGGCAGCAGGCTCCCGTTGTCGAGGGCCTTCACATCCATCACATGCGTGTCGTCCTCCTCCAGGGCCTTCACGTCCAGGATGCGGCCCGAAGGGTCGAGGGCCTTCACGTCCAGGGTGGTGCCGTTGGGCAACACGGCCTTGATGTTCCAAAGGACCGGACCTTGGGCCAGGCCGTTGATAGCTGCGAACAGCAGGCAGAGGGGGAGCAACGTACGTCTCATGGTCATGTAAGGTGTGGTCCGAAGCTAGTCAACCGTCACCGCATGCCCGATTCGTGGCCGGGGGTCCCGGTGCATCCGCGGGATCGCGCACCTTCGCAGCATGCGAACGCTGCCTGCTCTCCTGATCGCCGTCTCCCTGACCTGCGGTGCGACGCTGCGCGCCCAACCGGACCTCGCCGCGTTGGACGCCTACCTCGCCGACGCCCTGGTGAAGTTCGACCAGCCCGGCCTGGCGGTCGGCGTGGTGAAGGACGGGCAGCTGGTATGGAGCAAGGGCTACGGCAAGCTCGACCTCGCCAAGGCCGATCCGGTGACGCCCAACAGCATCTTCTACATGGCCAGCATCAGCAAGGCGTTCACCGCCTGCGCCGTGGGCCTGCTGGTGGACGAAGGCAAGGTGGACTGGAACGACCCGGTGGTGAAGCACCTGCCGTGGTTCCGTACGCCGGACGCGTACGTCACCGAGCAGATGCTGGTGAAGGACCTGCTGTGCCACCGCAGCGGCTGGATCACCTTCGACGGCGACCTGCTGTGGTACGCCACGGAGCTGGGCCAGCGCGAGATCCTGGAGCGCCATGCCCGTGAACCCTTCACCCACCCTTTCCGTGACGAATTCGGATACAGCAACCTGATGTTCATCGCGGCCGCGCAGCTCATCGAGGCGGTGAGCGGCAGCACCTGGGACGCCTTCATCACCGAACGCATCCTGCGGCCGCTGGGCATGACCCGCACCACGGTGGAGACGGCCGACCTGGCGCGGTTCACGGACGTGGCGCTGCCGCACGTCCGCAAGGGGCAGGACCCCACCGCCCCGCAGAAGAGCATGCCCTACCAGTCGCTTCGTGGCGCCGACGGCGCGTGCGGGGTGAACAGCTGCGTGACCGATGTGGCCAAATGGGATGCGATGTGGGCCGCCGAGGGCCAGGTGGGCGGCAAGCCCTTCCTGAGCGAGACCAGCTTCCGCACCATCACCAGCAGCCACCTGCCGATGGGCACGGAGGGCGCCGGGCTCGGCTGGTTCCTGGAGGAGTTCAACGGCCATGCGGTGATCACCCACAGCGGCGGCATGCCGGGCTTCATCCTCAACCATGCGGTGGTGCCCGACCAGGACCTGGCGGTGATCGCCTTGGGCAACGGGGAGAGCTACAGCGTGTTCGCCGCCACACAGAAGCTGCTGGACGCCTGGCTCGGCGACGGCAAGGCGGACCCCGTGAGCGACATGATGCCGCGTATCGCGAAGCGCAGGGAGCGCGATGCCAAGCGCGTGGCCGATCGCATGACCGCCCGGGTGGCGAAGACCAAACCCTCGCTCCCGCTGAGCGCCTATGCCGGCACCTACGCGGACAAGATCTACGGGGAGGCGACCATCACCGAGGCGAACGGCGCCCTCCAGCTCACCTTCCAGCCCGCCAAGGACCTGTTGACCGGAACGCTCGGCCACTGGCACTTCGACACCTTCCAGTGGCAGCACGCGGACCCGTTCCTGGAGCCGGGCTACATCACCTTCACCTTCGATGCCGACCACCGGGTGATGGGCTTCAAGGTGGACCTGCACAGCCCCGATTTCCATTTCTACAAGCTGGACTTCCGCCGGAAATGAGCGGAGGCGGCCGAAGCCGCCTCCACATCGTCGATCATCCGGCGTGTTCAGCGCCCGGCGTTCGCCGGAGCGGTGCCATGCTCGATGGCGTCGAGGCGGGCCTCGGTACGTTCCAGGGCGCTCATCAACCGCGCTTGCTGTCCCCGAAGGGTCTCCAGTTCGGCGCGCAGTGCGTCGTTCTCGGCGTGCAGCTCACGCAGGGCCTCCACGGCGAGGGCCTCGAAGCCGCGGATGGTGAGCCGCTTGTAGCCGTCCACCTCCTCCACCCAGTCGGGCATCACCTGCTCCACCTCTTGCGCGATGAAGCCGATGCGGGTGCCGGGCAGCTCGTGGATGGCCGCGGGGTCCTTGTACTCGAAGCTCACCCCGCGCAGGCCGAGCAGCGTGTTCAGTGATCCGGTGAGCGGGGCCACGTTCTTCTTAAGGCGCAGGTCCGAACTGTTGGACCAGCTGCCCCCACCGGGTTTGGCCGCGCTGCCGTTCACCAGCAGATTGAAGGCGCCGGGCGCCGTGGTGCCGATGCCCACGTTCCCTTGCACCAGCAGGCCGTTCGCAGGCGCCGTGTTAGTGCCCGAGTAGCTCGCACCGATCACGGCCGCACCCTCCACATCCAGCTTGTTCACCGGGTTGTCCACCCCGACACCGAAGCGATAGTCAGGATGCACGTAGATGTCGTTGAAAAGGTCCACTACTATGGCACTGTCCATCAACGAACGGGCGAAACGCGACATGATCGCGTACGGAGCAGCACTGATGATCGAAGGAGGAAGTGCGGTGAAGCTCGTTCCTCCGGTGAGGTCGATCTGCACCTCCAACCGGTGCGGGCAATTGCTCGTCCACTCATACCCCTCGAAGGTCCCCACCTCCGGTGTGCCCTGACCCACCCGGAGGTTCACCATGCCGAGGTCGTCGGTGGTCACCAGGTGCGTCTCCCAATAGGTGACCGCGCCGATGCAGGGGCCCAGGCCGATGCGCAGATTGACCAGCTGGTTGGGCAGGGCATTGCCGAGGGCGTCGCGCACCACGGCCTGATAGCTGAACGCGCCGTACGGGGTGAAGGGCTGCGCCGAAAGTGTGCCCACCACCGCCATGGCGCTGGCAAGCAGGGTTGAACGAAGGCTCATGATCGAAAGGAGGTGTTTGGTAAGATCGTGGGTTCAGGGGACGAAGGTGCTGCGCGTGGCGGTGGGCACCGAGCCACCGACGGTGGTGAGGATCACGTCGCGATCGTTGGCGGAGCCGGTGTACTTGGTCGCACCATTGAGGTTCACATCGGTGCCGGCGTAGCCTGAGGTGGTCGCGGTGGGGACCACACCGCCGATGGCGACGAGGATGGGGTCGCGGTCGTTCGCTCCACCGGCGTACTTCACCTGGCCATTGCCGGTGACATCGCCTGCCCACATGGCGCGCACGCTACCATTGAGCCGTTGTGCCGCCGCACCACCGAAGGTGGCCACCGAGCCGTTGGTGAAGTTCACCTGTACCCACAGCGGCCCGAGGCTGATGGTATTGGCCGACATGATCGCCAGGTGGTTCCGATGACGCACCACCAGATAATAGAGGCCGGGCACGGCCACGAACGATACCGGGGTCACGCCGTCCGGGGCCACCACATCGCCATCGCGCTGAAGCAGGCCCACGGCGGTGGCCTTCACCACCGTGTTGTCGCTGGCCGAGCGCAGCTCCAGGAAGACCCAATCGACGATGGCGTTGCTGCCGGTGATGCCCAGCACGTTCGGGCTCACGGTCTCGAAGCCCGATCCGATGTGGGTGTAGCCCGGAAGGGACGAATACGGCTCGGTGAGCGGGAAGCTCGGCAAGGTGCGCAGGTTGTCGTTCATCAGCCCCGACACGAGCGGTCCGTCCAGGAACACCTTGGGCAATGCGCTGACCCGTTCCGGTGCCGGCTGGTGAAAGCCTTGGGTGAGCACCGTGTTCGGCCATCCGGCCGGCCCGATCACGGGTTGGCCGAAGGTGGACTTCAGCGTGCCGCCGTTGGGCAGGGCGTTGGTGGTGCCGCCGCTCGCGATCACCTGGGGACGCACGGATTGCGCGTGACCACCGACCACAAGGAATGAGCCGAGAAGGATGCACAGGGGACCACGCATGTCGTTCGTTTGGGTTAGAAAGCTAGGCTTTTCCGCCAGATGGCCAAGCCGTCCAGCGAAGAGGCTGCCCACCCTTTCGCATCTTGCGCGTCCTTCCCTTCCCCGGTGCGCCCGCTCCCCTTCCTGCTCCTCATGCTGCTGCTGTGCGCCTGGCACCTGGACCGGGGGCCCAACGACAACACGATGAGCCGCGCGGCCATGGTGGCCGCCCTCGTGGAGCACCGCAGCCTGTGCATCGACCCCTACCACACGCACACCCAGGACAAGTCGCTCATCGACGGGCGCCACTACAGCGACAAGGCGCCGCTGCCGGCCCTGCTGGTGACACCGGTCTACGCCGCCGTGGTGGCCGCGGGGCTCGTGTCGCCCGGACCGGACGGGCTGCTGACGCCGCAGTTGCTGATGCTCGGCGGGCTGCTGTGCGGCAGCATTCCTCTGGCCCTGATCATCACCCTGTGCTGGATGCGGCTCCGGCGCCAGGGCACAGCGCTCTCCCCCGCCCTGCTGGCCACCCTGCCCTTCCTCGGCTCCTTCCTGTTCGTGTACAGCGGCAGCTTCAACGCCCACCTGCTCGGCGCGCTCTTCGCCCTGCTGGCGCTGATGGCGGTGGAGGATGATCGTCCGTTGCGGGCCGGCCTGTGGACGGGGTGCGCGGTGCTCTGCGAGTACCCGCTGGCGGTGCTGGCCGTGTGGTGGGCCGTGCGTCCCCTGTGGGGCGAAGGCCCCTGGCCCGCGCGGCTCCGCTCCAGCCTGCGCTTCATCGCCGGTGGGCTTCCCGCGGCGGCGCTGTTGTTGATCTACAACACCGCGCTCACCGGCTCGCCGTTCAGCATCGGCTACGAGCACGAGGCGCACTACACCTTCATGCACGACAGCTACGGCCTGGCCCTGCCCTCGCTGTCCGCGCTGTGGGGGCTCACCTTCAGCGGGTACCGCGGCCTGTTCGTGTACATGCCGGTGCTGCTGGCGGGGCTGCTCGCCTGGGGCCTCAGCGTGCGCCGCGACCACACTTGGCGGCAGGATCCGGTGCTGCCCGCCCTGCTCGCCCTGTTGCTGGTGATCGCCAGCTACCGCATGTGGTGGGGCGGCTGGGCCATCGGACCCCGGCACCTCAGCGCGGCGGCCGTGCTGCTCGCCTGGCGCTGGCTGCCGCTGGTGGCCGAGCACCGCTGGCTGCGCCTCCCGGTGGCCATCACCGGTGCGTTCGGGCTTGTGGTCGCCGTGGCCGCCAAGGGCACCGTGTGGTACTCCTTCCCCACCGAGGTGCAGCGCCCGTTGCGGGACCGGCTGTGGCCCGCGCTGCAGGAAGGCGCGTGGACGGACATGCAGGTCCCCGTGTCCTTCGGCCTGTCCCCCGCCAGTTCGTCCGTGCTGTTCGTGGTCATGCTCATCGCCACGCTGAGCTTCCTTTGGTGGCACGAACGCACACGCCCCCACCTGCCCTGATGCACCGCTTCCACTGCACCGGCCTGCACGCCCACGAGGTCGCCCTACCCGAGGAGGAGGCCGCGCATGCACTGCGCGTGCTGCGCCTGCGCGATGGCGATGCGGTGGAGCTGGTGGACGGCGCGGGCATGGAAGCGGACGGGGTGCTGCGCCTCATCGGACGGCATGAGGTCCACGTGCGGATCGGCGACCGCCGCACGCACCCGGCCCCGCCCAGCACGCTGCACCTGGCCGTGGCCCCCACCAAACAGGCCGAGCGCTTCGAGTGGTTCGTGGAGAAGGCCGTGGAGGTGGGCGTGGAGCGCATCACGCCGCTGTCCACCGCGCGCACCGAACGCGGGCACCTGCGCACGGACCGGCTGCGGCGCGTGGCCGTAAGCGCCATGAAGCAGAGCCGCCGCGCGTGGCTGCCGCGCATCGACGACCTGTCGACGCTGGACGCTTTGCTTCAGCAGGCAGCACAGGGCCAACGCTTCGTGGCCCACGCCTTCGGCGACCCCGAACCCCTGATGAACGCCTTCGTTCCAGCGGAGGACGCGCTGCTGCTGGTGGGACCAGAGGGTGACTGGACCGAGGCGGAGCTGCGGATGCTGCTCGACGCCGGGTTCCAGGCGGTGGGCTTGGGCGCGGCCCGTCTGCGCACCGAGACGGCCGCCCTGGCCGCCTGCACCTGGATGAGCCTGGCGCGTCAGCGGCGGTAACTTGCGCCCATGATCCTGCGGCCGGTCCTGCTCGCGTTGCTGATGGCGGTCCTTTCCGGGGCGCGGGCCCAGAGCACGTACAGCATCGCTCTACTGAAGTACAACGGCGGTGGCGACTGGTACGCCAACCCCACCAGCCTGCCCAACCTCGTCCGCTTCTGCAACGCCAACCTCGGCACGCGTATGAACCCCGACGTGCCCACCGTGGAAGTGGGGTCCAGCGACCTGTTCAACCATCCGCTGGTGCACATGACCGGGCACGGCAACGTGGTGTTCAGCCCCGCCGAGGCGGAGAACCTGCGCAACTACCTCATCGGCGGCGGCTTCCTGCACATCAGCGACAACTACGGCATGGACCCCTTCATCCGCCCCATGATGAAGCGCGTCTTCCCGGAGCTCGAGTTCGTGGCCCTGCCCTTCGCCCACCCCATCTATCACCAGCGCTACGACTTCGCCGCAGGCCTGCCCAAGGTGCATGAGCACGACGACAAGGCACCAGTGGGCCTCGGCCTCATCTGGGATGGACGGCTGGTCTGCTTCTACGACCTGGAGTGCGACCTGGGCGACGGCTGGGAGGACCCCGATGTGCATGGCGACAGTGAGGCGATGCGCACGAAGGCCCTGCAGATGGGGGCCAACATCGTGCAGTTCGTGTTCGCGGGAGCGCAGTAGCGCCACCTATCATCATGCAGGTCGAGGTCGAGCTGTGTGTCGTGCGATCCGACTACCTTCACAGAAGGATCAACCCCTATTCTGCCATGACACACGTTGCCCCCCCCCCGTAAGAAAATCGGTCCGAACAGCGCTTCTCTTTGTCCACGTGGCGTGCGCAGCGCTCCTCACCCGATCAGGCTCCGCGCAAACGTCCTACTCCATCAGCTTCAGCAACCTCACTGGTTGTGACATCAAGATCTGCGCGTATATCGATCAGGTAGCCGACAACTGCACCTCCCCGTATAACCTGGCATGCACCGTGGCCACCGCAGGGAACACGGTCACCTATTCCTTCACCGTACCGGTTGGTCATCTGTTCTGCTATTACACATTCAAGGAGGACACCAATAACCCCAACGCCACCGTGTGGACGTCGGGAAATGACCCCTGTTCCTGGAATTTTTCGGGGATCGATCTGTGCAACACGATGGACGAGGTGAATGGAAAAGGCAACTGCGACTCTGCACGATTCGCACAATGATCAAGCCCATGTGTAAGCACCCCCATTTTAGGCGCAGTGCATTGTAAAGGTACTTCTTGGTGTGGTGGTGTTGTGGATGTCCTGTTGAACTGTGGGGAACTCCGCGCGTGAGCCTGCGTAGTGGGCAGGGAGTTGTCCACATTTCAACAGGAACGCCCGGGGCGAGAGGCGGAGCAGCGAAGCGTGCGGGCGCACATGGTTGTAGCGCCACATCCACTCCTGGGTCATCTGCCGGACCTGTTCGAGGGACTCGAAGATCCAGGCATCCAGCACTTCGGTCCTGTAGGTCCTGTTGAAGCGCTCGATCAGGCCGTTCTGCATGGGCCGGCCAGGCTGGATGTAGGTGAACTCGATGCCGTTGGTTGCCGCCCATTCTTTCATGGCCTGGGCGATGAACTCCGGGCCGTTGTCCATGCGCAGGCGTTCGGGCTTGCCGCGCCACTCGATGAGTTGTTCGAGCTCCCGGATCGCACGAGGGGCCGGCAGTGAAGTGTCCACCGCGATGCACAGCGCTTCGCGGTTGAAGTCGTCCATCACGTTGAAGGTCCTGTACTTGCGGCCAGTGACCAGCGCATCGTGCATGAAGTCCATGCTCCAGGTGATGTTCGGCCCGATGGGCAGCACGATCGGGTCTTTCACCCGCTCGGGGACACGGCGTTTGGTGCGTTTGCGCTGGGGCAACTTGCACTCCTTGTAGATCCGATGCAGACGCTTCTTGTTGGCCTTGCAGCCCTCGTTGCGCATGTGGATCCGTATCAACGAGAAGCCCCACTGCGCCTCGCTCTCCGCCACCCGCATCATGTGTTCGATCACCTCCGCATCGTTCTTCTCCTTGGGCACGTAGCGGTACACGCTCGCGCTCAAGTCCAACAGCTTGCAGGCCCGGCGTTCGCTGTACTGGCGCTGTTCGACCAGCCGGCGTACGATCTCTCGCTTATCGTCCGGGCCTACAACTTTCCCTCGATGATCTCCTTAAGCACCTGGCGGTCCATCTGCGCCTCGGTGTACATCTTCTCCAGCCGGGCATACTTGGCCTTCAGCTCCTTGAACTCCTTGAGCTGGTTGGCGTCCAGGCCGCTGTACTTGGCCTTCCACTGGTAGAACGTGGGCTGGCTCACACCGTGCTCCCGGCACAGGTCCGCCACCTTCTTGCCCGCCTCATGCTCTCGCAGCATCGCAACGATCTGCGTCTCGGTGAATCTGCTCTTCTTCATCCTGATCAAGGTTAGGTGTTTCTACGTTCACCTGCACCTGTTTCAGGGGGTGCTTACACATGCGCCAGCTGCCGACCATATTACTTGGCCTGCTCGTCCAACTCTCGTTTACAAGTGGCGCGCAGAACCAGAATGCCGTGTGGTTTTACGACATCACTACGGGCCTGGACTTCATGACCAACCCACCTACGGTGATGCACGTCAGTACCGAGCTTGAGGGGAGCGTTTCGGTGATCAGTTCCGATGAGGGTGAGCTTATGTTCTACGCCGATGAGGAACGTATCCGGAACGCCCAGGATCAAGTACTGGTGAACGGTGATGGTCTGAACGCAAGTACGTTCATGAGCAAGTCGCAATCGAACATGATCCTGCCCTGGCCTGGCCACTCAGGGCAGTATTACATGATCCAACCCTATCCCTGGAACCTGAACGACCCCATGGCGCCGACGTTCTACCACAGGATCGACATGAATGCGCTAGGGGGGAGTGGCGTGGTAGTGGAGAAGAACATCGTGCTGGCGGACAGCGCCGGGGCATATATCACCGCTGTTCTTGATTCCGCTGGAACAGGCATCTGGGTGGTTCTTCACCACCTTAACGCTCCCCGGTTCATGGCTTATCATCTTGATACCGATGGGCTGTCCACCGTGCCTGTGGTCAGTGAAGCAGGACCCGATATCCCGCCGACGTTCTATCAGTCGCTTGGCTTACTAAGGCCTTCGCCCAATGGCGAGCGGTTGTATCTGGTCAAGCCCTACTCGAACTGGACAAGCGATTGTTCGTTGCATCAAATGGACTTCAACCGCTCCACAGGTGAGATAACGGCTTTTCAAACGATCGGTGGCCCGGGATATGGTGGTTTGGAGATCTCCCCGTCCGGGCAGTTCCTGTACACCAACACCTACGTGTGCGACTCCACCATCGCTTCAAGGTTGTGGCAGTATGATGTATCTTCCGGTGATTCGGCCACCATTCAGGCGTCCAGAACGTTGGTGTACGAAGCACCCAGACCGCCGGGACCCTGTCTCGGCATACAGGGTAATCTAGCCTTGGGCATCGACGGTCGGATCTATTGCGCTGTTTCCTATGCCCAGCACCTGGGCGTGATCAACGCGCCGGACCTTCCCGCCCCGGCATGCGACTACGTGCATCAAGGCTACTACCTCGATGGAGACACCACCTGGCTGGGCCTCCCCAACCAAATGCGCGCCTATCCGATCACGTCAACAGGCATCGCATTGATCACGGACGATGTGCCGCGCCTGCTCATCGTTCCCGATCCAGCCAAGGACGGGTGTCGGATCGTGGTCGGCGCCGACCAAGTGGATCGTCTGGAACTGCTGGACGCCAGAGGCCACCGTGTCCGCACACTGCGCTGCGCCCCGGGCCAACGCGAACTGCAGCTCGACCGGGAGGGCCTGGCCAACGGACTCTACATCGTGGTGGCCCGGCAGGCGGACGGTAAAGTGGCGGCCGTAGGGCGGGTGGTCTTTGAGTAGGACCGGTCCGGTCGAGGCTACAACGTCCCACTCGCGCGCTCGCGGATCTTGAAGGTGCTGGTTCCGAGATCGTTCATTTCGTGTTCGCGGGAGCGCAGTAGCGCGGTGAGTGGCGAGTGCCTGCGCACCAGGCCGAGTGGCGTGTGGCGAGTGACCGCCCATGCGGACTCGCCACTCAACACTCAACACTCGCCACTCGCCACTCGCTACTCAACACTCGCCACTCGCCACTCGCTACTCGCGACTCCTCGTCATCGATTAAGCTTCACCACCCGCTTCCGGTACCGCATGTTGAGCAGTTCCACGATGAAGCTGAAGGCCATAGCGGCATAGGCGTAGCCCTTCGGGATC
Source organism: Flavobacteriales bacterium (assembly GCA_016713875.1). NCBI lineage: Bacteria > Pseudomonadati > Bacteroidota > Flavobacteriia > Flavobacteriales > Flavobacteriales bacterium. Next base: position 1,633,740 of record JADJOI010000003.1, read on the forward strand.
TCGCTGTGGTGCACCGGCTCCAGCCCCTCGAAGAAGAGCATGAAGCCCACCAGCACCAGGAAGGAGAGCGCCAGCATCTTCAGGGAGGGGTGCTTCTCGATGAAGCCGCTGATGGCGTTGGCGAAGAAGAACATCACGACCATGGCGATCACCACGGCGGCGATCATGATCTCCACATGCTTTGCCAGGCCGATGGCGGTGACGATGCTGTCGAAGGAGAACACCGCGTCCACTAGGAGGATCTGGGCCATCAAGGCGCCGAACGAGGCGGGCTTCGTCCGGGCACCCAGGTCCTGATCATCCCCCTCCAACTTGTGGTGGATCTCCTTCACGGCCTTGTAGAGCAGGAAGAGGCCGCCGAAGAACATGATGCAGTTGCGCAGGTTGAACGGGTAGCCGAGCACCGAGAAGAGCGCGCGTTCGCCGTTGTGCACCAACCACCCGATGCCCAGGAGAAGTGCGGACCGCAGCAGGATGCCGCCGACCATCCAAATGCGCCGGCCGGCGAGCCGCTTCCCTTCGGGCATGCGCCCCAGGATGATGCTGACGAAGATGACGTTGTCGATCCCCAGCACCACTTCCAGCACGGTGAGGGTGAGCAGGCTGATGAGCGCGCCGACGGTGAACAGGTCCTCCATGGGGGCGAAGATGCGAAGGGCGGCCGGACCGGTATATCGATCGAACGGATCGGCAGGTCCGCGTGTACGGGAGCATGAAGACGGACCGTTCACCCCACAAACCCCTGCGCCATGTGGACCCTGCTCGCCCTCGCCCTGCTCGCCATCCTTGCGCTGTTGCTCCACGCCGATGGATGGAACAACGTGCTGTCCCCCGCCCGGAATGAGCTGGTCTTCGCCGGCCGGCACCAGGCCTACGGCGCCTACCGCCTCCGGCGTGATCACCAGCGGGTGATGGCCCTGGCGGTGGCGGCCACGGTCGCCCTGGTGGCCGCGCTCGTGCTGCTACCTCGGCTCTTCGCTCCGCACGGTGCCGCCGCCGCCCCACCCCGCAGCACCGGCATCATCGTGGAGCTGGAGAAGTTCACCACGCAGCCGGTGAAGCCGACAGCACCCACCGCGCCCCCTCAGCGCAGCACCCCGGCGGCCCCGCGGAGCCAGGGACAGGGCTTCGTGCCCGTGGCGGTGGACAGCATCGCCCATGCCCCGGTGGATACGGCATCGACGCCCACGAGCGGTACCACCGGATCGGGGACGGCCACGGACAGCACCGCTTCCGCAGCGCCTGCCGGAGGTGGCGGAGGCACCGCCACCGGGACCACGCCGGCCGGCCCCATGGGCATGATGGCCGTAGAGGAAGTGCCGCTCTACCCCGGCGGCATGGAGGCATTGTACCGCGACCTGGGCCGCTGGGTGATGTACCCCGACATCGACCGCACGGCCGGGCGCGAAGGCCGCGTGCTCGTGGGCTTCGTGGTGGACGAGGAAGGCCGCGTGGGCGAGGTGCGCGTGATCAGCGGAGTGAGCCGCACGCTCGACGCCGAGGCGGTGCGGGTGGTGAAGCGCATGCCCCGCTGGAAGCCCGGACGCCACGGCGGCCAGACGGTGTCCGTGTTCTACGTGCTGCCGATCAACTTCAAGCTGGGCCGGAACTGAGCGGCTCGCCGGCCAGCGCGCGCTGCACGAGCGCGGACACGGTCGGGGCCAGCGTGTACACCATGAGGTGGCCGCCCCCCTTCACCACCACCGCGCCCCGGATGGGGCCCAGCGGCATCAGGTGGTCGTTGTCACCATGGACATGCACCAGGCCCGGCACGGGCCGCGCCGGACCGTTCCACCGCAGCACCGCGTCCACCTGCACCTGCAACTGGGCCACGGGATGCACCTCCAGCAGCGCGTCCAGCAGGGCGATGGCGTCGGCATCGGTGGCACCCATCTGCCAGCGCAGGAAGGGCTTGGTGCGCTGGATGAAGGCCCGGGAGAGCAGCTTCTCCGGATGTGTGCCGCGCAGCACCTTGATCGGCGCCGGCATCTCGTGTGGTCCCTTCCAGCTGGAGATGATCACCACGCGTTGCGGCCCGGTCAGTGCCGCCAGCTCCTGGGCCACCATGCCGCCCATGCTCACGCCCACCAGTGCATGCGGCACGGTGCGGTCCACCCGCTCAGCCAGGCGTGCGGCGAGGTCGGCGAGCGTGCTGCCCGCCGGCATCGTCGGCCAGTCATGCGCGATCACGCGGTGGCCCGGCAGGTCGATCCTGCCGAACAGGCGATGGTCCGCGCCGAGGCCGGGGATGAGGTGCACGTCCAAGACGGCGCGAAGTTGGGCGATGCCGTGCTACATTGGGCTTCATGCGCACCCTCACGCTCCTCCTCCTCCTCGCCGGTCCGGCGGCGACCCCGGTGAAGGCCCAGGTCCAGAACCCCGGCTTCGAGAACGGCATCTCGGGGTGGAACGTGTACTGCCCTTGCCAGCCCTACCTGTTCACGGGTGATGTGCCGCCCGGTGGCGGATCCCAATCGCTGAGCGTGGGCATCCTGGATTTCAACTGCGTCTGCTCCATCGTGGAGACGATCTACCAACCGGCATCCTGGCTCACGCCGGGAACCTGGGTGTTGAGCGCCTGGATCCGCAACGCCGATCCCGGGAACGCTCCTGGCGCGGCCGTGCGGCTGAGCGAAGGACCGGCCTACGCCAGCCCCATCCTCGCGGATGCCTGGTCGGACGACGGCGTGTGGACCTACGTCGCGGACACCTTCCTCGTCACGTCCTCGACCAACATCAGCGCACTTCAGCTCTCGCTCATCCCAGATGATGGCAACCAGATGCCCCTCGGGCTCTTCGCGGCCTTCGATCAGGTGCTGATCCAACCGCTGATCGCCACCAGCATGGAGGAGCATGCGGCGGTCGCCCTATCGGTCTTCCCGATGCCCGTGTCCGATGTGCTCACCATAGCGCTTCCGGAACCGTGGTCATCGCTCACCGTGCTCGATGCCATGGGTCGCGTGGTGCAGCAGGTCACCCCGGTCCGAACGGAGGGGCCGATGCGCATGATGGTAGCTGAGCTACCCTCGGGGAACTACCTGCTGCAGGCCACGACGGACGCGGGCTTCCGCACCGTGCGCTTCATCAAGAACTAGGGTCGGCGAACGTTCACTGCACGGGGCACGCCTTCACGAAGGCGAGGGCCGCCTCCATGTGGTCGTGCATCACGGCGTCGACCCGCAGGAAGGGCACGTGCCGGCGGAAGTCGGCGACGAAGTCCTCCACGGCCTCGGAGCTGCGCGCCGGGCGACGGAACTCCAACGCCTGCGCGGCGGCGAACAGCTCGATGGCCAGGATCCGCTCCACGTCCTGCACCACGTCCCACGTCTTGATGGCCGCGGCGGCACCCATGCTCACGTGGTCCTCCTGGCCGTTGCTGCTGTCGATGGTGTCCACGCTGTTGGGCATCGCGCGTTGCTTGTTGGCGCTCACGAGCGAGGCGGCGGTGTACTGCGGGATCATGAAGCCGCTGTTGAGCCCTGGCTCGGCCACCAGGAATGCGGGCAGCCCACGCTGACCACTGATCAGCTTGAAGAGGCGCCGTTCGCTGATGCTGCCCAGCTCGGCCGCGGCGATGGCCATGAAGTCCAGGGCGAGGGCCAGCGGCTGGCCGTGGAAGTTGCCCGCGCTGATCACCAGGTCATCATCGTCGAACACCGTGGGGTTGTCGGTCACGGCCTCCAGCTCACGCTCCACCACGCGTTCCACGTAGGCGAGGGCATCGCGGCTGGCGCCATGCACCTGCGGGATGCAGCGGAAGGAGTACGGGTCCTGCACGTGGGCCTTGCGGCGCAGGATCAGCTGGCTGCCTTCGAGCAGGCGGCGCAGGCGGCCGGCCACCACGGCCTGTCCGGGATGGGGGCGCACGGCGTGCACCGAGGCGTGGAAGGGTTCGATGCGTCCGTCGAAGGCGTCGAGGCTCACCGCCGCGATGAGGTCCGCCAGGTCGGCCAGACGCGCCATGCGCAGCGAGAGCAGCGCGGCATAGCTGTTCATGAACTGCGTGCCGTTCAGCAGGGCGAGGCCCTCCTTGGGCCCGAGCTCCAACGGCGCCCAGCCCAGCGCCTTCAGCGCCTTGGCCGCGGGCATGCGTTTTCCCTGGAACAGCACCTCGCCCAAGCCGAGCAGCGGCAGACTGAGGTGCGCGAGCGGGGCCAGGTCGCCGGAGGCCCCGAGCGAGCCGCGCTCGTACACCACGGGCAGCACGTCGGCGTTGTGCATGTCGATCAGCCGCTGCACGGTGGCCAGCGCCACCGCGCTGTGCCCGAAGGCCATGTTCTGCACCTTCAGCACCAGCATGGCGCGCACGATGTCGGCGGCCACGGGATCGCCGCTGCCGCAGGCATGGCTCATCACCAGGTTCCGCTGCAGCTGCGCCAGGTCCTTCTTGGCAATGGACTTGTCATACAACGAACCGAAACCGGTGTTCACGCCATAGATCGGCGCATCGCTCTTTTTCAGGCGATCGCTGAGGTAGGCGTGGCTCCGCTTCACGGCGGCCACCGCGTCCCGGGACAGGGCGATCGGGCGGCGCTGCGCGATGATGGCGTCCAGTTCGTGCAGCGTGAGGCCCACGGTGCCGATGGCGTGCGGGCCGGTGGTGGAAGTTCTTTTCATGATCTGCCGTTCGGTCGTTGTGTGCCGGGCCGCTCCGCTCCTGCCCAATGATCACAACTGGCGTTCAAAGATGTAGATGTGCCCCTTCTTCGGATGGAGGAAGTAGAGCGAACCCAGGTTCCCTTCCCAAACCTCATAGTCCGCGGGAGGATCGAACCAGTCCGGCGCCCCATGGATCACCTGGTGCTCCACCGATCGCTCGAACCGCTTGCTCATGACGAAGTCCTTGGCGCGCGGGAACCGGAGCTCGAGGTACAGGGTGTACTCCTTGGACCAGTGGGCCGAGGCCCAGTACTCGCCGTTGAGCACCTGCATGTCCTCGCCGGGTTCCTCGCCGGCCCAATACCGGTAGGTCGCCAGCGCGCCTACATGGTGGCCATCGTCCTCCTCCTGCTCCTGTTCCTGTTCAACTTCCTCCTCGACGGGTACGGGTGCAGGAACCTCCGGAACACCCCTGTCCTTGATCGGGATGGCTTCCACCGCCGCACCACTTCCCGCAGGTGGATCAGGAGAACCACAGGCGAAGTGCAGGACACAGGCCAGCAACGCAGCAAGGCAGGACGGCAGGAACGCGCGGCTCCAAGGGGCACCGACCCGATGTGTCCGATCACATCCGCTCATCAGGTGGAACTGATGTCCATGGCACTGAACAGGCCCACCAGCTCCTCCTGCCTCACGGCCTTCTGCTCACCGCTCTTCATGTCCTTCACGGTGATGATGCCCTGCTTCAGCTCGTTCTCGCCGAGGATGGCCACATAGGGGATGCTCTTGTCGTCGGCGTACTTGAACTGCTTGGCCATCTTGGCCTTGTCGGGGTAGAGCTCGGCCGCGATGCCCGCGTCGCGCACCTGGCGCAGCAGCTTCAGGCAGTGCTGCGCTTCCGCCTCGCCGAAGTTGGCAAAGAGCAGCTTGGTACTGCCGCCCAGCTCTGCGGGGAACTTGTTCGTCTCCAGCAGCACGTCGTAGATGCGGTCGGCGCCGAAGCTGATGCCCACCCCGCTCATGCCCTTCAGGCCGAACACGCCAGTGAGGTCGTCATAGCGGCCGCCCCCGCTGATGCTGCTCTGGAGCGTGCCTTCCATGGCCTTCACCTCGAAGATCGCGCCGGTGTAATAATCGAGGCCGCGGGCGAGCGTGGGGTCGAACTCGAGCGAAGCGCTCTTCAATGCACCGACCGTATCGAACACGAACGCGAGCTCCTTCAGGCCTTCCTGCGCCACTACGCTTGCCGCAAGCCATTGCTCCAACTGCGGACGCTGTTCCCTCCAGGTGCCCTTCAGTTCGAAGAGCGGCGCGATGCCCGCTATCGCCGCATTGCTCACGCCCTTCGTGCGCATCTCCTCCTCCACCTTCTCACGGCCGATCTTGTCGAGCTTGTCGATGGCGGTGACGATGTCCACCACCTTGTCCGGCTGACCGCTCACTTCGGCGATGCCGCTGAGCACCTTGCGGTTGTTCAGCTTGATGGCCACCTGCAGCCCGAGCTCCGTGAAAGCCTCGTCGAGCAGCATCACCAGCTCCACCTCGTTCAGCAGGCTGGTGCTGCCGATCATGTCCGCATCGCACTGGTAGAACTCGCGGTAGCGCCCCTTCTGCGGCCGGTCGGCCCGCCACACGGGCTGGATCTGGTAGCGCTTGAAGGGGAAGGCCAGCTCGTTCTGGTGCTGAACGACGTAGCGTGCGAAGGGTACGGTGAGGTCGTAGCGGAGCGCTTCGTCCGCGAAGCCTTTGCTGCGGTCTTCCAAGGCGCGCTCAAGCTCCGCACCACGCTTCAGGACCTTGAAGATCAACCGGTCCCCCTCCTCTCCATACTTGCCGGTCAGCGTTTCCAGGTGCTCCATCGCCGGCGTTTCCAGCGGCAGGAAGCCGTACTTCTGGAAGACCTTCTCGATGGTGGAGAAGATGTACTTGCGGCGCAGCATCTCCTGCGGACCGAAGTCGCGGGTGCCCTTGGGAATGGACGGCTTCATCAAGCTTCAAGTAGCAAGTGACAAGGGACAAGGGACAAGTCCCTTGCTCCTTGGTGCACGTGAGGCCGCGAAAGTACGGGGCGGGGCGCGGAGGCCCGGGCCGGCTCACTCCTTCACGAAGCGCAGGGGCGGGATGCTGTCGTCATCCACCCGCACCACATAGAGCCCCGGCTTGAGGTCGGCGATGTCGATCGTGACCGCGTGGTCTTGCACCCGGGCACGCTGCACCAGATGGCCGGCCGGGTCGAACACGAACACCTCCTGACCGTGCGCCTGATCCGGGGGCACCAGCATGAACAGAGCATCGCCACGGCGGAGAAGCTGCAGCATGGGCAGCGACTCCTCATCCAGTCCCGTGGTGATCATCGGGCTGCGGAAGCTGAAGGCCTCCAGGAACACGCCGCTGTCGAAGGCTGCATCAGCCATGTCCGCGATGGCCACTTTGAAATGGTAGGTGAGACCGGGCTGCACCACGGCGAAGGCCGTGAGGTTGGTGGTGAAGCCATCGTAGGACACATACTGCCCGGCGACCGGCGTCTCGTTGTTGTGGTAGTACCCGGTGTTCAGCAGGTCGTTCACGTTGTTGATGGCCACGATGGTGCCCCCGGGAATGGCAGCCACGTTCACACGCGGCATGAAGCCCGGGCCGCTGAGGTAGATGGCGAAAGCGTCGTTGAAGGACGAGCCCACGAACTCCTGGTACTCCTCGCTACCGAAGCTGAAGTTGAAGAGCAAGGTGTCGCCCTGGGGCACGCAATCGAACTCCAGCACGCAGGCGTCGTTGGTGGGGATGCCCGTACCGGCATCCAGGTCAAGATCCGGATCCCCCGGCGATCCCCAGCCCAAGGTGGCCCAGTTGCCCACCGGACCGGTCACCAGATCGGCCATTCCCGTGGTGAGCACGAGCCCTTCGGTGATGGCCAGCTCGGAGGTGCCGATGAAGTGGCCCATGGCCGCTTCGGGGCAGTTCACCGTGACGTTGCTGACCACCACACCGATGCCTTCGAGCAGGGTGCTGATGGAGCCCACGGTGAGGCTGTCGGTGATGGTGAGCTGGGCCTGGGCGGAGAGGGCGCCGGCGCAGGCCAGCAGGGTCAGGGTCCGTGGCATGATCCCGGGTTTGGTGAGGTGAACCTACCGAAAAAAGCGGACCGCCCGGGCTGAGCCCTTGGGCGGTCCACCCACCAGAATGTCCCGCAGTGGGGACGCTTCGCACCACAAGGGTAGACGAACGCGGCGTGCGGAACACGCCAAGATCGCGAGCCGATATACCGGTCAGGCGGCTCGTGGGTGGCTGGTGGCCACCGTGGTGGGTGCCTGCGGAGCGCTGGTCAACGCCCGTCGACGGTGGTTCGCAAGGCTCCGCCCCCGACCCGCCTCACTGCTTCACGATCCGCTGTGCCTTCACCGGCCGGCCGTCCAGCTGCAGCAGACAGAGGTAGGTGCCCGCACCGACCGATGACCCGTTGGCGGCACGGTCGTCCCAGGCGGTGGTGTAGCGCCCCTGTGCCTTGCTCTCGTCCACCAGCGTCACGAGCACCCGGCCCTGGAGGTCGGCGATGTGCACCGCCGCACGCGCGGGCCGGAAGACGTTGAAGTGGATGTTGCCGAGCTCCCGCATCGGGTTGGGATGCACGGGCAGCAGGTCGCCCTCGGTGCCGAAGCGGTTCGGCTTCACCGCCGTCTGCCCGTCCAGCACGATGTCGAACACCCCTTCCTGGGCGGTGCCGCCGATGGGGTTCAGGGGGATGATGCGTTGCACGGCGTCGGGCTGTGAGGCCCATGGGTCGGCTGGGATGTACGGGTCGCCCTCGAAGTAGAGCTGGGTGGTGAGCTCGGGGAAGCCTGCATGGTTCACCCGGAAGTGGATGTGCCTGGGCCGGTACTGGTTGCCATTGAGGTAGTCTCCGGGCATGATGGTCTCGAAGGCGTACTGCCCGTTCGCATCGCTGTACAGCGTGGCCCGCAGCCGGAAGTCGGTCGACGTGTCGTACACCGCCGCGGCGTTCGCCTGCCACACCTCGATCATGGCGTTCGGCACCGAGGTGATGCAGATGCTGCTCAGCACCGTGCCCGCGATGAACAGGTGGTCCCCCGGTTCGTTGGTGTCGGCCACCAGGGTGGTCACCGGCGATCCGGCGAGGTAGGAGGGCCCCAGGATGTCGTCGGTGGTGGGCAGGCAGCCGCCCATGGGCGCCTCGGCGAGCTGCGCGGCGTCCACCGCAAAGCTCTTGGGGCCCTGGGCCCACGCGAAGAGCTCGGCGCGCGCGGCATGGCCCTGGCCCAGCAGCGCCTCCGGGCTGAACATCACCACCAGGCCGGCGCTGCTGGGCGACCGCTCCAGCTGGTGCACCTGCCCCGGCGCCACCACGTGCACGCAGGGGGCGGTGAAGGCGATGCGCTCCAGGTCGATCATGTGGGCGCCGCCGCCCTGCGTGAAGAAGAAGAGTTCGTTGAAATCGTGGCGGTGCACCGGGCCTGGCATGGGCCGGGGCTTGGGGCCGAAGCGCTCCACCCGCGTGGGCATGCGCGACGGGGCGGGCAGGTGGTGGACCGGAATGTGCGGGTCGGACATGCGGAGGATGGACGGCGCCGGCCCGCCGGACGATGCCTGGGAGCCGCGGATCAGTGCGTGTCCTCCGGCCTCACCCCCGCACCAGCTTCCGGTACTTGATCCTGTGCGGCACCATGTCGCCGCCGAGGCGCTTCTTGCGGTTCTCCTCGTAGTCGCTGAAGCCGCCCTCGAACCAGTACACCTGGCTATCGCCCTCGAAGGCGAGGATGTGCGTGCACACGCGATCCATGAACCAGCGGTCGTGGCTGATGATGACGGCGCAGCCGCTGTAGTCCTGGATGGCTTCTTCGAGCGCGCGCAGCGTGTTCACGTCCAGGTCGTTGGTGGGTTCGTCCAGCAGGAGCACGTTGCTGCTCTGCTTCACCGTCATGGCCAGATGCAGCCGGTTGCGCTCGCCCCCGGAGAGCACGCCCACCTTCTTGTTCTGGTCGGTGCCGCTGAAGTTGAAGCGGCTGAGGTAGGCCCGCGTGTTCATCACCACGTTGCCGAAGGTGATGTTCTCCAGGCCGCCGCTGATCACCTCGTACACGGTCTTCTCGGCCACCAGGTCCTTGTGGCTCTGGTCCACGTAGGCGATCTGCACGGTGTCGCCGATGGTGATCGTGCCGCTATCGGGCTTCTCCGCCCCCATCACCATGCGGAACAGCGTGGTCTTGCCGGCGCCGTTGGGGCCGATGATGCCCACGATGCCCGCCGGCGGCAGGGCGAAGCTGAGGTTGTCGACCAGGAGCCGGTCGCCGAAGCCCTTGCTCACGCCCTTGAACTCGATCACCTTGTCGCCGAGGCGCGGTCCGTTGGGGATGAAGATCTCGAGCTTGGCTTCCTTCTCCTTCACGCTCTCGCTCTGCATCTTCTCGTAGTTCTGCAGGCGGGCCTTGCTCTTGGTGCGGCGGGCGCTGGCGTTGCTGCGCACCCACTCGAGCTCCTGCTTCAACACGCGCTGGCGCTTGCTCTCGGTCTTCTCCTCCTGCGCCATGCGGGCGGTCTTCTGCTCGAGCCAGTTGGTGTAGTTGCCCTTGTACGGGATGCCCTCGCCGCGATCCAGCTCCAGGATCCAGCCGGCCACATTGTCGAGGAAGTAACGGTCGTGGGTGATGGCGATGACGGTGCCCTTGTACTGCTGCAGGTGAAGCTCCAGCCAGGCCACGCTCTCGGCGTCCAGGTGGTTGGTCGGTTCGTCAAGGAGAAGGATGTCCGGGTTCTGCAACAGCAGGCGGCACAGGGCCACGCGACGGCGTTCGCCACCGCTAAGCACCTTGATGGGCTGGTCACCATCCGGACAGCGCAGGGCGTCCATGGCCACCTCCAGCTTCTGGTCGACGTTCCACGCGTCGCTCACCTCGATCCGGTCCTGTAGCTCCGCCTGGCGGGCAATGAGCTTGTCCATCTTGTCCGGATCGTTCAGGATCTCCTCATCGGCGAACCTGTTGTTCACGTCCTCATACTCCTTCAGCAGGTCCATGATGGGCTTCACCCCCTCCCGCACGATCTCGATCACGGTCTTGGTCTCGTCCAGTTCGGGCTCCTGTTCCAGGTGGCCGATGGTGTATCCGGGGCTCAGGTGTACATCGCCATCGTAGCTCTTCTCCTTGCCCGCGATGATGCGCATCAAGGTGGACTTACCACTGCCGTTGAGACCGAGGATCCCGATCTTGGCGCCGTAGTAGAAGCCGAGGTAGATGTCGTTGAGGATCTTCTTGCCGGAAGGGAGCGTCTTGCCCACCTTCACCATGTTGAAGATGATCTGGCGGCCTTCTTCTGCCATTGTCGTCTTGGATCTGCGGTTACTGGAGGACGTTGCCAGGGCAACGGGGCCGCAAAGGTCGCGCTTCGGCGCGAACATCCGGCGGCCGGCCGCCTAGCGCACGGTGGCGCGCCAGAGCTCCAGCCGCTTCCAGTCCTTCACCCGGTCGGGGGCCGTCAGCTGGTCGGGGCGGTGGTCGTGGTGGAGAAGCACCCCTTCCAGCGTCTGCTCCCGGGCCGGGCTCACCAGGACGTACAGCGTGGCGCCCGGGGTCGTGGGCCGGTACAGCGCCTCGATGGGGATCCTCTGCTCCATGAAGTGGAACTCCACCGGCGCCTCCCACGGGAACTCGGTCATCACGCGGTCGGCGGGCTTCAGCGCGCCGCGGAAGTACTCGGCCGTGCCGGCCGCCTCCGGAAAGCGCTCGATGCGGTCCTGGATGCCGCGCATGCCGGTCCATGAGAGACCGACCAGCACCACCAGGGCGGTGACGCTGGTGCGCACACGCTTGCTGAGCTTGGGCAACAGGGTCTCCTGCAGCAGCTTCAGCAGGTAGAACAGGGCGATGGCCGAGCTGAGGTGGAACACGAAGAGCGTGTAGATCCACACCCGGGGCGGGGCCACCAGCCGCTGGGCGATCACGATCGGGATGGCCCCGAGCGCCATGGCCACAAACAACAGCCGGAACTTGCTGCTGATGTACGCCGCGTAGACCAGGCCGACGAGGCCCAGCAGGCTGATCCAGGTGGCGGCGGTGTCGTTGAGATAGGCGTAAAGGTCGAAGGTGCGGTCCTGATGCGTGGCCGAGAACACCTCCCAACTGTTGTCGCCCATGGTGGGGTGGTGGAAGAGCTGGCCCAGGCCGTGCACCACGATCACCGGCATGTACAACGCACCGGTGAGCAGCATGAAGATCCCAAAGGACAAGGCCAGACGTTGCATGCGCTTGGCAAGGGTGGTGTCATAGGCGGTCATCAGATGAAGCACCAGCCAGAGGTAGCACGCGGCCGCGATGTAGAGCATGGTGGTCACGGTCCACATCCCGAGCGCATTGATCACGGCCAGGGCGATGGCGCTGCCGAGGGCATTGGTCTTGGCGAAGTGGCGGCCGGCCAGCCAGCCCAGCAGCAGCAGGCACCAGGTGAGGCTGTAGCCACGGCCCAGCGCACTGTACTCGATCAGGGCGCCGCTGGAGGCCACGAAGGCCAGCATGAGCAGCGCGATGTACCGGTTGAAGTGGGCCCGGGCGAAGAGGTAGGCCAGCGGCATGGCCAGGATGCCCGCGAGCAGGGCCGGAAGACGGAGGCTCCACAGGTGAACCCCGAGGACCGCCGTGCTCAGCTTCACCAGCAGGGTGTGCAGGATCTGGTTGTTCGGGTAGCTGTAGTCGGAGATGATCACCGGCAGAGGGCGCACGGCGTAATACACGTAGGTGAAGGCCTCGTCATAGATGATGGGCGCCTGCATCTGCAGGATGCGCAGCACGGCCCCGGCGGCGATGAGGCCGGCCACGAAGAGCTTGTGCGTGCGTGACGTGCGCTTGTTCAGCTTCACGAGCGAACGGCGCAGGTCGGTCCACAGGGCTCCGCGCTGCACCTCGCCGCGCGGGAGCGAACGGGCCAGCAGGCGCCCACCGGCGAACACCAGCCCCGCTGCCGCACCGGCGGCCATCGCCAGCATCCGAAGGTTGCCGCGCACCCGCTCGTGGAAGGCCCGGGTGTACGTCTCCACGTCCCCATCGGGCGCCAGCCCGTCCACATAGCCCTTCACCGGCGCGAAGCCCAGCCGCGAGAGCCACCAGGCCATGGCGGCCAGCATCAGGAGAAGGAAGGAGGTGAGAAGGACCATGCGCTGCGGACGGGGCACGGCCAAAAGTAGCCGACGGCGCGTGGCCGGGCCGCCCGCCGCCCATCCCATCGGACAGGCCGCCGGTCACAAAAAGGTACTTTGCCTTGCATAGTACCAACCCAAGCACATATGTTTGCATCGTCAAGTACCAGACACAGCCCAGATGAACGTCGAGAACACCAAGGCGCAGATGCGGAAAGGCGTGCTGGAGTACTGCATCCTGTCGGTGCTGTCGCAGGAGGAGCTGTATCCTCCGGACATCATCGCCAAGCTGAAGGACGCGAAGCTGATCGTGGTGGAGGGCACCCTGTACCCCCTGCTCACGCGGCTGAAGGATGCCGGATTCCTGACCTACCGCTGGGAGGAGAGCCGAAGCGGCCCCCCGCGGAAGTACTACAAGCTGACCCCCGTGGGGCAGAAGTTCCTGAACGAACTGGATGAGACCTGGGACGAGCTTGCCCAGGCGGTGAAAAAGATGACCCGACGCAACGCACGATGAAAAAGACCCTCACAGCCAACATCAGCGGTACGGTGTTCCACATCGAGGAGGACGCGTACGACAAGCTGAACCGCTACCTCGGCACCATCCGCGCGCGCTTCAGCGGCAGCGAGGGCCGCGACGAGATCATGGCCGACATCGAGGCCCGCATCGCCGAGCTCTTCCAGGAGCGGCTGCAGGGCCGCCAGGTGGTGGGCATCGCCGACGTGGACCACGTGATCGCCGTCATGGGCCAGCCGGAGGACTACGCGGACGGCGAGGCCGGCGGCGGTGGCGCCATCCCCCCCCCGCCCACCGACGGGCGCCGGCGCCTGTACCGCGACCCGGAGGACAGCTGGGTGGGCGGTGTCTTCGGCGGTCTGGCGGCCTACCTCGGCACCGACCCCTTGTGGATGCGCATCGCGTTCATCCTGCTGGTGATCTTCGGCGTGGGCTCGCCCCTGCTGATCTACATCATCCTCTGGATCCTGATCCCGCAGGCCTCCTCGGCCGCCGAACGCCTCATGATGCAGGGCGAGCCGGTGACGGTGGACAACCTGAAGCGCAGCTTCGAGGAAGGCGCCGAACGCGTGAAGCAGGGCGCCGAGCGCGTGGCCCGCGAGGCCGATGAACTGGGGCGGCGCTGGAGCAACGGTCCGGCCCGTGCCTACGGCCGGCAGGCCCGTCAGGGGGTCGGCGAGTTCGCCCGCGGCGCCGCCGGCGTGGCCGCCAAGATCGTCGGTGTGTTCACCCTGGTGCTCGGCGCCATCCTCACCCTGGCGCTGGTGGGAGCGCTCATCGGTGGCGGCACCATCACCCTCGACCACTTCGGCGGGCTGGAGGGCACCGGCCTCTTCGACCTCAGCGCGGTGGTGTTCGACAGCGCGGCCCACGCCTTCTGGGGTGTGTTGTGCGCCGTGCTCCTGCTGCTGATCCCCGCCATCGGGCTCTTCATCGGCGGTCTGCGCCTGCTCACCGGCCTGCGCGCCCCGCAATGGCTGGGCTGGACGCTGAGCACCGCCTGGTTCGTGGCCCTGATGGTGGTGCTGGTGGTGGGCCTCCGCCTGGGCAACGACCTCAAGCGCGACCAGAAGCTGCGCGAGGAGCTGTCCATCGCACAGCCCGCCGGGCAGACGCTCTTCCTGGGCGTGCATGACATGCGCGGCCTGGGCAAGGACTGGCGGGTGGCCTACGATGACGGCCGGGTGGACTGGGACATGGAGGGGCTGATGACGACCGCCGACAGCATCCACGGGGCCTGGGCCAACCTGGACGTGGTGCCCAGCCCGGACAGCCTCTTCCACCTGATGGTGGAGCGCCGCGCCAACGGGCGCACCGAGAAGATGGCCCTGGCGCGGGCGAGCCACACCGGGTTCACCCACGCGCAGCGCGACTCGCTGCTCCTGCTGTCCCCGTGGGTGGACATGCCCCGGGAGGACAAACTGCGCGCCCAGCGGGTCCGCTTCGAGGTGCAGGTGCCCGTGGGGCGTGCCGTGCACTTCCAGAGCGGTATCGGCTTCATGCTGGATGATGTGGACAACGTGACCAACACCTGGGATGACGAGATGGTGGGCCGCACCTGGACGATGACCTCGGGCGGCCTCAGCAGCAGCGTGACGCCGGAGCAGGTGCCCGACGACCTGCCTCCACCTGCGCTGCCGGCCACGCCACCCGCCGCAGCCCCGGCGACCACGCCCGAGCCGACCGCGGCTCCGAGCGGCACCAGCGACCTGCGCACCTACAGCGCACCCGACCTGCTCACGGCGGTGTTCCGCCGCACCTGAACCCCGATCACCGGCGGCAACGAGGGGAAGCCATCCGGCCGGGGACCGCCCCGTTCTCGACGAGAGGACGGGGCGGATCGTTCCACAGGCTTCATGTGGGCGGAACGGACCGGGAACAGGGGCCGGTCTACCTTGCGCCCGCGATGATCCGCTGGCGCAACTGGCTCTTCTATATGCTCACCATCAGTGCCTGCGTGGCGCTGATGTACGGCATCGTGGGCGCGGGTGTCGGGCTTGAGGCCGGCAAGTCGGTGGGGGGCGAACTGCAGGAGGTGAGCGGTTACTGGCAGCAGTTCAAGGACACCTACCACCACAACCTCACGCATCCGCTGGCCATCCTGCTGCTGCAGATCCTCTGCATCATCGTCACGGCGCGGGCCTTCGGCTTCATCTGCCAGAAGGTGGGCCTGCCCACGGTGATCGGCGAGATCGCCGCGGGCATCTTCCTCGGCCCGTCCTTCCTGGGTCAGCAGTTCCCGGCCTACTCGGACTTCCTGTTCCCTGCGGCCTCGCTGGGCAACCTGCAGTTCCTCAGCCAGATCGGCCTCATCCTGTTCATGTTCGTCATCGGCATGGAGCTGAACCTCACGGTGATGAAGGACCGTGTGCAGGACGCCGTGGTGGTGAGCCATGCCGGCATCGTGTTCCCCTACACCCTCGGCGTGGGCCTCTCCTACTTCCTCTACGAGCCCTTTGCCCCGCAAGGCGTCCACTTCCTGTCGTTCGCGTTGTTCATGGGCATCGCCATGAGCATCGCGGCCTTTCCGGTGATGGCCCGCATCGTGCAGGAGCGCGGCCTGCACCGAACGGCCTTCGGCAGCACGGTCATCACCTTCGCCGCCGCCGACGACATCACCGCCTGGTGCCTGCTGGCCGTGGTGATCGCCGTGGTGAAGGCCGGCAGCATCGTCAGCAGCCTCTACACCGTGCTGATGGTGCTGGCCTACATGCTGCTGATGCTGCGCGTGGTGCGGCCCTTCCTCAACCGCCTGGGCGAGGTGTACGCCGACCGGGAAAGCCTCAGCAAGCCCATCGTGGCCGTCTTCATCCTGGTGCTGCTGCTCTCGGCCTACGCCACCGAGGTCATCGGCGTGCATGCCCTCTACGGGGCCTTCGTGGCCGGGGTGATCATGCCGCCCAACCAGCGCTTCCGCAGCCTCTTCATCGGCAAGGTGGAGGACGTGGCCGTGGTGCTGTTGCTGCCCCTCTTCTTCGTGTTCACCGGCCTGCGCACCGAGATCGGGCTGCTGAACGACGTGGGCCTCTGGAAATGGTGCGCGGTGATCCTCGCGGTGGCCGTGGTGGGCAAGTTCACCGGCAGTGCCGTGGCGGCCCGCTTCGTGGGTCTGCCGCTGAAGGAGAGCCTGATGGTGGGCGCCCTGATGAACACCCGCGGCCTGATGGAGCTGGTGGTGCTCAACATCGGCTACGACCTGGGCGTGATCAGCCCGGAGATCTTCGCGATGATGGTGATCATGGCCCTGGTGACCACGGTGATGACCGGCCCCACGCTGACCCTGATCGAGCGCCTCTTCCCCACCGCCGCTCGCCCGGCACAGGCGGTGGCCGAAGAGGCCAAGCGCTTCCGGATCCTGGTGCCCTTCGGCGACCCGGGCCGCGGCCGCAACATGGTGCGCGTGGCCCATGCCTTCCTGAAGCGCAACGACAACGCCAGCGTGGTGGCCCTGCACCTCACCCCCAGCAGCGACGTCAACACCTTCAACCTGGCCGAGCGCGAGCGCGACAGCTTCAAGCCCATCCTGAAGGAGAAGCGCGAGAAGGGCATTCCGCTGGAGACGCTCTTCAAGCCCAGCACCGACATCGACAAGGAGCTCATCACCATCGCCAACACGGGCAACTTCGACCTGACCATCGTGGGCATCGGGCGCAGCATCTACGAGGGCACCTTCCTGGGCCGCGTGGTGGGCCTCACCAGCCGCATCATCGACCCCGAGCGCCTCATCGACACCCTCACGGGCAAGGAGGACCTCTTCGCCGCCGCCGAGCTCGACGACCGGGTGCGCCGCATCGTGCGCGAGGTGCGCATCCCCCTGGGCATCTACGTGGACAAGGACCTGCAGCGCACCGAGCGCGTGGTGGTGCCCCTCTTCGGGCTGGCGGACAGTGCGCTGCTCACCTACGCCCAGAAGCTGCAGGTGAACAGCGGGGCGCACATCACCCTGCTCGACCTGGCCGACGTGTTCACCCAGAACCCCGAGCTGCGGGCCCTGGTGGACGGCATGCAGCGCGCGGCGCACGGCTCGGTGGAGCTGTCCACCACGGCCATCGACGGCGGCGGCCCGCTCACCGGCCAGGACCTGATGCTGATCGGCCTCGACGGCTGGAAGCGCGCCGTGGAGAAGCAGGCCCCTTGGCTGGCGCAGGCGCCCAGCATGCTCATCGTGCGGCCCTGAGCGGAGCCGCACGATCACCGAACTTCGCACCGCCATGGGCATCCGCGCGCATGGCCCCGCACCATGAGCAAAGCCGCCAAGATCCGCGCCTTCGACCCCAACAGCCCCGGCGACGCCAACGCCCAGATGTACGGGCTGCCCTTCACCTGCGAGGAGGCCGACATCGTGCTGCTGCCCGTGCCCTGGGAGGTGACCACCAGCTACGGCGGCGGCACGGCCCACGGCCCGCAGGCCATCTTCGACGCCAGCTTCCAGGTGGACCTGTTCCACCCCGAGTTCCCCGACCTGTGGAAGCGCGGCGTGGCCATGGACGAGATGCCCAAGGCGCTGCTGCAGCAGAGCAAGGCCCTGAAGAAGGAGGCCCACAAGGTGATCACCATGCTCACCGAGGGCGGCAGCAAGAAGGAGCTGGCCCAGGCCAAGAAGGCGCTGGAGCTGGTGAACGCCGAGTGCGCCGTGATGAACGAATGGGTCGAGGCCCGCGCCGGGGAATGGCTGGACGCCGGCAAGCTCGTGGGCCTGGTGGGCGGCGACCACAGCACGCCCCTCGGCTTCCACCGCGCCCTGGCCCGCCGCCACAAGCGCTTCGGCATCCTGCACATCGACGCGCACATGGACCTGCGCAACGCCTACGAAGGCTTCACCTACAGCCACGCCAGCATCATGCACAACACCCTCGAGCTGCCGCAGGTGGGCACGCTGGTGCAGGTGGGCATCCGCGATTTCTGCGCCGAGGAGAACAAGGCCTTCCTGGACCACGGCGGCCGCGTGAAGGTGGTGCGCTCGGCCGACATCCGGCGGCAGCAGTACGAGGGCGTCACCTGGCGCGAGCAGTGCGATGCCATCATCGCCGCACTGCCGGAGAAGGTGCATGTGAGCTTCGACATCGACGGCCTGGACCCGGTGCTGTGCCCGCATACGGGGACCCCGGTGCCGGGCGGGCTCGCCTTCGAGGAGGCCAGCTACCTGCTGAGCCGCCTGGTGGCCAGCGGCCGCACCCTCATCGGCTTCGACCTGGTGGAGGTGGCGCCCGGCCGCCACGACGAGTGGGACGCCAACGTGGGCGCACGCCTGCTGTGGCACCTCTGCGGCGTGCTGGCCAGGTCCTGATCGATGGACGGGGCCCCGCTGCCGGACCGCCTGCTGCTGTTCGACGGCGTGTGCAACCTGTGCACCGGGGCGGTGCGCTTCGTGGTGCCCCGCGACCGCCGCGGCCGCATCCGCTTCGCCGCCCTGCAAGGCCCCACCGGGCAGCGCGTCCTGCGCGAGCAGGGGCTCAGCACCGCGGAGCTCAGCACGTTGATCTACCTGCGCCAGGGCCGGGTGCTCACCCGCAGCACCGCCGCGCTGCAGCTCTTCCGCGACCTCGACGGCGCGTGGCCGCTGCTGGCGGTCCTCCTGGGGCTGCCGCGCGTGCTGCGCGATGCCGTGTACGACCGGGTGGCCCGGCGGCGCTACCGCTGGTTCGGCCGCACCGAGGCCTGCCTGGTGCCGGGCCCCGACCTCGCCGCGCGCTTTGTGGACTGAGCCGCGCCGCTCACGGCAGCAGCTCCACCAGCACGGACGAGGGCACCGTGCCACCGATGTTGTTCAGGATCAGGTCGCGGTCGTTGGCCGTGCCCGTATAGCGCACCACCCCGTCCAGGTTGAGGTCCTCGCGGTGGTAGCCGTTCACCGTGTTGGTGGGCACCAGGCCGCCGACCTTCTGCAGGATGGGGTCACGGTCGTTGTCCGCCCCGCTGTACTTCACGAGGCCGCTCACGTTCGCGTCGCCGGCATAGAGGCAACGTACACCGTTCACCGCCTTGGTGGCTGCGGTTCCGCCGTAGAGCGCGGTGGCCGCCAGCGTCAGGTCCCTCAGCGTGGCCGTGGTGCTCAGGGCCTGCGGCGCGGCCAGCATGGTGCCCAAGTGATTGCGATGCCGCACCGCGATGTGGTAGTTGTCCGCCGACACGGAGAAGGCCACATCGCTCGTGCCGTCCACGTCCACCACGTTGCCGTTGCGCAGCAGCAGCGCATGTCGCACGGCCACCAGCATACCGTTGTTCACCTTGTCGCGCAGTTCCACGCGCACCCAGTCCACCACGGACGCGCTACCGCTGACGGCGAGCACGGCGCTCGTCGTCGCCTCGCCCCCGCTGCCGTTCACCGCGTCGAACCCGAGGGCCGTGTACGGCTCGTTGAGGGGCACCAGCCCCGCGCTGCGGAGCGATCCGCGCATCAGCCCGGTGCTGGTCTCGTAGGCCCCTTCCAGCATCACCTTCAGCTTCACGCGCACGGGTTGGGGCGGTGTGGCGAACGGCTCGTATCCGTTGAGCACGGTGGTGCTGTTGGCGGGGTCGAGCCAGTCGCGCAGGCGGTTGCTGGCCGCGGTGCCGTCGAAGCTGCTGGTGAGCTTCACCGCACCGCTGGACGTGGTGGCCGCGTTGCTGCAGGTCTGCGCGCCGCTCACCACATGGCCCACCAGCCGCTTGTTCTGGTCGTACAGCGGCGAGCCGCTCGAGCCGCTCTGGATAATGCCGCTGTCCCAGTACATGCGCCAGAAGTTGGTGCCGTTGCTGCTGTAGCTCGTGGGCGCCTGGTCATCGAACGCGATCTTCTTCACGTCGTAGAGCGGGTGCTCGATGGTGACGGTGCGCGTAGGCGTGGTGCCGCTGCGGTCCCATCCGGCGTAGTAGGGCTGGTAGCTCGAGGGGGGCGCGCTGCTGAGCTGCACCAGGGCGAAATCGTCGTAGTAGTCGCTGGCCTTCAGGGTGCATCCGGTGATCGTCTGCGCCGTGGACCCACTGCTGCCGGTGCAGCCGGTCGATTCGTAGTTGAAGTAGAAGACCCAGCCGCTGGTGTTGGGCTGGTAGCAGTGGTTGGCCAGCAGGAAGTACGGTGTGCCGTTGTTGGCGGTGTTGTTCACCAGGGTGCCGGTGCAGCCGTTGCCGTCGGGGCGTAGGAACATGGCCGTGGCGCGCTTCACTGTCTGCCAGTCGCTGGCGGCCGGGCAGGCCACGTTGGTGTGGCAGGCCGCGCTCTGGTACCCCGGGTCGTAGTCCTTCGGCGTACCGGCCTCGGCGCTGCTGAACGGGTCGTGGAACGCGTGGGTGACGCTGCCGACCTCCACGGCGCAGTCCGCGCGGCGCTCGGCGGGCACATGCAGCTCCAGCACCACGGCGTCGCCGGGCAGCAGGGCCGTGGCGAAGGTGCCGTCGGGCAGCTCGTTGGCCTCGCCGAAGCCGCCGAGGTAGCTGCGCTGCGCGCCGTCGATCACGAAGAGCAGGGCGCCGTCGGGCAGGTCGAAGCGATCGAACTGCACCGCGAGCATGGCCGCGCCGGGGCTCGTGAGGCGGAGGCGCCCGCGCAGCAGGCCACCGGGCAGGCTGTCCCACACCCCCTCGGTCAGCAGGTCGGCCTGCAGCCAGCGCTGGGTGCCGTACCGGAACACGAGGCCCTCGGAGGCGGCCCCGCGCTCCTCCTCCAGCGGGCCGCTGGGCGCGATGGTGGGCAGCGCGACCTGGCGCAGGTGCCGGCCCCAGTGATGCGGCGCACCGCCCTGGGGCACCTGGCCGTGGGCGAAGGCCGTGGAAAGGAGGGACAGCAGCAGCAGGGATCGGCGCATGGTGGACATCGTTGGGGCTGCCAAGGTTCCACGCGCGATGCATACGGCGCCAGCACGATCCGACCGGGGAGGTCGTGCACCCGTTGAGGCAGGAAGAAGTTTCGATCGGTGGGGATGCGCTGCCGACCGAGCAGGCCTCACGGACGGCCACCCGTGTCGACCAGCAATCGTTCCGGCTACCTTTCCCTCATGCGTGCGCTGCTCGTTCTGCTGATGCTGCCCGTGGGTTGGGCCGCCATCGCGCAGGAACTGCTCCGCGGCCGGGTGGTGGATGCCAACGATGGCAGCCCGTTGCCCTACGCCACAGTGCTCGTGCACAGCACGGACCGCGGCACCATCACCAACAGCGAGGGCGAGTTCGCCGTACCGAGCCTGCCCGACGATGACGGGCTCCGCATCTCCTTCGTGGGTTATCGCGCCCTGAATGTGACGGCGGCGATGCTGGCCGCGGACCCTGTGGTGCGCCTCGAACGCGCCTCGTTCACGCTCAGCGAGGTGACCGTGCGACCGGGCGCCGCGCAGTACGACCGCGTGATGGCCGCGGTGCGCTGGCTCAACCGGGCCCCGCCCGTCACGTCACGGCTCTTCTTCGGCATGGAGACCTATGCCGACACGCTGCCCATGGAGGTGCTGCATGCGTTCTTCAACACCCGCATGCGATCGGCCCGCATCGACGGGCTCGAGCTGAAGCAAGGGCGCATCGGCATCACCGAGCGCGACGGTCGGTTCTACATCAACTACAACACCTCGAGGGCCTTCGCGCTCATGGACATCCTGGACCGGAGGAGCCCCTTCCCGTTGTCACCGCTGGCGATGGGAGGCACGCAGGAGATGCGTCGACAGTTCGTCGCCGAACTGGTGTCCGCCGGCTCGGGACCCGATGGCGTGGACCACCTCCGCGTCACGCCGCGCAAAGGCCAAGGAGAGGCCTTCACCCTCGAGCTGTGGATGGAACCCGGCAGCGACCGCGTGCGGTCCCTGCAGCTGACCTGCAAGGATTGCCGGCGCCACCCCTTCCTGCCCCTCTTCGAGCATGGCCGCATCGACACGGTGGACCTGCGGTACCGCCAGACCTGGTCGACCACGGGACCTCCGCTGCCGGAGGTGATGGAGCTGGACTACCGCATGGTATACGCCGGGCCCGACTTCATGCAGGATTTCCGCACCCATGCGGTGATGCATGCCTACGACCGCAGCGTGCCCTTCATCCTGCCGCTCTTCACCTACACTAGCGAGATCCCCGACTACCGCAAGATCGGCTGGCTGCCGGAGGACAGCCTGTTCTGGGTCCGGCAGCGGCCGCCCCTGCCCACGGAGCGCCAGCAGCGCGACATGGACTTCCTGCGCCGCAACGACCTGCGCCATGGCGGCTGGCATCATCGGCTGAGCAACGAACGCAACTTCCTCACCGCGAACTACGCGCTGTGGGACGCCGATCGAAGGCTGTGGTTGCAGGCGATGACCACCCGCGATCCGCGCGAGACCTCCTCCAGGGTCACCGAGGGCTGGTTGTCCGACCATGCATTGTCCATGGAAGGGCCGAAGGTGGCGCTGGTGGCCCAGCTGTACCTGGACATGGACAGCATGGATGGGGTGTTCACGCATCGCACGGCGACCGTGCTGGACGGCTACCACAGCTTCCACCTGGAACCGGAACAGCCGTGGACCGCATGCTTCCAGAACATCTGGTTCGACCTCTGCGAGCTCGAGCGACGCCGGTTGGAGGACCGCCTCCGCATGCCGGGCATGACGGTGGAACGCGCGCGCGTGCTGCACAGCGAGCACAGCACGCGACTGGCGGCCACCACCCAGGAGTACCTCCGCACTACTAAATACGGCGCCGACAAGGAGGCCCTGCTTCCGTGGAACGACCAGGTGCGTCAGGGGCTGGGCATCGATAACCTGGCCATGTTCGGATTGTAGGGGCTCCAAGCCGCCGCATCCGGCGGTCGGAACGGCAAACCTCCGGGAACGCATGCAGGGTCAACGCCGGGGCGTTCCCCCCCCGCCCGCCCACACGCCCCAAGGCCTACCTTCGCGCGGAAGACCGCGACCGATGGCCCGGAAGACCGACCTGACCGAAGAGCTGACCCTGGAGGAGGTGAAGCAGGAGATCCTGCGCGACTATGAGCTGTGCGTGCTGAGCCGCGAGGCCAGCCTGCTGGGCCGCAAGGAGGTGCTGGGCGGCAAGGCCAAGTTCGGCATCTTCGGCGACGGCAAGGAGCTGGCCCAGGTCTGCATGGCCAAGCAGTTCCGCAACGGCGACTGGCGCAGCGGCTACTACCGCGACATGACCTTCATGTTCGCCATCGGCGAGCTCACCGTGCAGCAATGGTTCGCGCAGCTGTACGCCCACGCCGACGTGAACGCCGACCCCAGCAGCGCCGGCCGCAGCATGAACGGCCACTTCGCCACGCGCAGCCTCGACGAGCGCGGCGAATGGAAGGACCTGATGGCGCAGCCCAACAGCAGCCCGGACATCAGCCCCACCGCCGGCCAGATGCCGCGGCTGCTTGGCCTGGCCCAGGCCAGCAAGGTGTTCCGCCACGACCCCGCGCTGCATAACCTCACCCACCTCACCGACCAGGGCAACGAGGTGGCCTTCGGCACCATCGGCGACGCCAGCACCAGCGAGGGCCACTTCTGGGAGACCATGAACGCGGCCTGCGTGCTGCAGGTGCCCCTGGCCATGAGCGTGTGGGACGACGGCTGGGGCATCAGCGTCAGCAAGGCGCACCAGACCACCAAGGCCAGCATCAGCAAGGCGCTGGCGGGCTTCGAGAAGGAGGAGGAGGGCAACGGCCTGCGCATCCACCGCACCAAGGGCTGGGACTATGCCCACCTGAACCGGACCTACGAGAAGGCCATCGCGCTGTGCCGCGAAGAGCACGTGCCCTGCCTGATCCACGTGGAGGAGGTGACGCAGCCGCAGGGCCACAGCAGCAGCGGCAGCCACGAGCGCTACAAGAGCAGCGTCAGCGACTGGATCCGCGACAAGGACGGCACGCCGCTGCAGGAGGTGCCGCTGCTGGACTGGTACAAGGTGTACGACTGCAACGTGAAGTTCCGCGAGTGGATCCTGGGCTTCCGCCCCGGCGGCGAGGTGCTGGCCACGGCCGAGGAGCTGGACGCCATCGAGGTGCGCGCCAAGGCCGAGGCCCGCGCGGCGCAGAAAGCGGCGTGGTCCGCCTTCCAGGCCGAGGTCGGCGCCGAGCGCACCGCGGTGCTGCCGCTGATCGAGTCCGTGGACCCCGTCATCGCGCAGGAGCTCCGCAGCGAAATGGCGCCCGGTCGCAAGGAGGTGCTGAGCGCCGCCCGTCGCGCGCTGATCGTCGCACAGGCCTCCCTGCCTGTGCACGGCGAGCTGCGGGCCTGGGTGCAGCGCGCGCTGGCCGACAACGGCGACCGCTACGGCAGCCACCTCTACCAGGAGGGGCCGGGCAGCTGCCTGAACGTGCCTGAGGTGCCGGTGGAATACGCCGGCGACGAGCTGGTGGACGGCCGCATCATCATCCGCGACAACTTCGCCGCGCTCTTCGCGCGCGAGCCGCGGCTGCTCACCTTCGGGGAGGACACCGGCAAGATCGGCGATGTGAACCAGGGCATGGAGGGCATGCAGGCCCGCTTCGGCGAGCAGCGCGTGGCCGACACCGGCATCCGCGAGGCCACCATCCTGGGCCAGGGCATCGGCATGGCCCTGCGCGGCCTGCGCCCCGTGGCCGAGATCCAGTACCTCGACTACCTGCTCTACTGCCTGCAGGGCCTGAGCGACGACCTGGCCACGGTGCACTGGCGCACCAAGGGCGGCCAGAAGTGCCCGCTGATCATCCGCACGCGCGGCCACCGGCTGGAGGGCGTGTGGCACAGCGGCAGCCCCATGGGCATGATCCTGCACAGCGTGCGCGGCATCGTGGTGTGCACCCCGCGCAACATGCAGCAGGCCGCGGGGATGTACAACACCCTGCTACAGGCCGATGATCCCGCGCTGGTGATCGAATGCCTCAACGGCTACCGCAGCAAGGAGCGCCTGCCCGCCAACCTCGGCGACTTCACCGTGCCCATCGGCATCGCTGAGGTGGTGCGCGAGGGCACCGACCTCACGCTGGTGAGCTACGGCAGCACCTTCACCGTCTGCGCCAAGGCCTGCGAGCAGCTGGAACAGCTCGGCCTCTCCGTGGAGCTCATCGACGCGCGCACCCTCCTCCCCTTCGACCGCACGCAGGTGTGCGTGGACAGCCTGCGGAAGACCAACCGCCTGCTGGTGGTGGACGAGGACGTGCCCGGCGGCGCCAGCGCCACCCTGCTGCGCGAGATCATCGAGGTGCAGGGCGGCTACCGCTGGCTCGATGCCGCCCCCGCCACCCTCACGGCCAAGGCTCACCGCCCCGCCTACGGCAGCGACGGCGACTACTTCAGCAAGCCCAGCGTGGAGGACGTGGTGGAGAAGGTGGTGGGGATGGTGAGGGAGTGAACACCCATCCATGAGCCCGCGCGCCATAAAGGACATCGATGGGTTCCGCTTCTTCTTCTTCAGCAGGGAGAATGATGAGCCTCCCCACATCCACGTGGAGAAAGGCAACGGCTCCGCGAAGTGGTGGCTTACACCGGAGCCAAGGTTGGTATATTCGCTAGGCTATAAAGCCGGAGAGGAACGGAAGATCGAACGCCTTGTCAAGACCCATCAGCATGAGCTCCTACAAGCGTGGCGGCGCCACTTCGGCCGCTAGGGAAGGCCAGGGCATGGACCCGGTCGAGCGGATGATCCTGCACGACGGCTTGCGCATTGCCGACGTACACCCCTACAAGGAGTTGGACCTCCTGGCAATCGTACTGAACAGTGGCGACGTGCTGCAAGCCCGCATCTCCGACTTCGAGCGCTTGAACAAAGCCACCGGCCCACAGCTCAAGAAGTGGCGCCTCATCGGTGGCGGCATCGGCATCCACTGGGAAGCCTTGGATGAGGACCTTTCGCTTCGGGGTTTCATCCGCGACGCCGCACAACAGGAAGCGCTTCGCCGCCTCTCCCCAGCCCGCAGGACCCGCACGAAGAAGAGCACGGCATGAACCCGAACACCGCCAAGGCCCACCGCCCCGCCTACGGCAGCGATGGCGATTACTTCAGCAAGCCCAGCGTGGAGGACGTGGTGGAGAAGGTGGTGGGGATGGTGATGGAGTGAACACCCTCGTTCGCAAGCATTCCCGCCCGAGGCCCTGAGTCCGACCTAAGCATCCGGAAGCTGCTTGGTGATCGTGGGAGCTCACCGCAATGTCACGAACGCGGCCTTCCCTCCTACCTTCATCCCATGCGGTGCGCCGTGGTCCTGGTCCTCGCCCTCTGGGTGGGCTGCTCCTTCACCCACACCGTGCGGGTGGAGAACGTGAGCGATGCGCCGCTGACGATCGCGTACAAGATCCGGCCGGGCCGTGGAAGCACGGGATGTTCATGGCGCGGCCGGTGGTGTGGCGCAAACAGGGCAAGGAGGCCGTGCGCGACACCAGCGTGCGCATGGATCCGACGGACAGCGTGATCACCCTCACCCTGGCCCCCGGCGACGAGGCCCTGCTCGCCTACTGCATGAACTGCACGATGGAAGGTTTCACCCACGAGGGCAGCATGGACGCCTGGGCCGATGAGCCGGGCCGCACGCGTTTGAACCTCTATTGGATGCGCATCGAGCATCGGGGCAAGGCCCGCACCTACACGCCGAGCGAGCTGGTGCTGGAGGTGACGAAGAGCAGGATGCAGTACACGGTGCTGCGCGTGAAGGGCTAGCCCAGCGCCGATGGCCCAGGTGGATCCGGTGCTCTTGTTCTTGATCGATCCGCAGGGGCCCCAAGGCCACATCCCGGACCAGCTTGGAAGGAGCATCCCCGTCCATTCCGCGGATCCCGTTAGATTCACCGCATATCCCCCCTAACCATGCCCCTCAGCAACCTGCAAGCCGGCAACTCCAGAGGACTGGACACCACGATCCGGTTCACGGAAACGCCGGACGCCACGATGTTCTCGGTCAATGGGCTGGTCTCCGGCTCCAGCACCCAGGTTCAGTTCACCGTGGCCCTGGACCCGGCGAGCTTCACCTGCCAGCTGAACGCGGACAGGACCCAGGTCCTCATCACCATCATCGCGATCAACCGGAACCCAACGAACGTGGTGTACACCGTGGACACGGGCATCGACCTGAATAAGGCGAAGGCCAATAGCACGGCGTTGGTCCTACAGCTCGTGCCGGCGGGCCAATCCAACGGCACGGTATATACGTTCGTCAAGGCGACGGGAGGTGGCGGCGGCGCGTTCAAGCGGCCTCGACCGACACCCGACAGGGCCTAGGGACCTGATGCCCACGCAGACGTTCGCACAGGTTCTCGTTCGGGCCGGGCTGCTCATTGCGCTCAGTGCGTGGGCTCACCTTGGCTTCGCACAGACCACGCGGCAGTTCACGTGGGCGGACAGCGTGTTGGAGCGACTCGCCGGGCACAAGCAGGATGATGCGCGCCGAGCAGCAGAGCTTGCCAGAAAGGCGTCGAACGTATTGGAGCAAGGGTCCGACCCGTGTAAAGCGCTTCACATCCGATCGCTCCTGGCCAACTACCTGGACCGCATAGGTGCGGTCGACTCGGCCGCCGCGCTCTTCCTGGACGACCGGTTCACGCGTATAGGGTCGTGTCCACCCCATGTGCAGAAAGACTACTACCGGTTCCTGACAAACGTACAGATCAGCCTCGGCGAGTTCGTGCGCGTGGACTCGATCTGCAGGATGGCTTACGAACTGGGACGCACCGGACCGTTGAAGGGGGTCGACCTGAGCGAACTCCGGTGCAATCATGGCGTTGCTGTGGCCAGTATGGGACGCCTGGATGAAGCCATGTCGATCTTCAAAGGAGCGTACGACGAGGCACGCGGCCAGGGCTCCAGGGAGAACATGATCAATAGCCTGCACAACATCGCCACCATCAATGCCATGATGCGCGACCTTGTATCCGCCCGAAGAAACTACGAGGAAGTGCGTGACCTGCTGCGGGTAGGCGGATTCTCCGATCGGTTAGTGCGCTGTTACCAGAACCTGGGATCAGTGCACAGGGACCTCGGCAACCTGAAGACGGCCATTGCCTATCAGGATTCGGCGATCGCCCTGGCCCGCAGCTCCGGCTTCCTCGAGGGTGAAGCGGCCGCTACACAAGGCCTCGCCCAGATCCTGCGCGACCGCACCCCGAAGAACGAGGCGTACGACCAGCTCGACCGCTACCTGCTGCTGCACGACAGCATCCTCGGCAGCGACCGGATCAAGGCCGTGGCCGACATGCGCGAGAAGTACGAGACGGAGAAGAAGGAACGGGAGAACGTGGCCTTGCGGGCGGAGAACCTCGAGGCCGCGCTGCGCCAGGAACAGTTGCGCCGCACGCGGAACATCTACCTCTCCGTCGGGATCATCGTGCTGCTGAGCGCGATCGCGCTGTGGAGCCGCCTGCGCTTCGTTCACCGCTCCCGCGCCGCCATCCGCAAGGAGAAGGAAATCAGCGAAGGACTGCTGCACAACATCCTGCCGAAGGAGGTGGCCGCCGAACTGAAACAGAAGGGCTACGCGGACGTCAAGGAGTTCGAGGTGGCCACCATCCTCTTCTCCGACTTCAAGGGCTTCACCAGCATGAGCGAGAAGCTCACCGCTGCCGAACTGGTCGCCGAGATCGATCATTGCTTCAAGGGCTTCGACGCGATCATGGAGCGCCACGGCATCGAGAAGATCAAGACCATCGGCGACTCGTACATGGCCGCCGGCGGCCTGCCTGACGCGCGGCACGGTCATCCGGCGGACGTGGTGCGGGCCGCGCTGGACATGCAGGCCTTCATGGACGACTACAAGGCGCAGCGGGCGGCCGAAGGGCGGCTCTTCTTCGAGATGCGGCTGGGCCTGCACACCGGGCCGGTGATCGCGGGCATCGTGGGCGTGAAGAAGTTCGCGTACGACATCTGGGGCGACACGGTGAACACGGCCAGCCGCATGGAGAGCAGCGGAGCCCCGGGAAGGGTCAACATCAGCCAGGCCACCTACGAGCGGGTGCGGGACGAGCCCGGCCTGCACTTCATCCCACGCGGCGAAGTGGAGGCCAAGGGCAAGGGCCGCATGGAGATGTGGTTCGTGGAACGGGCCGCTTGAGCCCGCCAGGCCCGGTGATCACCACCGTTGGTGCGCCGCCACGCGGTCCAGGATCTCCTGTACATGCGTGTCCTCGGATGGGTGCTCCTTTTCGAGGCGGAAGCGCGCCCGCGGGTCGGACCGGTCCACGAAGAGCCCGCTGGGCTTGAGCGTGAAGGTCCACTTGCAGTCGATCAGGTGGAAGGTGACGGGTTGCCCCCGGCGGAAGGTGATCCGACGATGGACCTCGGCACCGTAGGCCGTGCCATCCACATCCACGGTCACGGACCGCCGATCGGTGGCGATCTCCCGGCACGACAGGCGGAGCCCCTCGAATTCCTGGTGCTGGCCTTCCTTGAAGCTCTCGTTGAGCCGGGTGCCCGAATCGTGCCGCTTATCGGCCGGTACGCAGGGTGTGTGGTCCGGCGGTGCCTCCGCCGCCGGCTCGGCCACATAGGCCCCGTAGCACCAGGCCGCCATCACGTGGTAGGGGATCCGGCACCATCCCTCGCGGCCCCAGTCGGTGCCCCAGGAATTGAGCACCAGGTAGGTGCTGTCGGCATCATCATAGCCCGCGCAGATCAACGCGTGCCCCACGATGAGCAGGTCCGGGTCCAGGGTGTCCGGCCCGGCCCAGACGAAGTCCTTCCCCGCTGCGGCCGCGTCGAGGCCCTGGTTCATGAACGAGGCATCGATGCTGAGCGCCACCACGATGGGTCTTCCAGCGTAGAGGTGGTGCTTCCACTGCTCCCTGTTGTCAAGCTCCAACCCCAGTGGGTCGCGCATGCGGTGCTGCGTGGCCTCGGAGAAGGCCTGCGACGGTATGCTGTCCTGACAGGCCGTCAACGCACTGTCGTAGGGCATGGTGGTCCACCGGCACACACCGTTGTCCACCGCCACGGTGAGCGCATGGATCAGGTCCGTCCCTTGGTCGCAGTCCCCCTGGCTCAAGTACTGCATGGTGTAGTTGTAGACGAAGGCCGGGGAATAGGCCACGAGGGACGCCACGCTATCCCTATCCGTTCTCTGAAGGCTTCTGCGGTTCTCCTGGAACGAGCGCAAGGCATAGCCGACCGCCCAGCCCGTGCAGCTGTTGCGGTCGCCTTGAGCGCCCGCCTTGGGGAACCAGGAGGTGAGGTCGGATCGCGCCGGCAGCTTCATGCCGCGGGGGAGATGGAACGGGCGCTCCGTCGGGATGTTCAACAACGACTCGCGGTCGGGATAGGCCGCTCCGGTGGCGAAGGGAACGGTGTCCTGCTGGGCCGAAAGACCTGCACGGCTACCAAGCAGGAGCATGATGAGCACCGTTCGCCACTGCGGACCAAGCATGCACCGAAAGTAGGGATGAAGCGCGTCCGCGCTTGCGCGGAGCTCACTCCATCTCCACACCCATGCCGGCGATCCGCGCATCGACGGGCCGCATCTGAAGCAGGATCCGGAAGCGGCCGTTCCCGACGCTCCGCTTGACCTTCAGCACATACTCCTCCGGGCTCAGTTGCTCCACCCCTTCGATGGTGTGCGCCCCGATGTCGGCGTGCAGCCGCTTGAACATGCCCACGTGCTCCCCGATCAGCATCATGTCCAGGAAACCGGGCCCCAGGTTCTCCATCAACCAGGCCGCCAGCACGGCGTCGTCGCCACCTGCGGCGATCATGGCGGAGAGGGCCTTCATGCGGTCGCCGACCGGGCCATCGGGGACGCCCTCCAGGGCTGTGGCCGCTTGCGGGAGCCGCGGTGCGTAGGTACTGTCGAACACCATGCGTCCCAGGTCCCAGGCCAGGTCCTGCATGCCCCGCTGGTCCGCATTGCTCATCACCACCACGGTCACCCCTTCGTCCGCGTACCACAGCACATCGGCGAACTGCACGCCGTTGCCGCCGTTGTGGGTGATGAGGCGTGTGCCTCGGGGCGTGCGGAAGAGGGCCCAGCCATAGCCATAGTGCGAACCGGCGCCCTGGCCTTCCTCCACGTGCGGGGTGAACATCGCCTTCACCGACGCATCGCTCAGCACCTTGCGGTCGTGGAGCGCCTGCACCCAGGCGGCCATCTCATGGGTGGTGCTGAGCATGCCGCCATTGCCGCGCAGGTGCCAGCCAGGCCCGCCGTTCACGGTGGGATGGTCCAGCATGGTACCCCAGCGGGTCCCGTCCTTGCGGTAGCCGATGGCCAGCTCCTCCGTGGCGGGGTCGGCAAAGCGGTACGCGGTGTGGGCCAGACCGGCCGGTCCGAGCAAGGCGCTGCGGAGGAAGTCCTCCAGTGCCATGCCGCTCACATGCTCCACCACGATCCCCAGCAGGCTGTAGCCCACGTTCGAGTATTCGTACCCCGTGCCCGGCGCGAACATGAGCGGCGAGCCGAACGCCATCCGCGTGAAATCCGCTCCATCGATGGCGGTGTTGTCGTCGCCGATGGCGCCCGGGAATCCCGCGCTGTGCGTGAGCAAGTGGTGGAGGGTGATCCCGCGCTTGTCCGGCGGAACGCCGGGCAGGTGTTCCGACAGGCTGTCCTCCACGCGCAACCTGCCCTGTTCCTGGAGTTTCAAGATGCAGGCGGCCGTGAATTGCTTGGTGATGGACCCGATGGCATGCACGGTGGCCGGTCCATTGGGCAGTGCCTGTTCCCGGTCGCGCAGGCCATAGCCCTTGTCGAGGACGGTCCGGCCAGCGCGGCTGACGAGCACCGATCCGTTAAAGCCGGCCTCCGCCGCGTCTGCGAGGAAGCGGTCCATGCGGTCCGCCAAGCGTCCTTCAGGCGGATCGGGAGCCGCCGTCGTGGTGGGATCGGTGCCAGCAGGGTCCGGCGATCCGCAGGCGAACAGCAGGGCGGCGAGCGCAAGGGGCAGGAGGTGCTTCAGTGGTGCCATGGCGGTGTCGAAGGTGGCGGTGGTCCGCCGGATGGCGTGTTAAGGGGCGTTAAATGGCGCGGGCGGGTGGATCACACATCGACCACGAACACCGGTCGGCGCGGCTCCCGCGCAGGACGCCTACCCACAAAGGGTGAAAATCGTCGCGTCGGGTCCTGGCCCGGATGACCACCTTTGGACGGTCCGATTACCTTGCCCACGATGGACCAACCGGGAGCCGAACTGTACATCCTCTCGCGGCTGCGGCATGAGCTGCCCAAGGCACGCACGTACCACAACTTCAGCCACACGCTGGACGTGTACCGGTCGGTGGTGGCCAACGCCGCTCAGGCGGACGTGCATGGCGAGGATATGGACCTGCTACGGACCGCGGCGCTCTACCATGATTCGGGCTTCCTGGTGCAGGACCTGGAGCACGAGGCGGCCGGTTGTGTGCTGGCGCGCGAGGCGCTGCCGCAGTTCGGGTACAGCCCCGGGCAGATCGAGCGTGTATGCGCGATGGTGATGGCCACCAAGATCCCCCAGCGGCCCCAGGATGAGCTGGGCATGTTGCTCTGCGATGCCGACCTGGACTACCTGGGGCGGTCGGATTTCTTCCGCATCGGCACCACGCTCTTCTGGGAGCTTCGGAACTACGGGGTACTGACCACCGAGCGACAGTGGAACGAGCTGCAGGTGCGTTTCCTGGAGGCCCACACGTACTTCACCGAGCAGAGCCGACGGGAACGTGAGCCGGTGAAACAGCGCCACTTGGCGGAAGTGAAGCGCTGGCTCGAGGAGAACCCGTGATCAGGCCTTTGGGCGCGACCACCAGGCCCAGGCGTACAACAGCGCCACCACGGCCAGTGGACCGCTGATCGCGAGCACCCAATCCGGTCGGTCCGACGCCCACAGGGCATAGATGCCCGCGAGGACCCCGAACGCGAGCGCCCCGATCCACGCCTTGCGCCAGGCCACCACCACGATCAGCAGGCAAGCCAATGCGGGCAGCAGGTGCAGAAGGGCATCGCGCAAGCGTTCGAACCCATCGCCCGGCCCGGTGAACGTGTCCGCGGCGAAGAGACCGAGGAACAGGATGACGAGCAACGCGGCACCGCGCGAGACCCAGCGCAACAGGATGGCAGACATGGACATGACCGGTGGGAAAGTAGCGCAACCTAGGTGAAGGAACGCGGACGCGCGATGACCGCGCTCACGAGCGGCGCCGAGGCGGGAGGAACGGCAGCCGTCGCTGGTCAGCTCAAGCACCTCCGGTGAACAGCGCCCTTCGGTAGGGGCCGTCGACAGCGACCACGACCATGCTCAGGAGCAGCAGCCCTAGGATGCCTGTGAGCCCGGCGATGGACCCCAACAGCGGGTGGCCCTGGACGGCAAAGAGGGCGTAGGTGCCGGCACTTCCGTTGATGATGCCGTGCAGCAGAGCACTGGTCCACACGTGACCGGTTCGCCAGCGCGTGTGGTCGAAGAGCACCGCGAGCACCAGGCAGAGCAACACCATCATGCCGATACCGGCCACGGGATGACCGGGGTAGTTGTGGCCGATGGCGATGAGCGGTGCGTGCCAGAGCCCCCAGACCAGGCCGGTGAAGCCGATGCGCCGGGCCGCGGGCCAATGCGCGAGCCGGCCCCAGAGGTAGCCTCGCCAGCCCAGCTCCTCGCCCAGCATGAAGGGGAGGTTCACCGTGCAGGCCGCCAGCACGGCGGCGAAAAGAGCCCCGAGCAGGATGAGCACCGGTGGAAAGCGTCGGAGCGGGGCGAGCTTCACCTCCTCCACTGGTTCCGCTCCCAGCTTGGCCACGAGGTCCTGCACCTGGTCGACCAGGCCATCGCTGGTGAACACCACACGCCCGAAGCCGCCTTCAGGGAAGCCCCCGGATAGGATGGCGGTGGTGGCCAGGATCACCGGCACGATCGCGATGCCCACGCCGGCGGTGAGCAGGAAGGGACGCAGGCGGAAGGGACGGATCGCCACACCCAGCGCGGGCCAGCCCGCACGGTCGAAGCGATGCGCGCACAGCAGGGCGGCGAGGGCGGGGCCGAACATGGCGGCACCCGCCACCACCGCGTATCCCGGCGCCGTGGCGCTCCGCACCCCGAAGGCCATGCCCACCAAGGCGATCGCCCAACTGATGCCGAAGGCCAGGGCCAGGAACCGCCAACCACGTCCGTCCATGTCGGCAATGTAGGCGGATGGAACGCGGCGACCTTACATGGCCTTGTCGCGCACCACCACATAGTTGAGCTTCAACTGCGTGGTACCGACGAGCGCCTCATCCAGGTGCAACACACCGGCCTGGTGCTCGGTCCGCTCGTTCTTCTCCCCCACGTTGAGCAGGCTGTGGCAGCGCTGGACGGTGATCCGCGGTGCGCTCAGCCGGGTGACGATGCGGAAGCTCTCATGCCACCACCCGATGTCCTGGACGTTGAGCTGCCCCATGACGTAGCGGATCACCGGCGCCTTCTGCGGTCCATTCCAGTACACGTTGCCGAGGGTGACGCTGGCCTTGCTGGGCATGTTGACATGGATGGAGGCGATCCGCGCGGCGTGCTCCACATGGAAGTTGGCCAGGGTGAAGGACTTCACCACCGTGTTGCTGGCGATCGACGCCTCGTCGCCGTCCGTGACCGCGGAGAGGTAAAGATCATGGTCGCACGGGGCGCCCTCGCTCACACAGTCGGTCATACGCACACCGCCGCTGTTGAATACGGCGTAGGCCTCCGTGGTGGAGGCGGCGCAATACACGCGGCATTGTTCGAGGACCGCGCTGTTGCTCTGGCTGTTGAAGGCGGTGGCCCCAGGCCAGTCGCCCTGCCGCACCACGATGCCCCGGCCGGTCGGGTTGGTGACGAACACGTGCTCCAGGCGGGCCATGAGGCAGAACCGAAGGTCCACCGCGGTCTCGGTCTGCCGAACGCACTTCACGTTGCGCACCGAACTGCCAAGCGTGGCCTGTAGGTCGATGGCTTTCCGACCGCCCTCGATCAGGGCGAAATCGCGGATGACGTAGCGGGACGATAAACGGGCCACTGCGGCCTTCTGATCGGCCACTGCGCAGGTGAATCCGCGCGAGCCAGGACCCAAACGCAAGGTTGCCCCAGCCCCATCAATGATCAGGAGAGGTCGGGCGGGTAGCTCAATATCGGTCGAACAGCTGTACTCCGCAGCCCCATCGAACCGCACCTCCGTCGCGTCGGCCGGCAGCGTGGCGAAGAAGGCGGCCACGTTCCCCGGCGGCACGGTGTATGGAACAGCTAGGGTGCGAGGGTATCCATGGCCCAGGACAAGGACGAGCACGAGCGCACTGCGATGCATGGTGCAAAGGTGGGCTGCCAAGGAAAGGAGCTGTGGCATGGGCACGGAACATATGTATGGCCATACATATGTTCCATGGTCCCGAGCGTTGGCCGTGTGGAGGCTCGTTACGCGCCAACCCCGGTCCAGGGCGGATGAGAGGCGATCGAGGCACCAGAGATGCCCAGTACGACCCTGCTGAAGTATGTATGGCCATACATATGTTCCCCCTGTCGAATTGGAGGTTCATGCGCCTGAATTGCTTAGTCCCTTGTCCTGCAAGGAGTGCAGCTCATGGGCCTGAGCCATCACCCCGATCGAAAACCAGGATATATGTATGGCCATACATATGTTCCAAGGTCCGGAAAGGAGACTTCGCCGAAGCCGACATGTGTAAACCCGCGTCCAGTGCGACTCACGGGCGTTCGGCCCTGTGCCGCTCCCCCTCAAGACCATCCTGAAGTATGTATGGCCATACATACATGGATAGTACCGGTCATCGTCTACCTTGACCGCCGTGCGCCCCACCCTCCTCCTCGTCCATGGCTTTCCGCAGGATGCCACCCTCTGGGAAGGAACCGCGGCCGCACTGCACGAACGGGCAGACGTCATCACCCCGGACCTTCGGGGGTTCGGATCGGATGCCCGCGAGGTGCCGAGCGTCCTCAGCATGGACGTGCTGGCCGAGGACCTCGCCGACCTTCTGG
Source organism: Flavobacteriales bacterium (assembly GCA_016713875.1). NCBI lineage: Bacteria > Pseudomonadati > Bacteroidota > Flavobacteriia > Flavobacteriales > Flavobacteriales bacterium. The sequence continues at coordinate 1,669,774 of JADJOI010000003.1, forward strand.
ACCAGCGCGGTGTGCACCGGGCGGTGATCGGTGGGCTGAGCATGGGCGGTTACGTAGCGCTGGCGTTCGCCGAACGATGGCCCCAGCGGGTGCAAGCCTTGGTGCTGTGCAACACGCGGTCCACCGCTGATACGGTCGAGGCACGCCAGGCCAGGCTCGGTACCGCGGAGACCGCCCTCACCAAGGGAACGGCGGTGATCGCCAGGGGGATGATGCCGAAGCTGCTGTCCCGAACGACACGTCGCGCGCAACCCGGACTGGCCGCGCGGGTCGAGGCCATGATGGCCCGGCAGCGTCCCGTAGCGGTGGCCGCCGCCGCCATGGGAATGGCCGCACGGCCGGACCGCACCGCCGTGCTGCAGGGGCTCCGGGTCCCCGTGCTGATCATCACGGGTGAAGAGGATGACCTGATGCCGCTGCCCACCAGCCAAGCTATGCAGGAGGCTGCGACGGACGCCCGGCTCAGAGTGATCCCTGGCGTCGGGCACCTGAGCAACTTGGAGCGACCTGATGCGTTCCATCGAGCGGTGCGCGACTTCCTGAACGAGCTGTCCCGGTCGACATGAGCACTTCCGGTCCGGAGCGGTGGCGGGTGGTCCTTGCCTTCGCGGCCATCTATCTCATTTGGGGAAGCACGTACTACTTCATCCGTGAAGCTCTGACCGGCTTTCCACCCATGCTGTTGGGTGGCTTCCGGTTCGCGACGGCGGGACTCCTGATGCTCGGCTGGTGCGCGCTCACCGGGCAGGATATCCGGCCGGGTCGGGCCCTGGGGCTCGCTGGGCTCGTAGGGGTTCTGCTGTTGTTCGTAGGCAATGGGGTGGTCGTCTGGGTCGAACGCACCCTTCCCAGCAGTGTGGTGGCCATCCTGATCGCGGTGGCACCCTTGAGCTTCGTGTTGCTCGACCGGCCTCAATGGTCGGTGAACCTGCGCAGCCCTTCCGTGCTGCTGGGCGTGGTAGGTGGGTTCGCCGGCGTGTGGCTCCTGTTCAGTGGGCGGCTCTCTGCCCAGGGCTCCGCGGATGCATGGGCGGAGGAACGTACAGCATTGGTCTGGATGGTGCTGGCCATCACCGCATGGCCTGCGGGCAGCTTGATCGCTAAGTACAGACCCTCCCCACTGCCCGCCGCGGTGAACACCTCGTGGCAGATGCTCTCCGGCGCGGCCGCCTTCATGGTCGCCGCCACCGCCCGTGGAGAATGGGGTGGCGTTCAGTGGCCCTCGATCCCCGTTCGGGCATGGGGCGCCATGGGCTACCTCATCGTGCTCGGCTCGCTCGTGGGGTACAGCGCCTACGTGTGGCTGCTCAGCGTGCGGCCCGCCGCCCAGGTCAGCACCTATGCCTACGTGAACCCGGTGGTGGCCGTTCTGTTCGGCGTGGTCCTGGGCGAGGAGCGGCTGGGCTGGCGGGAGCTGGCCGGTCTGGGCATCATCCTCACCGGTGTGCTGTTGATCAACCTGGCCCGCTACCGCGATCGATCGCGGCGTTGATCCGGAGCGGTTCCTTTGCAGTGACATGCTCACCGCCGACCTCAGCGCAGCCGTGGAACTGCGCACCCCTCGTCTGTTGTTGAGGCCCTTCACGTCCCAGGACACCAAAGCCTTGTTCCAACTGCGTTCCGACGAGCGTGTGATGGGCATGATCGGCAGACCGCGCACGACCTCCCTGGATGATGCCCATGCGTTGATCGAACGCACCTGGGCCGACCAGGCCGCGTCGAATGGGGTCTCCTGGGCCGTCCAGCTCGCCGGTGCCGCGGAGATGTGCGGCACCATTGGCCTCTATCGCCCGAACTGGGAGCACCACCGGATCGAGGTCGGTTATCTGCTCCTCCCCGAGCTCTGGGGTCAGGGCCTGATGGGAGAAGCTTTGCATGCCGTCGTGGATCTGGCCTTCGCGCGGTATGGCTTTCATAGCGTCGAGGCCATCACCGACCCGCTGAACACCGCCTCGCGGAGGCTTTTGGAGAAGAACGGCTTCGTCCTCGAAGGCCTCTTCAAGGAGAACTACCATTGGAACGGCATGTTCCTCGATTCAGCGGTGTACAGCCTGCTGGATCCGGCATCCCGCATGGAGCCAGCGCTGAATGCTCCCCCACCCTGACCTGACGGTCGACCATCGCCTTCATCGGCCTTCACCCACGGTCGATGGCGTCCGGCCGGCGCGGAGCTTTGCCGATCGGTGGATGGTCCGTGCGATGGCGCAGCCTAGGGTCGGACCGCACATGGCAACGTTTCCGATGCACACGGGGTCTTTCCCGAACGGCACTACCTTGCGGTGGCCGCCTGGCCAGCGGCCGATCGAACCATTCGCGACCACCTTGGTCCAACCCTCCAACCTCAACGACCATGATCCGTACCCTCATCATCCCCATCGTCACGCTGGTGCTCGCGGCTTCGCCCCTGCACGCTCAGGAGCGCACCGCCTCGCGGCAGCGCACACCGGAGGACGCCGCCACGCGTGCCGCGCGCCGCACCGAGCATATGCGAAGCACCCTTCAGCTCACCGAGGACCAGGTGGCCCAGGTGCAGGCCATCAACCTGAAGCACGCCGAGGCCGTGGAAGCCGCACGCGCAGCCGACAAGGCCCAGCGTGACCAGGAACGGCAGGAACTGAAGACATCATACGACGCCGACCTGAAGGCCGTGCTGACCCCTGAGCAGTACGACCGGCTGCTCGAACAGCGGAGGAAGCAGACCGAGCGGCGGGAGGAACGACCCGCACCGCAGCGCCCGGCTCATCAGGAGTAAGCGCTGACAACAGCAATGTGCGGGGCGCCTGCGGGCGCCCCGCATCTTTTCCGGCCTACGTGCGTACACGGGCGCGCAACGAACAAGGTCGGGCCCGGTGGTTGTTACCTTAGCGCCCGCGAAAACGACAACTGTTCATCCCACCGAGCACGGGCACGACATGAGCGAGACAGCGAAGATCATCCTGGGGGACAAGTCCTATGAACTACCGGTCGTGGTGGGTTCAGAGGGAGAGAAAGCCATTGACATCAGCAAGCTTCGCGAGGAGAGCGGCTACATCACCCTCGACCTGGGGTACAAGAACACCGGGGCCACGACCAGTGCGATCACCTTTCTCGACGGAGAAGAGGGCATCCTGCACTATCGCGGTTATCCCATCGAGCAGCTGGCGGAGCAGAGCAGCTTCCTGGAAGTGGCCTACCTTCTGTTGAACGGAGACCTGCCGAACAAGCGGCAGATGGAGGAGTTCGAAGGCAACGTGCGCTACCACTCGCTGGTGCACGAGGACATGAAGCGGTTCTTCGAGTTCTTCCCGAACAACGCGCACCCCATGGGGATCCTGAGCGCGATGGTGAACTCCCTGAGCACGTTCTACCCGAAAAGCCAGGACCCGCATCGTCCCATGAAGGACCGGGAGCGCACCATCTTCAGGCTCATCGCGAAGATGCCCACGCTCGCCGCCATCAGCTACAAGAACAACCTGGGCCATCCGTACATGTATCCGAGCAACAAGCTCAGCTACGTGGACAACTTCCTGTACATGATGTTCGGCCTGCCCACCGAGGAGTACAAGGTGGACCCGGTGGTGAGCAACGCCTTGAACAAGCTGTTGATCCTGCACGCCGACCATGAGCAGAACTGCAGCGCAAGCACGGTGCGGATGGTGGGCAGCAGCCAGGCCAACCTGTACAGCGCGGTCAGCGCTGGCATCGCAGCGCTGTGGGGTCCCCTTCATGGCGGCGCCAACCAGGAGGTGATCGAGATGCTGGAGACCATCCGCAATGACGGTGGCGACATCCAGAAGTGGGTGAACAAGGCGAAGGACAAGAACGACCCCTTCCGCCTGTTCGGCTTCGGGCACCGGGTGTACAAGAACTTCGACCCGCGGGCCCGGATCATCAAAAAGGCCTGCGACGACGTGCTGGGCAAGCTCGGCATCTCCGACCCGGTGCTCGACATCGCCAAGCAGCTCGAGGAGATCGCCCTGAAGGACGACTACTTCGTGAGCCGCAAGCTCTATCCCAACGTCGATTTCTACAGCGGCATCATCTACCGCGCGATCGGCATCCCCACCCGCATGTTCACGGTGATGTTCGCCCTGGGCCGCCTGCCGGGGTGGATCGCCCAATGGAAGGAGATGGTGGAGAACAAGGAGCCCATCGGCCGTCCCCGCCAGATCTACACCGGCGCCACCAAGCGCGACTATGTGGTCATGAAGGACCGCAAGTAGGCCAAGCGCACTGACGATCCTCAGCCCCGGCCGAAGCGCCGGGGCTTTGTTTTACGGTCAACGGGTACGAACTTCAACCCATCCAAGCACCCTGACCATGACCACGGCGACCAAAGCACAGACCCACAAGCACATCGGCGACCTGCACTTCGAGCACCAAGTGTGGCTGAACCGCCTCCGCTTCTATAAGGACGAGATCGGGATCTTCGAGAAGCGTCTCGAGGAGATCGTGTCCCGCAACTCCGCCGGCGAGGTGCTCGCCCAAGTGGAGCATTTCCAGAACCAATACATCCGGGAGCGCGAGGTGATCGACGAGCTCCGGCACGACATCAAGGAGCACGAGAATTTCCTGGAGAAGGAGAGCAAGGAGCACCCGGTGGCCATCGAACACCGGCTGTATAAGGACCACGCCGGTCTCCGCGATCGGATGGACACCTTCGAAAAGCTCTATCGGGAGCTGAAGGACGAATTCCATCACTGGCTGGCGAAGTGGATGTGATCCCTTCGACGGGCGAGTACGAACGTGAACAGGCGGCCTGCGGGCCGCCTGTTCCATTCGGGGCAATGTCCAGCCTACTTTCCGAAAATGTTCTTGTCCATGTACTTCCGAAGCTCTTTGCCCAATTTGGCATAGGATTCGGCCAGACGGGACCCGGTGTCATAGTCGTACCCGGCGAATTGCGATCCGGGCACGCCCACGACCAGCATGGCCCCAAGCTCATTTCCGCTGGCCTTATCCACCAACCGGATGGTCGCGTTGATGCTGGCCGGCATCTTGCTGATGCCGATGTTATAGCCTGGCTCGGTGAAGTCGGTGTTCACGACGAACGTGTACTTGGCTTCGGCATTGTCACGTGAGCCGCTCAGCGTACCTCCATCGTTGAACAATTCCTCGAACTTGGGCTCGAAGCGGGCCACTCGGTCGGCGACCCATGAGTTCTTGAAGGTATCTCCCCTTCCAGGTTCCTTCTCGTCATATTCCTTGGCCTTCTTCTCCAGATAATCGGTCTCGGTGTACTTGCCCACCATCATCTTGTCATAGGTGAACTGCAGGTTCACGGTCTTTTCCCCTTTCAGGGCATCGAATGAGCCGGAACGCATCTTCATTTTCTGAGCCACGGCCGGCAGGGCAACGCTGGCTACCAACAACAGAGCGAGGGTCTTCTTCATGGATCGGGTGCTTTGTGCCGCAAGGTGCGAAGAACATGCCGAACTTCGACCAACCCGAAGGCCGGACAGCGGACTGACCGTCGTCATGAACGTGACGGTCGGGTCCCGGTAGGTTCGCGGACGAGATCCGCCCGCCTGATGCTCATGCAACCCGGTGCCCGAAATTTGGCCGGTCTGATCGCCTCCCTGCGCCGGGCTCGTTCACGTGCTGCCTATGAGCGCGTGCTTCGGGCGGCGGACCTCCCCTCGGAGGAACTGGCGTCAGCGGCCACATGGAACGCCAGGCATTACACCCGGAACTGCTTATTGCGCACCGAGGCCTTCGAGCTGATGCTGATCTGCTTCGAACCCGGCCAGAGCACGAGCATCCACGACTACGGTAGCGAGGAAGGCTGGGTGAGGCCTGTTCAGGGAGAGCTGATCGAGGAGCGGTTCAGCGTGGACCGGGACGAGAGCTTGCTGTGCCTGCACGAACGCCGGATCACCGAGGAAGAGGTGAGCCACCTGCCCAAAGGTGCGAGCATCCACCGGTTCACGAATCCATTGCCGATGCGGGTGATGAGCCTGAACCTCTACGCGCGACCATTGCGCAGTTGGAACGTCTACGACAAGCGCAACGGGCCCGGTCGGCAACAGACCCTGACCCGGGCCGGTCGACGGTGACATGGTGCAGGTCCGGGGGCTACATTTCGGCGGTCAACCCCTGCCCATGCATCCGGCCATTGCCGACCACGATGTGGCGCACATCTGCGAACTGCTGTTCCGTTCAGCGGCAGAAGGGCTTGTCGTGGTCGCTGGCCAGGGCACCATGCTACTGGTGAACCCGAGGATGGAGGAACTCTTCGGATACCCCCCCGGCGAGCTCGTCGGCCGGCCCATCGAGCTGCTGGTCCCGGAAGCCGGCCGCAAGGCCCATGTGGCGCACCGGGAACAGTACACGGCCCACCCGGCCAAACGGCCCATGGGCATCGGGCTTGATCTGCAAGGCCTGCGCAAGGATGGATCCACCTTTGCCGTGGAGGTGAGCCTCAATCACTTCGAACTGAACGGAGAGCGGTTCGTCATGGGCCTGCTGACCGACGTCACCAAACGGCGTGTCGCCGAGGCGGAACTGCAGCGGGTGAACGCCGAGCTTGAACAACGGGTGGAACAACGCACCGCCCAGGTGAAGGCAGCGGAGCGGAACCTGCGCGAGGCCCTCGATAAAGAGAAGGAGCTCAACGCCCTGAAGTCGCGCTTCGTGAGCATGGCCAGCCATGAGTTCCGCACCCCGCTGAGCACCATCCTGAGCTCGGTGGACCTCATCGGACGCTACAACGATGGCACCCACAAGGCGAACGTTGAACGCCATGTGCTCAAGGTGCGCAGCAAGGTCCGCGAACTGACGGCGATGCTGAACGACCTGCTGAGCCTGGAGAAGCTTGAACAGGGCCAGGTGCAGTGCGTCGCGGAGGACTTCGACCTGGTGGACCTGTGCATCGAACTGCTCGAGGAACTGGGCGACCTGGCCAAGCCCGGGCAGGAGATCCGGTTCGACCATCCCAGTGCGGACAGACGCCTCCTCCAGGACCCACGCATGATGGCCAATGTGCTTCGCAACCTGCTCACCAACGCGATGAAGTACTCCCCGGAGGACCGACCGATCATCCTGCGGACCTCGATCGAAGGAGACCAGGCCGAGGTGCAGGTCGTCGACCAGGGGATCGGCATCCCCGAGGAGGACCAGCAGCACCTGTTCGAGCGGTTCTTCCGGGCCGGCAACGCCGTCACCATCCAAGGCACCGGCCTGGGTCTTAACATCGTACGCCGTTATGTGGACCTCATGGGCGGCTCCATCGGGTTCGAAAGCCGCCTGAACGAAGGCACCACCTTCACCATTCACCTGCCCACCCGGTACAGCCCATGAAGACCATCCTGTTGATCGAGGACGATGCGGACGTGCGTGAGAACACTGCGGAGATCCTGGAACTGGCCAATTACCGTGTGTTGAAGGCCGAGAACGGCCGCCGCGGTGTGGAGATGGCCCGCAAGGAACAGCCGGACCTTGTGCTGTGCGACATCATGATGCCCGAGCTCGATGGATATGGGGTGCTTCATCTGCTCGGACGCGACCCGGCCACCGCCGAGGTCCCGTTCATCTTCCTGACGGCCAAGGCCGAGCGCTCCGAGGTGCGCAAGGGCATGGAACTGGGTGCGGATGATTACCTCACCAAGCCCTTCGATGAGAGCGAACTGCTCAACGCCATCGAAGGCCGACTGAAGCGCAGCGACCTGTTCCGCAAGGGCTTCGACCACAGCCTGGAAGGCCTGGACCGCTTCATTGACCAGGCACGCGGGGTGGACGCCTTGAGGGACATCAGCCGCGACCGAAAACTGCGCGCGGTACCGAGGAAGGAAGTGCTGTTCTATGAGGGTGACGAGCTGCGGGCCGTGCACTTCGTGCACAAAGGCAAGCTGCGCACCTACCGAATGAACAAGGACGGCAAGGAGCTGGTGACCGGGTTGTACGGACCGGGCGACTTCATCGGCTACATGGGCGTGCTCGAAGGGGGCCGCACCGCAGAGACCGCCGAGGCCCTGGAGGACTCCGAGGTCGCCGTCATTCCCCGAGAGGACCTGCTGGCCCTGCTTTACCGCGACCGCGATGTGAGCATCCGGTTCATCCGACTGCTGACCCGGGACGTGAAGGACAAGGAGGCGCGTCTCCTTGAGATGGCCTATGCCTCCGTGCGGCAGCGGGTGGCGCAGGCCCTGCTGCGCCTGCATGAACGGTTCGGGCAGGAGAAGGACGCCGGCCTGGGCGTTCGGATCAGCCGGGAGGACCTCGCCTCGATCGTGGGCACGGCCACCGAGTCGTTGATCCGCACCCTCACCGACCTGAAGCACGACGGCCTGATCGAGAGCACGGGGCGCGATATCCTCCTGCGCGACATCAAGGGGCTGGAGCACCTGGCCCGGGGTTGAGGAAGGTCGCTCGGCCGGAAGCCGTTACTTTGCCCCTGACCAACCGGATCGCATGAACACCAAGAAACTCCTCGGTCTCCTCTGCTGGCTGCTGGCCTTCGCCATCCCGTTCCGCCCCTCCATCCTCAACACCGACGGTGTGGGCAACACCCTGGGCCTCGTCAGCTTCGTCGCCATGCTCGCCCTGGTCTTCATCGGGTACTGGCTGGTGGACTCCGCGGGGTCCAAGGCCTCCGAAGGGCACGGTCACTGAACTGCCCATGGCCAGGCTGTTGTTGCCCACGGACCTCAGCGACAACGCGCTGAACGCCGCCGTGTACGGCATCCGCCTGATGGGTACGGAGCAGGGACACTTCACCCTGCTGCACACCTTCCTCGTCCCCCCCTTCTCCCCCGCGGCCGACCTTTCCCTCGATGTCGCCACCGTGGAGGCCGCTCAGGAGGGCCTATCACGGTTCACGGCACGCCTGCGCGATGCCGTGCACCTGGGAGGTGCCTTGGTGGACCAGCGGGTCGAACACGGCGAGCTGCCGAACGTGGTCGATCGACTGGTCGGTGAACTCGGCATCGACCTTGTCGTGATGGGCACCCAGGGTGCCTCCGGCCTCGAAGAGGCCTTACTGGGCACCAACGCCGCCGATGTCATCCGGCGCTCTCAAGCCCCCGTGCTCGCCGTGCCGGCGCAGGCCGGGTATCGCGATCCGCGGCGGATCGTGGTGGCTGATGATGGTGGCCCGCTCGGACCAGCCACCGTCGGGCCGCTCCTCAACATCGCCCGGTGGCATCGGGCCGAGCTCACCATCGTGCGCGGGGTTCCCGAGGGCGTGGATGCGTCCACCCTGCCCGCCTCCCCGCTCGACGATCTGCTGGGTGCCGTGCCCCGGTCGGTGCACTACCTGTCCGAGGAGAACCTGGTGACGGCGCTGAACGACCTGGTGGACCAACTGGAGGCCGACCTGCTGGTGCTGACACACCGGCACCGCACGCTGTGGAGCGACCTCTTCCACCGCAGCACCACGGCACACATGGCCATGCACACCCGGGTGCCCATGCTGGTGCTGGAGCAAGCCCTGAGGTCTTGATGGCCGGCCCATCCTTGGGCGGCTCCCTGCGCGTCCTCCGGTTCAAGGGGATCGGCGTGCACGTGCACTGGACCTTTCTCCTGCTGGTGGGCTACGTGGCCGTGTCCGCCGCATCCTCGGGAGGCGACCTCGGCGAGGTGATGGTGCAACTGGGGCAGGTGCTGCTGGTGTTCGTATGCGTGGTGCTGCACGAATACGGTCACGCCCTTACGGCCCTGCACTACGGGGTGCGCACGCGCGACATCACCTTGCTGCCCATCGGCGGGGTGGCCAGCTTGGAACGCATGCCCGAAGAGCCCATGCAGGAGTTCTGGATCACGCTCGCCGGGCCGCTGGTGAACCTGGTGATCGTGGTGCTTGCCGGGGTGCTGCAATGGGCGCTCTTCGGCGGCCTGCACCTGGCGGACCCGCGCGCAGGAGGCCCGCTGCTCCCGGCCCTGCTGTCGTTTCTGCTCACGGCCAACCTGGGGCTCTTCCTGTTCAACCTCCTCCCGGCGTTCCCCATGGATGGCGGGCGGATCCTGCGGGCCCTGTTGGGTCTGCGCCTTTCGCGGGTACAGGCCACCCGCATCGCCTCGGCCATCGGACGCGCGCTGGCGGCGATGCTCGGCATCGGCGGGCTCTTCTTCGGCGAGCCCATGCTGGCCCTGATCGGCCTCTTCATCTGGTTGGCCGCCGGGGCCGAGGCCCGCATGGTGATGCAGCAGGCCGCCCTGCGCGGCATCACCGTGGCGCAGGTAATGCGCACCCGGTTCTGGGCGCTCTCCGCAGAGGCCACGGTGGGCAGGGCCGTCGACGAATTGCTCGCCGGTGGCGATCAGGACCTGGTGGTGCTCAGGGATGGCGAGCTCGCCGGTCTGGTGACCCGCCGGCAACTGATGGAGGCGCTGCGTGCTCGTCGCGAGGAGGTGCGGCTGCTTGATCTTCCACCGACCGCGGTGCGACCGGTATCCCTTCAACAGCCGGCCCAGGAGGCCCTGCAACAGCTCGCGGCCCTTGGCCTGCCGCTGGTGCCCGTGGTGGACAACGGATCCGTGATCGGCGTGCTGGAACCCGACAACCTGTCGGAATTCCTCATGGTGCAAGGGGCCCGCAAAGGGGGCGCACCGGGCCGTCCAGCCTAGACCTTCTTGGGCTTCGGGCGGTAGAGCGTGAACACCCGGCTGATGTTGAACCCGAAGTGGATGTTACCGTCCAGCCAGTCACCCGTGGTCTCCGTGATGACGCCGCGCTCGAACATGGCCGTGGAGTTGGTGAAATGCAGTTGGAACACGTGGCCACCGGTCTCGATGTCGAAGCCGACGGACAGGGAGTTCTTGTAGCCCGGGTTCGGATCGTCCAAGCGGTCGGCCTCGACCACTGGGGCACGGGTCTGTCCAGGGAGGACGTAGAAGTACTCCGCGTTCAAGGCGAGCCGCTTGGTGAGCTTCACGCGACCGGCGGCGCCCATGTTGAGCACATCGTGCGCCTGGTCGGCGGTGGTCACCAGGTTCCGGTGCACCATGCCGGGCATCAGCTGCAGGCTCAGCGCCTCGCTGAACTTGCGGCCCACGATGAGTTGGAAGGCATAGCCGAGCCGGTGGGTGAAGTAGTCTTCCTGGCCGGGGGCGTACCACTCCGTCTTCTCCTTCTCCAGCATGTTGGCGCTCATGCCAGCGAACACCGAAAGGGTGATCGGCATGCCGCAACCGCTCTGGCACTGCCGGAGGATCTTGTACTTCGCGTAACCGTCGAGGGTCTTCTGGTAGCTGCTGCGGCCGAAGCCCATCATCAGCCGGTCGGTGAGCCCGTACTCCATGCCGATGCGCACCGTGGCCTGGTCCAGGCCGAAGAGTTCGCTGATGCCCAGGTTCAGGAAGCCGAACCGATGGCTGATCTTGATGTCCATCGCCCCATGCGCCGTGTTCTCCAGGCTATGCGCGTTGATCACCCGGGTGGTCTTGAAGCTCGCCGTGGTGAGCTCTTTCTCGGGCTCCTCCTCCCCCAACAGACCGAGGAGGTCGTCCTGGGCCTGGAGCGGTGCGAGCGTGGTCAGGAAGAAAAGGACGTACAGGGGGAGGCGCATGCGTGTGGTGGTTGGTGGGGCTCTCGAAGGAACGGCCCCGAGGGCATCGGGGCCGTTCTCAGGTCCTTGGGGCGGGGCTGCGGTCACATCTTCGTGTGGTCCACCTGGACCGTGATCACGATCTCCTTGGCGATGTTGTCGCGCACCATGCCCGGGATGGCGATGTTGTAGTCCTCCGGCTTGATGGAAAAGGTGCTGGTCGCCCGGATGGCCCCGGTGGGCTCCATGCCCATGGTGCCGGTGGCATTCACGGGTTTGGTCACCCCATGCATCGTCAGGTCGCCTTCCACGGTGACGGCGTGGCTGCCGGGCTTCTTGAGGTCCTCGGCGGTGATGCCGGTGATCTTGCCCTTGAAGGTCGCTTTGGGGAACTTGTCGCTCTCCACATAATTCTCGTTGAAGTGCTCCTGCATCAGGGCCTTCTCGAACTCGAAGCCCTTCATCAGGACGGCCATCTCGATGGCGCCCGTGGTGGCATCGAACACGCTGGTGGCCTTGTGGTTGTGCGCCTCGATCTTCTCCATCGGCGTGTCGCTGTGGAAGGAGATGTGGCCTGTGCGGGTGGCGTAGCGCTCCTGGGCGGTGGCGGTGATCGCGGCGAAAAGCGCGGCGGTGAACAGCAGGTCGCGGGTCATGGTCAGGGGTTCTGAAGGGAGGATAGCAAGGGTCATTCCACAACGGCACAGCGTTGCAGCACAACGTCCATCAGGAGGCCGGTGGAGATGCCTTTGATGCGGGCCGGCGCACCGGCGATCAGCGTGGCGGGCACGTCGGCCTGGGCGAACTGGCACACCACCCCGGCGAGGGGGTCGCCGGTCTCCAGCACCACGTCCACCAGGCCGTTCTCCGGGGACTTCACTTCACGCACCGTTCCGCTCACCAGCAGCACCTTGCCGTTGAAGCGCGTGTTGGCGGCGTTCTCGTCGGCGGTGTAGGCCTGCAGCAGCGCTGCGGCCTCGATCGTCTCCGTGGCTTCCAGTTCACTGGTGGGCTCGGCGGTGCGGTTGTACTCGCGCCAGGCGTACCAGCCGCCGGCGATCACGGCCAGCAGGGCGATGAGGATCACGGTCCGTTTCATGTCATCAGTTGTTCGGTGCACCGGCGTTCACCCAGGCTTCGATCCTGCGTCGGTCACAATCGGGGAGCAGGCCGGTGGACGGCATGGGCGAAGGGTTCCCCTGGACGGCGCGCGCTACGAGCGCCCCGGCATCCGCAGCGGCCTTGATGCCCGCATAGCTGCCGAGGTCCGGGGTCTGCGCACCGGCCACATGACAGCCGGGCACCGCACAATTCCCCTGGATCAGGGGCTGCACCGTGCCGGAGAAGGTGACGTTGGTGACGTCGCAGAACCGGTTCGGGTACAACTCCTCCTCCACATCGTAATAGCAGCCGCCCAGGGCCAGGGCGAGCAGGGCGGTCATCAGGGTGCGCATCAGTTGTTCGGGGCTCCGTCCTGGATCCAGATGAGGAACTTGTCAATGTCGCACTGGGGCAGCATGGGGCCCGTAGGCGGCATCGGGATGCCCAGCGGGTCATGGGTCACCGATGCGGCCAGGGTGCCGTCCAGCGCTAAGGTGCTGAGCACAGCATGGGTACCGAGGTTGATCCCACCTTGTGGATTGGCACCGCCGTGGCATCCACCGCATCGTTGTTGCACCAGAGGCACGATCGTTCCGGCATACGTGACATTCGTCGTATCGCAGACGGCCGAGCAGCTATTGTACTGGGCGCCCTGCAGGATCCAGGTCTGGATAAGGTCGATCTGTTCCTGCGACAGGCCGTTCTGGCCCGGTGGTGGCATCACCTTGTCCGGATCGGTCTCGGTGAGCGCTTCGTACATGTCCCCGTTCTGCACGATGCCACTGTTCATCAGGGACGTGAAGGTCGTGATCTCGATCCAATCGTTGTCGTCGGTGGCCTGGTCATGGCAACCGGGAACCGCACAGTTGCTGATCAACAACGGCAGGACCTGCTGCTGGAAGTACACCACATTGGAGTCGCAGGGTACATCCACGCCACCGTTCCCGACATCGTCCACCAGCGGCGCGATGGGCGGTTCGTGCTTGCACCCGGGCAGCAGGAGCAGGATGGCCGCGGCGAACGCGAACAGCACCCCCACGGTGAGGACCTGTTCGGTGCGCGGCTTGGGACTTCCGGGAGGGGGAGGCATTTCCATCGGATCGTTGAGCTTCGCGAAGCTACTTCACGCTCTCGACCCTCACCGAGCCCATGGCGACGAAGCGGGCGATCCATCGGAGGTGTGATGGGCCCCGGACCAGGAGCAGCGCAGTGACGGCGAGTGGGCGGAACATGACCGGCCTCGAACTTACGGCTGTGCGCTGCGCCCTCGCAGGCCGGCGCTATCTTCGCGGCCCGTTCGGAGAGGTGCCAGAGTGGTCGAATGGGCCTGACTCGAAATCAGGTGTGCCCTTCGGGGTACCGGGGGTTCGAATCCCTCCCTCTCCGCCAAGCCGCCCCGCGAAAGCGGGGCGTGTTCGTTCCGGGCAGCGAGGCGAGCTTGCTCGGCCGAGCGGACCGGGACGAACACCAGCCCGCGCAGCGGGTGTGGCTTGAAGCCTTCCCCATCACGGGATGCGCAGCCATCCCTCCCTCTCCGCCAAGCCGCCCCGCGATAGCGGGGCGTGTTCGTTCCGGGTAGCGAGGCGAGCTTGCTCGGCCGAGCGGACCGGGACGAACACCAGCCCATGCAGCGGGCGCGGCTTGAAGCCTTCCCCATCACGGGATGCGCAGCCATCCCTCCCTCTCCGCCAAGCCGCCCCGCGATAGCGGGGCGTGTTCGTTCCTGGCAGCGAAGCGAGCTTGCTCGGCCGAGCGGACCGGGATGAACACCAGCCCGCGCAGCGGGCGCGGCTTGAGGCCTCCCCCGATCGGGATGCGCAGCCATGCCTCATGATCTGCCGAAGGGCTGCGCAACGCCTACGGCAAGGGCACTCCCGCCCGCCGTGCTCTGTCAGGGTCGGACGCGGCCGAAGTTGATGCTCACGGACACAAAGGGGATCCCAACGAAGACGTCCTCGCGGAGGTCCTCGTTGTTCACGAATGAAAGATCCACGGCGACGCGACGGCTCACGAAGCGCAGGCCGGCCGACCACCACACGCGATCGCGACCATCCGTGTGCACCAGCCAGTTGTCCGTCACCACCCAGAGCTTGGGGATCACGCGGACCGCAACGGCGAGCGCGTAGGAAGGACGGGGTTCCCAGCCATCCCACTCGTGGTAGCGCACGCCGGCGGAGAAGGTCCCGTGGAAGCGCTCGGTGCCCAAGGTGAGCAGGCCGTGCCCCGCGAAAAGGCCTTGCCGGACCTTGCCATCATCGAACCGGTTGAAGGGGGCGGGGATCTCGTACGGTGTATTGCTGTAAAGGCCGGCGGCGCCCAGATGCAAATGCGGCGTGACGGACCAGCCGGTGCGCGCGCCCACGACCACGCCCGGGGCATTGGGGGAGAACGAGAGCAGCGAACTGACCTCCAGACCGCCAAAGACCTCCAGGTGATCGATGGGGGCCACATGCACGGATTGAACGGCCAGCCAGGTGTTGCGGTAGGAATGCTCACCGCGCCGCACGGGCAATGCGGACAGGGCCAGGGTGTATCGTGTCCGGTGCCGGTCGCGGAACCAACGCGAACTGTCCGGGACCGTTGCCCGTGCTGACCGACGCGTCCGAGGGGGATCGACGGTGGATCCCGGCCGTGACGGTGCGGGAAGGGTCCGGTCGATCCGTTCCATGCGCTCGACGCGCTGCAACGGGACCTCCACCACGCCGAAGGCATCGGTGCGCACACGAATGGCCCCGGCCACCGGATCGAGCAGTTCGCCTTGGAGCACCGTTCCGTCGTTCAGCTCGATCCGGTACAGGCTTCGCGTGGTGTCCGGTTGGGCCGCGCACATCAGTGAGCAGGCCAGGGCGAAGACGAGCAGGCCGGACCTGAACCCGGAGATGGGCCACCATCGCGAGCGAAGCAGCCCGGCAACGCGGGCCCGAGCGGCGCGGACCGGCCTGGATCCAGGAACGGCCAAGGGTCGCGTGAGGGAGGGCATATTCAAAAGTAGGTACCTTTCACCGCCTCGGACCGCCATGTCCTCAGGGTCTTCCTCGTCCCGTTGATGAAGCGCAACCGCCGCGTACACGCCGTCCGGGCCCTCCTTGTTCTGTTGCCCCTGGCTTGTGGCTCCGCACAGCCGGCCATGGACGCCCTGAGCCCGGAGTACTACGTGCCGCGCACGGTGCAGTACCGGGACGAGGTCTTCGATCCCTTGATCCGAACGGTCCAGTGCTTCAAGGCAGGCTTTGAGCTGGGCGCACCCGTGATCGAACTGGGCAGTACCGAGGCCGTGGAGCTGCGCTTCGACGACCTCCGCACCACCACGCTCGATCTTTCCTATACGATCGAGCACTGCAATGCGGATTGGACACCCAGCGACCTGGCCAAGGGGCAGTACATCGACGGCGCCTTCATCGACCTGGTCCGGGCGCCGCGCATGAGCTTCAACACCCTGCAGCCGTTCTTCCACTACGACCTTCAGGTGCCCAACCCCATGATGCGGCCCACGCGCTCGGGCAACTACATCCTGAAGGTGTTCCAGAGCGGCGATGGATCCGCTGTGATGGTGACCCGTCGCTTCCTGGTGGTGGAGAAGCTGATCGGCATCGAAGCACGGGTGATGGCCAGCCGAGACGTCCAGGTCCGCGACATCGCCCAGCAGGTGGACATCACGGTGCGGACGAACGACCTGACGGTGATCGACCCCTTCGGTGACATCAAGGTGGCCGTGCTGCAGAACCTGAACTGGAACGATGTGCGCACGGGGTTGAAACCCCGCTTCATCAGGAACAACGAGCTGATCTACGATCATCCGCCCGAGGCCCAGTTCATGGGGGGCAACGAGTTCCGCAACTTCGAGATCAAGAACCTGCGCTTCCCCTCCCTGCGAGTGGCCAGCATCCGCACCGGGCAGGACCTGATGGAGGCCGTGCTGGCCGATGAGCCCTCCAGGCACATCCGCGTGTACCTGGAGCAGCCGGACGTGAACGGCCGATACCTCGTGCGCAACGACGATGTGGACGGAGACCCCACCGGCGCCGATTATGTGAACGTGGTCTTCGGCCTGCCGATGGACGCCCCTCTTCCCGGGGGTGATGTGTACGTGGTGGGCGGCTTCAGCGACTTCGTTTGCCGGAAAGAGCTCCGGATGCAGTACGTGCCCGACCGCAAGCGGTACATGCTGGTGGCCCCGCTCAAGCAGGGGTTCTATGACTACCAGTTCGCCTGGCTGCCCCAAGGAGCTCACCTGCCCGACCTCACCCGGCTGGAGGGTAGCCACTTCCAGACCGAGAACGACTATCTGGTGCTGGTGTACCTGCGCGACCACCAGCAGCGCTGCGATCGGCTGGTAGGCGCGCGTTTCGTGAACAGCCGGCGCGGCTGAGCCTCACGGCACCACCAGGCGGCGGACCCCAAGACCATCCACCTGCAGGATGATGACACCGGTGCATGCAGGCACCGCGACCGTGGCCTGCGGACGACCATCGGCGAGCAGCCGCCCCGTGGCATCCAGCACACGGTAGCTGGCGACGTCTGGGGGCAGGCCCTGGAACCGCAGTGAACGACCGTCCGCCGTGAGCGAAACCGAGAAGTCCTCGGATACCGGGGCGCCGGGCACTGCCGTGGCGCAATCGGCCAGGTCGAAGAGGATGACCTGGTCGTTGCCCCCACTGGGGATGCAAATGCGGTCGTGCACGGTATCGAAATCGATGTCGGCCGGCTGGTTCAGGTTCGGCACCATCAGGTCATCGAACAGCGGGGAGATGATGCCCCACTCGAAGCGGGAGATGCGGTTCGGGCTCCAGGAGGAGATCACCACCAGGCCGTGGCATTCGATCGTGATGCCATCGATGCTGCCCACGCCGGTACTGACCGAACCCGTGATGGAAGCGGTGGAACGGTCGTAGCCACGCACGATGGCACCCGGCCCCCAATAGGCCACCAGCAGCACGTCGTTCACCGGTTCGTACACGATGCCGTTCGGTGTGCCGCCCGTGCTCGCCACCCAGGTGGTGAAGGTCGCCGTGGAGGGTTCCAAACGGAAGACCTTCTGCCCGCTGAAATCGGTGACGTACAGGTAGTGCCCGTCGGTCGTGATCCCGTTCAGGAAGCCACCTCCTGTGTTGAGGTCGAAGACCTGCGAACCATCGGCGAGCAGGAATCCCTTCACACGTCCGCCGCTGCAGGCGTACAAGGTGTCGCCCAGGATCTCGAGGCCATAGGGGTCGGGGCTGACGCTGGCGAAGGGGGTCACGACGCCGGCCTGGTCCCGTTGCTTGATGGTGCCATCGCCCAAGTTGCTCACGAAGTAGCGTTCGCCGACCGGGTCATGTTCCACGCTCTCGGGGCTGTTGTACTGGGCGAGGACGGAGACGGTGAGGCCGAGCCAAGGAGCGAGCAGAAGGATCCGCAGGTTCATGGGGCCAAGCTATTCGATCCGTGGACGTGCACCGGGAGCCCCTCCGGGCACGTTATCCTTGCACCCAGATGCCCACGACGGTCACCAACGGGATCCGTGTCAGCGTGAAGGTGCGCTTCGCCGCAGAGGCCAGCGACCCGAAGCTGGGCCGATTCCTGTTCGCGTACCGCATCACGATCGCCAATGAGGGCCAGCACACCGTTCAGTTGCTCCGGCGCCGCTGGACGATCTGGGACAGCCTGGGGCCGGTGCGCACGGTGGAAGGTCCGGGCGTGGTCGGTGAAACACCGGTGCTCCGACCGGGCGGACAGTTCACCTACAGCAGCCAGTGCGACCTGCGCAGCGGCCTCGGCCGCATGGTGGGCACGTACACGATGCAGGACCACGACAACGGCGAGCGCTTCGCGGTGGAGGTTCCGGAATTCCTCCTGCGGTATCCGTTCCTGGCCAACTAATAGTCGGTCCGCCGGTGAACCTACCTTTGTACGCGTTGAACATCCCCTGATGATCCGACCGTTCCTACGTATCGCTGTTCCCCTCCTGATGGCGTTGGCGCTGGTCGTATTTCCGGGTTCGATCCACGCGGCGGACCGGCTACTGGCGGAACTGCACATGGATAGCGGCCAGCTGCCCGCGGCCGAGGAGGAGGTGGGGCATGCCGGTGCGGTCACCCTGCTCACGAACGGTCCTTTGGACTTTTCCCACCGACGCATCGTCGCTCTTCTGGGCCACCAAGCGGTGGAGCAGCTCACCGAGGGCATCCGGCGCATCCACGTGCCACCGCCCAAGAACGGCTGACATCGGCGCACCAGTAGCGCCAGACCCTGCTTAGCACAGGGCTATCGTTCGTGCCATCTCACTTTCAGATCCCTACATCCATCCCCATGGGAACCAACTCGTTCCGTCATTTCCGGTCCGACCTGCCTGCCTCGTTGGTGGTCTTTCTGGTCGCCGTCCCTCTCTGCCTGGGCATCGCGCTCGCCAGCGGCGCCCCGCTCATCAGTGGCCTCATCGCAGGCATCATCGGAGGCATCGTCGTCGGTTTGATCAGTGGTTCGAACCTCGGGGTCAGCGGTCCAGCAGCGGGTCTCGCGGCCATCGTCCTCGGGTCCATCACACAATTAGGATCGTTCCCGCTGTTCCTGACTGCGGTGGTGTTGGCCGGCCTGATCCAGATCGCCTTGGGCTTTCTGCGCGCTGGGGTCATCGCCTACTACTTCCCGAACAGCGTGATCAAAGGCATGTTGGCGGGCATCGGGGTGATCATCATCCTTAAGCAGATCCCGCACGCCGTGGGAGATGACAAGGACTGGATGGGTGACATGGGCTTCGATCAGAGCGACAAACTCAACACCTTCCAGGAACTCTGGTACGCACTTCAGAACCCCACCCTGGGGGCAGTGGTCATCACACTGGCCTGCCTCGCTGTGATGATCCTGTGGGACCTTCCGTTCATCAGGCGCATCAAGGCCCTGTCCTTTGTGCCCGGTCCGTTGCTGGCCGTCATCCTGGGCACCATCATGGCGCGCCTCTTCGAAGGGCATCCGGACCTTGCGCTGGGTGGCGATCACTTGGTGCGCCTGCCTGACCTTTCCAACGGGCTTTCGGCCGCGCTGACCTTTCCCGATCCCTCGGGCCTCACCAACGGAGCGGTCTGGACGATCGCGCTCACCATGGCCATCGTGGCCAGCATCGAGACCCTGCTCTGCGTGGAGGCCACGGATAAGCTCGACACCGAAAAGCGCGTGACACCGACGAACCTCGAATTGAAGGCGCAAGGCCTGGGCAATGCGCTCAGTGGACTGCTCGGCGGCCTGCCCATCACGCAGGTGATCGTGCGCAGCTCGGCGAACATCCAGAGCGGGGCGCGCACCAAGCTGAGCGCTGTGCTTCACGGGGTGCTGATCCTCCTGAGCGTGCTGCTGATACCAGTCCTCATGAACATGATCCCACTTGCGAGCCTCGCGGCCATCCTGCTCATCACCGGTTACAAACTGGCGAAGCCCGCGCTCTTCAAGGACTTGTTCGCGCAGGGCTGGTACATCTTCATCCCCTTCATCGTCACGGTCCTCGGCGTAGTGTTCATCGACCTGCTCAAGGGTGTGGCGCTTGGCATGAGCGTGGGGATCTTCTTCGTGCTCCGCAACAGCTACCTCACACCGTTCCATGTGGTGGAAGGCCACGACGCCGATGGCCCGGTGCGAAGGATCACCTTGAGCGAAGAGGTCACCTTCTTCAATAAGGCCAGCATACAGCGCACGCTGGCCGAACTGCCGAAAGGCACGCACCTGGTACTGGACGCCAGCTCCACGATGAATCTTGATCCCGATGTGCTCGAGATCATCCACGAGGCCAAACAGCGGGAACAGGAACGAGGTGTGAAGATCGACCTGGTCGGCGTGAAGCCCCCCAGAAAACGTAGTACCAAAGAACTGATCGAATCGGTGGTGGGGCGGAATGCCTGAAGCCGATCAATAGACCCATACATCATATGAGAACACAAACGAAAGAGACACAAAGTCACCTGACGCCACAGAAGGCGTTGGACATCCTGATCGAAGGCAACAAGCGCTTCGTGAGCAACCTGAAGGCGAACCGCGACCTGCTGAAACAGGTGAACGAGACCAGCGACGGTCAGCATCCCTTCGCCGTGATCCTGAGCTGCATCGACAGCCGCACCAGTGCCGAGCTGATCTTCGATCAGGGCCTCGGCGACATCTTCAGCGTGCGCATCGCCGGCAATTGCGTGAATGAGGACATCCTCGGCAGCATGGAGTTCGCTTGCAAGGTGGCCGGCGCCAAGCTGATCGTGGTGCTTGGCCACAGCAAGTGTGGCGCGGTGAAAGGCGCGTGCGACGACGTGCGTATGGGCAACCTCACCGCCTTGCTCAACAAGATCCGCCCGGCTGTGGATGACACAAAGGCCGCTGGGGCTCGCAACAGCGGGAACAGCGAATTCGTGGAGGCCGTGGCCCACCGCAATGTGGAATTGGCCCTGGAACAGATCCTGGAACGGAGCCCCATCCTGAAGGAGATGCTCGCTGCGGATGAGATCGGGATCGTCGGTGGCATGTACGATGTGAGCACCGGCGAGGTGGATCTGATCGGGTGCTGATCACGCGAAGGGGAAAGGGCCGGACCCGCTATACTTGTGCGGGCCCGGCCCTTTCGCATGCGCGCCACCTTCAAGATCATCGGTTTGCTCGTCGGCCTGCTGGCCGGGCTGGGCAATGCGCCATTGCACTGGTGCGAAGCCTTCGAGGCCGCAGCTATCGCGAGCTCGGCGGACAACACCGGCAAGAGCGGCGAGGAATCGAACCAGGAAGGCGGCAAGAGTTCCGCGGAAGAAGACAACGAAGACCCCAAGTGGTCGGCCGGCGATGGGAACATCGCCTTGCGATCCGCCGCCGGTGCGCTTTGCAGCCACCAGCATGGCGGCACGCGCGATGGTTTCGCACGCATCGGCCTGCGCCCGCCTTCCGGCTCGTAGAGGCGTATTGCGCCCAGCAAGCCGAATGCGGTCGGCCTTGTCTGCCCTCTTCGTTCCATCACGCCATACTCGTTCACGCAGGAAACTGATCCATTCGTTCCGCTGGTCGCACTGGCCCGGCCACAGCACAATGATCCCAACGAATTCCTGATCTTGAAGACTTCAAGCAGAACCTTCCTCCCAGACCTGCTCGCAGGGCTCTCGGTGAGCTTCGCGGCGCTCGCTTTAGGCGCTGCCTTCGGCGTCATGAGCGGCCGCGGCGCCTTCGCGGGCATGATCGCTGCGGGCGTCATTCCCATCGTCACCGGCCTTTTCGGCGGTACGCGGCTGAGCGTTTCCGGGCCGACCGGTCCCATGACGGCCGTCTCCTCCGTGGTGATCGCCCTGGCCTACGACAAGTTCGGCGGCGAGCGTCTCCTGGCCGAGCAGTTCATCACGCTCGTGTTCATGCTCACGGCCGCAGGCCTCTTGCTGGCTGGGTTGCTCCGCACAGGCCGGCTCATCCGCTTCGTGCCCAAGACGGTGATCCTCGGCTTCATGAGCGGCATCGCCATGGTGATCTGGGTGGACCAGATCAAGGTGCTCTTCGGGCTCGATGGCAAGGAAGCGCCCACCGGTACGATGCACCTGAACCTCGCCTACAGCGCCATCACGTTCCTGCTGATCCTCACGCTTCCCAAATTGCTGGCGAAACTCAACCTGCCCAAGCGCGTGGCCATGTTCATACCGGCAACGCTCACGTCCATCATCATCATGACGGTGATCACCACCGTGTTCTCCATCGACATCCAGCACATCAGCCTGGGCGCTCCCGTGAGCTCGCTCGGTGAGTTCAAGCAGATGATGCTCTCCTACCTGCCCACCAGCCGGATCATGACGCAGGAGCACCTGCTGATGGCCGCGCCCTATGCGTTGCAGCTGATCATGCTGGGCTACCTCGACTCGCTGCTCACGGCCTTGATCATGGACCACCTCACCTCTAAAAAGTCCAGACTGGACAAGGAACTTGTAGGCCAGGGACTCGCCAACGGGCTCTCTGCCCTGCTGGGCGGCATTCCCGGCGCGCAGGCCACCATTCGCTCGGTGCTCTTGTTCAAGGAAGGGGCGCATACACGGATCGGTGCGATGAGCGCAGGGGTGTTCACCCTGCTCGGTCTGGTCGCCTTCCGCAATTCCATCGGGCTCATCACCTCGGCCGTCTTCATCGGTGTGCTCTTCAAGGCGGCATTGGACGTGTTCGAGAAGGAATTCCTCACGCTTTACGTGAAACGGCGTTGGTACACCTCGCGGAAGCGGAACATCCAGATCGCCTTCATCATGTACACCATGCTGCTCACCGCGTTCTACGACCTCAACGTGGCGGTGATCAGCGCCACCATCCTGCACTACGTGTGCAAGCGGTTCTGGAGGATCGCAGACGTGGAGGACAAGCTCGAAAAGGCTGTGGAGGAGGAGCTGGCCAAGCATGTCAGGGCATGAATCCGGTGCCTGCCCTTTTTTCAGCCTTGACATAGATACCGACATTCGCCTTGGAAGAATTCAAGAAGATGAACGAACTGAAGGCCGATCTCCACAAGATCCTCCTGTCGCGCAACCAGGAATGGAGCGCCCGCATGCGCCAGGAGAACCCGGAGCTCTTCACCGAACTGGCCAAGCACCAGACCCCCTTCTTCCTCTGGATCGGATGCGCCGACAGCCGGGTGCCACCCAACCAGATCACCGGCACGATGCCCGGCGACATGTTCATCCACCGGAACATCGCCAACATGGTGATCCACACCGACCTGAACATGCTGAGCGTGGTGGACTACGGCGTGAACGTGCTGGGCATCGATCACCTGATCGTGTGCGGCCATTACGGTTGCGGTGGCGTGAAAGCGGCCATGGGTCCGGAGTTCGGCGGCCCTGCCTCCTACTGGATCCGCGAGATCCGAGACATCGCTCGGATGCACCGGGATGAGTTGGATGCCATTCACGATGAGGAGGCGCGCTTCGACCGGCTCGTGGAGCTCAATGTGGCGGAGCAGGCCTTTGACCTCAGCCGCACCGCCATCGTGCGCGATGCCTGGGCTAAGGGCCGCAAGGTGCATGTGCACGGCTGGGTGTACGGCTTGAAGGACGGATTGATCAAGGACTTGAAGGTCACTCGGTCGAGCTTCGCCGAGGTGAACGCAGGGAAGTGACCACTGATCCTGTGCTGGGCGCGATAAGGCGCATCCCTTAGGCACAGGGCGATGCTGAACCTGAATGGTCGCTGGTCCACCCGGTGTCGAACGCTTCGCGGGCCGCGAGCTGGCTGTGGCCAACATGCACGGCAAGGAAGCGGCCATCGGTACGGCCCTGCTGAAGCGCCTTCCGTTCTCCGGAGTCATCGCCGTCCCCGACCTGGATACCGACCGGTTCGGCGCCTTCAGTGGCGAGGTGGAGCGCGGCACCGATCCGCGCACCGCGGCGCTGCACAAGGCCATGCACGGCGCCGAGCGCAGTGGGGCCGACCTGGTGATCGCCAGCGAGGGCTCCTTCGTGCCCTATCCGCCCGCCCCCTTCATCACCTGCGCCGAGGAATGGCTGGTGCTGCTCGATGCGCGCGATGGGACCAGCTGGACCCATCGCCACGTGACCCTGGAGAGCATGGCCGGCGGCCAGGCATGCACCACCGTGGACGAGGTGCTCGCCTTCGCCTCCCGGATGGGCTTCCCGGAACATGCCCTGGTGCTCAAACCCCGGGAGCACTGGCGCAGCGGCGACACGGTGGTGAAAGGCATCACCGATCGGAGGGCCCTGCAGGGCGAAGTGGACCGCCTGCTGGCCGCGCACGGCGGATTGTGGGTGGAAAGCGACCTCCGGGCGATGATGAACCCCACGCGGATGGCCGCCATCCGCACCACGGCCGAGCGCTTCGCCCGGGAACTGGGCACCTGCTGCCCGCAGTGCGGGCGGTGCACTTCGCGATCTCCGAGGCCCGGCCCGGCCTGCCCTGCGGGCTTTGTGGACAGCCCACCCGCAGCATCCGGGCCCACCTTCGCCGTTGCGCGTCCTGCGAGCAGTTCGCCACCGTACCCCGGGAGGACGGCCGGGTGAGCGAGGATCCGCAGCATGGCGACCACTGCAACCCGTGACCCGTGTCACGGCCGCACCTGAACAGGCGGGGTATCTTCGCGCCCCAGCGAACCCCGGCCATGAGCAACGCCACCTTCCACGTTCCCGTCCCCAAGAACGAACCCGTCCTCAGCTACGCCCCCGGCACCCCCGAGCGCGCGGCGCTGCAGGCCGAGATGGACCGCCGCCTGAGGACGATCATCGATGCACCCATGTGGATCGGCGGCCAGGCCGTGCTCACCAAGGACCTGCGGAAGATGAGCCCGCCGCACAAGCACGCACACAAGCTGGGCATGGCCCACTTCGGCGATGCGAAGCATGTGCGTGCCGCCATCGACGCCGCCCTGAAGGCCAAGCGCGATTGGGAGCATATGCCCTTCACGGAGCGAGCCGCCATCATGCTGAAGGCCGCCGACCTGATCGCTGGTCCGTACCGTGCCAGCATCAATGCCGCCACCATGTTGGGCCAGGGCAAGAACGCCTTCCAGGCCGAGATCGACAGCGCCTGCGAGTTCGCCGACTTCCTCCGCTTCAACGTCGCCTATGCGCAGCAGATCTACAACGACCAGCCCATCAGCTCGCCCGGCGTGTGGAACCGCCTGGAGTACCGCGCGCTCGAGGGCTTCGTGTTCGCCTTGACGCCCTTCAACTTCACCGCCATCGCCGGCAACTTGCCCGCCAGCTGCGCCCTCATGGGCAACACCGTGGTGTGGAAGTGCGCCGACACCCAGGCTTACAGCGCCCAGGTGATCATGGAGATCTTCAACGCCGCCGGGCTGCCCGGCGGGGTCATCAACCTCATCCACGTGGACGGTCCCACCGCGGGGGAGGTCATCTTCAAGCACAAGGACTTCGCCGGCATCCACTTCACCGGCAGCACCAAGGTGTTCCGCCACATCTGGCAGACCATCGGCAACAACCTGCCCCTGTACCGCAGCTACCCCCGCATCGTGGGCGAAACGGGCGGCAAGGACTTCGTGCTCGCGCATCCCACGGCCGACCCCAAGGTGGTGGCCACCGCGCTCAGCCGTGGCGCCTTCGAGTTCCAGGGGCAGAAGTGCAGTGCCGCCAGCCGCGCCTACATCCCCGAGAACATCTGGCCGCAGGTGAAGAAGGAGCTGCTCGCCGACCTCGCCGAGATGAGGATGGGCGACCCGCGCGACTTCCGGAACTTCATCGGCGCCGTGATCGACGAGAAGGCCTTCGACAAGATCGCCGGCTACATCGATGGGCTCAAGAAGGACAGGAAGAACGTCACCATCATCGCCGGTGGCAAGGCCGACAAGAAGACCGGCTACTTCATCGAACCCACCGTGGCCGTCGCGAAGGACCCGAAGAGCGTGACCATGTGCGAGGAGATCTTCGGGCCCGTGCTCACCATCTACGTGTACAGCACCAACCGCTGGATGGACACGCTGAAGCTGGTGGATAGCACCGGCGAGTACGCGCTTACGGGCGCCGTGATCAGCAACGACCGCGCGAGCATCGTGCAGGCCACCCAGGTGCTGCGCCATGCCGCCGGCAACTTCTACATCAACGACAAGCCCACCGGGGCCGTGGTGGGGCAGCAGCCGTTCGGTGGCGCACGCGGCAGCGGCACCAACGACAAGGCCGGCAGCTACCTCAACCTGATCCGCTGGGTGAGCCCGCGGACCATCAAGGAGACCTTCGTGCCGCCCACCGAGCACGGGTATCCGTTCCTGGGGTAAGGCTGTCCACGATCGATCGTTGATCGCGGACCGGTCGGCCTCACCGGGCCTCCCAAGCCACCATGCCACCTTCGCAGGGTGAAGGAGAAGCTGAGCCGCCTGCTGCCCAATAGCCTGCGCAACCGCTACGGCGTGGCCGTCCTGGTCCTGTTCGCGTGGATCGCCTTCTTCGACGAGTACGACCTGTGGACCACCTTCAAGTTGCGCCGCCAATTGGCCCGCATGAAGAGCGAACAGGCCTGGTACCAGGAACAGATCGGCGTCACCCGGCAGCACCTGCACCAGCTGACCAGCGACAAGCAGCTGCTGGAGAAGTTCGCCCGGGAGCGCTACCTCATGAAGCGCGACAACGAGGAGATCTTCGTGCTGGTGCCGGCCGAGGATTGACGCGCTAGAAGCGCGCGGCCACGCTCACCGTGATGCTGGTGTTGTCCTGCACGGGGCCATGGATGCTGTCGTAGATGGCGTCCACGCCGTGGAAAGTGCGCACCTCGGACCGCGCCCACACCTCGTCCACCACGCGCACATCGCAGCCCAGGGAATAGCCCATGGTGGTGAAGCCATGAACGGTGCCGGTGGAGAGGATCACCTGGTCCGGATCGGCATAGTGCTCAGCCCGGGCCACGAGCCTGACGCGATCGCCCACCTGCCGTCGCACGATGAGCAACGGCGTCCACCAGGCCTCCAGGGGCCCCGCGCCGCGGGCCTCCTGCACCCCGACGTCCACGCCCGCCTGCACGCCCCAGGCACCCCGGGTCCACGTGCCGAAGAGGTTGCTGAAGGCGCGGAAAAGCCCCAGGCTGTCCGGCACGTCGCTTCCGGCGAAGGTGCTCCAGTTCAGGGAAAGGCCGTCCTTCGGCCTCCACACGAGCTGCGTGCCCAGGCACGGGGTATCGTTCTGCACCCGACGGATGCGCTGCCAGCCGTTGAGGTACACGGCCGCCACCTCCCACTCGGGATGGGCGCTCCAGGTGAGCTTCGCTCCGCTCATGTAATAGGGCGAATTCTCTGCGGCGATGCTCCGCGTCAAGGTCCAGTTGTCGATCCCGATCGCGCTCTCCAGGCCGATGTGCGAGGGCATGATCCCGGCGTCGAGCCATAGGGTGCGACGGCGGTCCAGCGCCAGCCCCACCCGGGCTTCGAACACATGGCGCAGCAGGTCGGGCTCGGCGATGAGGTTGGCCTGCGCATAGGTGCCGGCCATCACGCCCAGGGCCGCCCGGGTCCGCGGTCGGTCATAGGCCACCTGCAGCAGGCCCAGGTTGAGGTCCACCTCGCTGTGCCGGTCGTACTGATAGAGGAAGCGGGGCCGTTCGTCGTCGCGGCTATGCCCGAAGTCATAGGCGAAATACACATCGACGAACGCAGCCACCCGCAGGCCGCGAAGCGCGGTGCTGTCGCCCGGGCCCACCGCGTGCGCCGAGGCGCCGGCCAGAAGCCCGATCACCAGGCAGGCCGTCCGTGTGGCCCGCACCACCGGAGGCGCCGCGGTGCAGGTGCGGTCAATGGTGATGGCTTCCGGGCCCATGCACATGGCCATGTGCGATCTCGTCCGCGGTGGCCTCACGCACATCGGTGATCTCCACCTTGAAATGCAGGGTGACACCCGCCAGCGGATGGTTGCCGTTCAGCACCACCTCACCGTCCTTGACCTCCACCACGCTCCATACCCGGTTGTCCGGAGTTTGGAACTGCATGCCTTCCTCGACGGTCTGCGAGCCGAAACGGTCCATCGGCACGCGCTGCAGCAAGGAGTGGTCCAATTCGCCGTAGCCCTTGCCCGGCTGCACCACCACGTCCATCGCGTCGCCCTTGACGCGCCCCTCCATCTGCTCCTCCAGCCCCGGTACGATGTTCCCGGCACCATGCAGGTAAGCGAAGGCGTCACGGCCCGCACTGGTATCCAGTAGCACGCCGTCCGGATCGTTGAGGGTGTAATGGAACGAGACCACGGAGTGCTTGCCGATCTGCATGGGGTTTGGATGAGGGGGCAAGGTACGCCGCGCCCCTTGAGCGAAGGCCGCCCCTCGTCAGGGCCGGGCCCGTCATCCTCGGGCCGATGCGCCCTGTAGGCCGCTGCTGTTCAACGCTTCTCGAACCGGGCGGTGCGCACCAGCGCACCATCGGACACGCTCACCATGTAGAGGCCCGGAGCAAGGCCGGAGACATCAACTCCGTCGCCATGGACCGGTGCCGGCACCGCGCGGCCAAGGGCGTCCAGCATCCGAACAGCCGCGATGGAGACACCCGGGGCCAGCCGAAGCCACAGCACCTCCGAGGCCGGATTGGGGTACACCCGGAACGCGGCCTCCGCGGCGACCTCCGACAGGCCCACGGTTGAACAGTCCAGGGTAGTGGCCAAGCTGCTGTTGCGCGCCGTCACGAAGCTCTTAAGGCCCCGGATGGTCTGCTGGCCACCTCCCCCCCCACCGCCACCCTGGACGGTGATGTCCGAAGTGATGTTGGTCGTGAACTGGGCCAGGGTGTACTGTTTGTTCGGATCGGCCGCCACGTGGGGCTGGATCATGGTCGCAAGCGAGTCGATCCTGGGGTCGAGGTATCCGTTGGTGAAGTTCTCCTTGGCCCAGCAATACTCGTTCAGGTAGTCCGTGCGGAACGACTCGATCGCCATCAGCCGGGTCATCAGGGGGCGGTTCGCGGCCATATACGTGGGTGAAAGCGTCAGGGCGTTCTGTCCTTGCGCGGGATAGCTCCCGAAGGCCATGTTCGCGTCCCAATGGACCCACTGCCACTCATCGTTGGTGGCATCGTGGTACAGGTAGTAGTTGCGCGCGCTCTGGATGTACGCGTCCAGGTTGCCGAACAGGTTGTCCAGCGCCAGGGAGCGGAGCAGGTCATGCCAGTTCCACCGGGGCGGGAAATTGGTCTCCAGGTAGGCGTCCGGTGCGTTGTTCAGCATGTCCAGCAGATCGAGCAGGTCGGACCAGTCGTTCACCGTCTCGTTCGTCTTCAGCTCGTACCGGGCGACATAGTCCGCCTGGTCGGTGCCATACCATTTCATGTCCGCTTCTGCAGCACCCCCGCCTCCGCCGCCGCCCATCCCGAAGTTATCCGCCGCCTTGAAGAGGTTGCCGGCGTCATCGTCGATGTGCCGGTCCAGGAACTCTTTATCCACGGCCTCCACCAAGTTGTAGAAGCCCCACAGCGTGCCGTTCATGTGGATGTTGGCGTACTGCACACGCGGAGCGCGGATGCCCTGCTCCTGGCAATAGTCAAAGAAGATCTTCTCCCGCATGAAGGTGGGGTCGCTCCAACAGTTGTTGAAGTGGAGCTTGCGCATGCCGTGGAACTTCTGGTCGATGAAGTCATTGAAATCGAGCTTGAACGACTTCTTGTCGCCCGGGTGGCTGTAGCTGCTGTTGCCCTTTAACGCTACGGACACGCTGTCGTAGGTCCAGGTCCCGGTCTGGTCGGTGATCGTCACACTGCCCATGAGCTCCTCCCCCTGGTCGTTGTTGTGGTAAGTGACCAGCGTGGTCCAGAAGTCCGGGTCGCTGAAAGTGAGGTGCACCTCCACCACCTGGTCCACATCGAAGAGGCTGTCGCTGGGAGCGGTCTGGGAGAGGAGGGCGGTGGCGGCGAACGCGGCCGAAAGGGTGGTCAGAAGGCGCATATGGGAGTGGTGCGGACGGACCGCAAGGTGTGTGAAGACAGTGTTAAGTCAAGGGGGTTTGATCGGTCTCCTCGACGGAACGGGTCGTGGGCATGACCAAGCTGTCGATCACGGGGTCGGACATCGGTTGAACGCCGAACTTCGCCCCAATGGCAGAGACGAAGCTGTTCCACGCCTTCCCCCCCGCCACGCGCGAGCAATGGGAGACCGTGATCAAGAAGGAACTGAAGGACCGTGAGCTTGCCTCGCTGAACGTGCAGGTGGACAGCGCGGTGCTGCCCCCCTTCCACATGGCCGGAGAAGGTGCGCCGAGCGGTGGCCGGCGGCGTAGTGTGAAGCGCAATGGCAACCCGTGGCGCGCCACCATCGGCGTGGACGCCACCAATGCCGATGCCAACGACACGCTGCTCGAAGGCCTCATGGGCGGTGCCGACGCGGTGGAGGTGTATGGAAAGCTCAGTGGTCTTTCCCCCATACTGGACGATGTGCTGCTGGGCGGCGTCGACCTGCAGGTGGACGGGGAACCGGGCCTGCTCGGACTGCTGCTGGAACGCGCCGAGGAGCAGCAGGTGGCACCCACCGACCTCAGCCTCTGCCTGGGACTGCCGCACGATGCGAATGTCAGTGAACTACGGGACCGCATCGCGAAGCACCCGCGCATCCGCCTGTTCAGTGTGAGCGATGGGGCCTGTAGAGACACACAGGAAGCCCTGCAACAAGGCCGCACGCTGTTGCAGCGGATGCTCGACCAAGGCTTCACCATCGACGATGCCTGCGCACGGATCCAGTTCCGCCTGCACCTCGGCGATGACCTGTTCAAGGAATCCGCCCGGTTACGCGCCTTCCGGGAGGCATGGGCCGGCCTGGTCGCCGCATCGGACCCGAAGCAACATTGCTCGCACAACACCTGGATCCAGGCCGTCGTCGCCTACCCTGCTGAAACGTCATCGGCCCACGAGAACGTGATCCGGGCCACGCTGCAAGCCATCAGCGCGATCATCGGCGGATGCGACGGGCTCACCATCCCCACGCCGCAGCTGCCCGAAGGCAATGCCCTGGCACGGCGCATCGTCCGCAATATCCACAACCTGCTCCGCGACGAGAGCTTTCTGGGGCGAGTGGCCGACCCGATCGGGGGGAGCTACACCATGGAGGAACTCACATCATCCTTGGCTGCCAGCCTTCAGCCATCAGCCGCCCGCTTGACCAAGCAAAGGCCGGAGGCCGGTGGCGGGCAGCCGGTGGCGGGCATTCCGAACAGAGAAGAGATCCCGCTCAAGTCGTACTACACCCGTGTGGACCTTGAGGCTATGGAGCACCTTGAATTCGCCGCGGGCATCCCACCCTACCTGCGCGGTCCCTACGGCAGTATGTACGCCATCCGGCCTTGGACCATACGGCAATACGCGGGCTTCAGCACCGCCGAAGCGAGCAACGCCTTCTACCGCCGCAACCTCGCCGCCGGGCAGATGGGCCTCAGCGTCGCCTTCGACCTGGCCACGCACCGCGGCTACGACAGCGACCACCCGCGCGTGAAGGGTGATGTGGGCAAGGCCGGGGTGGCCATCAGCAGCGTGGAGGACATGAAGATCCTCTTCGACGGCATCCCGCTGGATAAGATGAGCGTGAGCATGACCATGAACGGCGCCGTACTGCCCATCATGGCCTTCTTCATCGTTGCTGCGGAGGAGCAGGGCGTTCCACCGGAACAGTTGCAAGGCACCATCCAGAACGACATCCTCAAAGAGTTCATGGTGCGCAACACCTACATCTACCCGCCAGGGCCGAGCATGCGCATCGTGGGCGACATTTTCTCCTACTGCGCGAAGAAGATGCCCAAGTTCAACAGCATCAGCATCAGCGGCTACCACATGCATGAGGCGGGCGCACCAGCTGATCTCGAACTCGCCTACACGCTGGCCGATGGCATCGAATACGTGCGCACGGGTATCGCGGCGGGAATGAAGGTCGATGAGTTCGCCAACCGCCTCAGTTTCTTCTGGGGCATCGGCATGGACCTCTTCATGGAAGTGGCCAAGATGCGCGCGGCGCGGCTGCTCTGGGCGAAGATGCTGCACGAGATCGGCGCGACGGACAAGAAGAGCCTCGCGCTGCGCACGCATTGTCAAACGAGCGGCTGGAGCCTCACCGCGCAGGATCCGTTCAACAACATCGCGCGCACCACGGTGGAAGCACTCGCCGCTGTGCTCGGTGGAACACAATCGCTCCACACCAACTCGCTTGACGAGGCCATTGCGTTGCCCACCGACTTCAGCGCCAAGATCGCGCGCGACACGCAGCTCTACATGCAGAAGAACAGCGGCATCACCCAATGGATCGACCCGCTCGGGGGCAGCTACTACGTGGAAAGTCTCACGCACGAACTGGTGCATAGAGCCTGGGCGCGGATCAAGGAGGTGGAGGAGCTCGGCTGCATGAGCAAGGCCATCGAGACCGGTCTGCCGAAGATGCGCATCGAGGAAGCCGCCGCGAAACGTCAGGCCCGCATCGATACCGGCAAGGACCGGATCATTGGCGTGAATGCATTTGTGACGGACGATGAGACGAAGATGGAATTGCTGGAGGTGGATAACAGCGCGGTGCGGGAGCAGCAGATCGCACGGTTGAATACGATGCGTGCCAACCGAGATGAAGGCGCAGTGGCGAAAGCCCTTGAAGCACTGACCAACGCTGCAAGGAGTGGCGAATGGCGAGTGGCGAGTGGCGAGACTGAAGACGCTACCACTCGACACTCGCCACTCGCCACTCGCCACTCCTCCAACCTCCTCGAGCTCGCCGTCATCGCCGCACGCCACCGCGCCACCTTGGGCGAGATCAGCGATGCCCTTGAACAAGCCTTCGGCCGTTACGCCGCCGTGCCGCGCGCGATCAGCGGTGTCTATTCCGCGGAAGCCATGCAGGACCCCGAGATGAAAGAGGCCATGCGCCTCGCCGATGAATTCGCGAAGCAAGAAGGCCGCCGCCCACGCATCCTGGTGGCCAAGATGGGCCAAGACGGGCACGACCGCGGCGCCAAGGTGATCGCCACCAGCTTCGCCGACATCGGCTTCGACATGGACATCGGTCCGCTGTTCCAGACCCCGCAGGAAGTGGCCAGGCAGGCCATCGAGAATGACGTGCATGTGCTCGGTATAAGCAGCCTCGCCGGTGGCCACAAGACCCTGGTGCCCGAGGTGATCAAGGAACTGCGTGAGACCTATAGCCGTCCCGACATTCTCGTGGTGGCCGGTGGCGTGATCCCGCCGGACCATTACCAATTCCTGAAGGATGCGGGCTGCTTTGATGTATACGGGCCGGGGACGAAGATCCCGGTGGCGGCGAAGGGGATCATTGAGGCGTTGAGAGGCAGAGCCTAAACTGCTCTATGACCTCACCAGCACATCAGTTCATCACAAGCACTGGAAAGCCAAGACCGGGCTTCATCAGTCAGGTTTGCTGGACACTAGTCCAGCACTACTTGAGTGACGTCAGCATGAGCCAAAAACAATGGCGCAAGGAGAGAAGAACATGGAAGGTTAGTTGGAAGGAGAAGAACGGCACGGGCATGACAAGCAAGCCGGTCAACTACTTGCTGATCTCAGAAGTTGTCCGCGAGAAAGGGCACTTTGACCCGGCCTCCTGGAACTTGCCACGTATGGAATGCTTCTGGTTGGATGGTCAATTGGACATCGGACTAAACTTCCACGCGCATGACCACCATGGAGATACTTTGGGAATCATCAGCGGAATGCCCCAACAACAATTCGGCCCGCGCTATCCGATCAAACCCAAACTCGAACGCGAAGGCCACCTCTTCACCACGATCCAGCCTCAGCTTGTTTCGTGGATCATCAACCAGCGGAAGAAGTTGATAGACCAATCCGCCAGCGCCTTGACATTCCCCTGGGTATTCGAGCTTCGCTCACTGATTGGTGATACGATCTCTTTGATCGACGTGACGTTGACACAACTCTACATCAAAGCGGAGTATGATCCAACTTCAAGTTGGGCCTTTGACAAAGCCAAGCTCGGCGAGCGACATGGCAGACGATTGAACGACAAACTGAAATGGGTGCATCAAATCACTGGCGAGAACCTCAACATCGAGCCGGAGCGGTCCAGCCTTGAGTCTCTTCGGAAACTTCGGAATCATCTGATGCACTTCGACCCGCCATCGCTCGTGATAACGATTGAAGAGGCGACTACTTGGTTGAATCAGATTCTTGATATCGGTCAAATCCTCTTCAAGATCCGTCGTGCGTTGCGGGTACCTCCTTCGACCGAACTCCTCAACTTCATGCTCCAGCCTGAAGCGCAGTTCCATCCTCGCAACATGCTTCCCACGCGATCCGCAGCAGGAACGAAAACAGACGCTGACTACAACTCAACTATTTGGCCCGACGCAGTGCAGGGTTAGGCAATTTTCGCGTGAGGGGGCGTAGCGGCAGCCTGCCGATAGCGAAGCGCTGGTGCGGCGCGAGCGAGGAGGCTGCGACGCTAGGAGCAGACCCCGGAGCCGCTGCTGCACCCGCTGAGACGAGGCAGCTACAGCGCAGCACCCGACCCGCCTTTGCCCAGGCTTCGGCGGGCAGGCCCGCGCGTTGGGTGTGGAGGATAGGCGGGGCACGCCCAAATACCGATCAGACGATCGGGCGATCAGATGATCAGACAACGGGCCACCTGACCTGCCCCGGCATTCGACCTTCTGATCGACCCACCATCTGTCCCCTTGTTCATCTTTTGATGCTCGTACGCATCATTCATAGACTCTTGTTCATACTTTGATGCCCTTGGGCATCGTTGTGATGTAACGCACTGGTGGAGGAATGCGTATATTTGTGGCGTGAACGCATCGTTCATGAGCTGAAACACCGTTTACGATGGCTACAAGCAACATCATCTGGCAGGCCCTGAGCGACACCCAGGCGGTGGAGCGGCTGGGCGCGGAGTTGCGGCGCATGCGGCTGGAGCGCAACCTGAGCCAGGCCGAGGTGGCCACCCGCGCCGGTCTGGACCGCACCACCGTGGTGAAGCTGGAGGCCGGCAGGGCCGCCACCCTGCTCACCGTGGTGCAGGTGCTGCGCGCCATGGGGCGGCTGGAGGTGCTCGATGGCTTCCACGAGGAGCCGCGCCTTACCCCCATGATGGCCCTGGAGCAGGAGACGAAATACCTCGCCAAGCAGCGCAAGCGGGCTTCGCGGCGCAAGCCCACCATCGTGCCGCCCAAACCGAAGAGCACATGGTGACCAAGGCGCGGGTGAGCCTGTGGGGCCGCACCGTGGGCGCCGTGATCTGGAACGAGGAGCGCCAGCGGGCCGAGTTCCAGTACGATGCGGCGTTCTGCCGCTCGGGGCTGGACGTCGCGCCGATCATGATGCCGCTGTCGCAGGCCGGTGATGGGGCCACGATCTTCAGCTTCGGCGACGTGCGCGACGAGACCTTCCGCGGGCTACCGGGCCTGCTGGCCGACAGCCTGCCCGACCGCTTCGGCGAGCAGATCCTAAACGCGTGGCTGGCCACCCAGCAGCGCAAGCCCGGCAGCGCCAATCCCGTGGAACGCCTCTGCTACACCGGTCGCCGCGGCATGGGCGCGCTGGAGTTCGAGCCGGCGCACAACGAATGGGAGGCGAGCAGCGAAGCGCTGGAGGTGGAAGAGCTGGTGCGCGTGGCGAACAACGTGCTGTACCAACGCGAAGCCTTCGCCACGAACACGAAGAAGGGCCGCGCCGAAGCCATGCTGGACATCTTGCAGGTGGGCACCTCGGCCGGGGGCGCGCGGGCCAAGGCGATCGTGGCCTTCAACGCGGAGACCGGCGAGGTGCGCAGCGGGTCGCCTGCGCCAAAACGCTCCGGCGACGGCGCCCAGATCGATGGCCTGCCGGGCTTCACCTATTGCCTGATCAAGTTCGACGGGGTGACGAACGAGAAGCTCGGCGATCCCAAGGGCTACGGCCGCATCGAATACGCCTACCACCTGATGGCGCGGGCCTGCGGCGTGGAGATGATGCCCTGTCGCCTGCTGGAGGAGCACGGTCGCGCACACTTCCTCACCCAACGCTTCGACCGCGTGCGCGATGCTGAAGGCACGGTGCACAAGCTGCACATGGCCACGCTCTGCGGCATCGCCCACCTGGACTACAACCAGCCGCTGGTGCACAGCTACGAGCAGGCCTTCCAGGTGATGCGCGTGCTGGGCCTGCCCTACCCGGCCGCCGTGGAGCTCTTCCGCCGCATGTGCTTCAACGTGATGGCCATGAACTGCGACGACCACACAAAGAACATCAGCTTCCTGATGGACCCGCAGGGCGACTGGCACCTGGCCCCGGCCTACGACGTGACCTACGCCTACCACCCGGAAAGCCTGTGGCTGCGGCAGCATCAGATGAGCGTGAACGGCAAGCGCACGGGCATCACCCGCGACGACCTGCTGGCCGTGGCCAAGGCCATGAACATCAAGAAGGCCTCGGCGATCATCGACGAAGTGAGGGTGGGCGTGCGGAAGTGGAAGACCTTCGCGAAGAAGGCGGCGATGCCCGCGAAGCAGGTGGAGAGGATCGGGAAGATGCACCAGGTGCGGATCTGATCCCGGGCCAGCATACGTGCATTCCCAATGTGTTCGATCAAGCGCTTGGCGAGCGAGCACTTACAATGCGGCAAGAAGATCAATGTTGTGCACAGGAAGCATGGGCATCCACGTGGAGATGACGCACTGCCATGCAAGCCGAACTGTAGCGGTGCCCCCCGCATCGATGACACCTATCTTGTAGCGCTCTCCGAAGGACTCAACCGACCCCGGCGAGACCTCAGCATGAAACCCATCCACCTCTTCGGACTCTCGCTCATGGTCGCCCTTTCCGCCTGTTCTTCCCAGCAGGAGGAAGCTACGGACACCACCACTCCGACCACGACCAGCGCACCGGCCGCACCGACAACCACGATCACCTCGGCACCCATGGATGC
This sequence comes from Flavobacteriales bacterium, assembly GCA_016713875.1. Lineage (NCBI taxonomy): Bacteria > Pseudomonadati > Bacteroidota > Flavobacteriia > Flavobacteriales > Flavobacteriales bacterium. Next base: position 1,706,633 of record JADJOI010000003.1, read on the forward strand.
TCAAGCGCCATCGGCCAGCACCGGCACAGTGACGGATCCGAACCCACCCCACGGCCAGCCCGGCCACCGCTGCGAGATCCCGGTGGGGGCATCGCTCTCGGGAACGCCCCCCTCGTCGGGTCCGGTGGGTCAGATGCCGGCCACGCAACCGATCACCATGCCCCAAATGAGCGCCCAACCCACTGCCGGAGCAAGCAGCACACCCCCGGGCATGAATCCGCCGCACGGCCAACCCGGGCATGATTGCGCCGTGCCCGTGGGCAGCCCCCTGCCAACGAAGTGAGTATACGTGGCCTTCCGGTCCGAGGTGAACATCATGCAACGGATGGAATACCCTTCCGACCCATCCTTCTTTCACCAGCCGCGATCCTGATGCAGAAGCTCAACAAATCATGGCACCTGAAACATCCCATGCCGCCCAAGGCGACCTTCGGGCAACGTGTGCAGTGGCACCTGGAGCATGTGAAGCATTGTGCCTGCCGCCCGATACCTGAGAAGCTCTTGGAGCAGATGCGTGAAAAAGGGATCAAGCCCGCCTGACTTCTCCGGACCAAGCATGAGCAAGCACAAGCTCGACCTCCACGACGTATTCAACAAGGGCGACCAGATCGACCGGGCCTTGCGCGAGGCCATGGACTTCTGCATCGACCGCCGCATCGACATGCTGGAGATCATCCCCGGCAAGGGCAGCGGGCAGTTGAAGATGTTGCATCCCGCCCCTGCGGGAAGAAGGTGCTGTGCTTCCTGCAACTACCGGAGGTGAAGAAGACCTACCACCGCATCGACAAGGACCGGGACAACTTCGGCAGGTTGTTCGTGCGGTTCAAGCACTGAGCCTCACGGCCGCGTGGCGAACCAGAGATGGTGCTTGGTGCCCTTGTTGCGGTGGGCGAAGACCTTCTCCTCCTTCACCCGGAAGCCTGTCCGCTCCAACCGGCGCGTGAAGGGATCGTACTGATCGGTGGACCAGACGGCGAGCACCCCGCCCGGGCGAAGCGCCCTGTAGGCCGACTGCAGTCCCCGCTGTGAATAGAGCCGGTTGTTGGCGGCCTGCGTGAGCCCCTCGGGGCCGTTGTCCGTATCGAGCAGGATGGCGTCATAGCTGCCGTTGCCGGAACGGATCAGCTCGAGCACGTCGCCCTGGTGCACGATCGTGCGGGGGTCCTTCAACGGATTGCCCGAGCGCTCCCCCATGGGCCCCTCGTTCCACGTGATCACCTCGGGCACGAGCTCGGCCACGATCACCTTGCCCTTGTCGCCCACGATGCGCAGCACGGCCGCCAGCGTGAATCCCATGCCCAGGCCGCCGATCACCACATGGGCCTCCTTCGGGGCCTTCAAGCGTGCGAGGGCCAGTTCCGCCAGCGCATCCTCCGATCTATGAATGGCGGTGGTCATGAGCTCGCCGCGGATGCCCACCACCTCAATGGCGTACTCGTCGCCACGCTGGTAGAACAGCAGCTCGCCGCCATTGTTGGGGATCCGGGCCCTGTCGAGCAGCGTGTTGATGCGCATCTTCATGGCGTAGGCCGAATGCGCTGGTGCGCTCGGGCGGCGCAAGGTCGGGATCGGACCGGCACTGACGATCCGGCGTACGTTGCAGATCGGCCCGGTATTGGGCGACGCGCCGCCCGCTCATGCCAAAGACCTCGAAAGAACAACCCACGGCCAGCGCCGAACGCATTCCAGACCGTCCCTCCGCGAGGGATCCTGACCAGAACGGCAAGCCGAACAAGCGGATGCGAAAGGTGACATGGCGGACGGCATTCTGGCAGTACATCTGGCCGCGCCGTAAGCACATGCTACTGGGTCTGTTGCTGATCGTGGTGAGCCGCGTGGCCGGGATGGTGCTTCCTGGAAGCACCAAGTACCTACTGGACGATGTGGTGGCCAAGGGCGACCTGGGCATGCTGTGGTTGCTGCTGGGGGCTGTGGTGGGCGCGCTCGTGGTGCAGAGCGTCACGAGCTACGCCCTCACCCAGTTGCTGAGCGTGGAGGCCCAACTGCTCATCAGCCAGCTACGCACGCAGGTGCAGCGCAAGATCCTCTCGCTGCCCACCAGCTTCTTCGACAACACCAAGAGCGGCGCGCTCGTGAGCCGGATCATGAGCGATGTGGAGGGCGTACGCAACCTGGTGGGCACCGGCCTGGTGCAGCTGATCGGCGGCACGCTCACCGCGCTGATCTCGCTGGTATGGCTCATTTACATCAGCCCATGGATGACGCTCTTCACCTTGGTACCCGTAGGCTTCTTCGCGTTCATCGCCATGAAGGCCTTCGGTCGCATACGCCCCATCTTCCGCACCCGCGGGGTGATCAACGCGGAGGTGACCGGGCGCCTGACGGAAACGCTGAACGGCGTGCGCGTGATCAAGGGCTTCGGCGCGGAGGAGCAGGAGAACCGCATCTTTGAGAAGGGCGTGCAACGGCTGTTCGATAACGTGAAGACCAGCCTCACCGCCACCTCGTTCATCAGCAGCATGAGCACCCTGCTCCTCGGCCTGGCCAGCGCGGGCATCATGGGCATCGGGGCGTACCAGATGGTGGGCGGCGCGCTCACCAGTGGCGAGTTCGTACAGTTCACCGTGCTGTTGGGCTTCATGATCGCGCCCATCGTGCAGATGAGCAACATCGGCAGCCAACTCACCGAGGCCTTCGCCGGGCTGGACCGCACGGAGGAGATCCTGAACATGCAGCCCGAGGACATCGCCTCGGAACGTCCGATCGTGCTGCAGGACGCGAAGGGCGACATCGCCTTCCACAACGTGCACTTCTCCTACGAGGAGGGCAAGGAGGTGCTACACGGCATTGACTTCACCGCTACCAATGGATCCGTGATCGCGCTCGTGGGCACCAGCGGCAGCGGCAAGAGCACCATCGCCGGTCTGGTGGCCACCTACCTCACGGCTACCACGGGCAAGGTGACCGTGGACGGCCATGACCTGAGCAAGGTACGCCTGAGCAGCTATCGCCGTCACCTCGGGGTGGTGCTTCAGGACGACTTCCTATTCGAAGGCACGATCCGCGAGAACATCCTCTTCCCCCGCCCCGACGCGACCGAGGAGCAATTGATGAAGGCCGTGAAGGACGCCTATGTCAATGAGTTCACCGACCGCATGGAGCTGGGCCTGGACACGGTGATCGGTGAGCGCGGCGTGAAGCTGAGCGGAGGTCAACGACAGCGGGTGGCGATCGCACGCGCCATGCTCGCCGACCCGAAGATCCTGATCCTGGACGAGGCCACCAGCAACCTCGACACCGAGAGCGAGGCGCTCATTCAGAAAAGCCTGAACATGCTAGTGCAGGACCGCACCACCTTCGTGATCGCGCACCGCCTCAGCACCATCCGGCAGGCCACGGAGATCCTCGTGATCGAACAGGGTCGGATCGTGGAGCGCGGCACGCACGCTGAGCTCATCGCCAAGGAAGGCCGCTACTACGAGCTGTACACCTATCAGGCGCGGATCTGAGCACGGTGGTCGGCGAGGATGCGCGCGTGATCGAAGCCCATGGGCACATCCTCACCGGGCTCCAGCCATCGGTGGGCGCGGGCTTCGGCGGTCACGGTCAGCGTGCCACCGATCACTTCGGCGCCGTAGGCGATGCTCACCACAGACCCGCGCGGGTCCCGTCCGGGCTCGGAGTAGATGCCGATGAGGCCGATGAGCTTCACTTCCAGTCCCAGTTACTCGCACACCTCGCGGATGCAGGCCTGTTCGACCGTTTCGCCGGGATCGACATAGCCACCTGGAAGGACCCAGGTACCGAAAAAGGGCTCGGTGCCACGCTCCATCACCAGCACACGACCGTACTCGTCAGTGATGACGGCATCCACGGTGAGCGCGACGCGATCCTGATGTTGCTCCATGCTCACGCGGCCAGGAGGCCTTGCTGCTCCTCGGCCACCCGCTTGATGCCCACCAGCACCTCGACCCACTCGCGCCCGGCTTCGCGGGCACGGCGCACATCATGGGGCAGGCCCGCGAAATCGCCATGCCAGAGCTCCAGCCTGGTCCGGCCGTCGCGTTCGGGTTCTAAAAGGATGTCCACAGTGGTATAGCTGGCCGGCTCGTCCGGAAGATCGCTGTCCGTAAGCAGGCAGGTATAGCGCAGGCGGCGTTCGGGCTGGCAGGCCATCACGGTTCCTTTGGCCCGGACCCGCTCCTGACCCTCCACTTTGCCCACCCAGACCACCGGGGCACCCGGCTTCCATGTGCTTCGGGCCTGGGAGCCTTCCAAGTAGAGCTTGGTCAGCTCAGGCTCGGTCAGTACGCGCCAAATGGCCCGCGGCGAAGCGTCCACCAGCAATGTGCGTTGGATGATGGTCTCACGTTCCATGATGGTGGAGCAACGCATGATCCGTGCCGATTGTGCGCCTACGGCGATCTGCTGAAGCACCATGCTCGGAAAGCCACCCTGATGAAGCCTTGCACGCTGCTGACGATCGGGCTTCTGGACCTTGGTCGGTGGGTTCCGTCCTCTTGATCTCGAGAGATCCACCTCAGTGAACGATCCTACGTGAAGCTCCGCACGAGCCGGGATACGTCGGCCGCGCGAACGACAGATCGTCATGACTCAACTACATTTCCTGCCAGATAACCGGTTCATGGACGCCCAGGCACCGATCAACCCGACGGATCAACCGTTCATACGGGTGGAAGGCTGATCCCGGCACGATTCTTCGTACCCTCGCGCTGACTGAACTCCGAGGCCATGCCCCGCAAGAAGACCCTTATCCTGACCCAGCCCGTCCCCGACGGGAAGACCATTAAAGTGCGCCTCGACGGTAGGACCATCGTGCACCTCAAGAGCATGAAGACCTTTGAGTTCTGGCGAAAGAAGTACCCAAAGGCCGAGGTGATCGGCTGAGCCCATGTTCCCTGTGCTCCGGTGGACCGGTCCTTTGGCCGCCGCGTCAATGACGTGGATGGCCTGTGGACAGGCGCCATCGACGGTGCCCACGTCTCCTTCGGTCATGCAGACCAATCCCTATTACAGCGAGACGGACACGTCCCGGTTGGACCTTCCGGACAGTGTCTGGCGCACGGTCCTTGAGCCCGAGGTGTACCACATCGCCCGCGAGAAGGGCACTGAACGAGCGTTCACGGGGTCTTACTGGGACCATGAAGGCCATGGGCGCTACCGTTGCGCCGCCTGCGGGAACGCCCTGTTCCTAGCGGACAGCAAGTTCGCCAGCGGATGTGGGTGGCCCAGCTTTTTCGAAACGGAACGAGCTGGCGGCGTGCTCTATCTGGAGGACCGGAGCCACGGCATGATCAGGACCGAGGTCCTCTGCGGCCGGTGCGGCGGTCATTTGGGCCATGTGTTCGATGATGGACCACCACCGACCGGAAAGCGGTTCTGCATGAATTCAGCCGTCCTACGGTTCGAACCATCGTCGGTGGCCCCCGTGCCGGGCCCGTGATGCCTTGGATCCCAAGAAAGGGGTCGATGCCCAGTGCGGTGATGAGCGGTTGGACGCTCTGAACGCTTAAACTTGTCCTTCCGTGGCGCGCAGGAGCCTGTTCCTGTGCGGCACTGGACGAACCCTCAACCATCCATCCCCTACGACCATGAAGAAAACCCTACTCGCATTGCTGCTCGGATCGGCCGGCCTTGGCGCTCAGGGCCAGGTGATCCTCAACGTGCTGGAGCCCGCGAACATCGCCGGCAGCTACAGCTTCACCTGGGCCGATCCCGGTGGAGGCTGGGGCAGCCCGGACCTGAACGATCCGTTGAACGCGTTGACCGATACGTTGGCATTGGCCACGGACGGCACAGCGGCCGACAGCCTCTGCTGCAACCCGCTGACGAATGGCGCGGATGTGGCCGGTAAGATCGCCGTGATCTACCGCGGCGATTGTGAGTTCGGGGTCAAGGCCTTGAACGCTCAGAACGCGGGCGCCATCGCTGTGTTCATCATCAACCGCGTGGCCGGTGCGCCTGTAGCGATGGGGGCCGGTGCGCAGGGCGCGAACGTCACCATCCCTGTGGCCATGATCACCCTGGAGGATGGGATCGAGGTCGAGGATGAGCTCGAGGCCGGCACTCCGGTGGTCGCTTTCCTAGGCTCCATCAACAATTTCTTTCAGTACAACCTGAGCGCCTACCGTCCAGATGTGCTCGTGGCGCCTGCCAGCGGCCAACCCGCTTTGGTGTCGCAGAACGCCAGCGAGTTCAGTGTGGAGCTGGGCCTTTGGATCCACAACTACGGCACGGCCGACCAGCCCGATGCGAGCCTGAACGCCAAGGTGGAACAGAATGGCACCGTGCTGTACGACCAGACCTCGACCGGAACGGCCATCACCTCCGGAGACAGCTTATTCGTGACCCTGCCACCATTCTCGCAGGCAAGCTACACGGACGCTATGTACACGGTGACGTACAGCATCTCCTCCGGCTCGTTCCCGGATGAGTTCATGGCGGACAACTCGTTCTCCTTCACCTTCCGCGTGGACTCAGTGCTGAGCTATGCTCCGATCGATGCCGGCACGGGCAAGCCAGCTCCCAACGCACACTACCGGCCGGCGGGTGACGTGGACGGCTTCCAATCGTGCATCCACTTCCAGAACCCCAATGCAAGCCGGATGGCGGCCACCGGTATCTACATAAGTGCCACGACATCGGCCGACACTTCCCTTGCGGACGAGTTCATCGGTGTGCGCGCCTACGAGTGGGCGGACAGTTTCACGGGACTGAGCGACCCGAACTATCCTGCTCAGGCCGCTTACAATCTGGTCGAGGAAGCAGCGGGCGAGTACTACTATCAATCCGACCTCCAAGGGGAGGTGATCTTCGTGCCCTTCCAGGATCCTCTTGTGCTGCAGGACAACACCCGCTATCTGTTCTGTGTGTACACGCTGTCCGAGCTCCTGTTCGTGGGGTACGATGCAACCCCGGACTACGACGAGCACACGACGTTGTATGACCAGCCGGTCTCTTTGACCGAGAACGATGGCAACTGGTTCAATGTAGGTTTCGGTACCGATGTCACCAGCGCCATCGGTGTGGAAATGATCCCCGCCGGGAACATCGGCATCAACGAACTGAACAGCGTCGACGTGACGCCCTACCCCAACCCGACCACGGACATGATCCGCGTGCCGCTTGCGGGCCTCACCGGAGCGGCCGACCTGCGCATCGTGGACCAGACGGGCAAGCTGGTGACCGAGCGCCGCGTCAACATCGCCAACGAGGTGCTGGTGCTGGACGTGACCGGTCTTTCCGGGGGCACCTACCAGTTCGCACTCAACTTCCAGGATGGAGGCCGGACCACCTTCCGTGTGGTGGTGACCAAGTGATCGGCCTTTTATCGTCAAGGAAGCGCGGGCCGGGCCCGCGCTTCTTTTTTCACTCCCTGCCGACCGCGACAGGGAACCTTTTGCACCGTCCCTCGTCTATCGCCCAGTCGATCCGCGCATGACGCTCCGCCTCCCGGCCTTGCTCCTCGTTCTGGGGGCGTTGCATACTTGTGCGCCAACCGTGCGCGCCCATGGCCCCGGGCTCATCCCTCGGACCAAGGGCGTATCGCTCCTTGCCGCGAGACCTCTACTGGATGGCCTTGGACGTGGGCGACGGTTGAGAACCCGCGGGACCAGTCCCCTTGCGCACGACAGCCATTACTTCTTCGGGCCTTCGGCGATCCCCCTCGAAGGCGGGCAGGGCTATTACCAGAACGTTAGCATCCTGATGCACTCGGCCTATTTCGCGCCGGTGACAGGACTGCAGATCGGCGCAGGCCTCCAAGTGGGTTCGCTCATCACGAGCATCGCCACGCGGTCCGGAGGACCCATCGTGCACCTGCGGGTGGGCGGAAGCGGGCGCATCGCACAAGGGGCCATGCACCTGGGCGGCTTCGCCATGGGGGCCCGTGTGACGGCCTCACCACCATTCAACGACCGGGAGCCGCTGTCCCTGACCGTGGGCATCGCGGCCATGCAGGCCACCTTCGGCGGCGACCTGTTTAACGTGACCTTGACCGGGGGCTGGGGCTATGAGAACGGCGCCCTCACCGATTCCCCGGTGATCGGTCTCAGCGGGCTTTGGCACATCACCGACCTCATCTGCTTCGTCACCGAGAACTGGCAGTTCCCCTTCGGCCGGTCGGACTACCGGGTCTTCAGCTATGGTGCGCGGTTCACTCACCGAAAGATGGCCTTCGACGCCGGATTCGCCGTGAACAAGGACTTCGCCGAGTTCTTCGTCCTGGGCGTGCCCTTGGTGGGTTTCGCTCTGCGCTTCTAGGCTGCTCATGAGGCGCGTAGCTTTCGGCACCTAATCGTATGCCCATGCCCAGCTTCGACATCGTCAGCAAGATCGACGTGCAGACCCTGGACAACGCCGTGAACACCGCGAAGCGCGAGGTGGAGACACGCTATGACCTCCGCGGCAGCAACAGCAGCATCGAGCTCGACAAGAAGGCGCTCACCATCAAGCTGAGCACGGAGGACACGATGAAGCTCGACGCGATCGAGAAGATCGTCCTGGAGCGGAGCACCAAACAGCGCATCGATGTCAAGGCCTACGACCTGAGCACGGAACCTCAGCCCAGTGGCAAACTGGTGCTGAAGACCATCAAGGTGCAACAGGGTATCGAGCGCGAAAAGGCCAAGCGCATCCTTAAGGCCATCAAGGACAGCGGGTTGAAGGTGCAGCCTCAGATCATGGACGACATGATCCGGGTGACCGGCAAGAAGATCGATGACCTACAGGCCGTGATCGCCTTGTGCAAGTCCTCGGACTTCGAGGTGCCGCTGCAGTACGAGAACATGAAAGCCTGACCCATGCACGCCATCACACTCCGCTTCCTCGCCGAACCCACGGACGTGAATTATGGCGGCATGGTGCACGGGGGTGCGGTGATGCGGTGGATCGACCAGGCGGGGTATACCTGTGCAGTGAACTGGAGCGGCCGGTATTGCGTGACGGTCTATGTAGGCGGCATCCGCTTCCATCATCCGATCCGGATCGGACACCTCGTGGAGGCCGAGGCCCGGCTCATCCACACCGGTAGCACCAGCATGCACATCGCGGTGGACATCCATGCACGAGACCCGCGGACCCATGATCGGGTGAAAACCACCCATTGCATCATCGTCTTCGTGGCCATGGATGATGATCGAGCCCCGGTGGCCGTACCACGGTGGATCCCGGATACGGACGAGGAGAAGGCCCTGAGCGCCTACGCGGTCCGGTTGATGGGCATGCGGCAGGAGATCGAGCATGCCATTCGGCCTCACCGGTCGGGCGATACGGGCCCGGGCAGAGGCTCCACGGCCTAGGCCGGACGGTTTTCCGCAAAGGGACCGCCAGGAACGAGGAAGCGCGCCTTACGGGGCGCGCTTCGTTCGTTCTCCCGATGCCGGCTTACGGGCCGGGCCAGGGTCTTCAGGCGCCCAGGAGGGCAAGGACCCTGAACATCAGGTATGCGTGTTCGGCCTTACGGGGCCTGTTGTTCAAGAGGCCTTACGGGGCCTCGTGACAGTGGAACGCAATGGGCGTGCCAGAAGTTTCGCTGGACGGGAAAAAAAGCGAAGGCCCCCGTCCGTGCGATGAACGAGGGCCTTGGAAGCGGGCCTGTCCACCTCAGAAGACCGAACGCCCCTGCAGGAAGAGCACGAAAATGAAGGTCATCATGAAATGATGGACCAGCAGCAGGACCGAGGCGAACGCGAGCACGGTCTTGCCGCTGCGCTTCAGTTCAGGGAACAGCTTCTTGTTGTTCAACGCGATGATCGGCAGCGGCACGGTGGCCAGTAAAAAGGTCACCGCCAGCGCTTTGAACACGAACACATTGTCCAGCACTCCGAAGAACAAGTGGGCGTAGTAGAACACGAAGCCCAGGGATGACAACAGAGCAAGCCGGACGAACATCTTGGCCTCGTAGACCATTTTGGCTTTTGTTTCCATGGGATAGACGCACCGCTCTTACGAGGTTGCGTCCTCCAGGGTTCCGACTTATCAACAGTGGCGCGGCTCTCCTGTAGGCAACCTAGCGCCCGATCTTGCGTACCGCGAGCCGGAACAGGCCTGACGATCCAAGGGCCGCGCCAGCCAAGGCCAACGGCCACGGATAGGTGGTCGGAACGAAGCCGGCAAGGAAGGCGTTCACGGCTGATGTGCCCAGCATGGGCTCCCCGTTCGCAGAGAGCCACCGCACCGGTTCCAGGATGAAGGAGGTGAGGAAGAGCGCAGCCGATAGAAGGAGCAGACCCCATGTGTACCGGTCGTGTACGGCGCGACGTGCACATGCCGACCCATGAAGGATGAGCACAGCGAGCAGGATCAGACCGACCGAGATCAGGATCGGAGCCCAGACGGGGCCGACCCATGGCAAGGGCACAAGGAAGAGCAGGTCCCACTCCGTGAGGGAGGCCGGCCAGCCGATCAGGATCCGCAGGAGAACATAGTAGAAGATGTCCCAAATGCCGAAGCAGAAGGCGAACCAGGCGAAGCGCTGCAAGGCCGACCGGGTGACCAAGGCCGCGGGAGCGAAGAGCATGACCAGAGTCGCAAGTTCACGTCCGATCTCCGTGGCCGCGATCGCGGGGTCGATCGGACCCAGGGGAAAGGCGAACCCGTCCGGGTAGTACAATGCACGGAGGTAGACCACGACGGCGCTTTCCAACAGGGCCATCGCCCCTGCGAACAGGGTCATCCAGGGCAGAACCTGGATCCAGGTACGTTCCATGCCGATCATGTGGCGATGTCGGCGATGAGGCCGCGGTGATCGGAGCCCGGTATGTGGAAGGTGGAGCTTCGAACGACGGCGGCACCTGAGCGTGTGAGCACATGGTCGATCGGGATGAGCGCGAGCCCGAGCACGGCGGGGAACGTGGGCCTCCACGGGGCCGTCCCGATCCGGAGACCGGCGGTGCTGCAGAGCGTCCACATCGCCCGGTCCCAGCTGACCGTGTTGAGGTCGCCCACCACGACCGCGCGAGGACCGCGCGAACGAACGAGCCGCGCCAGGTGCTGCAATTGGGTGTTCCGAAGGCCATGGTCCGCAGGACCGCCCGGGGAGTTGGCGTGCACACTGAACAGGTGGAGAGGGCCGTCACCACACTTCAGCACGGCCTCGATCGCCGGGGAGCCGCAAAGCGCATGCTGCACCAGGCGTTCCACCGGTCTGCGGCTGAAGACCGCGATGCCGTAGCACCTTTCGTTCGGCACGACCTTGAACTGCGGGTAGGCCTCGCGCAGGGACTCCACGAGCACCGCGGCCCAGGCCGGGCTCACCTCTTGAAAGGAGATCACATCGGCATCACAGGCGCGCACCATCCGGATCACCTCCTCATGCCATCCGTTGGGCTGAAGCAGGTTCACCTGGGCGATGCGCAGGTCGGCACTGCGCGGTCCGGGCCCCGGGCCGGCCACGGGCGCATCCACCTGCAGCAGCACCATGCAGGTCGAAAGCACGCTGGCGCAGGCCGGCCACACACGGCGCCTCCAGAGGGCCCAGGCGGCGAACGCGGCGAACGCGAGCGACCATTGGACCAGAAAGGCGCGTGCGAGCATCGGCAGAAAGGCGTCCGGTGCAAAGGCGAGGGCCGTGCCCAAGGCCAGCAGGCCGGCCGCGAACAGTACATCGCGGTCACGATGGGACAGGGTGGTCATCATGGGGCGGGCAAGGGCTGGTGTTCCAGGCGTTCGATCAGCACACGCACGCGCCACAACGGCAGGGCGCCCAGCACCCCGAAGGAGGCATCGATACACCGCCAGAAGAAGGGGATCCCGCGCACGGGTGCCCACAGAAAGGCCAGAGGCAGCACGAGCAGGCAGCACCAAAGCCCCCATTCGATCACCCAGCGGTCGCGGACCGGATCGCGCAGCGGACCGATGAACGCGAGGCCGATGACCACGTGCGCGAAGGCGAGCCAGTCGGTGCCGTAGAACAGGAAGGCGTGCTTCGAGCCCACCTCGGCGATGGCATCGGCACTGCGCTGCGCCCATGCATGCCACGGGCCCGGCCAGTTCCGTGTGAGGTCCGCGAGCCAGGCCGTGCCCCATTCCAGTGGCACCGCGGTGAGGCCGCTCAGCCACAGGGCGCCGATGAAGAACAGGATCCAGATGCGGATCTCGCGGCGGATGCGGTCGTGTTCGTGGATGCGCATGGTCAGGCGATGGGGTTCACGGGACGTAGGACCTTGTCCGGTGTAGCGGCATTGGGTTCACCGATGCCGACCTTGGCCAGGATGGCCTCCAGCACCGGCAGCATGTCGTTCAAGTGCCGGGTCTTGATGAGGAGGTTCCACACGGGCTCGAACTTCTTCCAGCCCGCCGTGTAGGCGAAGTGCTTCAGCACGTGCTTCGCGCTGTCGTGCCGCAGGCTCGCCCGCACGATGTTCGGCCACGAATAGAAATGGCGGTAGGCCCACCAATAGCCGGCCTCGAGCTGGTCCGGTGAAAGCTTGGCTGGCCGGTACACCACATGACGCGTATCGTAGCGGTCCCAATCGCGCGTCACGAGCCGGCCCTGTGCTTCCATGTCGCTGAACAAGCGAGTGCCTGGATACGGCGTGAGGACATGGTAGGTGCTGGTGGTGATCGCATTGCGCACCCCCCACTCCACCGTGCGGGCGAACACGTCCGGGCCATCGTCGTCGAGCCCGAAGACGAAGCTGCCGTTGATCATCACCCCGTGATCGTGCAAGCGTTGCACCGCCGATCCGTAGTCGCGTCTCAGGTTCTGCTTCTTGTTGCTCTGCCGGAGGTTCTCGGGGTTGAAGGTCTCGAAGCCCACGAAGAGGCTCCGCAAGCCCGCGTCCGCGGCCTTGCGCAGGAGATCACCGCGCAGCACGGAGTCGACGGTGCCTGCGGCCTGCCACACACGGTCCATGCCCTTCATGCCCTCGAACAGTTCGGCGGCGAAGCGCGCGTTGCCCAGCAGGTGATCGTCGAGGAAGTAGAGGTGCCGGCCAGGCAGCCGGTCGATCTCGGCCAGCGCGGCATCCACGGCTTGCGTGTAGAAGCCCGTGCCGCCGCTGAAGAAGGCATCCTTGTAGCAGAAGTCGCAGTGGTGCGGACAGCCGCGTGACACCACGATGGAATTGGGCACCAGGTAGCGGTCGCGCTTGATCAGGTCGCGGCGAACGGGCGGGATGCCTTCCAGGCTGCGCACCGCGCTCGCGTACCGTGGCTTCGGCTTTCCCGCGTGGAAATCGTTCAGGAACGCCGGAAAGGTGTGCTCTCCCGGACCCAGGAAGATGCTGTCCGCATGCGCCGCCGCTTCCTCCGGCAAGGAGGTCACGTGCAGGCCGCCCAGGCATACGTGCGCCCCCTTCGCCCGGTAGTGATCGGCGATGGCGTAGGCCCGGTACGCGTTGGTGATGTAGACCTGGATCACCACGAGATCCGGCTCGTCATCAAGGCGCAGGCGCTCCACGTGCTGGTCCTGCAGGTCCACCTCATCATCCGGGTCGAGGTAGGCGGCGAGGGTGGCCAGGCCGAGCGGAGGGAACAAGGAATACTTGATGGGGCGCCAGAACGGGCTCTCCGCCTCGGCCAGGGCCGGCAGGATCATCTTCACCTTCATGCCTCAACGTGCTGCGGGGTCCACCTCCGCGATCAAGGGCTCCTCATCCACCATCGTGTCCTGCAGGCGTGCTTCGACGGATGCCCCGGCGGTCCCGGTCGCATCATTCATCGCATGCCGGAGCCGTTCCTCCCGGGTCGTGACCGAGGCGAGGCCGCATGCCTTCAACGCTTCATGCGTCCGCTGATCCGCCCAGGTCCAGCTACGCCGATCCTGCTCCGCGACCCTGAACAGGAAGCGTTCCCGTTTGCGGTCCAGAGCCGTCCTGAAGGCATCAGGGTCCAGGTGCTCCACCCAGCGCACCCGGTTCCCGCGGTGCTTGGCCATCTGCGCCTCCACCTTGGGCAGGTCGGCATAGAGCAGCGGCAGCACCTTGTCGCTCATCGCGAGGTAGTTGTCCACGTCGATCTCGCCCTGGTTCCAGTGTGCGAGGTTGTACCGGACGATCACACCGTCCCAGTTCACCGTGCTCAGGGCCACCAGGGCCACGAACGCGGCCCAGCCGTTCACGCGAAGCAGGTAGACCAGCGTTCGCCGCTCGCGCACCTTCAGGTACAGCGTCACAAGACCCACCAGCATCAAGGCCAGGAACACGATGACGCCGATGCGCTTGTACGCCAACCCATGGAAGTGGATGTAGTGGTAGTTCCGCAGGAACACCGAGATGCCCAGGATGAAGTTCTGCGCGATCCAGGCGGCGGCGAGCGCACGCAGCAAGAGCTGCTTCGGGTGGAAGTTGAGGTTGCCCCGGAACAGGTGCAGAAGGAGGGCCATGCTGAGCAGGATGCTCAGGATGAGCAGCCAGGTGCCTTCATGCACGAACTGCTTCAGGTCGAACCCCTCTTCGACCGTGAAGCCGAACCATACCCAGGAGATGTCGACCAGGTTCACCACCAGCAACAGGGCATTCACCAACACCAGGAGCAGCAAGCCCATGCGACGTTCTCGGTCCAGTGCGCCCATGGCCAGTGGAGCGAGCCAATGTGAGCGTCGCTTCCGGACGCGCGTCAGCGCCTCGTTCATAGGCCAGGCCGGTCCTGCGAACAGGTGCGGCGCCGAACGATGGAGCAGTGCGACGCTCGCGATCAAGGCGAAGCCGATGAAGAGCACATGGGGGGTGACCAGCTCGGCGAAAAGGTCACCCAGGAGGTCGAGGAGACCGTCCATGAAACCCGCCGTGAGCGCCTCGAAGCGTGGGTTCGCGGCGCGGTAGATGAAGGTGTAGACCAGCAGCACCGCCACGGGAAGGAGCGCCAGCCGGGTCCACCTCCAGCCCGTGCGCGTGGCAGGCAACCGCTTGAGCCCGATGTTCACCGCACCAGCGACGCCGACGGGCGCGAAGAGGGCGTTGAATACCGCGGCCATCAAGGCCACCGGCAGGTTGCGCTGGGCCGGTTCCAACAGGAGCACGGCGCCCACCGCCAGGCACGCCAAGGCGCCCACCACCGCGATCACACTGCCGTGCACCACCACCATGGTGGCACAGATCAGCAGCCCACCGAGCACCCAGCGCGCCGACACCGAGGCGGAGCGGCGCAAGGCCAGGGCGACCCCCATCGCCACCACGGTGAAAAGGGCCAGGTTGAGCCCGATGTCCTGCCGCCAGAACAGCCGGTCGAAGACCAGGGCCAGGCCGAGCACGCAGAGCGCGGTACGGAGGTCGATGCGGTGAGGAGAGGAAGCGTTCATTGGCGGAGGTCCTTGTTGAGCAGTTCGTCGATGGCGTCCAAGTGCGCGCGGAACGCCGCGGTACCGGTGGGTGTGGCCTTGTAGCTCGTGTTGGGCCGTTTGCCCACGAACCGTTTGCGCACCTGCACATACTTCGATGCGTCCAGGGCGGCCAGGTGGCTGGCCAGGTTGCCGTCGGTCACCTGCAGCAGGTCCTTCAGCACCGCATGGTCCACCCATTCGTTCACCGCGAGCACCGCCATGATGCCGAGGCGAACGCGGCTTTCGAACACTTTATTGAGCCCCGCGATCATGCGGCGTCCTTTCCGGATGATTCGTAGCGGAGCCACATCAGGCCACCATAGAGGATGTGCAGCACCCCGAAGCCCAAAGCCCAGAAAAGGAGCCCGGCCCCCACCCAGGCGGTGGAGAGGAGACCGAGCACCACCTCGCTGAGCCCGAGCCAGCGGATCTCGTCCAAGGTGTACTTGGAGGCGTTGAGCAGCGCAAGTCCGTAGAACACGAGCGTGGCCGGTGCCACCAACGCCACCTGGCCGTGGGCGAGCATGGCGAGGCAGAAGAGGCCGCCCGCCACCAGGGGCACGGCGAGGTTCCAGGCAAGCCGCTTCGCGGATGGGTCCCAAAGCCGCTGACCCAGTCGTTGGGCCCGTCTCCAGGTGAACCAGGCCGCTCCGGCGAGGGCCAGCACCAGCACCAGCATCGCCAGGGGCACCAGGTCCCAGGCTGCGGCCAGAACGTCCGGCCCGGCGTAGGCATCCAGCCCCTCTTCCAAGGAGCGTGATCGTGCCGGGTCGATACCGAGCAGGAGCGCGTCATAGCGCTCCCGCGCGAGAAGCGCCCCCATCAGCGCCACCACACCGGCACACACACCGCTCAGCCCGCTCAAGGACAGGAACCGTGTGCTCCGCTCCATCAGCCCGCGGATGTGGGCGAGGTCCTGGTGATGCTCGTTCTGGATCATCTTCAAAGTACTTTGCGTTTCAAAGTTATGAACGCAGGGAGATCCGCCGCGGTATGTCCGTCCGGAAAAAAGATCAGTGGACCATCCAGAGCGCCAAGGCGGCGCCAAGGAGCACGGCGGCGAAGCGCTGCAGGTTGAACCGGTGCTCGGGAGTGGTCTCGAAGATGATGGTGGTGCCGATGTGGAGCAGCATGCCGATGGCCACGGCCAGGGCGCGATGCAGGAACTCCTCCCCCAGGCTTCCACCGCCGAGGGAGCCCACAAGAATGCCCGCAGGCGCGGCCAGGGCGAAGACCGTGATCATGGTCCAGCTGCGAAGGAGGGGCACCTGAGAACGCTGGAGCACGGTGGCCAGAGCGATGGCCATGGGGAGCTTGTGCAGGAGGACACCGAGCAGGAAGGGCAGATCGCTGTGCACTCGGGCATCGGCGAACGGCATGCCCTCGGTGAACGAGTGCAGGCACAGGCTCAGCAGGGTGAGCAGGGGGAGCGCGCGCCCAGGCGAAGTGTGCATGTGACCGTGCTCGATGCCGTGGCTGAAGAACTCGAGCACGACCTGCAGCATGAAACCGCCCAGGAGCCACGGTCCGATGCCTTCACCGGCCGCTTCATAGAGCTCGGGCATCATGTGGGTGAGCGCGACGCTCAACAGGAACGAGCCACTGAAGGCCAGCAGCAACCGGAGCGCGTTCGCTCCCGGCCTGCTGAACTGGACGATGGCGCCGGCGGCCAGCGGCAGCAGCAGGAAGAGGGCGAGGGTGGTGGACAGGATCATGTCAACGGTCGTTGCGCCCAGATCACCAACCGCTGGGAGCGGATCGGATCGAACGGCTCCGGCTCCGGGCCATCGGTGCTGTCCAGCACGACGAAACCGGCCTCGCGCACGAGCTGCATCAGGCGCTCAGGGGCCAGGGCCGACACGCGTTCCTCGAAGTGATGGCGACCGCTCGCATCCTCGGCCAGGATGCGCTTCACCACCATACCATCCTCGGAGCTTCGGGC
The DNA here is from genome assembly GCA_016713875.1 of Flavobacteriales bacterium. Taxonomy (NCBI): domain Bacteria; kingdom Pseudomonadati; phylum Bacteroidota; class Flavobacteriia; order Flavobacteriales; species Flavobacteriales bacterium. Next base: position 1,723,819 of record JADJOI010000003.1, read on the forward strand.
GATGGTGAAGCGGACCCCACCGGCCTGGACGCACTCCATGGGCACCAGTTCCTTCAGCACGCGCACGCTGTTCATGAAGTCAAGCACGAAGCGCCCTCCCGGACGAGCGGCTGCGAACGCTGCCGCCAGGGCCTTCCGGTCATCATCCTCGTCCTCGAAGTAGCCCAGGCTGGTGAACAGGCACACCACCAGATCGAAGGCCGCCGAGGCGAACGGCACACGGATGTCGTGCACCGCGAAGTGGGCGGAGGGCACATCGTGGCGTGCCTCCGCGATGCTCTCCGCGGAAAGGTCGATGCCGGTCACATCACATCCGACCTCGGCGAACCATCGGGCATGCCGTCCCCGCCCGCAGGCCATGTCAAGCACGGTGGTCCCGGGTCCGGCCTCGCAGCGTCGCAGGATGGTACTGACCCAGACCTCCGCGTCATCCTCATCGCGATGGCCGTAGAGGAGCTTGTAGTAGGGCGTGCCGAACCAGGTGCGGTACCAGGCCATTCGAAGATCGGGGCCCGAAAGTACACCACGACCGCCCAGCGGCGGGCCCTACCTTCGCCGCATGAAGTCCCTGACCGGAGCCGTGCTCGCCGCCATAGTGCTGATGGCGTCGTGCAAGAAGGAGGACGACCTGGGCAGCGAGGAGGTGAACACCATGGTCGACCATGCCCATGCCGAGAACCTCATCGCCCCGCTCTACCCATTGGCGCAGGCCCTTCGGATCGGCCCCGGCCATTGGACGCCGGACAGCGCAACATTCTGCATGAGCGTGGACAGTGTGCAGGGTGATACGGCCATGTTCCCTGCGAACGGCCCTGTGACGCTTCATCTACGGTTCAACGAAGGCGGATGCCTGGATGCCGCTGGCCGAGGTCGCACGGGTCCGCTCGTCCTGGAGTACGACAGCCTTGAGGGCGACGGCCGCGCCCGCCTGAGCGCATTCCACACCTCTGGCCTGGAATGCGCCGGTTTCAGCTTCCGCTGCGCGGCCTCGGTGAGCCCGTTGAGCGATGGCAGGCACCGGGTTCTGGTGGACAGTAGCGCGATCTGGCGCCAGGGGGCCTGGAGCCGCCGTTATCATGGACGCCTGGACCATGAACTGATCGCCGGCACCATCGATTGTACGGCGGGTGATGATGTGTACGCGGTGACTGTCGAGGTGATCGGCCAGGACCGTTACGGGACCGCCTACACAGCCACGACGAGCACCATCCTGGAAGTCGCTACTGGCTGCAAGTGGGTCCGGGGCGGCGTGCTGACCTTCGTGCAGAGCGATGAGCGGGAGCGGACGCTGGACTACGGCAGTGGGTGCGACGCCCGGGCCGACCTCACGGTGGCGGACACCCGATTCGGGTTGATAATCCCGTGAATAACTCCCTGGCGAGGCGGACAACCACCGCGGCCGGGGGGGCTTGTTTTGCGGGAGAGCGCGCGCTCCACGCGCGCAGCACCGGCAAGGGCCGGTGGATGCTCCTCCGGGATCGAACCAGTACGCGAAGCACCATGGAACCGCTGATCTACGAAGGCACGGCCAAGACCCCCTCGATCCACTTCGATGCCGACCAGGGCCGCTTGGAGCTGAAGGGGCGTTCGATCCCCGAGAACTCCATCGACTATTACAAGCCTCTGATCGCCTGGGTGGACAAATACGCCCGGGCTCCTCGGCCATCCACGGTGGTGCACGTGCAGCTGGAGTACTTCAACACCAGCAGCAGCAAGTGCATCCTGGACCTGTTCAAGAAGTTGGAGACGATCCGCACCCAGGGCAACGAGCTCGCGGTGCATTGGCACTACGAAGAGGATGACGAGGATATGCTGGAGGCCGGCGAGGACTACCAGGCCATCATCAACATACCCTTCCGCATGATCCTCGTGAAGGACCAGGAGGGGTCCTAGGTGCCGCCGGAACGGCTGGAAAGCCGCTGCACGATCCAGGGGAAGACCTCCGCCCGGAGCGCGATGGCGAAGGCCAGGGACATCAACCAAAGGACGATCACATTGGCCCAGAACGTCGGGACACGGATCCCGCCGAGCCACTTCGCCGGTGCATAGAAGTGCGCTCCGAAGAAGCCCTTGCCCTGGGCCTCGAGGTAGATGGGATCGCTCTTGCGCACGAGGGCTCCACGGTCGACAGCGATGACGTTCACATCGTTCTTGTTGGTGACGAACTCGGCCAGGCTTTCGTTGCGGTGGGCGTCCAACAGGGCGAAGTAGCGGATCCGGGCCTCGGGTCCATCGGTGAGCTCGGCGATCAGCTGTTCCTTGGCCCGTTCGGCCTCTTTGTACATGCGGCGGTAGTGCACTGTGAGGTCGTTCAGCAGGCCGTCCGCGGCGTTCAGGGCGGTCTGGTCCACATGCCCCTCCGGCGTCATCCGCAGGTCCGGCACCACCAGACCGCTGATCCGGCCGGCCTCGGCCTTCAGCTCGTTGCGGAGGAGCTCCAGATCGCGCCCCCGTTGGGTCAGCTTGGCGGGATCGATCTCCACCCCGCGAAGGTTCGTCACCCGGTGCTGCAGTTCGCGCACCCACAGGTCCTTCTTCCAGTTGGCGGTCTTCATGCGCTGGTCCAGCGTATAGAACCGCCGCTCATAGGCATTGTCGACGAACTGGGTGACCGCGAGCCCCTCGTAGGCCCAGCGACTGGCCATCACGTTGCCGATCCAGGGGACACCCTGCTGGGACGAGAACCAGGGATGCAGCTTGTCGAAGCGCACGATGATGCCGCTGAAGAGCAACTGCGGGATGATCAGCACGGGGATCACGATGTAGATCACCTTGGCGCTGTTGAAGCTGGCGCTGACGTTGAGGCCGAGCACATTGGCGAAGCAACTGGTGCTGAACAGGAGCGCCCAGTGGACGAAGCCCATGTCCTGGATCCCCAGCACGCGGTCACCCACCACCACGAAGAGCAGCGACTGGATGGCCGAGATGAGGAAGAGGATGGCGATCTTGCTGAGCAGGTAACTGTTGCGGTTCAGGGCCAGGAACTTCTCGCGCTGCAGGATCTTCCGGTCGCGGATGATCTCCTCGGCGGCCACGGTGAGCCCGAGGAACAGCGAGACGATGACAGCGATGAACAGGTACTGCGGGATGTTGTCGTTGGCTCGGTAGATGTAGGTGGTACCCTCCTCGCCCGCACCGTGGTAGCGCAGGAAGAAGGCCATGACGAAGGCGAGCACGGGGGCCTCCAGCAGGTTGATCAGCACGTACTGACGATTGGCCAGCTTGGCGAGGATGTCCCGCGTGAAGAAGACCTTGAGCTGCACGAGCCATCCAGGTGCCTTGAACGTGCTCCGGGGTACGCTGCGCACCTCGGGCACCTGGGCCATGCGGCCCTCCATCTGGGCCTTGAACACCTCGTTCCAGGCCTCCGGGCTGATGCGGCGTTGATCGGTCTCCATGCCGTACTCGTCCACCAGCTTGGCCTCCAGGATGTTGAAGATCTGCTCGGGGTTCACGTTCCCGCAGGCCCGGCATTGGCCCACCTCGCTGTTCACCTGCCCGGTGACCCGCTTGAAGTATACCACCGACTCCACGGGGTCGCCATAGTACACCGGGTAGCCTTCCTGATCGATGAGCAGCAGCCGGTCGAACAGCTTGAAGATGTCCGAGCTCGGTTGGTGGATCACCACGAAGACGATGCGCCCACGGAGCGCGAGCTCCTTGAGCAGGTCCATGATGTTCTCCGAGTCGCGCGAGCTGAGGCCGCTGGTGGGCTCATCCACGAACAGCACACTGGGCTCGCGGATCAGCTCAAGGGCGATGTTGAGGCGCTTCCGTTGGCCGCCACTGATCGTCTTCTCCAAGGGCGAGCCGACCTTCAGGTCCTTCGTGTCGTAGAGACCGAGCTGTTGCAGGAGCTTCAGCACGCGGTCGCCGATCTGTGCGTCGGTGAGGTCGCCGAAGCAGAGTTTGGCGTTGTAGAAGAGGTTCTGGTACACCGAGAGCTCCTCGATGAGCAGGTCGTCCTGGCTCACGTGCCCGATGACACCGCGAATGCGTGCGGCCTCGCTGTGCACGTCCACCCCGTTGATGGTGACATGGCCGCTGCTGGGCTTGAGGTTCCCGTTCAGCACGTTGAGCAGGGTGCTCTTCCCGCTGCCGCTGCCGCCCATGATCCCCACGAGCTTCCCGCTGGTTTCGGCCAGGTCAAGCTCGTGGAGCCCGAGGCGGCCATTGGGGAAGGCGTATGTGATCCGCTCGGCCTTGAAGACGAGCCCGTCGCGCTGGCGCCCCGTCATGAAGCTGCCCAGGATGTCGCTGTAGTAGATCGGCCGGCCATGCGGGGGCCTGATCGACGAGCCATTGCTGAGCACGTAGTGGTGGCGGCCGTTCATCGGCTGCCCGTTGAGCAGCACCCGGTCCTGACCCAGGTAGCGCACCATGTACAGGTTCACGTTGGGCACGTGCAGCACCCGGAGCTCCCCATCCAGATGGGCGTGGAGATGGCGGGCCTGAGCGAGACCGTTCTCCACGGCGGCGTCGGCGTAGAGCAGGTGGGGTGAATCGACGCGTTCGCCAGCGGCCTGGGCCACGAAGGCCTGGCAGCGTTCAAAGTCCTCACGACCGATGTTGAAGGTCTCGGCCACGGTGTTGACGAACTCCTGCTCCTGCTCGGCCACCCCTCCGGCGTGGATGAACTCCAGCAGGTGCATGAGCACGATGAACTTCTGCCGCTGGGTGAGCTCCTCGTTGACCTGAACACAAATGCGGAGCACGCGGACGGAGTTCACCGAGATGCGCTTGCGTCCGGAGCGGCTCTCCCCACCGGTGTTGTGGAAGGCGGCCACATGGGCATCGAACCGAGCGAGGTGCTCCTCGACCTGTTCGGCGGTGAACTGCTGACGCAGGAACCGGTCCAGCATCAGTCGCCCGGCAGGTCGACCGGAACCGGCGGCCGCATCGGCCCGCGCGATGATCGCGAACAGTTGCAGCAGCGCGTTGAGGATCTTCTCGCTCATGAGGGGGTCCGCCGGGCAGGCCCGGAAAAGGAACATCCCTCTTTACGGGAGGGATGTCCGAAGGGTTCCGGAGGACCGGGGACGCCTACTGCTTGAATCCGATGAGCATCACGGCACAGCCGGAGCCCAGCTTGGACGGGTCGAGCTGCGCCTCGATGGTGACATCCAGGGTGTTGGCCACCACCAGGTCCCAGTACGGGCTGTTCGCATGCTCCTTGTTCGTGAAGAGAAGGTTCCGCTCCTGGTCGAACACACTGAAGACCAGATTCCCGTCGGCCAACCCGCTGCACGCCGCCACACGGTAGGTGGTGCCGCCGAAGAGCGTGAGGGAGAACTCCGCCAGCTCATCGCCCTGCAGCAGGGCGCGGTAGAACTGGCCATCAGGGATGTACGATGTGGTGATGTGCTTCGCGCAGAGGTCGGCGATGGTGTCGCACTGCGCGCTGGCCTGGCCGGCGGCGAATAAGCCGAGCACGGTGGCGGCCGTGGCGATGGTCGTCCTCATGGTCAGATCAGGTACTTGGTGCGCAGCACGGAGACCTGCTCAGCGATGGCCGACAGGTCCTGCGGGGTGATGGTCACTGCGGAGGTGCTATTGATGAAGGTGGTGCGCGAAGGGGCGTCGGTGACGGGCTTCTCGAAGGTGTAGGTGCTCTTGAGCCCGGCAAAGGCCTGCTTCAGGGTCTTCAGGTCGGCGCACAGCGCGGCACATTGCTGGTCCTTGTCGTTGGCCTCGATGAGCGCGATGAGATCGTCCAAGGCCTTGCGTTGTTCGGCGATGCGGGGCGCCAGCTTGGCCTGGGCATCGCCTGTGGCGTGTGCGAGTGCCAGGTGCAACGAACCGATCCACCCGCCGGCGAGCACCAGGGAGGCCACATCGCCGCGCTCATTCGTCTTCAGGTAGCGATCGGCGGCGCGGAACGCCTCACCGCTGAGCCGCAGGAGACTGTCCTGGGTGTTCACGTTCCGCTTGAACCGGTCCACGAGGCCCTTGTCGAAGGCATTGCCCATCTCCAGGGCGGCGCTCAGCTTCTCGATGGTCTGCAGGGTGGCCAAGGCGGTCTGTCCGTCCTTGTGGATAGTGGCGTAGGCCAGGTCGGAACCGAACATGCCCACGGCCAGAGCGCGGCCCATCCGGCCCGTCAACCCTTCAGCCTTGTTCTTGTCCATGAGCAGGTCGCGCTGGTAGGCCGCGCCGGAGCTGCGGATCAGCAGGGCGGTCTGCACCGGGGATGGGATGCTGAAGAGCTTGCCGCCCACGTTCACCACCCCACCGCCATCGGAGGGGGAGGGGGCGAGGGTGTCCTTGGCGGCGGGATCGGAGCCTTGACCTTCACCACCGCCGCCGCAAGCGGCCAGCAGCATGGACCCGGCGATGGTCAATACGAATTGGGGTCGATGGGAACGCATGGTCAATGGCTGTCCGCGGGTGCGGACCGGGGACGAAAGTAGAGGCCTCCCCCACCCTGTCCCGGGATGGTCTCCCGCACTTATCAACAGGGCAGGGTTCGGCTCAGCGCTTCACGACACGGCCCGTCGCGCTCAGCGCTCCCTCCAACCGATAGAAGTAGCTGCCCGCGGCCAGATCACGGCCCTCCACGCGAAGCTGACCCGTGGCCGGAGCCTCGATGCGACGAACGACGCGCCCCTGCAGATCCGTCAGAAGGAGCACGATCCGTTCGCCGGTCCGGGGGGCGTAGGTCATCACGAAGTGATCGTCGAACGGATCGGGCATCACCGAGAGGCCGGTATCCCCCTCCGGAGCGATGATGGCGGTGCTGAACACGCAGGCGTCCACCAGGAAGGTGAGCGGCACGGCGTAGTCCTCGTTCACCACGTCCACCACCTGGTCGATGCAGATCATGTTGGCCGGGTTCACGAAGTGGACGCGGAAGAGCGGGGTGAACCCGTTGTGACGATCCAAGAGACTGTCCACGTACGAGAGGCCGATGACATGGGCGGTGTTGCCGTTGAAGGAGGGCACGATGGGGAAGTCCAACGGGTCCGCCAGGTTGTCAACGCCGGTGATGGTGATGCCACTGAAGCGTAGCTCATAGCCCACCAGCTCCCGGTTCGGGTTCCGCACATGCACGTCCAGATACCCCGCACCGAGATCGAACGCACCGATGGTGAAGGTCACCGAGTCGTAGATGTTCACCATGTCGATCAACGGGAAGCTGCACCGGGTGTCCATCAGGCTGCTGTCGCCGAGCAGATGGGCCTGGTGGCAGTGGGCGATCAGGGCCGCATCGGCCACGGTGAGGGAGCCGTCGTCGTTGACGTCCGTGCAAGGGGCGGCCATCAGGGAGGCATCGAGGATGCCGGCCACATAACCGGCCGCATCGACGCTGTCGTTATCGGCGTCCACATCCAGGTCGCCGATGAGCCGGGCCCCGGCGCACACGCCCTCACAATCGATCTGCGCACTGCCGTAGATCTGGCCGAGGCAGTCCACGTAGGACGGGCAGTTCTGTTGCACGGTGACCACCAGGTTCGGGTTGTGCGAGATCTCGATGCAGGCCTGTCCCCAGTTGTTGTTGATGTCCATCTCGAAGCGGCCGAGGGCGTCGGGGCTGTTGTCCCAGTTGGTCCGCACCACCAGGGTGTAGCGTCCGTCCGGTACATCGGTGATGTCGATCCACTGACAGGAAAGACCGCTGCTGTAGATATCGCCGCAGCCCATGCTGATGCCCATGTTGCTGCAGCCATACTGGGCCGAACCGCCACCGCTGCACTCCAGGTCCATCACGCAGAAGCCGTTCTTGAAGCCCTGGGCCATCTGCTGACCGAGGCTGTCGTACAGAAGGTACTCGGCGTATCCTTCATAGTGCCAATGGTTGTGACAGGCGCCGTAGACGAACTGATCGGGGTTGGCACCGGGGTTGCCGATGTAGTAATCGGTGAATCCGATGTTCTGGATATGCGTGGTGAAACGCACGAGTTCGCGCGTACCGAAACCGGCCAGGCAGCCCTCCTGGATATAGCAGTCGTTGGCGTTCACCACCATCGTTTGGGCGTAGATGGAGCTCTGTAACACGTCGCTCCGGACCGTGAGGTCCGGTCCGAGCGGGCAGTTGGGATCGCCCCAGGGGATGCAGCTGCCATCGTCCACGGCGGCGAGGGGATCGTAGTTGCACGAGGCCGGGTCCGTACAACCGGCGATGGGACCGGCGTACACCAGCGACCAGTCGATCGATCCGCCGGCACAACTGGTGTCCGTGTCACCGATCCGGACATAGTAGGTCACCCCGGCCTGCAACAGCGCGTTCACCTGGGCCTGCAAGCCGCATCCGCCCTGGTCGTTGTCGTAGTAGATGGTGCCGATGTTGGAATCGTCCCAGATCAGACCGATGCAATGGTCGTAGACCCAGACCCGGGTGTCGCAGGTGTTCGTGCCGCAGGTGGAGATGCTGTACACCCCATTGCTGTCCGGCACGAAGACGTACCAGGTCTCGTTCCCGATGGTGCTGTGCTGACCCTGTTGTACCGTATCAGGCGACAGGCATCCGAAGCCGGGCGGGCAGTTCCATTCCACGCGGTCCGTGAAGTCGAAGTTGCCGCCCTGTGCGATCAACGCGCCGTCGTAATAGAGCCAGTAGCCCCCGGGTGAGAAGATCCCGTCACCATACGTGTCGTGCATGGTGAACACCAGGCATTCCGCGGTATCCACGCATACGGCTGCGCCAGTGGACGTGCCGGAGGCGAGCACAGCGCCGTTCCCGTTCCGCAGGTCCCAGCTCATCTCGTTGGGAAAGGCGTCGGGAACGATGTTCACCTGTACGGCCACCTCACCGGCCGCGCAGTTGGGCGGCGGCGGCGGGATGTTCGCGTTCAGGCTCCACACCACGGTGTCCGCCGCACAGGCGTTCTGGTAGTCACCCACCCGGATGTACACCTGTTGCCCACCGTTGAGGTTGAGCACCACGGCGCTCTGAAGGGCGCAGGCGTCATCGTTGTAGCCCAGGGCGTTCAGGTCCTGCTCATTGGTCACAAGCCCGGTGCAATAGGTGTAGGCCCAGAGCTTGGTGTCGCAATCACTGAGGCCGCAGGTGCTCAACGCGAACTGACCGGTGGCCGGCGCCGTGTACACGTACCACGCGTTGTCGAAGGGTGCGGTGTGGGTGCCTGGCGCGACGGGGATCGCGTTCGAGCAGGAACTGCCCGCTTGTGCATGCAGCATCAGTGCAACGAACGACAGAAGAAGGGTAATGGGTGTGCGCATCTGGGCCGGTTGATCGGCCCAAGGTAGGGGATCCGTTATCGGTTCACGGACCGTCTGTAATGGCGTGGATAGCGCACCCGGCGACGCACTAGAGCGTAGTATTTCCTCCACAACGGGGTGTCCAAGAGCTCCAGCAGGCTGCTATCGGCCTTGGGGAGGCGAACGGTCGGAGTGTTCATGTCCGGGGCTTCCAGCGAAAGACACGGCGTGCACCGGCATCCGTTGCTCCACGGCCACGCCAGCAGAGGACATTGATATACCGGTCCGACCGGGACTAGCGCATCAAGGTGATGTGGCCGAAGCCCTCCTTGACGTCGCCGGCGATCGCCTTCACCCGGTACCGGTACACATAGACACCACTGGGCAGAAAGGCCCCGTTCACGGTGCCGTCCCAGGCCTGGCCCACCTCGTTCGACTCGAACAGGGTGGCGCCCCAGCGGTCATGCACACGGATCCAGAACTCTTTGACCCCCATGCCCATGGCCTGGAAGGTCTCATTGAACCCGTCGCCGTTGGGCGTGAAGCTGTTGGGGATGTACAGGTGGAACTCCGGGTCCACGAGGAGGGTCCGAACGGTGCTGTCCCTGCATCCCAAGGTGTCGGCGATCACCAGCAACACCTCGTACAGGCCCGGCTCCGGATAGGTCACCTCGGGGTTCTTGTCCTGGCTTTCCAGGCCGGCCGTTCCGAAGTCCCACCACCACTGCGTGGCGCCCAGGGACAGGTCCATGAAGTAGATGGGGGCATTGTTGACCCAATAGGTGCCGTCCACGGCGAAAGAGGCCATCGGCGCGTTCACCCCGAGGCCGCTCTGATCGGTGGCCGTGATGCCGCAGGCATCCGTGACCGTGAGGGTGTATATCGTGTTGCTGTTCGGGTGCGCGGCCAGCGTGTCGGCCGTACCCCCCGGTTCCCAGAGGTAGGTGTACGGTTCCAGGCCGAGGACGGGTAGAGCATGCAGCACCGCCGTATCGCCGATGCAGATCACCGTATCCGGCGCGATGCTCACCCGCACGGTGTCGTAGGCCACGGTGACGGTGACCAGGTCCGTGGTGTCCTTGCCGCACAGATCGGTCACGGTGACCGACCAGCTGGCGGTGGTCGCCGGCGCCACTTGAACGGTCGGGGTCGAGCCCAGCCCGCCGCTCCAAGCGTAGGTGTAGCCGGGGGTCCCGCCCTGGACCGCCGCCGTCAGTTGCACCGGAGTCTCCGGGCAGAGCACGACCACATCGTTCTGGATCGTCACCACCAACGGCGGCACGATGGGTACGGTCACGGTCACCTGATCCGTCTGCGTCACCACCCCGCAATCGTCGGTGACGGTGAGGGTGTAAGTGGTGGTCTGCGCGGGCGCCACCCAGCCGCTGAGCTGCCCGTCCGGCACGCCTTGATCCCAATCGAGGACAAAGTTGCCGAAGCCTCCCGTGACGGTGGCCGACAGCAAGGTGCTGTCCACGCATTGGATGGTGACATCGTTGCTCAGGACCACATCGATCTCCGGTGCTTCCTCGATGAGGATCACCATCGACACCGTGTCACCTCCGCACGCGGTCTCGTTGATCACCATGAGCATGATGGACTCCTGGCCTTCGGTGATGGCATCCAGGATGGCGCTGAACTGGACGTTGATCGAATCCTGGCCCGGCTGGAAGATCACCTGGTCGGGCACGTTGGTGAAGTCCGCGCCCTCCGTGGCCGTGCCGCCGATGAGGATGTCCACCGTGTCGGGGTCCACGAGCGGACCGCCGCGCACCAGGAAGAGCGATGCGGTGCCGCAGCCTTCGTAGAAGAGACTGTCGATGCCACCGGAGACCACCTCGCCCACGATCGCCACCTGGTTGCTCTGGAAACTGCCGGCCTCCAGGAACACGGCGCTGTCCCACACCTGGTCGTTCGCGTCGCCCACCACGAGCTTGATGTGGTACGTCTCCCCGCAGATCACCTCGGCCAACGCCTGCATCACCACGGTGAGCCCGTCGTACTGCACATAGAACGGGTTGCTGTTGTACGGTGCGTTCGTGCCGTCGCCGTTGACCACGTAGTACTGCGGGTTCACCACATCGTTCACGGTATTGATGGTCACCGGGTCCGTGGTGCCCGGGATGAGGGCGATGTTGATGGCATTGTTGCTGAACGGCCCTGTGATGCCCGGACCGCTCAGGAAGAAGCCGAACGCGTCGTTGATGCTGTTGACGAACTCGAGGTACTCCTCCGAAGCGAACACGAAGTTGAACTTCAGCGAATCCCCGGTGGGCACGAAATCGAACTCGAGGACCGCACAATCGTTCACGTCCTGGATGGAGGGCTGGCTCTGTTGCGCGAGCAGCAGGAGGTCCGGGTCCTGCACGTTGGGCCCTGTGTTGGGCACGGAGGAACTGCCGGAGCCGTTCGGGCCGATCGCATTGGAAATGCCCCCTGTGGCCAGGATCACACCGGCCGGGATGCCCACGTTGGCGTTCGCGCTGTTGAATTCACCGGCCTGGATGGACACGGTGTTGCCGGGCAGCCCGTTGAAGGTGATGTTGCTCGCCGTCACCCCACCGCCCAGCAGCACGTTCTGCACCAGCTGGGCCGGGGTCTGCGTGTTGTTCAGGACCAACTGCGCGTGTGCCGGGCCCAGCGCCATCAGGATCACCCACAGGAGGACGCCACGCATGAAGCCGCAAGGTACGTTCATCCGCTGTGCCATGGGTCGCCAGGGACCGGCGGGTCTTCGTGGGTAAACTTGCGCACCCATGCCGCGCTTCGCCGATGTCATCCTGCCTGCGGCCGTTCCGGGGGTGTTCACGTACGGCTTGACGGAGGAGATCGGCCCGGTGTTGCCCGGCATGCGGATCGTGGTGCCCTTTGGCGCTGGACGGAAGCTGTACGGCGGCCTGGTGACGCGGGTGCACGACGTCCGTCCCGAGGGACGGAACGTTCGCCCGGCGCTGAGCGTGCTCGATGCCGCGCCGCTCCTGGAACCGGTGCATCTGCAGCTGTGGCAACGGCTGGCCGACCACTACCTGTGCTCCCTGGGGGAGGTGATGCTCGCCGCCCTGCCCGGTCCGATGGTGTTGACCAGTGAAACGCGCGTGACGGCCACGGCGCTCACCGCCGAGCATTCCGCACGGACACCGCGAGCGGCCCTGTTGCTGGATGCCCTCGAGCAGCGTCCGGCGATCACCCTGGGCGAGGCCGGCGACCTGCTCCAGGTGAAGGATCCCCTCCGCGCGATGAAGCAGTTGCTCGACGAAGGCGCCTTGGCGCTGGAGGAGGAACTGCGGTCGCTCCCCGTGGAGCGCTTGGTGCGCCATGTGGCGCTCACCGCGGAAGCCGCTGATGAGGCCGCGCTGCACGGCTGGTTCGACCGGCTCGCGCGAGCACCCAAGCAATTGGCGCTGCTCATGAAGGGCATCGAGCTCGGTCGCTGGTTGGACAACGGGGGTGGGCCGGTGGCCGAAGCGAGCCTGTTGAAGGCCGCCGGCGCGGAACGCCGACACGTGGAGGAACTGGTGCGCAAGGGCCTGTTCAGCGTCACCGAACGGCCGGCCGACCGACCGCCGCCCCGGCCTGGCAGCGGTTCCCCCACCCTCTCGCCCGCACAGGCCGCCTGCCTGCAGGAGATCGACGCCGCCCTGAAGGGCCATCGTTGCTGCCTGCTCCAAGGCGTCACCGGCTCGGGCAAGACCGAGGTGTACGCCCACCTCATCGAGCGCGCCGTGGACCAGGGCGGCCAGGTGCTGTACCTGCTGCCGGAGATCGCGCTCACCACCCAGCTGATCGCTCGGCTCCGCACACGCTTCGGCGATCGGGTCAGTGTGTTCCACAGCAGGCTCAGTGCCCGCCAGCGCGCCGACCTCTGGGGCGGCATCCTCCGCGACCCCGGTTCGCATCCCATCGTGGTGGGCGCCCGCTCGGCGCTCTTCCTGCCCTTCCGGCGCCTGCGGCTGATCATCGTGGATGAGGAGCACGACCCCTCCTACAAGCAGCAGGACCCTTCTCCGCGCTACAATGCCCGCGACATGGCCCTGGTGCTCGGCGAACTGATGGAGGCGCCCGTGGTGCTCGGATCCGCCACGCCCTCCATGGAAACGCTGTACAATGCCCGGCAGGGCAAGTACGGCCACGCCCGGCTGCTCGAACGCTTCGGCGACAGCGTGCTGCCCACCGTGGAGCTGATCGACCTGCGCGAGGCCTATAAGCGCAAACGCATGCAGGGGCACTTCACCCCGGAGCTGCTGGAGGCCGTGCAACGGACGGTGGAGCGGCGCGATCAGGTGATCCTGTTCCAGAACCGGCGCGGCTACGCCCCCGTGTGGCAATGCGAACAATGTGCGCATGTGCCGAACTGCGCGCATTGTGATGTGAGCCTCACCTACCACAAACGGAGCCACGAACTGCGCTGCCACTACTGCGGCCGCGGCTATCCGCCGCCCACGGCCTGCCCCTCCTGCGGCAGCCGACGGCTGAAGATGATCGGCCTCGGCACTGAGCGCATCGAGGAGGAACTGGCGGTGGCCCTGCCCGACGTGCGCGTGGCCCGGCTCGACCAGGACACCGCCCGCGGCAAGCACGCGCTGGAGCGGCTCATGCACGACTTCGCCGAAGGGCGCATCGATGTGCTCGTCGGCACCCAGATGGTGACCAAGGGGCTCGACATGGAGCGCGTGAACACCGTGGGCATCCTCAGCGCCGACCGGCTGCTGCGCTTCCCCGACTTCCGCGCCCACGAACGCGCCTTCCAGCTGATGGGCCAGGTGGCGGGCCGCAGCGGCCGACGCGGTGTACAGGGCCGCGTGCTCATCCAGGCGTTCGACGTCGCCCACCCCGTGCTCGGGCACGTGCTCACCCACGATGTCGACGGGTTCTACGCCCGCGAACTGGAGCATCGCCAGGCCCACGGCTATCCGCCCTTCTCGCGGCTGGTGCGCTTCACCCTGAAGCACCGCTCCGAGGAGCGCGTGGAACAGGCCGCGTGCACCCTGGTGAACCTGCTTCGGCCCGAGCTGGGCGATCGGGTGCTGGGGCCGGAGACCCCGGCCGTGGCGTGGGTGCGCGATCAGCACATCCGCAACGTGCTGGTGAAGCTGGCCCGCGGCGTCTACCACCGCGAAAAGGACGTGGTGCGAGCGGCGCTGGACCGCCTGCCGGATGAACTGCCTGAAGGCCGCGTACGATTGATCGTGGACGTGGACCCCGGTTGAACGCCGTTCTCAGAACCTGTTTGCAATACCCCCTTTTGAAGCGAGCGCTGAGGATCTGGCGACCAGACGAGACGCGAGAATAGGAGCATAGCCGGGAGCTACGTGACTGTTCTCGCGGCGAAGTATGGTCGTTAAAGACCAACGCGCAGCCAAATGCGGGTATTGCAAACAGGTTCTCAGGGCGTGCGCAGGAACCGGTGTGCCGACCATCGACGGCCGTCCGCGATCGTGAGCACGTACAGACCGGTGGACAGGCCGGAGACGTCCAGCGTGCCCGGACCGTCCATGTCGCCTGTGGCGACCACCGATCCGCGCTGATCGAGCACCGACCAACGGACGGCCCCGCCGAGCGGATGCACCAGGTGCAGCGGCCCGGTGGTCGCGGTCGGCATCACCTGCCAGTCGCGTTCGGCCAGTTCAGGCACACCGTTCCAGGTACACTCGGCCTGCAGGTCCATCAGCCAGGCGCGCACGGCGAGCAGCGCGGGGAACGCACAGGCCCCGTGGTCCAGCGCACCCATGTCCACGGCGCTCACCTGCTGCGCGCCAGCGAGCTGAAAGGCCTGCAACGCCACCTGTGTATTGCCCGGGAACACGTGGTCGTCCGCGTTGCAGTAGTGCATGCGCACCGGCGCCTCTGGCACCCAGCCGTACAGGTCGTTGTCCGCCAGTGCCAGGCGGAAGGGATGCTGTGGATCGGTGGCGAAGGCCTGAAGCACGCTGTCCTGAAGGACCTCGCTGGGCACCGACGGCATCACGGCGTCCACATCTCCGCTGCCGTGCGTGCCGTCGAACAGGGGCGGGAGCAGCGCGTCCCAAGGTGCCTTGAACACTTCCGAAGGGCTGTTGAAGAGCCCGGGATACACGGAACCATAGCCCAGCACCACATAGGGCAGGTAGTAGGGTGCGGGATAGGGCACCGTATCCACCATCACCTGGGCCTGTACCCCGCTCACGTCGTAGGGCCCCGAGCACGGCGCACTGGCGGTGACGGTGAACTCCGTGGCGAACTGCTGCTCGATGGCGCGGTGGGTGGCCATGCACGCGTGCCCGCCCTGGCTGTAGCCCGCAAGGAAGAGCTGCCCGTTGAGCAGGACGCCCTGCGCCGTACACCACTCCCGAACGGCCCGCAGCAGGTCGATGGAGGCGCTGGCCTCGGTGGCCGCGTGCACATAAGGATGAAGCCCCGGTGAATCGCCCAACCCCAGGTAATCGGGCAGGGCGCTCACGAAGCCGATCCCGCTGAGATAGTAACCGACAAGGGCCTCCTGGCTGAGGCGCGAGGGCACGGCCTCCTTTTCCAGGATGGTGCCGTGCATGTAGCATGTGATCGAGTGATAGCAGGTGTCACCGGTGGGCACCATCATGGCCCCCGAGGCCACGATGGGCTGTCCGTCCGCGTCGGTGGACCAGTACCTCAACCGGTACACCTCGATCCCGTTGATGGCGTTGCCCACACCGGTGTCGATCAGCTCCTGTTGGGTGAAGGTGAGCAGCAGCGAGTCGCTGATGAGCACCTGGGCCTGGTGTACCGCGGGAAGACAGAGCGCGGCAACACTTACGGCAAGGTGAAGGATCGTTCGCATGGGCTGAAGATAGCCCGATGCGTCGGGATCAATGCTGCACGGTCAATCGCCCGGCGTGCACGCGTCCGCCATAGGTGGCCCGGTAATGATGGATGCCGGCCGGCCAGGCACGCACGTCAAGTTCCACACGGTCGCCTCGCACGGGCACCGCGGGCCCCACCGCACGACCCGCCTGGTCGAACACCTCCAGCACGCCCTCGGCGGTGCCGGCCTCCCGGAAAAGCAGCACCACGCGTTCATGCGCTGGAGAGGGAAAGGCCAGGTGCTCACGCTCCACCAGCCGCTCGAAGCGGACCTGCTGGATCGACGAGTAGCCCTGCGCACCCAACTTCAAGCGATAGGCGAGCGTGCTCACTTCCTGGGGCTCGTCATCCGTCCAATCGTAGGCCACCGGATCGTTCACGTTGCCGCATAGCCCGGAGATGCCACCCACCTGCATCCAGTCACTACCGTTCACCGCGCGCTCCACCTGGGTGCCATCACATGTGGACCCCGCGATCATGGTCCACTCCAGCAACACCCGGTCCTCGCGCACGGTGGCACTGAAGTCGGACAGGAAGGGATGCTCCTGGGCTTGCGCCGGGGCCAGCATCACGAGGACGAGGAAAAGGAGGGCGCTGCGCATCGTTGTGAAGCAACGTTCAGGCCGGTGGAATAGTGCGCCATGGGGCCCAGGTGGGCGTGTCGGGCAGCGGCGCCTCCACCCGCAGCGCTTCCCCGGTGAAGGGGTGCTGCATGGCGATCGACCAGGCGTGCAGGGCGATGGACCGGTCGCGTTCTCCACGTCGGGCGCCGTACTTCACATCGCCCTTGATGGGATGCCCGGCGGCGGCGAGCTGCGCGCGGATCTGGTGGAACGCCCCGCGCTGCGGCCGCACCTCCACCAGCGTGTACCGATCTCCGCGCAGCACGGGCCGCAGCATGAGCGATACCGGCACGCCGTGGTCCGAGACCCGGGCCCGGTGCGCCTTCGCATCGTGGAGCAAGGTGTGCTCAAGCGTGCGGTCGCTGTTCACCGCGCCGGCCACCACGGCCAGGTAGGTCTTTTGCACGGCCCGCTCGCGGAAGAGCCGGTTCAGCGCCTGAAGCGCCTCGGTCGTTCGACTGAACAGCACCACCCCGCTCACGGGGCGGTCAAGCCGGTGCGGCAGGCCGATCGCCTCACCCGGATGCAACATCCGCACAGCGCTCAACAGGTCGGGGGCGCCGGTGGGGTCCGCCTGCACGGGCATGCCTGCGGGCTTGTGCATGGCGAGCAGATGGGCATCACCCCACAGCACGCGCGGCGCGGCCTCAGTACTGCTCGTCGGCGCTGGGGAAGTCACGCGAGCGGACATCGTTCAGGTAGCGGCCCACCGCGCCGGTGATCACGCCGTGCAGGTCGGCGTAGCGGCGCAGGAACCGCGGGTTGAAGGCCTTGTTGATGCCCAGCATGTCGTGGAGCACCAGGACCTGGCCGTCCACGCCGCCGCCCGCTCCGATGCCGATCACAGGGATGGACACGCTGCGGGCCACCTCGGCGGCCAGGGCCGCGGGGATCTTCTCCAGCACGATGGCGAAGCAGCCGGCCTGCTCCAGCAATTTGGCGTCCTCGCGCAGGCGCTGGGCTTCGGCCTCCTCCTTGGCGCGCACCACGTAGGTGCCGAACTTGTAGATGCTCTGCGGGGTGAGGCCGAGGTGGCCCATCACCGGGATGCCGGCGGTGAGGATGCGTTCGATGCTGCCGATGACCTCACGTCCGCCCTCGAGCTTCACGGCATGGGCGCCGCTCTCCTTCATGATGCGGATGGCGCTGTTGAGGGCGCCCTTGCTGTTGCCCTGGTAGGTGCCGAAGGGCAGGTCCACCACGATGAGGGCCCGGTGGCAACCCCGCACCACGCTGCTCGCGTGGTAGATCATCTGGTCCAGGGTGATGGGCAGGGTGGTCTCATGCCCGGCCATCACGTTGCTGGCACTGTCGCCCACGAGGATCACATCGATGCCGGCGGCATCGACCAGGCTGGCCAGGCTGAAGTCATAGGCCGTGAGCATGGCGATGGGCTGGCCCTGGGCCTTCATCTCCAGCAGCACATGGGTGGTCACGCGGCGGGCGTCCTTCGGTTCGCTCATGGCCAGGGCCCCACCTGGTGGCGGAGGGCGTCAAAGCTAGCGCCGGTGCGCCGAAGCACGGGTCGGAGCACCCGCTCCCCGTTCATCACGCCGTGGCTGAAGGGCGCCGTCTATCTTTGGCGCCCTTCCACGACCATGGCCCGCCACACCTTCGCCCTTCTGATCCTTCCCGCCGTATTCGCCGCCTGCAGCACCGAACTGGAGGTGAGCGCCCCGTACAAGGACATCACCGTGGTGTACGGTGTGCTGTCCACCCGGGCCACCGACGGGGTGAGCGATGAGACGCGGCACTACGTGAAGATCAACAAGGCCTTCCTCGGCGAGGGCGATGCTCTGGTGTACGCGCAGATCCCCGACAGCACCGAGTACGACGATCCCGACTTTCAAGTGGCTCCGCGCGTGGTGGACCTGGACAACAACACGGAGTTCCTGCTCAACGACTCGATGATGCCGCGGGAGCCGGGCGTGTTCAACTCCCCGCTGCACAAGGTCTACTACTTCGACGCCACGCTCGACCCCGAGCACACCTACGCGGTGCGGATGAAGGTGCGCGGCAATGACGTCAGCGCCGAGACGCCGATCGTGAACCCGCCCGCCTACCAATCGGGCTTCCTGCAGACCAACAGCAACAGCAAGTTGAATCTGATGCTGGGCAACCAGTACAACACGGTGGACATGGATTTCCGCAGCGGGCGTGATGCGCGGCGGTATGACGTCAGCTACCGGGTGCGCTACGCCGAGGACCGGTCCGGCGTGCTCACCGAGGAATCGTACACGGTCTTCCTGGGTTCGGTGCGCACCAACGGGCTCAACGGAGGCGAAGAGCTGCAGGTGGCCATCAGCGGCGAGGCCTTCTACCAGAACATGGCCAACGTGATGGAGAACGACCCGTCCATCACGCGGCGCATCTACCGGGGCCTGGACATCCTGTTCGCCGCCGCCAGCGATGAGTTCGCCACCTACCTCACCCTGGCCCAGCCGGTGAGCGGCATCGTGGAGGAGCGCCCCGAGTACACCAACATCACCAATGGCTACGGGCTGTTCGCCGGACGCCACTTCCAAACGGCCGTTGGCGTGAAGCTGGGCGATGCCTCCCTCGTACAACTGGTGGAGGGCCCCTATACGGCACCCTTCAACTTCTGCATCGAAGGCAACGGTCCGCCCTTGGGCTGCGACTGACGATCTGTCCTTCTGTCAGGTCTGTTCCGGTCGGTCCCGCAGGCTCGGGCACCACCTTGTCAGCTTTCCACGGCGATGTGGCCATGGCATACGCATTGACAAGCGGCCCGAACGAACCAACGACCATGAGCAAGATCATCGGCATCGACCTGGGCACCACCAACAGCTGTGTGGCGGTGATGGAGGGCAACGAACCCGTGGTGATCGCCAACAGCGAGGGCAAGCGCACCACCCCGAGTGTGGTGGCCTTCGTGGAGGGCGGCGAACGCAAGGTGGGTGACCCGGCCAAGCGTCAGGCGATCACCAACCCGCGCAACACCATCTTCTCCATCAAGCGCTTCATGGGCAACTCGTACGACGAGAGCTCCAAGGAGGCTTCGCGCGTGCCCTACACCGTGGAACGCGGCCCGAACAACACGCCCCGTGTGCAGATCGGCGACCGCCAGTACACCCCTCAGGAGATCAGCGCGATGGTCCTGCAGAAGATGAAGAAGACCGCGGAGGACTACCTCGGCACCACGGTGACCGAGGCGGTGATCACCGTGCCGGCCTACTTCAACGACGCTCAGCGCCAGGCCACCAAGGAGGCCGGCGAGATCGCGGGGCTCAAGGTGCGCCGCATCATCAACGAACCAACGGCGGCAGCGCTCGCCTACGGCCTCGACAAAAAGCACAAGGACCAGAAGATCGTGGTGTTCGACTGCGGTGGCGGCACGCACGACGTGAGCGTGCTGGAGCTGGGCGACGGCGTGTTCGAGGTGAAGAGCACCGACGGCGACACCCACCTGGGCGGCGACGACTTCGACCAGGTGATCATCGACTGGCTGGCCGAGGAGTTCAAGGGCCAGTTCAACATCGACCTGCGCAAGGACCCCATGGCCCTGCAGCGCCTGAAGGAGGCCGCCGAGAAGGCCAAGATCGAGCTCAGCTCCACCACGAGCAGCGAGATCAACCTGCCCTACATCATGCCGGTGGACGGCATTCCGCAGCACCTGGTGCGCAGCCTCACCCGGGCCAAGTTCGAGCAGCTCGCAGACAGCCTCATCAAGCGCACCATCGCCCCGTGCGAGAGCGCCTTGAAGAACGCCGGCCTCAAGACCAGCGACATCGACGAGGTGATCCTGGTGGGCGGCAGCACCCGGATCCCCGCCATCCAGGACGCCGTGAAGAAGTTCTTCGGCAAGGAGCCCAGCAAGGGCGTGAACCCCGATGAGGTGGTGGCCGTGGGCGCCGCCATCCAGGGCGGTGTGCTCGCCGGCGATGTGAAGGACGTGCTGCTGCTGGACGTCACCCCGCTGAGCCTCGGCATCGAGACCATGGGCGGTGTGATGACGCGCCTGATCGAGTCCAACACGACCATCCCCACCAAGAAGAGCGAGACCTTCAGCACGGCCAGCGACAGCCAGCCCAGCGTGGAGATCCACGTGCTGCAGGGCGAACGCCCGATGGCCAGCGGCAACCGCACGATCGGCCGCTTCCACCTTGACGGGATCCCGCCCGCACCGCGCGGCGTGCCGCAGATCGAGGTCACCTTCGACATCGATGCCAACGGCATCCTGCACGTGGGTGCCAAGGACAAGGCCACGGGCAAGGAGCAGAGCATCCGCATCGAGGCCAGCAGCGGGCTCAGCAAGGACGAGATCGAGAAGATGAGGAAGGAGGCCGAGGCCAACGCCGATTCCGACAAGGCCGCCCGCGAGCGTGTGGACAAGCTCAACGCCGCCGACAGCCTCATCTTCCAGACCGAGAAGAGCCTGAAGGAGTATGGCGACAAGATCCCGGCCGAGAAGAAGCAGCCCATCGAGGATGCCCTCACCCGCCTGAAGGACGCCCACAAGGCGCAGGACGTGGAGGCCTGCGACAAGCTGGTGGCCGAGCTGAACACCGCTTTCCAGGCCGCGAGCCAGGAGATGTACAACGCCGCCCAGCAGGCCCAGCCCAACGGCAACGCCCAGGGCGGAGCCACCGCGGCCGACGGCAGCGCCGAGGTCACGGACGTGGACTTCGAGGAAGTGAAGGACGGCAAATAGGAGCGCGAGATCTCGCGCCCGGTACTTGCCGGCCATGTCCGACCCGACTTGCCGGACCATGCATGGCACGAGCCCCGCGATGATCGCGGGGCTCGTCCTTTCCGGACCTCCAGCGCATCCCATGGACCTTGTGCAGCGGCGGGCGTGTTCGCTGAAGGCGCAGGGACCAACGGTCCGCGGCCGATCAGCGGGAACAGCGGCCCGGCATTTCGTTACTTCGCTACAGCACCAACCAGCCGATCAGCCATGTTCCATTCAGTTGTCGACCACTTGCGGTTCCGTGGAGCCCAGCGCATCCTTCCGGCGCTCCGTCCGGCCGCTCTGATGCGCACCGGGCTCTTCCTGCACGCGTCGTTGTTCCTGGCGATCGGTGACATCCACGGCCAGACCATCACCACGGGCAGCCTGGCCCCATACAACGGCGGCAACGGGGTGGGCGGCAACGGGGTGATCACCTTCGGGGTGACGAACACCTCCGGTGCGGACATCCTGCTGACGGACGTGGCCTCCTACTGGCAGACGGCCTCCAACGGGGCGAACACGACCTTGTGGGCTACGACCGTCACCCTGGGCGGGCCCTACTACCCCTTTGTCGCCTCGGATTGGACGGCGATCGGTACGGGTACGAACCTGTCCGTGCCCGCCAATGGCATCCACCCCACGATCACGGGCCTGACGTATCTGATCCCCGATGGTGGAGCGGTGCGGTTCATGTTGGAGTCCGACCAGAACATCCGATACAGCGGCACAGGTGTCATCAGTCCCAACACGTTCACCGTGGGCGGGATCTCCCTGCATTGCGGGGACTTCACCTTGCCAGGAGCCACGGGCATCGTGGGCTACGGCGGTGTGTTCACGAACTCCGGGAACAACCCGCGCTACTTCACCGGCACGCTCACCTTCATTCCCGCGACACCCTGCTCGGGAGCGCCCACCGCAGGCAGCATCGCCGGGCCGTCCTTCGCCTGCGCGAACACGTCGGTGGACCTGGTGGTGAACGGATCCACAGTGGGCACAGGCATTACACGCGAGTGGTACAGCAGCACCACGTCCGGTGGCCCCTACTCCACGTTCGTGGGTTCCGGAGCCACCGTGAACACGGGGACGATCACCACCGACATGTACTACGTATGCACGGTGACCTGCACCAACTCGGGACAGGACGCCACGACGAGCGAGTTCCACGTACCGGTCACACCCGGCATCTCGGGCGCCTACACCATCAACGACGATGGCAGCGGTGACCTGCTGAACTTCTCCGAGGCGGCGGCCTTGTTGAGCTGCGGGGTGAGCGGACCGGTGGTCTTCACGGTGGCGCCCGGTAGTGGCCCGTATGTGGACCGCCTTGTGCTGGGCGAGATACCGGGTGCGAGCGCCACCAACACCGTCACGTTCATCGGCGGGGGCGCCACCCTTGCGCACTCCCCCACCGTCAGCGCCGACCGCGCCGCGATCCTTCTGGACGGCGCCGACCACGTCACCATCGAGGGCCTCACCATCGATGTGTCCGGCGGCACCTACGGATATGGCGTGCACCTGTTGGACCAGGCCGACCACAACACCATCAGCGATTGCAGGATCATCAACCCGGACAACACGGCCTCGGCGAACTACGCCGGCATCGTGGCCTCCGCATCGCTCACCAACGCCACCACGGCCGGCAACAACGCGGACCACACCACCATCGAGGACAACCTGCTCCTGGGCTGCGGGGGCACCTACAAGCTGCGGCTCAACGGGGCATCGGCCACGGCACGCGCCTCCGGCAACGTGGTGCGCAACAACCAGCTGCTGAACGGATACAACTACCAGCTCTACATGAATTTCCAGGACAGCGGACTGGTGCAGGGCAACATGATCGGCCGACCCGGTCTGACCAACACCACCACGTTCTATGGCATCTACCTGAACAACAGCGTGGGCATGACGGTGGACGGGAACACCATCCAGAACGTGGGCGGGTCGAGCACGGCCTACCTGTACTACATCACTGCGTCGGACGCTCCGGTGGGTCTTGAGAACACCTTCCAGAACAACGTCGCCTACCGGTTGAACAACACCGCGGCGAACTACGGCTTCTACAACAGCGGCAGCGACCGCGCACGCTACTACCACAACAGCATCCTGATCGACGACCAGAACACCACCGCGGGCGCGGCCTATGGGATGTACCAGACCACCGCGGCCACGGGGTTGGAATACCGCAACAACATCATCAAGATCGGCCGATCGGGGACCGGCATCAAGCGCTGCCTGCACTTCGCCACGGCCACCACCACCTTCAC
Source organism: Flavobacteriales bacterium (assembly GCA_016713875.1). Classification (NCBI taxonomy): domain Bacteria; kingdom Pseudomonadati; phylum Bacteroidota; class Flavobacteriia; order Flavobacteriales; species Flavobacteriales bacterium. Next base: position 1,747,374 of record JADJOI010000003.1, read on the forward strand.
CAGCGACAACAACGTGTGGGTGATGGCCTCCACCGGCGGCACCACCAACGAGGTGGCCTACCTCTCCACGGGCTATCCCACGCTGGCCGCCTGGCAGGGCACCGGTCGCGACGCGGCCTCTTCGGCCGCCGATCCGCTCTTCGTGAGCAACACGGACCTGACGCCGACCAACGTGGCCATCAACGACATCGGCGATGCGGGCATCGGGGCCCTGGTGCCCCTGGACCACCACGGAGGGCCGAGGCCGCTGGGCGGCGCGCCCGATCCGGGGGCCTTCGAGTTCGGCGGACCCACGGGGATCGCAGGCCCAGGCCCGCTGACCACGGTCTGGTCCATCGCCCCCAACCCGGCATCGGACCGTTGCGTACTTCGTTCCTCAGACGGAAGGACAGGCGACTGGACGCTTCTCGACCGGTCGGGGCGGTCGTTGCACCGGGGTGATGCCGTCGCCGGAGCGCTCATCCCGGTGAGTTCCCTGGCCGCGGGCACCTACGTGGTGCTCGTGCGCGAAGGCGCCACGATCACCCGGTTGCCGCTTATGGTGGTGCACTGAAGCGGCCGCATCTGACCGCACTGACCCGAGCAACGAAGAAGCCCCGCGATCGATCGCGGGGCTTCTTCGCTCGCAATGGACAGGTCACGGTGCCACCAGAGCGAAGCGCACAGGGCGGGCATCGATGCCCAAGGGAACAAGCGCGTAGGCCCCAGGGCGCAGGCCGGCCGTGTGCAGGTCGTTCCGTCCTGCGACAAAGCGTTCGCGCAGGACCGCACGTCCGCTGCCGTCGATCACCAGCACCTCCATGGGTCCGGCGACCTCGGCCACCAGTCGCGTGCCGTCTGCCACCACCACCACCGGACCTCCTTCGCCCGCAATGGGGGTCGTTCCCACGTTCAACACGCAGAACTGCTCGTTGGGCATTGTTTCAATATACCCGATGGGGTCCAGCACCAAGCCCTGAAGGCGCGGATCGGACGGTGCGATCCACTCGGCTTGGAAGATGATCGTGTTCGACCCGAGGACGGTGCCCTGATCCACGGGTATGCCGTCCTCCATGGGCACCACATAGGACCAGGCCTGGCTGCTGTCCGGCCGCAACTGCACCATCCACCCTTGTCGGCCCGATGCGACGAGCACATGTCCGTTGGGAAGCTTTTGTCCGCTGCCCTGGCCCGGGGAATACAGGTCGGGCGGGTTGGCCGTCATGAACCGCGCATCGCGGTCCAGCGGTCCGAAGGCGGTCCCGGGGACATAGGCATAGTTGCCGTTCCCGTCCACCGGCGGGGCGAAGATGTCCACCGCACTGTAATTGGATCCAACGCGATTGTTGAACACCATGATCTTCCCGACATCGGGATCGTTGGCATCCAGGCCCGGGCCCACCCAAACGGCCGCGTGGTTGAAGAAGAGGTCCCGATCGGCCGGCCCTCCGCGGTCATAGATGCTCGGGTTCCCCCAGCGATACAGCAGATCGCCGCCCCGGCCCGAGTTGCCGCCCACATGGCCGGCGGCCTCCGCCGTCGTGGTGCTGTGATCGATCACCCACACCTCGTGAAGGAAAGGCACGCTCAACAGGATCTGGTCCAGGGCCGGGTTGTAGTCAACCGAGTTGATGTGCAACCAGTCCGGATTGATGTTCTGCGTGTACACGGCGTTGATGTCCAACAGCTCCGGGTGATCGGCCACGACCCCGTAGTTGGCCGCGTTCGGGTTGAAGTCCTGCACAAGGTGGTCCCAGACGTGCCACTCCCACACCACGTTCACGGAGTCCAGGCCCACCGGTTGCAGTTCCACGATCTTCTCCGGCCAGAGGGTGCTGAAGCCGAAGCCGACAGTATCCCGGCCTGCATCCCAGGCCTCCTGGGCGGACTTCAGCTCCCACACGATGGCGAGCATGTTCCCGTTGGGCATCAGCTCCACATCGTGGTGCATGCACTCGGTGGCCGAGCTGATGGTGTGATCCCAGAGCACCGTATTGTCCCATGCCTTGAGCTGCACGTGTTCCCCGTTGCCTCCAGCGGTGAAGAAGGGATTGCCACCCGCTTCATCCACGTACGTCCGCAGCAAGGTGCCGTTGTTGCCCAGGCGGATCGAATTGCCGGGCACCGACGCGGTATCCGGCCAGCTGTGCACCAGTTGACCACAGGCGTTCACCAGGAACACCGTGCCCTGCTGGTCGGGGAAGAACAGGAAATAGCCGTCGATCATGTCCGGCTCGTAGTGCGTGAGGCCCACCGTGTTCTGCGCAACAGCGCGTTCCTGGATGGAGGCAAGCGCCGTGGCGATGATGATGGTCCGAAGGAAGGATCCGCGAAAGGGCATGGCTCGGTGTTTCGGTGAGCCAAAGTAGCGCGTACGGGCCGGACGGAACTCCTGGGTGTTCGAGACCCGAGCGCGGCGCCGGCGGGGGCCCAGAGCAGTGCGCATCATGACGCACCGGCCATCACCGGGTCGTTGAACGCGACGAGCCCCGCGCATGCGGGGCTCATTCATTTCCTGGCCGACCTGGGGCTCAACGCACCGCGTGCACCTTGCCGTCCACATACTCCTCGGTGCGCACTAAGGCCCCCTGGTCGTCGCGGTAGGTCCAGGTGCCGATGCGCTGCGTATCCATGCGCTGGGGGTTGTAGCGGGCGCGGCCCTCGCACCGCACGAGGCCTCCGGGGTGGAACTCGCGCTGCAGGAACTCCACCTTGCGCTTGTCCACCAGTTCGAGCGTGCTGATGGGTGAACCATCGGAGGCGAACAGGTCCATGCGCTCGTAGTACGCACCGCTCCTGTGCTTCTCTTCGGCGTAGCGCAGCTGACCATTGCGGTAGTGTTCCCGATACTCGAGCGCCATGCCGTCCACGAAGCGGGTCTCGGTGGCGGGCTGCCCGTTGGCATGGAAGGTGCGCAACACGGACCGCAGGGCGTCCGCGCTGCGGAACTCGCGCTCCAGCGTACCGTCCGGATGGTGGTTCTTGTAGAGCGTGAGGCGGCCGTCGACATAATAGCCCTTGTGCTTGAGGGCCCCGTTGGGGTGGTGGTCCTCCACCCAACCGATGCAGGGGTGGCCGTTGCACAGGCGCACCGAGTCGCCGCCGGTGACCGGGTTGAAGGCCTCGTAGGTGGCGATGACCGCCGCGGGGTCCTCCAGCTGGGCCGGATCGATGGGGAAGGCATCGGCGGCCATCAGGGCCAGGTCGTCCTGGGCGGGCAGGGCGGAGCGCAGCAGAAGAGCAGCGATCGCGGAAAGCGGGAAGTGTGCGGTGAGCATGGCCCCTGCTACGATGGTGCGGGGGTGCTGGTTGCGGATCGCCGATCCCCTAACTTGGGCTCCCCTAACCCCACGACCCATGATCATCCGCACCCTTTCCCTGGCCATCATCCTGCTGGCCGCGCAACCCCGCGCGACCGCCCAGACCGCGGACGTTACCCCGGCCCACTACGCGGAAGCGCAGGTGGCCTGGTTGGACGAACTGCTGAAGTTGACCCCGGAACAGGTGGTCGAATGCCGGCGCATGCTGGTGGAGCACGAGAGCCAGCAGACCGACACGCGGCAAGGCCTGCGTGCGATGATGGCGCAGTTGGAGGAGCAACAGCGCGAAGCCTGGTCCGGCCTCAACCGCTCGCTCACCACCGAGCAGGCCGAGAAGCTCCTGCGCGCCACCAAGCAGGGTGTGCCGGTGACCATGGACACGGCCGAGCCGGGCTCCACCCATGGTCATCGCAAGGAGGACGGTACGCAGGGTACGCCACCCGAAAAGAAAGGCGCCACCTCGGGCAAGCCGGCCTCCAGCCCCACCACCCTTTCCCGCTGAGGGCACGGGCCGGGCACCGGTCGTATCGCCATGGGCACGGCCACGCCCGATCGGTTGCCTCCTGTTCAAAACTTTTTTTCCTTGCTCCGCACCTAACGATCCAATAGTATTGACCGATCGGATGAAGAACCGATCCCTGCAGATGACGGTACCCTTGACATCGACCGACGGCTTGTTCCGCTCGTGCTCGAGCGTGATGGGTCGTTCCGACAGGAGCGAAAGGAACGCTTCAGCCATTCACCGGGCCGGCCTGGACGGTGGCCTTTGCCACCCGCTTCCAACCCTGCGAATACGACCACGGTGCCCCAGGGTGACCACCTGAGCAGCGCACCAGCACAGCATCATTCCACAACTCCACAACTCCAAGCCCCCAACCCCCAGTCCACACGAGTCCCCAGGCCGCCAGGCCACTCCTTGGATCGAACCTCCTTTGAACGAAGCGCCCAGTCGACCCGGTCGTCCAACACCGGTGCCGACTTACCAACGGCGGTGGCCCGTTCGCCATCACAGCTCCCTCATCCAAAACCAAACACCTACACATGAACCTTCAGAACGCAAGGCCTACGGGCCGAACGCGTCGAACGGGGTGGAAGCACGCCTTGCTGGCGGTCGCGGCCACTTGTTCGGCCGCGTTGGGGTGGTCGCAAACGACCATCACCTGCACGGGCACGTCGGGTTCGTTCCAATCCGGCTCGGTGAACTCCGCCGGTACGAAGAACGACGGCAACATGATCACGGTCAACTCCAGTGCGAACCGGGGTTGGGCGCATTACGACCTGACGTCGATCCCCGCGGGCTCGACGGTGACGGCCGTCACGGCGAACTTCACCACTTACACCTCCACCTCCTCCAGTGCGACGAACAACCTGTACGGGTTCACGGGTGACCCGGCGAGCATCGCTGGCCCTGCGTTGTACACGGCGTGTGGGAGCGGAACTTCGCTGAACGCCTCCTCATGGACGGCCAACGCGTTGAACACGAAGGTGCTCAATGCGACGGGCCTGGCCTTCATCCAGGCCAACTGCGGAACGAACAACGCCAACATCGGCTACGTCCGCGCCTCCACGAACAACTATAACGTCGGTGGCTATCCGGGCGCTCCTGCGGCCGCACCGGACCTGGTGATCACCTTCATTCCGCCGACCCCCTGCGCGGGCACACCGGCACCCGGCAGCACCCTGTCCACCCTGGCCAGCGCATGCCTGGGACAGGCGTTCACGCTGTCCTTCTCGGGCAACTTCGCCGGTCAAGGTGGCATCACCTATCAGTGGGAGAGCTCGCCGGACGGCAGCTCTTGGACGCCCATCATGGGTGCGACCAACGCGACCTACGCCACCACCATGGCGGCGTCCACCTACTACCACTGCATCGTCACCTGCACCAACAGCGGTCAGAGCGCCACGAGCACGGACCTGCAGGTGACCCTGACCTCCAACGCCTGCCAGTGCGGCGCCTACCCGGCCATCTTCGCCAGCAATGCGGCGGACGAGGAGATCACCAACGTGACGGTGGGCGCGATGAACGTGAACTCCACCTGCGCCACCCTGGCGCCCGGCGCGGGTTCCATCCTGAACCGCTACAGCAACTACGCCGGCACCTTCGGGGTGACGGCCTCTCAGTTGGACCTCGTGCCCTTCAGCCTGACGCAGGCCTCCTGCGGCGGCGCCTTCGGCAACGGCTTCCAGCTCTTTGTGGACTGGAACCAGGACGGCGACTTCCTGGACATGGACGAATTCGTCTACAACCAACCGGCGGCGGCCACGGGCAACCACACGAAGACCGGCGACTTCACCGTGCCCATCACCGCGCTGTTGGGCACCACGCGCATGCGCGTGGTGAACGTCGAAACGACCTTCCCCACCGTGACGAACTACTCCAACACGGCCTACACCTGGGGTGAGACCGAGGACTATTGCTTCACGGTGACGGCCTCGTCGGCCTGCACGGGCACGCCCGCGCCGGGCAACACCCTGAGCACGCTGGCCAGCGCCTGCCCGTCCACGAGCTTCACGCTCAGCCTGCAGAACCTCACGGTGGGCACCGGCGTCAACTACTCGTGGGAAACATCTCCGGACGGCAGTTCGTGGAGCCCCGCTGGCGGCTCGCCGAACCTGCCCTCCTGGACCACCACCCAGGCGGCAGACACCTACTACCGCTGCGTGGTGACCTGCTCCTTCAGCGGCTTCTCCGGCACCAGCACCGCGGTACCGGTGACCACCATCAACGACCTCTGCATCTGCGGCGCGTACCCGGCCTTCTTCGCCAGCAGCCCGGCGGACGAGGATATCACCAACGTGACGGTGGGCGCGATGAACGTGAACAGCGTCTGCAGCGACTTGGCTCCTGGCGCGGGCTCCATCCCGTCCCAATACAGCAACTACACCGGCACCTACGGGGTGACGGCGACGCAGTTGGACATGGTGTCCTTCAGCCTGACGCAGACCTCCTGCGGCGGCAGCTACGGCAACGGCTTCCAGCTCTTTGTGGACTGGAACCCGGACGGCGACTTCGTGGACATGGACGAATTCGTCTACAACCAACCGGTGGCGGCCTCGGGCAACCACACGAAGACCGGCAACTTCACCGTGCCCATCACCGCGCTGTTGGGCACCACCCGCATGCGCGTGGTGAACGTCGAAGCGGGCTTCCCCACCGCGACGAACTACTCCAACACGGGCTACACCTGGGGTGAGACCGAGGACTACTGCTTCACGGTGAACGCCGCGGCGGTATGCTCGGGCACGCCCACGCCGGGCAACACCCTGAGCACGCTGAGCACGGCCTGCCCCGCGCAGAGCTTCACCCTCAGCCTGCAGAACAACATCAACGGCTCGGGCGGCAGCTACCTGTGGGAGACCTCGCCGGACGGCAGCACCTGGAGCCCGGCCGGCGCACCCGACGCCCCGACCTGGACCACGACCCTGGCGGCCAGCACCTACTACCGCTGCACGGTGACCTGCACGTTCAGCGGCTTCTCCGGCACTAGCACCGCGGTGCTGGTGAACGTGGGCGGTGCCTGCGAGTGCGCGGCCTACTGCGCGGTGACCAACGCCGGCTCGGCCTGCATCACCAACGTGCAGATCAATACCCTGAACAACACCACGGCGGGCTGCTCGGGTGGCACGAACTACTCCCTGCAAACGGCCACCACCACGCTGTCCGAGGGTCTCACCTACACCTTCACGATGACCTGCGATGCCAGCGCGATCACCTCGGTGTGGTTCGACTGGAACGCCGACCAGATCTTCGACGCCAGCGAATGGTACCAGGTGTTCACCGCGGGCACCACCAACTCGGTGCAGGTGACGGTGCCGAACGGTGCCACCTTGGGCAACTCCCGCATGCGCGTCCGCAGCCGTGGGACGGGCAACTTTAACGGTGCCGGCGACGCCTGCACGATCATGGGCGGCGGCGAAACGGAGGACTACTGCATCACCATCGACCAGCTGGTCGGCTGCTCCGGCTCCCCGCCCGCCAACAGCGTCACGGGTCCGGCCAGTGTCTGCGGCGGTGTCAACTTCACCCTGGGCCTGCAGAACCCGCCGACCGAAAGTGGTTACAGCTACCAGTGGTACGTGAGCACCGATGGCGGCGCCACGTACAACCCCACGGGTGGCAACAGCGCCACGCTGAGCACCTCGCAGACCAGTGCCTCCGTGTACTACTGCGACATCACGTGCACGAACAGCAGCCAGACCACGACCTCCAGCACCTGGACGGTGAACATGAGCTCCTTCCTGAGCTGCTACTGCACGGCGGGCGTGGGCCCCACGAGCCCGGCGGACAGCCAGGTGGAGAGCGTGCAGCTCACGGGAGCCCCGGGCAGCATCAACTACACCTTCCCCAGCTGCCCCACCGGCGTGCTGGGCGTGCAGGACCTGACCGCCCTGACGGCGGATCTGGTGCAGGGAGGGATGTACACCATCTCGGTGGACTTCGGCACCTGCGGCGGCAACTACAACGGCACGGGTGAAGTGTGGATCGATTACGACCAGGACGGTCTGTTCGAGGCCGGTGAATCGCTGGGCACCCAGAGCGGAGCGCCTCCGGGGGTGGCCAACCTGAACTTCACGGTGCCGGTAACGGCCACCCTGGGCATCACCCGCATGCGCGTGATGCAACAGGAGAGCGGTGTGGCGCCGCTGAACCCGTGCGGCGGCTTCACCTGGGGTTCCGTGATGGACTTCAGCGTGAACATCAACACGCCGGTGCCGTGCAGCGGTCAGCCCAACCCGGGCAACACCCTGAGCACGCTGCCCTCGGTGTGCGCGTCGAACTCGTTCACCCTGAGCCTGCAGAACAACACGCTCGGCACGGGGGTCACCTACCAGTGGGAGACCTCGCCGGACGGAAGCACGTGGACCCCGGCCGGTCCTCCCGGCTCGACCTGGACCACCACCCAGAGCACGGCGACCTGGTACCGCTGCGTGGTGACCTGCGCGGGCAACGGCAACAATGCCAGCACCCCGATCCAGGTGCTGATGAACCCGGCCAGCGCGTGCATCTGCATCCCGACCTACACCTACGGTATCGGCTCCGGCGACCTGATCAGCGAGGTGGAGATCTTCGGCACGACGTTGCTGAACAACACCGGCACGGCGACCAGCCCGAACATCTCCTACACGTACTACACGGGCCTGCCGAACTACACGGCGAGCCTGGTGGCCGGCGGGACCTACACGATCGAAGTGACGATCGGCAGCTTCACCAACCAGAACATCGCGGTGTGGATCGACTTCAACGAGAACGGCACCTTCGAGACCCCGAGCGAGCGTGTGGGCTTCTTCGGCCCGATCAACACGGCGTTCGGCTCGGCGACCTTCCCGTTGACCCTGCCCTGCAACCCGACCCCGGGCCTGAAGCGCATGCGTGTGCGTGAGGTGTATGCCACGTCGGCCAACACGATCGATCCCTGCCTGAACTACGGCTGGGGTGAGACGGAGGACTACGATGTGACCATCCTGCCCCCGCCGCCCTGCCCCGCTCCGGGCAACTTCCTCGTGAGCGCCAGCACGGGCAGCAGCGCCTCGTTCACTTGGAACATCGCCTGTACGGAGACCGCCTGGAACATCGAGTGGGGTCCTGCGGGCTTCACCCAAGGCACGGGCACGACCGTGCCGGTGACCCCGACCCCGACGGCGACCATCGGTGGCCTGACCCCGGGCAACTCCTACGAAGCCTACCTGCAGGCCGACTGCGGTGGCAACGGCACGAGCAGCTGGGTGGGTCCGATCACCTTCAGCACCTGCAACGGCCTCTGCGCTGATGCGGTGACCGCCGTGCTGGGCGTGAACACGACCGGCCCGATCAACTGCGGCAACGGTGCCACCAACGCGCAAGCGGCTGGTGCCACGCACGCCCGCTGGTTCACCTACACGGCGACCGGCACCGGTGTGCTCACGGCCTCTGCCTGCGGCGCGGTGAACACGGGCAACGACGACACGCGCCTCACCATCCACGGTGGTGCCTGCGGCGGTCTGACGATGCTGGCCTCCGGCGACGATGAGTGCACGTGGGCATTTGGTGGAAGCGCCTTTGCCAGCACGGCATCGGTGTTCGTCACCAACGGCCAGCAGGTCTTCATCGAGTGGGACGACCGCTGGAACCCGGCGGGCTTCAACTGGGACCTGAGCTTCACGCCCTGTACGCCCGACCCGGCCGACCTGTGCGTGAACAAGAACCCGGCGGCCAACCCGATCTCCATCGGCAACCCGGCCGTGGTCTTCACCGGTACGCTGGATTGCCAGACGCAGGACGGCATCTCGCCGAACCCCTTCGCGCAAGCGACCGGTTGGGAGTGGGTGGCCTTCGAGCTGACCCAGTGCGCCAACGTGCAGATCAGCTACTGCGGCACGCCGAGCTTCCAGTACGGTGCGCTGAACATGTACGGGGATTGCGGCACGCTGTTCATCAACTCGCAGACCTACGACTTCGTCACCTGCGTGGACGGCAACCCGACCATCTTCTTCGAGGACCTGTCTCCGGGCAACTACTACTACCCGGTGCTGTGGTCGCTGCCGCTGAACATGGTGGGTCCGTACCAGATCAACGTGACGGCCACTGCGCCCACGAACCCGTGCGCCCCGAACATCAACTGCGCCGGTGCGCTGCCCCTGAGCTGCCCCGGTTCCGTGACGGGCAATACGAACAACCAGTTCCCGACCCTGCCGGTCAACGGCTGCCCCTTCACGGGCAACACCAGCGGTGGTTCGCTCTGGTACACCTACACGGCCGCTGCGGATGAGAACATCATCCTCAGCACCTGCGGCATCACCACGGTGTTCAATACCCGCATCAGCGTATACACCGGCGGTGCCTGCGGCAGCCTGAGCTGCTACACCATGAGCGACGACTTCGGCGGTGCCTGCACCAACCGGAGCCAGGTGGAGTTCTTCGCCCAGGGTGGCCAGACCTACTACATCGCGGTGCACAGCCCGTCCGCTTTCGATGACGGTGCCTTTGAACTGCAGGTGGGTTGCGGCCCGGTGTGCCCGCGTCCGACGAACGACGGCTGCTTGGGTGCGACGGGGCTGACCAGCTTCCTGGCCGATGGTTCGGGAACCCCGACCGGCGGCGACAACAGCTGCGCGCAGAACGATGCCTTCACCACCTGCAGCCCGGTGCTCAACAATCAGGGCATGTGGTACAGCTTCAACAGCGGCAATAACTCGATCCACGTGCTTGACCTGCTGGGCTCTCCGCAGAACGGTGCGCTCACCGCCAGCCAGTTGAACTACGCGCTCTTCAGCGGTGGTTGCAACGGCGACCTCAGCGCGTTGGGCCAAGTGGGCTGCGACGACGACGGCGATGGTTACGACATCGTCCTGACGGGCCTGACCTACCCCGCGGACTACCTGCTGTACGTGTACAACCCGGGCAGCACGGGCTTCGAGGGCACCTTCGAAGTGATGGTGGAGCACCCTGGTCGGAACGACGCGGGCGTCACCGCCATCAACGCGCCGACCGGTCTGGTGTGCACCTCGTTCCTCGAGCCTGAGGTGGTGCTGACCAACTTCGGCGAGAACACCCTCACCAGCGTGAACATCGTCTACGACCTGGACGGTGGCCTCACGGGTCCCTTCGTGTACAACTGGACGGGCAGCCTGCCCTACCTGGGTACTGAAGTGGTGCAGCTGCCGGGCTTCACGGCCCCGTACGGCACGCACACGCTGAACGTGACGGTGCAGAACCCGAACGGCCAGGTGGACGAGATCCCGGGCAACGACCTCACGAGCGAGCTGAACATCGACGTGACGGGTGAGACCGTGATCGTGCGGATCACCACGGACAACGATCCGACCCAGATCTACTGGGAGATCCAGGACCAGGCCTTCCAGGTCGTGGCCGCGGCCCCTGCCTATGGCGCGGGCAACACCACGGTGGATGTGACGACCTGCCTGAGCACGTTGAACGGCAACTGCTTCAGCTTCTACCTGTTCGACTTCCTGGGCGATGGCCTGAGCGGTATGGGCAACGGCAACGGCAGCTGGAGCCTGCGCACCCTGGGTGGGCAGACCCTCCTGGGTGACGACTTCAACGGCACGATCAGCGGTCTGCTCAGCCCGAACAGCCCGCCTGCGACGGCCGGTTACGTGAGCGGCCACGAGTTCTGCCTGCCTCCGGGTCCCAGCACCCTGCAGGCGGGTGAGTGCGGCATCTTCACCAACCTGCTGCAGAACAAAGTGTACGCCACCACCGTGCCCGGTGTCACCACCTACCAGTTCGAGTTCTCCGACCCCGACGCCGGATTCCGCCGCCGTATCGCGGTGCCGCGCAACTGGGTGAAGTTCTCCGAGATGGTGACCAGCCCGCTGCAACCCGGTGTGCGCTACTTCACCCGTGTCCGTGTGGACCAGGGTGCGGCCGGCCTCGCCGACGATCGCTTCGGGACGGGTTGCGAGATGGGTCTGGATCCGACCGCCGTGCCGGGCTGCACCGGTCTGGTGGACGACATCGGCTTCCCCGCCCACAGCTGCGGCGTGATCAAGACCTTCGGTGGGTCTGACAAGATCTTCGCCCAGCCCGTGGTGGGTGCCACGCAGTACCGCTTCCGCTTCGAGAACATCGGCGAAGGCTACCTGCGCACGATCGTCCGTCCGAACTACATCTGCCCGCTGAACTGGGTGACCCTGCCGCTCGTGAACGGCAGCACCTATCAGGTGAGCGTGGAAGTGCTGTACAACGGACAGTGGAGCGGTTACTGCGGCCCGGTATGCTCGGTGACCATCCTGAACCCGCCGGCCATGGCCCAGCAGCGTGATGCTGAGGTGGTGACCAACAGCGGTCTGCAGGCCTGGCCGAACCCGGTGCGCGACGGCGTGGTGAACCTCCGCCTGGACGGCCTCACGGCCGGCACCCAGCGCGTGAGCCTGGAGGTGTACGACCTCACCGGCAAGCGCGTGGTGGCCCAGGACATGGAGAACAGCGGCCCCGTGTTCAACACGGTGCTTGACCTGGATGGCTTCGCCGGTGGCGTGTACATGGTCCACCTCAACGTGGACGGTGCCGTGCACCAGCAGCGCATCAGCGTGGTGAAGTAGTCCCGCTGACCGACCTTATGCGAAAGCCCCCCGCCGGAGCGGGGGGCTTTTCGCGTTCGGGGGGGGCACCGATGGTCACATCCTGAACGCGTTGCCCGGATAAAGGCCGAGTTTTCAACAATTCGACCAACAGTTCACCGAGCCCGCTTAGCTTCGGCATCGCAACGCAGGCCACCTGCTGTCCTGGCCTTCATCGGCGGCGGACCGTCGGACCAGCGTAGCATGTCTTTCACATTCCGCGCCCCAAACCCACTCCCATGCGTTCATCTCTGCTCCGTTGGCCCACGCTCCTTGCGTTGCTCCTGCTGCTTGGTCTGTTGCCATCCACACAGGCACAAACGATCACCACAGCGGGCTCCAACCCGCCGTACAACGGAGGGAACGGCGTCTCCGGGAACGGGGTGATCACCTTCGGTGTCACCAACACCTCAGGAGGGGACATCCTCTTGACGGACCTCGCCTCGTATTGGCTGGCCGCATCCATTGGCGCGAACACGACGTTGTGGGCGACGACGGTCCCGGCGTCCATGGGCGGTTCGTACTTCCCCTTCGTTGCGGGGAACTGGAGCGTGGTCGGCACCGGAACGAACCTGTCGGTGCCCGCGGATGGGATCCAGCCCACCATCTCGGGCATGACGTACCTGATCCCCAATGGGACCTCGGTGCGCTTCCTGCTGGAATCGAACCAGAACATCCGCTATAGCGGGACCGGGGTCATCAGCCCGAATACCTTCACCGTCGGAGGCGTTTCGCTTCAGTGCGGGGATGTCACCCTTCCAGGGGCTTCCGGTGTGGTCGGTTATGGAGGATTGTTCACCAATACAGGCAACATCAATCGCTACTTCACCGGCTCGGTCACGTTCATTCCGGCGACGGCCTGTTCCGGCCAGCCGACAGCGGGTACGATCAGCGGCCCACCGTTCGTGTGCAACGGCGGCACGGCCACGTTGAACGTGAACGGCAGCACGACCGGTACCGGTCTCACCCGCGAATGGTACAGCAGCAGCGTCTCCGGCGGACCCTACAGCACGTTCGTCGGCAGCGGCACCTCCGTGAACACCGGCGTGGTGACGGCCAACACCTACTACGTCTGCGTGGTGACCTGTACGGCGTCCCCGCTGCCCAACTCGGACCAGACGCCGGAGTTCTTCCTGCCGGTCACGAACGCCGGGCCTGGTGGCACCTTCACGATCGACAACTCGTTGCCGACCGCGGGGTTGAACTTCAACAACTTCACGGACGCGATCACCTACCTCAATGGGCTCTCCATCTGCGGACCGTTCACGGGGGCCTATACCTTCAACGTCACGGCCGGACATACCTTCACGGAGGACCCTCCCCTGCTGACGGCCTCGGGTGCGGCGGGCCTGCCCATCACCTTCCAGCGTTCGGGCGTTGGTGCCAACCCGGTGATCGCCGCCACAGGCGGCGCGGGCACCACGGACCATGCCTTCGGCATCCGGGGTGGCAATTACATCACGGTGGACGGGATCGACATCAATGGCGGGGCGGCCGTGGAATACGGCTACTACATCGCCAACGCGAGCGCCACGGTGTCGGCGAACAACAACACGATCAAGAACTGCACGATCGATCTGGACCGCACGAACACGAACAGCCGGGGCATCATGTGCACGAGCAGCACCACCGGCGGCGGTTTCACGCCCACGGCAGCCAGCGGTAGCAACAGCAACAACAGCTTCCTCAACTTCACGATCACCGATGTCTATTCGGGGATCTTCGTCACTTCGGGTTCGACCAGCTGGCCCGGCACGGGCAACATCGTGGGCACGGAGGCCGGCGGCACGTCGACCATCGGTGCCGACTTCGTGGGGCTGCCCACCCCGGACATCGGCGGCAGCACGACGCTGGCCTTCGGAGTGCAGTTCAACAGCCAGAGCGACGGTCAGATCTTCGACGTGACGGTGCGCAACACCGCCAGCTCGGCGGGCATCAACCGCGGCATTTCCTGGGTCGGCTGCGGTGGCAACTCGGTGGTGCATGGCAACCGGGTGTATGGCGTGCGCAACACGAGCACCACCAGCACGAGCGGCCAACGCGGGATCGATGTGGCGACCCTGACCACGGGCACGCACAACCTGCGGGTGTACAACAACTTCGTGAGCAACATCACCGGTGCCTACACCGGAGCGGCGACCACCACGCGGATGGTCACGGGGATCTACGTGTCGAACGGTGCGGCGGGAATGACCTATGAGATCGACCACAACAACGTGTCCCTGGACAACATCGGGGCGGCGAGCTATTCCACGGTCTGCCTGGACTTCATCAGCGCCACGAGCGTGAACCGTGCCCGCGGCAACACGCTGGCCAACTACACCGGCAACCAGACCGGTACGGCGGTGCACTTCGCGATCCGCACGGCGGGCACCACCACCTTCGGCGCAGCTGGTTCGGAGAGCAACTACAACAACCTGTACATCGCGAACGCCGGCAACGGTCACATCGGCCAGACCAGCGCCACGAACCGCACGCTGCTCACCGATTGGACCGGTGCGCTGACGGGCAACCCCGGCACGGATGCGAGCTCGATCGGCGCCGACCCGCTGTACGTGGACAACAACAGCGACCTGCACGTCACCGGCCCGGACAACGACGGTGCCGGTCCGATCGCGGGCCTGGCCTGGATCACGACGGACATCGACGGCGACCCGCGCCCAACGCCTGCTGACATCGGTGCGGACGAATACGCGCCCGCCAGCTGTTTCCCGCCCACCGATGTGGCGGTGAACGTGCTGAGCCCCACCAGCGCGGATGTCACCTGGACCTCGACCGGAGCCCTGAACTACGATTACGAAGTGCGCACCTCCGGCGCCGCAGGTTCCGGACCTACAGGACTGGCCTTCAGCGGTACCATCGCCGGCAGCCCGATCAACCTCCTTGGCCTGAGCGATCAGACCACCTACACGGTGTACGTGCTGTCCAATTGCCCCGGTCCCATCGCCAGCAACTGGTCCACTGGAGTGAGCTTCACCACGCCCTGCCTGCCGGTGAGCACCTTGCCGTGGACGGACAGCTTCGAGGGGGCGACGATCGACAACGGCGACCCGCTGATCTGCTACACGCGCGAGATCATCACCGGCACGGGAGCGAACACCTGGCGCACCCGGGTCACCCCGATCCGCAATAGCATCGGCCCCCGGACCGGAACGGATTACATGGCGCACAGCTTCAATGCGAACAGCTGGCTCTTCACGCCGGGCATGCAGCTCACCGGCGGCCAGACCTATGAGTTCTCGTTCTGGTACGTGCACACCGACGCGATCGCCGGACATACGCTGAACGTCGGCGTGGGCAGTGCGGCGAACGCCGCTTCGATGAGCCCGCTCGGCAGCATTGTCAACGTGGTGAACACCACCTACGAGAAGGCCGCGTACCTCTTCACCCCGGTGAGTTCCGGAGTGTACTACTTTGGCGTACAGGACGTGTCGCTCAATACGTCACCGTGGTACATCTGCACGGATGATTGGCGCGTGGGCGATCCGCCGAGCTGTCCGGCCCCGGCCTCCTTCGCCAGCACGGGCGTCACGGCCACCGAGGCCAGCTTCACGTGGGTCTGCGCCGGCTGCACCGGACCGTACTGGATCGAATACGGCGCGCCGGGCTGGACGCCTGGCACCAACGGCAGCCCCGGTGTGGGCGGCACCATGGCCGGTCCCTTCGCGGGTACCTCCGGCACGGTGACGGGCCTCACGCCCGGCACCAGCTACAGCGCGGTGGTGCGACAGGATTGCGCAGGCACCTGGAGCTTGAACAGCAACAGCGTGAACTTCGCGACCACGGCGCTGGTGAACACCTTCCCGAGCTGCCAGGACTTCGAGCTGGCGGTGAACTGCCTGCCCTCGACCTGCACCTCCGTGCTGGCCTGCACGAGCACCTCGCTGACGCCGGTGGGCTGGGAGAACTCGACCGCGGATGGCACCGGCAACTGGAGCGTGGACGAAGGAGGCACCTCCTCCACGGCCACGGGTCCGGGCACAGGCGCCGGCACCGGGCAATCGGACTACGTGCCCGGCACCACCACGGGCAACTACGTGTACATGGAATCGGGCTCCTGCGCGGGCAATACGATCATCGCCAACTCGCCGGTGTACGATGTCAGCAGCTTCGCGAACCCGAACGTGCGGGTGCAGATGGCCTACAACATGTATGGCGCCACGATGGGCACCATGGCCATCGACATCGAGGACCCCGCGGGATCGAACACCTGGACCCAGTTGTGGAGCCTGAGCGGCGACCAGGGCCAGGGCTGGTTCCTGACCCCGACGCTGGACCATGCCTACACGGGCACCCAGGTGCGCTACCGCGTTCGCGGCATCTCGGGCAGCAGCTTCACCAGCGACATGGCCTTCGACTACTTCTGCGTGAGCGAGGGCCCGGCCTGCACGGCACCCACGGCCACCACGGCCATCGTGGAGAACTGCCTGGCGGGCACCTTCACGGTGGAGGTGACGGTGACCAGCACCGGCGACGGTGCCACCGTGGACCTGGTGAGCGACCTGGACGGTGTGGAGCACGCCGCAGTGACGGCGAGCCCCACGCCCTACGTGATGGGCCCCTACACCGTGGGCCAGACCGTGGTGATCACCATGGAGCATGAGAACAACGTGGACTGCAACGTGGGCCTGGGCAGCTTCGCCAGCCTGTGCCCGCCTGTGGTGAACACGTTCCCGTATTGCGAGGACTTCGAGGGAGCGACGCTCTGCCAACCCTCGACCTGCACCTCCGTGCTGGCCTGCACGGGCACTGCGCTGGAGGCCGTGGGCTGGGACAACAGTGAGGCGGACGGCACCGGCAACTGGAGCGTGGACGAGGGCGGAACGACCTCCACCGCCACCGGTCCCGGCAATGGATCGGGCAGCGGCCAGCCGGACTATGTGCCGGGCACGTCCACAGGTAATTATGTGTACATGGAATCGGGCTCCTGCGCGGGCAACACCATCGATGTGCTGTCCCCGGTATTCGACGTGACGGGCATGGTGAACGGCAGCATCCGCGCCCGGATGGCCTACAACATGTACGGCGCCACCATGGGCACCATGAGCGTGCAGATCGAGGATCCCGCGCTGAGCAACAACTGGACGACCCTGTGGACACTGAGCGGTGATCAGGGCCAGGGCTGGTTCCTGACACCGAACATGGACCACGTGTTCACGGGACCGGCAGTGCGCTACCGAGTGCGCGGCGTGTCCGGCACAAGCTTCACGAGCGACATGGCCTTCGACTACTTCTGCGTGCGACCCACCCCACTGTGCACGGACCCGGTGGCGACGGTGACCGGCGCCACTCCGGACTGCTCGACCAACAGCCTGACGGTGGGCGTTGAAGTGACGAGCATCGGCTCGGCCACCAGCGTGGCGGTGGAAGCGTCCATCAACAACGGCCCGTACACCACGGTGTGCTCGCTGAACGCTTCGGGCCTGTGCAACATCGTGGCCGGATCGGCCGATGTGGTGGCCGTGCGCGTGCGTAACGAGCAGGATGGGGACTGCCTGATCGACCTCGGCGAGTACGATGCCGGGGCCCTGAACTGCATCACCTGCGGCGCAGCGGCCACCAACGAGACCTACTGCTACGTGGCCAGCGACAACAAGAGCTGGCTCTATTCCAGCCAGGGCAGCGGAACCCTGCGGCTGTTCTTCACCCGCGGCACGATCGAGACGAGCAACTTCGACGACCTGATCATCTACGACGGGCCGGACAACACGTACCCGGTGCTTTTCGCCAACCCGGCCAATACAGGCAACCTGGGCCCGGCGGGCAGCGGCATCCTCACCACCGATCCGGACTTCTTCGCAGTGGATGTGACCGCCACGGGGAACTTCATCTTCATGACCTTCACGAGCGACGGCAGCGTGCAGTGCGCCACCAGTGCCGTGTACGACCCCTGGGAGTGGACGGTGGTCTGCTTCGACTGCACCTTCCCGACGGCGACGGCCACGGTGAACGACAACTGCGGTGCGGGCACCTTCACCATCACGGTGGATGTGACGGACGCCACGAGCTCGGGTGCGGTGGACATCGTGACGGATTACGTGGGCGATACGGAGCCGAGCGGCGTGGGCGTGGGCCAGTATGTGCTGGGCCCCTACCCCAACGGCACCATCGTGGACGTGACGGTGCAGCACCCCACCGAAGCCTTCTGCACGATCACCCGGTCCGACCTCACCAGCTGCTGCAACGCCACCTGTGCGGGTGCACTGCCCGCTGTGGTGGGCACCAACAGCCACGGCCCCATCAACTGCGGCACGGCCACCAACGCCCTGGTGAACGGCACGGTGCCGACCGGTGCGCGCTGGTGGAGCTACACCCTGCCGGCCGACGGCAAGGTGCGCGTGAGCTCGTGCAACCCGCCCAACACCACCAACGACGACACCTTCGTCACGATCCACGAGGGCACGTGCGGGTCGTTGGTCCCCTACGGTGGGGACGACGATGGTTGCACGGCGTTCAACTTCGCCTCGGACGTGACCTTCACCGGTGCCGCCGGACAGACCTTCTACATCGAGTGGGACAACCGCTGGAACGACAATGGCCACGACTGGAACCTCGAGTTCACCGCCTGCACACCTCCGGCGAACGACCTGTGCAGCAGCGAGAACCCGGCGGCCAGCCCGCTGAGCATCGGTAGCCCGCTGGTGTTCACCGGCACCCGCGACTGCGCCACCAAGGACGGCACGCTGAGCAACATCCGCTTCTGGGACGGCGTGGACGAGGACGTGAGCGGCTGGGTGTGGGAGAGCTTCCTGCTCACCGAGTGCGCCAACGTGCAGATCAACTACTGCGGTTCGCCGCTATCGGGTGTGGTGGCCCTGAACATGTACGGCGACTGCGGCAGCCTCTTCGTGAACTCACAGAGCTACGACTTCACCACATGTGCACCGAACGCCACGATCAACTTCGCGAATCTGGCACCCGGGGCCTACTACTACCCGGTGCTCTGGGATGCGCGCCGTGCGAGCGGGGCATACACCCTGAACGTGATCGCCACGGCCCCGACGATCCCCTGCGTGGCGAACATCGTGTGCAGTGGCGCCATCCCGCTGAGCTGCCCCGGTTCGGTGATCGGCAATACGGACAACAAGCTGCCCACGCTGCCTGCCAACGCCTGCCCCTTCACCAACAGCGCGGTGAGCGGTGGTTCGCTCTGGTACACCTACACGGCCGCCTCCGATGAGAACATCATCCTCAGCACCTGCGGCGCCGGCACCGCGTTCGACACGCGCATCAGCGTGTTCACCGGTCCGGACTGCAACACCCTGAACTGCTACACGATGAGCGACGACTTCGGCGGCGCCTGCACCACGCGGAGCCAGTTGGAGTTCTTCGCGCAGAGCGGCCAGACGTACTACATCGCCGTGCACAGCCCCTCGCCCTTCGCCGACGGCCAGTTCGAGCTTCAGATCGGTTGCGGTGCCGTATGCCCGCGCCCGGCCAACGACGATTGTAACAACGCCCAGGGCATCATCAGCTATCCGCAGGACGGCAGCGGCATCTCCACCGTGGGTGACAACAGCTGCGCACAGAACGATGCGTACACGACGTGCACCCCGGTGCTGAACAACCAGGGCGTGTGGTACAGCTTCTACAGCGGTCCGAACACGATCCACCGGATGGTGCTGCTGGGCAGCGCCCAGAGCGGCGGCCTCACGGCCAGCCAGTTGAACTATGCCCTCTTCAGCGGCAGCTGTGGCAACCTGGGCGCCACCGGCCAGGTGGTCTGCGTGCAGGATGGTGACGGGTACGACATCCCGCTCACGGGCCTGACGACCGATACGGATTACCTCCTGTACATCTACAACCCGGGCAGCACGGGCTTCGAGGGCACCTTCGAGGTGCTGCTGGAACACCCGGGTGTGAACGATGCGGGCATCACCGACATCATCTCGCCGACCGGTCTGGTCTGCTCCTCGTTCCTGGCCCCGAAGGTGGCGCTCACCAACTTCGGCGAGGCCACCCTCACCAGCGTGGACATCGTGTATGACCTGAACGGCGGTGGTCCGAACCAAGGGCCCTTCACCTACACCTGGACGGGCAGCCTGCCCTACGAGGACACCCTGGTGGTGGACCTGCCCGGCTTCACGGCCCCATATGGCACGCATACGCTGAACGTGACGGTGCAGAACCCGAACGGTATGGCGGACGAGATCGCCATCAACAACAGCTTCAGCGAGCCGAACATCGACGTCACCGGCGAGACCGTGGTGGTGGAGATCACCACGGACAACGACCCGAGCGGCATCTACTGGGAGATCCAGGACCAGGCCTTCCAGACCGTGGCCCTCGCACCGGTGTACAACACGGGCAACACCACCGAGACCGTGCCCACCTGCCTGAGCACGCTGAACGGCAACTGCTTCAGCTTCTACCTGTTCGACTTCCTGGGCAATGGCCTCAGCGGCACGGGCAACGGCAATGGCAACTGGCGCCTGCGCACCACCGATGGCCGCACCCTGCTGGGCGACGACTTCAACGGTACGATCAACGGTGTGCTGAGCCCGAACAGCCCGCCGGCGACGGCCGGTTATGTGAGCGGCCACGAGTTCTGCCTGCCCCCGGGCCCGAGCCAGCCTCTGGCGGCCGAGTGCGGGGTGTTCACCAACCTGCTCCAGAGCAAGGTGTTCACCAGCATCGTGCCCGGCGTCACCACCTACCAGTTCGAGTTCTCCGACCCCGACGCCGGATTCCGTCGCCGTATCGCGGTGCCGCGCAACTGGGTGAAGTTCTCCGAGATGGTGACCAGCCCGCTGCTGCCCGGCGTGCGCTACTTCACCCGTGTCCGGGTGGACCAGGGTGCCAGCGGCTTCGCCGATGACCGGTTCGGCACGGGCTGCGAAATGGGTCTGGATCCGACCGCCGTGCCGGGCTGCACCGGCCTGGTGGACGACATCGGCTTCCCCGCCCACAGCTGCGGCGTGATCAAGACCTTCGGCGGGTCCGACAAGGTGTTCGCCCAGCCCGTGGTGGGCGCCACGCAGTACCGCTTCCGCTTCGTGAACGCGGGCGAAGGCTACCTGCGCACCATCGTCCGTCCGAACTACATCTGCCCGCTGAACTGGGTGACCCTGCCGCTCGTGAACGGCAGCACCTACGACGTGAGCGTGGAGGTGTTCTACGCCGGTCAGTGGAGCGGCTACTGCGGCCCGGTGTGCCAGGTGACCATCCTGAACCCGCCGGCCATGGCCCAGCAGCGTGATGCGGAGGTGGTGACCAACAGCGGTCTGCAGGCCTGGCCGAACCCGGTGCGCGACGGCGCAGTGAACCTCCGCCTGGACGGCCTCACGGCCGGCACCCAGCGCGTGAGCCTGGAGGTGTACGACCTCACCGGCAAGCGCGTGGTGGCCCAGGACATGGAGAACAGCGGCCCCGTGTTCAACACGGTGCTTGACCTGGATGGCTTCGCCGGTGGCGTGTACATGGTCCACCTCAACGTGGACGGTGCCGATCATCAGCAGCGCATCAGCGTGGTGAAGTAGCCCCGCTGACCGACCTTAAGCGAAAGCCCCCCGCCGGAGCGGGGGGCTTTTCGCGTTCGGGGGGGCAGGGGCTGTTGATAAATCAAAGCGACCAACGGCGCTATCCGGACGACGAATTCGGGGTTAACCCTTGTCGATCGGCAAACGATCCCTACATTTCACGTCCCGATCACATCCCCGTCCCAACGGACCCATTGCCGCACATCCTGAACCGACCTCCGGCCCTTGGGCCGGCCCGAACGAACACGCTGACCAGCCTGCGGGCTGCACCCACCGGACGATGGCCCGGCACCGCCACATCCACGAACCGAACCTCAACCAAAACCCTTCATCCATGAATTGTCGACCCTACTCGACATCGCCCCGGCGCCAGCGCTGGTGGCAACGTGGTGCCCTCGCTTTGGGCACGGTGGCACTGCTCGGCCTTCCCGCCGCTCAGGCCCAGTTCGTCATCATCGGCACGGACGCCGCCACCACCGCCGGCAGCGGCAGTGACCCGGTTGATGACTACTTTAATTACATGCGCTACCAAACGGTGTACACCGCCGCCCAGCTCAGCGGTGCCGGTATGCCGGCCGGGGCGCAGATCACGGGCCTCGGCTTCTCGGTGATCGAGGACAACGGCCCGGCCTTCCCCGCCTACACCATCCGGATGGCCCACACCGCGGCCACCAACAGCGCCGCTCACAATGCGGCCGCGCTGACCACGGTGTTCGGTCCGGCGAGCTACGATGCGGTCACCACCGTGGCCGGCTCGCATGACATGATCACCTTCAGCAGCAATTTCACCTGGAACGGCACGGACAACATCCTGGTGGACATTTGCACGGGCTCCAGTTCAATGGCCTTCGCCACTCCCTACGGGGGTGTGCGCGCGGCCACGCTGACGAGCGGTTCCCGGTATGTCCGCTGCGACGGCTGCGGCAGCCAGTGCGGGGTGAGCACGACCTCGACCAACGGCAACCGTCCGCAGATCCGCTTCAACTACACGGCCTTGAGCTGCACGCAGCCCGCCGCCGGCGGTACGGTGAGCGCGTTCTCCTGCGCCAGCCCGAACTACACCGTGGACGTGAACCTCACGAGCCTGGGCGACGCGCCCAACGTGGACATCGTGAGCAGCGTGCACGGCATCATCGCCGATGACGTGACCACCCTGACCGTCTACACCACGCCTTCCACGCCGTGGGGTACCCCGCAGACCATCACCGTGGTCCACAACGGGGACAACACCTGCAACTACGTGGTCGGCACCTATAACCAGAACGACCGGGACAACACCTGCCATACGGCAGGCACCTACCCCATTCCGGACAACGGCTGTGCAACATTGACCTATCAGGACCTGTCCTTCTGCGTGACCGACCCAGGCACGGTCCTGGGCACGGATGTATATGTGAACAGCGTGGACCTGATCATCGCCCACACGTGGAACGATGACATGGACATCCAGCTGATCAATCCGAACGGCACCGCGGTGAACCTGGTGCTCGACCGCTTCGGCAGTGGCGACAACCTGGGCGATCCGTCCTTGTGCCCGGGTGGCCTCTTCACCCTGCAGGCAGGCGGTGCGGCCCTGACGAACACCGCCACCAGCAACGTGGTGGGCACCTTCACCCCCGAGCAGCCGCTGAGCACGCTGCACGACGGCAGCGACCCCAACGGCGCCTGGACCCTGCGCGTATGTGACGACACCAATGGCGACTTCGGCGATGTGCGTTTCGTGAGGGTGAACCTGATCCCCTGCCTGCCGCCTACGGCCACCCCCAGCAGCACCAACGACTGCAGCACGAACACCTACACGGCCAGCGTGAACGTGACCGCCTTGGGCACCAGCGCCAGCGTGGACATCACCAGCAGCGTGCACGGCACCCTGTTCACCGGTGTGGGCACGGGCAGCTACAACAGCAACCCCACGACCCTGGGCACGCCCGAGACCATCACCGTGGTGGCCACGAACCCCGCGTGCAACCTCACCTTCAACTTCACCAACGCGGATAACGACGAGGTATGCCACACGATCGCCGCTTTCCCGGTGAGCAACACCTTCCCCATCACCAACGTGCCGTTCTGCGTGAGCGACCCGGGCACGGCCTTGGGTACGGACGCCTTCGTGCAGAGCGTGGACCTGATCATCAGCCACACCTGGAACGATGACATGGACATCCAGCTCATCAACGCGAACGGCACCATCGTGAACCTGGTGTTCGACCGGTTCGGCAGCGGCGACAACCTGGGCGACCCGGGTTTGTGCCCCGGTGGCCTCTTCACCCTGCAGGCGGGCGGTGCGGCCCTGACGAACACCGCCACGCCCAACGTGGTGGGCACCTTCACGCCCGAGCAGCCGCTGAGCACCCTGCACGACGGCAGCGACCCGAACGGGACCTGGACCCTGCGTGTGACGGATGATACCGGTGGCGATGACGGCGGCGTGCGCTACGTCGCTGTGAACATCGTGCCTTGCGAGGCGCCGGTGGCCGGTGGCCAGACCATCGTGCCGGCCTGTGGCACCAACGAGTACTTCATCGACGTGAACCTCACGAGCCTGGGCAGCAGCGCCAGCATCGACCTCACCAACAGCTACGACGCGAACGTGGTGACGGCCAATGCGACGGGCGTGTGGCAGGTGGGCCCCTTCCCCACCGGCACCACGGTGATCGTGACGCTGGAGGCCTCGAACCCGCTGTGCAACGTGAACCTGGCGCCGCAGACCTACAACTGCCCGCCGCCGAACGATGATTGCACGGGCGCCATCGCGGTGAACTGCAACAGCATCACCAACGGCAACACGCAGTTCGCCACCATCGATGCCGTGGGCACCTGCACCACGACACTGAACACGGCCGGTGGCGTGTGGTACACGGTGACCGGTACGGGCGGCGAGATCAAGGTGGCCCTGTGCGGATCGGCCTACGACACCAAGCTGGGCGTCTTCACGGGCACCTGCGGTTCGCTCGTTTGCCTGGAAGGCAATGACGACGACAACGGAACGAACGGCATCAATGTCTGCTCCAACGACCTGCACAGCAGCCTGAGCTTCCCCAGCACGAGCGGCACCACGTACTACGTGCTGGTGACCGGCTTCAGCACGAACGTGGGCGCCTTCAGCATGGAGGTGACCTGCGCGGGCAACAACGTGCCCCCGTGCGTGGACAACAGTGTGACGCTGGAGCTGCAGACGGACGGCTTCGCCTCTGAGACCAGCTGGAACATCGTGCCCTTCGGCAACACACTGCCGGTGTGCAGCGGCTCGGGCTACCCGGACAACGCGGTGGTGACGGCGGACTGCTGCCTGATCGACGGGTGTTATGACCTGAACGTGTTCGACAGCTTCGGCGATGGCATCCTGGCTCCGGGCGGCTACCGCCTGTGGGCCAATGGCGTGACCGGTCAGCGCATCATCGACAACTGGAACGACGGTGACGACTTCACCAGCGTGAGCAGCGCGGCCTCGCCGTTCTGCCTGCCGCTGGGCACGGACCAGCTGCTGTTCAGCAGCTGCGACCGCGAGGACTGGACCCCGAACGAGTTCGTGGTGGCGGCCGAGAACGCGGCCGTGAGCGCCGAGTGGACCGTGGGTGACCAGACGGACGATGGTTACCAGTTCTGGTTCTTCAACCCCGATGGTGGCTACAACCGCCGCATCTTCCGCAACCACGCCACCAGCGGCGGCTTCGGTCCCCCGAGCGCCACGCGTGCGTGCCATGTGAAGATCAGCAGCATGGTGACCAGCCCGGTGCCATACGATGTGCTGCTGAACGTGCGCGTGCGCAGCCGTGTGAACGGTGCGTACAGCGAGTTCGGCCCCGCCTGCCGCTTCCTGATGCCGAGCACGCCTCCGGCCTGCCCGACCACGAGCCTGGTGAACAACCCCGGCAACCCGAACTTCAGCTGCGGGGTCACCCGCACCTTCGGCGGATCGGGCAAGGTGTACGCCAACCCGGTGGCCGGGGCCAACAAGTACCGCTGGCGCTTCGAGCGTGACGGCGGCGGCTTCACCCGCGTGATCACCAGCAACACCGCCACCCTGGTGCTGAACTGGCTGACGCAACCGCTGGTGGACGGTGACACCTACAACGTGACGGTGGCGGCCAGCTTCGACAACGGAGCGAACTACTGCGCCTACGGCCTGAGCTGCCAGGTGACGATCGACAACACGCCCGGCGCCCAGCCGCGCGCGATGGAGACCGCCAGCGGCTTCAGCCTGTATCCGAACCCGAACCGCGGCGACCAGGTGGTGCTGAACATCACCGACCTGCCCGAGAGCGAGGTGCTGGTGACCGTGGACATCGTGGACGTGTTCGGCAAGCGCGTGATGAGCCTCACCGAGGGCGCCCAGAACGGCAGCCTGAACCTGGTGCTTGCGCTGGACAACAGCTTGGCCAGCGGTATGTACACCGTGCAGGTGACCGCAGGCGAACAGACCTTCACCGAGCGATTGGTGATCAACAAGTAAGGAGCTCCGCTCCTGCTGAAGGGGAAGCCCCGGCCGATGGCCGGGGCTTCTTCATTCCCGGGCGGGTATCACGAGATCCTGGGAGAAGCGACGAGGGGCACGTTCTACACAAGCTCCTCACGTCCAGGATATTTCAACCCGATCGAGCGAACCAGGATCCGGTCTTGTCGGGTTTATCAACCGTTTCGTCGGAAAAAATGATCCTTCCGTCGACGAATCCTCTTGACAGCAGGGTGAGATCGTGGCCAGTTTTGTCGACCGGTTACGACAATCGATCGGACCGGAACAACCGAACTCCCATGGCACACATCGAACTCCGTACCCGACCGGTGCTCCGGTCCTTGCGGTCGCTGCTGGCGATCGCCGCGTGGCTGCTGCCCAGCTTGTGGGCCACAGCGCAGGTCGCACAGACCTTCAACTCGTCCGGCAGCTTCACCCCGCCGGCCGGTGTCACCCAGGTGGTGGTGGAATGTTGGGGTGGTGGCGGCCGCGGTGGTACGCGCACCACGAACGGACAAGGCGGCGGCGGCGGCGGCGGGGCCTATTCCCGCGCGCTGGTGGCGGTGACCCCGGGCACGCCTTACACGGTGACGGTGGGTGACGGCAGCACGGGTACCGGCCCCGGGGGCGACTCCTGGTTCGGTACTGCGGGCACGGTGATGGCCCAGGGCGGCAACAGCTGCGGCAACAACAGCTCCACGGGTGTTTCGGGCGGCACGGCCGCAGCGTCGGTCGGCTTCGTGAAGTTCGACGGCGGCAACGGCGCGAACGGCGGCAACATCTTCATCACCCGGTGGGGCGGTGGCGGTGGCTCGAGCGCCGGGTATGGTGCAGCTGGCGCGAACGGTGTGCTCGGCACGGGCGGCACCGCGCCCGCAGGCGGCGGCAACGGTGGGAACGGCCCCACCAGCCAGGCCAACGGCGCGGCCGGCACCGTCCCAGGTGGGGGCGGTGGCGGTGCGGTCCGGACCAGCAGTGGCACCCGCACGGGTGGCGCCGGAGCCGATGGTTTGGTGATCGTCACCTACTACGACCCCGGTGTCTGCATCAGCGGCACGAACGGCTTCAACAGTATCCCGGACAATGCCTGCGGGGCCAGCCAGTTCATGCACGCCCCGATGCCGGTGACCGGCCAGCCCACCACCCTGGGCACCAACCCCGGCAACGCGCGCCTCACCAGCGTGGAGCTGATCGTGGCGCACACCTTCAACAGCGACTTGCGCGTGTCGCTGACCACCCCGGGTGGCCAGACCCGCAACCTGATCCTGAACCGCTTCGGTAACGGTGACAACCTGGGCAACCCGGGCGCCTGCCCCGGCACGGTGCTCACCCTGGCCGATGGTGGATCCGCCTTGGTGAACACCAACACCAGCAACGTGGCCGGCACCTACCAGCCTGAGCAGACCCTGGCCGGCTTCACCGGCGACCCCAATGGGGCCTGGGTGCTGAACATCTGCGACAACGCGAACTCCGACGTGGGCCGCCTGGTGATGGCGCGTCTGAACTTCTGCACGGTGCCACTGATCACGAGCTTCGGGTCCAACAGCCCGATCTGCGCCGGCCAGACCCTGACCTTGACCTCCGCCGCCACGGGCAGCCCGGCGCCGACCTTCTCCTGGTCCGGCTCCGGAACCTTTGCACCGAACACCACCAGCGCGAACGTCTCGGTGACCGGTGCGTCCACAGGCAACTATACGGTGACCGTCAGCAGCAGCTGCGGCTCGGCCCAGCAGGTGATCCCGGTGACGGTGAACCCGCTGCCCACGATGAGCTGCCCGGGTAACATCACCGGGATCTGCAGCGCGGACGCGCCCTTTGTGCTCGGCGGCGCCACGCCCCTGGGCGGCACCTACAGCGGCACGGGTGTGAGCGGTGGCAGCTTCGACCCCGGCGTGGCCGGAGCGGGCACGCACACCATCACCTACAGCTACACCGACGGCAACTCCTGCTCCAACAGCTGCACCTTCACCATGGATGTGACGCTGGCCACCACGTGGTACAGCGACCTGGCGGACGGCGACGGCCTGGGCGATCCGGGAAGCCCGCTGCTGGCCTGCAGCCAACCGGTGGGTTACGTGGCCGACAACACGGATGGCTGCCCTGCGGTGAGCGGCACGGTGGGCAGCGCGTGCAACGACGGCAACCCCTTCACCAGCGGCGACGTGCTGAACGGCAGCTGTGTGTGCGCCGGCACCCCGGCCCCCTGCACCAACTGGAACCTGGCGATCGCCACGGACGCCAACGGCGGCGACGTGAGCTGGCAGCTGAAGGACGCCAACAGCCCCTTCATCCTGGCCAGCGGCAGCGGCCTGGCCAACAACACCACGGTGAACAGCTCCTTCTGCGTACCGGTGGGGGCCTGCTTCGAGCTGACGGTGAACGATGCGGGTGGCAACGGCATCGCGGGTGGCGGCTGGGTGCTCACCAACGACCAGGGCGAGCGCGTGATCGACAACACGGGCAACGGCGGCTGCTTCGGCAGCAGCAGCACCTCGGTGAACGAGAGCGTGTGCAACGCCGTGGGCACGGACAAGCTGATGTTCAGCGACTGTGACAAGGAGGACCACCAGCCCGGTGGCAACGTCTTCGCCAGCGAGAACCCGGCGGTGAGCGCCCAGTGGGGCCTCGGGAACCAGGCGGACGACGGCTACCAGTTCTGGTTCTACGACCCCTGCGGTGGCTACAGCCGACGGATCTTCCGCAACCACGCCACCAGCGGCGGCTTCGGCCCGGCCAATGCGCAGCGCGCGACCAAACTGGCCCTGGCCAGCATCGTCACCAACCCGTTGCCGCAGAACACCCTGCTGAACGTGCGGGTGCGGAGCCGGGTGAACGGAGTGGACAGCAACTGGGGTCCGGCCTGCCGCTTCCGCATCGCCACGGTGGCCTGCCCGCAGACCAAGCTGATCGACACGCCGAACCACATCAACTACAGCTGCAATGTGACGCGCAGCTTCGGCGGCAGCGACAAAGTGAGCTGCTTCCCGGTGGCCGGCGCCAACAAGTACCGGTTCCGGTTCGAGAACGCCGGTGAAGGCTACCTGCGCAACGTGACCAGCAACAGCGCCACGCTGGTGCTCAACTGGTTGACCCTGCCCCTGCAGAACGGCGTGAGCTATGACGTGCAGGCGCAGGCCAGCTTCGACGGCGGCCTTACCTACTGCCCGCTGGGCGCCACCTGCGTGGTGACCATCCTGAACCCGCCCGGCCAGAGCGGGCAGCGTGCGCTGGAGGTCACCGCCGGGGTTGACGAGCTCGCGATGTGGCCGAACCCCACCGCGGACGGCGCCTTCGACATCCGCTGGAGCGGTCTGCCAGAGGGCGTGAGCACGGTGGAGCTTGCGGTGATCGACCTGAGCGGCCGCGTGATGGTGCAGTTGCAGCTGCCTGTGGCCGATGGCCTGCTCACCGGCCGGATCGTCCCGGACGCAGTGCTGACCAGCGGGCTCTACTTCGTCCGCCTCACGGCGGGCGAGCTGCAACGCACGGAGCGCCTCGTCGTGCGCTGAGCAGCGGAACCACGAACAGCGAAGAGCCCCGGCCGAACGGTCGGGGCTCTTCGCATCCACGGGGTGAGCCACCGTGTCGAAACCCGGCCTGGTCCGCCGGCGTAGAAGGCCTGCCCGGAGGACCCATGCCCGCTCGGCATCACCGGTCCACGGAACACGCAAACCCGCCTGCCATGGCACACATCTTCCCCGTTGAACCCCGGTCGCATCGTTACCTCCGCCTTGCCTTGCTGCCGGCCATCCTGGCCCTGGTCAGCATCCCGTGGAACCTGGCGGCCCAGGTGTCCACGAGCTACACCTTCAGCGCCTCCTCTGGCTCCTACAGCGAGATCAGCGGCGGTACGCAGCTCTGGGGTGGCTTCAATGGCACGTTCGATGACCAGGTCTCCAGCGCACAGACCATCCCGTCCTTCAACTTCAACGGCACGGCCTACACCGAGATGTACGTCTCGGCGAACGGGTTCATCACCTTCGGTTCGGCGCCGTCCGGTACCAACTACACGCCGTTGAGCAGCGGTGAGAGCTATTCGGGTGCGATCAGTGCGTTCGGAGCGGACATCGAGAACCGGAGCACGAGCTTCACTACACGGACCGTCCGTTGGCAGACCGTCGGCAACGAAGTGATCGTGCAGTGGAAGAACGCACGCCGGCAGGGCGAGAGCGAGTACTTCGACTTCCAGATCCGCTTGAACACGAGCACGAACGCGATCGTGATCGTCTATGGACCCCGGAGCACGCCGGACAATGCCACCTCCAACCAACCCCAAGTGGGCCTGCGGGGAGCGAACAACCTGCTCCTGAGCAACCTGAACAACCGGCGCGTCGGCACCGGCAGTGAGACCTGGGCGAACCCGCTGGCCGGGAACGCCTTCAGCAATACGATGCGGTACACGGACAGCTCCCCGGCCAAGAGCTGGAGCAGTGGACAGACCTATAGCTGGACCGCCTGCACGCCGCCCACGGTGAGCGTGACGCCGTCCGCTCCGTCCTATTGCCCGGGCGGCAGCGTGGCCTTGACCGCCTCCGGGGCCAACGCCTACACCTGGTCCCCGGCAGCGGGCCTCAGCGCAACCACCGGAGCCAACGTCACAGCGAACCCGACCAGCACATCCAGTTACACCGTAAGCGGCACCAACACCGGGTGTGCCTTCGCCGGGACCACGAACGTGACGGTGACCGTGCTGGATGCCCCGACCGGCGTGAGCGCGAACAGCTCGGCCGCTTCGGCGTGCGTGAACGGGACAGTGAACCTCACGGCAACGGGCAGTTATCCGGGCACGATCCTGTCCCAGAACTTCAACAGCGGCGCAGGCGGGTGGACCACGACGAACAGCTCCACGGGCGGAACCCCGGCTGACGCCGCCTGGACCTTGCGTCCGAACAACTACTTCTACAACGCGAGCTCCGGCTCCGACCCCACGTTCAGCAGCAATGATGGCAGCCAGTTCTACCTGAGCAACAGTGATGATCAGGGCAGCGGCGGCATCACGGCCACCACGCTCGTATCGCCGTCGTTCAGTCTGGTCGGCTACACCACCGCTTCACTGAACTTCTACCACCACTATCGGTTCAACTCGGGCGCTTCGGACCGCGCCTACGTGGATGTGTCCACGGATGGCACGAACTACACCAACTTGGTGACGTACAGCTCCACGCAGGGCAACTGGAACGCCTTCACGCAGGCCAACCTGAACCTGAACAGTTACGCGGGACAGCCGACAGTGTATGTCCGCTTCCGCTATGCCGCCACCTACGACTGGTGGTGGGCGGTGGACAACGTGAGCATCACGGGCGTGGGCAGTGCCCCGTTGACCTGGGGATGGACCTCGACCCCCAGCGGATTCACCTCCAGCGTGCAGAACCCGAGCGGCGTGGTGGTGACCCAGACGCGCACCTACACGGTGACGGCCACAGCGCCGAACAGCTGCACAACACAAGCAACGACCGGGACCGTGACGGCCGTCCCCGCTCCGAACGCCGGCACCAACGGAACTGTGACCGTCTGCAGCATCGACGCGCCGGTCAGCCTGTTCGCCCAGCTGGGCGGCACGCCGGACGGTGGCGGCATCTGGAGCGGGCCCAGCCCGGTGGTGGGCGGCAACTACGATCCGGCCACGATGAACCCCGGGGTATACACCTACACGGTGAGCGCGCCGCCCTGTGCGAATGCACAGGCCACGGTCACCGTCACGGAGAACACCGCTACCACCTGGTACGCTGATGCGGATGGCGACAGCTTCGGCGACCCCGGCGTGACGCAGCAGGCCTGCGCGCAACCGCCCAGCTACGTGGCCAACAACTCGGACAACTGCCCGAACGCCTTCGGTCTGATCGGCAGCGCCTGCAACGACGGCAACGCCTGCACCATCAACGATGTGCTCGACGGCTCCTGCAATTGCGTGGGCACCTTCCAGGACACGGACGGTGACAGCGTGTGCGATGCGAACGACAACTGTCCCACGGTGCCGGGGCAGATCGGCAGCGCGTGCGACGACAACAACGATTGTACCCTCAATGACGTGCTCGACGGCTCCTGCAACTGCGCGGGCACCTATACGGACACGGACGGTGACGGCACGTGCGATGGTGAGGACGGCTGCCCCACGGACCCGAACAAGACCTGGGAAGGCATCTGCGGCTGCGGCAACCCCGACGTGGACGGCGACGGCGACACGGTGATGGACTGCCTGGACGGCTGCCCCACCGACCCCAACAAGATCGCGCCGGGTGCATGCGGTTGCGGTACGCCGGACACGGACACCGACGGTGACGCTACACCGGACTGCAACGACCTGTGCCCGATGGATCCGAACAAGACGGCTCCCGGCACCTGCGGCTGCGGCCAGGCGGAACCCGGATCGGCCTGCAACGACGGCAACCCCAACACCGGCAACGACGTGGTGAACGCCAGCTGCCAGTGCGTGGGCCAGCCGCTGGACTGCGCCGGTACGCCGGGTGGTCCTGCCCTCCCGGGCACGACTTGCAACGACGGCGACCCGAACACGGCGAACGACGTGTATGATGCCAACTGCGTCTGTGCGGGTACACCGACCAACCAGGTGGTGGGCCTCACCTTGAACACCGACGCTAACGGCGGCCAGACCAGCTGGGAGATCATTCCCCAGGGAGGCGGCGCGCCCCTGTGCAGCGGATCCGGCTATCCGGACAACGCCACGGTGCCTTTGAACTGCCCGCTCGCCGACGGCTGCTACGAGCTGCGCGTGATGGACAGCTTCGGTGATGGCATGACCACCGGTGGATATGTGCTGCGCGACGCCGGCAACAAGCGCATCATCGACAACGCCAATGACGGTGCCTTCGGCTCGGTGAGCCAGATCGCCAACAGCGGCGGCTTCTGCCTGCCGCTGGGTAACGACCGCATCCGTCCGAGCCGCTGCGACCTGGAGACCCTGCTGCCCACGGATTGGATCGCCGCCGACGAGAACCCCGCCGTGGACGCCCAGTTCGGTGTGGGCAACCAGGCCGATGACGGCTACCAGTTCTGGTTCTTCAACCCCGATGGTGGTTACAGCCGCCGGGTGCTGATGACCCATGCCACCAACAACTACCTCTTCCCTTGGGGCCCCGGCCGGTGCAGCTACCTGCGCCTGAGCAACCTCACCACCTCGCCCCTGCCGCACAACCAGCTTCTGAACGTGCGGGTGCGCAGCATGGTCAACGGCGTGTACACCGCGTTCGGTCCGGCCTGCCGCCTGAAGATCGACCTGGTGAACCAGTGCCCGACCAGCCAGCTGGTGAACGACATCAACAGCAACCTGCACTCCTGCGGCATCACGAACGTGGTACTTGACGGATCGCAATACCTGCACACCCAGTACGTGGCCAACGTGGTGACCTACCAGTGGGAGTTCGACGACATCAACAGTGCCTACCTGCGCCGCATCACCAGCAGCGGCAGCGCCTTGCGCCTGAGCGCCTGGGCCACCCTGCCGCTGCAGTACAACACCACCTACAACGTGCGGGTGCGGGTGAGCTACGACGGCGGAGCGAACTACTGTCCCTGGGGCACCGCGTGCACCATCACCACGGCCCCGGTGCCACCGGGCCAGGGTCAAGGACGTGGGGTGACCGCCATGATCGAGAGCCCGGTGACCGAGTTCCGCCTGTGGCCCAACCCCAACCGCGGCGATGTGGTGAACGTGCTGGCCGATGGCCTGCCCATCGAGGCCTCTACCGCCGACCTTTCCATCACCGACCTCTTCGGCAAACAGGTGTACAACGGCCAGGTGCCGGTGGCCGATGGCACCGTGCGGCAGGTGATCGACCTCAGCGGCCGCGCGGCCTCCGGGGTCTATCTGGTGGTGCTGCGCGCGAACGAGGTCGAACGCATCCAGCGCTTGGTGATCGAGTGATCCGGATGTGCTCCATGGAACCCCGGGCGATGCTCGGGGTTTCATGCTTAGGGGCCCTCCGGATACAGGAGGTAGCGCGCCCGCACCGACCGGAACGCCTCCACCGCCGGCTTCCATGAAGCCCGGATGGCCTCCTCGGTCTCGCCGCGCCGGATGCGCTCCCGCAGATCGGGGCCACCGGCCAGCTTGTCGAAGAACGGGTTGAAGAACCCGTCCTTGTCCGCTGCGGCCTGGTACATGCCGATGAGCCAGCCCAGATGCAAACGCGGATCGAGCCGGCTGTAGAAGGTGCCGTACTCGGACAGGTCCAGTCCGGTGCATTCCTGCCCCTTGAACGGGGGCTCCTTGGCGCCGGGCATCGAGCGCGGCGTGAAGCGGTACGAACCCAGCGTACAGCCGGGGAAGCCGATGCACTGGAACGGCGCATCCGTGCCACGGCCCACGCTGACCACGGTGCCCTCGAAGAGGCCCAGCGCCGGGTACAGCATCACCGCGGAGAGGTTGGGCAGGTTGGGGCTCGGGCGAACCGGAGGCGCGTAGGCCATGCGGTGATCGTACCCGGTGCAGGGGATCACCGTGAGCGCCACCTGCCGACCCTCGCCGAGCCAGCCTTCCCCGGCGATCATGCGGGCGAACTCCCCCACCGTCATGCCATGCACCAGCGGCACGGGGTGCAGGCCCACGAACGAGCGGTGCTTGGGGTCCAGCACCGGGCCGTCCACGTAGAAGCCGTTGGGGTTGGGCCGGTCCAGCACGATCACCGGCAACCCGGCGTCCGCCGCGGCCTCCATCACGTAGTGCAGCGTGCTGATGTAGGTGTAGAAGCGCACCCCCACGTCCTGGATGTCGAAGAGCAGCACATCCACGTCCTGCAGCTGCTCCGGGCGGGGCTTCTTGTGGTCGCCGTAGAGCGAGACCAGTGGCAGCCCGGTGGGTGCATCGCGGCCGTCCTTGACCTGCTCGCCGGCGTCGGCGTCGCCCCGGAACCCATGCTCGGGCGCGAACACCTTCGTCACGCGCACGCCCAGCCCCACCAGCGTGTCCACCAAGTGCACGGCGCCCACCCGTCCGGTCTGGTTGGTGACCACGGCCACGCGCTTTCCCTGCAGCAGGGGCAGGTACTCCGCGGTGCGTTCCGCTCCCACGAGCAGGGCCTCAAGATGGGGTGGAGGCAGGGGATCCACCTGGGCCGGCATCTTCGCCGAGCAGGCGGAGAGCAGCGCGAGACCCAACAGGAAGGGGAACAGCGAAGGCATGGCGGAACGATCGAGGGCAGCGATGGAATGACGTCCGAGCGGGCGCGAAAGTAGCCCGGAGGCGCCCGCCCTACCTTGCGCCGCCATGGGCCTCGCCAGCTTCATCGCGCGCCGCATCCTGGCCGATCCCGAGCGGCAGGACCGGCTCTCCCGACCGATCGTCCTCATCGCTATGATCGGTATCGTGCTGGGCATGGCCGTCATGGTGCTCACCGTGGGGATCACGCGGGGCTTCCAGCGCGAGATCCGGGCCAAAGTGGTGGGCATCGGCGGCCATCTGCAGCTCACCGCCATCGCGCAGAACGACCCCAAGGAGACACCGCGGATGGTGTTCGACCCCGCGCAGGCCGAGGCCTTGCGCGCCCTGCCCGGGGTGGCCCACGTGCAGACTTACGCCACCAAGCCCGGCATCGTGGAGACCGAGGGCGACATCGAAGGCGTGGTGGTGCGCGGCCTCGGAGGCGACCTGGACCCCACCTACCTCACACGCCATCTGGTGGAAGGCCGGCTGCCGGTGCTCGCCGCCACCGAACGGCCGAACGAGGTGCTCATCAGCGCCTACCTCGCCGACCGCATGCGCATCGCGGTGGGCGACACGATCACGATATACCTGGTGAAGGACCGCGACGACATCCGACCGCGCAAATTCACCGTGACGGGCACGTACCGCACCGGCCTCGAGCAGGTGGACCACCAGGTGGTGGTGGTGGACATCGGTCACCTCCAGCGCTTTGCCCAGTGGGGCCTGACGGCGGAGATCCTCGTCAGCGATACCACCGTCGGACGTGCACGCCTGTTCCGCGTGGAAGGCCTGGCCTTCGGCGGCGACCGCGACCACATGGTCGAGTGGCCCGGCACCGCGCTGCACGGCAAGGGACCGCACCTCATCGACCCGGCGGAGCTGGCGCACCAGGATGGACGCCTGACGCTCGTGGTGCACGATGCCAGCGGGACCATGCCCGACACCGCCTGGGTCCGGTTGAGGCCCGATGATCTCGAACGGGTCACGGACTCGTGGGGCACCAACTATCCCGTCTTCTCAAGCTACTCCGTGGAACGCGGCGGCGGCGGCGGCAGCCACCGCCGGTATGTCGGCGGCATCGAGGTGGACCTTGCCTCCTTCGATCGGCTGGACGAACTGGAGGAGGTGGTGCACGCGCAGGTGCTCGAACCGGATCAGCGGCTCACCACCGTGCGCGAGCGGAGCCCGGAGATCTTCGCCTGGCTGGAGCTGCTGGATACCAACGTGGCCGTGGTGATCGTGCTGATGGTGATGGTGGCGATGATCAACATGACCAGTGCCCTGCTCCTCATCATCCTGGAACGCACCACCATGATCGGCGTGCTGAAGGCGCTCGGGGCCACCAATGGTCAGGTGCGCCGGATCTTCCTGCTGGACGGCGCCTACATCCTCGGCCTCGGCATCCTGGGGGGCGACCTGCTGGGCGTGGTGCTGGCGCTGGTGCAGCGCTGGACCGGCTGGGTGCGCCTGCCTGTGGAGAGCTACTACGTGGACGTGGTGCCGGTGGACCTGGAGCTCTGGCCCATGCTGCTGCTGAACGCGGGCACCCTGATGGTGTGCGTGGCCGCGCTGGTGCTGCCCAGCATGCTGGTGACCCGCATCGCACCGGCCCGTGCCATCCGCTTCGACTAGGGACGTGGATCCGGTCGCCCCTACCCGACCGACGCGTCGGTCTACCTTCGCGGAGCCATGCAGATCCACGAGAACATCCTCAGCACCATCGGCAACACGCCCCTGGTGAAGCTGAACCGCATCACCAAGGACGTCGCCGCCACCGTGCTCGCCAAGGTCGAGACCTTCAACCCCGGCAACTCGATCAAGGACCGCATGGCGATCAAGATGATCGAGGACGCCGAGAAGGCAGGCCTGTTGAAGCCGGGCTACACCATCATCGAGGGCACCAGCGGCAACACCGGCATGGGCCTGGCCATCGGCGCCATCATCAAGGGCTACAAGTGCATCTTCACCACCACCGACAAGCAGAGCAAGGAGAAGGTGGACATCCTGCGCGCCTTCGGCGCCGAGGTGATCGTGTGCCCCACCAACGTGGACCCCGAGGACCCGCGCAGCTATTACAGCGTGAGCAGCCGCCTGGTGAAGGAAGTGCCCAACAGCTGGAAGGCCAACCAGTACGACAACCCCAGCAATGCCCGCGCGCATTACGAGCAGACCGGGCCCGAGATCTGGGAGCAGACCGGCGGCAAGATCGACCACCTCGTGGTGGGCGTGGGCACCGGTGGCACCATTTGCGGCACCGCGCGCTTTCTGAAGGAGAAGAACCCGAACCTCAAGGTCTGGGGCATCGACACCTACGGCTCCGTGTTCAAGAAGTTGAAGGAGACCGGCATCTTCGACAAGAACGAGATCTACCCGTACATCACCGAGGGCATCGGCGAGGACTTCGTGCCGGAGAACGTCGACCTCAGCCTCATCGACCACTTTGAGAAGGTCACCGACCGCGACGCCGCCATCTACACGCGGAAGATCGTGAAGGACGAGGCCATCTTCGTGGGCAACAGCGCCGGCGCGGCCATGGCGGGCCTGCTGCAGCTAAAGGACCACTTCAAGAAGGGCGAAGTGGTGGTGGTGATCTTCCACGACCACGGCAGCCGCTACGTGGGCAAGATGTTCAACGACGACTGGATGCGCGAGCGCGGTTTCCTCGTGGAGGAGAAGCCCACCGCCGGCGACCTGCTGAAAGGCAAGGACCTGCAGTTGCTCAGCGTGGAGGCCGAGGAGCCCGTGCTCGCCGCGATCGACAAGATGCGCAAGCACAACATCGACCAGTTGCCCGTGTTCGAAGCCGGCAAGCCGGTGGGCACCATCACCGATGCCCGCCTGTTCGATGCCATCCTGGAGGACGCCGACGTGCGGACGCAGAAGGCCCGCGTGGTGATGGGCCCGGCCCTGCCCGTGGTTCCGCCCGATGCGCACCTGGACGAGATCGCGAAGAAGCTGGGGAACGGCAGCCCGGCGGTGCTGGTGGAGCAGCCGAACGGGTACGGGATCATCACCAAGCAGGACATCATTGGGAAATTGCGGTAACCCTCGGGATCATGCCTGAACTCTGCCGCTTCTATGGGATCATCATCCGGATGTAATTCATGGACCACAACCCGCCGCACTTTCATGCGGAATACCAAGGCCAATGCGCAGAATTCGACATCAGAACCCTTGAACTGATCGCCGGATCCTTGCCTGGTAGGGCGCACGCGCTTGTACTCGAGTGGGCATCCTACACCGCACGGAACTGCTGGCCAACTGGAACCGTGCTGTGGAGGGCGAGCTTCCTTCACCGATCGATCCACTAGCTAAGTGTCATGAACACGGTCGTCAAGGTCATTCCACTAGCCGCGAACCGGCTCATCCTGACCTTCGCGGATGGCTTCCAAGCGGAGGTCGACCTACAGCCTTTGCTCACCAAAGGCATCGCTTTGCAGGTCGCCGCTCCCGACCTCTTCGCACAAGTGGCCACCGAGCCGGGCGGTGGCATTTCCTGGCCGAACGGGTTCGACCTGTGTCCGGAATTCCTACGGGAACTGGCCGAGAAGCGGCAGGCAGCGGCATGATCAGCCACGCATCCGGTGAGCAGACGAGCGCCGGGTTGAGGCGAAGCACGGGAGAATGAAAATGAGAGCACGATATCCAGCTGCGGGTCTTCTGGTCATCTCGTTCGTTGCTTTCATCGGCTGGGCCTATTCGAATCTGGCTTTGGTCAACGTCGGGCTTGACCTGAAGTACTTGGAGTCCGCAACAGAGATCCTTTTGGGGCGTCAAGCAGAATGGATGATCATCCGATCAAGGACCGGCTGGGTTTCCCTTGGCTCAGCGACCGTGCTCTCCGTTCTGCTCGCTTATCGGTGGTTCTTCGTTCCGAGCAAAGGGTGAGTTGGGCGATCGCCCCATCATCTGATCATCTCATGATCTGATCTTCTGAACCTGATGCGCACCGTCACCGACCAGATGCGCCGCACCCTCCAGGTGACCGAACGGCCGGAACGCATCATTTCCCTGGTCCCCTCGCAGACCGAGCTGCTGCACGACCTGGGCCTGGGCGAACGCGTGGTGGGCATCACCAAGTTCTGCATCCACCCGGAGGCCTGGTTCCGCGGCAAGGCGCGCGTCGGCGGCACCAAGCAGGTGGACCTCGACAAGGTGCGCGACTTGAGACCCGACCTGATCATCGGCAACAAGGAGGAGAACGCACAGGCCGACATCGAAGCGCTCGAACGCGAGTTCCCGGTGTGGATGAGCGATGTGCGCGAGCTGGACGGGGCCCTGGACATGATCCGGCGCGTGGGCGCGCTCACCGGCACCACCAGCAAGGCCGAAGCGCTCGCGACCGGGATCGGGCACGCCTTCGCCACGTTGCAGCCGCTCACCCCTCCCCTTTCGGCCGCGTACCTCATCTGGCACGAGCCCATGATGGTGGCCGGCAACGACACCTTCGTGAACGACATGCTCGCGCGCGGCGGCCTCACCAACGCCTTCGCCCACCGCACAGAGCGCTATCCGCAGGTCTCCCCCGCCGAGCTCGCCGCCGCCGACCCGGACGTGATCCTGCTCTCCTCGGAACCCTTCCCCTTCGCTGAAAAGCACATCCAGCCCTACAACATGCTCTGCCCCGGCACCCCGGTGCATCTGGTGGACGGCGAACTCTTCAGCTGGTACGGCAGCCGGTTGCTGAAGGCTCCGGCCTACTTCAGCGGACTGAGAGCCGGATGGATGGCCTGATGGCCGGGAGGCCCCGGCCTACTTTTGCGCATCGCCCATGCGCCTTCGCGGACTTCTCCTCGCTCTGCTGCTGCTTCCCCTCGGGAGCCCGGCCCAGACCGTGGGCGTGGTGCTCAGCGGCGGCGGGGCGTCGGCCATGACGCACATCGGGGTGCTCATGGCGCTGGAGGACCATGGCATCCCCATCGACCGCATCACGGGCAGCAGCATGGGGGCCTTGGTGGGCGCCATGTACGCCGCAGGGTATTCGCCGCACGAGATCGACAGCCTGTTCCGGACGGACCAGTTCCGCACCATGGCCGAGGGCCGCGTGGAGGACCGCTACACCTACTTCTTCAAGCACGACCAGCCCGATGCCTCGGTGATCAATGTGAAGATCGACCTGGACACCCTGCTTCAGACCTCCCTGCCCACCAACCTGCGAAGCCCCGTGCTGATCGACTTCGAGCAGATGCGCGGCTTCGCCGGTGCCGGGGCCGCCAGCGGCTACGACATGGACAGCCTGTTCGTGCCCTTCCGCTGCGTGGCCAGCGACATCACGGCGCAGCGTGCGGTGCTGTTCAGGCGGGGAGATCTGGCCCAGGCAGTGCGCGCCAGCATGAGCTACCCGTTCTACTTCAAGCCCATCCGGGTGGACGGGCACCTGATGATGGACGGCGGCCTGTACAACAACTTCCCCAGCGACGTGATGTACGAAGAGTTCCTGCCCGATGTGATCATCGGCAGCAACGTGGCCAGCAACTCCGCACCACCCACCGAGGACGACCTGCTGAGCCAGCTGAAGGCCATGCTCCAGGAGCCCACGGACTATTCGGTGCGGTGCGACTAC
This sequence comes from Flavobacteriales bacterium, assembly GCA_016713875.1. Classification (NCBI taxonomy): domain Bacteria; kingdom Pseudomonadati; phylum Bacteroidota; class Flavobacteriia; order Flavobacteriales; species Flavobacteriales bacterium. The sequence continues at coordinate 1,788,388 of JADJOI010000003.1, forward strand.
GGGCTCATCATCGAGCCGCGCACCAACACGGGCCTGTTCGATTTCAGCAGGATCGGCCCCACGATCGAGGAAGGCTACGCGGCCGCCATGGAGTGGATGCCGGAGATCGAGGCGCTGATCCCCAGGCGGGTGGCCCAGGCTGAGGTGGCCGCACGAAGGGCGGCCTTCCGGGCAAGGTGGCCCGCGCTTCGCTTTGGAGGCCTGGAGGTCACGGGCCTGCGCAAGGGACAGACGAGGTATGTGGAACGGATGCTCACCGATCGGGACAGTACGATCGCCATGCGGCGGTTCAAGAGCCTCTATTTCCGCCTGCACGATGACGACAACATCGGCCGCCTCTTCCCCATCGCCCGCTACGTGCCGGAACGGGGTGATTTCGACCTGCGCGTCGACGTGCGCGCCGAGAAGGACCTGCACGCCCGGTTCGGCGGCATGTTCTCCTCGCGTCCGATCAACACGGGCATGGTGGGGCTGCGATACAACCTGTTCGGTCGCTGGAGCTCCTCCTTGCAGGCGTTATCGTGGTTCGGCAAGTTCTACGCGGCCGGCCAGGTGCGCCTTCGGGCCGACCTGCCCACGGCGGCGCCCATCTACCTGGAGCCGCTGTTCACCATCCACCGCATGGACCACTTCCGGAGCTTCGCCACCTTCTTCGACGAGGTGCGCCCGTCCTTCCTGGTGCTGCGGGAGACCTGGGGCGGGTTGAACGCCGGCGTCGGCCTGGGGAACAAGGGCCGGCTGCGCTTCGATGTCAAGTACGGGCAGACACGCGACAGCTACTACCAGCAGCTCGACTTCAGCCCCACGGACACGGCCGATGTGACCGAACTCGTGCACTGGACGGGCGGCTTCATCGTGGAGCGCAATTCCCTGAACCGCAAGCAGCACGCCAACGCCGGTGATCAGTTGAAGTTCGAGGCGCGCTACGTCACCGGCCAGGAGCGCACCGAGCCCGGCAGCACGAACGCCCAGCGGGACCTGGTGCGCGACCAGCACGACTGGTTCTTCCTGAAGGCGACGCTGGACAAGTACTTCCTGGAGCGCGGTGTGTTCCGGTTCGGCGCGTTGGCGGAGGCGCTCTACAGCAACTACCCCTTCTTCGCCAACTACACGGCCACCGTGATGCGGGCGCCGGTGTTCCAGCCCACACCGGAGAGCCGCACCTATTTCCTGGAGAACTTCCGCGCGCAGCAGTACATCGCCGGCGGGGTGCGCACCATCATCGCCGTGTCGCGCAACAGGTTCGACCTGCGCTTGGAGGGCTACGTGTTCCAGCCCTACCGGGCGATCCTGCGCGCGGCCGACGACGAGCCGGAGGCGGGATTGGCGGTGAGCGACCGGGCCTATCTGGCCTCCGGCTCGCTGATCTATCAAAGCCCGGTGGGGCCCATCTGGTTCAACACGAGCTACATCGACGGCCTGCCCGAGCCCTGGGCCTTCAGCCTCAACTTCGGCTACGTCATCTTCGCCCAGCGCAGCTGGGAATGACAAGGCCCCGTCACCGGGGCCTCGTTCATCAGGGTGGTCGGTCTCAGGCCTGTGCCGTGGGCCCGCCGAAGTTCATCGGCACCTCGGGCATCTCGGTCTCGCGGATCGCACCGTGCACCTGCTCGTACTTCTGCACGTTGTCCGCCAGGGCGCGCATGAGGCGTTTGGCGTGCTGGGGGGTCAGCAGGATGCGGGCGCGCACCTTGGCCTTCGGCACCCCGGGCATCACGCGCACGAAATCGAGCACGAACTCCGAGTTGCTGTGGGTGATGATGGCCAGGTTGCTGTACACGCCATCGGCCACCTCCTCGCTGATCTCGATGTTCAGTTGGTTGGGTCGGGGTTGGTCTTTCTGGTCGGCCATGGTCAGGCTTGTTCGAGTGGCGAACGGCGAGTGTCGAGTGCCGAACTATCAACGGCACTCGCCACTCGCCTGCTCAATACGCGCCACTCATGTTCACTCGTCGATCTCCTGGGCGGCCAGGTTGTCGGCCATCATGCGGGCGTACTCCTCCTTGTTGTACACGGTGACCTCCTGGAAGCGGCGGGTACCGGTACCGGCGGGAATGAGATGGCCGACGATGACGTTCTCCTTGAGGCCGTTGAGGTTGTCCTCCTTGGCGTTCACGGCGGCCTCGTTCAGCACCTTGGTGGTCTCCTGGAAGGAGGCGGCGCTGATGAAGCTCTCCGTCTGCAGGCTGGCGCGTGTGATGCCCTGGAGCAGCGTGCGGGCCGTGGCCGGGCGGGCGGCGCGGGCCTCCACCGGCCTCTGGTCCTTGCGCTTCAGCACACTGTTCTCATCGCGCAGCTTGCGCATGGTCACCATCTGGCCCTCCTTCATGGTGGTGCTTTCTCCGGCGTCGGTCACCACCATCTTGTCGAACAGGTCGTCGTTCTCTCCCATGAACTCGGTCTTGTTCACGGCCTGTTTCTCCAGGAAGCGGGTGTCGCCGGGGTCCTCGATCTCCACCTTCCGCATCATCTGGCGCACGATCACCTCGAAGTGCTTGTCGTTGATCTTCACGCCCTGCATGCGGTACACCTCCTGCACCTCGTCCACCAGGTACTCCTGCACGCGGGTGGGGCCCTGGATGTCCAGGATGTCGGTGGGGCTGATGGAGCCGTCGCTCAGGGGCTGTCCCGCCTTCACGAAGTCGTTCTCCTGCACCAGGATGTGCTTGCTCAACGGCACGAGGTAGTACTTGTGTTCGCCGGTGCGGCTCTCCACGATGATCTCGCGATTGCCGCGCTTGATCTTGCCGTAGGAGATGATGCCGTCGATCTCGCTGACGATGGCCGGGTTGCTGGGGTTGCGGGCCTCGAAGAGCTCCGTCACGCGCGGCAGACCGCCGGTGATGTCACCGCCCTTGCCGCTGGTGCGGGGGATCTTCACCAGCACGTCGCCGGCCTCGATCTTCTGTCCGTCCTCCACGATGATGTGGGCGCCCACCGGCAGGCTGTAGCTCTTCAGCTCCTCCTTGCCCTTGGGATCCATGATGCGGATCGTCGGGTTCTTCTTCTTGTCGCGGCTCTCCACGATCACCTTCTCGGTGAAGCCGGTCTGCTCGTCGATCTCCTCCCGGTAGGTCACGCTCTCCTCGATGCTCTCGAAGGACAGGCTTCCGGCCAGTTCGGAGATGATGACCGCGTTGTACGGGTCCCAGGTGCAGATCACGTCGCCCTTCTTCACCTTGCCGGCCTTGCCGTACAGGTAGGCGCCGTAGGGCACGTTGCTGGTGGTGAGCACGATGCCCGTGTTGCTGTCCACGATGCGCATCTCGGTGCTGCGGCTGATGACCACCTCGGCGTTCTCGCCTTTGCGGTCCTTCTTCTTCACGGTGCGCAGCTCGTCGATCTCCAGGATGCCGTCGTACTTGGCCGTGATCTGGCTCTCCTCGGTGATCTTGCCGGCCACACCGCCCACGTGGAAGGTGCGCAGGGTGAGCTGGGTGCCGGGTTCGCCGATGGACTGCGCGGCGATGACGCCCACGGCCTCGCCCATCTGCACCTTGCGGCCGGTGGCCAGGTTGCGGCCGTAGCACTTGCCGCACACGCCCTGCTTCTGTTCGCAGGTGAGCACGCTGCGGATCTCGACCTCCTCGATGGGGCTGGCCCCGATGGCGGCGGCGATGTCCTCGTTGATCTGCTCACCACTGGCCACCAGCAGTTCGCCGGTCTGCGGATGATGGATGTCGTGCACCGCGGTGCGACCCAGGATGCGGTCGTGCAGGCTCTCCACCACCTCCTCGTTCTTCTTCAGGGCGGTGGCCACCAGACCGCGGAGCGTGCCGCAGTCCTCGGTGGTGATCACCACGTCCTGAGCCACGTCCACCAGACGGCGTGTGAGGTATCCGGCGTCGGCGGTCTTCAGCGCGGTATCGGCCAGGCCCTTGCGGGCACCGTGGGTGCTGATGAAGTACTCCAGGATGGACAGGCCCTCCTTGAAGTTGGACAGGATGGGGTTCTCGATGATGTCCTGACCGCCGCCGCCGCCGCTCTTCTGGGGCTTGGCCATCAGGCCGCGCATGCCGCTCAGCTGGCGGATCTGCTCCTTCGAGCCGCGGGCGCCGCTGTCCATCATCATGTAGATGGAGTTGAAGCCCTGCTTGTCGCTCTTGATGCGCTCCATGAGGCTGAACGTCACCTTCGAGTTGGTGTGCGTCCAGATGTCGATCGTCTGGTTGTACCGCTCGTTGTTGGTGATGAGGCCCATGTTGTAGTTGTTGGTCACCTCGTCCACCTCCTTCTGGGCGGCGCCGACCAGCTTGTCCTTCTCATCGGGCACCACCACGTCCATCAGGTTGAAGGACAGGCCGCCTTTGAAGGCGCTCATGAAGCCCAGCTCCTTGATGTCGTCGAGGAACTGCGCCGCCTTGGCGGTGCCGCACTCCTTCAGCACCAGGCCGATGATGTCGCGCAGCGCCTTCTTGGTCAGCAGTTCGTTGATGAAGCCCACTTCGTCGGGCACCACCTCGTTGAAGAGCACGCGGCCGCAGGTGGTCTCGATCATGCGGGAGGTGCCCGTCTTGGGATCGGTCCAGCGCACCTTGATCCAGCTGTGCAGGTCCACCTGGCCCTCGTTGTAGGCGATGATGAGCTCCTCGGGGCTGTAGAAGCTCCGGCCCTCGCCCTTCATCGCGCGCTCCTTGTCGCTCTTGCGGCCCTTGGTGATGTAGTACAGGCCGAGCACCATGTCCTGGCTGGGCACCGCGATGGGCGCGCCGTTGGCCGGGTTCAGGATGTTGTGGCTGGCCAGCATCAGCAACTGGGCCTCCAGGATGGCGGCATGACCCAGGGGCACATGCACGGCCATCTGGTCACCGTCGAAGTCGGCGTTGAACGCGGTACACACCAAGGGGTGCAGCTGGATCGCCTTGCCTTCGATCAGCTTCGGCTGGAAGGCCTGGATACCGAGGCGGTGCAGCGTTGGTGCGCGGTTCAGCAGCACCGGGTGCCCCTTCAGCACGTTCTCCAGGATGTCCCACACCACGGGCTCCTTCTTGTCCACGATCTTCTTCGCGCTCTTCACCGTCTTCACGATCCCCCGCTCGATGAGCTTGCGGATGATGAAGGGCTTGAAGAGCTCGGCCGCCATGTCCTTGGGAAGGCCGCACTCGTGCAGCTTCAGCTCGGGGCCCACCACGATCACGGAACGGGCGCTGTAGTCCACGCGCTTTCCGAGCAGGTTCTGGCGGAAGCGGCCCTGCTTGCCCTTGAGCGAGTCGCTCAGGGACTTCAGCGGGCGGTTGCTCTCGCTCTTCACGGCGCTGCTCTTGCGGCTGTTGTCGAAGAGGCTGTCCACGGCCTCCTGCAGCATGCGCTTCTCGTTGCGCAGGATCACCTCGGGCGCCTTGATCTCGATGAGGCGCTTGAGGCGGTTGTTGCGGATGATCACGCGGCGGTACAGGTCGTTCAGGTCGGAGGTGGCGAAACGGCCGCCGTCCAAGGGCACCAGGGGGCGCAGCTCGGGCGGGATCACAGGCACCACCTTCACGATCATCCACTCGGGCTTGTTCTCGCGGCGGCTGTTGGCGTCGCGGAAGGCCTCCACCACGTTGAGGCGCTTGAGGGCCTCGTTCTTGCGCTGCTGGCTGGTCTCGGTGTTGGCCTTGTGGCGCAGGTCGTAGCTCAGGCTGTCGAGGTCGAGGCGTTTGAGCAGTTCCTGCAGCGCATCGGCACCCATGCGGGCGATGAACTTGTTGGGGTCGGCATCATCGAGGTACTGGTTCTCCTTGCCCAATTGGTCGAGGATGTCCAGGTACTCCTCCTCGGTGAGGAAGTCGAGGTACTGCACGGGGTTGCCCTCCTTGTTCTTGGCCAGACCGGCCTGCACCACCACGTAGCGTTCGTAGTAGATGATCTGGTCGAGCTTCTTGGTGGGCAGGCCCAGCAGATAGCCGATCTTGTTGGGCAGGCTGCGGAAGTACCAGATGTGGGCCACGGGCACCACGAGCTGGATGTGGCCCATGCGCTCGCGGCGCACCTTCTTCTCGGTGACCTCCACGCCGCAGCGGTCGCACACGATCCCCTTGTAGCGGATGCGCTTGTACTTGCCGCAGTGGCATTCGAAATCCTTCACCGGACCGAAGATGCGCTCGCAGAACAGGCCGTCGCGCTCGGGCTTGTACGTGCGGTAGTTGATCGTTTCGGGCTTGATCACCTCCCCATGGCTGCGCTCCAGGATCAGCTCGGGGCTGGCGAGGCTGATGACGATCTTGTTGAAGTTGCTGTTGAGCTTGACCTCCTTCTTCATGGTTGACTAGGCAAGGCGTTCGACGTTGGGTGACCGCATGGCGCTCTTCATTCGAGCGACACGTTGAGCGCGAGGCCGCGCAGTTCGTGAAGCAGCACGTTGAAGGACTCGGGGATGCCCGGTGTGGGCAGGGGTTCGCCCTTCACGATGCTCTCGTAGGCCTTGGCACGGCCCACCACGTCGTCGCTCTTCACGGTGAGGATCTCCTGCAGGATGTTGCTGGCGCCGAAGGCCTCCAGGGCCCACACCTCCATCTCGCCGAAGCGCTGGCCGCCGAACTGGGCCTTGCCGCCCAACGGCTGCTGGGTGATCAGGCTGTAGGGGCCGATGGAACGGGCGTGCATCTTGTCGTCCACCATGTGGGCGAGCTTGATCATGTAGATCACGCCCACGGTGGCCGGCTGGTCGAACCGATGCCCGGTGCCGCCGTCGTGCAGGTAGGTGCGTCCGAAACGGGGCACGCTGGCCTCGTCGGTCTGCGCGTGGATCTCGTCCAGCGTGGCGCCGTCGAAGATCGGTGTGGCGTACTTGCGGCCCAGCCTCAGACCGGCCCAGCCCAGCACCGTCTCGTAGATCTGCCCCAGGTTCATGCGGCTCGGCACGCCCAGCGGGTTCAGTACGATGTCCACCGGTGTCCCGTCCTCCAGATAGGGCATGTCGGCGTCGCGCACGATGCGGGCCACGATGCCCTTGTTGCCGTGGCGGCCGGCCATCTTGTCGCCGATCGCCAGCTTGCGCTTGGCGGCCACGTACACCTTGGCCAGCTTCACGATGCCTGCGGGCAGCTCGTCGCCGATGCTCACCTGGAACTTCTTGCGCTTGTAGACGCCACTGACGTCGTTGTGCTTGATGTTGTAGTTGTGGATGAGCTGGCGCACCAGTTCGTTGACCTTCTTATCGGCCGTCCAGTTCGTGGGGTCCACCGTGATGAAATCGATGGCCTGCAGCACCTTGGGGGTGAACTTGACGCCCTTCTTGATCTGCTCCTCCTTGTACTTGTTGTACACGCCGTTGGAGGCCTGGCCGTTGAGCAGCTGCATCATCTTGTCGATGAGCACGTTCTTCAGCTCGCCCAGCTCCTTCTCGTAGTCCTTGTCGATGGCCTCCAGGACGGACTTCTCGTTGGTCTTGCCCTTCTTGTCCTTGATGGCGCGGCTGAAGAGCTTCTTGTCGATGACCACGCCCTTGGTGCTGGGGGGCGCCTTCAGCGAGGCGTCCTTCACATCGCCGGCCTTGTCGCCGAAGATGGCGCGCAGCAGCTTCTCCTCGGGGCTGGGGTCGGTCTCGCCCTTCGGCGTGATCTTGCCGATGAGGATGTCGCCCTCGTTGATCTCCGCACCGATGCGGATCAGGCCGTTCTCGTCGAGGTCCTTGGTGGCCTCCTCGCTCACGTTCGGGATGTCGGCCGTCAGTTCCTCCAGGCCGCGCTTGGTGTCGCGCACCTCCATGATGTACTCATCGATGTGGATGGAGGTGAAGATGTCCTCGCGGGCCACGCGCTCGCTGATCACGATGGCGTCCTCGAAGTTGTAGCCCTTCCAGGGCATGAAGGCCACCCGCAGGTTGCGGCCGATGGCCAGCTCGCCGTCCTGCGTGGCATAGCCCTCGCACAGGGTCTGCCCGTAGGTGACCTTCTCGCCCTTGCGCACGATGGGGCGCAGGTTGATGCAGGTGCTCTGGTTGGTCTTCAGGAACTTGGTGAGCTTGTACTCCTTCTCGTCGCCGTGGAAGGTCACGATGCGGTCCTCCTCGGTGCGCTTGTACTCGATGACGATGCGGTCGCTGTCGACGTACTTCACCACGCCCTCGCCCTCGGCGGTGAGCAGCACACGGCTGTCGCGGGCCACCAATTCCTCCAGGCCGGTTCCCACGATGGGGCTCTCGGGCCGCAGCAGCGGCACGGCCTGGCGCATCATGTTGGAGCCCATCAGCGCGCGGTTGGCGTCGTTGTGCTCCAGGAAGGGGATCAGGCTGGCGGCGATGGAGGCGATCTGGTTGGGCGCCACGTCCATCAGGTTGATCTCCTTGGGCGCCACCACGGGGAAGTCGCCCATCAGGCGGGCCTTCACGCGGTTGCTGTTGAACACGCCCTCGGTGGTCACCTGGGCGTTGGCCTGGGCGATCATCTTGTTGTCCTCCTCCTCGGCGCTGAGGTAGACCGGCACGGCCTTCAGGTCCACCTTGCCCTCCACCACCGGTCGGTAGGGGGTTTCGATGAAGCCCAGGCTGTTGATCTTGCTGTACACGCAGAGGCTGCTGATCAGACCGATGTTCGGTCCCTCAGGCGTTTCGATGGTGCACAGGCGCCCGTAGTGGGTGTAGTGCACGTCGCGCACCTCGAAGCCGGCGCGCTCGCGGCTCAGACCGCCGGGGCCCAGGGCGCTCATGCGGCGCTTGTGGGTGATCTCGGCCAGCGGGTTGGTCTGGTCCATGAACTGGCTCAGCTGGTTCGTTCCGAAGAACGAATTGATCACCGAGCTCAGGGTCTTGGCGTTGATCAGGTCGGTGGGCGTGAACACCTCGTTGTCGCGCACGTTCATGCGCTCGCGGATGGTGCGGGCCATGCGGGCCAGGCCCACGCCGAACTGGGCGTGCAGCTGCTCGCCCACGGTGCGCACGCGGCGGTTGCTCAGGTGGTCGATGTCGTCCACATCGGCCTTGGAGTTCACCAGCTCGATCAGGTAGCGGATGATGCTGATGATGTCCTCCTTGGTGAGCACACGCACGCTGAGCTCGCTCTCCAAGCCCAGCTTCTTGTTGATGCGGTAGCGGCCCACCTCGCCGAGGTCGTAGCGCTGCTCGCTGAAGAACAGCTTGTCGATCACCCCGCGGGCGGTCTCCAGATCGGGCGGCTCGGCGTTGCGCAGCTGGCGGTAGATCACCTCCACGGCCTCCTTTTCGGAGTTGGAGGTGTCTTTCTGCAGGGTGTTGTAGATCAGGGCGTAGTCGGCGGCGTTCACCCCGGCCTTGTGCAGGATGATGGTCTTGGCGCCGCTCTCCATGATCTCCTCCACGTGCTGCTCCTCCAGGATGGTCTCGCGGTCGATGAGCACCTCGTTGCGCTCGATGCTCACCACCTCGCCGGTGTCCTCGTCCACGAAATCCTCCACCCAGGTCTTCAGCACGCGGGCGGCCAGTTTGCGGCCCACGGCCTCCTTCATGGCGGCCTTGGTCACCTTCACCTCGTCGGCCAGGCCGAAGATGTTGAGGATGTCCTTGTCGCTCTCGAACCCGATGGCCCGCAGCAGCGTGGTCACGGGCAGCTTCTTCTTTCGGTCGATGTAAGCGTACATCACCCCGTTGATGTCCGTGGCGAACTCGATCCACGAGCCCTTGAAGGGGATTACGCGGGCGCTGTACAGCTTGGTGCCGTTGGCGTGGCGGCTCTGGCCGAAGAACACGCCGGGGCTGCGGTGCAGCTGGCTCACCACCACGCGCTCGGCGCCGTTCACCACGAAGCTGCCGCGCGGGGTCATGTAGGGGATCTGGCCCAGGTAGACATCCTGCACGATGGTCTCGAAGTCCTCGTGCTCGGGGTCGGTGCAGTAGAGCTTCAACTTGGCCTTCAGGGGCACGCTGTAGGTGAGGCCCCGTTCGATGCACTCATCGATGCTGTAGCGCGGGGGATCGATGAAGTAATCGAGGAACTCCAGCACGAACTGGTTGCGCGTGTCGGTGATCGGGAAGTTCTCCGAGAACACCTTGAAGAGGCCCTCGCTGACCCGGTTCTCCGGGAGGGTCTCGATCTGGAAGAACTCCTCGAAGCTCTTGAGCTGGATCTCGAGGAAGTCGGGATACGGGGTCGGCAGGGGGTTCGAGCCGAAGTCGATGCGCTTGCTCTTCTTGCTGATGGTCTTCGCCTGGGCCATGGGTTGCGATCGGGGAAAGGGAACGGGAAGGGACCGGGAACTTCGGGTGCGGCCGGGCGCCGGGCGCCGGGCATGCACATCAGGGCGGGGAACGACGTGCGACCACGACGCATCCGATCAGGCCCCGCAAGGGGTCTGTCCGGAGCGCCGTGGTCGTTTCGTCGTCAGGGGCTTTACTTGACCTCGACCTCTGCGCCGGCCTCCGTCAGTTGCTGCTTAACGGACTCGGCCTCCTCCTTGGAGACGCCCTCCTTCAGCGGCTTGGGAGCGCCGTCCACCAGGTCCTTGGCCTCCTTCAGGCCGAGGCCCGAAAGCTCCTTCACCAGCTTCACCACGGCCAGCTTGTTCTGGCCGCCGGACTTCAGGATCACGTCGAAGCTGGTCTTGGCCGGAGCGGCTTCGCCACCACCGGCGGCGGCGCCACCGGCGGCCACGGCCACGGCTGCGGCGGCGGGCTCGATCTTGTACTCGTCCTTCAGGTACTGGGCCAGGTCGTTCACCTCCTTCACGGTGAGGCTCACGAGCTGATCGCCCAGGGATTTGATGTCTGCCATTGTTCGGGGTTGTTACTTGTTGTTCGGGGAAGCGGACTGTGCGTAACGCGTTCGTGGGGGCGACGGTCGGGTCGCCCTCGTGGTCTGTTGTCAAGCGGCGCGCTCCTGCAGGGCCTTCACCAGGCCGGCGACCTTCTGGCCACCGGAGGCCTGGAGGCCGCCAAGCACGTTCTTGATCGGGCTTTGGAGCAGCGCGATGATGTCACCGATGAGCTCCTCCTTGCCTTTGAGCTTGGCCAGCACGGCCACCTGGTCGTCGCCGATGAAGACGGCCTCATCGATCCAGGCGCTCTTCAGCACGGGCTTCTTGTGGCTCTTGCGGAAGTCCTGGATCACCTTCGCCGGGGTGTTGCCCTTGTCGGCGAACAGGATCGAGGTCTGTCCCTTGAGCGAGCCCAGCAGGCCGCTGTAGTCGCGGCCCTCGACGCGCTCCATCGCCTTCTGCAGAAGGGTGTTCTTCACCACTTTCATGCGGATGCCGCTCTTGTGGCAGGCGCGGCGCAGGTTGCTGGTGGCCTCGGCCGTCAGCTCGCTGGTGTCGGCCAGGTACAGCACGTTGGTCGCCTTGATCTCCTCGACCAGTACGGCGATCGCCTGGTCCTTTTCGGTACGGGTTGCCATGGTTCTCGGGGATCTGGGGTTACTGCACGGTACGGGTGTCCACCTTGACGCCCGGGCTCATCGTGCTGCTGATGGCGATGCTCTTGATGTATGCGCCCTTCGCGGTGCTGGGCTTCAGCTTGATCAGGGTCTGGATCAGCTCGTGGGCGTTCTCGCTCAGCTTCTGGGCGTCGAACGAGGCCTTTCCGATCACCGCGTGGATGATGCCGGCCTTGTCCACCTTGAAGTCGATCTTGCCCGCCTTCACCTCCTTCACGGCCTTGGCCACGTCCATGGTCACCGTGCCGGTCTTGGGGTTGGGCATCAGGCCGCGGGGACCGAGCACACGGCCCAGCGCACCCACCTTGGCCATCACGTTGGGCGTGCAGATGATCACGTCCACATCCGTCCAGCCGCCCTTGATCTTCTCGACGAACTCGTCGAGGCCGGCCATGTCGGCGCCGGCCGCGGTGGCCTCCTCGCACTTGGCGGGGTCGGCCAGCACCAGCACGCGCACGTCGCGGCCCGTCCCGTGGGGAAGGCTCACCGTGCCGCGCACCATCTCGGTGCTCTTCTTGGGGTCCACCCCGAGGCGCACGGCGATGTCCACCGTGGCGTCGAACTTGGTGGTGCTGATCTGCTTGACGATGGACGCGGCATCCTTGAGCTCATAGCTCTTGGTGGCGTCGTATTTGGCCATCGCGGCCTTGCGTTTCTTGGTCAGGGTCGCCATGGCATCAAGCGTTCTCAAAGGGGTTCGTACCGGTCACCGTCACGCCCATGCTGCGGGCCGTTCCGGCCACCATGCTCATGGCGCTCTTCAGCGTGAAGCAGTTCAGGTCGGGCATCTTGTCCTCGGCGATGACCTTCACCTGGTCCCACGTGATGCTGCCCACCTTCTTGGTGTGGGGCACCCCGCTGCCGCCCTTGATCTTGGCCTGCTCGATGATCTGCACGGCCGCCGGCGGCGTCTTGATGACGAAGTCGAAGCTCTTGTCGCTGTACACGGTGATCACCACGGGCAGCACCTTGCCGGCCTTGTCCTGCGTGCGCGCATTGAACTGCTTGCAGAACTCCATGATGTTCACGCCCTTGGCGCCGAGCGCCGGGCCGATGGGGGGCGAGGGGTTCGCCGCCCCTCCTTTCACCTGGAGCTTGATCAGCCCCGATACTTCCTTGGCCATTGTTCTGGGTTTGTGTCCTGCTGGCGTCCGTCTTTCGGCGGACTCGGACGGGTTGTTCTCTTGCTTCTTCTATCGTGATGACGGGGCGATCCGATGGGTCGCCCTTCCGATGTTCAGACCTCTTTTTCCACTTGCATGAAGCTCAGTTCGAGCGGGGTCTTCCTTCCGAAGATCTTCACCATCACCTTGAGCTTCTTCTTCTCCTCGTTGATCTCCTCGATCACGCCGTTGAAGCCGTTGAAGGGACCGTCGATCACCTTCACGCCCTCGCCCACGTGGTAGGGGTTGTGAATGGCCTCCTCGGTCTCGGCCAGTTCGTCCACGGTGCCCAGGATGCGGTTCACCTCGCTTTGGCGAAGGGGCACCGGATCGCCGCCCTTCTCGGCCCCGAGGAAGCCGATCACGTCCGGCAGGTTCTTGATGCTGTGGGCGATCTCGCCGGTGAGGTCGGCCTCCATCAGCACGTAGCCGGGGAAGAAGTTGCGCTCCTTGCTCACCTTCTTGCCGTCGCGGATCTGGTAGAACTTCTCGGTGGGGATGAGGACCTGGGTGATGTACGTGCCCATGTTCGAGCGCTTCACTTCGCTCTCGATGCGCTCCTTCACCTTCTTCTCCTTCCCGGAGATGGCGCGGATGACATACCACTTGCGGTTGGCGGTCGCTACGGCCATGGTCAGCTCATCAGTTTGTAGATGAAACCGAGGATCCCCTTCCAGAAGGAGGTGTTGGTCATGTTGTGCACGCCGAACACGTAGTCCATCACGAACACCACCAGGCTGATGATGAGCGCGGTGACGAGCACGACGATGGCGCTGCCCTGCAGCTCCTTCCAGGTGGGCCAGGAGACCTTGTTGACGAGCTCGTTGTAGCTCTCGCTCAGGTATGTCTTGAAGCTTGCCACGTTGATCGCTTGCTTGGGCACGGGTGGCAGGAATCGAACCCGCAGCCTACGGTTTTGGAGACCGTCGCTCTACCAATTGAGCTACACCCGTTCGTTGTGTCCATTTTCGGCGGCGAAGGCCGGTCCACCTTGCGGCGGACCGGCCCGGCCACCAGGGTCGTTGTGCTTACTTGATGATCTCGGTCACCTGGCCGGCACCCACGGTACGGCCACCCTCGCGGATGGCGAAACGCAGGCCCTTGTCCATGGCGATCGGCACGATCAGCTTCACGTTGATGCTCACGTTGTCGCCCGGCATCACCATCTCGCGACCGGCCTCGAGGGTGATCTCGCCGGTGACGTCGGTGGTGCGGAAGTAGAACTGCGGGCGGTACTTGTTGTGGAAGGGGGTGTGGCGTCCGCCTTCCTCCTTCTTCAGCACGTAGATCTCGGCCTTGAACTCGGTGTGCGGGGTGATGCTGCCGGGGGCGGCGATCACCATGCCGCGGCGGATGTCCTTCTTTTCGATGCCGCGCAGCAGGATGCCGCAGTTGTCGCCGGCCTCGCCACGATCGAGCAGCTTGCGGAACATCTCCACGCCGGTGCAGGTGCTGTTCATCTTCTGCTCCTGCATGCCGATGATCTCCACGTTGTCGCCCACCTTCACCACGCCGGTCTCGATGCGGCCGGTGGCCACCGTGCCACGACCGGTGATCGTGAACACGTCCTCCACGCTCATCAGGAAGGGCTTCTCCACCTCGCGGGGCGGCACGGGGATCCAGTTGTCCACCGCGTCCATCAGGGCCATCACGGTGTCCACCCACTTGCCCTCACCGTTCAGGGCGCCCAGGGCGCTGCCACGGATGATCGGGGTGTTGTCGCCGTCGTACTCGTAGAAGGACAGCAGCTCGCGGATCTCCATCTCCACCAGGTCCAGCAGCTCCGCGTCGTCCACCATGTCCACCTTGTTCATGAACACGACGATCTTGGGCACGCCCACCTGACGGCCGAGCAGGATGTGCTCGCGGGTCTGGGGCATGGGGCCGTCGGTGGCGGCCACCACCAGGATGGCGCCGTCCATCTGGGCGGCACCCGTCACCATGTTCTTCACATAGTCGGCGTGGCCCGGGCAGTCCACGTGGGCGTAGTGACGGTTGGCCGTCGAATACTCCACGTGGGCGGTGTTGATGGTGATGCCGCGCTCCTTTTCCTCGGGGGCGTTGTCGATGGAATCGAAGCTGCGCTTCTCCGAGAGGCCTTTGGCGGCCAGCACGGAGGTGATCGCCGCGGTCAACGTGGTCTTACCATGGTCAACGTGACCGATGGTGCCGATGTTGACGTGCGGCTTGGTACGTTGGAAAGTCTCCTTAGCCATTGTCGTTCGGTCGTTATGGGTGTTCTGTTGTCGATCTGTCCGTTCACCTGTCGCACGTGCCTCCCCGCTTGGGGCGGGATGGAGCCGCAGCCGGTCCGGCGGAGCCTTTGACGGGAATTGAACCCGTGACCTCTTCCTTACCAAGGAAGTGCTCTACCCCTGAGCTACAAAGGCCGATGTTCTGGTCGGAGAAGGAGCGGGACCTTTCGGCGCCCGGACCTCCTCGATCGTGGAAGAGCGGGAGACGAGACTCGAACCCGCGACATTCAGCTTGGAAGGCTGATGCTCTACCAACTGAGCTACTCCCGCTTGAAAGGAAGGCCGATCGGTGAGGCAGGCCGGGCTCCTTGGCTCCGTGAGTGATGTGGTGGGGAGAGCAGGATTCGAACCTACGAAGCTGTGAAGCAGCAGATTTACAGTCTGCCCCCGTTGGCCACTTGGGTATCTCCCCTGTTCCGATCACGGAGCCAATGGACGGATTCGAACCCCCGACCTGCTGATTACAAATCAGCTGCTCTACCAGCTGAGCTACATTGGCACGTACAGCAAGCGAAAGAACGTCTTTCACCCACCTCCCGGAGAGGCCTCCCCGGGAATTGGGCCTGCAAATGTAGGAAACTTCCCGGCACCTCCAAACATGCGCAGGGCCCCGCTTTCGGCGGAGCCCTGTTGGCGCGGTGCGCCGGCCCATCGGGCCGGCACCCCAAGGTTATTTGGCGCGGGTCTTCGAGCGCTCTAGCTGACGCCGGATCGCCTCGGCCACCTGGTCGGTGGCCTCCTCGAAGCTCTTGCTCTGGCGCTTGGCGAAGAGCTCCCGGCCGGGCACGGCCATCTTCACCTCCACCACCTTGTTGCGGCGGTCCTCCCCGTCATGCTCCAGCCGCAGGAACACCTCGCTGCTGAGGATGCGGTCGTGGAACAGGGACAGCTTCTGCAGCCGTTCGCGGATGAAGCCGACCAGCTTGTTGTCAGCGTCGAAATGGATGGAATGCACGTTCACGTTCATGATCTGCTGAGGTCGTTTATGGGGTTTCCTGCCCCCCGCCACGCGGGTGGGCCTGCGCATGCACCTTGCGGAGCTTCTCCACCGTGTTGTGGGTGTACACCTGGGTGGCCGCCAGGTTGGCGTGGCCCAGGAGCTCCTTCACGGCGTTGAGGTCGGCCCCGTGCTCTAAAAGATGCGTGGCGTAGGTGTGCCGCAGCACGTGGGGGCTTCGTTTCGTTTGTGTGGTCACGGTGGCGAGCACGCGTTGCACGAGGCGTTGTACGCTGCGCCGCGCCAGGGGTTCCCCGGTGGGCCCCACCAGCAGGGGCGCCGCAGGGTCCGTGGTCGGCCGCTGGGAAAGATACACGCGAACGGCATCGAGCGTTCCGTCCGGCAGGGGTACGATGCGTTCCTTGTTGCGCTTGCCCAGCACACGGATGGTGCCCCGGTGCAGGTCCACCGCACCAGGCGTCAGGCCCAGCAGCTCGGCCAGGCGGATGCCCGTGCCGTAGAGCAGCTCCAGCACCAGCCGCTCCTCGGGCCGCAGCCCGGCGGCCGGACCGGCGGGGTCGAACAGGGGGGCCATGTGGCCCTCCGGCACGAAGGTGGGCAACCGCTTGGGCTGCTTGGGCGGCTCCACCAGCGCCGTGGGGTCGCCCTCCACCGCCCCCACCGTGCGGGCGAAGCGGTAGTAGGCGCGCAGCGCGCTCAATTGCCGGTTCACCGTGCGGGCCCCGGCGCCATCGCTCAAGCGCTGCATGATCCACGCGCGCACATCGCCGCCCTGCGCGCTGTCCAGCCCGTCGGACCCCCGGGCGGCCAGGTGGTCGGCGAACTGCCGAAGGTCACGCCGGTAGGCGGCCAGGGTGTGGGGGCTGCACCGTTTCTCGTAGGCCAGGTGCTCCAGGAAGCGGTCGACGGACATCCGGAAAGCAAGATAGGCGAAAGGTCCGGATGGACCCTTCGCCTATCAGTACGGCGAAGCGTTCGGGCTTATTGCTCGACGCTGTACGTCTTCAGCTTGTAGGCGGCGCGGATGATCTCCTTGCGGCGCTCTACGGACGGCTTGGTGAAGCTCTGGCGCCGGCGCAGGGCACGCATCGTGCCGGTGCGCTCGAACTTCTTCTTGAACTTCTTGAGCGCCTTGTCGATGCTCTCGCCTTCCTTGACAGGGATGATCAGCATGGGGTCCTTTTGTTCGAAGGGGGCGCAAAGATAGCGTCCTCGTTGATCTATGCAAATGGGTTCACTTGAGCACCTCCCGGCTGATCACCAGCTTCTGGATCTCGCTGGTACCCTCGCCGATGGTGCAGAGCTTGCTGTCGCGGTAGAACTTCTCAACGGGGAAATCCTTCGTGTAGCCGTAGCCACCGAAGATCTGGACCGCCTCGTTGCTGGCCCACACCGCCACTTCGCTGGCGTAGTACTTGGCCATGGCGCTCTCCTTGGTCATCTTCTTCCCGCGGTTCTTGAGATCGGCGGCCTGCTGGGTGAGCAGCTCGGCGGCCTCGATGCGGGTGGCCATGTCGGCCAGCTTGAAGGAGATGGCCTGGAAGTTGGCGATGGGTTGGCCGAACTGCTGGCGCTCCTTGGCGTACTTCACGCTGGCGTCGTAGGCGCCCTTGGCGATGCCCAGGCTGAGGGCCGCGATGCTGATGCGGCCGCCGTCCAGGACCTTCATGGCCTGCTGGAAACCCTGCCCCACCTCGCCCAGCACATTCTCCTGCGGCACACGGCAATCCTCGAAGATCACCTCCGCCGTCTCGCTGGCGCGCATGCCCAGCTTGTTCTCTTTCTTGCCTGCCTTCAGGCCCTTGGTACCGCGCTCGATCACGAATGCGGTCATGCCCTTGCTGTCCAGGAGTTCGCCAGTGCGTGCGATCGCCACCACCACATCGCTGCTGATGCCGTGGGTGATCCAGCACTTGGCGCCGTTCAGGACCCACTCGTTACCCTCCTGGCGGGCCGTGCACTTCATACGCATGGCGTCGCTGCCGGTGTTGGGCTCGGTGAGCGCCCATGCGCCCAGCCACTGGCCGCTGGCCAGCTTGGGCAGCCAGCGCCGCTTCTGCTCCTCGCTGCCGAAGCTGAGGATGTGGCCCGTGCACAGGCTGTTGTGCGCCGCCACGCTGAGGCCTATGCTGCCACAGATGCGCGACGTCTCCACGATGGTGTGGATGTACTCGAAATAGCCCAGCCCCGCTCCACCGTATGCCTCCGGCACCAGCACGCCCAGCATGCCGGCCGGGCCGAAGTGCTGCTTGAACAGGTCAATGGGCATGTACTGCCGCTCGTCCCAGTCCATCACGTGGGGGCGCAGTTCACGTTCGCACAGGTCGCGCACCGACTGCGCGATCAGGGTCTGGTTCTCGGTGGTGGTGAATTCCATTCGGGTTCAATAGGTCACCAGGCGGATGATGTCGGCGTCGTAGGGACGCAGGCGTTCAACACCGGCCAGGGCGGAGAGTTCGATGACGAAGGTGAAGGCGGCCACACGGCCACCTTGCATGCGTACGAGGTCGGCGGCGGCGGCAGCCGTGCCGCCGGTGGCCAGCAGGTCGTCGTGCACCAGCACCTGCATGCCGGGCCGCACCACGTCCACGTGCATCTCGATCTCGGCCGTGCCGTACTCGAGGGCGTAGCTGGTGCTCACCGTGCGGTGGGGCAGCTTGCCCTTCTTGCGCACGGTGACGAAGGGCACGCCGAGCTTCAGCGCCAGGGGCATGCCATAGAGGAAGCCGCGGCTCTCGATGCCGGCGATGGCGTCGATGGGGCGACCGTGCAGCCGCTCCATGAAGCCGTCCACCACCGCCTGGCTCAGGGCGGGGTCCTCCATCACCGGGGTGATGTCGCGGAACAGGATCCCGGGCTTGGGAAAGTCAGGCACCGCCCGGATGGCGGCCTGCAACCGGTCCTGTAGAAGCATTACTTCACGGAAAAATAGGGCGCGAAAGTACGGAGCGTCCCTTCATCCACCAGCGCACAGCCACGAAGGTCGTCCACCGTGCGGAACGGGCCGTGTTGGCGGCGATAGGCTACCAGGGTCTTGGCCAGCTTCCACCGCAGGTAGGGGTGTGCCGCCAGTTCCTCCACCGTGCCGCTGTTCATGGGCACGCGCCGCACCAGGGCGGTGTCCACCCGCAGCAGGGTGCGCAGCTGCGCCAGCGCCTCGGGCTTGTCCTTCAGCACGTACACCTCTGCCAGCTGGTCCAGGCTATGATATCCACCCAATTGGTCGCGGTAGCGCAGGATCCCGCGCGCGAACGACGGTCCCACGCCCGGCAGGGCCACCAGGGCGGCGCTGTCACAGCCGTTGAGCTCCAGCGCGACGCGCTCCGGGCGTGCGGGCCGCTCCGTGCGGGTCCAGATGCGCGTGCTGTCCCGCGGCCAGCGGCGTTCCGCGCGGGCCGCTCCCCCACCCTCCGGCCGGTCGGGCAGCTGCACGAAGGGCAGCAGGCGCGCCACCTGGTCGGGGTGCAGGCTGCGCAGGCGGGCCAGGTCCTGCCTGTGCTCGAACTGGCCGCCGTGGGCGATGTAGCTCAGCACCCCGCGGGCCTGCCGTTCGCTCAGGCCCAAGCGGCGCCAATCGTTCTCGGTGGCGGTGTTGGGGTCGAAGGCGAACAGGCTGTCGGCCGCCGGGGCCGCGTCGGCGGACCGGGCGCGCAAGCTGTCGGCGGCCTGTTGCTCGGCGAGCCAGGTGGCCAGTTGGGCTTCAGCGGCGGCCAGCAGCGCGGGATCGGGCGGTCGCTGCCGCATCCACGCGATCCACGCACCGAAGGCGGCGATGGTGAGCACCAGCACGAAGAGGCCGCGCCGCTCGGCGCGGTGCATGCTGAAGGCGTCCATCCATCGGGCACGACGCATGGTGCGGGATCCGCACCAAGGTAATGATCCGGATCAACCGACCAACTGGTCGCGCACCACGGCCAATCCCGCCTCGAAACCGCGCGGTGCATACCCCAGCTCGCGGCGCGCTTTGTCCAGCACGAATCCCGTGCGCGGCGGCCGATTGGCGGGCTGGCCCAGCGTGTTGCTCTTCACGGGGAGCACACCGTCCACCTTCAGACCGAAGAAGCGGCCCACGCGGTGCACCAGCTCCAGGATGCTCATGCCATCGGGACCGCTGAGGTGGTAGATGCCGGTGGCTCCCTGCTTGGCGATGCGGATGCAGCCCTCGGCCAGGTCCTCCGCCAGGGTGGGCATGCGCCATTGGTCGTCCACCACGCGGATGGGCTCGCCCTTCTCCAGGGCGCCCTTGGCCCACAGCACCACGTTGCTGCGGCTCAGCCCCGGGGCCACGCCGTACACGATGATGGTGCGGGCGATGGCCCACTTCGCCAGTCCGCCTTCCCGCACGGCCCGCTCGCTGTCCAGCTTGCTGTGGCCGTAGACGCTCAAGGGGGCGGGGGCGTCCTCCTCACGGTAGGGACCGGCCGCGCCGTCGAAGATGAAGTCGGTGCTGAGGTGGATGAAGTGGCTGCCGTGGCGCCGCGCGGCACGCACCAGGTGCGCGGTGGCCGTCACGTTCTGGAGGTGGCAGGCCGCGGGGTCCAGCTCGCAGGCGTCCACGTTGGTCATGGCGGCGGTGTGGATCACCGCCTCGGGGCGCACGACGTCGAACACGGCGTCCACCGCGGCGGCGTCGGTGATGTCGAGGGCGCGGTAGCGGTCGTGCAGGGGGTCGGGGCTGCGGTCGGGACCGCGGCTGGTGGCGGTGAGCGCCACAGTGGGGTCGTTCCGCAGGGCGGCCACGAGCTTCTGGCCCAGCAGGCCGTTGCTCCCGGTGATCAGGATGCGCATGCGGTGCGAAGAAAGGGCCTGGGGCGTGATCCTTCACACCAACCCCAATGACCGGGAACTCCGGCGGTATGCACGGGCGCGATCGAGCGGCATTCCATGCGGATCGAGCAGGACTATCTTTACGCTGTGCGCAGGATGCCTGCCTGCTGCGGTTGGAGGAAGCCTAGCGTGGCGAAGTCACAGACTTCGCGAGGCTCGTCGGCGGCTGGCCGACAGGCATCCTCCGCACAAGTCGCCCCGCGCGAACCCAGGGCGCGGGAAGACTTGCGCGATTTTGGGCACGGTGCCGAAGGCACGGGAGGACGGCCTTCCCGCTCTCGGGCCCATGCGCGCCTAACTCCCGCGCCAGGGAGAGGCTTGCACGGCCTTCCCACGGACCGGACCGGGCGGGAACACCCTTGGTAACCCGCGCACCGGTCCCGCCCCTCCTCACTTGCGGAGGTCCTCGAAATAGCCCTTCGTGTTGCCCATGTTGAAGAAGCTGATGAAGAGGGCGATGTAGCTGAGGTAGAAGAGCGATTGCACCGTCACCACGAACTTTCCCCAGCCGGTGACCGGGAAGTACTCGCCGAACCCGATGGTGCTGGTGACCACGAAGCTCAGGTACACCGCGTCGGTCCACCGGGCGATGGGCTGGTTCATGGCCTGCATGGCCATGTGCAGCACGGCAAAGCTGAACACCACCTCCAGGTAGTTGAGGAAGATGAGCAGCTTGCTGCGGCGGTAGCTGCGGGGCGAAGCAAAGGCGTCCGAAGCGAAGATGAGCGTGGGGATGTACAGCATGGTCTCGGCCATGAGCCAAACCACGAGGACCAGCGCCAGGGGATGCCGCTCCCAGCCCAGGACCAGCACCACCAGCGGAAGCAAGGTCTTGGCCAGCACGAGGAGCTCGATGGCGAAGTCCTGGTAGAGGGGACCCTTGCGCCAGAACAGGTGCTTGATGTACATACCAGGGAAGAGGAACTGACTGGCGGCGAGCAGCAGCCGCACGAGCTTTTCCAGGCCGGCGTCCTCCTCGAACGTGTTGTCCCAGATGGCACGCAGGTTGTCCCACCGCCGGGCGATGGTGGGATGCCGCTCACCGGGCCGCTGACCCCGCCCGATGATGAGCTTGCGGACCGTGCTGCGCATGGCCCCAAGGTAGATGCCGGTGCCCGACCCGGCGCGTGATGCCCGTCACGATGGTCCGTCCTACAGCTCCCACACGGTGCTGCGCTTGGCGAAGGGGCGCTTGATGCGCTCCTTGTGGGCCAGCACGAAGGCCATCACCAGGTAGACCACCAGGTTGAGACCGGCGGTGACGAAGCTGAGGTAGATGAAGCTGAGCCGCACCTGCTCGGTCTTGATGTTGAGCTTGTCGCCCCACCAGGCGCAAACCCCGAAGGCCTGGCGTTCGAAGGTGGTCTTGATGCGGTCGATCATGGCCTAAGGACGCGTGCCGCGCAAAAGGTGGCGTCCGAAGCCGCAAGATAAGCATCGGCGAGGGGTGCAGTACTGGTGTTGCAGCTCCAGCAGGGCCTGGCCCCGGGCGGCGGAATCCACCTGCACCCCCCGCTCGGTCCACTGCGCCAGCACGGTGTTGTGCTCGGGGGGTAGCTGTTCCAGCAGGGCGATGGCGCGGTCGCGCAGGGCCTGGTCGCCGCGGGCGCGGCCCAGCACGAAGAGCAGCGGCACCACGGCGTTGATGATGAGCTGGTCCACCGTGGCGGCCCCGAGGGGCTTGGGGCGCGGAGGCGTGGCGTGGTCGAAGCGGTAGTGCGTGGTCCAGTACGGCGTGGGCTCGGCCTGCAGCAGACGCCGCAGCGCGGGCACATCGGGCGCGGCGGCCAGGTCGGTGAGCTCGCCACTGAGGCGGGCCACCAGGGCGGCCAGCTGGGCCAGGCGCACGGTGGGGAAGGCAGCGGGGCGCAGGCGCCCGAAGGTCCACGCGGCCACGGGGGCCGGACGAAGGCCGTGCAGGCGCGCCAAGGCGCGGTGCTCGGCCTGCAGGCGCCGCGGGTGCTCGTCCACGAAGTCCACCTGCAGCAGCCCGGCCTGGCCGAAGACGAGGGCCTCCACCCGGAAGGCGTCGTCGCGCACGCGGCGCAGCACGCTCCACGGCAGGGCGTGGGCCAGCATGGCGAAGGGCTCGGCGTTGGCGCGCTGGCCGAAGGCGCGGCACAGCAGGTGCCAGGCGAGGGCGGCGCTGTCGCGCTGCAGCAGACCGTACAGCTCCTCGGCGGCGGCGGTACGGCGCACCAGGCGTTCCACCAGCACGCTCTCCAGCCAGGTGTGCAGGCGTTCGGGCTCGGCCGGGGGCAGGTGGGCGGCGCAGGGCACGGCCCCGCGCCCGCGCAACAGGCCGGCGAACAGGCTGAGGCTGGCGGTGCTCACGCGGGGCAGCAGCTCCACGGTGGGCAGCATGCGGCCGCCGACCGTGCGCGCCTCGGCGTCGTGCTCATACACCACGTGCAGCGCCACGCTCTCGTAGGCGGGATCATGCTGGTGGCCGTGGCGGGCCCATTCGCTGCTGCGCACATGCACCTCCACGGTGCCGGCCCACTCCAGGCCGCCGATGCGCAGCCGGGCATCGCGCAGGTCGGGACCGGCATCGCGCTGGATGCGGCCGGGGTGCAGCACCTCCACCGGGCGGCCGTCCACCGTGCGCAGGCCGTGGCGGTCGAAGAGCTGGGCCTCCCAGATGAACTGCAGCAGGTCCTCCCCGTATGGGAAGGCCGGATCGAGGAGCAGGTCGTGCGGTGCGGCGGCCTCGGGGTCGCGCACCACGTGCAGCGGGACGTGGGCGGGTGCGGAGCGCCACACCTGGGGTGATGCCTGTGGATGAAGGAGCATGGCTTGACGGATTTCAGATCAAATGAACGACGGATAAGATAACGATCCGTGGGGACCGACCGCACACCGATCCACGGAACGTGGGTTCCTTCAGGGTGAGCGCGCGATGAAGGGCGATAGCTTGGCGGCATGCGCACGTCGCTCGTCCTCCTCGGGTTGCTCAACACATGTGGGCTAATGGCCCAGCAGGTGGCGGATCCCGGTTTTCGCCCGGTCTTCAGCGATGCGGCGTTCCCTCCAGAAAAGGGCGCAGTGGTGGCCATCGATGAGGCGCACGGCAACTTGCACACCCGCGACGGCCGCTACCAGGGCTTCACGCGTGTGGCCGAGGCCGATGGTCATCGTGTGCGCACGTGGGACAGGGTGTTCGCTCCGGAGGCGCTGAACGCGGTGGACGTGCTGGTGATCGCCAACGCGCTGCATCCCTCGAACGCCGAGCAATGGGCACTGCCCACACCGTCGGCCTTCACCGATGCGGAGGTATCCGCTGTGCGCAAATGGGTGGAGAGCGGGGGGGCGCTGCTTCTGCTGGCGGACCACATGCCGTTCGCCGGCGCGGCCTCGGAGCTGGCAGAGGCCTTCGGCTTCACCGTGAGCAACTGCTTCGCGATGCGAGAGCCGCAGCGGTCCCTGGACCTCTTCACCAGCGGGCAGGGGCTGCTGGCCGAAGGACCGGCCGCCGGGCTGGACACGGTGGCCACCTTCACGGGCAGTGCGTTCAGGCTGGCCCCGGATGCACACCCCCTGCTGGAGTTGGGCCCGGACTGGACCCTTCTGGAGCCGGATACAGCGTGGAGCTTTTCCGATGGCACATCGCAACGCTCGGGCGAAGGCTGGGTGCAGGGCGCCGCGCTCGAGCTCGGCCAGGGTCGCATGGTGCTCTTTGGTGAGGCCGCGATGTTCAGCGCGCAGTTGGCCGGACCTGAGCGGAAGCCCGTGGGCATGAACCATCCGCAGGCGCGGGGTAACGTGGCCTTGTTGCGCGGGACCTTGCGCTGGCTCACGCGCCGCTGAGCGCGCGGGCCATCACCTGCTGCAGGCGCTGGGCCTCGCGGCGGGCGGCGGGCAGGGCCTCCCCGCCTTGTCCGGCGTAGAGGATGCCGCGGCTGCTGTTGATCAGCAGGCCTCCGTCGGCGGTGAGGCCGGCGCGGAGCACGGCATCGAGGTCGCCGCCCTGGGCGCCCACGCCGGGCACCAAGAAGAAGTGGCCGGGCGCCGTGCGGCGCGCCTCGGCGAGCACTTCGGGACGGGTGGCGCCCACCACGAACATGAGCTCATCGGGCCCGCCCCAGGTGGCGCAACGGTCCATCACGGTGCTCCACAAGGGGCGTTGACCGTAGACCGGTAGCTGCTGGAAGTCGTCCGCGCCCGGGTTGCTGGTGAGGCCGAGCACCACGGCCCATTTCCCCGGCCGGCTCAGGAAGGGGGTGATGCTGTCGCGGCCCATGTACGGCGAGAGGGTGACGGCGTCCACGTCGAGCCGGTCGAAGAAGGCCTCGGCGTACTTGCGGGCGGTGTTGCCGATGTCGCCGCGCTTGGCATCGGCGATGATGAAGCTGGGGCCGGTGCTGCGGATGAAGGCGATGGTGGCCTCCAGGTCCGGCCAGCCCTGATCGCCCAGGGCCTCATAGAAGGCGAGGTTGAGCTTATAGGCCACGGCCAGGTCATGTGTCACCTCCACGATGGCCTCGTTGAAGGCGCGCACGGGGTGGCTCTCGGCGCGGAAATGGTCCGGCAGCAGATGGGCCTCGGTGTCGAGGCCCACGCAGAGCAGGCTTCGGCGCTGGTGGATGAGGTCGACGAGGACGGCGCGGGTCATCGGGGGCGAAGTTCGGCCGATCGGCTGCTCACAGCCCGGCCTCGGCCTGCAGCTTCTCGGTGCGCTCGGCGAGCTGAAGGGCATCAATGAGGGGCTGTAGCTCGCCGTTCATCAGCTGGGGAAGGTTGTGCGCGGTGAACTCGATGCGGTGGTCGGTGACGCGGCTCTGTGGGTAGTTGTAGGTGCGGATCTTAGCGCTGCGGTCGCCGCTGCTCACCTGGCTCTTGCGCTGGGCGGCCACGGCGGCCTCCTGAGCGCGCACCTTGTCCTCATAAAGCTTGGTGCGCAACATCTGCATCGCCTTCAGTCGGTTGCCCAACTGGCTCCGCTCGGTCTGGCACATCACCACGATGCCGGTGGGCAGGTGGGTGAGGCGCACCTTGGTCTCCACCTTGTTCACGTTCTGGCCGCCGGCACCGCCGCTTCGGGCGGTCTCCATCTTCACATCGCTCTCCTTGAGCTCCACATCGGTCTCCTCGGCCTCAGGCAGGACGTTCACGGTGGCGGCGCTGGTGTGGATGCGGCCGCTGGCCTCGGTGGCGGGCACGCGCTGCACGCGGTGCACCCCGGCCTCGAACTTCAAGGTGCCGTAGGCGCCCTCGCCCAGCACGTTGAAGATCACCTCCTTGTAGCCGCCCACGGTGCCCTCGCTCACGTCCACCACCTCCACCTTCCAGCCACGGCCCTCGCCGTAGCGGGTGTACATGCGGAAGAGGTCGCCCGCGAACAGGCTGGCCTCGTCGCCCCCAGTGCCGGCCCGAACCTCCACGGTGCAGTGGCGGGCGTCATTGGGGTCCTTGGGCACCAGCATCAGGCGCACCTCCTCCTCCATGGCCTCAATGGCGGCTCTTCGCTCATCCCGCTCCGCGCGGGCCATCTCCAGCAGATCGGGGTCCTTCTCGGTGCGCAGCATCTCCTCGGCGCCGGCCAGGTCGCTGTGCAGCTTGCGGAAGCGCAGGAAGGCCAGTTCGATGGGCTCCAGGTCGCGGTAGGTGCGGTTGAGCTCGACGAACTTCCGCTGGTCGGCGATCACGGCCGGGTCGGCGAGCTGCTTGCCGATCTCGCTGCGGCGGTCGTACAGGGCGGAGAGCTTGGAAAGGAGATCGGACATGATGGTTCAGCCGCGGAGGCGCGGAGTCGCGGAGGAGGTGGAGGGGTGCGAGGGTGGAGAGGTGCGGGGGTGAAAAAGTGCAGGGCGTGGATCAGGTGTAGGTGAAGACCCCGTGCGGGCTGGTGAGCACGACCTCCTTGGCGGGCGCGGCCTCCACCCGGCCGATGACCTTCGCGTCGATGCCGAAGGACGTGGCGATGGCGATGACCTCCTGAGCACGGGTGGCTGGCAGATAGAACTCCAGGCGGTGGCCCATGTTGAAGACCTTGTACATCTCCTGCCAGTCGGTGCCGCTCATGCGCTGGATGGTGGCGAAGAGCGGCGGCGTGGGAAAGAGGTCATCCTTGATGACGCGCAGGCCCTCCACGAAGTGCAGCACCTTGGTCTGGGCGCCACCGCTGCAGTGCACCATGCCGTGAATGTCGGCGCGCAGGCCCTCCAGTACCCGCTTCACCACGGGGGCGTAGGTGCGGGTGGGCGACAGCACGGCCCGGCCGAGGTCGAGCGGAGTGCCCTCCAGGGGATCGGTCAACCGGGCCTGGCCGCTGTACACCAGCTCGCTCGGGGTGCCGGGGTCGTAGGTCTCGGGGTACGTCTCCCCCACCGCCTTGGCGAACACGTCGTGGCGGGCGCTGGTGAGGCCGTTGCTGCCCATGCCGGCGTTGTAGCTGCGCTCATAGCTGGCCTGCCCGGTGCTGGCGAGACCCACCACGACGTCGCCGGCCTGGATGCGGTCGTTGTCGATCACCGCCTCGCGCCGCATCCGGCAGGTGACGGTGCTGTCCACGATGACCGTGCGCACCAGGTCGCCCACGTCGGCGGTCTCGCCGCCGGTGCTGCGGATGTCGATGCCCTGATCGCGCATCTCCTGCAGGAAACGTTCGGTGCCGTCGATGAGGGCCGCCACCACCTCACCGGGGATCAGGCGCTTGTTGCGGCCGATGGTGCTGCTCAGGAGGATGTGGTCGGTGGCGCCCACGCACAGCAGGTCGTCGAGGTTCATCACCACGGCGTCCTGGGCGATGCCGTGCCACACGGTGAGGTCGCCCGTCTCGCGCCAGTAGGCATAGGCCAAGGCGCTCTTGGTGCCGGCGCCGTCGGCGTGCATCACGATGCAGTGGTCGGGGCTGCCGGTGAGGGTGTCGGGCACCACCTTGCAGAAGGCCTTGGGGAAGAGGCCCTTGTCCAGGTGGGCGATGGCCGAGTGCACCTCCTCCTTGCCGGAGGAGACGCCGCGCCGGGCATAGCGATCGGTGGTGCTCATGGTGGAAAAGAAGAACGCACCCACCGGATGGCGGATGCGTTCCGTGATCGATCGTGGCTAGTTGTTGGGCGCCGGTGCGGGTGCGGTCTGCTCCTTGGGCACGTGGTCGAAGCTGAGCACGCGGAACTCGGTGCGGCGGTTCATCTGGTGGGCGGCCTCCTGCTCCTCCTTGGTCTTCATCTTCGCGATCTCGGCATCGCTGATGCGGAGCTTGGTCTCACCATAGCCCACAGCTTGCATCCGGGCCGGGTCGATGCCCTTGCTGACGAGGTAGTTCACGCAGCTCTTGGCGCGGTTCTCCGAGAGCACCTGGTTGCGTTTATCGCTATCGCGCGAGTCGGTGTGGGCGGCGAGCTCGATCACGATGGTGGGGTTCTCCGTGAGGGTGGCATAGAGGAACTCCAGGGAGTCCTTGCCGGCCTGGGTGAGGGCGAAGCTGCCCAGCTCGTACTGCACCTCGGGCATCTTGATCACCACGTCCTTGCGGGCGGGCTGCAGGAAGTACTCCTTCACGAAGGTGGTGCTCTCATCCAGGCCCACGGTGGTGATCTGGTCGTTCACCACCAGGTACTCGTCCTTGCTGACGCGGATGGTGTAGGTGGTGTTCTCCTTGATGAAGCGGTCGCGGCCGTTCTCGGCGAAGGTGAAGCCGCCGTTGTCATCGGCCAGGGCGTTGTAGCTGGTGCCGTCGGTGCCCACCACCTCGATCTTGGCGCCGGGCAGCGGCGTGCTGGTCTCCTTGTCGTACACCGTGCCCTGGAGGGCGAAGACCAGGTCGGGCATGTAGAAGCGCCAGATGTCGTCCTGGCCTTTGCCACCGGGGCGGTTGCTGGTGAAGTAACCCCGCTCCTCCTCACCGTCGAAGATGATCCCGAAGTCGTCCGCGGGACTGTTGATGGGATACTTCACGTTCTCCACCTGGCCCCAGGTGTTGTCGCCGGTCTTCTCGGCGCGAAAGATGTCCATGCCGCCCATGCCCGGGTGGCCGTCGCTGCTGAAATAGAGGCTGCCGTCCTGGCGATCGAAGGGGAACATCTCGTCCTTCTTCGTGTTGATCTCGCCGCCCAGGTTGGTGGGGGCGCCCACGGGCTTGCCGTCCTTGTCCAGCTTCACCATCCAGATGTCCTTGCCGCCTTTGCCGCCCTTCATGTTGCTGCTGAAGAAGAGGGTCTGGTCGTCGGGGGACAGGGCGGGATGGCCGATGGTGACCACGGAGGTGTCCTGCTTGCTCTCCTTGCCCGTGGCCGCAGGCGCCAGCGCGAGCAGTTCGGGCTCGCTGTAGTTGCTGCCCACCTTCTTGGTCATCCAGATCTCGCAGCCGTGCACCTTGTTCTTCTCGAAGGCGCAGCGGGTGAAGTACATGATGGTGCGCTTGGCGTTGAAGGTCGGCGCGCCTTCATTGCCTTCGGTGTTGATGCTGGGGGGCAGCTTCACCGGCTCGCTCCACTTGCCGAGCTTGTCGCGGCTGCTGGCGAAGAGGTCGCTGAAGGCCTCGCCGATGATCTGGTCGGTGTTGGTGCCGGTGCTGGCGGCGCGGGTGCTGGTGAACACCACGTCCTCGTTCTTCTTGTCGCTGAAACCGGGGGTGAAGTCGTACTGCTGGGAGTTGAGCAGCACCTCGGGGTCCACGCTGTAGCGGCTGGGATTGTCCTTCCACTGCTGGGCCACCTGGCAGGCGTTGATGCCGGCGTCGGCGCGGGTGTCGCCGGGGTTCTTCTCCTTGTACTTGTTGTAGGCGGCGATGGCCTCGGCGTACTTGCCCTGCTCCTTCAGGGCCTCACCCAGGTGGAAGTAGGTGATGGGGTCGGAGTACTGGGCCTTGTTGGCCTTCTCGTACCACACGGCGGCCTGCTGGGCATCGCCGAGCACGCGATAGCACTCGCCCACCTTGAAGATGAGGGCGGCCTTGTCGCTGGCCTTCTTCTCGGTGGTGTAGGCCTTCTTGTAGAGCTCGATGGCGTTGAAGTAGTAGCCCTTGTTGAAGGCTGCATCCGCTTCCTCGGCGAGCTTGGTCTGGCCCATCGCCACGGTGGAGAACAGCAGGCCGGCGCTGAGGCAGGCCAGGTACAGGCGTGTACGCATCGGATCGTGCAGGATAAGTCCGGTTGGTTCCGGGCGAAAGTAAGCAAATGTTGGCACCTCCGCCTTGGATACCCAAGGCTGCCGGGTACAGCGCAGCGGCCCCGGTATACGGGTGGCTCAACGGGTGAAGAGCAGCTCGCGCAGCTTTGGCAGTGGCCAGATCTCGTCGTCCACCAGCAGCTCCAGCTTGTCGCTGTGGTAGCGGATCTGGTCCAGGAAGGGCTTCACCTTGTCGCAGTAGGCGATGGCCTTCTCCCGGGCGTCCTCGATGGTGTTGGCCTTCTTCCGAGCCTCGATCATCTGGCCGACCAGCGCGAAGATCCTGCCGATGTGCTCGCTGATCTCCTCGATGAGGGCGACCTGGGGGGCAGATGCCTTTTTCGCCTTTTCGGTACCGAGCACCTCGCGCAACCCTTTCACGTTGTCGATCAGACGGTTCTGGTAGGAGATGGCGGTGGGCACGATGTGGTTCTTGGCCAGGTCGCCGGCCACGCGGCTCTCGATCTGCACTTTCAGCATGTAGCTGTGCAGCTCGATCTCATGGCGGGCATCGAGCTCCACCTCGCTGAGCACCCCCATGTCGGCGAAGAGCTTCTTGGTCTCCTTGCGACCCCATACGTCCAGCGCGCGTGGTGTGTCAGGGATGTTGCTCAAGCCACGCTTCTTCGCCTCTACCTTCCACTCGTCGCTGTAGCCGTTGCCCTCGAAGCGGATGCGTTTACTGGCTACGATCAGGTCGCGGAGCGCGCGTAGGATGGCCTCATCGCGCTTCACATCCTTCTCCACCATGGCGTCCACGCTCTTGCGGAAGGCCACAAGCTGCTGGGCCACGATGGTGTTGAGCACGGTCATGGCCCCGGCGCAGTTGGCGCTGCTGCCCACGGCGCGGAACTCGAATTTGTTGCCGGTGAAGGCGAAGGGGCTGGTGCGGTTGCGATCGGTGTTGTCGAGCATCACCGGCGGGATGCGGCCGATGTCGAGCTTGAGCTCGGTCTTCAGGGCCGGGCTCATGGTGCTCTTCACGTTCTTCTCCAGTTCGTCCAGCAGCTTGCTCAGATGCTCGCCGATGAAGGCGCTGATGATGGCCGGCGGCGCCTCGTTGGCACCAAGGCGATGGTCGTTGCTGGCACTGGCGATGCTGGCACGCAGCACATCGGCATGGGTGTCGATGGCCGCGATGGTGTTGACGAAGAAGGTCAGGAACAACATGTTCTCCTTCGGGGTCTTCGCTGGGCGGAGGAGGTTCCTGCCCGTGTTGGTGGCCAGGCTCCAGTTGTTGTGCTTGCCGCTGCCGTTCACCCCTGCGTAGGGCTTCTCATGGAAAAGCACGCGGAAGCGGTGCTTGCGCGCGGTCTTCTCCATCACGTCCATCAGCAGCATGTTGTGGTCCACGGCGAGATTGAGTTCCTCGAACACCGGGGCGCACTCGAACTGGTTGGGGGCCACCTCGTTGTGGCGGGTCTTCACCGGGATGCCCAGCTTCAGGGACTCGGTCTCGAAATCGCGCATGAAGGCTTGGGCGCGCTCAGGGATGCTGCCGAAGTAGTGATCCTCCAGCTGTTGGCCCTTGGCTGGACTGTGGCCGAAAAGGGCGCGGCCGGTCATCATGATGTCCGGACGGGCGTAGTAGTGGGCCTCGTCGATCAGGAAGTACTCCTGCTCCCATCCCAGGGTACAGGTCACCTTGGTGACGTCCTTGTCGAACCACTGACAGATGGGTGTGGCGGCCTCGTCCACGGCCTTGATGGCGCGGAGCAGCGGCATCTTGTGGTCCAGCGCCTCGCCGGTGTAGCTGATGAAGATGCTGGGGATGCAGAGCGTGCGGCCGATGAGGAAGGCGGGGCTGCCGGGGTCCCAGGCGCTGTAGCCGCGGGCCTCGAAGGTGTTGCGGATGCCCCCGCTGGGGAAACTGCTGGCGTCGGGCTCCTGCTGCACGAGCATGCTGCCGTCGAAGCGCTCGATGCTGCGGCCGTTGCCGATGGGCTCGAAGAAGGCGTCGTGCTTCTCGGCGCTGGTGCCCGTGAGGGGCTGGAACCAGTGGGTGTAATGCGTAGCCCCTTTGCTGGCGGCCCACTCCTTCATGCCGCTGGCCACCTGGTCCGCCAGCTTCCTGTCAATGCGGTTGCCATGGGTCATGGCCTGTCGTACTGCGAAGTAGGCCTCCTCGGTGAGGAACATGCGCATGGCCTCCTCGCCGAAGACGTTGGCGCCGAAGTACTCGCTGATGCGCATGCTGGGGGGGTCCACCGGGCGGGGCTCCCGGTTCAGCACATCCTCCTGGGCCTTCGAACGCAAATGGGGGGTGGACATCGAAAAGAGGGGTGTTTCAGGCGGCGAAGGTATTTCAAGGAGGGGGTACTGCTCAAGAATGAACCTATTATCTTACGAACATCCTGTTCATCAGGGAGGGGGTACACCGAAAAAATCCACAGAAGTCCAGGTGAAAGCACCCCACCCCTCCCCGCCGACCGGCTGGAGGCACGGGGCTCATCACGGGCGC
The DNA here is from genome assembly GCA_016713875.1 of Flavobacteriales bacterium. Lineage (NCBI taxonomy): Bacteria > Pseudomonadati > Bacteroidota > Flavobacteriia > Flavobacteriales > Flavobacteriales bacterium. Next base: position 1,820,484 of record JADJOI010000003.1, read on the forward strand.
ATCAATGGCCTGTGGAGGGCGCGGCAGGCGGCTCTACCGCAGGCGGCGGCGGCACCGCAGGCTCCTGCGGGGTGCTCCCCTCGGCGGGCCGGGCCTCGAAGGCCCGCTGCTGGGTCTCTACCTCGCGCCGCACCTCGTTGGCGCCCTTGCGGATCTCGCGCTGCACATCGTCGGTGGCGTCGCGCAGCTGACGCATGGTGCGGCCTGCGGTGCGGGCGATGTCGGGGATGCCCTTGGCGCCGAAGAACAACAGCACGAAGAGCAGGATGACGATCAGCTCGCCGCCGCTGACATCGAAGAAGAGGAGCACGCCCATGGACCCGTCAAAAGTAGGAAGGTCCCGCAGCGAGGCTGCGGGACCTTCCGGGATCATGGTGCCGATCAGGCGGCCACGGGGGTGGCGGCCGTGCGGCGTTCCTTCAACAGGTCCACGGTGGCGGCGCTCGCGATGAAGATGGAGCTGTACGTACCCACCAGGATGCCCATGAACAACCCGAACACGAAGCCCTTGATGGACAGGCCCCCGAGCAGGAAGATCACCAGCAGCACCAACAGGGTGGTGGCCGCCGTGTTCAAGGTCCGGCCCAGGGTGGAGTTGATGGCGCGGTTGAAGACCACGATGTTGCTGTCCCGCTTGTGCTCGCGCAGGTATTCGCGGATGCGGTCGAACACGATCACCGTGTCGTTGATCGAGTAACCGATCACGGTGAGGATGACCGCGATGAAGGCCTCGTCGATCTCCAGGCTGAAGGGCACGATGCCGTTGAGCAACGAATAGAGACCGAGGACGAAGAGGGCATCGTGGGCCAGGGCGAGCAGGCCCCCGAGGCCGTACTGCCAGCTGTTGAAGCGGATCCAGATGTAGACGAAGATGGCCAGCAGGGCAAGGGTCACGCTCCAGAACGCGGAGGTCTTGATGTCGTCGCTGATGGTGGGGTCCACCTTGCGGCTCTCGGTGACCTCATAGGCGTTGTTGAGCCCACCCAGCCCGGTGCGCAGGCGTTCCTCCACCTGGGCGTCGGCCTCCAGGCCGGTGCTGTTCACCAGGTAGTTGGTGACCACCTTCACCTGGCTGGCCCCACCATAGGACTTGACGTTGACCGTGCTCTGTGCACCGTCGGCATTGAAGCTGCGCTCCAGGCTGCCGCGCACCTGTTCCACGTCCACGGCCTGCTCGAACTTCACCACATAGGTGCGGCCGCCGCTGAAGTCGACCCCGAGGTTGAACCCGCGGGTGACCATGCTGAAGACGCCCACGCCGATGATGACGGCCGAGATGAGGTAGAACACCCGGCGCTTGCTCATCCAGTCCACTTTCACATCCACCAGGATGTTGCGGCTCCAATTGTTCCAGAAGCTGATCGTGCGGCCCTGCTCCAGACGCCAGGTCATGATCATGCGGGACAGGAAGAGGGCGGTGAACAGGGAGGTGAGGATGCCCAGGCCGAGGGTGGTGGCGAAGCCGCGGATGGGGCCGCTGCCGAACAGGTACAGGATCACCGCGGTGAGGAAGGTGGTGACGTTGGAGTCGATGATGGCCGAGAGGGCGCCCTTGTAGCCCAGGTCGACGGCGCTCTTGAGCATCTTGCCGTGGCGCAGTTCCTCACGCACCCGTTCGAAGATCAGCACGTTGGCGTCCACGGCCATGCCCATGGTGAGCACGATGCCGGCGATGCCGGGCAGGGTCAGCGAGGCCTGCAGGCTGGCCAGTGATCCGATGAGCACGAAGAGGTTCACCGCCAGGGCGATGTCGGCGATGAGGCCCGCGCTGGCGTAGTAGAGCCACATGTACAGCATCACCATCACCAGGGCGATGGCGAAGCTGAGCATGCCCTTGTTCACGTTGTCCTTGCCGAGGGAGGGACCCACGACGGTCTCGTCGATGATGCGGGCCGGGGCGGGCAGGGCGCCGGCCTTCAGGATGTTGGCCAGGTCGTCGGCCTCCTGGATCTGCTGGTTGAGGTCGCCCGAGCCCATGCTGATGCTGCTGCGACCGCCGGCGATCTCGCTGATGACGGTGGGCGCGCTGTACACCAGCTCGTCCAGCACGATGGCGATGGACTTGCCCACGTTATCACCGGTCATCACCTTCCAGGTCTGGGCACCCTCGGCGTCCATCTGCATCATCACCTCCACATCGCCCTTCATATCGAAGTCCTGGGCGGCGTTCACGATGGAAGAGCCGTCCAGCTTGGGCTTGCCACCGCGCGGCACGCGCAGGGCATACAGGGTGAGCACGTCGGTGCCTTCGATGGGCTTGGCGCCCCATGCGAAGCGCAGATCGGCCGGGAACACGCCCGCCAGGGACGTTCCGCGCAGCGTGGCGTTCACTGAGGCGGTGTCGAGCGCGCGGGCGTTGCCCACGGCGGCGCCCTTGGAGAGCTGGTAACCACCGGCCTGGGTGCCGAACACGCTGGGGGTAAGGATGGCGAAGAGCGGGTTCTCCTTCTGGAATTCGGCACGGCCACCAGCGGTGTCCACCGCGGCGGAGTCGCTATCGGCGCTCAGGGCCTGCAGCAGGTCCTCCCCGCTGTCGCTGTCCGCAGCGCTGCTGTCCGCGGCGGCCACAGCACCGGTCTCCAGCACGCGGAGGGCCATGCGGCGGTTCTTGGCGCGGCCCTCCTCGGTGGCATTGCTGGCCACGGGGTGTTGGGAACCATAGCCCTCGGCCTCCAGGCGGCCGTTGGCCACGCCCTTCTTCTCCAGGTCGGCCACCACGGCCTCGGCGCGCTGCTGGCTGAGCTTCTGGTTGGCCGCGGCGTTGCCGGTGCTGTCGGTGTAGCCGCCGATCTTCAAGCGGACATCCGGGTAGGCCTTCAGGATCTCCGCCAGGTTGTTCAACTGGGCATCACTGCTGTCGGCAAGCAGTTCCGCACTGCCACTGCGGAACACCACGCGGTCGAAGTTGAACCAGGTGGTCTTGTCCACGGGACGGCCGCTCTCGAGGAAGCCGAGCAGGCCGCTTTCCACCCCGCCGGCCAGGCCGTCGATGCTGACCCCGGTGGACAGGGCCTTGTTGTAGGCGCCATCCGTTTCGGCAGCGGTGGAGGCGCCCCCCTTGGCATCGCGCAGGCGCTTGTTGGCCGCCTCCAACAGGGGATACACTTCAGTGTTGTCGTAGGTCTCCCAAAACTCCAGGTTGGCGGTGCTCTGCAGCACCTTGCGCACGCGCTCCTTATCCTTCACGCCGGGCAGTTCCACCTGGATGCGGCCGCTGAACTGCTGCTTCTGGATGCCCGGCTGGGCCACCCCGAACTTGTCGATGCGGTTGCGGAGGATGTTCTCCGTGTTGTTGATGGCGGTGCGGGCCTCGCGGCGCAGGGCCTCCACGATCTCGTCGTTGGAGGCTTCGCGGGGGAACATGTCCTTCTTGTCGGCAGAATGGAACACGGCGGCCATCTTGGCGTTGGGGGCCTGCTTGTTCCATTCGTCGGCGAACAGGGTGATGAAGTCCTCGGTGCTGCTGCTCTGGCGGGCGCGGGCGGCGGTCATCACCGCCTGGAAGGTGGCGTCGTTGCTGTTCTCGCTGAGGTTGGCCACCAGTTCGGGGATGCTCACCTCGAGCGTAACGGCCATGCCGCCCTTGAGGTCGAGGCCCAGGTTGATCTCCTTCTCCTTGCACTCGCGGTAGCTGTAGCCGAACACCGGGTAGATCCTCTCCTCGGCCCGGTCGCGGAGCACGCGGTTCTCCATGGCGATCATCAGCGAGTCGCGGTCGGCCATGGCGTTGCCGGGCACGGCCATCACCGAATCGGCCAGGTAGGCGGCCTGCTCGCGGGCCTCACGTTCCACCCGAGAGGTGAAGAGGGAGAAGGAAAGCTGCCACAGGCACGCGAGCGCCAGCAGGATGGTGAAGATCCACAACGCGCCTCTGTTCTGCATATCCGACGGGGTGTTTCGGGGGATGGGGACCGCGCCAGGATGCGGCACGGCCTTTCAATGGGGCGGCAAATATAGAAAGGGCCTCGAAGCGCCGGACCGCTTGGCCGGCACCTAGCTTTGTCCGGTCCCGGCGGGCAACGGAGCGCCTCCATCCCTCGTCCGGACGTTACCTCCCATGCGTTCCAAGCTCCTCCCCTACGCCGCCGGTCTCCTGCTGATCGGCGTGCCGGCCCACGGCCAGTTCGTACTTCGCCACGATGGCAGCCTGCCGGTAACGCGCAACGGCGCTGCTGTGCCGATGGCCTGGGCCGGAGGGCTCAACTGGTGCCAGGTGTCACAGGCCGACCTGGACCTCGACGGCACCAACGACATCTTCATCTTCGACCGGGCGGGTGATGAGGTGGTGGTGCTGCTGCACGACGGTGTGCCGGGAAGCACGAACTACACCTACGATCCGGTGCTGAGCAGCACCTGGCCCTTCAACGAACTGGACAGCTGGGCCCTGCTGCGCGACTACAACTGCGACGGTAAAAAGGACCTCTTCGGCTATGTGCAGGGCCAGGGCGGCTTCGCCGTGTACAAGAACGTGAGCGACGGCAACGGGCTTGAGTTCGAACTGGCCTTCAGCCTGGTGGGCAGCAACTACGTACCCACCTGGAGCCCGAACCTGTACGTGACCCAGGTGGATGTGCCCGCCATCGACGACATCGACGCGGACGGCGACCTGGACGTGCTCACCTTCAGCATCTTCGGCGCGTACGTGGAGTACCACAAGAACCTGAGCATGGAGCTGTACGGCACCTGCGACAGCCTGGTGTACGAGGTGCGGAACCGGTGCTGGGGCTACTTCAGCGAGAACGTGAACAACAACTCCACCCAGCTGAACCACCCGTGCGGATTCAACGTGCCGGATCCGGAGTTCCCGCTGGAGCCGGGCGTGATCGCCGATGCGGTGGAGGCCCTGCACCAGCGTGGTCACGAGGCGACACGCACCCAGGGCGAAGAAGTAGTGGACGGTCGTTCCGCCGCACACGTGGGCAGCACCTTGCTGACCCTCGACCTCGATGGCGACACCGTGAAAGAGCTGATCCTCGGCGACATCTCCTTCAACACGTTGAACGCCCTGTTCAACGGGGGCAGCTTGAACGATGCCCTGATGGTGGCGCAGGACAGCACCTACCCGGTCCAGGATGTGCCGGCTTCCCTGCCGGTGTTCCCCGGGGCCTACCACGTGGACGTGAACCACGACGGCAAGCGTGACCTGGTGGTGAGCCCCAACGCCACGAGCCTCGCGCACAACTTCCTAAGCGTGTGGTACTACCTGAACACGGGCACCGATGCGGTGCCGGTGTTCGATCAGACCAGCACCACGCTGTGGCAGGGCGACATGCTGGACTTCGGGGAAGGCGCCTACCCGGTGCCTTTCGACCACAACGGCGACGGCCTGATGGACCTGATCGTGGCCAACTACGGCTACTACAACCCGGGGGGCGACTACCCCGGCAAGCTGGCGCTGCTGGAGAACACGGGCACGGCCACGGCGCCGGCGTTCACCCTGGTGACGGACGACTACATGAGCTTGAGCACGAGCGGCATCGGCGCCGCCATGTACCCGGCCTTTGGCGATGTGGACGGCGACGGGGACCAGGACCTGATCATCGGCGACCTCCAGGGGCGCATGCACCTCTTCCGCAACACCGCCACGGGCCCGGTGGCCGCCTTCAGCCTGGAAACGCCCAACATCACGGACGGCAACGGGGCCGTCATGGACGTGGGCCAGTTCGCGACGCCACAGCTGGTGAAGGTGGACAACGACCCCCTGCTCGACCTGATCGTCGGGGAGCGCAACGGCAACATCAACTACTTCCGCAACACAGGCACGACCGCCGCGCCCATCTGGACCCCGGCAGCGGACACGCTGGGCGGTGTGGTGGTGAACGAATGGTGGAACGTGACGGGCTACAGCGTGCCGTGGATGTACCTCAACAGCGATGGCGAGCGTGAACTGGTGGTGGGCTCCGAGTCAGGCTGGTTCCACCAGTTCAAGAACATCGATGGCAACCTCAATGGGGTGTTCACCTTGATGGACAGCACCTTCCAGGAGATCCGCGAGGGCATGCGCAGCAGCATGACCCTGGTGGACATCAACGGCGACGGGCACCTGGACGCGTTCACCGGCAACTACCGCGGTGGCATCGGCTACTGGCGAAACGACGTGGGTGTGGGCATCGATGGTCCGTGGTCCGGTGCCACGACCGCTCTGACCCTGCGGCCCAACCCGGCCGGCGACCGCGTGGACCTCTTGCTCGGCGACGGCTTCAGGAGCGGCATGACCTACCGCGTGGTGGGCCCCACCGGCCAACTGGTGCTGAGCGGCCGGGTGGAGCAAGCCCGGCAGGGCGTGGACATCAGCAGGCTGAGCCCGGGCGCCTACGCGGTGTGGGTGGAGGGCGGTTCCGGCATGCAGCACGGCCGATTGATGGTGGTGCGCTAGCGCGCCGCCTGCCCGGGAAAAGGAGCGCCCGCCTTCCCGCCATGAGGCGTGGAGGCGGGCGCTCCTCGCTGAGGTCAGGACCGGTTCAGGCCGGCACGTTGTTCATCTTGTCAAACACATCCATCACCTCCTTCACGGCCTTGGCGCTGGCGTTGCAGAGCTCCTGCTCGTCCTTGGTGAGCTTCAGCTCGATGATGCGTTCGATGCCCTTGCGGCCGAGCACCACGGGCACGCCCATGTACACGTCCTTCAGGCCGTACTCGCCAGTGAGCCAGGCGCACACGGGGAACACCCGCTTCTGGTCGCGCACGATGGCCTCCACCATCTGGGCGGCGGCCGTACCGGGGGCATACCAGGCACTGGTGCCGAGCAGGTTCACGATCTCGCCGCCACCCTTCTTGGTGCGATCCACGATGGCGTTGAGCTTATCCTCGGCGATGAGCTCGGTGACGGGGATGCCACCCACGGTGGTGTAACGCGGCAGGGGCACCATGGTGTCGCCGTGTCCGCCCATCAGCACCGCCTGGATGTCCTTGGGGCTCACGTTCAGCTCGGTGGCCAGGAAGGCGCGGTAGCGGGCCGTGTCCAGGATGCCGGCCATGCCGAACACGCGTTGGGCGGGGAACTTGCTGGTGAGGAAGGCGCAATAGGTCATCACATCGAGCGGGTTGCTCACCACGATGATGATGGCGTTGGGGCTGTGCTTCACCACCTGTTCGGTGACGCTCTTGACGATGTTGGCGTTGGTGGCGATGAGGTCATCGCGGCTCATGCCCGGCTTGCGGGGCAGGCCGCTCGTGATCACCACCACGTCGCTGTCCGCGGTCTTGCCATAGTCGTTGGTGCTGCCGGTGATGCGGCTGTCGAACAGGCTGATGGGCGCGGTCTGCCAGAGGTCGAGTGCTTTGCCTTCGGCGAACCCTTCCTTGATGTCGAGCAGCACCACTTCATTGGCGAGCTCCCAACGGGCACAGGCGTCGGCGCACGTGGCGCCCACGTTGCCCGCCCCCACGACGGTGATCTTCATGTGATGACGGTTTGGTCGGTTAAGGTGATTGCCCGGTCGGGCCGGAGCGGGGGCGAAATTAACCGAGCGGGACGGGAGCGGGCTGAGGGAGCTCATTCCACGGCCGCGAACCGCGGCCCGGCCGGGAAAAGTGACGAACTGGACACGGTCCAGGCATCCTTTTCGAGGCGGTTGCGTCTGCACCTTGTAGATGGCTACCTTGGCGACCACCCAGCGAGCCTCCATGCCTCCCGGCCTGGCAACCGACCCGATCGAGCATCGTCTGCCATCCGTGCAGCACGTGGAAGGAGGGCTTGAGCCCGGCTTCGAGCCCATCATCGATGGGTGCATCGCGGGCGAACATCGCAGCCAGCAGCGGGTCTACGAGCTGTTCTACGGGAAGATGCTGGCCGTGTGTCTGCGCTACACCAAGAACACCGACCAGGCCAAGGACATCCTGCAGGACGGCTTCATCAAGGTGTTCCGCAGCATGGACCGCTTCAACCGGAGCGGCAGTTTCGAGGGCTGGATCCGCCGGATCATGGTGAACACCGCCATCGACCACTTCCGACGCACCAAGAACGCCTATCTGCTGCTGGGCGAGGAGCGCAGCATCGAGGATTTCGGCGATCAGGACGAGGAGGATGTGCTGGAGGACAGCAGTGGTGAGGAGGAGATGGACCTGAAGCCAGCGGATGTGATCAATGCCATGCAGAAGCTGACACCGGCCTACCGGACGGTGTTCAACCTGTACGTGTTCGAGGAGATGACCCACAAGGAGATCGCCGACCTGCTCGGGATCAACGTGGGCACGTCCAAGAGCAACCTGGCGAAAGCGAAGAACAACCTGAAAAAGATGCTCAGGAAGGAGCGCAAGCTGCTTTGAGCACGGAGAAACGGACATGAACAAGAACACGTTGGACCCATTCGAGAGGCGGCTGAAGGACTCCTTGGAGGAGTTCGAGGTCCCCTACAACTCGGCCGACTGGGCACAGTTGCAGCGGGCGATGGCCGGTAGCTCCGGACGTGCGCGGTGGAGCAAGGGAGGTCTGCTGGCGCTGCTGCTGGCCGGTGGCATGGCCGCTGGTGGTGTGTACTGGTCGTTCAGCGACGAGGTGGTCGCGGACACGGTCCAGCGCCCGTCCGGCGCGGTCGCCACCGAGGCTGCCCCCGGATCATCGACACCCCTGCCGGGCAGGCAGGCTCGGAGGTCCCTCCGGCACAGGTCGATCAGGCGATCACCGTGGAGTCCGCCGGGCCCACCACCGGTCCGCGCGCTTCGACATCGACGAGCGCTCCGATCGAGCGCACCTCCTTGTCCTCCACGGCCGTGGCGGCCGTGGCCGAGGTGGTGGCACCCAGCTCCCCCACCGCCAAGGATGACGGCACCATGGCCTTCAGCGCCAGTGTGGCCGAGGGCTGTCCGGGCACGGCCATTCAGTTCACGGCCAACGGCACACCGGACGACGCCATCTACCTCTGGAACTTCGGCGATGGCAGCTTCAGCAATCAGGCCCGGCCGGACCACACCTTCGCCAAGTCGGGCAAGTTCGAGGTGATGCTGTCGGTCTCGAACCCCGGTGGCGGCACCATCCTGAGCAAGCCGAGCAGCGACCTGATCGTGATCCACGAGGCGCCGGAAGCATCGTTCAACGCGCAGAAGGTGGAGTACGACGGCCACATCCCCTCGGTGCACTTCGAGAACCGTTCGATCGGCGGTAAGCAGTACAGCTGGGACTTCGGCGATGGAAGCACATCGTCCGTGGCACATCCCGACCACATCTTCCTGAAGAAGGGGGTGTACTCCGTGAAGCTCACGGTGACCAACGAAAGCGGCTGCGTGGACACCAGGGAGCGCGAGATCCGTATCGAGCGCGACTACAATCTGGACGCACCGCTGAGTTTTTCGCCGAACAGCGACGGCAACGACGACCTGTTCATGCCCGAGGCGCTGCGCACCCTGGGAGTTCGGTTCAACCTGGTGATCCAGGACGCCGGCACCGGTCGCAAGGTGTATGAGACCACCGACGCCACCCGCCCCTGGACGGGCCGCGTGGACAACCGGAGCGAAGTATGCGCCGCCGGCGAGTACGTCTGGATGGCCACCATCAAGGAAGGCGCGCATCTCGGTGATGTGGTCTTCAATGGTAAGGTGAGCCTGGTACGCTGATCCGAACTACCGACCTGAAAGGCCCCGCCTCGGCGGGGTCTTTTTCTTGGAACCCAAGGCTGCACGGGCATGGGCCGGAAAGTGAGGTCGCAGCGTGCGATCTTTGGCGACGCGGGCACCGGACCAGCCTGCTCCTTCGTCATTTCCGCGGATGCCAACTCTTCGTCCTCCCCTGGATCGTGCCTTTCACTTGTTGCTCGCGCTGTGCGTTTCGCTGGTGGTCGGACTTCCCGAGGCACAAGCCCAGCCCGTGGTGCTGATGAACGATGGCGCGGACAGCCTTTGCAACGCATCGTTCTTTGACAGCGGCTACAACGGTGACTACGGCAACGGCGAATACAGCGTGCTGACCTTCTGCCCGGGGATCCTGGGAGCGTTCTCACAGGTGGCCTTTCTGCAGTTCCAACTGGGCCCGGGCGACCAGCTGAACGTGTATGACGGTCCGAACACGGGCTCGCCTTTGCTCGTCTCCGGCACCGGCACCAGCCTTTCGGGGCTCGTGGTGGCAGCCACCGGGGCCAGCGGCTGCCTCACCTTCGAATTCACGTCGGACGGTGCCGGTGTGGACCTCGGCTGGGTGGCGCAGATCCTCTGCGACCAACCCTGCGACGAGCCCACGGCCGTGATCGCACCGCTGGTCGCCGATCCGTTGAAGATCTGCCCGGGGGATGCCGTGACCTTCGATGCCGCCGGCTCCTTCGCGGCACCGGGCCGGTTCCTCACCACCTACCTCTGGGAGTTCGGCGATGGGACCACCGGCAGTTCGGCGCAGGAGGTGCATGTGTTTCCCGCCCCGGGAGAGTACACGGTGACCCTGACGGTGACCGACGATATCGGTTGCGTGAGCGTGAACTACGAGGACGTCAGGATCCGCGTGGGCACGGTGCCCGACCTTGATGTGAGCCTCAACCCGGCCACCATCTGCGACGGGGAGACCGCTACCTTGGTGGGAGCGGCACAAGGCACGGTATGGACGAACGTGCCGCAGCCCTTTGTGGATGGGCTCACGGTGCTTCCGGACGGAAGTGGCGTATCCTATTCGGCCGGGGTGAACATCAGCGGCTTTCCGACCGGAACGCAGATCACGACCGGCACGGACATCACCCAAGTGTGCCTGGTGATGGAACATTCCTATATCGGCGACCTGTCCGTGACGCTGACCTGCCCCAACGGGACGCAGGTCACGCTGTTCGACGAGTACAACCTGGGGATGGGCCCTGGGAACACCTTTCTGGGCGACCCGATCGATCCGGGTACGGGCACCCCGGGCAACGGTTGGCAGTATTGCTTCAGTACCGCAGGCGTTTTCGGCCCGTTCTCGATCGAGAACGCCGCAGGCAACTACACGCTCTCGACCATCAACCCGGGCAACAGCATGACCCCGGGCAGCTACACCTCGGAGGACCCCTTCACCGACTTCGTGGGCTGCGACCTGAACGGCACCTGGACCTTGACCATCACGGACAATCTGCTGGCGGATGACGGGTTCATCTTCAGCTGGTGGATCGATGTGGACCCAACGCTGTACCCCGCGGTGGTGGATTTCACCCCGACCTACGGGGCCGGGTGCGACAGCACGTACTGGTCAGGGCCCGACATCGTGTGGAACGGTCCGGGATGTGATTCCGTGCAGGTGGCTCCCGGCATTCCCGGCAGTTACGACTACGTGTACACGGTGACCGACGACCATGGCTGCACCTACGATACGACGTTGACGCTTGTGGTGACCCCCTCGCCCACCATTGACGCCACGGCCACCCTGAGCGCCTCGTGCAGTGATCCGGTGCAGCTGGATGTGGACCTGTTGCCTCCGTTGGCACCTGGCGTGCTGGTCTACCAATGGTCGCCGCCGGCAGGTCTCACCAACCCCAATATCCGCGACCCCCTGGCCGCCCCAGCGGTGCCCACTTGGTATGTGGTGAACGTCTTCATCAACGGCCATCCGCTGTGCGCTGCCATCGACAGCGTTCTGGTGAACCCGATCACGGTGCTGCAGAACGACAGCGTGGTGACCGATGCGGTGTGCAACGGTGATGCCGGCACGATCCAGGTGATCACCTTGGGCACCGGTGGTCCATGGGACTACACCTGGACGGATGCGGCGAACAACACCGTGCTGTCCATCCTGGGTGCGAACGGAAGCAGCTTCAACGGACCGGCCGGCACCTACACGGTGGTGATCGCCGAAGGCGCCAACGGCAACGGCTGCAGCGATACGCTCACTGCCACCATCGCCGAGCCACCACCGGTGACGATCGCGCTGATCGGCAACGACACCACCATCTGCAGGACCGGCACGGCGGTGCTGAACGCGGTGGCGGGAGGAGGGTCCGGTGGCGTGCAGCAGGTCTGGACGAACGGTCCGGTCGGCAATGGACCACACTTGGTGAGCCCGGCCACGAACACCACCTACGCGGTGCACGCCGTGGATGGCAGCGGGTGCAGTTCGGACACCTTGGAGGTGACCGTGAGCCTGCTGCCCTTCCTCAATTTCAGCCTTCCCGACACGGTGGTCACCTGTCCGGAGGTGCCTGTGGGCCTGGCGGCAGCGGGTGTGCTGGGCGGCGATGGGGCCTACACCTACGACTGGGGCAACGGCCCCGGTCCGCTTCCCACCGACACCGTGATCCTCACCACCTCGCAGACCATCTGCATGACCTTGCGCGATGGGTGCGAGACCCCGGCGCTGACCCGGTGCACGGTGGTGGAGGTGACCCCGATCCCACCACTGGTGCTCTATGCGGACAGCACCCTGGGCTGCGAGCCGTTCGCCGTGTGGTTCACCGTGGAGGACACCACGGGTGCTGCACAGGTCGAGTGGGACTTCGGCGATGGGGTCACGGTGGACGGACCACCTGAGGTAGGCCATGCGTACGGCGACCCCGGAGGGTTCGACGTGACGGCGATCGTGACCTGGCCGAACGGCTGCACGGACACCACGACGATCGTGGACATGATCACCGTGCTGGCCCTGCCGCAGGCTTTGTTCAGTTGGACACCGCAGCCCCCCACGGTGCTGTGGCCCCATGTGCAGTTCCACGAGGAGAGCGCGGACAATGCGGTCACCTTCGATTGGGACTTCGGCGGGCTGGGGAGCTCCACGGAACCCGATCCGCTCTTCACCTTCCCCGATCAATTCGGCGGCAGCTACCCGGTGACGCTGGTGGTGACCAACATCCTGGGTTGCCCGGACAGCACTACGCGCTGGGTGGAGGTGCGCGACGAACTCTTGGTCTACGTGCCGAACACCTTCACACCCGACGGCGACGGACTGAACGAGACCTTCCGGGTGATCGGCAACGACATCGATCCCGATGATTTCGAGATGACCATCTTCGACCGCTGGGGTGCGGTGCTGTTCAGCACCACCGACCCCGCCGAGGCGTGGAACGGCACAGCCAAGAACGCCGGTGGACCGCTGGTGACCGGGGTGTATCCCTACCTGCTTCGGGTGCGCTCCCTGTACAGCACCGAGTCGCGCGAGTACCGCGGCTCGGTGAACCTGCTGAAATAAGTCCGGCGAACGATCCGCACCCTGCCGTTGGATCAACGGCACCGAGGCGGTGCCCCGGGTGTTCGTCGACGACATCGGCGGGCTCGTCCAGATCCTGACGGGCACGTGAAGCAGGCGGTTAGCTTCACCGGGCGCACCGGAGCGCAGCAACCACCTGCATGCGTTGATCCTTACCCCGCCCGAGATCCTGAAGTCAAGCCCGCATCGAGCGCAGCACCCGATCCACGGCGTGCGCGGGACGTCTGCTGCGCTGCTGTTCATGGCGGCTGTAACGTGGTCGGGCGAGGTCCGTTCCCAGGTCTTCGAGATCTCCAACGGCACGGACAACACGTGCACAGGCGCCTTTCTCGACAGCGGCGGTCAGGGCGGTGCCGGGTACGGGAACAACGAGAACTACACCTACACGCTCTGCCCGGATAATCCTGGAGATGCGATCTCGGTGGACTTCATCACGTTCCAGCTTTCCACGGCCGGCGTCGCCCCGATCGACAACCTGACGATCCACGATGGCAATAGCACCTCGGCCCCGCTGATCGGCAGCTATACCGGCACCCAATTGCAAGGCCAGGTGGTGTCGGCCAGCCCCGGCAACAGCAGCGGCTGCCTCACCTTCGTGTGGACCTCCAACGCCACGGGTACCGGCATCTTCGCTGCATCCATCACCTGCTATGTGCCGTGCGTGCGGCCTGTGGCCGCGGCCACGATGACACCCGCCGCGCCGGCCATGATCTGCCCCGGGGAGAGCGTGAGCTTCAATGGCAGCGGCTCCACCGCCGCAGCGGGCTTCAGCATCGCCAGCTACACGTGGGACTGGGACGATGGCACCACCTCGACCTCGGCGAACCCGGCGGCCTCGCACACCTTCACCGCTCCGGGCGAGTACGTGGTGCAGTTGGTGGTGGAGGACAACAACGGCTGCGCGAGCGTCAACCTGCTGGACCTGCAGGTGCTGGTGGGCACCGAGCCGACGTTCACGGGAACTCTGGCGGACCCGGGCACTTGCGTAGGCACGCCCGTATGCCTCGATGGCGTGGTGAACGCCACCACGTGGAGCGCCCAACCGACGGTCGACTTCGGTGGGGGGGTGGCCCTTCCGGACAACGTGGGGAGCTGCTTCACCTCGCAGCTACAGTTCACCGGCTTCTCTCCGGGCGCGACGCTCACGAACGTCAATCAGTTGCAGAGCATCTGCCTGGACATCGAGCACTCCTTCCTCGGCGACCTGGTGATCAGCATCATCAGCCCGAGCGGTGAAACGGTGGTGCTGCACCAACAGGGCGGTCTGGGCACCTACCTCGGCGTTCCGGTGGACAACGAGCTGACGCCGAACGCGGTGGGCACCTGCTGGACCTACTGCTTCAGTCCAACGGCGACCAACGGCACCATGGCCGCCAACGCAGGCGCAACGCTTCCAGCCGGCACCTACGAGAGCGTCGATCCCCTGGCCGGCCTGCTCGGCGCGCAACTGAACGGGATGTGGACGATCGAGATCTGCGACCTGTGGACCTTCGACAACGGCTTCCTCTGCGGGTGGAGCATGGCGTTCGACCCGGGGCTCTTCGGCACGCTCACCGAGTTCACCCCCACGTACGGCGGGGCCTGCGACAGCACGTGGTGGACCGGTCCGGACATCGTGAGCAGCACCGGTGATTGCGACGGGATCTGCGTGCAACCGCCCACGCCGGGCACCTATGCTTACGTGTACCACGCGGCGGACAACTTCGGGTGCTCCTACGACACCACGGTGTCGGTGACCGTATATCCTCCACCCACCGTGAACGCTGGTGCGGACGTCACCATCTGCGCCGGACAGGGCCCTGTGCAGCTCGGTGCGACGGCCAGCGGTGGTGCGCCCACCTCCGCGTGCACCTACGTGCTGCAGATGCTCGACAGCTTCGGCGATGGATGGAACGGAGCGTCCGTGACGATCACCATCAACGGCGTGCCGGCCACGTACACCCTGAACAATGGGGCCAACGGCACGGTGAACCTGCCGGTGCAGACCGGCGATGTGATCGCCATCTCCTTCACCTCGGGCACCTACGACAACGAGATCACGTACCGGCTGCGCAATGGATCCAACACCATCGTGTTCCAGGATGGCCCCTCTCCCACCATCGGGCCCGCCTGGAGCGGCGTGGTGGACTGTGGCACCGTGCCCGCGACTTACAGCTACAGCTGGAGCCCGACCGCGGGTCTGAGCGATCCGAATATCGCGAACCCCACCGCCAACCCCGGCACCACCACCACCTACACGGTGACGGTGACACAGAACGGCCAGCCCGCTTGCGTCGGGAGCGATCAGGTCACGGTGACCGTGGCCACACCCTACGGCGCCGGCACGGATGGTGCGATCACCGTGTGCAGTGATGCGGCGCCGTTCGATCTCTTCGCCCTGCTGACCGGCGCCACGACCGGCGGCACGTGGACAGCCCCAGGGGGTGCAACGGTCGGTGCCACCTTCTCGCCAGGCACGGACGCGGCAGGCATCTACACGTACACGGTGACCACCGGTGCGCCCTGCCCGGGGAACGATCAGTCGACCGTGACGGTCACCGTGGTGGACCTTCCCGACCCCGGCACCGACGGCAGCATCACGCTCTGCAGCACCGACGCACCCGCCGATCTCTTCACACTCCTCGGCGGCACGCCCGATGCCGGAGGCGCGTGGAGCGGTCCCAGCACGCTCACCGGCAGCAGCTTCGATCCGGGCAGCATGCTCGCAGGCGTGTACACCTACACGGTGACCGGTGCCGCGCCGTGTCCGAGCGAGAGTGCGAACGTGACCGTTGTGGTGAACACGCCTCCTGATCCCGGCACCGACGGCAGCATCACCCTTTGCAGCACCGACGCACCCGCCGATCTCTTCACACTCCTCGGCGGCACGCCCGATGCCGGAGGCGCGTGGAGCGGTCCCAGCACGCTCACCGGCAGCAGCTTCGATCCGGGCAGCATGCTCGCAGGCGTGTACACCTACACGGTGACCGGTGCCGCGCCGTGTCCGAGCGAGAGTGCGAACGTGACCGTTGTGGTGAACACGCCTCCTGATCCCGGCACCGACGGCAGCATCACCCTTTGCAGCACCGACGCACCCGCCGATCTCTTCACACTCCTCGGCGGCACGCCCGATACCGGTGGTGCATGGAGCGGCCCGAGCACGCTCACCGGCAGCAGCTTCGATCCGGGCAGCATGCTCGCAGGCGTGTACACCTACACGGTGACCGGTGCCGCGCCGTGTCCGAGCGAGAGTGCGAACGTGACCGTTGTGGTGAACACGCCTCCTGATCCCGGCACCGACGGCAGCATCACCCTTTGCAGCACCGACGCACCCGCCGATCTCTTCACTCCTCGGCGGCACGCCCGATACCGGTGGTGCATGGAGCGCCCGAGCACGCTCACCGGCAGCAGCTTCGATCCGGGCAGCATGCTCGCAGGCGTGTACACCTACACGGTGACCGGTGCCGCGCCGTGTCCGAGCGAGAGTGCGAACGTGACCGTTGTGGTGAACACGCCTCCTGATCCCGGCACCGACGGCAGCATCACCCTTTGCAGCACCGACGCGCCCGCCGATCTCTTCGTGCTGCTCGGCGGCACGCCCGATGTCGGAGGCGCGTGGAGCGGACCCAGCACGCTCACCGGCAGCAGCTTCGATCCGGGCAGCATGACCGCCGGGGTGTACACCTACACGGTGACCGGCGCTGCGCCGTGTCCGAGCGAGAGTGCGAACGTGACCGTTGTGGTGAACACGCCTCCTGATCCCGGCACCGACGGCAGCATCACGCTCTGCAGCACCGACGCGCCCGCCGACCTCTTCGCGCTGCTCGGCGGCACGCCCGATGTCGGAGGCGCGTGGAGCGGGCCCAGCGCGCTCACCGGCAGCAGCTTCGATCCGGGCAGCATGCTCGCAGGCGTGTACACCTACACGGTGGCCGGTGCCGCGCCGTGCCCGAGTGAGAGCGCCACCGTCACGGTCGCCGTGAACGCCCCGCCCGATCCGGGCACGGACGGCAGCATCACGCTCTGCAGCACCGACGCACCCGCCGACCTCTTCGCCCTGCTGGGCGGCACGCCCGATGCCGGTGGTGCGTGGAGCGGCCCGAGCACGCTCACCGGCAGCAGCTTCGATCCGGGCAGCATGCTCGCAGGCGTGTACACCTACACGGTGACCGGTGCCGCGCCGTGCCCGAGTGAGAGCGCCACCGTCACGGTCGCCGTCAACACCCCGCCCGATCCGGGCACCGACGGCAGCATCACGCTCTGCAGCACCGACGCACCCGCCGACCTCTTCGCCCTGCTGGGCGGCACGCCCGATGCCGGTGGCGCGTGGAGCGGGCCCAGCGCGCTGGCCGGTAGCAGCTTCAATCCGGGCAGCATGCTCGAAGGCGTCTACACCTACACAGTGACCGGCGCTGCGCCGTGTCCGAGCGAGAGTGCGAACGTGACCGTTGTGGTGAACACGCCTCCTGATGCGGGGCTTGATGGTGGATTGACGCTGTGCGTCTCCAGTCCTTCGGTGCCACTCATCACGGGCTTGAACGGAAGTCCCGGTGCCGGTGGAACATGGACTGGACCCGGTGGGACCGCGGTCGCTGGGCTGTTCACCCCCGGGACCGATCCCACCGGCACCTACACCTACACGGTGGTCGGCCTTGCTCCCTGTCCATCCGCAACCGCGATCGTGCAGGTCATCGTGGCCACGGATCCGGATCCCGGGATCGACGGTGCTCTCCTGCTCTGCACGAGCGACGCGTCCACCCTGCTGTTCGCTGCGCTCGGAGGAACCCCCGATGCCGGCGGGAGTTGGTCAGGTCCGAGCCCAGTGGGCGGCGGACTTTTCGATCCCGGCACCATGCTCGCGGGTGTCTACACCTACACCATCACGGTGCCACCGCCCTGCACCAGCGCCAGCAGCACGGTGACCGTGACGCTGAACACGCCGCCCGATCCGGGTGTTGACGGCGCCCTCTTGCTCTGCGCCACCAGTCCGGCCGCCGCTCTCCTCAGTGGCTTGGGCGGATCGCCGGATGCGGGTGGCGTGTGGAGCGGGCCCAGCCCGGTGATCGGCGGCCTCTTCGATCCGGTGGGCATGGCGCCTGGCACCTACACCTACACCGTCGCCGGAACGGCCCCCTGCCCAGCCGCTGCGGCCATCGTGGAGGTCACCGTGGTGGCCAACCCGGATGCGGGAACGCCGGGTGCGATACGCTGTGCACCAGCAACGCGGCGACCGCCCTCTTCGCACAGCTCGGCGGCACGCCCGATGCGGGCGGAAGCTGGAGCGGTCCCAGCACGCTCAACGGCAGCAGCTTCGATCCCGGCACCATGCTCGCCGGCGTGTACACCTACACCATCACGGTGCCACCGCCCTGCACCAGCGCCAGCAGTGCGGTGACCGTTGCGCTGAGCACCCCGCCCGACCCGGGTGTTGACGGTGCCCTCTTGCTCTGCGCTACCAGCCCGGCCACGGCGCTCATCGGCGGCCTTGGCGGTTCGCCCGATGCGGGTGGCGTGTGGAGCGGGCCCAGCCCGGTGGTCGGCGGCCTCTTCGATCCGGCCGGCATGGCCCCTGGCACCTACACCTACACCGTCGCTGGAACGCCCCCCTGCCCAGCCGCTGCGGCCATCGTGGAGGTCACCGTGGTGGCCAACCCGGATGCGGGAACGCCGGGTGCGATCACGCTATGCACCAGCAACGCGGCGACCGACCTCTTCGCACAGCTCGGCGGCACGCCCGATGCCGGCGGAACTTGGAGCGGGCCCAGCACGCTCAACGGCAGCAGCTTCGATCCCGGCACCATGCTCGCCGGTGTGTACACCTACTCCATCTCAGTACCACCGCCCTGCATGAGCGCCAGCAGTGCGGTGACCGTTGCGCTGAGCACCCCGCCCGACCCTGGCACGGGCGGCGCACTCTTGCTCTGCGCTACCAGCCCGGCCACGGCGCTCATCGGCGGCCTTGGCGGTTCGCCCGATGCGGGTGGTGTGTGGAGCGGGCCCAGCCCGGTGGTCGGCGGCCTCTTCGATCCGGCCGGCATGGCCCCTGGCACCTACACGTACAGCGTCGCCGGCACCGCGCCCTGCCCAGCCGCTGCGGCCCTCGTGGAGGTCACCGTGGTGGCCAACCCGGATGCGGGAACGCCGGGTGCGATCACGCAATGCACCACCGATGCGGCGGTAGACCTCTTCGCGCAGCTCGGCGGCACGCCCGATGCCGGCGGAACTTGGAGCGGGCCCAGCGCGCTCAATGGCAGCAGCTTCGATCCCGGCACCATGTTCGCCGGGGTGTACACCTACACCATCACCGTGCCGCCGCCCTGCAGCAGCGCCAGCAGCACGGTGACCGTGACGCTGAGCACGCCGCCCGATCCGGGTGTTGACGGCGCCCTCTTGCTCTGCGCCACCAGTCCGGCCGCCGCTCTCCTCAGTGGCTTGGGCGGATCGCCGGATGCGGGTGGCGTGTGGAGCGGGCCCAGCCCGGTGATCGGCGGCCTCTTCGATCCGGTGGGCATGGCGCCTGGCACCTACACCTACACCGTCGCCGGAACGGCCCCCTGCCCAGCCGCTGCGGCCATCGTGGAGGTCACCGTGGTGGCCAACCCGGATGCGGGAACGCCGGGTGCGATCACGCTGTGCACCAGCAACGCGGCGACCGACCTCTTCGCACAGCTCGGCGGCACGCCCGATGCGGGCGGAAGCTGGAGCGGTCCCAGCACGCTCAACGGCAGCAGCTTCGATCCGGGCACCATGCTCGCGGGCGTCTACACCTACACCATCACGGTGCCGCCGCCCTGCAGCAGCGCCAGCAGCACGGTGACCGTCACGCTCAGCACACCGCCCGATCCGGGAAGCGATGGGGTGTTGACCGTATGCGCGGTGAGCGGCCCGGCCTCGTTGATCACGGCCTTGGGGGGCACACCTGATGCGGGCGGCCTATGGACCGATCCCAACGGCGATCCCCACAATGGGCTCTTCGACCCGCTCGTGGACCCCGTCGGCATCTACACCTACACGGTGGTCGGTCAGGCCCCTTGTCCGGCCCTGTCGGCCTCGGCCACGGTGCAGGTGCAGGCCGCACCCTCCGCTGGAACCCCGGCCGTGCTGAACCTGTGTGCGAGCGGATCGCCCGTGGACCTGTTGCCGGTGTTGGGCGGAGCCGATCCGGGCGGCACCTGGACCGACCCGAATGGCGATCCCTTCACCGGTCCCTTCGACCCCACCGCGGATCCTGCAGGCCTGTACACTTATACCGTGGCAGGAACAGCGCCCTGTCCCTCCGCATCGGCCACGATCACGGTGCAGCTGCTGACCGACCCGGATGCAGGCGCCGATGCCACGCTCACGCTGTGCTCCACGGGTGCAGTGGTGGACCTCTTCAGCCAATTGGGTGGCACACCGGACGCCGGTGGCCAGTGGCTTGATCCGAACGGCCAACCGGTGACCGCCAGCTTCGATCCGGCGAGCGGGGCCGTGGGGAACTACACCTACGTGCTGGTGGTGCCGGCCCCTTGCGTGAACGATACGGCCCACGTGATGGTGAGCGTGATCCCCGCCGTGGACGCCGGCCTTGACGGAGCGCTGCTGCTCTGCGCCACCGATGCGCCTGTTCCCTTGTTCGGTCAGTTGGGCGGCACGCCAGATGCCGGAGGCCTCTGGATGGATCCCCAGAACCAGCCGTGGACCGGCCCCTTCGACCCATCGCTCCATCCGGCCGGCACCTATACGTACCAGGTCGATGGCACCGCACCCTGCCCGGATGATGCCGCCACCGTGGTGGTCGCGGTGGAAGCACTGCCCGACGCAGGTGTGGACGGCAGCACGACCGTATGTCCCGAAGCCGCACCGGTGAACCTGTTCACGCTGCTGGGCGGAACGCCGGATGCAGGTGGTGCGTGGACCGATCCGAACGGCTGGCCGAGCAACGGTGTGTTCGACCCTGGGACCGACCCCCAAGGCGGTTACACCTATACCGTCCTCGGCCAGGGTGCCTGCCCCAACGCCAGCGCCAGCGCCACGCTGAGCATCTTCCTGCTGGCGCCGCCCGATGCGGGCCCCGACCTGGTGGTGTGCGACCTCATGGCCCCGCTGAACGCGACCGGCACGTGGAGCAGCGGTCACTGGATCGCGGGAGACAGTGCGGAAGTGCTCGATGCGTTCGCCCCGTTCACGATGGCCAAAGCGCCCGGCTCCGGGGCGTACAGCTTCATCTGGTCGGTGCTGTCCACGGATGGTTGCGCGATGGCCGACACGGTCGTGATCACCTTCACCACGCCGATCACCGCGGTGGAACAGACCACGGATGCGATCTGCCACGGGGCGTGCGACGGATCGGTCCAGGTGGACGCTGCCGGAGGCAACGGGGCCTTCACCTTCCAATGGTCGCCCCTGGTGAACGCCACGTCCACGGCGACCGCATGCAGTGCACAGGGGCTCTGCGCAGGCCTGTACACGGTGACCGTGCTCGACACGAACGCCTGCTCCGCGCAGCTCACCTTCCCCATCGGCGAACCGCCTCCGTTGGTGATCGATGCCATCGCAACGACGCCCGAGACCTGCCCGGGCACCTGTGATGGCACGCTTCAGGTGGTGGATCCCGAAGGCGTCCTCTACAGCTTCGACGGCGGCACCACCTGGCTGCCGGACCCCATCAGCATTGCGCTCTGCTCCGGACCGTACACCGTGCTGATGATGAACGCGGTCGGCTGCCTGGCCGCCTCACCGGCGATGCTGATCCCGCCAGCCCCGGTGGTGGCGGACTTCGTGGCCCAGCCGGATACCGTGCTCGTCTCGGACCCCACGGTGATCTTCACCAACGAGAGCGACAATGCCAGTTGGTTCACCTGGGACTTCGCCGGATCGGGCACGAGCACGCTTCACGACCCTTCGTTCACCTTCCCCGATGTGCTGGGCGGCACCTACACCGTGTGCCTCACCGCGGTGAACGGCAATGGCTGTGTGGACAGTATCTGCCATCCGGTGGTGGTGCTGGACCTCCTCGCGGTGCATGTGCCGAACGCCTTCACACCGAACGCCGACGGCATCAACGACCACTTCATGCCCGTGTTCAACGAGCCTTCGTTGCTCACCGAATACACCTTCATGATCTTCGACCGGTGGGGCGAGCTCATCTGGGAGAGCGTGGTGCCGCACGAGCCCTGGACCGGGGACTACAATGGCATACCGGTGCAACAGGAGGTCTACACCTGGCGGTTGATCTACAAGGACGGACGCTCGTTCAAGAAGGAGGCAGTGATGGGGCATGTGACGGTGCTTCGATGAGGGATCTCGCCTTAGGGAACGTAGGTCGCCTATCGGATGGGTGAGCGTGTGACAGCGCCCATCCATGATCGACCTTCCCGTTCAGGCGCGTGCCACAGCGCGGTCAGTGGTTTCGCATGCCCAGTCCGAGGCTATCGAGGAGGTCGCCGGTCCCCATGGAGGGCCCGGTGATCAGGAGCAGGGGTGGGGCCGACGACGCTTCGATGACCTGTATCCTTCCGTTCAAGCGGTCGGCAAAGGCCACTGCATCGAAGCCATCGAGGAGTATGCGGTCGATCGTCACACGCTCAAGTTCCTTGAGCTTCCAGGTGCGCCTATCCAGGTCGGGCTGGACGGTCTCTGGAAAACCATCGATCAGGCACGGACACCCGTAGTTCATCATGTGCTTGGTTGGCAGCCAGCCCAACACAAGTAGGTCGGCCTTCTCCTCCATGGCCACCACGTGGATCTTCGCACATCGTGTCTTGACCTCCTGAAGCGCCATGACATGCAGGTTCTTCTCCTTCGCGGGATGGACCTGCACTTCAATGACGATAGGGAGTCGTGTGACCTTGAGGCCCAGCAACGCTCCGGAAGCCAGTCCGACCACTCCGATCGACCAGCGCGGCAGAAGTTCAGGAACGAGCGCCAAGGCGATGACGACCAACACCGGTGCACCGATGAACATCCTCGTCCAGGAATAGAACACGGTCGGCATCCCGTCATTCACCTTATTGACACCGATCGCGGCCACCAACACCACCGCACTGAGGAGGAGGAAGGCCGCCACCTCACGGTGCCTACGGGTCCAAAGCCAGGCACCGAGCCCAAGCAGGATGAGGACGAGAAAGCCGCCATGCCCCCAGAAGAAGGGCGTCGCCTGGCCCAGTAAAAGGTCGACGGCCTGCAGCGTGATCCGTTGCAGATCGAAGTCCAACGGCCATTCCCGATGGACCACGTACTCAGGGCGGGCATCATAGAACGTGTTGGCAAGATGCCGTAGCGCAAGGCCGGGAATGGCTCCTACAGCCACGTGAAGCCACGCGCGTCGGTCCCCGCGGAACCTGAAGGCCAGCAGGACCAGCACCGGTGCCAGCAGCAACGCTGCGTTGGGGTTCGCGGTCCACGCAAGCGTGGCGAGGAACGCACAGGGTGCGAGCAGCATGCGTAGCTGAGGGAACAGGGGCACCACGGAGAATGAGGCGAGGCAGACACCGGTCACGAACCCTCGCGGCATGGAGGATACCAGGCCGAACTCCACGGGCAAAGCGATCGGGACCACCAGGATCAATGCGGTCTGCACGGGCCGGCGATCGCGGTACGCCAATGCGGCGAGCATGAAGTAGGGGAACAGCGCAAGCGAGGCGGTGACCAAGGGCAGGGCACGTTCATGACCCAGACCGGCCCAAAGAAGCGGCACTGCCAGGAGACCCTCCAGCATGGTGTTGTACCGCTGACCGTAGAAGAAGGGCTCATGAAAACGGCCATGCGCCATTTCCTCGGCAGCATTCCACATAATGGTCTGATCATCGTCGATGTACCGGAACGAGAACCGCTCAAGCACGAGCCATCGGTCCAGGAGCACGAGCAGAACGCACGCCGCCAACAGTACGGACGACCAACGCCTCCATCGGCGGGGTTCATCATTGGCTTGGACGGGCGCGATCACGGTGCAAGTTCATCAACCCCATGGAACGGGTGATGGTCGCTGCCTGCAGCACGACGCAAGAAGCCCGGCTCATCGCCGGGCTTTCCCGTTCCGGGGGGGCACAGGCAAGATGCCTGTGGGCCTTACACGTCCAGCTTGGCGTACACCGCGTTCTTTTCGATGAACTCGCGGCGGGGCGGCACATCGTCGCCCATGAGCATGCTGAAGACGCGATCGGCCTCGGCGCCGTTCTCAATGGTGATCTGACGCAAGGTGCGGCGCGTGGGGTCCATCGTGGTCTCCCATAGCTGCTCGGCGTTCATCTCACCGAGACCCTTGTAGCGCTGGATGCCCACGCTGGCGTCCTTGTTGGCCCCTTTCATGCGCTCCACGATCGCGTCGCGCTCGGCCTCGGTCCAGCAGTACACCTGCTCCTTGCCCTTCTTCACCATGTACAGCGGCGGGGTGGCGATGTAGAGGCAGCCGCGTTCGATCAGCGGTTGCATGTGGCGGTAGAAGAAGGTCATGATCAACGTCTGGATGTGGCTGCCGTCCACGTCGGCGTCGCACATGATGATGATCTTGTGGTAACGCAGCTTCTCCATGTTCAGCGCCTTGGAGTCCTCCTCGGTGCCGATGTGCACGCCCAGGGCGGTGTAGATGTTGCGGATCTCCTCGTTGTCGAGGATCTTGTGCTGCATCGCCTTCTCCACGTTCAGGATCTTGCCGCGCAGGGGCAGGATGGCCTGGAACTCGCGGTTGCGGCCCTGCTTGGCGGTTCCGCCGGCCGAGTCGCCCTCCACCAGGAAGAGCTCGCTCTGGCTGGCATCCTTGCTCTGGCAGTCGGCGAGCTTGCCGGGCAGGCCGCCGCCGGTGAAGGCGCCCTTGCGCTGCACCATCTCGCGTGCCTTGCGGGCGGCGTGGCGGGCCTGGGCGGCCAGGATCACCTTGTCCACGATCTGCTTGGCGTCGCGCGGGTGCTCCTCGAGGTAGTTCTCGAGCATCTCGCTCACGGCGATGTTCACCGCGCCGCTCACCTCGTTGTTGCCCAGCTTGGTCTTGGTCTGGCCCTCGAACTGGGGCTCGGCCACCTTCACGCTGATGACGGCCGTGAGGCCCTCGCGGAAGTCGTCGCCCGCGATCTCGAACTTGAGCTTGCCGGTGGCCCCGCTGTTGTCCGCGTACTTCTTCAGGGTGCGGGTGAGGCCGCTGCGGAAGCCGGCCAGGTGCGTGCCCCCCTCGTGGGTGTTGATGTTGTTGACGTAGGAGTGCAGGTTCTCGTTGAACGAGTCGTTGTACACCATGGCGATCTCCACGGGGATGCCCTGCTTCTCCCCCTCCATGTAGATCACGTCCTCGATCAACGGCTGTCGGTTGCCGTCCAGGTACTTCACGAACTCCACCAGGCCCTTCTCGCTGTAGAAGGTCTCGCTCACGAAGCTGCCGTCCTCGTTCGTGCGGCGCTCGTCGGTGAGGGAGAGCTTGATGCCTTTGTTCAGGTAGGCCAGTTCGCGGAGGCGGGCGGCCAGGGTGTCGAAGTTGTACTCGCTGACCTGGAAGATGCTGAGGTCGGGCTGGAAGGTGACGATGGTGCCCCGGTAGTCCGTGGCGCCGATCTCGCGCACCGGGAACAGGGGTTTGCCTTCGCTGTACTCCTGCTCGTACTTCTTCCCGTCGCGGTGCACCTCGGCGCGCAGCAGGGTGCTGAGCGCGTTCACGCAGCTCACGCCCACACCGTGCAGACCGCCGGACACCTTGTAGCTGTCCTTGTCGAACTTGCCCCCGGCGTGCAGCACGGTCATCACCACCTCCAGGGCGCTGCGGCCCTCCTTGGCGTGCATGTCCACGGGGATGCCGCGTCCGTTGTCCTTCACGCGGATGCCGTTGGTGGGGGTGATGCTCACCTCCACCGTGTCGCAGTGCCCGGCAAGGGCCTCATCGATGGAGTTGTCCACCACTTCATACACCAGGTGGTGAAGGCCCTTCACCCCGATGTCACCGATGTACATGGCGGGGCGTTTGCGCACCGCTTCCAGGCCTTCCAGCACCTGGATGCTGTCCGCCGAATAGCTGGCGGCGGCCTTCTTCTTCTCGCTCATTTCCACGACGGTCTCGGACATGTTCCTTGAGGTTCTGCCTCCCCGGATGGGAAGGGCTCGCGAAGATACCGGATCGGCGTGTGCCGAAGGGGACCTTTTCCCAACAGCGACGCGGGTTTTGTTGATATTTAACAGGGCCTTCCGTCTTGCCCATGTCCGGGGGATCGCTATACGGTGCTGAAGGGAGCATCAAGGTGGTCCGGGAACGGGCCTCGGCACGCCCCTTGGTCCAACGCCCCCCTTTCCGGCTCCTGAAGTTCTCCACCACCCTGTCGAATGAAGATGATGGATGATTAGCTTCGGAGCAAACTCATCACACCATGAGAACGCCCTTCCGCCCTTCCGCCCTTCCGCCCTTCCGCACACCGCTAAGCTGCTGATGCTCGTGGGCCTGCTCGCCTTGCCCTCGGCGCTGCTCACGGCCTTCCGCTCCGGCCACCCCATCGCCCCCATGGCCGGGGCCACCTTCCGGATCGACAATGCGACCGGCTGTCCGTATGCGGCGATCATCAAGCACAGCAACAACTGCCCGGCGACCACGTTGCCGTCCACCACAAGCCTGAGCATTCCTGCATTCGGCTCTGCGTCCGTGACGGTGACTGGTACTTACATCAATTCGATCGAGCTGTGGACCGGCACCACATGGGCCACCTGGTCCTGCACGGGAAGCGGCTGGAGCAATACCGTTCAAGTGTGCCCGCACCCGCCATTGGCCCCGGACTATTGGGCATGGGTCGAAGGGGATGGCGGTATGAATAACAAGATCGATTGGGACCCATGGTAGTCCGTCACCTCTTCCTTGGGGCCGGGCTAATCGTAAGCTCGTCACTGTTCGGTCAATCTCGGAATTACAACGTATTGTTCGGTTCCAACTACTGGTTGAACCTGTACAACGAGGTGGCCACCGTGATCCCCTGCTCATGGTCCATCACCAAGCGGAGCGCCAGCATCAGCGAATCGGATGGCGCCCTGAGCCTGGTGGTGGATGAGACCGGCATCCACAACGCCAACTTCGACCTGGTGCAGGGCGGCGGCACGCAGGACCTGGGCTGGCCGGCCGAGCTGGCCAGCCTGCTCATCCTGCCCAAGCCCGGTGCCCCGCAGCACTACGCGGTGTTCGTCAACACCACGGAGGCCACCAAGCAGGCCGGATACGTGGAGGTGGACATGAGCGCCAACGGCGGGGCCGGGGCCGTGGTGGGGACGGGCACCACTTGGTACATGACCGGCTGCACGGCGAAGCTGGCGGCCACCCTGCACGCCAACGGCAGCGACTACTGGATCCTCCAGCACGCCGATGGGTCCAACGCCTTCCAGGCGTACGTGTTCAATGCATCCGGGCTGGCACTGACCCCGGTGATCTCCAACACGGGGCCCGTGATCGGCCCCACGGGCACCTCGGCGAAATTCTCGTCGGACTACCATGGCGATATGCGCTTTTCCGTGATGGGGGAACAGTTGTTCATGGGTTACGCTCACACCCAGGATACCGCAGCCTCGGCGCTGTTCTGGTTCGATCCGGCGTCCGGCTCGGTTCTTCTGCGGACCGATGCGCTGCTGCCAGCCACTCGTATCATCGATAACTTCACCGGCGATACACTGTTCATCCGGAAACGTGCGGACTTCGTCTGCGGGGTGGATATCGCGCCGAGCGGCAGCCATGCTTACGTCTGCATCTTGGACACGGCGCGCAGCGATAGCGGATACAACCAGAGCGTTGTCCTCCAATACGATCTCGGGCTTCCGGATCCAGAGATCGCGCGGAGCGCGCTCGGAAAGGACGGCTCATTCGCTGGCCTCTCACCTTGGGGCGAGGACACCACGGGAAACAACCTCTTGTTCGGAGCCGATGGTAAACTGTATTTGCGAGGACTCTACGCTGGCGGCGGCTCCCTCTTGCGTCTACCAGAATTGCCGATAACACTTGCTGGCCCACCGATCAACTGGGAGTACATCTACATGGGGAGCAGCAATTTCGGTACCTGGGGCCTGCCCCTCTTCTGCAAGCGTTACCACGACAGCGAGCCGGTCTGGCTGGGGGTACCCGAGCGGCAGGCGGCGGCCTCCTTCCGGGCCGTGCCCAACCCGATCGCCGAGCGGGGTGCCTTGGTGTGGGGTGATAGCCCACCGCCTGACCACTTGATCTGGCGCGACGCCATGGGGCGCATGGTGCGCTCGGAGCCTGCCATGAACAATGGCCCGACCACGGTGCTCGCGCGCAAGGAACTTCCTGCCGGGCTTTACGTGCTGGAGGTATTCCGCAAGGGCAAGCCCTTGGGCAGCACCCGGGTGTTGATCGAGTAGTCCGCCCGTTCAAGAACGCGGACCCCGCCACGGGCGGGGTCCGTTCGTTCATCCGGCCCAACGGCTAGAACGCGTAGCTCGCCCCGCCGATCAGCAGGGTGCGCTGCACGGGGTAGCGGTACCAGCGCTCGTAGCGGCTGGCGCTGAGGTTGCTGGCCTGCAGGAACACGCTGAGCCGCTTGGTGTAGCGGTACTCCGCCCCCAGGTGCAGGTCCACGAAGCCGTTGAGCTCCACCACTTCGGTGCGGTCGGGGCTGGTATCCTGCACGCTGCTCCACACCGGGCTGAAGGCCTTGCGCTTGCCCATCAGCACGGCGTCCAGCTTCACGATGAGCTTCTCGCGCAGGCTGTACTGCCCCCCCAGGGTCAGCTGGTACGGGGGCAGGTTCCAGGGCTCGACCTGGTCGCCCATGGTGTAGTTGAAGATGTCGAGGCGGGCGTGGGCCCGGATGCCGCGTCCCGCATCGTAGCTGATGTCGCCGCTCACGTCCAGCACCTGCATGTCGTCGTACACCGGGGCGAACTGGTTGCCGAAGCTGTTGAACGCCTCGGTGACGTAGAGCAGGCGGTCCTTCCAGCCGCTGTAGCTCACGCGCACATCGAAGCCCAGGGTGCTGCTGAGGCTGCCGCGCAGGCCGCCGTACAGGTCGTAAAGCAGGCTGGTGTTGGCCAGTGCCGGGGCGGCTTCGGTCCAAGGGTTCTCCTGGGTGATGCTGCGCAGGCTGTTGCGGCGGCGCTGCCCGTCCACCCCGATGTAGGGCACCAGGATGTCGTCGAACAGGCTGTAGCTCAAATAGGCCTGCGGGAACACGTGGAAGCTGGTCTTCGCAAGCGCATCCACCGTGATGCCGGCGCCGACGCGCACCACATAGCGCTCACCCCGGGTGCTCACCGAGGGCGTCAGCGTCACCATCGTGCCGTTCTGGCGGAAGTTGGGCACGGTGTCGCTGGCCAGGCCCGTGTAGGCGTTGTTGTCGATCAGCAGCTGTCCGGCGTAGGTCTCCGAGCCCACCTGTTTGCCGGCCTCGGCCACGAAGCGGATATTGGTCTCCCGGCTACCGGTCTTGTTGGTGTAGTAGCGGGCATCCAGCCGCACGTCGTGGGCCAGGGCCGCACTATCGGCATACAGGCTGCGGACGCGGGCGGTGAAGCCCATGTCGTTGTACACCTGGCGGGGGTTGGGCACCTCCAGGCCCAGGGTGTCGAAGCCCTCGGTGCGGAAGCCGTAGTAGCCCACGCCGCGCCGGGCATAGTCCCCCCGGATCTGGATGGCGTGGTGGCGCAGCATGCGCGTGTAGAAGGCATCGACCGAGTTGAAGCTGTAGTCGCTCGGCCCCACGTCCTTCAAGCCGCCGGCGCTGCTGAAGTGCTTGAGGTGGATGCCGTAGGCGTCCTTCTTGCTGCGCCCCTGGTCGTAGTACAGCTCGCCCAGCGGGGTGTTGTACAGGCCGAAACCGAGCTTCACGAAGCCCTTGTACAGGCGTTCGTTGGCCTGCGACACGCTGAGCTTGGCCGGGGCGATGCTGTCCACCTTCACCGGCAGCCGGGCCTGCACGGGTTGCACCGTGTAAGTGATGGTGCGCTCGGGCACCACCGTGTCCAGCAGGGCGGGCCGCTGGTAGATCTTCTGCACGTCGGCGATGGTGGGGTTGTAGATCCCGTGGATGTAGTACTGCCCGCCGGGCGTGCTGCCTTCCTGAGCGGCCACGCACAGCGGCAGGCCCAGGACCAGGGGGAGCAGGAGGTGGCGCACGCTCATTCCTCTTCGGCGTTGGGGTGGCTGTCGTTCACCGGCACCTCGATGTCGTCCTGCGGGGCGGGCGTGGTCTGCTGCACCTCGCTGGCCAGGATGGCGTCCAGGCGGGTGCGGGCCTGCTGCACCAGGGCGGGATCCTGCACATGGTCGATCACGCTCTGCAGGGTGGCCTTGGCCTGGAAGGGATCGTTGAGCTGCATGTACACATCGCCCAGCAGGATGAAGCCGCGGGCCTTCCAGTGCTCGTAGCTGGGGTACTTCTGCACCAGCTGGAACACCTCCTGTTCGGCGTCGCGGCCGCGCTGCTGCATGAAGCGCACATAGGCCATGTGGTAGCGGGCCTCAGCGCCGAAGGCGTTGGTGCTGGCCTGGGCCACGGCCTTGTAGGCGGTGTAGGCCTTGTCCAGCTCGTTGGTGTTCAGCGCGCGGGCGGCGGCGAGCAGCCCGGCCTCGGCCTTCAGGTCAGCGCTGATGCCGGGCTCCAGCAGCACCTTCTCGGCGGCCTGCGCGGCATCGTCCGGACGGCCCAGTTCGCGAAGGCAGCGCATGCGCCCCACCTTGGCCGCCAGCACGTTCTGGGGGATGGCCGCCACCTGTTCCAACCGGGTGAAGTGCTGCAAGGCCCCCTCCCACCGCTGCTCGCGGAACAGGATGTCGCTGGCGCCGAAGAGGGCGCTCTCCAGCAGGTCCGGGGTGCCCGCCGCGGCCACGGCCTCCAGGTCGGGCAGGGCCTCGGTGTAGCGCTTGGCGCGGTAAGCGCAATCGCCCCGGTAGTAGCGCGCGTGGATGGCGAAGGCCCCCTGGGGATACTTGGCCAGGTAGTCCCCGAAGGCCCCGATGGCCTGGTCGCACTTGTCGTCGAAGTAGAGCGCCTCCGCGCTGCGGTAGTACTTCTCGTCGAGGTCCAGGCTGGCCGGGTCCACGAAGTTCAGCGAGCGCAGGTAGGTCTCGTACTCGCCCACCTTGCCCTGCTCCACGTAGATGCTCTCGATGCCGGCGAGCGCATCGCGCGAGCCCTCCACGGTGGGGTACTGCGCCACGATGGCCTTGAACGCCTGCAGGGCGCGGTCCGCATCGCCCTGCCGCTTGTGCACCAGGGCGCTCTGCAGCATGCTCTGCCGCACATGGGGGCTGTGGGGGTGCTGCTGCACCACCTGCTCGTAGTAGCCCAGCGCGTCGGCGTCCTTGTCCAGGTTGATGTAGGTCTCGGCGAGCTGGAACTTGGCGTCGGCGGCGAAGCGCGAGTTCGGCCGGTCGGTGAGCAGCGAGCGGAGCACGGCGATCTTCTCGGTGAACTTCTGGTCGAGGCCGAGGCACACGCCCTTCTGGTACAGGGCGTAGTCCTTGTCCACGGTGCCGGCCTTGATGGCCTGGTCGTAGTACGCCACGGCCTGTTCCTCGTCCTTGGCCAGGTAGTACAGGTCGCCGATGCGCAGCAGGGCGTCGGCGCGCTGCTTCGCGTCAGTGCGCGGCGCGGCGGTGTACCGGCGGAAGGCGGTGAGGGATTCATCGTACTGCTTCAGCTTGAAGTAGGCGTAGCCCATGCTGTAGCTGGCCTGCTCGTAGAGGTCGGTGGCGTAGGCGCCCGGGCTGTTGCGCAGGTCATCGTACTTGCGCAGGGCCTGCTCCTGCTCACCGGCTCCATAGTAGGATTCACCCATCCAGTAGTGGCAGCGGGCGTTCACCACCGGGTCCATCGGGAACTTGAGCGCCCGCTGGAAGGCCTTGGCGGCGTCGGCGTAGCGGCGGCCATCATAGAGCTCCACGCCGCGGTCGTGCGCCAGGCGCTGGTAGGTGGACTTCAGCCGCGTGTCCTTGTCGCGGATCTCGTCCAGCGCCTCGAGCGCGGCCTCGTAGTTGCGCGACTTCAGGAACACGTCCACGAGGAAGCCGTAGGCCTCGTCGCGGCGCGGGGTGTCCGGGTACTTCTTCAGGTAGTCGCGTAAGGCGATGATGGCCTCGCTGTACGGGTCGAAGCTCAGCTCGTAGGCGAGCTTGGCGTAGTTGAACAGCGCATCCTCGGTGATGCGGGCGTCGAAGCCCAGCTGGTAGGCGCGCTTGAAGGCGTTGCGGGCGTAGTTCTTCTCCTTCAGGGCCAGATAGCAGTCGGCCATGTGGTACACGGCCAGTTGGCTCAGGCTATCGTCCTCGGTGGTCACCAGGGTGAATTGGGACAGGGCCTTCTGGTGGTCGCCGGCCTTGTAGTAGGCATGGCCCAACTGATAGCGCTCGGTGCGGCCCACGCCGGCCCCGCGGGCGATGGCCTTTTCGAGGTAGGGTACAGCCTCAGCGTAGCGCCCGGTGCGGTAGTGAGCCTCGCCCGCCAGGCGGTTGATCTCGCCGATGCGCTTGGTGCCCTCGGGGTCTTCGAGCAGCGGCTTGGTGTAGGCGATCACCTCGTCGTAGTGGCCTTGCATGAAGTGGATCTCGGCGATGTAGAAGGGCACGATGCGCCCGAAGGAGGGATCGTCGCGCAGCTGCTCGAACACGGGCAGGGCGGTGGCATAGCGGCCCCGCTCATAGTCGATGTGGGCCGTATAGTAGCGGGCCGGCACGGCGTAAGGGCCGGTGCCATCCTTGACCCGCCCGAAGGCGGTTAGCGCGTGCTCGGTATGCCCCTCCTGGAAGTGGGCGTAGCCGTGCTTGAAGTGGAACTCCTCGGCATCGGCGGCACCCAGCGCGGTAGCGTCCACCTGCACGGCCCAGGCCAGGCAGTCGGTCCACCGCTTGCTGGTGAAATAGTGGCGGAAGAGCTCGAAGCGGACGGCGGCCACATGCGGGTCCTCGGGGTGCTCGTCCATGAAGCGGAGCAGCCGGACGGGCGCATCCTGGTGGAAGAGGCGGACGGCGCTGAGGGCGCTGAGGAACTCGGCCTCGATGCGCACGGGGGCCTTGGCGTCGCGCGTGGCCTCGGCGATGCGGTCCAGCTCGTATTGTGCGGCGGTGTACTGGGCCTTGTCGAACAGGTCGCGGGCGTGGTCGATGGCGGCGCGGGGGCGCTCGTAATGGGCCGGCCGCTGGGCCCCGGCCACCACCGCCAGCAGCAGGGCCAGGGCCAGCGCGGCAGAGCGCGGACGGCATGGCGGGCGGCGGAGGGTCTTCATCAAGCGACCAAAGATCCTGGGCGGGCCAGGGAGGCAAGGCGTGCGCCGTTCGGACTTATCCACGCGGAACTGTTCATGCGACGCACGGGCCGCACACCCTCAACGCGGGGGGCCGCAGGGAAATTTTCCACCTTTGGGGCCCCGCGTCCCGCAAGGGTTCCACGCGGACCAGCATGAGCGACGCCCCTGTGATCGAGCTGCGCGCCGCGCGCATCTTCCAGCGCGAGAACCTGGTGCTGAACCTGGTGGACCTCACCGTGTCGAAGGGTGAGTTCATCTACCTCATCGGCCGCACCGGCACGGGCAAGAGCAGCCTGATGCGCACGCTGTACGGCGACCTGCCGCTGCGCGAGGGCGAAGGGCGCTGCTGCGGCTTCGACCTGCGCACGCTGAAGCGGGGCCAGGTGCCCTATCTGCGGCGGAAGATCGGCATCGTGTTCCAGGACTTCCAGCTGCTCGGCGACCGCACGGTGAACGAGAACCTGCTCTTCGTGATGAAGGCCACCGGGTGGACGGACCGCAAGCGCATGGACCAGCGGGCGGCCGAAGTGCTGGAGAAGGTGGGGCTGAGCACCAAGGGCTACAAGATGCCCCATGAGCTCAGCGGTGGCGAACAGCAGCGCGTGAGCATCGCCCGTGCGCTGGTGAACGACCCGGAGCTGATCCTGGCCGACGAACCCACCGGCAACCTCGACCCCGAGACCACCGGCGGCATCCTGGACCTGCTGTACAGCATCAGCCAGAGCGGCCGCTGCGTGCTGATGGCCACGCACGACTACACCCACATGCGCTCCCTCAACGCGCGCGTGGTGCGCTGCCACGACGGCAAGCTGCTGGAGGAACGGATGAGCGCCTAGGCCCGGGTCTGTCCGATGTGCGGACCGCGAACGGTGCCCCGCACCCCTGCACCTCTCCACCACCGAACCGCTGCACCCCAGCTTCCAGCCACCAGCCACCGGCCACCAGCCTCCAGCCACCGGCCTCCAGCCACCGGCCTCCAGCCGCCCGCCTCAGGCCTCCAGCCTCCGCGCCCTCTGCCCCTTTGCGTGAGGTCAAGTCCCCTGTTGCCGTCAGGTCCCCTCGGAATTCTGACTCAGTGGACGCACTCGAACTCCCCACACCCGTTGCCCCTCCGCGTGAGCTTCGGTCGCACCCTCGCACTCTTCCACCCTCGCACTTTCCCCCCCGCGTTCAGCGCAGCAGGTCCACGATGGTTTGAGCGTTGCGGCGATTGCTGAAGCGCTCCTCCAGCACGGTGATGCGGCGTTCCAGCGTGCTGCCATTGGCGGGCTTGGCCATGCAGGCCTGGATGCTGAGCCGCATGTGCTCGGGGTCGTCATGCACCAGGCAGAGGTCCTCCAGGCCGGTGTCCTTCACCATGGGGCTGTTGCACACCACGTGGCGGCCGGTGAAGAGGCAGAGCAGGAGCTTGAGCTTGATGCCCGTGGCCTGGAAGGTGGGCAGCACGTTCACCTGGGCCTGCCGGACCAGCTCGGTGATCTCGGCGGTGGGGATGTTCTCGCGGAGCTTCACGTTGGTGGAGCCGGCCACGGCGGCACGCAGCTCCTTGCTGGCCCCGCTGCCGGCGATCACCAGGGGCACGGGCAGCTCGTTGAACACCTCGTTCACCAAGTAGAGGGCGGCCTGGTCGTTCTCCGGCACGCTGAGGGCGCCGTGGTAGAGGCAGAAGCGACCCAGCCCGCCCGGCACGTCCACCCGGCCGCTGGGGTGGAAGGCGGGCACATGCACCACGCGGGGGAAATGCGCGGCGAAGTAGGCCTGGTCGTTGGGTGAGATGGCCAGCAGCGCATCGGCCTCGCTCAGCACCGGCTCGAAGCGCTTCAGCTTGCGGGCCTCCTGGGTGAAGTAGGTGCGCTTGAAGGTGCCCCGCTCCGCCTTGGCCAGCGCGTCGTAGTAGTCGTGCTCCACGTTGTGCGTGCGCACCAGCCGCTGGCGACCGGCCAGGCGCGGATCGCCCAGGAAGTAGCAGGAGTGCAGGCCCTCGAACAGGATGGGGTGCTCGTCCATCGCCAGCCGGTCCAGCAGCTCGTCGCTGCGGCGGCTCACCACCACGTAGGGCAGGCTGCTGAAGAGCAGGTGCTTGCTGGTGCTGCGCGGGTAGTAGTGCACGCTGGCGCAGAACCGGTCGAGCTCTTCCGCGGGCTTGCGGCCGTAGGTGTAACAGTGCAGGTGCACCCGCACGCCGAGCTCGGCGAGGGCCGCGGCCTTGTGGTACACATCGATCACCCCGCCATAGTCCGGCGGGGCGGGCACGTCGAAGCTGACGATATGCAGGTGGCGCTCAGCCAAGGTCGGAGAAGAGCCGGCGGAGGAGATCACGCTCCCGGGCGCCGTCGAACGTTCGGGCCGCGAAAGTAGCGTTCGTCCGCAAGGCGGCCAGCCGGTCCGGATCGGTGCGCAGGGCCTCCACCGCACCGGCGATGGCCTGCGGGGTGGGCATGGGCAGCAGCACCCCGCAGTCGTGGGCGCGCACCACGGCCGCCACCTCGGGAAGGTCGGTGGCCAGCACGGGCAGTCCGGCGTGCAGGTAGTCGAAGAGCTTGTTGGGCAGGCTGTAGCGGTAGTTCAGGTTGCTGTCCTTGTCCAGCGACAGGCCCAGGTCGGCGGCGCGGGTGAAGTCCATCAGCCGCTCGTAGGGCATACGGCCCATCAGCCGAACCCGGTCCTGCAGGCCGTGCTCCTGCACCAAGCGTTCCAGCACGGGCCACGCGTCGCCGCTGCCGATCACCAGCAGCAGGGCCTGCGGCAGATGGCGCATCGCCAGCACCGCCTCCTCCCCGCCGCGGTCCACGTTGATGCCCGCCCCCTGCAGCACCAGCACGAAGCGGTCGTCCGGCAGGCCCAGCGCGGGACGCCCCGGCGCGGGGGCCAGCGGCCTTGGCACCGGGATGTTGCGCACCACGTGCACCGGCACCCCGTAGCGCTGGCGGTAGACGTTCGCGATGCTCTCGTTCACCGTCACCACGTGCTTCAGGCGGGGGAAGATCCAGCGCTCCAGGGTGCGCCACACGCGCTGCACGCGGGGCCGGCCCACCAGCTCGGGCACTTCGGTGAACAGCTCGTGGCTGTCGTACACCAGCGTGGTGCCGGTGATCCGTGCAGCGAGGAAGTTGGCGGGCAGCGTGTCCAGGTCGTTGCTCACCAGCACGGTGGCGCGGCGCCGCAGCAGCAGCAGGAAGAGGCGCAGGTTGTACTCCGCGTAGAAGAAGGGCCCCTTGCGGAAGACCAACCGCATGCGCGTGGTGGCGTAGGGGCGCTCGATCGCAGGGCTCCCGGGCAGCATGCGACCCACCAGCAGCACCGCGTAGCCCAGGTCCTGCAGCACCGTGCACGTGCGGTGGACGCGGTTGTCCGTGGCCAGGTCGTTGGTGACGGAGACGATGGCGCGCTTGGGCGTGGAGGGCATCGGCCCAAATTAACGCGGCCCTCCGGTTATCTTGTGAAGCCCGCATCCGCGGGCAGATGCAAGGAGAACATCTCTCGGTTGTCACAGGCTGGCGCGATATTGAGACATTAATGACCAAGCATAACGCCCTCGATCTCCTCACCGCAATTGCTGCACTCGCTTACTGGGGGGCACCCGTAATACAGTACCATATGACGCACTCGCTTGAACATCACTGGACCTTAGCGCTCTCCTATGCTGTCTATGGCTTCTTTCTGCTCGTTGTTCAGGCACCTGTTCCATTCCTGATTCAGCTCTCTTGCGCGTTGCTCACATGGGTTCTTCTGCGCATGAGCTTTCGAGATCGCTGGCACAAAGAGTCTCCGCCTCGGCCCTGAGCCTCCCTCCGTAAACTTGCCGCCATGACCGTGGAGCACGACGCCGACCTGGCCCCGCACACCACCTTCCGGGTGCCGGCCCGCGCCAGCGCACTCGCCCGTTTCGGCACCGTGGACACGCTGCGGCAGCTGCTGGGCGCGCCCGAGCTGAAGCCGCTGCCACGCCTGTTGCTCGGCGGCGGCAGCAACGTGCTGTTCACCCGCGACTGGCCGGGCCTGGTGCTGTTGAACGAACTGCCCGGCGTGGCCGTGGTGCAGGAGGACGACGACCACGTGTGGCTGAAGGCCGGCGCCGGCGTGGTGTGGCACGAGCTGGTGATGCACACCGTCGAGCGGGGCTGGGGCGGCCTGGAGAACCTGAGCCTGATCCCCGGCAAGGTGGGCGCCGCCCCCATGCAGAACATCGGCGCCTACGGCGTGGAGCTCAAGGACAGCTTCGCCGCGCTGGAAGCGCTGAAGATGGACGACGGAAACGTGGTCACCTTCCGCGCGGACGATTGCCGGTTCGGCTATCGCGAGAGCTTCTTCAAGCGCGAGGGCCGGGACCGCTTCGTGATCCTCAACGTCACCTTCCGCCTGCGGAAACATCCGGAGCTCAGCACCGGCTACGGCGCCATCCGTGAGGTGCTGGCCGAGCGCGGCATCACGGCACCCACCGTGCGCGACATCAGCGACGCGGTGGTGCACATCCGCCGCAGCAAGCTGCCCGACCCCGCGGTGCTGGGCAATGCGGGCAGTTTCTTCAAGAACCCCGTGGTGCCCGAGGCCGTGGCCCGGCGGATCCAGGCGGCGCATCCCGCAGCGCCCGTGTACCCGGCCGGTGAGGGCCACGCGAAGCTGGCCGCCGGCTGGCTGATCGAACAGGCGGGCTGGAAAGGACGACGCGACGGCGCCTGCGGCGTGCACGACCGCCAGGCCCTGGTGCTGGTGAACCACGGCGGCGCCACCGGGCGGGAGGTGTTCGACCTCAGCGAGCGCGTCCTCCGCGATGTGCAGGCCCGCTTCGGGGTGGAGCTGGAGCGCGAGGTCAACATCCTCTGAGCCCGCCCCGCGCCGACCGTCCCGCGGAAGCATGCCGGGTCGGCCCGGGATCCGCATCTTCGGGGCCCCATCCCTCCGCCATGACCCTCCTCCGCTCGCGCGCGGCCCTGCCGCTGCTCTTCCTCGCCGCCTCCGCCACGGCCCAACTGCAGGAGCTCACCCTGCGCGACGCCATGCAGAAAGCGGGCACCGATCTGGGTCCGGAGCGATGGCCGCAGCTCAGCTGGGTGCAGGGGGCTACCACCTACAGCTACGTGAAGCGCGACACGCTGTGGGAGAACGGCATCGGCAAAATGAGCGATCAGGTGGCCGCCACGCTCACCGACCTGAACCGCGACCTGCCGGACAGCGCGAAGCTGAAGGCCTTCCCGGCGATCACCTGGGAGTCGGCGGCGCGCTTCCGCTTCGACCACAACAGCCACGTGTACACCTGGGACCGCGGCCGACGCACACTGAACGCGCGGGTGCGGCTGCTTCCCGAGGCGGCGCACGAGGACATGGGCGAGGGAGGCCGGGTGGCCTATACCGTGGAGAACGACCTGTACGTGGGCCTGCCTGACGCGCCCCAGGCCGTGCGCGTGACGAACGACGGCACGGACGGCATCGTGAACGGACAGAGCGTGCACCGCAACGAATACGGCATCGAGAAGGGCACCTTCTGGAGCCCCGGCGGCGGCAAGCTGGCCTTCTACCGGATGGACGAGCGGATGGTGACCACCTACCAGTTGGAGGACATCGGCAGCAAACCGAGCAGCTTCAAGGCCATCCGCTACCCGATGGCCGGGCAGGCCAGCCACCACGTCACCATCGGCGTGTTCGACCTGGCCACCCGGCGCACCCTCTTCCTGAACACGGGCGAGCCGAAGGACCAGTACCTCACCAACATCGCCTGGGGCCCGGATGAGCGGCATGTGTACGTGGTGCACCTGGACCGCGCCACCACCACCGCACGCCTGGTGGAGTACGACCTCGCCACGGGCAACGCCGTGCGCACCGTGCTGGAGGAGCGCGACGAACGGTACGTGGAGCCGCTGGTGCCCATGCGCTTTCTGAAGCGCCAGCCGCAGCAGTTCATCTGGACCAGCGCGCGCGACGGCTGGACGCACCTGTACCTGTACGACCTGCGGACCGGGCTCGTGCGGCAGCTCACCACCGGTGCGTGGAACGTCAAGCGCATCGTGGGGCTCGACGCGCGCGAAACGGCGGTGATCGTGGAAGGCACCGAGGTGGGCACCGGCTTCACCGGGGCCGGCGCCATTAGCACACAGCTCTACCGCGTGGAGATGAACAATGGCCGCAGCACGGCCCTCACCACCGCGCCCGGCACGCACCATGGCGAACTGAGCAGCGACGGGCAATATCTCCTGGACCAGTGGACCAGCACCACGGTGCCCGCACGCATCGAACTGCTCGACGCCCGCACCGGCCAGGGCCTGAAGGTGATGCTGAACAGCAAGGACCCGCTGGCCGGTGTGCGTCGCGGTGCGGTGGAACTGCTGGACATCCCCGGGGAGAACGGCGAGCGCCTGCACGCACGTCTGATCAAGCCGAGCCGGTTCGACAGCCGCCAGCGCTACCCCGTGATCGTGTACCTGTACAACGGCCCCCACGTG
Organism: Flavobacteriales bacterium; assembly: GCA_016713875.1. Classification (NCBI taxonomy): domain Bacteria; kingdom Pseudomonadati; phylum Bacteroidota; class Flavobacteriia; order Flavobacteriales; species Flavobacteriales bacterium. Next base: position 1,860,174 of record JADJOI010000003.1, read on the forward strand.
CAGCTCGTGACGGATAGCTGGCTCGGCGGGGCTCCGCTGTGGATGCTGCACGCGGCGGAGCGCGGCTACCTGGTGTTCACCGTGGACGGCCGCGGCAGCCCGTGGCGTGGGCGCGCCTTCGAGCAGGCCGTGCACCGGCGGCTGGGCGAGGCGGAGCTACAGGACCAACTACATGGAGCGGCCTACCTGAAGAGCCTGCCCTTCGTGGACCCCGACCGCATGGCTGTGCACGGGTGGAGCTTCGGCGGCTTCATGACCACCAGCCTGATGCTGAAAGCCCCCGGCACGTTCAAGCTCGGCGTGGCCGGCGGCCCGGTGATGGACTGGGCCATGTACGAGGTGATGTACACCGAACGCTACATGGACACCCCGCAAGAGAACCCCGAGGGCTACGCGGCCAGCCAGCTGGTGGGCAAGTGTGATCAGCTCCAGGGCGAACTGATGCTCATCCACGGCCTGCAGGACGATGTCGTCCTGCCCGAACACAGCTATGCCTTCCTCAAGGATTGTGTCGGCAAGGGCGAGCAGGTGGAGTTCTTCGTGTACCCCGGCCATGCTCACAATGTGCGCGGCCGCGACCGGCTGCACCTGATGACCATGGTGCTGGACCGGATCGACCGAAGTCTCCTGCCGGGGAAGTGACGGACCGGAGCCTTGGGATCACGCGATAGGCCTCGCATGTGGCGCAGGATATTCACCATGGTGAGTTTCCTTTGGGCAAAACCCGAACGTATGCTCAGGACCTTGACGCTACTCGCCTTCTGCCCTACCGTGCTGCTGGCTCAGACCACCTGGAACGTGGACGTGGGCGGCAGCACCATCGGCACCACCGACCCCTACTATGCACCGCAGGACCTCGTGATCGAGGTGGGCGATATCGTGGTGTGGGACGAAACCTCGGGCACCCACAACATCAACGGCAGCACCAGCACCTTCCCGAACAACCCGGCGAGCTTCTACTCCGGCACGCCGCAGAACACCCAATACCCGTGGACCTTCACCTTCACGGTGCCGGGGTTCTATGAGTACCACTGCGACCAGCAGGGCCATGCCGCCACCCAGTTCGGCACCATCACGGTGGTCGACCCCACCAATGTGCAGGAGTACCGTCAGCCCGATGCCGTGATGCTCTTCCCGGTACCGGTGCAGGACCGCCTCATGGTCTCCATCAACGGCTGCACGGGCGCGCAGACCGGCGAGGTGCTGAACGCCGATGGCCGGGTGGTGCGCAGCCAACCACTGCTCGATTCGAAGCTGAACGCGGTGGACCTGACGGGCCTGCCTGCGGGCAACTACTACCTGCTTGTGCTCGGCACTGGCCGCAAGCCCATCATGAAGCCGTTCGTGAAAGAGTGACGCGTGCTCAGCGCACCAGCACCAAGGGCGAGGTCAACACCTCGCCCTTCGTGTTCGTGGCCCGCACGATGTAGTGGCCGGTGGGGGTTCCGCGCAGATCGGCCTGCACCAGCGGACGCCCGGCGGGTAGCACACCCTGGTGGAGCGGACGCACCAAGCGACCGGTGAGGTCCATGAGCTCGATCCGCCAGTCGCGATCGATCGCACCGTTCACCTGCACGCTCACCGGACCGTCCGTGGGCACGGGCCAGATGCGCAACGCGACGGTCGGCGCGGCAACGGTGGACGCCACACCGGTGCCGGGATCCAGGGGGATGGCCAGGTGCGCCGTGGTGGCGAAGCTGAGCTTGGCCAGCTGTTCGAAATAGGGCACGTCCATGAATTGCACACGGTCGTTCGGCGTGTGGTACTGCGGGTTGGGGTCGTTGTCGAAGTCCTCGATCACCAGGATGGCCCCGTAGTCCTCCGCCCAGAAGGAGGCATGATCGCTGTACAAGGCCCCCGGCGTATTGATGGCGATGTTGGCCCCCAGGCCGTAGAGCCCGTTCACCAGCAGGGCCGTGTCCTTGATGGCGAGCGAGTTGGCCACGGCCCGCGTGTGGATCCGCATCAGGCCGTCGCCGTTGCCATCGTAGGCGATGGCGTCCATGTTCACCGCTCCGGCGATGGTGTCGTCGTTGGCGGCGGCCACACCGGCGTAGAAGATGCTCCCGAGCTTGCCCAGCTCCTCCTCGTCCCAGAAGGCGAAGACCACGGTGTGGTCGAATGCCATGTCGGCGAACACGCGCGCAGCCTCCAGGGTGGCGGCCGTCCCACTGCCATCGTCATCGGCGGCGGGCGCCGCCACCGGTCCTCCCGGCATGGCGTCATAGTGGCTGCAGATGATCACCTTGCGGCCCGGGTGCACCAAGCCGGGCTTCACCGCGAGGATGTTCTCGCCCGTGCCGCCGCTGAACACCTGCACAGCGGGCGCGTAGCCCCAGGAACCGAGCTTCTGCTGAATGTAGTCCGCCGCGATCGGATTGCCCGCGGCGTTCTTGTGTCGGCTCACGATCGTCACCGGTCCGTTGCCCACGTCCACCGACACCTCGCCGCTGAGCTCCTCCACGAAGCGCATCATGCTGTCGATGCTTGTGGCGCTCAGCATGTCGGCCACGGCGGTGTTCTGCGCGAGGGTAGGCATCACCGCCGGGAGTAGCGCTGCCAGCACGAATGCTCGGAAGGAGCTCATGAGACGCTTCATTGCACCACCACACGCTCCACGAACGTGCGCTCGTCCGTGCGGATGGATACAAGATAGGTGCCCGGACGGCCGTGCATGGGAATGACGAGCGTGCCGGAGGTGAGGAGCGGACGGGCCACTTCGCGGCCGCCGGCGTCGTACACCACCACCTCGCGCACCCGACCCGTGAGGCCGGACACACGCAGCACGCCGTCGCGCACCGGGTTGGGGAACACGCGCACGCCAAGGTCGACCAGGCCGTCGATGCCCACGGAGAAGTCGGTCAGCTGCACCTCCTTCACCAGCACGGGCTTCCGATCGGCGTCGTTGTACATGGTCTCGAAACTGTCGATCGGTGCGCTGCTGTAGCTGAAGAGCTCCTGGTTCCAGCGGGCCGGCGCCGTCTGGTACCAGAAGCGCACCACCACGTTGATCAGCCCGGTGTAGCCGCCCATGGGCACGTGGTAGTGCACGATGTCGCCCCCGTTGCCCTCGACCCCCAGCGCGTCGCGGTTGAAGTCCAGGTCGGTGGCGGGCACCCCGGCCACCACACAGGTGTCGTAGGCGTAGTGCGTCGTGGTGAAGCCCTCTGGTGCGAGGCGGTTGTCCTTCAGGTGCTGATCGGCGCGCAATAGCACGGTGGTCTTGTCGCCGTTCACATCGCCCATCACGTGCTCATAGATCTGGGCCTGGTCGGCGCTGGTGATCACGTCGTGGTGGGGCTCCCAGTCCGCGTCGTGGCCCACCACCTCGTAGGTGTCGTCGAAGCCCCCGCTGCGGAAGAGGGTATCCTGGCCTGACACGTCCATCACCAGCAGTTCCATGAAGGCCCGCCGGCTGGGGTAGCCGCTGGGGAACTTGTGGCCGGCCAGGTTCAGCAGCGACACGTCGATGAAGGCCGTGTCCGCCGTGCGGTCCACCACGGTGGCCTCCATCAGCAGGCTCTGGTCCTGAAGCAGCCGCAGGGTGCGGGCGATGGTGCTGTCGAACTGGGTCTCGTTGGCCGTGAGCCCGAGCGGGCCGATGTTCTCCTTCATCAGGCCCAGCATGAAGCTGTTGGCCCCGGCGAAGTGGTGCATGCCGAAGGGGAAGCGGCGTTGCAGGAAGAGGTAGAGCGCCGAGATCACCACCGCGTCGTCGTTGCGGGGCACATGGCAGCCCTGGCAGCTGATGCCGTTGGGGTCGCCGTTGAGGTCGTTGAAGCGGCTGTTCAGCCACTCGTGGTAGGTGGCCTGCTCGGCGAAAGAGCCACCCGTAAGGTTGCCTTGCAGGTCGACGGTTTCAGTGATCAAGGTGTGACAACCGGCGCATAAGGTGGCGCTGTTGATGTGCGCCCCGTACTGCGGCTCGTAGCCCACGAAGGAGGTCATCGGTGCGCCGAACAGGGGCAGCGGGTCATCCGGCCCGCCATAGGGACCGTAGAGGGGGCTTCCGAGCGTATCGAAGCGCAGGTCTCCGCTGAACAGCAGGCCCAGGCTGTCGGCGCTCTGGATGTGGCAGCCCACACAGCTCACCCCGGCGAGGCCGATGGGATCCTGCTCCAGCTCCGCGATGGACTAATGACCGCCGCCGGTAAGGAATTTGTCGTGCCGGCCCATGGGGGCGTGGCAGCTGGTGCACTTGTCCTCGATGATCCCCTGCAGGGCCGGGTTCACCAGCCCTTCGTGGCTCACCTTGGCGCGCCAGAAGGGATCGCGGGCGCTGTTGGCCATCATGGAGCTGCGCCAGTCATCCACCACGTTCACGTCCACCCCGTTGGAGTCCACACCGGCGTACTCCATGGGGTCATGGCCATGGCAGCCCTCGCAGTTGCCGCTGGCCATGAAGTAGGTGTTCTGGCCCACGGCCAGGCCCTGACCACCGCGGTCCGCGGCGAATGCGGCCAGTTCCTCCGCGGTATGGTAGGCCTTGGCCACCGGTGGCCCACCATCATTCCAGGCGATCAACACGGCGACGATCGCGCCGAGGGCGAGCATTACGCCCAAGCGCATCACGGGTAGGCTTCGCATCATGTGCAGGTTCCTTGCAGGTGGCCCAAGGTAGCAGGTCCGCGGGCGGTGACGCATGACCGTGGAGCGGTCACGCTTGAGGTCCTGAGAGCCTGTTCGGGATCTCTTGAATGATGGGCTCCGAGACCATCTTCTTGGTCAGGCACAGCTAAAAATTGTCGCATAGCGGTGCCTCCGTGACCATTTTTCGGCGAAGCATGGCCGGAAAAGGGGCCGGAGAGCGCATTTGAAGAGATCCCGAAGAGGCTCTGAGGTCGGTGGGGCTCAGCTGCCGCGCTGGCTGCCCTTGCGCACGGTGGTGCCGGCGCTCTTGGCCTTGGTGCCGGTGCCGGGCTTCGGCGCGTTGGCCTTTTTCACGGCGACATCGGTCTTGGCCGGGCCCTTGCTCTTCTTCTCTCCCGCCTTCGTGTCGGCCGTCCTATCGCCGTCCTTCGCCTCTTCCTTGGCGTCCAGCGCGCCCGAACGGGCCAGTTGCTCGTACCAGGCGAACAGCTTGCGCACGTCGCTCGGGTAGATCCGGCTGCGGTCGTGCTCGGGCAGCACCTCGCCAAGCTTCTTCCACAAGGTCTCCTCATCGCCCTTGGGATCCACGCTCAGCGTACCCTTCTCCTGGGCATGCAGCTTGGCGAGCACGTCCTTCAGGGGCACGTCATCGCCAGTGGTGAACATGCTGATCTCCTCCAGGGAGCTCACGCGCATGGAGGTGGGAACAGGCACCCGCTTGCCGTCGATAAGACTTTCGGCGATGATGGCCTGGCGGGCCTGGGCCACCACGCGGAAGAGACCGGACTTGCCGGCCACGGAAATGATCTTGCTGAGGTCCATGGGTCGAAGGAGGGCAAAGCTAGCTCCCCCGTCAATACGGACAGGTCTCACCCGGCAGGAACCGGTCCCACCGCTTGATGGTCAACAGGGTCACGGTCCCCTGGTCGTCGGTGAGCGCGGTGGGCTTCATCAGACCGCCGAGCTCCACCAGCAAGCCTGCAGCGGGATCACCACCGGCCTTGCGGAAGCCCTCCTCGATGTCCGCCGCCTCCGGGGCGAACCGCACGAGCATCAGGCGGCCGCTGTGGCATTCGCGGAAGTTCCACACGTTGGGCCGGCCTTGGAAGAAGGACCCCTTCAACGTGCGGCCATCGGACGGGGTCAGGTCCTCGGCTTCGCGCCTCAGCGTGTTCTGATCGGCCGGCAGCACGGTGGTCCCGGCCTGGTCGTACGTCACCAGCGAACCGTCGGGCTGCACAGCGAAGCGCTCCACCTGCTCCCCGCCGCCGAGGGTGAGCTCCAGGCGCCCCTGCTCGTCCATGCGCCAACGGCCCCAGGTGCACGAGGCGGCCTCCAGGTCCCCGTTGCGGCGGCGTTGCTGCTGCACCACGCAGCCCCCGAAGGACCAGAGCTGGACATCCATGCGGATGCCCTCACAATCGGCACAGGGAAGCACGGCCGCATAGTGGCCGGGGGCGGCGGTCGGGGCCGGTGCGGCAGCGGGCGGTGCAGGTTGCTCGCCTGGGCTCGCCGGTCGGTCCGAGCAGGAGGCGAACAAGAGGGCGGAGGCCCAGAGGGCCACGAAGCCGGATCGGCGCATCAGGTCTTCTGCTTGCGTTTGCGGGCGGCCGGGAAGAGGATGTTGTTCAGGATCAACCGGTAGCCGCTGCTGTTGGGATGCAGGCTCAGGTCGGTCGGCGGGTCGCCCACCATGTGCTGGTAATCCTCCGGGTCGTGGCCGCCATAGTAGGTCCATTGGCCCAGCGCATACTCACCATGGATGTACTTCACGGTGCCCTGCGCCTTGTTCTCACCCATCACGGTGACACCGGGCTTCACCAGGCCCTTGCGGAACGCCGTGGTCTGCCCCATGAAGCCGCGCACCACCTGTTCGTGGCTTTGGCACAGCATGGTGGGCACGATGTCCCACTTCGCGCTGAAGTCGAACAGGGTGAAGAAGTCGCGCTCCTGGCCGATGCTGCCGTGGATGTCGGTGGCGTCGATGTTGCTGAACTCGTACACCATCGGGTCCACCACCAGGCGGAAGTCCTTGAAGGCGAAGCTGCGGTCGAAGTCGATCTTCTGCTGCGCGGCCGGATCGATGGGGTCGTGATCGAACTCGGGCGTGCAGATGTCCACCCCTTCTGCGGCCAGGGCGATGTCGTAGCTGTCCGTGCCGCTGCACATGGTGAAGAGGTAGCCCCCGCCGGCCACGTAGTCGCGGATGCGGGTGGCCACGGCCAGTTTCATCTGGCTCACCTTGGCGAAGCCCAGGGTGGCGGCCATCTCCTCGCTCTCCTTCACCTGGGCGATGTACCACGGCGCGTTGCGGTAGTTGCGGTAGAACTTGCCATACTGGCCGGTGAAGTCCTCGTGGTGCAGGTGCAGCCAGTCGTACTGGGGAAGCACGCCGGCGATCACCTCGGGATCATAGATGCGTTCGTAGGGGATCTCCGCGTAGGTCATTACCAGGGCCACGGCATCGTCCCAGGGTTGGAAGCTGGCGGGGGCGTACACGGCGATCCGGGGGGCCTTCTCCAGCTTCACCACCTCCATGTTCACCTCGGGGTCGGCGATCTCGGCCAGGATGGCGGCGGCCTGCGCGTCGGCGATCACCTGGTGGGTGACCCCGCGGATGCTGCACTCCTGCTCGATCGCGGGGATGTGGTCGATGAGGAAGCTGCCGCCGCGGTAGTTCAACAGCCACTCCACGGTGACGTCGCGCTGCAGGGTCCAGTAGGCGATGCCATAGGCCTTCAGGTGGTCGCGCTGGCTGCCGTCCATGGGGATCAACAGACGCGAGGCCTGCAGGCCGAGCCCGACGAGCAGGGCCAGGAGGAAGGTGACGCTGCGCGCGCCGCGGGGATCAGAAGGGAGCTTCGTCGGCATCGTCGTTCATCCGGCTGGGGCGGGTGATGGTGCGCATGCCATCCGATCCCGTGCCACCGGCATCGAAGGCCACCGGTGTCGTCTCCAGGTCAGCGAATTTAGCCAGCTCGGGGATGAAGCGCAGCAGCACGGTGTCCAGGGCGCCGTTCCGGTGCTTGGCGATGATGCACTCGCCGATGCCCAGGGTGCTGCCGTAGTGGTCCTCGTAGATCTTGTAGTACTCCGGCCGGTAGAGGAAGCACACCAGGTCGGCGTCCTGCTCGATGGCGCCGGATTCGCGGAGGTCGCTGAGCTGCGGGCGCTTGTCGCCCCCGCGGGTCTCCACGGCGCGGCTTAGCTGGCTCAGGGCGATGATGGGCACATCGAGCTCCTTGGCGATGCTCTTGATGCTGCGGCTGATGCTGCTGATCTCCTGCTCGCGGTTGCCGCCCTTGTTGTCGGTGCCGGAGGTCATCAGCTGCAGGTAGTCGATGATGATCAGCTCCACGTTGTGCTGGCTCTTCAGGCGGCGGCACTTGGCGCGCAGTTCGAAGATGTTCAGCGCGGGCGTGTCGTCGATGAAGATGGGGGCCTTGTCCAGCCGGCTGATGTGCTGGTGCAGGAGCGCGAACTCCTGGTCGTTGAGGTCGCCCTTGCGGAGCTTCTCGGAACTGATGCCGGCCTCGCTGGCGATCAGACGGGTCACCAACTGGGTGCTGCTCATCTCCAGGCTGAACACGGCCACGGCGCGCTTCTGCTCCACGGCGATGTTGCGGGCCATGCTGAGCACGAAAGCGGTGTTGTGCGTCACCGTCATATCCTCCAACAGGAAGAGCCGGTTGCCGTCGATCTCGAATCCGTAGTAGTCGTCCTCCCGGTCGAACTCCACCCGGATGCCGGTGTGTTGATGATCCTTGGTGGGTGTGGCGACCCGGGGCTTTTTCCGCTCCACACGGACGGGGATGCGCTGAAGGTCGCCTCCGATACGGACACGCCAGACCTGCGAGGAGAAGCCGCGTTCCTTGATGCCGGCCGTCTTGGCCGTGATGCTGGTCCTGAACCCGAGCGAATCGGCCAGGAACTTGATCTGCCGCGCCAACCCTTCGTTCTTCTGGGTGATCTCGAAGACGTTGAACTCCTGGGCATAGTGGCCGTCGCTGTCCAGCAGACCCGCGAGCAACCTCAGGCGGTGGTCAGAGGAGTTGATCAGGTACGCCTGCGGGATGTGTTTGTTCTCCAGCAGGTCCAGCGCGCGCAGGTCGGCCTGCAGGCTCGGCAGGTCGCGACCGCCCCGGCGGCCCTGGGTCACGGCGTAGTTGTTCGTGCGGCCCTCCTGCACATACTCCACCAGCTCGAGCTCACGTTCCCGGGCCATTCCGCCCAGGTAGGCGATCACCTCCGGCTCAGTGGTGGTGATCCGCGAGCTGTAGCTGTGGCCGTCGCCCAGCCAAAGGCCGAGGAAATAGGGGTCGATGGAAAGCTCGCGCTCGGGGAACTCCACGGCCACCTTGTAGCCCTTGTGATTGCTGCGGAACTTCTCCGAACGGGAGAGCCAGTCGCACACCTCGATGTTCAGCACCTCGCCATGCACATGCCCGCCCTCGTTGCGGCTGCGCTTCAGGGAGAGGATGTGCGACTCGTTGACGCGGTAACTGATGCCGCTGTTCTGGTGCACCCAGTACATCCGTTCCCGGCCACGCGCGAGGCTCAACACTCTTCTCGGCGTGGAATCGTCGCCCATCAGCAGCTCGCCGACCCGCACATCCTCCACGTTGCGCAACGAACCGTCGTACATCAGCACCTTGGTGCCCTTGCCCAGGCATTTCCCCATGCCGGGGCGCGCGGCCACGATGACCATGTCGCTGCGCTGCCAGCCGGCGGTGATCTTGTCGAGCTTCACGAAGCCGGTGGGCACCCCGCTCACCCCGCCGGTGTTGTGCTTGGCGCTCTCGATCTGGGCGATGGCGTCCCGGATCAGGTCGCTCATCGGCTCGTAGTTGCGCTTCAGGTTGCCGCTGGTGATGCCGTAGAGGTCCTGCTCGGTCTTGTCCAGCAGGTCGAACACGTCCGCCGTCTCGTCAAAGGCATCGCGCATCGTCTCGGCGGAGATGCGGATCAGCTCGCGCAGGATGTGCTTCTGGCTGATGATGCGCGCGTGGTACTGCACGTTCGCGCTGCTGGCCACCTTGTTGGTGAGCTGGCTGATGTAGAACGGCCCGCCCACCACATCCAGCTCGCCGCGCTTGCGCAGCTCCTCGGTCACCGTCAGGATGTCGATGGGCTGGTCGCTGCGGAAGAGGCCCTGCACCGCATCGAAGATGCGCTTGTGCGCCTCGACGTAGAAGCTGTCGGGGCTCAGGATGTCGATGGCCTCGTTCACCGCGTTGCGCTCCAGCATCAGCGCGCCCAGCACGGCCTGCTCCAGCTCGGGCGCCTGCGGCGGCAGCTTGCCGGCCTCCAGGGCGGGATCGAGCAGGGACGGAGCGGTGCGGCGCCGGCGGTCGGCGCGGATCGGCGGGGTGTCGGCCATCAGAAAGCGGGCGGAAGCGGCGTGGAAGGGGGCCAAAAATAGCCGCATCGCCGTCCCTCGCCGAGGAGATCATCAACAACTCATCCGCCGCGCACTAACATTGTGGATGTGGATGACGCGCACCGCCCATCACCGCTCCGGCCCCTCGCGCGTGGCGGTCGCTTGGCGATGCTCGCGCTCGCGCTACTGGTGCATGTCCTTTCGGGATGCCGGAAGGACGAAGACACCACGGGGCCGTCCGTGACCATCCTCGCACCGGGCGCGGGCGCACAACTGCAGATCCCCGGTGAGGTCACCGTGCGGGCGGCCGTCAGCGACGACCGGCAGGTCACCACCGTCCGCTTCACGCTGCTCGATCCCCAGGGCATCCCGGTGGTCGGCAGTGCATCCGTCGCCGTGGACGCCGCCTCGGCCGAAGTGGAGCGCACCCTCTTGCTCGGCGATGAAGCCCTGCGCTCCGGAACGTACACCATCATGGTCACCGCGAACGATGGCACCAACGAGAGCCGGGCCTTCCGGGCGATCGCCGTGATCGAAGCCCCTCTCCGGCTGCGGGCGCTGTTCGTGGTGAGCACGGTCGGTGCGCAGACCTCGGTGATGCGGATCGACAGCACTGGTGCCGAAGCTCCCTTCGCCATGCTCGACCAGGATGTGCGCCATGCCGTGCTCAGCACGCGCTCCAGCGCCCTGGTGATCGCCGGCGATGTCAGCGGCCCGATCACCGCGCTGGACGCCGACCAGGGCACCGTGCGCTGGCAGATGCCCAATACCAACGCGTTGGGTGGCACGTTCTTCACCGGGCTCGACCGGATCGACGACGACCGGCTGCTGATCGGCCGGTCCGATGGCGAGCTGCGCGCAGTGGCGGCCTTCAGTGGCACCGGCTACTTCACGGCCCTGGCGCTGGACGGGCGCTATCCGCGACGGCACGCCGTGCTGGGCGGGCGGCTGCTCAGCGAGCAGCCACTGGTGGCGGGCAATGGCCGGCGGTTGGTCCTGTACACCGCCTACACGGGCGAGCTGCTGGCCGAGCGCCCCTTGGACCTGGTGCTCGCCGGCTTCGCCACGCTGGACGACGACCGGGTGCTGCTGTTCGGGGAACGCGCGGGGGACGGGGTGGTGCAGGAGCTCAACGTGGAGCTGGGCGGTGGATGGGAACCGCAGGCGCTCATCGGACAGCCGATCCGGGCGGTGGCCTCGGCCCCGGGACAGGTGCATGCCCTGGCCACGCCCACCGGTCTGCTGCGCTACACCTACGCCAGCAACACCGTGGAAACCCTGATCGCCGGTCAGGCGGTGGATGCGGTGGTGCGCGATGCCGTGTCCGGAGCGCTCTACATCGCTACGGCCGGGCAGGTGCAGCGGATGGACGCCGGCAGCGGGGCGGTGCTGCAGAGCTGGCCGATCACAGGGTCGGCGGTCGCGCTTCTGCCCTTCTACAACCGGGAGCCCTGATCAGGCTTTGGCCTTGCTCTTGGAGGCCGGTCTGGCCTTCTCCACCACGCCCATGTCGCAGAACTTCTTGATGCGGCGCTCCACCAGCTTGTCCGGATCGGTCTTGGACAGCTTGTCAAGCCATTTCACCACTTCGGCCTTCACCGTACGGCAGGCCCCGTCGATGTCCGCATGGGCGCCGCCCACGGGCTCGGGGATGATGCCGTCGATGAGCTTGTTGACCAGCATGTCCTGGGCGGTGAGCTTGAGGGCCTGGGCGGCCTGCGCCTTGAAGTCCCAACTGCGCCAGAGGATGGAGCTGCACGATTCCGGGGAGATCACGCTGTACCACGTGTTCTCGAGCATCAACACCTTGTCGCCGATGCCGATGCCGAGCGCACCGCCGGATGCGCCCTCGCCGATCACGATGCAGATCACCGGCACGCGCAGCCGCATCATCTCGAAGAGGTTGCGTGCGATGGCCTCGCCCTGACCCCGCTCCTCGGCTTCCAGACCGGGGAAGGCGCCCGGGGTGTCGATGATGGTCACCACCGGCTTGTTGAACTTCTCGGCGAGCTTCATCAGGCGCAAGGCCTTCCGGTAGCCCTCCGGGTTGGCCATGCCGAAGTTGCGGTACTGGCGCATCTTGGTGTTGATGCCCTTCTGCTGGCCCACGAACATCACCGAGCGACCGTTCACCAGGCCGAAGCCGCCCACCATGGCCTTGTCGTCCTTCACGGTGCGGTCGCCGTGGAGCTCCACGAAGCTGCCATCGGTGATCACCTCGATGTACTTCAGCGTGTAGGGGCGGTCGGGATGACGGCTCACCTGCACCCGCTCCCACGGGCTGAGGTTGGTATAGATCTCCCTCCGGGTGTCGGCGAGCTTCTTCTCCAGGTCGCGCAGGGTGGGCTGCACGTCCACCGCGCTTTGCGCGGCCACCTCCTTCAACTTCTCGATCTGCTCGATGATGTTCTGGATGGGCTTCTCGAACTCCAGGAAGGTCTGCATGCCGATGGCTTGAAGGGGCGAAAATAGGCGGAGCGCGCGGCGGTGGTGCGGAATGACCTCACCTCCCGCCACCAACCGCCTGCTGGCCGTGCAGGCCGCCCCCCAAAGCCACCTGCCCACCCGCAGCTACACCTACGACGCCAACGGCAACCTGCTCACCGACAGCCACCGCTACCTGCAGGAGACCACCTACGGCCGCGCCAACCTGCCCTTCCGCCTGGTGCAGGACGACCCCGGCCCCGGGCGCACCATCAGCACCTACCTCTACGACGCCAACGACCAGCGCATCTACGCCCGCAGCGGGGCGGAGCCCGCTGTGGACCGCTGCGCCTACACCCTGCGCGACGTGGACGGCAGCGAGGTGGGCGTGCTGGACCTGGCCCGCCCGTGGGATGCCGAACCCATCGGGGACGAGAATTCCTGCCCCGAGGGCTGGTCCTGGTACCTCTTCGGCGCCCACCGCCTGGCCCGCATCACCCCGGCCTGCGATCAGCAGCCCGCGCTGTACACCGCCGACCTGGGCCGCGCCGCCTTCGCCCAGGGCAGCGAACCCTACGACCTGCTGCTGGGCTTCCTGCAACTGCAGCTGGCCCAGCCCGGCGGCATCCAGTGGCCCCTGCTGCTGCGCATCGTGCACGTCACCGACAGCACCGACCTGTACCTGGGCGATGCGCACTACGAGCAGCTTACCGCGCAGGACACGGCCCTGGCCGCCCTGCCGGTGACCCGCGTGCAGTTCGAGCACGAGCGCGCGTGGGTGGTGCTCACCGCCCCCGACAAGCGGCAGGTGGAATTCAGCCTGGAGGAAATGCTGGGCACCGCGCAGCAGCGATCCTCCGGCGGCGTACCTTTCGCGTACACCGCTCCGGCCCACACCGCCCTGAACCAGGTGACCTATTACGACCACGACCACCTGGGCAACACCCGCCTCACCTACACCCCCACGCGGTGCCAGGACCTGGCGCCCACCGATGGCGTGCCCGAGTGGGCCCTGAACATCGAACATGCCGTGGACTACGACCCCTATGGGAAAATACTCCGCGAGTTCGTGAATAGCGGTGGACCCGAGAAGTACCTGACCACGCACCATGAGCGGGATGTGGAGACGGGGCTGGACTACAGAGGGGCCAGGTACTACGACAGCGACGTGGCGCGGTTCCTATCGCTAGATCCGGCCCAAGCCGAATACCCGAGTTGGAGCGCGTACAATTACGTGATGGGGAATCCGATTTACTTCACCGATCCCGATGGACGACGCGCCGATGGATACGTAGATGAGAACGGCAACTATCTGGGTGATGATGGCGATACGAAATCCCACGAGACGCGGGTGATCTCAAAAGACAAGTGGAATGAATTGACCGCATGCGGGGAGTACTGTGAAAATGGAGGGGTCAACCAAGGAGGTCGAGAGCGACTCCAAGGAGAGAGTATGCTGTTGTCGGACTGGCACCACAGCATCAACATCACCCAGGGCACTTGGGACAAGCTCGTTGCGAAAGGCGGCCACGAATTAGCGCCCTATCTTAACAACACAAGTTCCCACACGGCCTGGTTCAAGCCTGGTCAAGACACCCCGGACCAGTCGATTGAGGACCATGGGGCGTACCCCGTGCAGCCAGGGCATCAGATCTACGCTGGAATTGATGGTTACGCCACCTGTGGCGAGTCCAGCGCGATGAGAGGAAGCGGGAATGAACGGGTATGGAAGATACCAACCCGCTCCCGTGCAACAATCACCGACAGCGGTGTCCGCAATACTGGGCCTTTGGGCAGCGCCCAGTTAGTGGATCGCGCATGGCTCGCGGATAAGCAGGCTGGCTTCTTCGGGTTCAGGAGGGACAACGACTGGGACGCGCTGTTCCGCGCCGCAGGATCATACTAGCTATGAGGAAACTGCTCGCCTTCTCCAGCGTCGTCATTGTTGCCTGCATTATTGTGTTAATGGTGCGGGGCGAATTGGTTGCTGTTGAGTTGGGGCATCACTCTCCCAACTGCCACGGCAAATACTACCCGCTCTTCTGGTACTGCTGCCTTGGCGTGATAGCGATCGCCCTGCTGCTTTGCTTGGTCTTCCTCTTCACACTTATCACCAAGCGAATCGCCTATAGCACATGGGAGATTGCGGTCTTCCTTTTTGGCGCAGCCGTGCTAATGTTCTTGGTCTTCTATCCAGCCGGACCGCGCATGTTCCTGGAATGGCTCCTGGGCGACTGCCTGAACTACGACTTGATCTGGTGGTGAGCACAGTTCAGCTATACGCCTTGCGCGCCTTGTAGTCGCGCAGGAGCGCGGCGATGACCTTAATCACGGTAGCGCGCTCCTCGGCGGGTAGCTGGTCCACCACTTTGTACTGCTGGATCACTTCGGCGTGGGAAAGCGAGGCCACGGCCTTGGCATCCGTATCCCCCCCGCTGGCGCGGATCTGCGATCCGTGCCGTTCCCGTTCACTTGGCGTTGCTTGCGGTGAACACCTCCAGCCCCAAATCGCGCAAGTCTTCGGCGTGCGGTGGGCCAGGCGGGCGAGCAGGCCGGCGACTTGTGCGGAGGATATCAAAGAACGAAATACCGCGCAGCAGCGATACTCCGGCGGCGTACCTTTCGCGTACACCGCCCCCAAATCGCGCAAGTCTTCGGCGTGCGGTGGGCCAGGCGGGCGAGCAGGCCGGCGACTTGTGCGGAGGATCTCAACGGACAGGTCTCCGGCCAGTTTCCCTTGGCCGCCGAAGCCTTGGCGAAGGCGCGCAACTGGCCACCGCGAACTACCTTTCCCTCCAATGGACCCGGTCCTGTTCTCCGAGCGGACGATGCCGGACAGTGGTGGGCGAAGTCACAGACTTCGCGAGACTCGTCCATGGCTGGCCCCCAAATCGCGCAAGTCTTCGGCGTGCGGTGGGCCAGGCGGGCGAGCAGGCCGGCGACTTGTGCGGAGGATATCAAAGAACGAAATACCGCGCAGCAGCGATACTCCGGCGGCGTACCTTTCGCGTACACCGCCCCCAAATCGCGCAAGTCTTCGGCGTGCGGTGGGCCAGGCGGGCGAGCAGGCCGGCGACTTGTGCGGAGGATCTCAACGGACAGGTCTCCGGCCAGTTTCCCTTGGCCGCCGAAGCCTTGGCGAAGGCGCGCAACTGGCCACCGCGAACTACCTTTCCCTCCAATGGACCCGGTCCTGTTCTCCGAGCGGACGATGCCGGACAGTGGTGGGCGAAGTCACAGACTTCGCGAGACTCGTCCATGGCTGGCCGACAGGCATCCTCCGCACAAGTCGCCCCCAAATCGCGCAAGTCTTCGGCGTGCGGTGGGCCAGGCGGGCGAGCAGGCCGGCGACTTGTGCGGAGGATATCAAAGAACGAAATACCGCGCAGCAGCGATACTCCGGCGGCGTACCTTTCGCGTACACCGCCCCCAAATCGCGCAAGTCTTCGGCGTGCGGTGGGCCAGGCGGGCGGGCAGGCCGGCGACTTGTGCGGAGGATCTCATCGAGCAGGTCTCGGGCCAGTTTCCCTTGGCCGCCGAAGCCTTGGCGAAAGCGCGCAACTGGCCACCGCGAACTACCTTTCCCTCCAATGGACCCGGTCCTGTTCTCCGAGCGGACGATGCCGGACAGTGGTGGGCGAAGTCACAGACTTCGCGAGACTCGTCCATGGCTGGCCGACAGGCATCCTCCGCACAAGTCGCCCCGCGCGAACTCAAAGCGCGGGAAGACTTGCGCGAGTTTGGGGGCGGACCCAAGAGGTGGAGCGTGTGGCCGACTACATCCGTTATAACCCGGTGGTGGAAGGGTTCGTGGCCACCGAAGAGGACTACCTTTACTCATCCGCTCATGATGCCCGCTTGCTGCGGTTGGAGGAAGCCTGAAAGGGCGAAGTCACAGACTTCGCGAGGCTCGTCGGCGGCTGGCCGACAGGCATCCTCCGCACAAGTCGCCCCGCGCGAACCCAGGGCGCGGGAAGACTTGCGCGATTTTGGGGCGCAGGTCAACCCAAGCCAGCTTTTAATGGAAGTACGCCATGACAAACTATTGCCGATCCTTTGGCCTTGTGATCATTACACTCGTTGTTGTGAGCTTGCCATCATGTGGAGGTCTTGCACATTCTGCCGACTACAATAGAAGAAGTGACAAAGGCGAGAGGATCGGAATGTGGATCGCATTCAACGACACAACCAAGCAGTTTGAGTGTACGACGTATCGTGCGGGCATCCCAGATGGTCCAGCATCTGGTTACTATCGGGAAGGAGGAACGTCCTATAAAGGCTCCTACCAATGCGGGAAAAAGGATGGAAGATGGACGCAGTACCGGCCAAATGGAGAAGTGGGCGGAGTCCGGGTGTACCGTAACGACAGCGTGGTCGAAATGGAACTTTACAATCCTTCTTGGTAGACCCCCGCTCGCCCCAAATCGCGCAAGTCTTCGGCGTGCGGTGGGCCAGGCGGGCGGGCAGGCCGGCGACTTGTGCGGAGGATCTCATCGAGCAGGTCTCGGGCCAGTTTCCCTTGGCCGCCGAAGCCTTGGCGAAAGCGCGCAACTGGCCACCGTGAACTACCTTCCGGTCCATGAGCCGCAGGTACCGCATCTTGGATCCCGAAGGGCTGTACTTCGTGTCGTTCGCCACGGTGGGCTGGGTGGATCTGTTCACCCGCCGGACCTACAAGGACATCGTGGTCGACAGCCTGCGGCACTGCCAGGCGGAGAAAGGCCTGCTGCTGTTCGAATGGGTGATCATGACGAGCCATGTGCACCTGATGATCAAGGCCGGTGGCGACGCGGACCTGTCCGGGGTCTTGCGCGACCTGAAGAAGTACACCAGCAGGCAGCTCGTGAAAGCCATCGAGCATCATCCCCAGGAGAGCCGGAGGGAATGGCTGATGAAGATGTTCCGGGAAGCCGGCGAGCGCAACAGCAACAACACCACCTACCAGGTCTGGCAGCAGCACAACAAGCCGTTGCTCCTGGAGCGGACCCAAGAGGTGGAGCGTGTGGCCGACTACATCCGTTATAACCCGGTGGTGGAAGGGTTCGTGGCCGCCGAAGAGGACTACCTTTACTCATCCGCTCATGATGCCCGCTTGCTGCGGTTGGAGGAAGCCTGAAAGGGCGAAGTCACAGACTTCGCGAGGCTCGTCGGCGGCTGGCCGACAGGCATCCTCCGCACAAGTCGCCCCGCGCGAACCCAGGGCGCGGGAAGACTTGCGCGATTTTGGGGCACCTGATGATCAAGGCCGGTGGCGACGCGGACCTGTCCGGGGTCTTGCGCGACCTGAAGAAGTACACCAGCAGGCAGCTCGTGAAAGCCATCGAGCATCATCCCCAGGAGAGCCGGAGGGAATGGCTGATGAAGATGTTCCGGGAAGCCGGCGAGCGCAACAGCAACAACACCACCTACCAGGTCTGGCAGCAGCACAACAAGCCGTTGC
This sequence comes from Flavobacteriales bacterium, assembly GCA_016713875.1. Classification (NCBI taxonomy): domain Bacteria; kingdom Pseudomonadati; phylum Bacteroidota; class Flavobacteriia; order Flavobacteriales; species Flavobacteriales bacterium. The sequence continues at coordinate 1,878,008 of JADJOI010000003.1, forward strand.
TCCTGGAGCGGACCCAAGAGGTGGAGCGTGTGGCCGACTACATCCGTCATAACCCGGTGGTGGAAGGGTTCGTGGTACCGAAGAGGACTACCTTTACTCATCCGCTCATGATGCCCGCTTGCTGCGGTTGGAGGAAGCCTGAAAGGGCGAAGTCACAGACTTCGCGAGGCTCGTCGGCGGCTGGCCGACAGGCATCCTCCGCACAAGTCGCCCCGCGCGAACCCAGGGCGCGGGAAGACTTGCGCGATTTTGGGGGCTTCGCGCTCGAGTCCGAATTCGTGGATGCGGAGGGTAAGAACCGATCGAGCAACATAGTGAAGGAATTGATCGTGGGGTCGGTTGACCAGGCGGTCTTCAGCCTGGAGGGGTATGAGATACAGGAACTGCCCAGCCTGGGACAATAGCCACCATGTCATCCAAACACCAACCGATGCGACCAACCCTCCACGCCCGAGCGCTTGTCGGGGCTTTGCTGATCCATCTGTGTTCCTGTTCATCCAGCAACGCCGATCAGTTGGCCGGGTCTTCTGCTGATCCTGGTCCATGCGATGCGAACCTCATGGCCACGGTCTCCGGCCAAGAGGACTTCAAGGCATGCGGTGCCTACGCCTACACCGCTCTGGGTTATCCCTCCATCATCGGTAATGATGGGAAGAGTTGGATCACCGTGGGGTTCCTCACCAAGGATCGCGGCGCGTTGATCCCCGGCACATACACGATCACGAACGGGGCGGTCGTTCCGGCGGGACAAGGGTTCCCGGTGAACTTCGTTTACAAGGAAGGTTCAAGCGCACTGGACCACACGTTCGCTGCGCAGAGTGGTACGTTGGAATTGACCATAGCCGACGGTAACCGGTACAAAGGCACATTCCAAGGCTCGACTAGCCGTATGCAGGGGGAGAAGGACGTGCGGGAACTTTCGGGTTCCTTCGATGTGGTTTTCGACGACACGAAATCCGTCGGAAAACGGAAGTAGCAGCTGCTGGAAAAGCAACAACCCCAGCGCTCGGCCGGGGCTGCTCGTGAATGGTAGGAAAGGGGCCTACGCCCCCGGCTCGCTCGCCGGCGGCAACTCCTTCGGATCGTCGGCCTTGCCGATCTTCTTCTTGCCCTTGGTCACCTTGATGGCCACATCGGTCTTCTCCTTGTTCAGGCCGATGGAGATCTTGTCACCTTCCTCAACGCCTTGGTTGATGATCTCTTCGGCCATGGGATCCTCGATGAACTTCTGGATGGCGCGCTTCAGCGGGCGCGCGCCGAACTTCTCATCGTAGCCCTTTTCGGCCAGGAAGTCGCGGGCTTCATCGGTGAGCTTCAAGTCGTAGCCCAGCTCGGCAACGCGCTTGTACACGCTGGCGAGCTCGATGTCGATGATCTTGTGGATGTGCTCGCGTTTCAGCGAGTTGAACATGATGATGTCATCGATGCGGTTGATGAATTCCGGGGCGAAGGCCTTCTTCAGCGCCTTCTCCACGATGCCGCGGTTGTTCTCCTGACTTCCGCAATGGGACACCCGGCGATCAGGCCAAGGCATCCAAGAGCCGACGTTGTTCATCCGATGGAGCCAGGATCATCGATCGTTTGAGGCCGGAGTCTGGGGTGTTGTAGTGGACCTGGTACATGTTGACGGCCAGTTCGCAGGCGCGCTTCAAGGAGAGCGCGGCTCCTCGTTGCTGCAGGGTCAGCTCGATGTTCTTGAGGATGGCGTACGCGATGAGGACCACGCCCCACTCTGGCGCGAGTCTTCCTCCGGATCTCTGGCCCCGAACTCTGGTCCGAGTATTCGGCGTGTGTGGGCGTTGGGCGTGGGCACGGCCGTCCACTCGGACCCTGCGCACGATCTCCCGCACGATCCCACACTCCCCTGCACCCTGAGCGTGCCGAAGAAGCGATGAGGATCCCGGCCTCGCCGACCGGGAAATCGGACCTTTGCGGCCATGCTGGTCTTCCCCTGCGCCAAGATCAACCTGGGCTTGAACGTCGTGCGGCGGCGGGCCGATGGCTACCACGACATCGAGAGCGTGCTGGTGCCGATCCCCCTGTGCGACGCGCTTGAGGCTGTCGTGGACCCGGCGCTCGAGGCGGGCCAGGTGGCGGTGACGCGCACCGGGCGGCCCGTGCCTGGCGATGCGGGGGACGACCTGGTGGCGCGCGCCTACCGTCTGGTGCTTGCGCGGCACCCCCTGCCGGGCCTACAGGTGCACCTGCACAAGGCCATCCCCATCGGCGCCGGACTGGGCGGCGGTTCGAGCGATGGCGCGCATATGCTGCAGCTGCTGGACCGCCTGTTCGGCCTGGGACTTGGCCCGGCAGTGCTGCACGAACTGGCGGCGCGGCTCGGCAGCGACCCGCCCTTCTTCCTTCACGACGGGCCCTGCCTGGCCGAAGGGCGCGGCGAGCGCCTCACCCCCGTGGAGCTTTCGCTCAACGGCCTGTGGCTCGTGCTCGTGGACCCGGGCATCCATATCAGCACGGCCGAGGTCTATGCCCGCACCCGGCCCTCCGGCACATCGGTCGACCTGCGGTCCATCCTGTCCGGGCCGGTTGTGTCCTGGCAGGGCCGGCTCATCAACGGCATGGAGGAGGCCGTATTCACCCTGCACCCCGCGATCGGTCGCATCAAGCGCGCCTTGCGCGAGGCCGGAGCGCGCTACGCCAGCATGAGCGGGTCGGGCTCCTCGGTCTTCGGCCTGTTCACGGAGCGTCCGCGGTTCGCACCGCTCACCTTCGGCGCACCGCATTGGACCCTGCCGCTAGGGTCGGGCCAGCAAGCCTAGCACCACCTCGCGCGCCTCGGCCGCATCGTGAGGCTTGGCGTGGATGCGCAACTCCCCATCGAGCACGAACAGCGTAGGCGTTCCCTGCACCGCATAGGCGCGCGCCGCCGGATCACCCCAGCCCTGCAGGTGTGAGAAACAAGGGAAAGTGATGCCCTTCGCCGTGCGCGTGGTCTCCACCAGGCCGGCATCATCGTCGAGGGCCACCCCGATCACCTGCAACCCGTCGCCGGATCGTTCGGTGTACATCCGGGCCAGCCCGGGCATCTGCTCGTGGCAATGGTCGCAGGTGCTCGAGTAGAAGAACAGGACCACGGCCCGGTGGCCGCGGGCCAGATCGGAGAGGGGCCGGACGGTCCCTGTGGCGGGATCCTTCAGGGGGGCATCGGGTCCGATACGGCCGACCGAGACCCGTTGGAACGCCTTGACCTTGTCCAGCGTGGCCGCGGAAAAGCGCAGGGCCTGCGCCTCGCGGTCCACGTAGCGGTCGATGAGGTGCTGCAGGGCGATGTCCGGGCCGTAGGTGGCGAAGATCTCCACCAGGTGCTCGATCATGAAACGCCGGCATTCGGCGCAGCCGCCGGTGAGCGCGATGAGGGTGTCGGACGCGTTGACGAACTGCTCTTCGTTGAACGCGCGGATGTTGCGCAGGAAGACGAGCACCGCCTGCGGATGCACGGCGCTGCGCATCAGGCCGGGATCATCGAAGGCGAAGGCCCGGGCCACGTCCATGGGTGGCCGTCCTTGCATGCCCAACAAGGCACGATCGGCGCGGACCACCTTTGCGAAATAGCTCTCAGGATGTTGCTCGATCAATCGATCGAGATGAGCGTCCTTGAGGGCATCGGCCCGTTGGACGATGGAATCGAGCTGGCGGCTCCGGCTCACCTCGTCGGGGCGGAGGTCCACCCGTTCCAGGTCAGCGGCCTTTCGCATGGCCTGCGTTTCGCGGCTCACGGCCTTGTATGCCCAGAGGCGTTCGTTCTCTGCGCTTTGGAGCACGGTGATGTGGGACTGGAGCGGTCGGCCGCTGAAGAGCAGGACGACCTCCTGCTCGCGGGGGTCGAGGATGATATCCGCGCGGTCGGTGTCGTTGACCGCGAGCTGGTAGAAGCCCTGGCCGGGGATGGCCGTGGCCGGGAAGGCGAACTCTCCCTGGGGGTCGACAAGGCTCTGGAGCAGGAGCTGATGGGAGGCGCCGCGGGTGTCGAACAGGAGCACCGAATCGGGCGCATCGCCCACGAAGCGGCCGGAGAGGCGTTGAGCCGGAAGGAGGCCGGGAGCGGCCATGAGCAGGGAGAGGAGCAGGGTGCGCACGTCAGGCAAGGATAAAAAAAGAACCCCGCCACTTGCGTGGCGGGGTTCAGATCGGCGACGACATACTCTCCCGGGCTTTTGGCCCAGTACCATCTGCGCTGGTGAGCTTAACTTCTCTGTTCGGAATGGGAAGAGGTGGACCTCACCGCAATAGTCACCTGAAATCGTGAGTGCGATTTCAACGTGTCGTTAGACCGGACCAGAACAGACGGAGATCGTTCCACGAACGAACCGTTGAGGTCAAAGTTTACGGGTAATTAGTACCGCTCGGCTTTGCCATTGCTGACTTTACACCTGCGGCCTATCAACGTGGTAGTCTTCCACGACCCTTATGAAGAAGTCTCATCTTGAGGTGGGCTTCGTGCTTAGATGCTTTCAGCGCTTATCCCGTCCGAACATAGCTACCCAGCGATGCAGCTGGCGCCACAACTGGTACACTAGCGGTTCGTCCACCACGGTCCTCTCGTACTAATGGTAGCTCCCCTCAAACTTCTAACGCTCGCAACAGATAGGGACCGAACTGTCTCACGACGTTCTGAACCCAGCTCACGTGCCACTTTAATCGGCGAACAGCCGAACCCTTGGGACCTTCTCCAGCCCCAGGATGTGACGAGCCGACATCGAGGTGCCAAACCATTCCGTCGATATGAGCTCTTGGGAATGATCAGCCTGTTATCCCCGGCGTACCTTTTATCCTATGAGCGATGGCCCTTCCATATGGAACCACCGGATCACTTTGTCCTACTTTCGTACCTGTTCGACTTGTCGGTCTCACAGTCAAGCACCCTTTTGCCAATATACTCAACGCACGGTTACCAAGCGTGCTGAGGGTACCTTTGAAAGCCTCCGATACATTTTTGGAGGCGACCACCCCAGTCAAACTACCCACCACACACTGTCTCCCTGTTTCGCAGGGATTAGACATCAGATGAACGAAGGGTGGTATTTCAACGTTGACTCCACGATGCCTAGCGACACCGCTTCAAAGTCTCCCACCTATCCTACACATCGGGCAGCCGATGTCAATGTGAAGCTATAGTAAAGGTGCACGGGGTCTTTCCGTCCCGTTGCGAGTACCCGGCATCTTCACCGAGACTACAATTTCACCGAGCTCGTGGCTGAGACAGTGCTCAGATCGTTACACCATTCGTGCAGGTCGGAACTTACCCGACAAGGAATTTCGCTACCTTAGGACCGTTATAGTTACGGCCGCCGTTTACTGGGGCTTCGATTCAAAGCTTTGCCTTGCGGCTGACCTCTCCTCTTAACCTTCCAGCACCGGGCAGGTGTCAGGCCCTATACATCATCTTTCGATTTTGCAGAGCCATGTGTTTTTGTTAAACAGTCGCCTGAGCCATTTTACTGAGACCCTACTTGCGCAGGGTACCGCTTATTCCGAAGTTACGCGGTTAATTTGCCTAGTTCCTTAGCCACGGATCACTCGAGCGCCTCAGGATTCTCTCCTTGACCACCTGTGTCGGTTTGCGGTACGGGCGGCTTGCATCTGAAGCTTAGAGGTTTTTCTCGGAAGTCTGATTAGGGTCACTATCCACTTGCCCGAGGGCTCGTGGTACTGTCAGGTTTCAGCAGGACCGGCGGATTTGCCTACCAGCCCTATACCTACGCCCTTCAACGCACATACCGTTCATGCGCGGACCTTTCACTCCTTCGTCACCCCATCGCAATGCAAGTCGGTGCAGGAATATTGACCTGCTGTCCATCAGCTTCGCCGTTCGGCTACGCCTTAGGTCCCGACTAACCCTGATCCGATTAACGTTGATCAGGAACCCTTGGTCTATCGGCGGGCAGGTTTTTCACCTGCCTTATCGTTACTTATGCCTACATTTTCTTTTCCGGACGCTCCAGCATGCCTCACGACACACCTTCAACGCCGACCGGAATGCTCTCCTACCGATCCTTACGGATCCCACAGCTTCGGTAGCATGCTTGATGCCCGATCATTATCCACGCCGGACCGCTCGACTAGTGAGCTGTTACGCACTCTTTAAATGGATGGCTGCTTCCAAGCCAACATCCTAGCTGTCAATGCAGTCCGACCTCGTTAGATCAACTTAGCATGCATTTGGGGACCTTAGCCGATGGTCTGGGTTATTTCCCTCTCGCGCACGGACCTTAGCACCCATGCGCTCACTCCCGGATATTGATGTTGTGGCATTCGGAGTTTGTCCGGGTTTGGTAGGCGGTGAAGCCCCCTAGCCCGATCAGTAGCTCTACCTCCACAACAATACGTCCGAGGCTGCCCCAAAAGGCATTTCGGAGAGTACGAGCTATCTCCCAGTTTGATAAGCCTTTCACCCCTAACCACAGCTCATCCGAAGACTTTTCAACGTCTACCAGTTCGGACCTCCATCCCGTGTTACCGGGACTTCATCCTGGCCATGGTTAGATCACTCAGGTTTCGCGTCTGCCGCCACTGACTATGCGCCCTGTTAAGACTTGCTTTCGCTTCGGCTACGGGCCTGAAGCCCTTAACCTTGCCAGTGACGAGCAACTCGTAGGCTCATTATGCAAAAGGCACGCCGTCATCCCCGGAGGGACTCCGACCGCTTGTAAGCGTACGGTTTCAGGGACTATTTCACTCCTCTGTTCGAGGTGCTTTTCACCTTTCCTTCGCAGTACTGGTTCGCTATCGGTCTCTCAGAAGTATTTAGCCTTGCCAGATGGTTCTGGCGGATTCAGACAGGATCTCACGTGTCCCGCCTTACTCAGGATACCACTAGGTACCACATGCATGCCGTGTACGGGACTATCACCCGCTATGGTCCAACTTTCCAGAAGGGTTCCACTATGAAGATGGATTCCACGTTATGGTCCTACAACCCCGGTTGCGCCGAAACGCCCCCGGTTTGGGCTGTCCCCTTTTCGCTCGCCACTACTCGGGGGATCTCTACTTGATTTCTTTTCCTCCAGGTACTTAGATGTTTCAGTTCCCTGGGTTCGCTTCCCTTTCGGGATATCCAGTCTTCAACTGGATGGGTTTCCCCATTCGGAGATCCGCGGATCACAGGATATTATGCTCCTCCCCGCGGCTTATCGCAGCCTATCGCGTCCTTCATCGCCTCTGAGAGCCAAGGCATCCGCCGTACGCCCTTAGTAACTTTTCAACCTTCGAGGTTTTGCTCGGTGGACCGATCTCTCGGTCTGTTTTGGTCGGTCTAACAAACACGTCAAAGAACAGTGCCCTGGATGGGCCGCCAGCGGTCGGCTCCTGAAGGAGCTTCGGCATGGCGCAGTGGAGAATATCGGAGTCGAACCGATGACCTCCTGCTTGCAAAGCAGGCGCTCTAGCCAGCTGAGCTAATTCCCCGTTCCCTATCCCTGGTAGTCCTGCGCAGATTTGAACTGCGGACCTCTACATTATCAGTGTAGCGCTCTAACCAGCTGAGCTACAGGACTAGGAGATGGTCACGGTGGCACCGTTAAAAATATCATCCATCTGAGACAGCGAAGGTCGGATCCCCTTGGAAGGGGAAACGAAGGGCTTGTCGAGCGATCGCTCTAAAAAGGAGATGTTCCAGCCGCACCTTCCGGTACGGCTACCTTGTTACGACTTAGCCCCAGTCACCGGTTTTGCCCTAGGCAGCTCCTTGCGGTCACCGACTTCAGGCACCCCCGGCTTCCATGGCTTGACGGGCGGTGTGTACAAGGCCCGGGAACGTATTCACCGCATCATGGCTGATATGCGATTACTAGCGATTCCAGCTTCACGGAGTCGGGTTGCAGACTCCGATCCGAACTGAGACGAGTTTTAGAGATCGGCATCCGCTCGCGCGGTAGCTTCCCTTTGTTCCTCGCCATTGTAGCACGTGTGTAGCCCAGGACGTAAGGGCCGTGATGACTTGACGTCGTCCCCACCTTCCTCACCGTTTACACGGGCAGTTTCTCTAGAGTCCCCGGCATTACCCGCTGGCAACTAGAGATGGGGGTTGCGCTCGTTATGGGACTTAACCCGACACCTCACGGCACGAGCTGACGACAGCCATGCAGCACCTCGCACGCAGTCCGAAGAAGATCACGTTTCCGCGACTGTCTACGTGCGTTCGAGCCCTGGTAAGGTTCCTCGCGTATCATCGAATTAAACCACATGCTCCACCGCTTGTGCGGGCCCCCGTCAATTCCTTTGAGTTTCAGCCTTGCGGCCGTACTCCCCAGGTGGATCACTTAACGCTTTCGCTAGGTGACTGACCGTATATCGCCAATCACGAGTGATCATCGTTTACGGCGTGGACTACCAGGGTATCTAATCCTGTTCGATCCCCACGCTTTCGTGCCTCAGCGTCAGTATCGCCTTAGTGAGCTGCCTTCGCAATTGGTGTTCTGTGCCATATCTAAGCATTTCACCGCTACACGGCACATTCCGCCCACTTCAAGCGCACTCAAGAATGGCAGTATCAATGGCAATTCTACAGTTAAGCTGCAGGATTTCACCACTGACTTACCACCCCGCCTACGCACCCTTTAAACCCAATGAATCCGGATAACGCTTGCACCCTCCGTATTACCGCGGCTGCTGGCACGGAGTTAGCCGGTGCTTATTCCTCCGGTACCGTCAACCCAGGACACGTCCTGGGGTTTCTTCCCGGATAAAAGCAGTTTACAACCCGTAGGGCCGTCTTCCTGCACGCGGCATGGCTGCGTCAGAGTTTCCTCCATTGCGCAATATTCCTCACTGCTGCCTCCCGTAGGAGTCTGGTCCGTGTCTCAGTACCAGTGTGGGGGATAACCCTCTCAGGCCCCCTAACGATCGTAGCCTAGGTGAGCCGTTACCTCACCTACTAGCTAATCGTGCGCATGGTCATCCTGTACCGCCGGAGCTTTCAAACCCGAGTGATGCCACTCAAGCTATTACGGGGTATTAATCCTCCTTTCGGAGGGCTATTCCCCAGTACAGGGCAGATTCCATACGTGTTACGCACCCGTGCGCCGGTCGCCGGCGATGTATTGCTACACCCCGCTGCCCCTCGACTTGCATGTGTTAAGCCTGCCGCTAGCGTTCATCCTGAGCCAGGATCAAACTCTCCGTTGTAAAAGTTTGTTTGATCTTGGACTCGACGTGGCCCTTCTTCTCGATCTGTGATCAAGAGGACCTTCTGCTGTTCTCAGAATGGACAATACTTCAAAGAACGTTTATGAGTTCCGGGGCATGCCCGGTCCACAGACGCTGTCAACCCCTCGTTCGCTGCGGACATTTCCGCGAGAGGGAGGGCAAAAGTAGGCGTTCGGTCGTTACCACCGACGAACTGGAGCGAATTTTTTTGAACAACTCGCGCCCAGCGCCACTTACAGCCCCTCCAAAGGGTCAGAACGAAAGAACGTTTGCTCGAAAGCGGCTGCAAATGTAGGTGGCCATCCAACTGGAAACAACACCGAGGGAAGAATTTTTTCACACCCCGTGGTCAAGGGGTGGTCAACGACATGGATAACACCTTGCCGTTGAAGAACTTATGACCATCGACCAGGAACCGTGCGACTTCCCTTCCCATGGCCTCCGCCGTCACCGGTGCCTGATACCCAGGAAAGGCCTCACGCAGCATATCCGTGTCCACAGCCCCCAGGGCCAAGCAGTTACAGCGTACCTGCCGGTCGCGCAGTTCCTCCGCCAAGCACTCGGTGATCCCCGCCAGGGCCATCTTCGACGCACTGTAACCCACGAGGCCGGCGAACTTGGCACTGCCCTGCACCCCCCCCATGCTACCGATGTTCACCACATGCCCCGGAGGATCGCCGCTCAACCGGTCCGCCAGGGCCTGCACCAGCAGCAGGGGCACATGGGCGTTCACGTGGAAAAGGGCCCCCAGGTCCTCAGCGGTCCAGGAGCCGAACGTGCGCTTGCGCAACAGCCCGGCATTGTTCAACAGGCCTAGCACCCGGCGCTGACCCACGCGATGCACCACCTCGTCCACCGCTGCGGGCCCGGACAGGTCCAGGGCCAGCACCTCCACCGCACCAGGACCATCGGAGCAGGCCTGCCGCAGGACCCGGAGCGCTCCCTCATCGCGGGCGACCGCCAGCACGTTCAACCCGTGCGTGCCGGCCAGGGCGCGCACCGCCTCACGGCCCACCCCGCGACTGGCTCCGGTCACCACGACAAGGGCATCCTGGTTCATGTCCGATCCCGTTGTCGGCGCCGTTCCTCGCGCCGTTGTTCACGAAGCTCCTCACGCTCCATCTCCTCCCTCGCCCGGGCGAGCACCACCGGGTCGAGCTGATCGCCCAGGTTGTCCATCTGCCGGGCGATCCATTATTGTTGGCGCGACCGAACGAATCCGCCCGGGCGCTGGCAGGAGTAGCGGCGTGGAGCAGGCAGTACGGCGGCCAGAAGGGCGGCCTCCTGGGAACCGAGCCGGGAGGCGCTCTTTCCGAAGCAGCGCTGGGCCGCCGCCTCCGCGCCGAAGGTGCCCGGTCCCAGTTCGGCGACGTTCAGGTACACCTCCAGGATCCGCTCTTTGGACCAGAGCAGCTCGACGAGCGCGGTGAACCAGACCTCGAGCCCCTTGCGGACCCAGGTCCGGCCCTGCCACAGGAAGACGTTCTTGGCCACCTGCTGGCTGATGGTGCTGGCGCCTTTCACGCGCCCCCTCCCCTTCCGTCGTTCGTTCTGATCGAGCGCCTTCTCGATGGCCTCGATGTCGAAGCCGTGGTGGAACATGAACTTCTGGTCCTCTGCAGCGATCACCGCATTGGGGATCGCCCGGGACATGGCCTCCAAGGGCCGCCAGCTGCGGTCCGCCCGTCCCTGTTCGACGCGTTGCACAAGCATGGTGGAGGTGACCGGCGGGGGCAGGACGGCCAGCAGCATCACCCAGCCGATGCTCAGGCCGAGGCCCCAGAGGACCACAGACACCGACGTCCGCACGAAGAGCCGCAGGTGTCGCATGCCACAAAAGAACGAAGCGGTGCCGTTCGGGCACCGCTCCGGACGTTCCGGCGGGCTTCGCTACCCCTGTTGCTTGCGCCGGGCGATGAGGTGGTGCGCGATGAGGGCCGCGCCGCCGAAGACCAGGACGCAGATGAAGTACGGCAGCGGGTTGTTGCCCTGTTCCTCGGGCAGCGCTCCGTACATCGCACGCTCCATGAAATGTCCGCAGAGCAGGCCCAGTCCGATGCCCAGGAGAAAGAGCCCGTTGCGCAGGCCGCGCATCGGCACTTCCCGGTCCATCAGGTTCCCGGGGTCCATGCCCTTGTCGATCATGGCCATGCGCTGGCGATGCCTCGCGGTGACCGAAACGTAGACGATCCCGAAGACCATCGCGAAGAGCGTGACCGGGATGAGGACCTCTGCTGCTGGCGTACCCATGGTGAATGTGTGATCGTGCTGGTGTGACGCCGGCCATCCCGGGGTCGGTTACGATCGATGGTCCACGCCCCGGGACGCCCATCCCGGCCAACCGCCGTTCATGTGTAGCCTTCATTCTACATGACAAAGGACCGGCACCTTCGTAACCGCAACGACCGAAGCCCCGTCCCATCCATGACCGGCCACATGCACGAGGAGGAGCTCATCGCCGCCGCCCGCCAGGGTGACCAGCAGGCGTATGCCCGGCTGATGCGGTCCTACAAGCACATGGTGTACACGGTGTGCATGCGCGTGCTGCGGAACCGGGAGGAGGCCGAGGAGGCCGCCCAGGACAGCTTCGTGAAGGCCTTCCGGAACCTGGGCGCCTATCAGGGGCGCGCGGTTCAGCACCTGGCTTTACAGCATCGCCTATCGCACGGCCTTGTCCGCGCTGCGGGCTCGTCGGCCGGGCGCGGTCGACCTGGAGGCCACACCGGAGCAGGCGCTGGCGGACACGACCCCCGGTGCGGGCCATGTGCAGGACCTGCGGATGATGGTGGACGCGGCCCTGGCCCGCATGCCCGCGGAGGATGCGGCACTGATGACCTTCTACTACCTGCAGGACCGCAGCGTCGAGGAGATCGTAACCATCACGGGCCTGTCGGTGTCCAACGTGAAGGTGAAGCTCCACCGGGCGCGCAAACGCATGCTCGACCTGGTGGAAGGGCCTTGGAAAGCGGAAGCATGGACGCTGATCAACGACTGACGGACGACGCCGTGGACGGGCGCCTGCGCGCCTTGTTCCACACCGCCGGGCCCATGGCCGCGCCGGATGACCTGGAGGACCGGGTGCTGATGCGGCTGAAGGCCAGCGCCTCGGGAACGGCCGTGATGGACAAGCCGCTGTTGAGCCGGACCGCCTGGGTGAGCGCAGCGGTGATGCTTCTTGTGCTGTGGGGCTGGACGTCGATGATCTCCGCCCCGGACATGCCGTCCACCACAGTGCCGATCCTTCCGATGCTCGGATGGGACACGGTCCTGTCCGCACTCACTGCGCCATGGACGCTGATGGCCCTGACCTGTGGCGCCCTGCTCGTGTTGCTGGACGCCATCCTCAGCCGACCACGGCCGGCCCCCCGCACCGCTTAAAGGAGCTGGCGCGCCGCGGCGATCACCGCCTCATAATCCGGTTCGGCCCCGAGCTCCGGGGTCAGCTCGACATGGCGGATGACGCCCTGGCGGTCGATGACCCAGACCGCACGGCAGTGCAGGCCTTCCATGGGGCCTTCAGCGATGGCGGCGCCCCAGCCCGTGGCCATGTCGCGGTAGCGGAAATCGCTTCCGGTGTGCACGTTGGTGATGCCCTCGGTCTCGCAGAAGCGCTTCATGGCGAAGGGCAGGTCCATGCTGATCACCAGCACGTGCGCGCCCAGGCCGGCCACCTTCTGGTTGAAGGTGCGGGTCTCGGTGGCGCAGACGCTGGTGTCGAGGCTGGGCAGGGAGAACAGCACCACGACCTCACCGCGCAAAGCGGCCAGATCATGGTTGCTGCGGTCCTGCTTCACATATCGGAGGGCCGGGGCGGTCTGGCCGACGCCGGGAAGGGCGGAGAGGGTGCGGGGTTGGGGCATGGGTTCGTCGGGTTGATGCGGAAGGCCGGTCGCGCAACGGGCGAACGGGCCGTGGCGGAACACCGCCGGTCCGCTATTGTTCGTTCATCGCCTTGGGAATGGCGTTCTCGTACAGCTTCCGGGCATCCTCGATGAGGCCGAACGGCTCGTCGTCCACCACCAGTTTGCCCTTGGTCACGTGCCCTAGGAGGATGAAGGGCACACGGCTGGCGCGCATCATGTCCAGGAAGGCGTTCTCCTGCTCCTCGTTCACGGCCACGGCCACGCGCCCCTGGCCTTCGCCGAAGAGGAACGCGTCCGGGCGCACCTCGCTGTCGGTGACGATGTCGAACCCCAGCCCGTTCACCAGGCCCATTTCCACGAGGGTGGTCCAGAGGCCGCCATCGCTGACGTCGTGGGCCGCGGTGATGACGCTGGAGCGGATGAGCATGAGCAACATGGTGTGCAGGCGGCCCTCCTCCTCCAGGTCGAAGTAGGGCGCGGGCGACCGGCGGATGCCGTGATGGCGGACGAGGTACTCGCTGCAAGCGATGTCGTCCGTGGAGCGGCCCAGCAGGTAGATGAGCTCGCCCTTGCTGCGGAAGCCCAGCCCCATGCGTTTGATGGCGTCGTTGAGCACGCCGACCATGCCGATGGTGGGCGTGGGGAAGACCGGCACGGTGGAATCGGCGCTGACGGTCTGGTTGTAGAAGCTGACGTTGCCTCCGGTGACCGGGGTGCCCAGGGCGCGGCAGGCCTCACCCATGCCGGCGATGGCCTCGCTGAACTGCCAGTACACCTCGGGGTCGTACGGGTTGCCGAAGTTCAGGCAGTTGGTGACCCCGCAGGGATCGCCGCCGCTGCAGGCGATGTTGCGGGCGGCCTCGCACACGGCGATCATGGTGCCCTTGCGGGGGTCGGCATGCACGTAGCGGCCGTTGCAGTCCACGGTGACGGCGAGGGCCTTGCCGGTGTCGCGCAGGAGCACGAGCCCCGCATCGCTGGGCGCGTTGGTGCTCATGTTGTTGGTGCGCACCATGCTGTCGTACTGCTCGTACACCCACCGCTTGCTGGCGATGTTGGGGCTGGCGAGGAGGTCGTAGGCCACGGCGCGCAGATCATCCGGCTCGGGGACGTCCACCGCGCGGAAGCGCTGGTTCTCGGCGAAGTAGGCCGGTTCCTTCACGGCCCGTTCATAGACCGGGGCGCCACCGCCCAGCACGAGGCTGTCCGCAGGCACCTCGGCCACCAAGCGGTCGTGCATGAAGTAGCGCAGCATGCCGCCATCGGTCACCGTTCCGATGGCCACGCAGTTGAGGTCCCACTTGTCGAAGATGGCCTTCACCTCGGCCTCGCGGCCCTTCTTCACCACCACGAGCATGCGCTCCTGGCTCTCGCTGAGCAGGATCTCCCAGGCGTGCATGCCGGCCTGCCGGGTGGGCACGCGGTCCAGGTGGATGTCCATGCCCGCCCCGCCCTTGGCGCTCATCTCGCTGGTGCTGCAGGTGATGCCGGCGGCGCCCATGTCCTGCATGCCGATGATGGCATCGGTCTGCGCAAGCTCGAGCGAGGCCTCCAGCAGCAGCTTCTCCATGAAGGGGTCGCCCACCTGCACGGCGGGCAGGTCGTCCATGCTGGTGTCGGTGATGTCCTTGCTGGCGAAGCTGGCGCCATGGATGCCGTCCTTGCCGGTGGCGCTGCCCACGATGAACACGGGATTGCCGGCACCGTGGCTGGTGGCGCTGATGACGCGATCCGTGCGCACGATGCCCACGCTCATGGCGTTCACCAGCGGGTTGCCGGTGTAGCAGGGATCGAAGTACACCTCGCCCCCGAGCACGGGCACGCCGAAGGCATTGCCGTAGTCGCCGATGCCCTTCACCACGCCGCGCATGTGCCAGCGGCTGCGGGCCTCGGCGGTGATGTCGCCGAAGCGCAGGCTGTTGAGCTGCGCGATGGGGCGGGCCCCCATGGTGAAGATGTCGCGGTTGATGCCGCCCACGCCGGTGGCCGCCCCTTGGTAGGGCTCGATGGCGCTGGGGTGGTTGTGGCTCTCGATCTTGAACGCACAGGCCCAGCCATCGCCGATGTCGACCAGGCCGGCGTTCTCCTGGCCGGCCTCGGCCAGCAGCTTGGGCCCGGTGCGCGGCAGGGTCTTCAGCAGGCGGATGGAGTTCTTGTAGGAGCAGTGCTCGCTCCACATGGCGCTGTAGACGCTCAGTTCGGTGAAGTTGGGCGTACGGCCCAGGATCCCCTGGATCCGGTCATACTCCTCGGGCAGCAGCCCGAGCTTGCGGGCGGTCTCCACCCCGGCCGGGGCGGTATCGGGGTCGAGCGTGGTGGTGGCCATGAGCGGAGGCCAAAGGTAACGGCCGGCACTCAGCGACCCGTCCCGCGGACATCCCCCAGCGCCCTGCCCGCGTCTACCTTGTGCCGCCCATGTCAGGTCTGCTGCTCGCCACGGCATACACCGCGCTGCTGCTCTTCGCCGCCCGCCGGATGGCGCTGTTCCGCAGGGTGCCGGGCATCAGCGGGCACGGGCTTGTAGCCTTGTTCGGGATGAAGCTCTTGGCCGGCGCGGCCCTGTGGGCGGTGTACACGCACGTCTATCCCGATCGCCACACGGCCGACATCTTCAAGTACTTCGACGACAGTGCGGTGATGCACGCGGCGCTGTGGGAGCGGCCGCTGGACTTCGTGCGGATGCTGACGGGCGTGGGCAACGATTCGCCCTACTTCACCGAGCGGTACTACCTGGTGATGAACAACTGGGTGCGGCAGTACGAGAACAACGTGTACAACGATTCGCACACGATGATCCGGCTGAACGCGGTGCTGCGGATCCTCAGTGCGGGCCATTACGCGGTGCACACGGTGTTCGCCTGCGCGTTCAGCATGGTGGGCCTGGTGGCCCTGCACCGCGCCCTGGACCCCTGGGCCCAAAGCCTGGAGCGCGGCCTGGCGGGAGCGGTGTTCCTGTGGCCCAGCGTGCTGTTCTGGCCGAGCGCACCGTTGAAGGAGAGCCTGCTGATGTTGGGGCTCGGCCTTTTCCTGCTGGGTGTGCTGCACCCCTCCGGGCGATCGCGCGGCCCGGTGGTCCTGGCCGCTCTGATCGGACTGGCCGTGATGCTGGTGGTGAAGTTCTATGTGCTGTTCTGCCTGGTGCCGGGTGTGCTGGCCCTGCTGCTGCAGCGCTGGCGGGGCGGCGGCATCCTGCGCTACGCCATCGCCACCCACCTGGGCGCGTTGATCCTCGTGATGGTCTCCGGCACCTTGTTCCCGGGCTACGATGTGCTGGAGCTCTTCCGCGTGAAACAGAAGGACTTCATCGGCATGGCGATGGGCGTGGGCAGCGGCAGCCTGGTGGAGATGCCGCTGCTCGGCGAAGGCGTGTGGGGCTTCGTGCGCAACGCCCCGCACGCGCTGTATATGACCTTCCTGTCGCCGTTCGAGGCGGCCGACCGCGGCGCCGTGGGCCTGGCGGGTGCGCTGGAGAACGCGGTCGTGCTGCTGCTGCCCCTGCTGGCGCTGTGGTGGCGCAAGCCCTGGCAGCAGGTGGACCAGGCCGCCCTGCTCTTCACCTGCTCCTTCGTGCTGCTGCTCGCCCTGGTGATCGGCTGGACGGTGCCCGTGGTGGGCGCCCTGGTGCGTTATCGCGTGCCCCTGCTCCCCTTCGTGGGCCTGCTCGCCCTGCTGCTGGTGGATGCCCGGCGGCTGCCGACCTTCGTGGTCCGCCTGCTCCGCGCCCCATGAAGACCATCGTGCATCGCATCGCCGCAGCCTCGCGTGCGGCCCTTCTGCTTCCCCTGCTCCCGCTCACCGGCTGTTACCAGCATGTGGACGCGGACCTGGTGGTGCACAACGCGGTGATCCACAGCATGGACGAGGCAGGCACGGTGCACCAGGCCATGGCCGTGAAGGATGGACGCATCCTGGAGCTGGGTCCCGAACGCGAGATCCTGAACCGGTACGACGCCAAGGAGCGCTACGATGCAGCGGGCCGCTCGGTGTACCCCGGCTTCATCGATGGCCACTGCCACTTCCTGGGCTACGGCCTCAACAAGCAGAAGGTGGACCTCACCGGGTCCCGGAGCTGGTCGGAGGTGTTGGAGCGCACCGCCGCCTTCGCGCGCACGCACCCCGGGCAGGGCTGGCTGCTGGGGCGGGGCTGGGACCAGAACGATTGGCCGCAGGCCGGTTGGCCGGACAACACCGCGCTGGACTCGCTCTTCCCCGACCGGCCCGTGCTGCTGCAGCGGGTGGACGGTCATGCGGCCGTGGTGAACACCGCCGCCATGCGGGCCGTGGGGCTCGACGTGGAGGCCGAGGTGGAAGGCGGCCTGATGATGAAGCGCGACGGCCGGCCCACGGGCCTCCTGGTGGACAACGCGGTGAACGTGTTCCAGAAGATCTTCGATGACGCGGACGAGGCCACCAAGCGACAGGCCCTGCTGGACGCGCAGGCCGACTGCTTGGCCGCGGGGCTCACGATGGTGGTGGACGCGGGGCTGGACACCAACACCATCGCCCTCATCCGCCGCCTGCAGGGCGAGGGCGTGCTGAAGATCAGGGTGTACGCCATGGTGTCCGATGCCCCGGGCCACCTGGACCACTTCGCACGGCACGGACGCATCGACGACGAGCGGCTGAAGGTGAACAGCGTGAAGGTTTACGCGGACGGGGCCCTCGGCTCGCGCGGTGCGCTGCTGAAGGCCCCGTACCACGACCATCCCGGACACCATGGACTGCAACTGGCCACGCGCGAGCACTTCGCGGAGGTGGCGGCGTGGTGCAAGGCCCACGACTTCCAGATGAACACGCACTGCATCGGCGACAGCGCCAACAGGCTGCTGCTGGAGGTCTATGGCGAAGTGCTCGGGGGCACCAACGACCGGCGCTGGCGGATCGAGCATGCGCAGGTGGTGTCGCCGCAGGACCGGCCGCTCTTCGCGCGGTACAGCATCGTGCCGAGCGTACAACCCACCCACGCCACCAGTGACGGACCCTGGGCGGAGCAGCGGCTGGGGCCGGACCGCATCGCGCATGCCTATGCCTACGAGGACCTGCGCCGCACCATGGGCGTGGCGGCCCTGGGCACCGACTTCCCGGTGGAAGGCATCGATCCGCTGCAGACCTACCGCAGTGCGGTGCTGCGCCAGGCCGCTGATGGCTGGCCGGAGGGCGGGTACCTGCCGGGGAACGCCCTGAAGCCGATGGACGCCCTGCGCGGCATCACCATCTGGAACGCGCTGGCGACCTTCACGGAGGAGGAGCTGGGCAGCCTGGAGCCCGGCAAGCGGGCGGACCTCACCGTGGTGGACCGCGACCTGGCGAAGGCCGATGCGGAAGGCCTGCGCAAGGCGCGCGTCGTGGCCACCTTCGTGAACGGCGAGCGCCTGCATTGACGGTACCTTCGGCAGCGATGACCACCGGCGCCTTCGTGCTCTCGCTCGACTTCGAGCTGTACTGGGGCATGCGCGACCGGCGTACCCTGGAGGCGTACGGTCCGCGGATCCTGGGCGTGCGGCAGGCACTGCCGCGGATGCTCGACGTCTTCGATGCGCACGGGGTGAAGGCCACCATCGCCACGGTGGGGCTGCTCTTCTTCCGCGACAAGGCCGGCCTGCTGGCGGCATTGCCCGATCGGCGGCCCGGCTACGCCAACACGGCCCTCTCACCCTATCACGGCCACATCGACGGCATCGGCCCGGCCGAGGAGCACGACCCCTACCACTACGGCGCCTCGCTGGTGCGCCTCATCCAGCGGCATCCGGCGCACGAGGTCGCCTGCCACACCTTCAGCCATTACTACTGCCTGGAGCAGGGCCAGACCGAGGTCGAGTTCGCCGCCGACCTGGAAGCCGCACAACGCGCGGCCGCCGCGTACGGGATCACGCTCAAGAGCTTCGTCTTCCCCCGCAACCAGTACAACGCGCGCTACCTGGGCCTGTGCCACGCCCACGGCATCACGGCCTACCGGGGCAACGAGCGCAGCTGGCTCTACCAGGCGCGCAACCGCGAGGACGAATCGCGCTTCCGCAGGGCCTTGCGGCTGCTGGACACCTGGTTGCCCTTGAGCGGACCGAACACCCACGCGTGGCCGGCGGTGCAGGAAGGCCTTCCGGTGGATGTGCCCTCGAGCCGCTTCCTGCGGCCGTGGTCAGCGCGCTATGCCCCGCTGGACGGGTTGAAGCTGCGGCGCATCACCAACGCCATGGACCACGCGGCGCAGCGCGGCGAACTGTTCCACCTCTGGTGGCATCCGCACAACTTCGGCGCCGACCTGGAGCGCAACATGGCCTTCCTGGAACGGATCCTGGACCACTACACGCACCTCCACCGGACCACCGGCCTGCGCAGCCTCACCATGGCCGAGGTGGCGCAGGAAGCGCGCGAACGCCATGGCGGCTGAACGGGTGGTGCTGTTGGCACGGGCGAGCGGGGCCACCGCCATGCTCTACCACGCCCTCGCCGCGCACCACGACGTGCAGGTGGTGCTGGAGGACCCTCCTCCACCGGTGCAGCTGCTGCGCTCGCGGGTGCGCCGCCTGGGCCTTTGGCGCGTGCTGGGCCAGGTGCTCTTCCAGCTGCTGGTGGCGCGCAGGCTGGCGCGACGTTCCTGGCATCGCGTACAGGCCATCCTTCGGTCCACCGGCACCTCCCAGGCGCCCATCCCGACGACGGTGACGCACCACGTGCCCACCGTGAACGGCCCGGACTGCCACGCCCTGCTCAAGCGCCTGGCCCCGCGCGTGGTGGTGATCAACGGCACGCGCATCCTGAAACGCGGCACGCTGAGCGCCATCGGAGCGCCCGTGCTGAATACGCACGTGGGCATCACCCCGCGCTACCGGGGCGTACACGGCGCGTATTGGGCCCTGGTGAACAACGATCGCGCGCATTGCGGCGTCACGGTGCACCTGGTGGATGAAGGGATCGATACCGGCGGGGTGCTCCACCAGGCCCTGATCGATCCCGGTCCGGAGGACGACTTCAGCACCTACCCGGTCCTGCAGATCGCCGCAGGCTGCCCGCTGATTGTGCGGGCCGTGCGC
Source organism: Flavobacteriales bacterium (assembly GCA_016713875.1). Lineage (NCBI taxonomy): Bacteria > Pseudomonadati > Bacteroidota > Flavobacteriia > Flavobacteriales > Flavobacteriales bacterium. The sequence continues at coordinate 1,898,064 of JADJOI010000003.1, forward strand.
GAAGCCCTGGACGGCAGGCTGCTGGTGGTGCCGGGCACGCCGGACAGCGCGCGCTGGTACCACCCCACGCTCTGGGAGTACCTGCGGCATCGGCGTCGGATCGGCGTGCGGTGAACGCGCTTGTTCATCGATCGGGATGCCGGACCTGTCGAAGTGATCGCTCGCCGATCAAACCCTGGTGTTAACTCGGCGTCAATGGCACGTTACGGTCATCCGAACGCCGTGCGCACATCCCCACACATGCTCCACCGGCCCACCACCCTGCTCCTCGCCACGCCTCTGCTGATCATGGTCAGCCTCGCACAGAACCTGCCGATGGAGCAGTACTACAGCCCGGACGGGCATCAGTTGCTGCTGGGCGGCCTTCCGAGCACCGGTCTGTACGAGAAGGCGGCCATCCGCACCCTGGACCTCCAATTCACGCAGCCCAACTATTGGCAGCAGCTACAGCAGAACTACCAGGGACAGACGGACATCGCGGCCACGCTGTCGGTGGACGGTACGGTGTATGACAGCGTGGGCGTGCGCTTCAAGGGGCAGACCAGCTACATGATGCTGCCGCCGGGTGCTCAGAAGATGTCCTTCAACGTGACGCTGGACCACGTCGACGCGGGCCAGGACCTGATGGGCTACCAGACGCTGAACCTGAACAACGCCTTCCAGGACGCGTCGTTCCTGCGCGAGGTGGTGTTCCTGGACCTGATCCGCGACCACGTGCCCGCAGCGAAGGCCAACTATGTGCACCTCAACATCAACGGGGCCAGCTGGGGGCTATACCCGAACGTGCAGCAGCTCAACAAGGACTTCATCAGCGAGTGGTTCCGGAGCAACGACGGGCATCGCTGGCGGGCCGACCGGCCCGATGGACAGATGGGCGGTGGTGGTGGTGGTCAATGGGGCGATGGCACGGCCGCCTTGAACGACCTGGGGCCCGACACGGCCGATTACCAGGTGTACTACACACTGAAGGGCACGGACCTCACGAGCGATCCGTGGGAGGCCTTGGTGCTGACCTGTCAGAAGGTGGACGGGCTTCCGCAGGCACAGTTGTTCGACAGCCTGCCGAAGTACCTGGACCTCGACCGCACGCTGTGGTTCCTGGCCTCGGAGATCGCGTTCAGCGACGACGACAGTTACGTGCACAAGGGCAAGATGGATTACTACCTCTACTGGGAGCCCCTCACGGGTCGCATGGTGCCGCACGAGTTCGATGGCAACAGCGTGATGAAGAACAATGCGGTCAACTGGAGCCCCTTCTACCACGAGACCGACGCGAACTATCCGCTGCTGAACCGGCTGCTCGCCGTGCCCGAGTGGCGGCAGCGTTATCTGGCCCACCTGCGCACGCTCATCGGGGAGAAGATGCAGAGCGCTCCCTTCAACGCCTTGGTGGACGGCTACGTGTCGCTGATCGATGCGGAAGTGCAGGCCGACCCCAAGAAGCTGTACACCTACGCCAACTTCCTCACCGAGGTGAACGCCTTGAAGAGCTACATCACCAGCCGGCGCAACACGTTGATGGCGAACAGTGAGGTGGCGCAACCCGCACCGGCGATCCCCTCCGTGGAGCACGTGGTGGCGGGCACGGCCTGGCAGGCGCCACTGCCCACCGAAAGCCCCGTGGTGCGGGCGACGGTCACCAGCGGCAATGGGATCTTTGCCGTGCGGCTCTACCACGGCACGGGCATCGACGGCACCTTCACGCGGATGGCGATGTTCGACGACGGCCTGCATGACGACGGCGCGGCCGGCGATGGCGTATACGCCGCCACCCTCCCGCCCTACGCGCCCAACACCGTGCTGCGCTACTACGTGGAGGCCGTGGCCAACAACCCCGCCCGCACCGTGGTGTACGCACCGCCCGGTGCCGAGCATGATGTGTACACCTACACCGTGCAGGCTCAAACGGCGGTGATGCCCGTGGTGATCAACGAACTGATGAGCAGCAATGCGAGCACGGTGGCGGACAACGCCGGAGAGTACGAGGACTGGATCGAGCTGTTCAACGGCAGCGCGGCGGACATCGACCTCAGCGGCGGGTTCCTCACGGATGACGGCGCCGACCTCTTCAAGTGGACGATCCCGCCAGGCTCCATCGTGCCGGCCGGGGGCTACCTCACCTTCTGGGCGGACGAGGACCAGGTGCAGGGCGACGGCCACACCAACTTCAAGCTCAGCGCCGGCGGCGAGGAGCTGTGGCTGGTGAACGCGGACAGCGCGGTGGTGGACCATGTGGTGTTCGGTGCGATCGCCACGGACATGGGCTATGCGCGGGTGCCGAACGGAAGCGGTCCCTTCGTGGAGCAGGCGCCCACCTTCGCCGCCAACAACGACCTGGCTTCCTCCGTGCATGGAACCGCTGCGGGCACGGCGTTCGAGGCCTACCCCAACCCGACCGCCGGCGCCTTGACCGTACGCTGCGCCGCGCCGACCGACCTGGAGCTGCTCGATGCCACCGGACGTCTCCTATGGAGCGGCCAGGTGAGCGGCACGGCCGACCTTGATCTCCGCTTCAGGGAGAACGGCCAATACCTCCTGCGCTCCACCACCGGTGTGGCGCTGCGGGTGATGGTGCTGCGTTAGCCGAGGGCCTCCAGTGTGCGCCGGATCTGCAGGAAATGCCGGTCCTGGTGCGCGATGGGGAAGCGGAAGGCGTCGCCGACCTTGAAGCGCAGGATGGGGCCCAGGGTGCTGGTGATGCGCTCTCCCTCGATCCCCCGGGTGCGGGCGCGTTCGAGCAGCCCGTGCAGGCCATGGCGCATGTCGGCACAGCGATCGATCGCCGTAAGCCCTTGGGTGCGGGCCGTCCGCGGCTCGAAGGCGAATAGGGTGCGCATGCGCCAGCCGATGCGGCCGTCGGCTCCGGGCTGCATGGCCGTGGTGGCCAGCTGGCCCCAGCGACCCGGCGTGAAGCTGGGCGCGAAGCGCAGGCCATTGTGCGCTTGGGCATAGCAGGCATCGAGGCGGCGGTGGTAGACGCTGCTGCTGAGGTTCATGTGCTCCACCACCTCCAGCGCGCTCCACCGCTTGGGGTCGGGGCGGCGGGTGAGCGTGGTCAGTGGCAGGGTTCGCAGGGTCTCAAGCTGCGCGAGCTGATCGCGGAGGCGTTCCTGCAGGTGGTCGATGAGGGCGAGGGTGTTCAGGGCGTCCATCGGGTCAAAGCTCCCGCCCGATGCACGGGCCGGCGCTTGATGTGGATCAAGAACCCTCAACGCACGCGGGCCCGCAGACGGCTGAACGTCTCTGGGGTCATGCGCAGGTAGCTGGCGATGTCCTTTTGGGCGACCAACTGCAAGAGGTGCGGGCTGCGTCCCATCAGGTTGCGGTATCGCGCCTCCGCATTGAGGGTGAGCTGTTCGATCTCGCGCGTGGCACGCCCGATCAGCAGCTCTTCGAGGATGAGCCGACCCCAACGGTCCATCGCGGGCACGGTATCGTACAGGCCGTAGAGGGCCTCGTGCCGGATGGACCACAGGCGGCTATCGGTGACGGCCTGCACGGCGAAGCGACTGGGCGTGCGGGTGACGAAGGAGTCGTACACCCCGCTCCAGCTGCCGTCGTAAGCGAAGCCCACGCACACCTCCGATCCATCGTGTTCGACGAAGAGCCGCTGCACCCCCAGCTCCACGATGCTGAACCAGGGTTCCACCTCGCCGGTGCGGGTGATGAAGGCGCCCTTGGCGAAGTCGCGCGGCAGCCAGTGCGGTGCGACCACGGTCCATTCGGCGTCGGTGAGCTTCACGTACCTCTCGATGCTGCGGCGAACGAGGGACATGCGACAAAGATGCGGGTGCGAGGCCGTGGGCCAGAGGCCACCAGCCACAGGCCGCAAGCCACAAGCCGCTCACCTCGAGCCACAGCCCACGAGCTGGAGGCTGGAGGCTTCAGACAAGCGTCAGCGCGCATCTGTGTTCATCGGCGTTCATCCCGCAGGGGCGGGACAGGTCCTGTGGTTCATGGCATTCGGCTGGAGGCTGGAGGCTGGCGGCTGGAGGCCTGTGGCTGGTGGCTTCATACAAGCGTCAGCGCGCATCTGTGTTCATCGGCGTTCATCCCGCAGGGGCGGGACAGGGCCTGTGGTCCGTGGCATTCGGCTGGAGGGCTTCGGCCGAACGCGCAGGTGGAGCGGTGCGAGGGCACGACCGAAGCTCACGCAGAGGGGCAGAGGGCGCGGAGGCCGGAAGCTTCAGACAAGCGTCAGCGCGCATCTGTGTTCATCGGCGTTCATCCCGCAGGGGCGGGACAGGTCCTGTGGTCCGTGGCATTCGGCTGGAGGCTGGAGGCTGGCGGCTGGAGGCCTGTGGCTGGTGGCTTCATACAAGCGTCAGCGCGTATCTGTGTTCATCGGCGTTCATCCCGCAGGGGCGGGACAGGTCCTGTGGTTCGTGGCATTCGGCTGGAGGCCTTCGGCCGAACGCGCAGGTGGAGCGGTGCGAGGGTGCAAGAGTGCCGGGATGAAGGCCGGCGCGATAAACTTGTGCGATGGGACAACGGGGCAAGGCGACGCCGGAGACCTGCACGCTGGTGCGGATCCTCGGCGAATCGGTGCGGCCGGGTGAGCGGCGCACGCTGGACCTGCAGGTGGCGCGGCTGTACACCCGCACGCCGGTGGAGATCCCTGTGGTGGTGCAGCGCGGTCCGCAGGAAGGCCCGGTGCTGCTGCTGCTGGCGGGCGTGCATGGCGACGAGATCAACGGGATCGAAGCGGTGCGCCTGGTGATGGACGAGCTGAAGGTGCGGCCGCTGGAGCGGGGCACCCTCATCGCCATCCCCATCCTGAACGTGTTCGGCTTCCTGGCCATGAAGCGGGAGCTGCCGGACGGGCGCGACCTCAACCGCTTCTTTCCCGGCTCGGCGAACGGTTCACTGGCCAGCCGGCTCGCGCATGCCCTCGTGACCGAGGTGCTGCCGGCGGTGGATGCGACGATCGATCTGCACAGTGGCGCCGACCAGCGGCACAACCATCCCCACCTGCGCTACACCGAGGGTGACGAGCGGTCCCTGGTGCTGGCGCACGCCTTCGATCCGCCGCTGCTGCTGAAGGCGGCCATCCGCCCCAAGAGCATCCGGGAGCACCTGGTGAAGCAGCACAAGGCCTATGTGCTGTTCGAGGGTGGCAAGGCGCGCAGCCTGGACGAGGACGCGGTGCGGGTGGCGCTGCGCGGCATCACCCGGATCATGGAGCATCTCGGGTTGTGGACAGGTCCCAGCGACCTGGCGCGCGGTCCGGTGCATCTCTCGCAGAGCAAATGGGTGCGCGCCCCGATGGCCGGCATCTTCCACCCCACCGCGGAGAACGGCTCGCACGTGGCGCGCGGCATGGTGCTGGGCTTCATCACCGACCCGTACGGCGAGCAGGTGCGGCATGTGAAGAGCCCGATCGAGGGCTACATCCTGTGCGTGAACACCAGCCCGGTGGTGAACCACGGCGATGCCCTGATGCACATCGCCTACGACGGCACGCCGTGATCAGCGCACGCTGACACGCAGGACCTGCGCATCAGGCCCGGACCCGATGCGCACCGCGTACAGGCCCGGTGCCCAGTCCCGAACGTCGAAACGGACCAGCTGATCCGTGGTACGCAGGGCGGTGATCACCCGTCCAGCAACGTCCAGCACATCCACGGCCAACGGTGAGGACGCGAAGGGAAGAGACACCCACAGTTCCTCATGGGCCGGCACCGGCCACGCGCGGGCCGCAGTGGCGTCATCGGTGGATGCGATCGCCGTCCACAGCACGAAGAGCGGATCGCTGGTGGCCGTGCAGCCCTCGGCATCGGCGATGCTCACTGCGTAGGTTCCGGTGACCAGGACGTCATAGGTCTGCTGATCCGCACCGGGGATGGGCTGGCCGTCCAGCCACCATTGGTAGGCGGCCGCGGGCGAGCTCTCCAGCGTGTTGCCCAACTGGCTGATGGTGGGCGCTGCCACGGGGGGCAGGACGGAGAACACGAGCGGGTCGGAAGTGCCGAAGCACCCGGCGCTGTTGAAGCCCTCCACGGTGTAGCTGCCGGCGGTGCTCTGGAAGAAGGGCGCGTTCTGCAGGCCGCTGCTCCAGGTGTAGTCCACCAGATCGGCCGGAGCGTTCACCAGCACGCTGTCACCGGCGCAGATGGTGGTGTCCACCGCGAAGGTCATGTCCGGGCCTGCGGCCAGCAGGGCGGCGAAGGCATCCAGTTTGCCGTGGCCATAGAGCGTGTTGGGCGTGGTGCCGGTGAAGGCGTCGGCACGCGCAGAGTTGATGAGGGCCTCCTTCACATCGCTCCACGTGGCGGTGGGGCAGCGTTCAAAGAGCAGGGCCACGGTACCGGTGACCACGGGTGACGCGATGGACGTTCCACCGCCGCGGATATGGTAACCGCCGACATCCACCTTAAAGGGCTGGTTGGCGATGAGGAACTGCACCCACGACAGCGGGGCGGAGCTCAGGGTGATGTCGCCGGTGGACGCGAGGTCGGGCTTCAGGCGGCCATCGCGCGTGGGGCCGTTGCTGCTGCTGGGGCTGATCTCGCCCTCGGTGCCGGGGAAGGTCTGGAAGGTGTTGGTGTAGTCGGTATAGGCCAGCTCGTTCTGGTAGTTGGCCACGGTGATCACCTTGTCGCTGCACGCCCAGGCGTCCACGGTGCGCATCCCGGTGTCGGGATAGCGGTAGAGCGGGTCGTTCTGCCCGTTCACCGGGGAGAGGTCGAACACGATGCGCGAGGTGCCCAGTTCGTTGGCGCTCCACACGTGAAAGCGCCCCTGGCCGGTGGTGCTGAAGCGCCAGCGGTACTCCGCGGAATCGGGCTCGGGGATGAGCACGTCCACGCGCACCTGACCGCCGCGCAGTTCCGCGAAGTACTCCACATGGCCCAGGCGGTTGCCCAGGTCGGAGTACAGCGTGTCGGTGACCACCTGGCCCAGCATGTCCTGCACGCTGTGCCAGGGTCCCCGGCTGCGGGCGAGGTGGTAGCCGGTGTGCCACTGATCGGCGCCCACCGAGAAGCTGACATCGTTGAGGTCGGCGGTGTCGGCCCAGAGCTCGAAGTAGGCGGCCGGCACCCCGAAGCCGCTGGTGTAGTTGGTGAGGAACCACGTGTAGGCCGTGTCCGCCGTCACCGGGTAGCTGAGGTGATAGTCGGGCAGAGTGCGGCTGTTGCCGGCGGCACAGACCATGGCACGGCCGGGCGCGGCATCGAGCAGGCCGTCCACGATCAGCGAAGCGGCGTCGAGGCCATCGTGGCTTCCGAAGTAGGTGCCCAGGCTGGCGTTGATCACCGCGGGCCGGCCGAGGGCGGCGGCGTGGTCGAAGATGTACTGGACGGCATCGGCCACCGCGGCCCTCCAGTTGGGGCGGTTGAAGTCGCTGCTGACGATGATAAGGTCCGCGTCAGGGGCCACGCCCATGTGCCGGCCGTTGGCGCGCCCGTTCCCCGCTGCGGTACCGGCCACCGTGGTGCCGTGTCCGTAGAAGAAGAACTGATCCTCCGCCGGGCACTGCCCCGCGTTGATGGCCGCGCTGTCGTAGGCCTGTCCATAGCCATACGGCAGCGGCGCCAGTGCGAGCGAATCGTTCAGCGTCTGGTCCCAGTAGTGCAACACGCGGGTGCGGCCCAGGCTGTCCAGGAAGTCGGGGTGCAGCAGGTCGAGGCCGCTGTCGATGATGCCGATGATGGAGCCCGCGCCGGTGTATCCCTGGAGCAGCGGAGGCAGCCCGGCATGCACCTCGTTCACCCGGTTCTTCACGCGCATGCTATCGTTCAGGGTGTGGCCGCGGTCGAGGCTGAACTCGATGCCGCGCAGCGCCTCATGGCGGGCCAGGGTGCGCACGCGGTCCACGGGCACGGTGACGCTGAGCACGTCGCGGGTGACGGACTTCACACGGCCGCCCAGCTCGAGCACGGCGACGGCCAGGGTCGCTGCATCGCCGCGCAGCAGCAGGTCCACTTCAGCGCCGGGGCGATGAGGCTGACGCAGGTGGTGCTCCAACTGAAGGCCGAAGGGCTGGGGACGCTGGGCGGACGCCGCCATGGCGAGGACCGCGGAGAGAAGCAGGACGAACGGAAAGCGCATGCACAAAGCTACACCGGCCGCAAGGCCAGCATGGCCGCATGATCGGGCAACGCGGACAGGAAACGAACAGCCCCTGTTGATCGATCGATGTGGCAGGCGAAGTGGGTGCGGCCGTTGGTGACCAGCAGCACGGGCACCTGGAAGACGGTGTTGTAGCGGGCGGCCTGGTCGAAGGTGGCCTGGCGGATGGGCACGGACGGGGCCTTGCATTCCACCACGGCCAGCGGCGCACCATCCGGGGCGTGAACGACGATGTCGGCGCGCCGGGGCATGCCGTGGAGCACCAGGCCGCGTTCCACGATGATGAGGCCGGCGGGGCAGTGCAGGTCGTGGATCAGATGGTTGAGGAAGTGCTGCCGCACCCACTCCTCGGGCGTGAGGGCCACCCACAAGCGCCGCAACGGGTCGAAGACCTGGGGACCCTGCGGGCCTTGTTTAGTTTTGACGCCGTGGTCCGGCAGATCGAGCCCGATCATCTTCACCTGACCCCACAAAAGTGCGCACCAAGCAGGAGATCGTCGAGAACTGGCTGCCCCGCTACACCGGGGTGGAGCTGGCGGAGTTCAAGCCTTACGTGCTGCTGACCAACTTCGGCAACTACCTGGAGATCTTCTGCCGGCAGACGGGCGCCGAGCTGCGCGGGCAGGGCCGCCCCATGCAGGTGGCCGTGGCCGAGGACATGGTGATGATCAACTTCGGCATGGGCAGCCCCACGGCGGCCACGGTGATGGACCTGCTAACGGCGATCAGCCCCAAGGCGGTGCTCTTCCTGGGCAAGTGCGGGGGCCTGAAGCGCAAGAACGAACTGGGTGACCTGATCCTGCCCATCGCGGCCATCCGCGGCGAGGGCACCAGCAACGACTACATGCCGCCGGAGGTGCCGGCCCTGCCCAGCTTCATGATCCACCGGGCGGTGAGCGGCGTGATCCGCGACATGGACCTCGACTACTGGAGCGGCACGGTGTACACCACCAACCGCAGGGTGTGGGAGCACGACGAGGCCTTCAAGGAGCGCCTGCGGGTGGACCGCTGCATGGCGATCGACATGGAGACGGCCACCGTCTTCATCACGGGTTTCGCCAACGGCATCCCCACCGGGGCGCTGCTGCTGGTGAGCGACCAGCCGATGGTGCCCGAGGGGGTGAAGACCAGCACGAGCGACGCCAAGGTGACCGCGGGCTTCGCGGAGACGCATGTGAAGGTGGGCGTCCTGAGCCTGCGCGACATCATCAACGAGGGACGCTCGGTGAAACACCTGCGCTTCGAATGAGCGTGCTGGACGGCTTCAAGAAGGTGATGGCCGAGGTCCGCTCGGGCAGCTTCCGTCCGGTGTACCTGCTGCATGGCGAGGAACCCTTCTTCATCGACCGCGTGGCCGGGGAGATCGAGCGCTCGGCGGTGGAGGAGCATGCGCGCGATTTCGACCTGTCGGTGCTGTACGCGCGGGATTGCGACGCGGACCAGGTGAAGGACAGCTGCCTGCGCTACCCCATGATGGGCGAACGGCAGCTGGTGGTGCTGCGCGAGGCCCAGGGCTGGCGGATCGAGATGCTGGAGAAGCTGGAACCCTACGTGCTGAAGCCCACGCCCACCACGGTGCTGGTGATCTGCTACAAGAACAAGAAGGTGGACGGGCGCAAGAGCTTCGTGAAGAGCGTGGCCAAGCACGGGGTGGTGTTCACCAGCGACCGCCTGAAGGACGAGCAGCTGCCCGACTGGGTGCAGCGCTACGTGACGCACCACAAACGCCGCATCGCCCCCCGCGAGGCCCAGCTGCTGGCCGACCACCTGGGCGCCGACCTGGGCAAGGTGACCATGGAGGTGGAGAAGCTGTGCCTGGTGACCGAGGAGGGCGGCAGCATCACGGCGGACATCGTCCAGCGCTACGTGGGCATCAGCAAGGACCACAACATCTTCGAGCTGCAGAAGGCCATCGGCGCCCGGGACCGGGTGAAGGCCCTGGCCATCGCGCGGTACTATGGCCAGGACGCGAAGGGGCATCCCCTGCCGGTGACGGTGGCCAGCCTGCACGGCTACTTCACCAAGCTGGTGCTGATGCACACCCTGGGCGACCGTCCGGCGAACGAGCTGGCCTCGCTGGCCAAGGTGCCGCCGTTCTTCCTGAACGAATACCGCACGGCGGCCCGCAACTACAGCCTGGACCATCTGCTGCGGGCCCAGCACCTGCTGCGCAACTGCGACCTGGCCAGCAAGGGCCTTGGCGGTGGAGGTGCCGATGAGGGCGAGCTGCTCACCGAGCTGCTGGCCCAGGTGATCGACCGGTAAGGCGCCGTTCCTCAAGCCGCCGCCACCGTCCACCCCCGGGCCCCAGCGCGACCGGACGATCCCGTTACCTTCGCCACCCTTCCCGCAAAGGGCATCTCGCATGATCCGTCGCCTCTCGTGGCTCCTGGTGGCCACCCTCCTCCCCGCCTCCCTCCTGCTCGCCCAGAACACCAGCACCATCCGGGGCTTCGTGTACGACCAGGACAACGGCGAACCGGTGATCTTCACCAACGTGATCCTCCGGGGCAAGAGCCTGGGCGCCGCCACGGACGTCAACGGCTACTTCTCCATCAGCCGCATCCCGTCGGGCGACTACACCCTGATGGTGACCTCCCTGGGCTACGACACGCTCACCAAGTCCGTGAGCCTGGCCGCCGGGCAGATCCTCACCGAGAAGCTCTTCGTGGTGAAGACCAAGGTGGAGCTGAAGACCTTCACGGTGACGGCCGAGAAGACCGAGGCGCAGACGCAGGTGCGCATGAGCGTCACCAAGCTGGACCCCAAGCAGATCGACCGCATCCCGGCCATCGGCGGCGAGGCCGACCTGGCGCAATACCTGCAGGTGGTGCCGGGGGTGATCTTCACGGGTGACCAGGGCGGGCAGCTGTATGTGCGCGGCGGCTCGCCGATCATGAACAAGGTGATGCTGGACGGCATGGTGCTGTACAACCCCTTCCACAGCATCGGCCTGTTCAGCGTGTTCGACAACGACATCATCCGCAACGCGGACATCTACACGGCGGGCTTCAACGCCGAGCACGGCGGGCGGGTGAGCAGCGTGATGGACGTCACCACCCGCGACGGCAACAAGACGCGCCTGGCGGGCAAGGTGGGCGCCAGCACCTTCGCCGGCAAGCTGATGCTGGAGGGCCCGATGAAAAAGCAGAGCAAGCCGGGCTCGGGGTCCAGCTCCTTCCTGCTGAACGCGCGCCACAGCTACCTGGACCAGAGCAGCAAGGCCCTGTACACCTTCGTGGACACGGCGGGCCTGCCGTTCACCTTCACGGACCTGTACGGCAAGGTGAGCTTCAACGGGGCCAACGGCAGCAAGTTCAACCTGTTCGGCTTCAACTTCCGCGACGGGGTGAAGTACCGCCAGGTGAGCGACCTGACCTGGAACAACTGGGGCGCGGGGACCAACTTCGTGCTGGTGCCGGCAGGCAGCGCGGTGCTGATCGACGGGGTGTTCAGCTTCAGCAACTACCGGATCGAGATGCGAGAGGGCGCCCTGCCGGCCCGCAGCAGCGAGATCAGCGGCTTCAACGGAGGCCTGAACTTCAAGTACTTCATCCGCGACGATGAGATCAAGTACGGCATCGAGCTGCTGGGCTTCCGCACCGACTTCAGTTTCTTCAACAGCACCGGCCTCAACATCGTGCAGACGCAGAACACGAGCGAATTGGCGGCCTATGCGAGCTACAAGAAGAAGCTGGGCAAGTTCATCATCGACCCGGGCCTGCGCGTGCAGTACTATGCCTCGTTGAGCGTGATCAACCTGGAGCCCCGGATGGGCCTGAAGTGGAACATCACCGACGACCTGCGCTTCAAGGCCGCCGCCGGCCGCTACAGCCAGAACCTCGTGGCCGCCAACAGCGACCGCGACGTGGTGAACCTCTTCTACGGCTTCCTGAGCAGCCCGGAGAACCTGTCCGACACCTTCACCGAGGAGGACGGCAGCACCCGCGAGATCAAGGACCCGCTGCAGCGCGCGAACCACTATGTGGCCGGCTTCGAAGTGGACATCACCCCCGAGCTCACCGCCAACATCGAAGGCTACCTGAAGGACTTCCGCCAGGTGACCAACCTCAACCGCGACAAGGTGTTCGAGGACAACCCCGACTTCGCCGACAAGCCGGACGAGCTGAAGAAGGACTTCGTGGTGGAGACGGGCAAGGCGTACGGGGGCGACATCCTGCTGAAGTACGAGCACGAGAAGCTCTACCTGTGGGCGGTGTACAGCCTCACCTACGTGGACCGCTGGACCGGGCGTTACTCCTACAACCCCATCTGGGACCGCCGGCACAACGTGAACCTGGTGGCCAGCTACACCTTCGGGCGGCACGATGCCTGGAAGGTCAATGCCCGCTGGAACTACGGCAGCGGCTTCCCCTTCACGCAGACCCAGGGCTACATCGAGGGCAACCCCTTCGGCAGCGGCATCGGCACGGACTACACCTTCAGCAACGGCGAGCTGATCCTGCTCTATGGTCCGCTGAACCAGGGCCGCCTGCCCGACTACCATCGTCTGGACCTGGGGGTGACGAAAACGTGGCGCCTGAGCGACCGCAGTGCGATCGAACTCGACCTGAGCGTGACGAACGCCTATGACCGGGACAACATCTTCTACTACGACCGGGTGCGCGCCCGGCGGGTGGACCAGCTACCGGTGCTGCCGAGCGCGGGCCTGAGCTGGAGCTTCTAGCGGGAACTCAGCCGCGAGCCAAAGGCCGCAGGCCTCAAGCCACAGGCCGCGAGCCGCAGGCCACCAGCCACAGGCCTCAAGCCGCAGGCTACCAGCCACAGGCCACCAGCCACAGGCCACCAGCCACAGGCCTCAAGCCGCAGGCTACCAGCCACAGGCCTCAAGCCGCAGGCCACCAGCCGCAGGCCACCAGCCGCAGGCCACCAGCCGGAAGCCACGGGCCGCCAGCCACCAGCCACAGGCCGCTCACAACTGCCGGAGGCCGGAGGCTGGAGGCTTGAAGCTGGAGGCTGTAGGCTGGAAGCTGGAAGCTGGAAGCTGGAAGCTGGAAGCTAGAGGCTGGAGGCTGGAGGCTGGAGGCTGGAGGCTGGAGGCTGGAGGCTGGAGGCTGGAGGCTGAAAGCCCAACGTCGCTGCTCAGGGCGTGAACTTCTTGATGAAGGCCATGAGCTTGATCTGATGATGTTCGATGAGCATCAGCAGCTCTTCCACCTTCTCCTTGGGTGCCCATGGACGCCTCTGCAGCACCAGGGTCTGCGTTTCAAGTTCGAACGACGACCCCAAGGCGATCTCCATGAACCGGAGCTTGTCCTTTTCAGTCCGTCTTGAACTGCCTTCGGCGATATTGGATGTGATGGAAATAGCGGCCCTCGTAGACTGTCCCTTGAGTTCGGCGACCTTGGAATAGGGCAGGTCCTCGTAAAGGTCGAAGACGACGTCAATGATGTCCATGCCGAGCTGCCAAACCTCGAGTTTCTTGAAGTTCTTCATGATGTGGGCGGTATTTCCCGAATCTCGGCGATCCCCAGAAAAGGACCGCGCAGGCCACCAGCCGCAAGCCACAGGCCGCGAGCCGCAGGCCACCAGCCGCAGGCCACCAGCCGCAGGCCACCAGCCGCAAGCCACAGGCCGCGAGCCGCAGGCCACCAGCCACAGGCCACGAGCCGCAAGCCCCCCGACGGCGGCCACCCGCCGCAGGCCACGGGCCGCAAGCCACAGGCCACCAGCCACAGGCCACGAGCCGCAAGCCCCCCGCCGCCGGCCACCCGCCGCAGGCCACGGGCCGCAAGCCGCAGGCCTCAAGCCACAAGCCGCTCACAACTGCCGGACGCTGGAGGCTGGAGGCCGGAAGCTGGAGGCTGGAGGCCGGAAGCTGGAGGCTGGAGGCTTGAGGCTGGAGGCTTGAGGCTGGAGGCTGGAGGCTGGAGGCTGGAGGCTGGAGGCTGGAAGCTGGAAGCTGGAGGCTGGAAGCTGGAGGCCGGAAGCTGGAGGCTAGAAGCTGGAAGCTGGAAGCTGGAAGCTGGAAGCTGGAAGCTAGAGGCTGGAGGCAGGAAGCTGGAAGCCATCACCCCATTTTGTGCATGCCTGATCCCCGATAGCCGACCTGCGCCGCCGCCGCCTATCTTTACACCCCGTGATCGCCGATCCATCATCGGTGCGGTCCAAGAGGCGATGACGGGTTCCACCAAGTACATCTTCGTCACCGGCGGGGTGACCTCCAGCCTGGGCAAGGGCATCATCAGTGCCAGCCTGGCCAAGCTGCTGCAGGCGCGCGGCTTCACGGTCACCATCCAGAAGCTGGACCCGTACATCAACGTGGACCCCGGCACGCTGAACCCGTACGAGCACGGGGAGTGCTTCGTGACGGAGGACGGCGCCGAGACCGACCTGGACCTGGGCCACTACGAGCGCTTCCTCGACGTGCCCACGACCAAGGCGAACAACGTCACCACGGGCCGCATCTACCAGAACGTCATCAACAAGGAGCGCCAGGGCGAGTACCTGGGCAAGACGGTGCAGGTCATCCCGCACATCACCGACGAGATCAAGCGGCACATCCAGGCACTGGGGCGCCGCGGCATCTACGACTTCGTGATCACCGAGGTGGGCGGCACGGTGGGCGACATCGAGAGCCTGCCCTACGTGGAGGCCATCCGCCAGCTGAAGTGGGAGAAGGGCCGCGACTGCCTGGTGGTGCACCTCACCCTGCTGCCCTTCCTGCACACCACCGGCGAGCTGAAGACCAAGCCCACCCAGCACAGTGTGAAGGAACTGCTGAGCCTGGGCGTGCAGCCGGACGTGCTGGTGTGCCGCACCGAGCACCCCATGCAGAAGGGCATGAAGGACAAGATCGCCCTGTTCTGCAACGTGGACGCCCGGGCCGTGATCGAGAGCCGCGACGCGGACACCATCTACGATGTGCCCCTGCTGATGCTGGAGGAGAAGCTGGACGAGGTGGTGCTGCAGCGCCTGGGCGTCACCACCTATCCGGACGCCGACCTCACGGCCTGGAAGGACTTCCTGCGCCGCTACAAGGAGCCGAAGGGCGAGGTGCACATCGGCCTCGTGGGCAAGTACGTGGAGCTGAAGGACGCCTACAAGAGCATCAAGGAAGCGCTGGAGCACGCGGGCGCCGAGAGCGAGACCAAGGTGCACATCAAGTGGGTGCACAGCGAGAAGCTCACCGCCAAGAACGTGGTGAAGCAGCTCGGCGGCCTCAGCGGCATCCTGGTGGCGCCGGGCTTCGGGCACCGGGGCATTGAGGGCAAGATCGAGGCCATCCGCTTCGCCCGCGAGAACCAGGTGCCCTTCCTGGGCATCTGCCTGGGCATGCAGTGCGCCGTGATCGAGTTCGCCCGCCACGTGCTGGGCCAGTCCGACGCCAACAGCACCGAGATGAACGCGGACACCACCCATCCGGTGATCGCGATGATGGAGGAGCAGAAGGCCATCGTGAACAAGGGCGGCACCATGCGTCTGGGCGCCTATCCCTGCGCGGTGAGCGAAGGCACCCTGGCGGCCCGCATCTACCGGAAGAAGCAGGTGAGCGAACGGCACCGCCACCGCTACGAGTTCAACAACGCCTACCTCGATGCGTTCCGCGAGGCCGGCATGCTGGCCACCGGGATGAACCCGCAGGGCAAGCTGGTGGAGATCGTGGAACTGAAGGACCACCCCTGGTTCGTGGGCGTGCAGTTCCACCCCGAATACCGCAGCACGGTGGCCAAGCCGCACCCGCTGTTCGTGGCCTTCGTGCAAGCGGCGGTGAAGGAGGGCTTCAAGGCGACGGAGCGGACGGAAGCGTAGGAGGTTCCCATATGCTCATCCCGCTGAGGCGGGACAAGTCGTGGGCATGTGCCCATGTGCGCATGGCAAGTGGTATTGGGAATGGGCACATGAGCACATGGTGGGGCGGAACGCGCGCGGTCAAGAGGGCTCATGAGCACATGGAGCGTTGGGCCGTGCGTGGGCGCATGCCCACTTGGGCTCGTGGTGCGACGGGCCGCGCGCGGACAGATGCCCACACGGCTTACTGGCCCACCCCAAATGACTTTTCAACCGACCCAGGTCATTCCGCAGCTGCGGACTACCTTTCGGGAAACCCGTTCATCATGCAACGCCCACGACCCCGTCGCTGAAGCTGAACTGGATGGTCATGTTGTTCAGCGCGCTCCTCATCCATCAGAGCGATCACTGCACGGCGCAGTACACCGTGTACAACACGACGAGTGACTCATGGGATGTGGCCATCAAGTATGATGGTGGCAACCAATCGTCCATCACCACCTGTGCACCGGGCATGACCTTGATCACCACCGTCTTTGACATCATCGAGGTGAGGGTCTTTTGCTTCGGAGACCCGAACGATCCGGTTCAGCACGTCAAGGATGAATGCACAGGCCGGATCTTCGCCTCAGGGTATACAAGCTGTACGGGATATGAGGTCGGGGTCGACTTCAGCCACTGCCTCGACCCGGGTTGCCAGTATTTCACATGTGATGACCGGGAGTGCACGATCTTCATTCCGTGATCATGCGGTGCACAACGCTTGTCACGCTCGTGCTCTCCTTGTTGGCGCCTGAGCGCACGCATGGTCAATCCGCTGTGGACCACCGGTGGGACCATTGGACCTGGGGCGAGAACAACGGCTGGCACTTCGTGAACGATACCGTGACCTCTTTGGCCGGAAGTCCCATGCCGCTCAGTTACCGATCCGTGAGCTTATCGGACCCCGTTCACGGCACGTTGCTCTTCTATGGAGACCTGGTGACCATATGGAATGCCGATCACCAGCCTTTCCCCAGTGGTTTGGGATCGTTCGGCAGCCTGGGCAGCTCGCCACGTGTGATCACCTTCATGGCCGAGCCGGAAAAGCACGTCCTGATCTTTTTTGCCGAGGGGATCGGTGCACCGGACGGTGGGCTCTGGACAGCCACCGTGGACATGGGTTTGGCGAACGGGCTGGGCGACCTTGTTGCGCCTGCGGTCCTGGTAACGCCGGAACGAGGCTTGAAATGGTGCCCCATACCTGCGATCACGACCGATACGACATGGGTGCTGGCGAATGAGCCATCCACGGGTTCGTACTATGCCTACCCCTGGACCGTGAACGGGCCTGGCCCACCCGTTCTGGCCTATCAGGGTGTGGAGCCATCGGGGGTCAGCCATCTGCTGAAGACCGACCGTAGTGGCACGCGGGTGGCCACCAACACGCACTACGACCAACGTCTCGACCTTTTCCGATTCGACCGGTTCACCGGCCTGCTCTCGGACACTCTGACCATTTGGATGTCCGACGTGGTGACCATCGTGGGCATCGAGTTCTCACCCTCTGGAGAACTCCTCTATGTGGCGGTCAATTACTCCATTTCGCCGCGGATCACTGACGTGCTGCAGTTCGACCTGTCCGAATGGGAACATGCCGCCGTGAACGCTTCACGCCTGTCCTTGGCCGACACGGTTCCGGAAGAGCAACCGGCCGGAAAGGTCCAACTGGGGCCCGATGACCGGATCTATGTGGGTCGCGGCCATCTGGACAGCACGCGGCTTGCGGTGATCATGGAACCGGACGTGGTCGGACCGGCGTGCGATTATCGGCCGAACGCCGTACCGCTTTCGGCAGATCGGACGATCGGGTTCGATGTGTTGAACCTACCCACGCTCCACTGGCCGATCCCTGTTCAAGGCGTCGGCCATGCAGAACTCGACGGATCGAGGCCGGAGCTCCTGAGCGTGAAGCCGAATCCGGCCACGGACCAGGTCCACATCACCATCCCGGGATCGTGGAGGCTAGGGGGCGTTCTGCGGTTGTTCGACGCACTGGGTGCGCTCCGCCGCGAGACGGCGGTAGAGGCGGATGGAACGATCTTGCTCCATCGGGAAAACCTGGGTGATGGTGTCTATACGCTGTGTGTGGAGTACCCGGTCGGGAGCCCTGGGTTCGCGAAACTGGTGTTCGTCAACGAACCGTAGACCCCACGTCGGGCGCTGGCTTCAAGCGGTCAACGAACATTAGCGCATGTGGCCCAATGCGCATGGCACGGCGCGCGGATGCATGGTCGCATGGTCGGATGGCCACATGAGCACATGACCGCTCCCCCCTCCCGGCTATCTTTGCCGCCCCGCGAACGGCACCCCTTGCGCCCGCCGCCCCTTGATGGACCGCAATTCGATCATCGGTTTCGCCCTCATCGCCGCCATCCTCATCGGCTACACGGTGTGGACGGCCCCCAGCAGTGAGGAGCTGGCCCGCGCGCAGCGCGAGCAGGACAGCCTGGCGCAGCTCGAACTGGAGAAGAAGGCCGCCGAGGCCGAGCAGGCCGCCCGCATCGAGCCGGTGGTGCCCCCGGTGGACGCCCTGCTGGCCGCCGTGCCCGACAGCCTGCGCGACAGCGTGAACGTGGACAGCCTGCGCGATCGGGCCCTGGTGCAGCGCTACGGCATCTTCCACCCCGCGGTGAGCGGCCCCACCGAGCAGGTGCTGATCGAGAACGACAAGCTGCAGATCGGCATCAACACCCACGGGGGGCGTCCGGAGGTGATCCGCCTGAAGGACTACCGCACCTACGCCGGGCAGCCGCTGCTGTTGCAGGACCCCGACACGGGCAGCTACGGTTACCGCTTCTTCCTGGGCAACCTGGACCTGAGCACCGCCGACCTGCACTTCACCCCGCGCCAGCTGGGGCCCGGGGCCGTGGAACTGAAGGCCGCCACCACCGACCCGGGCAAGTACCTGGTGCTCACCTACCGGCTGGACAGCGCCGGCCACTTCCTGCACACCGACCTGAAGCTCGTGGGCCTGGAGCAGGAGGTGGACCCCGCCAGCCTGTTCTTCCAGTGGGACCTGTACGGCCAGCCGCACGAGAAGCACCTGCCCTCCGAGCGGCAGAAGAGCAGCATCTACTACAAGTACTTCAACGACGACCGCGACTACCTCAGCGAGACCGAGGAGGAGGACGCCGCCACGCTGCAGGGGCGCACCCACTGGGTGGCCTTCAAGCAGGACTTCTTCACCGTGGCCCTGGTGAGCGACAAGGGCTTCAGCGGCAGCGGCTCGGAGGTCGCCGTGGCGTGGACCGAGGCGGACACCGCCTACAACAAGCGCTACCACGCCAAGCTCTTCTTCGACCAGGGGCGCGCGGCCACCGTGGAGCTGCCCATGCGCCTCTACCTGGGGCCCAACCACTACAACACGCTGCGCCGCACAGGCATCGACCAGTTCGACCGCATCATCGACCTGGGCTGGGGCATCTTCGGTTGGATGAACCGCTGGCTGGTGATCCCCATCTTCAATTTCCTGGACCGGTTCGAACTGAGCTACGGCATCATCATCCTGGTGCTCACCATCGCCATCAAGCTGCTGCTGATGCCGCTCACCTGGAAGAACTTCGTCTCCAGCGCCCGCATGCGCGCCCTGAAGCCGGAGATGGACGCCATCAACGCCAAGCACAAGGATGCCGACCCCCTGAAGAAGCAGCAGGCGGTGATGGACCTGTACCGCAAGGCCGGTGTGAACCCCGCCAGCGGCTGCGTGCCCATGCTCATCCAGCTGCCCATCCTGTACGCCATGTTCCGCTTCTTCCCCAGCAGCATCGAGCTGCGGCAGGAGCCCTTCCTGTGGGCGGACGACCTCAGCAGCTTCGACAGCATCCTGGACCTGCCCTTCACCATCCCGTTCTACGGCGACCACGTGAGCCTCTTCACCCTGCTGATGGCCGCCAGCACCATCGTGTACTCGCTGATCAACCAGCAGCAGATGCCCCAGCAGCAGGGCATGCCCAGCATGAAGCTCATGCTCTGGATGTTCCCGATCATGATGCTCTTCTTCATGAACAGCTTCAGCTCGGGCCTCAGCTACTACTACCTGCTGGCCAACCTCATCAGCATCCTGCAGATGACGGTGATGAAGAACTGGTTCGTGGACGAGGCGAAGATCCGCGCGCAGCTGGTGCAGAACATGAGGACGCCGCGCAAGAAGAGCAAGTGGCAGCAGCGGCTGGACGAGCTGCAGAAGCAACAGCAACAGGCCCGCCGCCGCTGATGCGTGCGCCCATGCTCCGCCCCCTGCTGATCGCCCTTCCCCTGCTGGGGCTGCTGGCGGCCTGCCACGGACAGCGACCCGCCGCCGGCGATGGACCGGTGCGCGACCCGCGCTTCGGCAGCCCCGTGGACAGCCTGTTCTTCAGCCTGGAGCGCACGCCCTGCCTGGGCACCTGCCCGGCCTACCGCATCCGGGTGTACGCCACCGGCCGGGCCACCTACGAGGGCATCAGCCACGTGGAGCGCAAGGGCCTGCACCGCGCCACCCTGGACCGCGGCGTGCTGGAGGCCCTGCTGCGCGAGGCCGAGGCCATCGGCTTCTTCGACCTGCAGGACAGCTACGACCGGCCGGTGACCGACATCCCCAGCACGCGCCTGCGCATGGTGAGCGGCACCCGCGACAAGTCCATCCTGGCCCGCACCGGCGTGCCCCCCGCCCTCAAGGCCTTCGCCCTGAAGGCCGACAGCCTGCTGCTGCCCGCCGCCTGGACCCCGGTGCCCCCCGCCCAGTAAGGCCGTCACGTCCCCCGCCGTTGGTCACTTCAACCGTCCGTCCCGCCCCGGCGATCCTGCTACATTTGGACGCCTTTCAGCGCTCCCGAACCCTTCCCCGATGATGAAGAAACTCCTGTCCCTGCTGGCGGCTGCCTTGTTCACCGCCGGCCTGAGCACCGCCCATGAGGGCATGTGGCTGCTCAACAAGCTCAAGCAGATCAACGAGGCCGAGATGCAGAAGCTCGGCTTCAAGCTGACGGCCGACGACATCTACGCCATCAACCGCAGCGGCCTGAAGGACGCCGTGGTGCGGCTGGGCGGCGGCTTCTGCAGCGGCGAGATGGTGAGCGCCGAGGGCCTCTTCCTCACCAACCACCACTGCGGCTACGACGCGGTGCAGGGCCTCAGCAGCGTGGAGCACGACTACCTCACGGACGGCTTCTGGGCCATGACCCGCAAGGACGAGCTGCCCGCCGGCTTCAACGTGAGCTTCCTGCAGCGCATCGACGACGTGTCGGCCACGGTGCTCGCCGAGCTGAACGACGGCATGAGCGAGGCCGACCGCCAGGCCAAGGTGGCCGAGGTGGGCCAGCGCCTGGAGAAGGAGGCCGCCGACGCCTCCAAAGGCATCAGCGCCAGCCTGAAGACCATGTTCGAGGGCAACGAGTTCTACCTTTTCGTGTACAAGACCTACCGCGACGTGCGTCTGGTGGGCGTGCCCCCCAGCGCCATCGGCAAGTTCGGCGGCGACACCGACAACTGGATGTGGCCGCGCCACACCGGCGACTTCTGCATGTTCCGCGTGTACACCGGCCCGGACGGCGGTCCGGCCGACCCCAGCGAGGCCAACATCCCCTTCAAGCCCGCCCACCACTTCCCGGTGAGCCTCAACGGGGTGAAGGAAGGCGACTTCGCCATGGTGATGGGCTAT
Organism: Flavobacteriales bacterium; assembly: GCA_016713875.1. Classification (NCBI taxonomy): domain Bacteria; kingdom Pseudomonadati; phylum Bacteroidota; class Flavobacteriia; order Flavobacteriales; species Flavobacteriales bacterium. The sequence continues at coordinate 1,919,569 of JADJOI010000003.1, forward strand.
CCGGGCAGCACGGACCGTTTCCTCAGCAGCCACGGGGTGAAGCTGGCCCTGGACGTGGAGCAGCCCAGCCGGGTGAAGGTGCGCCGCGTGAAGCTGGACATCTACGAGAAGCACCAGGCCACCGACGACGCGGTACGCATCAAGTACGCCAGCAAGCACGCGCAGGTGAGCAACTACTGGAAGTACTTCATCGGCCAGCAGCGCGGCCTGAAGCGGCTGAAGGTGTACGACAAGAAGAAGGCCCAGGAGGATGAGCTCATGGCCTGGGTGAACGCCACGCCGGAGCGCAAGGCCAAGTACGGCGAGCTGGTGAGCCTGCTGGACAAGGGCTATGCGGAGCGCGCCAAGGTGGAGAAGGCCAGCACCTACATGCAGGAGGCCGCCTTCGGCAGCGAGGTGGTGGTGTTCGGCTTCCGCAGCTTCGGGCTGCTGAACCAGTTGCGCACCGACGCCAAGGACGCCGAAAAGGTGGCCGCCGCCGTGGCCCGCGTACAGGCCTCGGCCGACGACTTCTGGAAGGACTACGACCCCGCCACGGACCAGGAGGTCACCGCGGCGATGTTCAAGCTGATCCACGACGATGTGGACCCCGCGCTGCAACCCGGCGTGATGAAGACCATCGCCGGCAAGTACAAGGGCGACTTCGACGCGTGGGCGAAGGCGCTGTTCAGCACCAGCATCCTCACCGACCGCAAGCGGCTCGATGCCTTCCTGGCGAAGCCCACGCTGAAGGTGATGGAGAAGGACCTGGGCATCCAGGCGATGGAGAGCTGCCTGACGCACTTCCGCGGTGTCATCGGCCCCATGAGCGATGCCCCGCAGACGGACATCGACAAGGGCTACCGCCTGATGGTGGCGGCCCTGCGCGAGCGCACCCCCGACCGCATGTGGTACCCCAACGCCAACAGCACCATGCGCCTCACCTACGGCACGGTGGGCAGCTACGTGCCCATGGACGCGGCCTTCTACAAGCACGTCACCACGGCCAACGGCATCCTGGAGAAGGAGGACCCCACCAACGATGAATTCATCGTGCCGGCGCGGCAGAAGGAGCTGCTGGCGAAGAAGGATTACGGCCGCTACGCCGATGCCAACGGCGAGCTGATCACCTGCTTCATCAGCAACAACGACATCACGGGCGGCAACAGCGGCAGCCCGGTGCTGAACGCGTACGGCGAACTGATCGGCATCGCCTTTGACGGCAACTGGGAGGCCATGAGCGGCGACATCGCCTTCGAGCCCGAGCTGCAGCGCACCATCAGCGTGGACATCCGCTACGTGCTGTGGACCATCGACAAGTTCGCCGGTGCCGGCCACCTGGTGAACGAGATGACGCTGGTGCAGGGCCCCAAGGAGGAGCCCAAGGCGGAGGTGGTGCCGGCCCCCGCCCCCACCCCGGCGATGCCCGCGAAGAACTGATCGAACGATCGCGCACCTGCGAACGGCCCCGGAGATGCTCCGGGGCCGTTCGCGTTGAGGGGACGATCAAATGAACTTGAGCGCGCGATCCAGGCCAGGGTCCATCCTAAAGCTTCACCGCCTTGCGGATCATCGGCTCGCCATCGACCAGCAGGGTCACGTGGTACAGGCCGGGCGCCAGGTAGCCCGTGTCCCAGTCGCGCCGCTGCGGACCGGCGGACAAACTGCCTTCGAACAGGGTGAAGAGCTCCTTGCCCATCCCATCGCTCACCAAAAGCGCCACCCGCGCCGACCGTGGGAGTTCGAACCCGATCACGGCCTGATCCTGGAAGGGGTTCGGGGTGATGGTGAGGCGCACATCGCCCTCGCCCGCCACTGGGATCGACCGGAGATCGGTGCCGGGTTGGGGAGCGCGACCGTCGGTGGCCCCTGAGCCTGCGCAGCAACCGGCGAGATCCTGTTGCATGGCGATGATCTGGGCCTGTTGTTCGTGGATCGCCCCGATCAGCAGTGGAATGAGCTTGACATAGTCCACGCCCATCACCGGAAACGCCGCGCTGACCTGGTTGCCCAGGCTGTCATATTGCGCAGGATATATGGTGGTCGACACCGCCTCCGGGATCACCTGTTGAACCTCTTGCGCGAGCAATCCAACTTGTAGGTCGGGGCTCAGCTCCATCATCGGATAGTCCGCGGTCAGGAACTGATAGGACTTCGGAGCCAGCTGAAGGACGCGCGACAATCCCTCGGTCAGGTCCGTGATGTTCGTTTTCAAGTTCTGGTCCGAGATCACGATCGTGCCATTGACCAAGTGAATGTCCCCTTGCACCCAGACATCATCTTCGAACCAGCCGGCCCAGTTCGTCGTGCCTCCGGAAGCGGACGCCCTGATCCCGTAGTTCGTGGTGGCTTGGGTCGCCCGAGCACGCACCCCGTAATTCTCTGCCGGCCCAAGGGACTCCGCAAAGAACCAACCCCCGTAGTTCTGGCGAGCGAACGAGGCTTGGCCCATGACCCCGACATTGTTGAGCAGTCCGGGATCGTTGAGGCCGGAGGCGAAACCCCGGACACCGAGGTTGTTGGTGGCCAGCGAGCCGGCCGAGAAGGAGGCCTGCCCTTCCACCCCGGTGTTGTTCAGGGTGATGCCTCCGCGGAGGTCGGCCTGACCGTACACACCACGGTTCCCTTGTGAACCTCCGCCTTGTGCCACGGTCAACTGAGCCACGCTCTTCACACCATAGTTCTGGTTCTCCGCGTCCTCACTGAAGAAATTCCCGCCGATGCGTGTGGTGCTCACCGCACCCGTGCCGGAGGTCACCTGCACGTCGAGCCCGTTGGAGGTGACATCCGCGCCTTGCACAATGCAGCGGATGCCGTAGATGGCGTTGTTGGCATCCGGGGTGCCATCAACGACGTGCAACTTTGCGGTCGGTGTTGGAGTACCGATGCCCACGTTCTCCTCCTCGTCCGGACAGGCCCCATTCGGAGGACCTACCGCGGTCCACACATGCTGCACCAGGTTCCCCATCTCCCACTCGCAGTTGTTCGGCAGGTTGCTGAAGGGGCGGTGCTCCAGCACACCGGTGGTCATGTTCACGGTCACCACCTCGTTGCTGCTGCTCAGCGGATCGGTGGGCAGGGATCGGATGCGGACCTTGCCGTTGAGCACATCCAGCCGCTCGCTGGGCTGCGTGGCGCTGTTCACATAGTCGCCGATGCCCACGAAGCCCTGCACCGCGTCGTTGGCGTTGGCGCGGTAGGGCCGCAGACGCAGGAGCTCCAGGCCGTTCACTGTGCCTGCAGAACCGCCCGCGCCGAGGGCACCCACGAAGCGGAAGGTCGCATGGTCCCAGGCATGGGCATCGCCGGCCGGCAGGGCGTTATCGCCCCACACGAAGCCGAATGCGCTGTTGTCATCCTGCTCAGCGCCGGTACCCGCCGTGCCTTGGTCGTAGAGCTGCCCCACGTAGGCCAGATCGCTGTTACCCGTGAGCGTGATGCCATTGCGGAACTGCGGACGGTAGCCGAACGTGGCCGGAGACGCACCTTGCGTGGGATGCACCAGATGAACGCGGGACCACGGGGCGTTGGGGTTAAGGACGAATCCTTGCGCATCGTTCTCCCCAATGGCCACAAAGCCTAGGCGGTTCAAGGTATATCCGTTCAGCAATGTCCCGGCTGTTCCGTTGAAATGTATAACCACCCCGTCCATGTCTGAATTCCTCAGCCAAAGATTCCCTGTTCCATTCATCGCCTGAACGTTAAAGGCGTTGGCAGGATTCACGTGCCATAATCTTCCTATCTCCCACTGCCCTCGCACCATGCTCCAGTTCTGGTTGTTCCCATTGCCTACATCCGTCCGGAAGGTGCAATTCGAAACGCCCCACTGATCGACAACCGGCAACTGGTCGCCACGGACCCGGAGGGTGGCAAAGTCCGAAGCGGCGGTCCCGATGGTCATATTCAACGGATTTACACCTGGCAAGAGGGCATCGGGCGCTAGGTACGTTCGGCCAAGTCCGTTAGTCAGGCAATGATCCCCGTCATTCTGCGCCCGAACCGATAGGCCAAAACCCATCAGTGACACAGCTACCCACACGCCCATTCGCTCTTTCATGGCTGTTGAGGTTTAGGGTGAAACATGAACGACTTGGACGGGCTGGTATGACCCCTGGCCGTCCTCCAGGTGTAAGCCGTACAGCCCTGCCGGAAGGGCCTCCAGACGTATCTCGGTCTGAGCACCCGTGGATGACTGCTCGCCGCTGAGCACCGACTTACCACACGCATCCACGAAGCGATAGCGCAGCGTACCGGCAATCTGCCGCTCGAACGCTAGGTTCACGGAGCCCTCGCAAGGCATGGGGTACACCAAGACCGATCGCAGGCGTGTGAGCACTTCCGCACCGACCGCCGCGGTGCAATAGCTCAGATCGAACGACGCACGGACATCATCGACAAGAGCATATGCCACGCCAAACGTTCCAAATCCGGAAGAGTCTACCAAAGTTTGCTCGCTAAGGGAGTCTGCAAAGAAATTCCCCACGGCCACGTACGAATACGCCGAATCTGGAACGTATACATCGGACACCATATACCAAATCGCGCTATCCGTTGGAACAAAATCGACGTGCAATGCAGCAGAATTAGGATATAGGTAGCTGACCCAATCGATCGGGAATTCGGTGAAGAACTTCAGGCCCAGACCCTTGCTTGAGTACTCCGTGGAATTCCCCGAAAAGCTACCCCAGCCGCCCATAGCCGTTCGAAAAGACAGGCAGACCGGGACGCCAGGTTGCAACGGTTCAGTGAGTTCCACACCAACGATCTCGCGATACCATGGAACCCCCCCCCCCCCCGTGGTGGCCAAGCCCACGTATGCTTGTCCGTCGGAGGCATACTGATAACCAAATTGATTGAGTGGCACATCTGCAACGCCATTTAGGTTACACGCGTTAAAGTAGTCGGCTGATGTTGTGTGAAGATTGGTCCACCCGGTCAGGAAGACACTACTGATCAGTTCTGGGCATGAGGTGTACTCCTCAAAGCTCCCATTGGGCACAAGGTTCTGGCCTGCGCTCAACAACACGCTCGTTAGCGCCACAGATATCGCCGCTACTCTCTTCATGGGTACACAAGCTATGCTTTGCGCTTCTGAGATCATTCAGTTCAGAGCTAGAAATAGTTTTCAACCGTTCGCCTTCCTTCGTGCCACAATCGCCCGATCTCTTCTGTGCCTCGCACCATGCTCCAGTTCTGGTTGTTCCCACTGCCTACATCCGTACGGAAGGTGCAGAGCGAAACACCGAACGCATCGTTCACCGGCAATTGGTCGCCGCGGACGCGGAGGGTGGCGCCAAGACCAGGTGCCGTGCCCACGGTAAGGTTCACAGGTGCGACAGGCACCTGCAAATCCGTTGCAAGCGAAGTTTGACCAACAGGGTTCGTGATCAGGTGATCTCCATCATTCTGCGCATGCACCAAGCCGGTAAGGCCCAGCAAAGAGAAGCCGAACAGGTGAAGTCGTCCCGTTCTCATGATGAAAGGTGTTAGGGTGAAACAGCAACCAAACGAACTGGCGCATAGGCACCAGCATTGTCATATATCCGAAGCACATAGGCTCCACATGTTAGGTGGCCGGTTGCAATAACGAACGGCCCTGAACGAGGTCCATTCGACCCCGTCAATACCCGCTGGCCATAGCTGTCGAGCAACTCCCAGCAAAGCAATCCATGCGAATGAGCAGGCACTTCCACAATGAACCGATCCACGAACGGGTTCGGGTAAGCGCCAACAATACGGGGGTCTTCAATCGAATGAATTCCATTGCTCCCACAGTATTGTAGGTCGCTGGATACGCGCACGTCGTCAATAAATGCGTACGAAATACCAGCCGCTCCGAACCCGGTGGTATCCAGTGGTTGAATCGCGGACATCGAGTCTGCGAAGAAGTTCCCAATGGCGAGCAGGGTGTAGTTGGAATCAGGTATGAATTCGCCGCTCACTAAATACCAAATAGCGGTATCCGTAGGCACCACATCCATGGAGACTGCCGCCGAATTCGGGTAGAGGTATGCGGGCCAATCGGTCGGGAACTCATGGTAGAAGCGCATCCCGACGCCCTTGGACGTGAACATGGCTGAACCACCGTCCCAGGAGCCAAAACCACCCAAGGCCATCTTGAACGACACACACACCGGAACACCCGCTTGCAAGGGTTCTGTCAGCGCTATACCCACGACCTCGCGGTACCAATCCAGGCCCGGGAATGTCGTTGCCAAGCCTATATAGGCGTTACCATCTGCCGGTTCTTGGTATCCGAGTGTATTAAAGGGCACCCCAGCAACGATGTTCGCCTGACATCGGTTGAAGTAGTCCGCCGAGTTCGTATGCAGGTTCAGCCAGCCCGTGGCATACTGCGCAAACCCAACGAACTCGGGGCATTGGGTAAACTCCTCAAAGGACCCATTAGGCACAAGGTTCTGGCCTGCGCTCAACAACACGCTCGTTAGCGCCACAGATATCGCAGCTACTCTCTTCATGGGTACACAAGCTATGCTTCGCGCTCTGTGAATTATTCCGCCCGGCTCCAGAAATAGTTCTCAACCGACGCGCGTCGATGAGCCGTTCGTGTTGAAGGGTGATGCCCGTCGCATCCTGAACCAGCCCCTACCTTTCTCCCATGTCCCGCGAAGCCCTGCTCGCCGCGCTGCCCGACCTGGTGGCGAAGGGCCTGATCACCGGGGAGCAGGCCGAACGCATCCGGGCGGAGTACACGGGTTCCGGCGTTCCGGAGGACCGGAAGGGCCAGCGCATGACGGCCGTGCTGGGCACGGTGGGGGCGGCGCTGATCGGCCTGGGCCTGGTGCTGCTCGTGGCGCACAACTGGGACGGCCTCCCGCGCGGGGTGCGTGCCCTGGTCGCCGTCCTGCCCGTGCTGGCGGGCCAGGCGATCGTCGCCTTCGGGCTGTGGCGCCGTCCCGGCCGCACGGCTTGGACCGAGGGCGGCTCGGTGTTCCTGGCCGCGGCCGTGGGCGCCTGCCTGGCGATCATCGCCCAGCTCTTCCACCTCGGTGGCGCGCTGCACGACTTCGTGCTGCTGTGGTCGGTGCTGATCCTCGGGCTGTGCTACGTGCCGGGCTCCGCGGTGGTGGGCCTGGGCGTCCTCGGCCTCATCACCTGGCAGGCGGTGCTGGTGCGCATGGAGAACGACACCCTGCCGTGGGCCTGGGCCCTGCTGCTGATGGCCTTCCTGCCTGCGGCCGTCCGGCGCATCCGCGACGCCGAACGGCGCGTGGCCGCGGGCTGGACGGGTGCGATGCTCGCGATCGCCATCGCGGTGGGCGTGCACCTCTTCATCCCCGAATGGCATCCCGTGGTGGTGGTGGGCACCGCCGCGCTGGCCTCGCTCTTCACGCTCACGCCCTGGTGGTCGACCACCCCGGCCCCCGGCACCACCGCGATGCGCCGTGTGGGCGACGTGCTGCTGCTGTGGCTTCTCCTGATGCTCGGCTCCTTCACCGTGGTGGACGCGGTGCAGGACGCGGACGACCGGCCCGGCGCGGCGGCCGTGGTGGTGGCCGTGCTCGTGCTGGCCGCCGGCGGTGCCTATGCCCGGGCCTGGCGGCGGCGGCGCCCACTGCAGGGCGGCCCGCTGCCCGAGGGCTTCGTGGCGATCGGGCTCCTGTACCTGGTGTCGCTGGCCTCGCCGTGGATCGCCGTGGTGCTGGCGAACGTGCTGACGCTGGCGCTGGGCGTGTGGCACGTCCGCGAGGGCGCGCACGCCGGCGCGTTGCGGCGCACCAACCTGGGCCTGCTGCTGATCGCGGTGCCCGTGCTGTGGCGCTTCTTCGAGGTGGACCTGAGCTTCGTGTGGCGCGGCCTGGCCTTCATCGCCATCGGCACCGCCTTCCTGCTGTTGAACCTGCGCCTGCTGCGGGCGCGCAAGCGGTCCTGACATGCGGCGGCCCCTGTGGATGTTCATGATCATCGCCCTCGCGCAACTGGCCGCGCCGGCCTGGATGATGTGGCGCTACGAACGCGTGCGGCTGCACGGCACCGAACACCGCTTCCGCACTGCGCCCATCGACCCGCGCGACCCCTTCCGCGGCGAGCATGTGATCTTGGAGTTCGAGGCGGAGACCGGTCCGTTCCCGCTGCCCGAAGGCTGGACGGATGGACCGCTCCATGCGGAGCTGGGCGCCGACAGCGCGGGCTTCGCGGTGATCGTGCGGCTGGGCACCGGTGCGGGCGAAGGTGATGCGGTGGCCGTGACCGTGGAGGACTGGAGCGTGAACGCGGACGACCGCACCGTGGGCCGCGTGAAGCTGCCCTTCGACCGCTACTACGTGCGGGAGGGCCAGGGACCGCGCACCGAAGCGTTGCTGCAGCCCACCTGGACGGACGAGGAACGGGTGGAGCCGCTGCCCGCCCATGCGGTGGTGCGCGTGCGCGACGGCCGGGCGGTGGTGACGGACCTGGTGATCGGCGGACGGTCGCTGGAGGCCTGGATGCGCGAGCCTTCCTGAACATCCACCGGCCACCAGCTTCAAGCCCCCGGCCGCCTGCTTCCGCTCCCTCAGCGTCCTCTGCGCCTCTGCGTGAGGGATATTCCGCTCCCACCACCGGCCACCAGCTTCAGGCCACCGGCCACCCTCTTCCATCCCCTCGGCGTCCTCTGCGCCTCTGCGTGAAGGCCGCTGCCAGGGCGATCACCGTCCGGGCCGCATCCGGGCTCCATCCTACCTTGCCGCCATGCCCCGCGTGCTCATCGCCGACGACGACCCGCTGAGCGCCGACCTGCTGGCCGCGCACATGCGCAAGCTGATGCCCCGCGCTGAGGTGGTGCTGGCGGCGGACGGCACGGCCGCCCTGGCCCGGTTGCGGGAGGCTCCCGTGGACCTGCTCTTCCTGGACCTGGACATGCCCGGCATCAGCGGGCGCGAGCTGTTGGAGGCCACCGACCCCGGCTGCCCGGTGGTGATCGTCACCGGCGACCCCAGCTTCGCGCTGGACGCCTTCCGTTTCAACGTGGCCGACTACCTGGTGAAGCCCGTGACCTTCGAGCGCTTCGCGCAGATGCTGCGCAAGGTGGGGCCGCGCACGGGGCCGAACGAGGGCCCGCGCGACCAGGTGTTCATCCGCGCCGGGCAGGAGATCGTGCAGCTGCGCCTCAGCGAGGTGCGCTTCATTCGCAGCGACAGCAACTACGTGCGCTTCGTGCTCGACGGCCGCGAGGTGAGCAGCCTGATCAACCTGAAGGACCTGGAGCAGAAGCTGCCGACGGACTTCGTGCGGGTGCACCGCAGCTACATCGTGAACCTGGCCCACGTGGAGAAGCTGGACACGATGGACGTGAAGGTGGGCCGCGAGCTGATCCCCGTGAGCGAGACCTACCGGGCGGAGCTCATTCGCCGGCTGCACCTGCTGTAGCCGCCAGCTGCGCCTGGCGCAGCATCAACGCACGGTCGCAGCAGGCCATGGTGCGCAGCAGCATCGCGACGTCCGCCGCATCGCCCATCAGGGCTTCGGCCGTGGCCGACATGCCGAAGAGCACGGCGTGGGGCCTCAGCTTGTGGCGCACACGCGGCAGCACGTCCGCGTCACCACCATCCGCCGCGCGCAGCACGTCCGCCCGCCAGGAGGCGAGTTCGCGGCGGTACTGCGTCATCACGCGCAGCAGCTTCTCGGCATCGCGGTCGTACTGGTCCTCCAGCGTGGCCAGTTGCGGCGGTCCGGTGCACGGGCCTTCCGCACGGCCGGTCCAGAAGGCGGCGGCCTCGGCCAGCATGCCGCGGTCGATGGGCTTCACGAGCCGTGCGTTGAGCCCGGCCTTCAGCGCCTCGGCCTCCTGCTCCGCATCCGCATAAGCGGTGACGGCGAGCATGGGCACATAGCGATGGCGGCGCAGCCCGCGGATGCGCATCGCGAGCTCGGTGCCGCGCATGTCGCCGCCCAGGTCCATGTCGATCAGCATCAGGTCGAAGGCGTGTCCATCGCAGGCCGCCAGCGCGTCCGCGGAACCGGCACAGGATACGAGCGACCAGCCCAGCGCGCCGGCCCACTGCGCGAGCAGTTCGCGGTTGGTGGACACATCGTCCACGTGCAGCACGCGCAGGCCGCGCACCTGGTCCGGCGCGGGAGCGGGGGCGGCGGGCGCGGTCACCGGCGCATCCAATGGGGGCAGCTCCACGGTGAAGCGGCTGCCCAGACCCGGGCTGCTGTGCAGGGTGATGGTGCCGCCGAGCAGCTCCACCAATCGCCGCGTGATCGCCAGGCCGAGGCCTGCCCCATCGCTGGTGTTGTCGCCCGTCCGGGCCCGCTCGAAGCGCAGGAAGATGGCACGCTGCCGGTCCTCGGCGATGCCCGGACCGGTGTCGGACACCTCGACCACGAGCCGCTCCTCGCGCAGCCGCACGCGCACATCGACCTGCCCCTGCACGGTGTACTTCACCGCGTTGGCCACGAGGTTGTCCACGATGCGGTGCAGGCGCAGCGGATCGCTGACGACATGGGCCGGAGCCTGGGTGAGGTCGAGGCGCAGGGCCAGTCCCTTGGCCTCGGCGGCGGGCAGGTGCGTGCGGGTGATGTCGGTGAACAGGGCATGGAGGTCGAGGTGCGCGGCGTGCGGGGTTTCCCGGCCGGCGTCGATGCGGGCGTGCAGCAGCAGGTCGTCCACCAGGTCGTGCAGGCGGCGGGCGCTGCGTTCGATCACGTCCAGGCGATCGCGGTCAGCGGTGCTCAGCGCACCGCGGTCGATGCCATCGGCCATGCCCAGGATGGCCTGCAGCGGGGTGCGCACATCGTGGCTGAGGTTGGCGGTGATCTCGCGGCGCAGGCGGTCGGCCTCTTCGGCGGCGTGGCGGGCCTGCTGCAGGTCGAGCACACGTTCGTCGATGCGCTGCTGCATCTGTTCCAGGCTGCGGGCCAGACGGCCCACCTCGTCGGATCGGTCGGTGGGCAGGGCCGCGCCCCCGGCCCCGGCGGCATAGCGCTCCACCTGCGCGGTGATCCGGTCGAGCCGCGCCGCCAGGCTGCGGGCGAAAAAGAGACCGAGCAGCGCGAAGCCCGCGGCGATGCCCAGCGTGAGGCCCAGGGCCCGGTCGCGGCGGGCGTCCAGTTCGGCGAGCAGCGGGGCCGCGTCCGCGCCAAGTCCGAGGTGGAGCGTGTAGGGCAGCGGGGTATCGTCCAGCGCGCGGAAGGTCCACCACCGATGGCCCACCGCCACCACGCTGTCGGGAGGTGGTAGCGGTGCACCGGTCACGGACTCCGGATCGACGAGGCCGCCCTGCTCGGAGCGGAACATGTGGGCGGTGTCCGGGTGCAGCACCACTTCACCATCGGGGCGGATCAGCACCAGCGTCGAGGTGACGCGCTGATCGGCCAGCAGCTCGGCGGACAAGGGGCGCAGGTCGGCGTTGATCACCACCAGCCCCACAAGCGCGCCGTCGGGACCGAAGAGGGCGCGGGCCGCGCGGAGGGTGGGCATCAACGGGCGCGACAAGGCGCCGTGCTCGCGGTTGAGGTCGATGCGGGAGAAGTAGGTCTCGCCGGGCGCCAGGGCCAGTGCCGCCTGGTGGTAGTCCCGGTCGCCTTTGGCCTGCAAGGCACTGTCGGCAATGCGCAGCACGCGGCCGTCGATGCGGTCGAAGCGCACCCGCTCCATGCCCAGGCTGTCGGCGGCCAGCAGGCGCACCTGAGCGTAGGCGGCGCGCGAGCGCAGGAAGCTCTCCATCAGCAGGGCCACACGCTGGAGGTCGGCGGCGCGCACCAGGCTGTCACCGGTGGTGTCGTTCGCCAGGCGAAGCACCGGGTCGTTGGTGGCCAGGAAGGCGATGTCGTCCGCCAGCGTGGCCGTGAAGGCGCGCAGGCGCAGTTCGGCCAGGTCGAGGTCGTGGCGCAGGTCGTTGCGCACGGTGAGCTGAACCTGTTCGCGCACGGCGCGGTACACCAGGAAGCCGGCCAGCAACGCGGCGCACGTCACCAGCAGGGTGAACACCGCCACCGTGCGGGTGACGATGGAGCGGTGCCAGGGGGTGCGCGAGGGGGAGGCCATCATCGGCGATCGTTCGGGGCCATACGGCCGGCGTGGTGGAACGCGAGCACGGCGCCCACGGCAGCGAGCAACGGCGCGAAGGTGGTGCCGAGCAGCGGCACCTTCATCAGCAGGCTGAAGGCCGTGCCGTTGCCCAGCACCAGACCGAGGTGGGCGTTCACCGTGCGCACGCTGTCGGCCAGGCGCAGGCGGCGGCGTTCCAGGATGTAGTCCACCGCGCTGAACCCATAGAAGTAGGCGCCCACGATGAAGAGGGCCAGCGTGGCCAGCGGCACGAAGAGCGGCATCACCAGGGAGAGCAGGCCGATGGCCAGGCCGATGGTGAGCTCCAGCACCCCATTGCGAAGGGCGATGGCCGCTCCACGCAGCGCATCGCGCAGCACCTGGGCCAGGCTGAACGGGTGCTCGGCGCCGGTAAGGAGCTCCTCGGCGCGTTCGCTCGCGTAGGCCAGCAGCGGCGACAGCAGGATCAGCACCAGGTACTTGTTGAGCGAGAGCAGCAGGTAGAGCACGAGCAGCTTCAGGGCCAGCCAGGTGAGCGCCTCGCGGGTGGCGTTGAACACGCGCTTCAACGCGGCCCACCAGCCCGTGTCCTGAGCAGGGTCCACCTGCAACCCCAGCTGGCTGGCAAGCCATGCGCCGAGCTCCTCCACCGGCCCCTGCAGCAGGGCGAACAGCCCGAAGGTGAGCAGCGCCCAGAGCAGCAGGGGCACCAGGAACATCCAGGTCATGCGGTGGCGGCGCATGAAGCCGAAGGCCTCCACGAAGCTGCTGAAGCCGTTGCCGAAGCCGTCCATCGGGGATGCGCAAGGTAGGGGCGCCGCCCGGCTACCTTTGGCGCTCCGCATGGACCTGTCCGCCCTCACCGCCATCTCGCCGCTCGACGGCCGTTACCGCGCACGCGCCGCGCCGCTGGCCATCTGGTTCTCCGAACTGGCCCTCATCCGCTACCGCCTGGTGGTGGAGCTGGCCTACTTCCGCTTCCTGTGCGAAGTGCCGCTGCCCGAGCTGCAGGGCACCGATGTGCGCCGGCTGGACGGCCTGTTCGGGCGGGTGTCGGCGTTGAGCGAGGCCGACGCGCAGGCGATCAAGGCCATCGAACGCACCACCAACCACGACGTGAAAGCCGTGGAGTACTGGCTGAAGGAGCGGCTCGATGAGCTGGGCCTCGGGGATCGCAAGGAGTTCGTGCACTTCGCGCTCACCAGTCAGGACATCAACAACACCGCCCTGCCGCTGCTGATCAAGGAGTTCGTGGGCGTGTACTACGTGCCGCAGCTCACCGCCTTGCGCGACCGGCTGCACGGGCTCGCGCTGGAGTGGGCGCAGGTGCCGATGCTGGCGCGCACCCACGGGCAGCCGGCCTCGCCCACCCGGCTGGGCAAGGAGCTGCAGGTGTTCGTGGAGCGGCTGGACGTTCAGTTGCGCGCCCTGCGCGCGGTGCCCTTCACCTGCAAGTTCGGCGGGGCCACCGGCAACTTCAACGCGCACCACGCGGCCTACCCCGAGCTCGACTGGCCGCGGCTGGCCGACCGCTTCTGCGACACCCTGCTGGGCCTGCAGCGCCAGCAGTTCACCACGCAGATCGAGCACTACGACCAGCTGGCGGCGCTCTTCGACGCCATGCGGCGCATCAACACCATCCTGATCGACCTGTGCCGCGACGTGTGGCAGTACATCAGCATGGACCACTTCCGCCAGCGCACCAAGGCCGGCGAGGTGGGCAGCAGCGCCATGCCGCACAAGGTGAACCCCATCGACTTCGAGAACGCCGAGGGCAACCTGGGCCTGGCCAACGCGCTGTTCGCGCACCTGGCGGAGAAGCTGCCCATCAGCCGTTTGCAGCGCGACCTCACGGACAGCACGGTGACGCGCAACATCGGTGTGCCCATGGCCCACACGATGCTGGCGGTGGACGCCATCCGGCGCGGGCTGGACAAGCTGCTGCTGAACGAGGAGGCCATCCATCGCGAGCTGGACGCGCAGTGGGCCGTGGTGGCCGAAGGCATCCAGACCATCCTGCGCCGCGCCGGCTACCCCGAGCCCTATGAGCGCCTGAAGGAGCTCACCCGCGGGAAGGACCGCATCGCTGAAGCGGACATCCACGCCTTCATCGACCGGCTGGACGTGAGCGAGGCGGTGAAGCAGCAGCTGCGCACCCTCGACCCGCGCCACTACACCGGGGTGGACCTGATGAGCCGGATGATCCCCTAGGCGGATGCGGACGCGCGTGTGGATCGCCGCGGCGGTCGGCCTCGCAGCGACCGCCGTGCTGCTCGTGCAGTGGTGCGACAAGCGAGTGCGGACGGCGAGCGCCCCGCACCTGTACGACCACGCCGCCGACGTGCCGCTGAACCGCGTGGCCGTGCTGCTGGGCACCAGCGCCCGGGCGAGGGGCGGTGGCCCGAACCTCTACTTCACGCATCGCATCGCCGCCACGGTGGAGCTGCTGAGGACCGGGCGTGTGCAGCACGTGCTCATCAGCGGTGACAACCGACATGCCTCGTACAATGAGCCCTGGGACATGCGGCGGGCGCTGATGGCGGCCGGGGTGGACAGCACGCGCATCACGCTCGACTACGCGGGCTTCCGCACGCTGGACAGCATGGTGCGGGCTCGCGATGTGTTCGGGCAACCGGGCTTCGTGGTGGTGAGCCAGCGGTTCCACACCGAGCGGGCCGTGTTCCTGGCGCGGCGCCTCGGCATCGCGGCGGTGGGCTATGATGCGCCGGACGTGCCTGCGGGCTACGGCCGCCTCACGATGCTGCGCGAGAAGCTGGCGCGGGTGAAGCTGCACCTCGACCTCTGGCTCGGCGTGGGGCCGCACTTCCCCGGGCCGCCCGAGCCCATCCGCTTCCCCGGAGCGTGATCATGCCCCGGCCAGGCGCTGGAAAGCCACCAGGTCCGTGCGGGGGATCCGCTCCAGGCCCAGGGCACGCATCTGCGTCACCACCTGGCCGCGGTGGTAGCTGCTGTGGTTCAGGGCGTGCATGATCATCTGCCAGGCGGGCTGGGCATAGGGGTTGCCCTTCAGGTCGTGGTAGCGGCAGGTGGCCATCAGGCCCTCTTCATCGAGCGAGCGCGCATAGCCGGTGAAGCGCTCCACGTGCGGCATCAGCGTGTCCAGCTCCTGGGTGGGCTCGGCGGGCCAGCGCATGGTGGCTCCGGTGAGGCGGAGGAACCACGCGTTCTCCGCATCGCGGATGTGCATCAGCGTGCCGCGCAGCGTGGGGAAGCTGCTGGCGGCATGCCGGTCGAGCAGGGCATCGGGCTCCTCCTTCAGGCGGTCGACGAAGGCGGTGCTGGCCCAGTGGTCGTAGGCGGCGTATTGCTGGATGAGGGTGCTGAGGTGGCTCATGGGTGGATAAAGCTGTTCAAAATTCCGACGCGCCGTTCGGCGATCGCCATGCGGCACCGGTCGAATTTCGCGGGGACAAAGTGCGCATGATCGGAACGCTGTTCGGCAAGAAGAAGATCACCGAGGACCGCCTCGCCAACGTGTTCGTCAACGCCCTGCTGGAACTGGTGGGGCATGGCTTCGCCGACGTGGCCGCCGAGCTGAACGAATCACCGGAGCTGGTCGCCGAGCAGGTGCTCGACCCCTCCGACGACGGTGCCTTCCTGAT
Source organism: Flavobacteriales bacterium (assembly GCA_016713875.1). Lineage (NCBI taxonomy): Bacteria > Pseudomonadati > Bacteroidota > Flavobacteriia > Flavobacteriales > Flavobacteriales bacterium. The sequence continues at coordinate 1,935,166 of JADJOI010000003.1, forward strand.
GACCGTGCTGGCCGGCAACCTGCTGGAACTGGACAGGCAGCTGCCTTCCGGGCTGGACCGTCGGCTGACGGCGCTCGTGCTGAGCAAGTTCGCGCAGGCCACGGGGCTCCGCTCCTCCGACCTGGAACGTGAGGTGGGCGCGCTGAAGGCGATGATGGCGCGCCTCAACCACCCCAGCAAGAACACGGTGTACGCCATGAGCCGCGCGCTCTTCCACCAGTACGACCTGTTCGGCCACCAGACGTGTGATCTCCTCGCCGATGGCCAGTGCGGCCGTGGCGGCGGGTGATGGTGCGTTGAGCACATGGATGTGGGTGCCACGTCGCTCGATGCGGAAGTCGTCCACCATGGCCCCGTCGGTGCCCAGCAGCATGGCCCGCACCCCGGCGCGGCCCGGGCGCAGGTCATCCATCTCCAGGGAAGGAACCAGCCGCCGCAGGGTGCGCAGGAAGAGGCGCTTGCTGAAGGCGCGGCGGTATTCGTCGATGCCGTAGCGCATGTTCTTCATGAAGAGCTTCCAGGTGCCGCCGTAGCTCAGCGCATCGGCCGTGTCGCGCAGGTCCACGTCGGTCTTGCCGTAGCCCTCGCGTTTGAAGGTGAACACGGCGTTGGGCCCGCATTCGATGCTGCCGTCGGTCATCCGCGTGAAGTGCACGCCCAGGAAGGGGAAGCGGGGGTCGGGCACGGGGTAGATCAGGTGGCGCACCTTGTGCTTGGCATGGTCCTCCAGCTCGTAGTAGTCGCCGCGGAAGCCCACGATGCGCTCGGGGAAGCGCACCCCGTCGGCCTTGGCGAGCCGATCGCTCTGCAGGCCGGCGCAGAAGATGGCGTGCCGGGTGCGGTAGGCGCCCTTGGTGGTACGGAGAATGCTGAAGGCCTCGCCGTGCTCGGTGCCGATGACGCGTTCGCCCAGATGCACCGCGCTGCGCGGGTTGAGGGCGAGGGCGAGCTCGGTCATCTTCGCGGTAGCGCCGCGGAAGTCGATGATGCCGGTGCAGCCCACGTGGATGCCGGCGATGCCGGTGCAGTGCGGTTCGATCTCCCGGATCTCCTGCGCGTTCACCCGGCGCATATCCTCGATGCCGTTGGCCTGGCCGTGCCCCCAGATCTTGTCCAAGCGGGGCAGCTCGGCAGGGTCGGTGGCCACGATGAGCTTGCCGCAGACGTCGTGGGCGATCCCGTGCTCGCGAGCGAAGGCCACCAGCTCACGGCGGCCGGTGACGCAGTTGCGGGCCTTGTAGCTGCCGGGCTTGTAGTAGATGCCGCTGTGGATGACCCCGCTGTTATGGCCGGTCTGGTGGTCGGCCAGGACCTGCTCCTTCTCGATCAGCAGGATGTCCAGCTGCGGGAAGCGGGCCTGCAGCTTGTGGAAGGTGCCGGCACCCACGATGCCGCCGCCCACGATCACCACGTCCCACGTGCGTCCGTTCTCCATGTCGGGTGTGTTGCCTGCGGCGCGAAGGTATCGGGCCGGAGGGCGCGGGCTCACGGGGCGGCGGCCCCGGCGGTTTCCTCGCGGGGAACGAGCAGCAGCAGCACCAGGCCCAGCACGAAGAAGCCGCCGATGGCGATCACCGTATTGCGCAGGTCGCCCGTGAGCTGGAACACCAGGCCGTAGGCCAGGGTGCCGAGCACGGTGCCCAGGTAGTAGCTCACGTCGTAGAAGCTGAAGAAGCTGGCGTGGTCGGTGGTGGCGGGCAGGAACTTGGCGTAGGTGCTGCGCGAGAGCGACTGGCAGCCGCCCATCACCAGGCCCACCCCGGCGGCCAGGGCGTAGAACTCATGCGCCCAGCGGGTGAAGTAGGCCGCGATGCACAGGCCCACCCACACGACCACACCCACCGACAGGGTGCGCAGGTTGCCGATGCGGCCGCTGAGCCGCGCGAAGAGCCCCGCCCCCACGGCGGCCACCAGCTGGATGAGCAGGATGCTGATGATGAGGCTCTCGTCGCCGATGGGCACCACCTGGCCGGTGGCATCGTGGTCCTTGATCTCGCGCGCGGCGAAGGCCACGGCCAGGTACATCACCGTCTGGATGCCCATGTTGAACACGAAGAAGGCGGCGAGGAAGCCGCGCAGGCGGGGCATGGCGCGCAGCTGGCCCCACACCTTGCGCAGTTCGCGGTAGCCCGCGGTGAGGGCATTCGCGGAGGGCGAACGTTCTCCATCCTGCTCGCGCACCGGTGTACGGGCGGGCAGGGCGCGGAAGGGGATCTGGGCCCAGCCGGCCCACCACAGGCCCACGGTGAGGAAGCTGAGCCGCGCGGCCAGGCCGGGCGTGTCCGGGATGCCGAAGAGCGCAGGCTTCATCACCATCGCCAAGTTGATGATCAGCAGGAGCACGCTGCCGAGGTAGCCCATGGTGTAGCCGCGGGCGCTCACCCGGTCATGGTCCTTCTTCTCGGCGATCTCCGGCAGGAAGGCGTCGTAGAACACAAGGCTGCCGCTGAACCCCACACAGGCGAGCATGAAGAGCGCCAGGCCCAGGAGCAGGTCGTCGAAGGTGAAGAAGAAAAGACCCGCGCAGCTGGCCGCGCCCACGTAGCAGAAGGCCTTGAGGTAGGCCAGCTTGTTGCCCCGGCTGTCGGCGATGCCCGAGAGGATCGGCGCCAGCAGGGTCACGATCAGGAAGCCGGCGCTGAGGGCATAGGACTGCAGGCTGTCCGCGGGCACGCCGTAGCGCGCGGCCACCTGGTCCGCGCCGTTGTCCATGGTGATGGCGGCGTAGTAGATGGGGAAGATGGCACTGGTGATGGTGAGCGAGTAGGCCGAGTTGGCCCAGTCGTACATGGTCCAGGCGCGGATGACGCGCTTATCACCGGGTATCACGCGAGCAAGGTAGGGGGCTGAACGCGAACGGCCCGAAGCGCATCCGGGCCGTTCCTGCGTGATCCGGACCGGATCACTCCAGCTCGAACTCCACGCGCCGGTTCTTGCTCAGGGCCACCTCGTCCTCGCCGGGGTCGGCGGGGCTGTCGGCCTTCTGACCCACGGTGGTGATGCGCTCGGCGGCGATGCCGCCCTCCACGAGCACCGCCTTCACGGCGTCGGCGCGCAGTTTGCCCAGTTCCAGCAGGTCGGGGCGCATGCGCGTGCGGTCGTCCTCCACCACGTCCATGTGACCTACGAGGCGCACCTTCACGGCGGGGTCGGCCTTCAGCGCCTCGACCACATCGTTCAGCGGCTGGTCCATGGCACCGTCGATGCTCTGCTGGAAACGCTTGAAGTAGATCGCCGTGGCGTCCACCTGCTGGGCGGGCTTCAGGCTCTTGTTCACCGTGGAGCGCTTGCTGTAGATGAACTCGCTCTCGGCCTTGTCCAGTTGTTCGCAGGTGCACTCGCTCATCAGCTTGATGGGCTTCACGCTCACGTCATCGATGTAGTAATAGGCCTTGAACACCTGGGGGCGCACTTCGCCCTTCGGGCGCTTCACCTTGCCGGTGACCACCTTGTCGTTGGCCACCGTGTTGCCGAGGATCAGATACTGCTCATCGCCCTTCGCTTCGTACACGCCGCACACGCCCTGCCAGGAGTAGAGGTCGTCGTAGATCTTCGTGCGCAGGTTGGGCACCTGCATCTCGTAGGTGAGGGCCGCCTCGTCGTCCTTCTTCACCATGATCTTGCTGACGTAGGCACCCAGTTCGTTGGCGCTGTACTTGCTGAGGTCGGCCAGGCTCACATAGTAGCTGATGCAGTACTTCTGGCCCTTGGTGAGCATCTTCTTGAACTTGACCTGCAGGTAGCTGCGCGGCTCCTTGTTCATGTAGCTCCACCACATGAGCCCGGCATAGTTGCTGCCGGTGAGGGCGCCCTGGTCGCCGTATTGGTTGCGCGGCGCCGAAGCGGGGCTGTTCACCACGCGGTCGCTGAACAGGTCGGCCGGCACGGCGGTGGGGCTCTTCCATCCCTTGGCCATCTCGATGCTGCCCATTCGCTTGAGCTTGCCCTCGACCTCCTCGAAGCTGCCGTTGGGCACCATGTTCAAGCTGTCCTCCACAGGGTTCTCATCGTCCTGGGCGATGAGCGGCGCGGTGAGAAACAGGGCGAGCGGGAGCAGGAAGGGTCGGAAACGCATGGTCATGGTCGATGGGTGGGCAAGATAACGGTCGCCGGCCGACCCACCGGGCAAGGCGCGTGCCACACGTACGGATCGATGTGCGACCTTCGTTGTTCACGGCATGCGCGCTCTCCTTCCCCTCCTTCTGTCCGCGGCGCTGTTCGCGCCCGGCGCCGCCAGTGCCCAATGGGCCGTGGGCCTGCTCGGTGGCCTGGGCCAGGATCATGGCTGGCAGGGGCGCACAAGCTGGATGGGTGCGTTGGTGGAGCACCGGCTGGGCGACAGCAGCTCGTTCGTGCTCCGCCTCACCGGCCTGGCCTTCACTCCGGTGGAGCGTGTGTACGGGGAGACCGTGGTGGCCGATGACGGGACCGTGGGCGTGGAGGCCGTGATGCACGAACTGATCGGCCGGGGCGGCGTGCAGCTGTCCGTGCGCTGGCCCTTCCTGACGGTGCCCTGTGAAGGGGGCTACCACCGCGGCGCCTACGTGATGGCCGGCGCCGGTTGGGAACACGCGTGGGTGCGGCAGGCCGGCTATGCCGTGCAGGAGGAAGTGGGCGCCGAGTCCATCCTGGTGCGCGAGCGACGCTGGACGGTGGACCGACTGACGGGCCACGCCGCGGTGGGCGCGCAATACGGCACACGCTGGGGTTCGCCCTTCCTGGAGGTGCAGATGAACGCCGGCCCCATGCCGTACGACACCGGCCTCTGGGGCATCACCCTGGTGGGGCTGCAGCTCGGCTACCGGTACGTGTTCGTTCGCCGCTGAGGCCTCCTGCTCTTTCCGCTTGCGCAGTGCGCGCCGCCGGATGCGCGATCGGGCTACCGGACGACGACGTGCAAGGCTTGTTTCGCCTCACCAAGCGAACACGCCATGCGCCCCACCGCTGCTCCGTTCCCCACGCGACCGCTGCCCGACCGCTGGACCCTGCTGATGCCCGGGCTCACCATTTTGTGCCGCGTGCTGGGCGTGGTGTGCGGGCTGGTGGCGTTGGGGATGGGGATGGGTTGAAAGCTGCTTCTTCAGCCCGGGCGGTCCTTGGTCCATTCTTCGACCCGGCCGCCGATCATCCGCTCTACTTTCGGTGCCTCCCATGAGGCCCGCCCTTCTCCTTTGCGCCGCCCTCTTCTGCATCTCGTCAACACAGGCGCAGATCGATTTCGACTCACTGTGGGGCGTGTGGCAGGACAGCACGCAGGCGCCTGTGGACCGCCTTCGGGCGATGAGCTACATCAGCATCGACGGCTTCCTCTACAGCGACCCCGACAGTGCGGCCGTGCTGGCGGGGCTGCAGTACGACCTGGCGGTGCGGCACGGCAACGCGCGCTACCAGGGCATCGCCACCACCACACTGGGCGAGTACCACATGATGAAGGGCGATTACGCCCGGGCGCTGGATCGGTTCACCCAGGCGCAGCAAGCCTTCGCTAAGGCCGGCGAACCTTCCGCACAGGCAAAGAGCATCAGTAATATGGGGGTCCTGTTGCAGGAACTGGGGGACACGGACAAAGCACTCGACCTGTACCGACAGAGCCTTGAACTGGCCCGCTCGATCCCCGACACGGGGAGCATCGCCGCCGCAATGATCAACATCGGCACGCTGGAGCTGGCGCGCGGCGACACCGGCACCGCGGTGGCCCACTACGAGCAATGCCTGTCACTCTCGGCCGGTTACCCGAACACCCGCGACCAGGCCATCGCCGCCTCGGACCTGGGGATCATCCGCAGCACCCAAGGCGATCGCTCTGAAGCGCTGCGGCTTCATCACCGATGCCTGGACCTGGCGCGGGCGGGAGGGCACCAGGACCTGGAGGCCATGGCCTTGAGCAACATCGGCAGCCACCACCTGCGCACGGGCGACCTTCCGCTGGCCGAGCGCTACGGGCGCGACGCCCTGGCGCTGGCCCGCTCCGCCGGCTTCACCAAGCAGGAGTCCGATGTGCGCGGCCTGCTCCACAGCGTGTACAAGAAGCTGGGGCGGTCCACCGAGGCCTTGGAGATGCTGGAACGCCAGCTGGCCCTGCAGGACAGCTTGCGCAGCGAGGAAGGTCGCAAGGAGCTGCTGCGGTTCGGGTATGAGAAGCGTTCCCTGGCCGACAGCCTGTCCTTCGCAGCCGAGCTGGCACAGGCGGAGGACCGGCGCACGATCGCCGAACTGCGCGCCGAGCGCAACCGCAACCGGGCGTGGGTGACCGCGGGCGCGGGGGTGCTGCTGCTGGGCGGACTGGCCGCGTGGAGCTGGACCGACCGCCGGCGCCGGCGCGAGCGCTTCGAGAAGGAGGCCGCCCACCTGGAGACGCAGGCCCTGCGCAGCCAGATGAACCCGCACTTCATCTTCAATGCCCTCAACAGCATCGCGGCCTTCGTGCAGGGCAACGACCCGGACAAGGCCACGGGATTCCTCAGCCGGTTCGCGCGCGTGATGCGGGCCGTGCTGGAGAACAGCCGCAAGAGCGAGGTGCCCCTGGAGGACGACCTGGAGGCGCTCAAGGGCTACATGGAGCTGGAGCGCATGCGCATGGAGGGCCGTTTCGACCTGCGGATCGAGGTGGACCCTGCGCTGGACCCTGCCGAGGTGCTGGTGCCCCCGCTGGTGGTGCAGCCCTTCGTGGAGAACGCCATCTGGCACGGCATGGCGGGCAAGGAGGCCGGTGGCCTCATCACGCTGAAGGTGGAACGCCGTGGCGATCGCCTGGTGTACACCGTGGAAGATAACGGCCTGGGCCGGCAAGCCCGTCGCGAAAGCCAGGCCGTCGCACCGCCTGCGAAGAAGACCTCGCTCGGCACGGCCATTACCCGTGCCCGGTTGGACCTGGTGGCCAAGCAGCACGGCGGACAGGCCGGATTCCGCACCATCGACCTGCCCCAGGGCACCCGCGTGGAAGTGGAGCTGCCCCTCTTGCACGCCCATGACTGAAGCCCTGGAAAGCGAAAGGCCCACCGTGCGGTGGGCCCTTCGCCAAGAGGTCGGTCCCGCTTACTGCTTGGTGCCCGTGTAGGTGCAGGTCGTACCGGAGATGTTCAGGTTCAAGGTGAGGATGTTGCCCACCAGTTGACCGGATCCCTGGATGGTGTTGCCACCACTGATCGTCTGGTTGGAAATGGTCAAGGACGAACCACTGACCGTGCAGATCCAGTTATCGAAGCCATCGGTCATCACCACCTTGGTGATCCCGGCCGAGCTGTTCGAAACGGTCATGTTGATGGTGACCGGCGATCCCCCGGAACAGCTGAAGGTACCGCTGTAGTTACCAACGAACTTGGCGCGGGTCTGTGTTCCGCACTCGCTGCCCTCATAGCCGGTGTCGCACACGCAGTTGCCGTCCACGCAGCTGCCGCTGCCGCAGTTCTTGTCCTTGCACTCGTCCTTCTTGCAGCCCGTGGCGGTGAAGGCCACGATGGCCAGGCCGAGCATCATGTTCGAGATCGATCGGAGGTTCATGGGTCTTGGGTTTGTTGGTGCACGGTCTGTTGGTCCGGCAGCGGCACGAATGTACATGGATGATCGCGAACGACCATCCCTGATCCTCGTGGCTCAGTCCTTTTGCTGCGCGCGGATGATGTTCAGCGCGCTGCCCGCCTTGAACCACTCGATCTGCTGCGCATTGTAGGTGTGGTTCACCTGGATGCTGTCCTTCGACCCGTCCTTGTGCTTGAACACGAGGGTGAGCGGCTTGCCGGGCGCAAAGGACGTGAGGTCGGTGAAGTCGATGCGGTCGTCCTCCTGGATCTTGTCGTAGTCGGACTCGTTGCTGAAGGTGAGGGCGAGCATGCCCTGTTTCTTCAGGTTGGTCTCGTGGATGCGCGCGAAGCCCTTCACCAGCACGGCGGCCACACCGAGGTGACGCGGCTGCATGGCGGCGTGCTCGCGGCTGCTGCCCTCCCCGTAGTTCTGATCGCCCACGATGATGCTGGACACGCTGGCGGCCTTGTAGGCGCGCTGGGTGGCGGGCACCGCACCGTACTCACCGGTGAGCTGGTTCTTCACCTTGTCGGCCTCGCCGTTGAAGGCGTTGATGGCCCCGATGAGCGTGTTGTTGCTGATGTTGTCCAGGTGACCGCGGTAGCGCAGCCAGCTGCCGGCCATGCTGATGTGGTCGGTGGTGCACTTGCCCTTGGCCTTGATCAGCAGCACCGCGTCGCTGATGTTCGTGCCGTTCCACGCGGGGAAGGGCTCCAGCAGCTGTAGGCGCTGGCTGTCGGGCTTCACCACCACCTCCACTTTGGAGCCGTCGGCGGCGGGGGCCTGGTAGCCGTTGTCCTCCACGGCGAAGCCCTTGGGCGGAAGCTCCCAGCCGGTGGGCTCGGCCAGCTTCACCTGCTCGCCCTTGTCGTTGACAAGTGTGTCGTGGACGGGATCGAAGGTGAGCTTGCCGCTGATGGCGATGGCCGCCACCATCTCCGGCGAGGCCACGAAGGCGTGCGTATTGGGGTTGCCGTCAGCGCGCTTGGCGAAGTTGCGGTTGAAGGAGTGGACGATGGAGTTCTTCTCCTGCTTGTCCGCCCCTTCCCGCGCCCACTGCCCGATGCAGGGACCGCAGGCGTTGGTGAAGATGGTGGCGCCGCTCTTCTCGAAGGTCTCGATGAAGCCATCGCGCTCGATGGTGTAGCGCACCTGCTCGCTTCCGGGATTGATGCCCAAGTGCGACTTCGGCTTCAGACCCTTGCTCACGGCGTCGGCCACGATGCTGGCGGCGCGGCTGATGTCCTCGTAGCTGCTGTTGGTGCAGGAACCGATCAGCGCCCATTCGATGTCGGTGGGCCAATCGTTCTTGGCGGCCTTCTCCTTCATCTCGCTCACCGGCGTGGCCAGGTCGGGGGTGAAGGGGCCGTTGAGGTGCGGGCTCAGGGTGCTGAGGTCGATCTCGATCACCTGGTCGAAGTACTTCGCCGGATCGGCGTACACCTCGGGGTCGCCGGTGAGGTCGGCGGCGATGGTGTCGGCCATGGCGGCCACTTCCGCACGGCCGGTGGCCTTCAGATAGCGGCGCATGCTGTCGTCGTAGCCGAAGGTGCTGGTGGTGGCGCCGATCTCAGCGCCCATGTTGGCGATGGTGCCTTTGCCGGTGCAGCTCATGCTCTCGGCTCCGGGTCCGAAGTATTCTACGATAGCACCCGTCCCGCCTTTCACCGTAAGGATGCCAGCCACCTTCAGGATCACGTCCTTCGGTGCGGTCCAGCCGTTGAGCTTTCCGGTGAGCTTCACGCCGATGAGCTTGGGGAACTTGAGCTCCCAGGGCAGGCCGCTCATCACGTCGCAGGCGTCCGCACCGCCCACGCCGATGGCCACCATGCCCAGGCCACCGGCGTTCACCGTGTGGCTGTCGGTGCCGATCATCATGCCGCCGGGGAAGGCGTAGTTCTCCAGCATCACCTGGTGGATGATGCCCGCGCCCGGCTTCCAGAAACCGATGTCGTATTTGTTGCTGATGCTCTCCAGGAAGTTGAAGACCTCGTTGCTCTTGTTCAGCGCCTCCTGCAGGTCCTGCTTCGCGCCCACGCGGGCCTGGATCAGGTGGTCGCAGTGCACGGTGCTGGGCACGGCCACCTTCTTCCTTCCGGTGGTGCTGAACTGCAGCAGGGCCATCTGCGCGGTGGCGTCCTGCATGGTCACCCGGTCGGGGGCGAAATCCACGTAGTCCTTGCCGCGGCCGAAGGCGGTCTTTGGCTCGCCGTCCCAGAGGTGGGCGTAGAGGATCTTCTCGCTGAGGGTCAAGGGGCGACCCACCACCTTGCGGGCGGCGGCCACACGTGCGGGGAAGCGGCTGTACACCGCCTTGATCATGTCGAGGTCGAAGATCGTGCTCATGCGCGGTCGGGTGCGTTTTTGCGGCCGCAAAGGTACGCGGACAGTGATCCGTGGACCGGCCGGCGGCGGGAGTTCCGAACAAGGGATCAACCCACCACCACCGCCCGGGTCTCATCGAGGTGGACGGGGTCGATGGTGGCCCCGAGCCCGGGTCCTTCCGGCAGGCGGATGCGCCCCCCCGGACCGTACGCGATCCCCCCCACCACGGGGTCGCCGGTGAACATCAGTGGGGTGTCCATGTCGCAGTAGCGCACGCAGGGGTCGCTCAGCGCCAGGGCGGCCGCGGCGCTCCACGCCAGCCGGCTCTCGAGGAAGCCGCCCACCTGCACGGTCAGGCCCGCCTCGGCGGCCAGGGTGATGATCTTGCGGGCCTTGAACAGGCCGCCGCTCTTGCCCAGCTTGATGTTGAAGCGCTGGCAGGCGCCCAGGGCGATGAGCCGCTCGGCGTCGTGGTGGTCGCAGCAGCTCTCGTCGGCCATGATGGGGATGGGCGAAGCCTCCTTCACCCGGCGCAGGTCCATGAACTGCCAGCGTGGGATGGGTTCCTCGCAATGTTCAATGCCCGCGTCGGACAGGGCGTTCAGCACCCGGATGGCCGTGTCGGGGTCCCAGCCCTGGTTGGCATCGATGCGCAGAGGGATCGAAGGGATCCTTGATCGGATGGCCCGGATCCGCCTGATGTCCAGATCACCTGCGCCGCCCAGCTTCACCTTGATCACCGGGAAGCCTTCGGCGGCGACGGCCTCCGCATCGGTGGCCATCCGCTCGGGCTCACCCAGGCTCACGGTGTAGTCGGTGATGGGATCGAAGCGATCCTGCCCACCGAGGTGGATCCACAGCGGACGATCAGCGGCTTGTGCGGCCAGGTCGTGCAAGGCGATGTCGAAGGCGCTCTTGATGCTGCTGTTGCCGAAGATCAGGCGGTCCATCACCGCATGTGCTCCTTCAAGGTCGTCGGCGGAGTGGCCCACCAGGGCACGGGCCAGATGGCGGCCCACGGCCAGGCCCGTCTCCTGGGTCTCGCCGTTGATGGTCCAGAACGGGCTGCACTCCCCCCACCCCACCCGGCCGTCGGCGGTGTGGACCTGCACCACCACGTTGGTCACCTCGTGGAGGGCGCCCAGGGAGGTGACGAAGGGCGCCTTCAGGGGGATGGTGAGGGGGTGGAGGACAACGCGGTGGATGCGCATGGTCCAGCGAAGGTGGCAAGGGATCCCCACGTATGTTCGCGCTCATGCATGCCGGACGTCGGTTCACCCTGCGGGAGGTCCTGTACTGGACGCGCCGCGACATCGTGTGGTTCCTCCTGCTGGCCATCGTGCCCACGGTGCTGTACGAAGTGGTCGGCTGGAAGTGGCTGACCCTGCCGTGGGTGCCCATCGCGCTCATCGGCACGGCCGTGGCCTTCCTCACCGGCTTCCGCAACAACGCGTGCTACGACCGCTTGTGGGAGGCCCGCCAGATCTACGGCGCCATCGTGAACAGCAGCCGGAGCTGGGGCATCATGGTGCGGGACTTCATCACCGCCCGGCACGCCTCCGCACCGCTGGCCGACGGTGAACTGCAGCGGATCCATACGCGGCTCATCCACCGCCACATCGCCTGGATGCATGCGCTGCGCTTCCAGTTGCGCCAGCCGCGGGTGTGGGAGCACCTCATCAAGGTGTACAACAGGGAGTACCGCAGGTGGTACACGATCGACGAGGTGGACTCCAAGCTGGAGGATGCGCTGCGGGGGCTGATCGCGCAGGAGGAGCAGGTGCGCGTGCTCGCCTTGAGCAACCGGGCCACCCAGCTGATCGCCGAGAGCTCGCGCGACCTGCGCGAGCTGCTGGACCGGGGGCTGATCGAGGACTTCCGCCACATGGAGCTGGAGCGGATGCTGGTGGACCTGTACACCCAGCAGGGCAAGTGCGAGCGGATCAAGAACTTCCCCTATCCCAAACAGTACGGCACCTTGAACCTGATGTTCACACGGCTGTTCATCAACCTGGTGCCCTTCGGGATGTTGAACGAGTTCGCCAAGATGGGCGATGGGTTCGTCTGGCTCACCATCCCCTTCAGCGCCTTGGTGGCCTGGGTGTTCAACATGATGGAACGGATCGGCGAGGCCAGCGAGAACCCTTTCGAGGGCGGGGCGAACGATGTGCCCATCACGGCCATCACACGGGCGATCGAGATCGACCTGCGGGAGATGCTCGGCGAGAAGGACATCCCCAAGCCGCTGCAGCCGGTGAACAACATCCTGATGTGAGGCGCTGATACGCCGGACGCACCGACACAGGCCGCCACTTCACGGCTTGAATGGAAAAAGGGGCCTGGTGGCCCCTTTTTCCTGTTGTTCGTTCGAGCTCACTCGCCCACCACCTCGAACGGGATGCTGCGCACCACGTCGCGATGGAAGCTGACCTCGGCCTCGTAGGTGCCGATGGACTTGATCGTGTCGCCCTTGATCTTGATGTTCTTGCGGTCCACCTCGAAGCCGAGGGCCTTGATGGCATCGGCCAGCATGATGGTGTTGACGCTGCCGAAGATCTTGCCCTTCTCGCCCACCTTGGCCGCGACCTTCAGGGTCTTGTTGGCCAGGCCTTCGGCGATCTTCTCGGCCGCCGAGCGGACCTGGGCCTCCTTGTGGGCGCGCTGCTTGAGCGTTTCGTTGAGCTGCTTGCGGGCGCTGTCGGTGGCGACCGTCGCCAGGCCGCGGGGGATCAGGAAGTTGCGGGCGTAGCCGTCGCGCACCTTCACCACATCGTTGGCGTAGCCCAAGTTGTCCACGTCCGTTTTCAGAATGACCTCCATGGTGATGACTGTTGGGGGTGGATCACTTGAGCATGTCGCCCACGTAGGGCATGAGGGCCAGGTGGCGGGCCCGCTTGACGGCCTGGCCGACCTTGCGCTGGTACTTGAGGCTGGTGCCGGTGAGGCGGCGGGGCAGGATCTTGCCCTGCTCGTTCACGAAGCGCAGCAGGAAATCGGCGTCCTTGTAGTCGATGTACGTGATGCCGAGCTTCTTGAAGCGGCAGTACTTCTCCTTCTTGGTCTCGATCGCGATCGGGGTGAGGTAGCGGATCTCCCCCCCGGGAGCATTGTTCTGGGCCATGGCTTAGCTGTTCGGTTGGTCTGCGTTCTCCTCCTTGCGGCTGCGGCGAGCGGGGCGATCGGCGGGGGCTTCCCCGCTGGTGGCGCTCTGCTTGTTGCGGCGGCGGTCGGCGAAAGCCTGGTGGTGCTTGTCCATCTTCACGGTCATGAAGCGCAGCACCCGCTCATCGCGGCGGTACTCGGTCTCGAGCTTGTCCACGAACGGGGCATCGCTCTCGAACTCGAACAGGTGGTAGAAGCCCGTGGACTTCTTCTGGATGGGATACGCGAGCTTGCGCATCCCCCAGCTCTCTTCGTGGTGGACCTTGCCACGGCCTTTCTTGATCAGGTCTTTGAATTTCTTGACCGCCTCCTTTGTCTGGTCCTCAGACAAAACGGGAGTTAGGATGAAGACGGTCTCGTACCGGTTGGTCATGGTACCAGGTGTGAAATGGGGTGCGAAGGTAGGCATTTCCGCCTGTCCGCCAAGCCCCTGCCCCACCCCACCCTCAAGGCCTTGTCCACGGCTGTTGAGATCTCCGCCCGAAGGCCGCGCGGCGCCCGGTTATCTTAGCCGCCCGATGTCCGAACGCTTCGTCGTCAGCGCCCGCAAGTACCGCCCGGCCACCTTCGATACGGTGGTGGGCCAGGAGGCCGTGACCGGCACCCTGATGAACGCCATCCGGTCCGGGCACCTGGCGCAGGCCTTCCTGTTCTGCGGTCCCCGGGGGGTGGGCAAGACCACCTGCGCCCGGATCCTGGCGCGCACCATCAACTGCGAGCACCTCAACGCCGACCTCACCACCTGCGGCACCTGCGCCCCCTGCCGCACCTTCGAGGAGGGGCACAGCCTCAACATCTACGAGCTCGACGCGGCCAGCAACAACAGCGTCGACGACATCCGCAACCTCATCCTGCAGGTGCAGATCGCCCCGCAGGTCGGCAGCCGCAAGGTGTACATCATCGACGAGGTGCACATGCTGAGCTCGGCGGCCTTCAACGCCTTCCTGAAGACCCTGGAGGAGCCGCCCAGCTACGCCATCTTCATCCTGGCCACCACCGAGAAGCACAAGATCCTGCCCACCATCCTGAGCCGCTGCCAGGTGTTCGACTTCCGGCGGATCACGGTGACGGACATCGTGCGCCACCTGGCCGGCATCGCCGAGCGGGAGGGCATCGAGGCCGAGCCGCAGGCCCTGCACGTGATCGCCCAGAAGGCCGATGGCGGCCTCCGCGACGCGCTCAGCATCTTCGACCAGCTGGTGAGCTTCGCCGGGCGGAGCCTCACCTACCAGGACGTGGTGAAGAACCTGAACGTGCTGGACCACGAGCACTACTTCCGGGTGACGGACGCACTGGTGGCCGGCGACGTGCCCGGGGTGCTGCTGGAGTTCGACACCATCCTGCGCAACGGCTTCGACGGCCACCTCTTCGTGGCCGGGCTGGGCCGCCACCTGCGCGACCTGCTGGTGTGCCAGGACCCGCGGTCGGCCGGTCTGCTGGAGGTGAGCGAGGAGCTGGCCGCCCGCTACGTGGAGCAGGCCGCCCGGGTGGACCGGCGCCTGCTGCTGGCCGGGCTGGAGCGTGTGGGCCAATGCGACCTGAACTACAAGGCCAGCAAGGACCCTCGCCTGCTGGTGGAGCTGCTGCTGATCCAGCTGTGCCGAAGCGCGGCGAACGGGGAAGCCCCAGCGACCGTGCCGGCAGGCGCGGAAAAAAAAAAGCCTGAGCCCGGTGGCCTGAGCGCCGCCCCGGCCATCGCCGCGGAACCCGGCCCGGCCTCCGTGACGGACGGACCGGCGGCCCCGGCCCAGCCCACGGCCGCTGCGGCCCCGGTCCCGAGCGCCCCGCCGCCCCCGGCCCGCCGCCTGGCGCGCGGGGTGTCGCTGCGCGAGATGGCCACGCCGGCAGGCCAGCGCCCCGGTTCGGCACCCGGCGCCGAAGCGCCCACCGGTCCGGTGAGCAAGGGCCCGCCCAAGCAGGTGGCCCAGGGGCTGCTGCAAAAGGCCTGGCAGGATTTCGCCATGGCCCGCAAACGCGAAGGGCGCAACAGCCTGCACGCCACCCTGATGGCCCGAGAGCCTGTGTCCGCCGGCCCCGACCTGGTCACCTTCGTCATCCTCAACGAGGTGCAGGACCGCTACTTCCGCGAGGTGGGCCAGGAGCTGATGGCCTTCCTGCGCACCGAGTTGGACGCGCCCGGCCTGGAACTGAAGGTGGTGAAGGAGGAGGTGACCGACCTGCGGCCGCGCTACACGCCGATGGACCGCTTCCGCATCCTGGCCGAGAAGAACCCGGCCCTGCTGAAGCTGAAGGACGAGCTGGACCTGGACCTGGGCTGAGTTCCCACCGCCACGGCGCCATGAACGCAACGGAAGCGCCAAGAAGCTGAACGAACCGGCGAACGGACGGGGGTCGTCGGTCATATATTGGTACCCATATTCGGCGATACAGGCACCCATGAAGACCACCATCGAACTGCCGGAGGCGTTGTTCGAGAAGGCCAAGCGCCAGGCACGCGCACGGAAGACCACGTTGAAGGCGCTGATCGAGCAAGGGCTGCGCATGGTGCTGGCCGAGAAGCACGGCGGCCCCGCCTTCACGCTGAGGGATGCCAGCGTAGGCGGCACCGGTCTCAACCCTGACTTCAAGGATGCGTCCTGGGAGATGGTCCGTGATACGATCTACAGAGGCGAAGGGGCATGATCGCCGTGGACACCAATCTTCTGGTTTTCGCCCACCGGCGCGATTCGGCCTTCCATGGATCCGCCAGGGTCCTGGTCGGCCAACTCGCGGAGGACAGGGCCGCCTGGGCCATTCCCTGGCCCTGCCTGCATGAGTTCCACGCCATCGTGACGCATCCGCGCATCTACGCACCGCCCAGCACGCCGGAACAGTCCATCGCACAGATCGAGGCCTGGCTCGCCTCTCCGACACTGCACCTGCTCTCGGAGAACGAGATGCACTGGCCTGAGCTGCGAGGGCTGTTGGGCAAGGCGAAGGTGCAAGGCCCGTTGGTGCATGACGCCCGCATCGCCGCGCTCTGCCTGAGCCATGGCGTCCGTGAGCTCTGGTCGACCGACCGCGACTTCAGCCGGTTCCCGCGCCTGCGCGTGCGCAATCCGCTGGTCGCATCCTGGATCATCGGGTCATGAGAAACCCCGCGCTCATCCTCCTCCTGCTCGCTGCTTCCTCGATGCACGCCCAGGGCTGGGACACCACAGAGGTCAAGAACGGCCGGTACAGCGTGTTCCAAAGGGATGAGCTGGGCCGTCCGAAGAACCCCGTGGCCGTGTACGACACCACCGGCCGGCTGCTGAGCCGTGTGTGTTGGCGCGAAGGCAAGCTGCATGGCCCCGCGATCCAGTATGACAGCCTGGGGCGAAAGACCTGGCTGGAGACCTACAGGAAGGGCACGAAGCACGGGACGGAGATCTTCTTCCATCCCAATGGCCAAGTGGCCTGGAATATCCAGTGGCGTAAAGGTGTCAGAACCGGCGCCAGCGCGACGTTCCATCCGAACGGTCGCAAGGAGTGGTCCAAGGCCTACCGCGGCAACAGGCTTCATGGAGAACGGGTGCTACGCGACTCGACCGGCGCGCTGTTCAATGGCGAGTACCTGACGATATTCCCGTGGGGCATGGGTCAATACAAGACCATCTGCACCAATGGCCGCCCGCATGGCGAACTGACGGTGCTGCGAGGAGATGGGACCGTGGCCTACACCGGACGCTACAACAAGGGCTACCCCGATGGGGAGTTCATTTACTACGACAAGGCCGGCAAGGTCTATCGGACGGAGTTCTACGCGAAGGGCAGATGCGTTCGCAGCAGCGACGATATGCCGAAGGCCGGCGCCGATGAGGAAGACCCCTGACCGCATCCCCTCGTTGGGTAGTTTCGCGGCCGCGAACCCACAACCTGCCTTTCCCACAACCTCCAACCGCCAACCGTCCAAGCAGCATGTCCAAGATCAAGGTCGCGAACCCCGTAGTCGAGCTCGATGGCGATGAGATGACCCGCATCATCTGGAAGTGGATCAAGGACCAGCTGATCCTCCCCTATGTGGACGTGCCCATCGAGTACTATGATCTCGGCATCGAGCACCGCGACAAGACCGACGACAAGGTGACGGTGGAGAGCGCGAAGGCCATCCTGAAGCACAATGTGGGCATCAAGTGCGCCACCATCACGCCCGATGAGGCCCGCGTGCAAGAGTTCGGGCTGAAGCAGATGTGGAAGAGCCCCAACGGCACCATCCGCAACATCCTCAACGGAACGGTGTTCCGCGAACCGATCGTGATCAGCAACATCCCGCGCCTGGTGCCGGGGTGGACGCAGCCCATCGTGATCGGCCGCCACGCCTTCGGCGACCAGTACCGCGCCACCGATGCGGTGATCACCGGCAAGGGCACCCTCACCATGACGTTCACCCCGGAGGACGGCGGAAGCCCCACCACCTGGCAGGTGTACCAGTTCGACGGCAACGGCGTGGCGCTGAGCATGTACAACACCGACGAGAGCATCGAGGGCTTCGCCATGAGCTGCTTCAATCTGGCACTGGCGAAGAAGTGGCCGCTCTACCTCAGCACCAAGAACACCATCCTGAAGAAGTATGACGGGCGCTTCAAGGACATCTTCGAAGAGGTCTACCAGAAGCACTTCAAGGCCGATTTCGCCAAGGCCGGCATCGTGTACGAGCACCGCCTGATCGACGACATGGTGGCCAGCGCCATGAAGTGGAGCGGCGGCTTCGTGTGGGCCTGCAAGAACTACGACGGCGACGTGCAGAGCGACACCGTGGCCCAGGGCTTCGGCTCGCTGGGATTGATGACCAGCGTGCTCATCACCCCCGATGGAAAGACCATGGAGGCCGAGGCCGCCCACGGCACGGTGACCCGCCACTACCGCATGCACCAGCAGGGTAAGCCGACGAGCACCAACCCCATCGCCAGCATCTTCGCCTGGACGCGGGGCCTCGCCTTCCGGGGCAAGCTCGACGGCAACCAGGCGCTCATCGACTTCTGCACGAAGCTGGAGAACGTGTGCATCCGCACCGTGGAGAGCGGGAAGATGACCAAGGACCTCGCGGTGTGCATCCACGGGGAGAAGGTGGGCGCCGAGCACTACCTGACCACGGAAGCCTTCATGGCCGCCCTGCGCGAGGAGTTGGAGCGCGGCATGGCCTGAGGTCGCTGACCTTCCGCAGGGCAACCCGCGACCGGGCCTGAACGTCCATGGAACGTCGGGTGGGTTCACTACCTTCACCGCTCACGTTCAGGGACATGCGTCAGGGACTCACGCTTCTCACCGCCATCGTACTTCTTGTGTGTCCCGTGGAGCTGAGCGCCACGCACATCAGCGGGGTGGACATCAGCACGATCTGTGTCGGCCCCAACCAGTTCCAGATCACGCTGAACCTCTTCCGGGATTGCAGCGGGATCAGCATGCAGACCAGCGAGGAGGTCCAGTTGACGAGCAGCTGCGGCCAGTCCTTCACGGTGACCCTTCAACAGGGGCCCAACAGCGGGCAGGAGATCAGCCAGCTGTGCCCGCCGATCCTGCCGCAGAGTGACTGCGGCAACGGCGGCTATCCCGGCATGGAGGCGTACAACTACGTGACCACCGTGACGCTGAACCCGCCCTGCAACTCCTGGACGATCAGCTGGAGCGACTGCTGCCGGAACACCTCGGTGAACGTGCCCAACAGCATCAACGACGACATGTACGTGGAGTCGGTGCTGAACACGGCCACGGCCCCCTGCAACGACAGTCCGGTCTTCACGGCGCAGCCCATCCCCTTCGTCTGCCTCTTTCAGCCGGTGAACTACAACTTCGGCGTGTACGACCCGAACGGTGATTCGCTGGTGTACACCTTCATCGACGGACGGATCGACGCGTTCACCACGCTCGGATATGGCACCGGGTACACCGGTGGCAGCCCGATCCCGGGCATCACGCTGGACCCGAACTCGGGCGCGGTGAGCTTCGTGCCGACGCAGACGGGCAACTTCATCGTGGTGGTGGAGGTGACGGAGTACGATGCCAACGGGAACGTGCTGGGCACGGTGATGCGCGACATGCAGTTCACCGTGATCAACTGCACGAACATCATCCCGGACGGGCCCCAGGCGATGGGCAACCTCACCGGCGATGCCACGCAGACCGGGCCCTTCAGCCTGGAGCTGTGCCCGGGGGACCAGTTCTGTCTGGACCTGGTGTTCAGCGACGGCAACCCCACCGATTCCCTCACCCTCACCTCCAACGTGGACCTGGTCTTCCCCGGGGCCACCTTCGTGCAAACGGGCGTGAACCCCGCCACGGCGAGCATCTGTGGAACGGCGCAACCGAACACGAGCTCCACGGCCTTCACGGTGACCGCTGAGGACAACGCCTGCCCGGTGACAGGCCTGGTGAGCGCCACCATCGCCATCCAGATCCTGCCGAGCACGGTGATCAACATCCAGGACACGGTGCTGTGCTACGCGGACAACCTGGCGCTGCTGGCCACCGGAGGGAACATCTTCACCTGGACCGTGCTGAGCGGTCCGCCGCTGCAGGTACCGCTGAACTTCAGCTGCAACCCGTGCGCGAACCCCGTGGCCATGCCCACCGCCACCACGGTGTACGAGGTCACCAGCGATCTGCAGGGCCAGGGCTGCGTGAACAAGGACACGGTGACCGTGGTGGTGGTGCCGCCCTTCGGCTTCGACGCCATCACCGTCACGGACCCCAGCTGCTTCGGCTTCGCGGACGGCAGCGTGCAGGTGGTGCCCTGGGGAACGCCCGGACCGCCGTGGACCTACGAGCTCTACTCCGGAGGTGTCCTGCAGCAGACCGTGACCGCGAACGGCGCCGGCACGCTCACGGGCATCGCCGACGGCACATGGACCGTGGAGCTGGTGGAGCCGAACGGATGCCGGCACGACACCGTGCTGGTGCTGAACGAACCACCGCTGCTGGTGGCCTCGACCAGCGACACCACCATCTGCCTCACCACCGAGGCCGTGCTGAGCGCACAGGCGGTGGGCGGCACCGCGCCGTACAGCTTCACCTGGGACCAGGGCTTGCTGGGCAGCGGGCCGCACACGGTGGACCCGATGGTGGGTACGGTGTACACCGTGTTCGCGACGGACGACCAGGGCTGCACCTCGGCTGCTGTGACGGCGACGGTGGACCTGTATCCCGCCTTGAGCGTGATGGCTTCAGCGCCGGACTCCATCTGCATCGATGCGGCCTCGAACCTGAGCGCGGTGGCCGCAGGCGGCATCGGGGCCCCATACACCTACACCTGGTACGAGCTGGGCAACGGAACGATCGGCACCGGTGACGTGCTCGCCTACACGCCCAGCGGCCAGGTGAACACCTTCCACGTGGTGGTGACGGACGGCTGCGGCACACCTGCCGCGACGGACACGGTGTCCGTGGCGTGGTACCCGCCGCCCGTGCCGCTGCTGGCCCCCGACCGGTACGAGGACTGCCACCCGGCCACCTTCACCTTCACCAACCTCACCGCCGCCAGCGATGTGGGCGCGCTGTGCGAGTGGGACTTCGGCGACGGCAACACGGCCCAGGGCTGCGCCACGGTGACGAACACCTTCGTGAACGTGGGCTGCTACGACGTCACCCTCACCGTGTACAGCCCTGAAGGGTGCCCGGGCACGGCCACCTTCCCGCAGGTGGTGTGCGCCCGCCCCTACCCCGTGGCCGACTTCGACTTCCTTCCGCAGAGCGCGAACGTGCTCGATCCGGAGGTGGCCTTCTTCGACCGGTCGCAGTTCCAGGTGAGCTGGGCGTGGTCGTTCGGTGCGGGCTGTGTGCCCGATTCGGCCTTCGAGCCCGACCCCATCGTGCTCTTTCCCGAGGACGACGAGGGCGACTACCCGGTGTGGCTGCACGTGACCAACCAGTACGGCTGCCCGGACAGCGTGATGAAGGTGGTGCACATCGACGGCATCTTCTTCCTGTATGTGCCCAACGCCTTCACGCCGGACGGCGACGGGGTGAACGACCTCTTCGGTCCCTCGGGCCAGGGGCTGGCCGATGCCGACTATGAGTTCACCGTCTTCGACCGGTGGGGCAGCCCGGTGTTCCGGACCAATGACTGGCGCGAACAGTGGTCGGGCAGCGGGCTCGGAGGCGGCCCGGCGGTGCAGGGCGTGTACGCGTGGCGGCTGAAGGCCAAGGACCGCTACCGCGGCCATCGCAAGGAGGCCATGGGCCACGTGACGCTGGTGCGCTAGTCGATGCACCTTTGCGGCCGCTCCCGTGGCCGCTCCCCATCCCATCACCCGTCGTGACATCGACCGCCTGGCGGTGCCCGCGATCATCAGCGGCATCGCCGAGCCGCTGATCGCGCTGGTGGACACGGCCTTCGTGGGCAGCCTGGGCACCGCCGACCTGGGCGCGGTGGGCATCGCCAGCAGCTTCTTCCTCCTGGTGGTGTGGGTGCTGGCGCAAACGCGCAGCGCGGTGCTGAGCGTGGTGGCGCGCCACTACGGCGAGGAACGGCTGGACGCGGTCCGGGGCCTGGTGCCCATCGCCATCTGGATGAACGTGGGCCTCGGGATCTTCTTCCACCTGGTGACCGGCCCCTTCGCCGAGGACATTTTCCGCCTGTACAACGCGGAGGGCGCGGTGCTGAACAAGGCGGTGGACTACTTCCACATCCGCTCGATCGGCTTCCCGTTGTCGCTGGCCACCTTCGCCATCACCGGCGCCTTCCGGGGCATCCAGAACCTGAGCTGGAGCATGTGGATCAGCCTGCTGGGCGCGGCGGTGAACCTGCTGTTGAACCCGCTGCTCATCTTCGGCTGGGGCCCCGTGCCCGGCCTGGGCATCGAAGGGTCGGCCTGGGCCAGCGTCATCGCGCAGGCCGTGATGTGCTGCACGGCCCTGGTGATGCTGCGCACCCGGACCTCCTTCCCGGTCTGGCCCCGGCGATGGCATCACCCCGAGCTGAAGGGGCTTTGGCTGCTGAGCGGCAACCTCTTCGCCCGCACCATGGCCCTCAATGCCTGCTACTACCTGGGCAATCGCTACGCGACCGGCTATGGCGAGGCCCACATCGGCGCGCACAGCATCGCCATGCAGATCTGGCTCTTCAGCGCCTTCTTCATCGACGGCTACGCGGCGGCGGGCAGTGTCCTGGCCGGAAGGCTCAACGGCGAACGCAACTGGCGTGACCTGCACCGCATGAGCTGGCAGGTGGTCCGCATCAGTGTGCTCATCGGGGCCGCGCTGGCCGCCGTGTATGCCGTGGGCCACCCCTGGATCGGTCCGCTGTTCACCAACGACCCCGCCGTGCAGGACCTCTTCCACGGCGTGTTCTGGATGGTGATCCTCACCCAGCCGATCAACGCGGTGGCCTTTGCGTTCGACGGCATCTTCAAGGGTGTGGGCGACGGGGCGGCCCTGCGCAACGCCCTCCTGTTCAGCACGCTCCTGGTCTTCGTGCCCGTGGCGTGGGCGGGGCATGAGGCCGGTTGGGAGCTCTACGGCGTGTGGAGCGCCTTTCTGGCTTGGATGATCGCGCGTGGTGTCTGGCTCGCGGTGGTCTTCCAACGCCGCCATGGACCGCACGCCGGCGCTGCGACCGCGCGTACTTTTGGCGCATGATGCCGTGGCGCACCGGCCTGCTGATCCTGAGCCTCGGTCTTTGGTCGGGGAGCTTCGCCCAGGACTACGTGGACACCACCGCGGCCCGGCGCAAGCCAGCGCAGGACCAGCCCCGCACGCTGAAGGAACGCATCTGGTTCGGCGGTGGGCTGGGCCTGGCCTTCGGCTCGGTGACCAACATCGCCGTGGAGCCGATGGTGGGCTACAAGATCACCCGCAACGGCAAGCTCTCCGCCGGCCTCGGCATCAGCTACCAGTACTATCGGGACAACCGGTTCGCACCGGCCTTCGAAACGAGCGTCTACGGCGGTCGCCTCTTCACGCGCTACCGCATCATCGACCAGCTGTTCGCCCACGTGGAATACAGCCAGATGAACTTCGAGCTCTATGACCGTTACCAGGACCGCTTCTTCCGGCGCTGGGTCCCCTTCCTGCTGATCGGCGGCGGATACTCGGCGCACCTGGGCGGCGGCACCTACCTGACGGCCACGGTGCTCTTCGACGTGATTCAGGACCCGCTCAGCCCGTACGCGGGCGGCGAACCGTGGATCGGGGCCGGGGTGGGCTTCGGCTTCTGAGCGGCCCGCCCCTTCCACCGCGGTTAGTTTTGCGTCCCCATGCCGCGCCTCTTCCGCGTTCTGCTCACCCTGCCGCTTCTGCTGGTGGAGTTGCTGCTGGGCGTGGCCGTGGCCCTGCTGCCGCTGCTGTTGCTGGACATGCGGCTCACGCCACCGCTGGCGCCTGGTGAGGTGGCCGGGCTGCCCGAACGCATTCCGCTCGGCGATGGAGGCTGGCGCACGGCGAACGGCTGGCTGGCCCCCACGCCGGACGGGCTGTGGGAGGCCTACGTGCAGGGCGGTGACCTGGAGCGCGGGCTGGCCATCGGATCCCTGGCCCGCGAGCTGATCCACAAGCAGGAGGAGCTCTTCGTCCAGCGCATCAAGGTGTTGGTGCCCGATGAGGACAAGCTGGGCTGGCTGCGCCACTTCATCGGCTTCTTCAACCGGGACATCGAGGAGCATGTACCGCTGGAGTACCGTCGCGAGATCTACGGGGAAAGCCGCGCCTTCGACCCCGCCTTCGACATGATCGGCACCGGCTACGAGCGGGCGCTGAACTACCATGCGGCCCACGACATCGGTCACGCGTTGCAGGACCTGGCCTTCGTGGGCTGCACCAGCTTCGCCGCGTGGGGCGAACGCACGGCGGACGGCCAGCTGCTCATCGGCCGCAACTTCGACTTCCATCTGGGTGAGGAGTTCGCCTGCGACAAGCTGGTGCTGGCCATGCGTCCGGACAGCGGTCACCCCTTCGTCATCGTCACCTGGGCCGGCATGCTGGGCGCGGTGAGCGGCATGAACCTCGAGGGCCTCACCGTCACCATCAACGCCTCGCGTTCGGCCCTGCCCACCGGCGCACGCACACCCATCAGCCTGCTGGCACGCGAGATCCTGCAGCACGCAGCCACGGTGGAGGAAGCTATGACCATCGCCGCCCGCCGCGAGGTCTTCGTCAGCGAGAGCATCCTGGTGGGCTCGGCGCGGGACGGGCGGGCGGTGGTGATCGAGAAGGCGCCGGACGGCATGGGGGTGCACGATCCCGGCAACGGGCTGGTGGTGTGCGCCAATCACTACCAGAGCGAGACCTTCTTCGGCTCACCGGTGAACCAGGCCAACCTGCGCGAGAGCGACAGCATGGCCCGCTTCCGGCGGATGCGCGCCCTTACGGTCACCGGGCCGCCGCTCACCCCGGACGATGCGGCGCGCATCCTGCGCGAACGGCGAGGTCCAGAGGGCCAGGAGGTGGGCCTCGGCAACCCCATGGCCATCGACCAGCTGATCGCCCACCACAGCGTGATCATGCAGCCCGGCGACCGACGCCTCTGGCTGGGCACCGGCCCGTACACGCTGGGCGCCTTCCGCTGTTACGACCTGCGGACCATCTTTGCCCACGACACCCCCGCGGACGTGCCCCTTCATCGCCCCGAGACCCTGCCCGCCGACACGCTGCTCGGTTCACCCGCCATGGGCGACCTGGTGTGGCACCGGGCCATGCGGGCGGCGCTGCTGGAGCGGCGCATGACCGGACGCCCCTACAGGCTGAGCCCCGAGGACGAGGCGGCCTACGTGCGCACCGACCCCGATAACGCCATCACCTACAGCGACCTGGGCCTTTGGTACCAGGCGCTCGGTGACCCGGAGCGGGCCGCGGGCCATTTCCGCGAGGCCCTGGCACGGCCGGTGGCCAGCGTGGCCGAACGACGCGAACTTGAGAAGGCCCTGGCCGCATGCGACCCGAACTGATGCTGCCGCAGGGCCTCGATGCCGAGGCCGTCATCGCGCTACAGGGCCGGCTGCTGGGCGAGCATGTGCACCGCCTGGCCGAGCGGTCCCCGCACTACCAGCGGCTCTTCCACGATCTGCGTCTGCACCCCGGCGACATCCGCGGCGTGGGGGACCTGCACCGGCTGCCCTTCACCCGCAACACGGACCTGGAGGGGGCCGGTGAAGCGTTCCTGTGCGTGGAGCGACGCACGGTGATCGATCATGTGACCACCTCGGGCACCACCGGCAAGCCCGTGGCCCTGCTGCTGGACGAGCCCGACCTGGAGCGCCTCACGGCCAACGAGCACAACTCGCTGGTGATGGCCGGAGTGACGTCCGACGACGTGGTGCAGCTGATGACCACCCTGGACCGCCGCTTCATGGCGGGGCTGGCCTACTTCCTGGGTGCCCGTGCGCTCGGGGCGGGCGTGGTGCGTGTGGGCCCTGGGGCGGCGGCCTTGCAGTGGGACAGCATCCACCGCTTCGGCACCACCACGCTGGTGGCCGTGCCGAGCTTTCTGGTGAAGCTCATCGATCATGCACGAGCGCACGGCATCGACCCGGCCCGTAGCACGGTGCGCAGGGCGCTCTGCATCGGCGAGCCCATCCACGACCCGGAAGGTGGATGGAACAACCTGGGCCGGCGCATCAAGGAAGGCTGGGACATCGAGCTTCTGGGCACCTACGCCAGCACCGAGATGGCCACAGCCTGCACGGAAACGCGCGAGGGCAGCGGCCATGCCGTGCAGCCCCAGCTGATGCTGGTGGAGGTGCTCGATGAGCACGACCGGCCCGTGGCGCATGGCCAGGCCGGCGAGGTGGTCGTCACCCCCTTCCACGTGAGCGCCATGCCGCTGCTGCGTTACCGCACAGGTGATATCTGTGTGCGGTACGACGGGGCCATGGACGGCGGAGGTGGAGGACTGCACCTGGGCCCGGTGCTGGGCCGGCGCCAGCAGCGCCTGAAGGTGCGCGGCACCACGCTCTTCCCCGCGCAGGTGCTCGACGCCATCAACGCCATGCCGGTGATCCCTACCTTCGTCGTCGTCTGCACCACGGACGAACTGGGGGGGGACGACCTGGAGGTCCTGGTCGATCTGGAGGGTGATGCGTTGGTCTTCCTGCGCGAGCACCTGCGCGCCACGCTGCGGGTGGCGCCCCGGATGACCACCCTGCCCGGCGCGGCCATCGAGACCCTGAAGTGGCCGCGGGACAGCCGCAAGCCCCACCTGTTCATCGACCGACGCGACAAGCACCGCCACCAGCCATGAGAACACTCGGGTCCGCCCTGCTCCTCTTCACCCTGCTGCCTGCGGCTCACGCCCAGCAGAGCACCCTCGCCGACCTGCTGGCAGACAAGGTCGGTTTGACCTGGATCGGCGTGGATTACTCGGCCGCCAGGTTCACGCCGCGCTACGAGTTTGGACCGCTGGACCAGGCCGGTCCCACGTTCTTCAACCGCTGGAACATGCTCTTCGAGAGCGAATCGGCCAAGTACACGCCGTGCCCACATTTCAAAGTGAAGAACTGCGAGATGTTCACCAGTTATGTCGAGGATGTGAACATGGCCGTGACGGTGTCCGAAGTGTGGAACAAACCCGAGCTCCAGCCCGAGGGCGTGCAGGAGCTGGTGTCGCGGTACAAGACCGACGACCGGCCCGGCATCGGCATGGTGTACATCGCCATCATGTACGATGGCAAGGCCCTCAAGGGCGACTACTACGTCACCTTCTTCGACATGGCCACCCGACAGGTGCTTCACATCGAACGCGTGAGCGCCACCCCCGGTGGGGCCGGGCTTCGGAACTTCTGGGCCTCCACCGTGATCAAGGTGAACGAACAGCTCAAGGGCATCCGCAAGAAACTTCAGTGAACGTTGAACGGAACATGACGAAGATGGCACGAACGGCACGGCCGGATAGGGTGGCGCGCAAGGAACTGAGCGCCGTGGAGGCGAAGGCCGCCGCACAGCGCATCGCCTTCGGCCCGATGGTGTTCCAGGCCTGCTGGATCATGCAGCGCAAGGGGCTGTTCGATGCCCTGGCCCGTTCCGGCACCAACGGTCTCACCCGGGAGGAGATGGCCCGGGCCTCAGGGTTATCACCCTATGCGGTGATGGTGCTGACGGACATGGCGCTCACCGCCGAGGTGCTGGCGATGAAGGACGACCGGATGGTGCTGGCCAAGACCGGCGTGATGCTGGCCTTCGACGACATGACGCGGGTGAACATGGACTTCACCGGCGACGTGTGCTTCGCCGGTCTGGCGCACCTGGAGGAGGCGCTCGTGGAGGGCCGTCCCGCCGGGCTGAAGGTCTTCGGCGATTGGCCCACGGTGTACCAAGGGCTGGCCCATCTGCCGCAGCACGTGCGCAGCAGCTGGTTCCACTTCGACCATTTCTACAGCGACCATTCGTTCCCGCCGGCCCTGGAGATCGTGTTCCGCGACCAGCCGAAGGTGATGATGGACGTGGGGGGCAACACGGGCAAGTGGGCCTTGAGCTGCCTGCGCCACGATCCGAACGTGCGGATGATGGTGGTGGACCTGCCGGGCCAGCTGCGCGAGGTGGAACGCAACGTGAAGGCGGCCGGCTTCGGCGACCGCCTCACCACGGTGGCTGCCGACATGCTGGACCCCACGAGCACGCTTCCGGAAGGGGCGGACGCCATCTGGATGAGCCAGTTCCTGGACTGCTTCGGCGAGGACGAGATCGTGGCCATCCTGCGCAAGGCCCGCGCGGTGATGCGGCCCGGCATGCCGTTGTACATCATGGAGACCTTCATCGACCGGCAGCGGTTCGAGGCGGCGGCGTTCTCGCTGGCGGCCACCTCGCTCTACTTCACCGCCACCGCGAACGGGAACAGCCGCATGTACCGCGCCGAGCATTTCGCGCCGCTGGTCGCCGCCGCTGGTCTTCGCATCGCGAAGGAATTCGATGACGTGGGCCAGGGGCACAGCATCTGGCGCTGCGAGCTGCCCTGAGGCGTTGGAGCGATGGCTCGTCGCCGTGAACGGACCTCCCACTTCCGGCCATCGGCTTCCCGCCTCACGCCGCCGGCCGCATCGTCGCGGCCTGAGCAAAGGCATGGCCCCTCCACCTGAACCCCTCAGCGTCCTCTGCGCCTCTGCATGAAGGGCGCTCCTATCCCGCCGGCTGCCCCAGCTCCTGCTGCCGCTCCTCGTGAAGTGCTGCTTGGGCTGCGGAAAGCTCACCCCTTCACCACCACCTCCCCCCCGCCGGTCTCGCGCTGGATCTTCTCCACCAGGTAGCGCTTGCCCACCAGTTCCGCGCTGGTGACCACGCTGCTGACGGTGACGCCCAGGATGCCGTGCAGGTTGATGTTCTGCCCGGTGAGGAAGAGGTTGGGCACCTTGGTCCGGGGCGAGAGGTAGGTGCGCATCGGCGCGCTCGCCTCCTTCTGGATCCCATAGGTGGTCCCTTCCGGGCAGCCGATGTAGTCGCGGAAGGTGAGCGGGGTGGTGGTCCAGCGGCCGGTGATGATGTCACGCAAGGCGGGGTACCGCCGATGCACGTGCTCCAGCACCTCCTCCGCGGCGCGGCGCTTGAACGCCTCGTAGTCGGCATCGCGTGCGCCGGGTTCGGCCACGGTGCTGCGAGTGCCTGCCCAGCGAGCCACCGCCGCATAGGGCATGAAGGTCATGATCGAGACGGCGTCCACCGTGCCCCCACCGCCGTGCATGAGCGGCGTGAACAGCATGAACTGCCCGCGCTGGCCGCCGGATGCGGGATCCATCGGGGCCCACACGTCGTGGTCGGCGAAGTGGTAGTGGTTGTGGTCGTGGTACGGGAACGCACCGGGCCGCAGCGCCAGATGCACGCAAAAGGTGCCGATGGTGTTGTCCATCACCTTGACGCGGTTGCGGTAGGCGGGGCGCACGCCGTCGCCGTGGATCATGTCCAGCACCGCGGCCGGATGCACGTCGGCCACCACATGTCGGGCGGTGAACCGATCGCCATCCGCGGTATGCACGGCGCTGACGCCCATCGCGTCGGTGTCCAGCCGGGTGACGCGCTTGCGGGGCAGGATCACCGCACCGTGGGCACGGGCCTCGCGGGCGAGCAGCTTGGCGAGCTGCGATCCGCCGTCCACGCATCGCCAGGCGCTCTCGATGTAGGTGTTCAGCACCAGCGCGTGCATGTAGAAGGGCGTGCGGTCGCCACGGCCGGCGTGCAGTACGTTGGGCGCACCGAGCACGGCACGCAGCGCGGGATCGCGGGTCAACGAGGCGATGTGGTCGCGGGCGTTCACCTGGAGGGCCGGATCCTCCCATTCGTTGTGCTCGGCATAGCGCAGGTAGTAGAGGGGGAAGCGATCGCAGGTGGCGCGCACATCATCACTGAAGCGTTGGATGGCGGCTCGTTCACGCGGGAAGAGCTGCGTCAGCCGATCCACGAAATGCGCATGGCCCTGTGCGAGGGGGTGTTCCTGTGGATCGTCGCCGAACGTGATGCGGTCGAAGCCGTCCACGTCCATGCGGTGCAGCTTCAGGCCGTCGCGGATGCCGAGGTAGCGGAAGTAGCGGTCGAGGTTCTGGCCGGGCAGCAGACCGCCGAGGTAGTGCACCCCGGTGTCGAAGAGCCGCTTCTCCCGGCTGAACACCTGCAGGCTGCCGCCGAGCTGGCTGTTCTGTTCCAGCACGCACACGCTCAGGCCTTCGCGCGCCAGGATCACGGCACATTCAAGCCCGCCGAGCCCGGCGCCGATCACCAGCACATCGAAGGAGCGATCGCTGCTCATGCCGGCTTGTACAGGGCCGCCAGGGCGTTGGAGGTGATGCGGCCTTCGTCGACCCACTGCAGGCGCAGGCCGTGGGTGGCCGCCATGCGCTCCAGGTCCTTCCGGTCCATGAACGTGAGCGGTGCGGCCGTCTTGTTGAAGCCCAGAGCGGTGGAGAACCGCTCCGTCCAGCGGGTTCGCGCATGGCGTTGAGCATCGCCCGTGAAGCCATCGCGCACCACGATGACGCCGCCCGGTCGCAGGGCTTCCGCACAGGACCGCAGCAGATCCTCCTGCCGCGCCATCGGCAGGTAGTGCAGCACGTCCTTCAGGAGGTAGGCATCCGCCGGCGGTGGCCGCCAGGTGAGCAGGTCGACCTGCTGGAACCGCAGGTTGTCACCGCGCAGCAGGCCCTGCGTGGCCACGGCCACTTTCTCCGCGTCATGGTCCACCCCGAGCAGCCGGCGTTCCGGGGCGCTCCAGTGGAGCAGGAAAGTGAGCGGACCATAGCCGCAACCCAGGTCCACGATGTCGCCGGTGCGCGGCAGCAGCGCATGGATGCGTTCGTCCAGCCGGGCGTCGATGCGGGACTTGATGCGGATATACCACTCGAGCACGGGGCCTTTGTAGGTGAAGGAGCGCACGAGCTGGGCCCGGAAGAAGGTCGGGGTCTCGCGCGCCGCGCGCAGCGCGCCATGCTCCTGCCGGAACCAGGCGGTGATGGCCTTGGTGCGTTCGCGCAGCGGCTGCGGGAAGCGCGGGTCGTCCGGCATGATCGGCGGCAGCGTGCGCATGGTGATGGTGGAATCCTTCAGCATGGCGTCGCTTTTGGCCATGGCGTAGCCCACGCCATGCAGCAGCACCGGCACCAACGGAAGCCTGAGCTCCTGCGCCATGTGGAAGGCCCCCTTGTGGAATCGGCCGATGCGCCCGTCGAGGCTGCGCGTGCCCTCGGGGAACACCACCAGGCTCCAGCCGCGCTGCACGGCCTCGCGCACCCGCTCGGTGTTGGTGGTGATGTCGTCCTCGCTGCGCACGAAGCCCGTGAAACGCACGAAGGCCCCGAAGAACGGGGAGTTCCACACCCAGCGGTTGGTCATCATGATGGTGCGGGGGTGCACCATGAGCATCACCAGGATGTCCACGAAGGAGGCGTGGTTGGCGATCAGGATGGCGGGGCCGTTGCGCAGGGCGGGGCGGAAGTCCTGCACATCCTTGCGCACGTTGGCCATGACGTACACGAGCGACCGGGTGAAGATCATGAGCGAGCGGCCGAACACGCGGCGTTTGGTCTCCCGCGGGATGGGCGACACCGCCACCAGGGGCAGTACCGCGAGCTGCACCAGGCAGCCGGTCAGGAAGTAGGCGAAGGCGAAGAGGGAGATCAGCAGGGAGCGCAGGGTGAAGGGCAGCAGTCCCTTGGCCGCGCGGCCGGTGATCAGCCAGCGATACAGCACGGGCTGCACGGTGAGGGAGATCACCAGGATGCAGAGCATGCCCACCACGCTGAGCAGCGCGATGCTGCGCAGGGCGGGATGCTCGGCCAGGAGCAGGACGCCGGTGCCGATCACCGTGCTGGCCACGGAGAGCACCACCCCCGCGCGGATGGCGGGCAGGTCGTCGCTGCCATCGCGATAGCGGTTGAGGATGCCGCTGCTGGTGAACAGGCAGTAGTCGTCGCCGAGGCCGAAGATGAAGGTGCACACCAGCACGTTCACCATGTTGAACGGGATGTCGAACAGCCCGCAGAGGCCCAGGATCCAGATCCAGCTCAGCAACATCGGCAGGAAGGTGATCACGGCCAGTTCGATGCGCCCGTAATTGATCAGCAGCACGCCGAACACCAGCAGCGCGGTGATCCAGAGGACGCGCTGCAGTTCATCGCCCACCAGTGCCTTGAGCCGGTCGCCGAGCAGGCCGCGGTGGAGCACCTCGCTCGGCGTACCGGTGAGCAGGGCCTGCACCCGGGCCTCATCACCGGGCCGCACACGCGCCAGGGCCAGGCAGCGCACGCGACCGGTCGGAAGGTGCGTCACCGTGCCTTCCTCGAGCAGGGCCTTGGTGGCGCTGTCCACCGGAACGGGGGCCGCCCCGGCCAGGGCGCGCATCAGCGGGGCGAATGCATCGGCGGCGAAGCCCGCCCGGTCCGCCGCGTGCTCCATGCGTCGGCGGAATGCGGCGGTATCGTGCCGCTGCAGGACGTTCACCCACGCCGACCGGGCCAGCCGGCGCGCGTTGTCGGCCGGAAGAAGGTCCGTCGGCGACACCAGGGTGACGAAGGGCGCCGGTGACGCCATCCGGAGGCGGTGGACGGCCTCGCCCGTGGCCCGGCGGGCTCCCTCCTCCTCGTCCGCCTCGGTGACGATGAACACGGTCCGCAGGTCCCCCGGTGCACCGAACAGCCGCTCCCGCAGCTCGCGCATGGGGGCGGGCATGTAGCTCAGCCGCTCCGGGTCATCCTCGAAGCGCACGCGGTCCGTGAAGGGCCAGAGCGCCAAGGTGATCAGCAGCACCGCCAGCGGGCTCCAGGCCACTGCACGGCGACGCCACGCGGGGATCGGCCGCGGGACGGGCTCAGGTGCCGGGCGGGCAGGCCAGCGCACCGGCACATGGGGCAGCACCACCAGGGTGAACAGCGCGGCCGAGCCGAGCATCAGGGCGGCCATCAGGCCCAGGTCGCGCAGCAGGGGCGCCCCCAGGGTGCGCAGGGCCATGAAGGCGAGGATGGTGGTGGCGCACCCCAGCAGCAGCGGGGTGGCCACATCCTTCACGGTGCGCTCCACATCGCGGCTGTGGCGCAGGTGGGTGAAGTGATGGAGCGCATAGTCCAGCGCGATGCCCAGGAGGGTGGCGGAGACCCCGAGGGCGATGGAGGACAGCGTCGGGGCCGCCCAGGCGAGGATGCTCAAGGCGTTCAAGAGGCCGAAGGCGGCGGGCAGCAGCACCAGCAGGGGCATGCTCCACTTGCGGTAGTAAGCGAACAGCAGCAGCAGGAAGAGCGCCACGGAGATGCCGGTGGTGAGGCGCGAATCCGCGGCGATGCGCAGGTTATTGGCCCGGGCGATCGCAGCGGGACCGAAGACCTCGGCCTCTACGCCGGAGCCACAGGCCTCGGCCATCCGCAGACGCAGCTCATCCACCAGGCGGTCCAGGGCGGTGTCGGGAAGCTCGGGCCGAGGGCGAAGGAGAACGACCGCAGTGGATCCGCTGCGATCGAGCAGCACGCCCGAGGAGCCGTCCACCCCGCCGAGGTCCGAACGCGCGCGAAGGGCGTGCAGATGGCCGTCCAGCAGGTGGGCCGGGTCCCCCAGGATCAGCGGCTCCTGCACCAGACCTCCGGGCCCCAGAAGGCGTGCGCGCACGCCGCCCATGAGGCTGTCGAGCCCGCGGTCGTCGAGGGCCAGCAGGCGGGCCAATGCACTGGTGTCGGCGAAGGCGGGCAGGTCGCGCAGGGCCGCGTCCACAGCGGCGTCGAACCATTGCGGGTCCGGGGTGTTGTCGACCTGCATGAAGCGACCGGCACCGCCACTGGAGCGAACGGCCTGCACGAAGCGGTCCGAAGCGGCGATGGCACTGTCTGGCGCAACACCTTCCTCAGCGGTGAATCCGACCAGCGATCGGTCCGCGCCGGGCGCCGTGCCCAGCAGGGCCCGGAAGCGCTCCACCTGCGGGTCGCTGGGCAGGGCCTGGAACAGGTCGTTCACCAGCCGCAGGCGCGGGAGGGACAGCGCCACGAACACGGCCCAGGCCGCCAGAAAGGCCACCAACAGCCAGCGGCGATCTCGCAACATCCGGTACAACGCGCTGAACCCTGCTCCCATGCTCGTTCGTCACGCGGTCGCCACGGACCCGGCGAAATTAGACCGGTAGGTTAACTTTGCCCGCCTTTTCCCAACCCTTGCCCTTGACCGTGGACATCCGCCCCCGCACCGTGCGTGACCTGGACCTCGAGGCCTTCGTCGCCATCACGATGGGTGAGGGCACGCTCCGGCCCTCGCCGGATGACCTGGACGCCGCTGACCGTTCCTACGCCTTTCTGCAGGAGTTCGCCCGGGACAAGGTGATCTACGGCATCAACACCGGCTTCGGCCCGCTGGTGCAGTACCACATCCCCGAGGCGGACAGCGAGCGGCTGCAGTACAACCTGCTGCGGAGCCATGCCTCGGGCATGGGCGCCCCCCTGCCCGATGTGGCGGTGCGGGCCTGCATGCTGAGCCGGGCGATCACCTTTCTGCTGGGCTATTCGGGCGTGAGCCGGGCCGTGATCGACCAGCTGCTCACGTATCTGGAACGGGGCATCCACCCCACCATCCCGCAGCACGGCGGTGTGGGGGCCAGCGGCGACCTGGTGCAGCAGGCCCATATCGGCCTGGGCTTGATCGGCGAGGGCACCGGCACCTACAAGGGCCTGCGCCGACCGATGGCCGACATCCTCAAGGAAGCGGGCGTCACACCGCTGAAGCTGAGCATGCGCGACGGCCTGGCCATCGTGAACGGCACGGCCTGCATGAGCGGTCTCGGCGCGATCAACGTGCATCATGCGCGCCGGCTGGTGGACCGCGCCATCGCCATGGGCGCGCTGATCAGCGAGGTGGTGGGCGCCTACGACGACCACTTGAGCGACGTGCTCAACGGCGCCAAGCGGCACACCGGCCAGAACGTCGTGGCCGCCGGGCTGCGTGGCAGGCTGGAAGGCGCCGCGTGGACCAAGAAGCGCGAGGAGCACCTCTACAAGCAGCGCGACCGGTCGAACGGCAGCATGTTCGACCACAAGGTGCAGGAGCATTACAGCATCCGGTGCATCCCGCAGGTGCTCGGGCCCATCCACGACACCGTGGAGCAGAGCGCCCGCGCGGTCCATGACGAGCTCCTGAGCGTGGACGACAACCCGGTGGTGGACCACCGCACCGCCAGCGTATACCACGGGGGCAACTTCCACGGCGACCAGGTGGCGCTGGCCATGGACCAGTTGAAGCTGGCGGTGGCCAAGCTGTGCATGCTCACCGAGCGACAGCTGAACTTCCTGCTGAACGACAAGGTGAACGGCCTGTTCCCGCCGTTCCTGGTGATGGGCCGGCCCGGCATCGACTACGGGCTGCAGGGCATCCAGTTCACCGCCGTGAGCACCACGGCCGAGTGCCAGGCGCTCAGTACGTCGCTGTACGTGCATTCCATCCCCAACAACAACGACAACCAGGACATCGTGAGCATGGGCACCAACGCGGCCTGGATGGCGGCGCGGGTGATCGACAACACGGCGCAGGTGATGGCCATTCAATGCCTGGCCCTGGCCCAGGCGGTGGACATCGCGGGGGTGAAGGACACCCTGGCCCCCGCCAACCGGGCCTTCTATGAGGAGATCCGCGCGGTGGCCGGGCCGGTGATCACCGATGCGCCCAGCACGGCCATCCTGCACGACCTGCGCTCGCGCCTGCTGATCAACGACCTGTTCCCCGGATGAGCACCCCCCCCGAACGCTATGCCCTGGTCACCGGGGCCTCCCGTGGCATCGGCCGCGCGGTGGCCGTCGCGCTGGCCGCCGACCACGGGCTGCACATCCTGGTGAACTATGCCAAAGGGGCCGAGCAGGCGGCGGAGACCGCCCGCATGGTCCGTGCGCACGGGGTGAAGGCCGAGACCCTCGGCTTCGACGTCACCGACCGGGAGGCCGCGCACGCGGCCATCGCCGCTTGGACCGAAGCACATCCCGAGGCCCGCATCGACGTGCTGGTGAACAACGCCGGCATCACCAAGGACAATCTGTTCGTCTTCCTACAGCCCGAGGACTGGCACGCGGTGATCGACACCAGCCTGCACGGCTTCTTCAACGTCACCAGTGCGGTGATGCAGAAGATGGTCCGCCAGCGGTCGGGCCGCATCATCAATGTGGTGAGCGTCTCTGGTGCGAAGGGTGTGGCCGGGCAGACGAACTACAGCGCCGCGAAGGCCGCCATCATCGGCGCCACGCGCAGCCTGGCCCAGGAGGTGGCCAAACGGAAGATCACCGTCAACGCGGTGGCCCCGGGCTTCATCCGCACGGACATGACCAAGGACCTGCCGGTGGACCAGCTCAAGGGCATGATCCCCATGGAGCGCTTCGGCGAACCCGAGGAGGTGGCCCATGCGGTGTCCTTCCTGGCCTCACCGCGCGCCAGCTACATCACCGGCGAGGTGATCCACGTCAACGGCGGCATCCATTCCTGATCGCACTGTGGAACGCGTCGTCATCACCGGCATGGGGATCTGGTCCTGCCTCGGCAAGGACCTGGCGGAGGTGTCCGAGAGCCTGCGCATCGGCCGTTCGGGCATCGTGTTCGACCCGGTGCGCAAGGAGATGGGCTTCCGCAGCGCCCTTACCGGCAAGGTGGACATGCCCGACCTGAAGGCCGAACTGGGCCGCCGCCAGCGTGTGGGCATGGCCGAGGAGTGCTTCTATGCCTATGCGGCCACCGCGCAGGCCTTCCGGCAGGCCGGCATCATCGAGCAGACCTTCCTGGACCACGAGGTGGGCATCCTGTACGGCAACGACAGCAGTGCGATGGCAGTGGTGGAAGGGGTGGATGCCCTGCGGCGCAAGAAGGACACCACTCTCATCGGATCGGGCTCCATCTTCCAGTCGATGAACTCGACGGTGACGATGAACCTGGCCACGATCTTCCGGCTGCGGGGCATCAACTTCACCGTCAGCGGCGCCTGCGCCAGCGGTTCACACGCCATCGGCATGGGCTACCTGCTGATCAAGCAGGGGCTGCAGCGCATCGTGCTCTGCGGCGGTGCGCAGGAGGTGAACCCCATCGCCTTCTGCAGCTTCGATGGCATCTCGGCCTTCAGTGTGCGCGAGCAGGACCCCACGCGCGCCTCGCGCCCCTTCGACAAGGACCGCGACGGGCTCGTGCCCAGCGGGGGCAGCGCCGCCCTGGTGCTGGAGAGCCTGTCATCGGCCCTGGAGCGCGGCGCGCCGATCCTCGCTGAAGTGATGGGCTACGGCTTCTCCTCCAACGGTCTCCACATCAGCGACCCCGACCTCGATGGCCAGGTGCGCGCGCTGAACATGGCCCTGAAGATGGCCGGCATGGGCCCGTCCGATATCGAGTACATCAACGCCCACGCCACGTCCACACCCATCGGCGACCTGGTGGAGGCGCGCGCCATCGACACCGTGTTCGGCGCCCACCGCCCCCTGGTGAGCAGCACCAAGAGCATGACCGGCCACGAGTGCTGGATGGCCGGTGCCAGCGAGGTGGTGTACAGCGTGCTGATGATGCAGGGCGCTTACCTCGCCCCGAACATTAATTTTGAAGAACCCGATGAAGCTTCCGAGCGTTTGAACCTCGTGAGCCGTCCGATGGACAAGAGAGTGGACGTGCTGCTCTCCAACTCCTTCGGCTTCGGGGGGACGAACTCATCATTGATCATCAAACGCTACGCTAGCTGACATGAGCACCGTTGCGCAACGGGAGGAGATCGAAGCCCGCACCAAGGTGTTCCTGGTGGAGGAGTTCGAGGTGCAGGAGGACCTGATCCTGCCTCACGCCGACATGAAAGAGACCCTGGCCCTCGATAGCCTGGACTACGTGGACCTGGTGGTCGTGATCCAGGACAACTTCGGCGTGAAGCTCACCGCGGAGGATTTCCAGCGGATCGGCACCTTCCAGGATTTCTACGAGCACATTGAGCAGCGCATCGCCCGCGCCTGAGGACCGCCCTGCGGCCTGGCAGGGCCGCAGCCGGGGCACTCCGCTCGGCCACCGCATCTTCATCTTCCTCATCCGCCGTGTGGGCCTGTGGGCGGCGTATACGCTGCTGGTCCCCGTAGCCTTTTACTTCGTGATCGCCGCCCGCGCGCCCGGCCGTGCCTGGTCGCGCTACTACGCCCGCGTCCGTCCCACGGACCGCAGCCCCCGCTGGTGGGTCCTGTTCCGCGCCTATCACACCTTCGGAAAGCTGATCATCGACAAGGCGGCCGTCATGGCGGGCCTGAAGGACCGGTTCCGGACCGCGCACCAGGCCGGGGACACCCTTCAGCGCATCCTCGACGACGGTCGCGGGGGGTTGCTCATCAGCGCCCATGTGGGCAACTGGCAGATGGCCAGCTACATGCTGAAACGCTATCAGGGGCAGGTGAGCGTGGTGATGCTCGATGCGGAGGAGCAGGCCATCAAGCAGGCGCACGAGGAGGCCACCCAGGACAAGCGCTACGAGGTGATCGCGTTGAAGGACGACATGTCGCACTTGTTCCGCATCCGCGGGGCCCTGGCCGAAGGGCGGCTGGTGTGCATCCACGGCGACCGGTCCCTGGCCGGCGGCCGCACCGCGCGCATGCCCTTCCTGGGCGCAGAGGCCCCCTTCCCCTTGGGTCCGTTCGCCATCGCCGCCGCCTTCGACGTGCCGGTCTGCTTCGCCTTCGTGGTGCGCACAGGTCCCCGTGAGTACACCTTCACGGCCACCGACCCCCTGCCCCACGACCGCGATGCCAAGGTGCAGCTCGCCCGTTTCGTGGCCGCGCTGGAGGAGGTCGTACGGCGCCATCCCTTCCAATGGTCCAACTTTTATGAATTTTGGAGCGATGCCCCTGCCACTTCCCCGGGGCGAGGCCGTGCTTCGGTTCCTGCCGCACCGCCCGCCGATCGTACTGGTCGATGAGCTTGTCGCCTCCGACGGGGACACGCACACCACACGGCTCGTGGTGAGGGCGGACAACGTCTTCGCCGAGGAGGGCCTCCTGCTCGAGGCGGGCCTCATCGAGCATGTGGCGCAGAGCACCGCGCTGGGCACCGGATACGCCGCGGCCGGCGCAGGCGAGGGCGAACCCCCTGTGGGTTTCATCGGGGCGGTGTCGCGCCTGCGCATCGAACGGCTGCCCCGCATCGGAGACCTGCTGGAGACCACCGTGGCGATGCAGCACCGCTTGGCCAACGTGCAGGTGCTGCTGGGCACCGTGCGTGCGGCCGACGTGGTGATCGCCGAAATGGAGATGAAGGTGTTCCTGATGACCGGAGCCGATGGAGCCTGAACTGACCACCACCTGCGAGGTGCCCATCACCTTCGGCGACCTGGACCCCATGGGCATCGTGTGGCACGGCAACTATGTGAAGTTCATGGAACGTGGCCGCGAGGCCTTCGGCCATGCGCATGGGCTGGACGCCATGAAGATCTTCGACCTCGGCTTCACCACGCCCGTGGTGCGTACGGTGATCGACCACAAGGCCATGCTGGAGTACGGCGACATCGTGGAGATCACCACGGCCTTCGTCCCCCAGGCCGCGGCCAAGGTGGTGCTGCGCTACCGCATCCGGGCCAAGGGCCGCACCGCAGTGGCGGCGGTGGCCGAGACCACACAGGTGTTCCTGGACCGAGAGCGGAAGCTGCAGTTGATCCCCCCCCCCTTCTACCAGGAATGGAAACAGCGCCACGGGCTCCGGTGAACGACCCGATCGTCCTGGGAGCCCCCGGCTGCTTGACACCACTGGGCGCCACTCTGGAGGACAGCTTCGCAGCGATGCATGCGGGCCGGTGCGGCTTGCGGCCTGAACCGTTCCCCGGCAGTGATGCTCCGGTGCATGTGGGCCGGTGCGACGAGACCGCGCTCACCGGCGGGGGCCGCCGCGCCCAGCGCCTGCTGGGCGCGGCCGTGCGACAGACCATGTCCGGCCTGTCGCGCAGCCTGCGCACCCTGCCCCGCACCGCTTGGATCCTGGCCACCACCAAGGGCGACATCCGGGCCCTGGAGGAAGGGCGTCCCGAGGATGCGGAGCTGCCGTTGTTCGCCATGCGCACGGGCGTGGCCCTCGGCCTGCCGGGCACGCCCATCGTGGTGTCCAACGCCTGCGTCTCCGGCACGCTGGCGGTGCATCTGGCCGCTGGCATGATCCGGAACGGCGATGCGGACCATGTGCTGGTGACAGGGCTCGATGAGGCCACGGACTTCGTGCTTTCGGGCTTCCACTGCCTGCACGCCATCGCCAACGGGCCCTGCCGCCCCTTCGACGATGACCGTGACGGCATCTCCCTGGGCGAGGCCGCCGCTTCGGTGGTGCTCACGCGCGACCCGAGCCTCTTCCGCCACGGCCCCCTGGCCACCTACCTCGGAGGCGGAATGGGCAACGATGCCAACCACATCTCCGGCCCCTCCCGCACCGGCGAGGGCCTGGTGCGCGCCGTGCAGGGCGCGCTGGTCGATGCGGGGCTCGCGGTGGATGCGATCACCCATGTGAACGCGCACGGCACGGGCAGCGTGTACAATGACGGCATGGAGCACATCGCCTTCACCCGGCTGGGCCTCGGCCATGCTCCGGTGAACTCCTACAAGGGCTACTTCGGCCACACGCTCGGCGCCGCGGGCCTGGTGGAGGCCTTGGTGGCCGTGCATGCGCTGCGGCAGGGCGTGATGCTGCGCAGCCTCGGCGCCACCCGCTCGGTCACGCTGCCCGGCATCGATGTGCTCCATGAGCATCGCCACACCCAGGGCCGCACGCTGCTGAAGACCTCCTCGGGCTTCGGAGGCTGCAACGCCGCCATCGTGCTCCGCGCATGACGCCCATCGCCCACAGCCGCCTGTCCCCCGGGGTGTTCACCTTGGACGCGACGCTTCTCGCCGCGCCGTCAGGCCCCCCCGTTGAAGCGCTGCGCGCGGCGTACCAGGCCCTGGCGATGGACTACCCCAAGTTCCACAAGATGGACCTGGCCGCGAAACTGGCCGTGCTGGTGGCCGAGCCCGTGCTGCGCGTGGCGCGCGACCGCGGTGCCGACCTGGCCGAAGGCACGGCCGTGCTGGCCCTGAGCCGCAGTGGCAGCGGCAGCAGCGATGTGGAGCACTGGCGGATCCGGCAGGGGTCTGGGCTCGCCAGCCCGGCGGTCTTCGTGTACACCCTGCCCAACATCGGTGTGGGCGAGCTCACCATCCGCCACGGCATGCGCGGCCCTTCGCTCTGCCTGATGACTCCGGGCCCCGACAGCCCCGAAAGCGTGGTGGCGGCACGGCTGCTCCGCGACGACCTGCGGGTGCGGTGGCTGGTCTGCCTGTGGTCCGATATCTTCGCCGATCGTTTCGAGGCCCAGGCCGTGCTTTTCGGTCCGGATGCTGACCTGACGAACCAAGCCGACCTCACGACGTTATTCCCCAGCACTCCCTGACCATGGACGCACAGGCCCTGAAGCAGCAGCTCAAAGCGCAGATCATCGAACAGCTCAACCTGGAGGAGGTGAAGGTGGAGGACATCGGCGATGACCAGGTCCTGTTCGGCGAAGGCCTCGGCCTGGATTCCATCGATGCGTTGGAGCTGATCGTGCTGCTGGAGCGCCACTACGGCATCAAGATCACCGACCCCAAGCAGGGTCAGACGGTGTTCCGCTCGGTGAACACCATGGCGGAGTTCATCCAGAGCCACGGCCAGTGAACCGCCCACCGGTCGCCATCACGGGGATCGGCGCGATCTCTGCGCTGGGGACCGGGACCGCGGCCCAGTTAAGCGGGCTGCGCGCAGGCCGTTCGGGCATCGGCCGGCTCACCCACCTGCAGCTGCCCTTCCCCGAGCTCTGGTTCGGTGAAGTGAAGGCCACCAACAGCGACCTCGCCGCGCTGGCCGGGGTGGATCCCGACCGCTCACGCACCGTGCTGCTCGGCCTCATCGCCGCCCAGGAGGCGCTGCGCGATGCGGGCATCGGTACGGACGAGGTCGTCGACCTGCTCAGCGCGAGCACGGTGGGCGGCATGGACCGCAGCGAGGCCTTCGCGACGGGATGGATGGCCGGCGGCGTGGACGGCATCGACCGTGCCCTCGGCCATGCCGTCGGCGACCACGCGCTCCAGCTCGCCGGCCACCTTGGACTCCGCGGACTGGTGACCACCCTGAGCACCGCCTGCTCCAGCAGCGCCAACGCGCTGATGCTGGGCGCGTGGCTGATCCGTTCGGGCCGGGCCGAGGTGGTGCTCGCCGGCGGCACCGATGCCTTGTGCCGCTTCACCACCGAAGGGTTCCGGGCCCTCAGCGCCATGGACCCCACCCCGTGCCGGCCGTTCAGTGCCGACCGCGGCGGCATGAACCTGGGCGAGGGCGCGGCCTACCTGGTGCTGGAACGCGCCGACCGGGCCGAGGCACGCGGACGCACCCCGTTGGCCTACCTCGCCGGGGCCGCCAACACCAACGATGCGCACCACCAAACGGCCACCTCGCCCGATGGCGAAGGCCCCTTCCAGGCCATGCGCGCCGCCTTGGAGGATGCGGGCCGGGCGCCGGAGGCGGTGGACCTGATCAACGCCCACGGCACGGGCACCGACAACAACGACGGCACCGAACAGGTGGCCATGGAGCGCCTCTTCGCCACCATGCCGCCCTTCGTGAGCACCAAGAGCGCCACGGGGCACACGCTCGCCGCCGCCGGCGCCCTGGAGGCCGTGTTCAGCGTGCTGGCGATCCGCCACGGCGTGGTGCCGGCCAACCTGCGCTTCGCTGCGCCCATCGAGGGTTCGCGCAGTGCGCCCAACACCGCCCCGAACGAGGCCCGGGTATCGACCGTGCTGAGCACCTCCTTCGGCTTCGGCGGCAACGACAGTGCGCTGGTCCTCACCGCCACACCATGATCATCCGCGCCGCCGCCCACTACACGCTGCGCCCAGGCTCGGGCGAGGAGGCCGTGGTGCCCGGCATGGAGCTGCTGCCCAAGCCGATGGCGCGCCGCATGATCGCCCCGGTGCGCCGCGCGATGGCCTGTGCGCTGGCGGCGCTCGCGGAGGCCGGCATCGAGCGGCCGGATGCGATCTGCTACGGCACCGGTCTGGGCTGCCTGGCCGACACCCGGGAGTTCCTGCTGGAGATCGAGCGCAACGCCGGATCGCTGCTGGCGCCCACGAGCTTCATGCGCAGCACGCACAACACCGTGGCCGGGCTGATCGCGCTCGCGCTGAAGGCCCAGGGGCCGAACCTCACCTTCAGCCAGGGCTTCACCAGCTTCCACGCCGCGCTGCTCGCCGCCCTGATGCACCTGGAGCGCCGCCCCGGCGACCGCGTGCTCGTGGGCGCGAGCGATGAGCACCTGCCCCTGCTCGACCACCTCTTCGATGCGCTGCACGGCGCCGGGCATGCACCGAACGGCGCGCGGCCTGCGGAAGGCGCCGCCTTCTTCGTGCTCGGCGGTGCCGACGGTGCGGTCAAGGGCCGTGTGGTGGACGTGCGCATGGGCCCTGCCGAGCGGGTGGCGGTCCGCGACGACATCCCGGTGTGGACCGGCGCCCTGGTGCCCGCCGCGTCGAACGGCACCTCCTACGTGCATCGCACCGGGCTGCACCACAGCGCACCGGCGGTGGCCATGGCGTTGGCGCTCGCCGATGCCGGATCCGCCGTGCAACTGGTGGACCGCGAGGGGGAACAGCACGGGCTGATCCACGTGGCGCGATGAGCCTTCACCACAAGCTGCTGTTCGTCGTGCTGCCGCTGCACGCGCTGTTGCTGGCGCTGGCGTGGACAGGTGCCTGGCCGTGGTGGCCCTTCATCGCGGGGCTCGCCGCCCACCTGCTTCTGCTGGGCTGGGGGGCGATGGACCACGCGCTGGGCCTCTTCCTGCGCGCCCACCGCCACGGCAAGCCCGGCACGCTCGCGCTCACGTACGACGATGGTCCGCACCCGCAGCACACCCCCGCCCTGCTCGACCTGCTGAAGGCCGAGGGCGTGCAGGCCGCCTTCTTCTGCATCGGCCGGGAGGTGGAGCGGCATCCCGCGCTGGTGAAGCGCATGGTGGACGAAGGCCATCTGGTGGGCTGCCACAGCATGGACCATCCCGTGGGCTGGGGCTTCATCAGCACCGCCCTCAGCGTGGAACAGATCTTGCGCGGCGTGGCCGCCATCGAACAGGCCTGCGGCATGCGCACCCCGTGGTTCCGTCCACCCTTCGGGGTCACCTCGCCCAATGTGGCCGCCGCCGTGCGCCGCACCGGGGTGCGGGTGATCGGCTGGGACGTGCGCCCCTTCGACACCACCTTCCGCACCACGGAGAAACGCCTCGCCTGGATCTTCGGCGAGCGGCCCAAGGGCACCGTGGTGGTGCTGCACGACACCGTGGGCCCCGTGGTGGAGACCACCCGCGCCATCATCGAACGCTGCCGCACCGCCGGTGTGCCCCTCCTGCGGGTGGACCGGTCCCTCGGCTTCAACTGACCCCATGCGCGCCGCGATCACCACCCTGCTGCTGGCGCTGTGCACCCTGGTGCACGGCCAGTTCAGCGCCATCGGCCCGGACCATGAAGCCGTGAAGGGGTTGCTGGCCGCCACGCGGGCGATGCGCACCGTGCAGGCCACCTTCGTGCAGGAGAAGCACCTCCGGGCCCTGAAGGCGCCGGTGAGCGAACCCGGCCGCTTCGTGTACGAGCGGCCCGACCGCTTCCGCTGGAGCGTGGACGGGACCGCGCCGCTCACCATCCTCACCGCCGGCCCGCTGGTGCGCGTGAAGGAGAACGGGACGGAGAAGCGCCTCGGCCCCGCCGAGCAGCGCCTGTACGCTTCGATCAACGCCCTGGTGCTGGACCTGGTGAGCGGCCGCCTGCTGGACAGCCCGGAGATGAAGCCGCGCTACGAGCTGGGCGGCGATGTGCTCGTGGCCCACCTCACCCCGGTGGGCGCGATGGCGCGCCGCGTGCAGCGCATGGTCCTCCGCTTCGACCGCCGCACCTACCGCCTGCGTGAGATGGAGACCGTGGAGCTCGACGGCGACCGCACCGTGGTGCGCTACACCGATGTGCAGGTGGACAAGCCCGTGTCTTCCGGGGCCTTCACCGATCTTTGACGCCATGGACGCCGCTTGCCGCAGTCTCTTCCACGTGGAGTCCTTCGCGCCCCTCGCCGAAGACCGAGGCTGGCAGGCCCGCGCGGTGATGGACCCGCAGCACGCGATCCTCCAGGGCCATTTCCCCGGCCGCCCCGTGATGCCCGGCGTGGCCATGGTGCAGCTGGCGGGCGCCCTGCTGAGCCGCGGGCTCGGGCGTCCGGTGCACCTGCGCAGCAGCCGCGTCATCAAGTTCCTGTCGCCGCTGGAGCCCGCCACGGGCACGGTGCTCGACCTCACGCTTCGCATCACCGGTGAGGACGGCGACAGCGTGTCGTGCGACGTCAGCGGCAGCTGCGGCGACCGCGCGGTCTTCAGCATCAAGGGCGGCTTCGCCCCCCTGCCGGCATGAGCAGCACGCGCGCCTGCGTCCTGGTGCCCACCTACAACAACGCCGCCACCGTGGAGGGCGTGCTGCGCGCGATCCAGGCCGCCG
Organism: Flavobacteriales bacterium; assembly: GCA_016713875.1. Taxonomy (NCBI): domain Bacteria; kingdom Pseudomonadati; phylum Bacteroidota; class Flavobacteriia; order Flavobacteriales; species Flavobacteriales bacterium. The sequence goes on from JADJOI010000003.1 coordinate 1,980,042, forward strand.
GCGAGCGCGACATCGTGGTGGTGAACGACGGCAGCACCGACGGCACGGCGGCGATCCTGGCGCGCATCGACGGCATCACCGTGCTCACGAACGACCGCAACCGCGGCAAGGGCTTCTCGCTCCGGCGGGGCTTCGAGGCGGCGCTGGCGCAGGGCTTCACCTACGCCATCACCATCGACAGCGACGGGCAGCACGCCCCGGGCGAGATCGCCAAGCTGCGCGCGGCCATCGCCGCGAACCCCGGGGCGATGATCATGGGCGCGCGCGACATGAGCGGTGCGGACGTGCCCGGCAAGAGCAGCTTCGGCAACCGCTTCAGCAACTTCTGGTTCCGCATCGAGACGGGCTGGAGGCTGGACGACACGCAGACGGGCTTCCGCGCCTATCCGCTGGGGCCCACCTGTTCGTTCAGGGCCTGGACCGCGCGCTTCGAGTACGAGGTGGAGACCATCGTGCGACTGGCGTGGCGCGATGTGCCCTTCGTGCAGGTGCCGGTGAGCGTGCGCTACGACTTCCCCGAGCGCGTGTCGCACTTCAGGCCGGGCAAGGACTTCCTGCGCATCAGCCTGCTCAACTCGGTGCTGGTGACGCTGGCCTTCCTGTGGCACTGGCCGAAGCAGCTGCTCACGGGCGGCCGGCTGTGGCGGCGGCTGAAGGAGGAAGCGGTGCGGCCGGAGGAGAGCTCATTGCACAAGGCGCTCAGCATCGGCTTCGGGCTCTTCATGGGCATCGTGCCGATCTGGGGCTTTCAGTTGGCGGTGGGCATCCCGCTGGCCTTCCTGCTGAAGCTGAACCGTGTGCTCTTCGTGGCGGCGGCCAACATCAGCATCCCGCCCATGATCCCGCTGATCCTGTACGGCAGCTACCGCATGGGCGCGCCGTTCGTGGGCGACGACCGCGTGCGCATCGAACGCTTCGCCGACCTCACCCTGGAGGCCATCCATTGGAACATGATGCAGTACCTGCTGGGCGCCGTGCTGCTGGCCCTGGCGGCCGGGCTGGCGGGCACGCTGGTGAGCTGGGCGGTGCTGCGGGGGGCGCGGGGGCGGTGAACCGCGGATCAAGCAACCATCGCCATACGCATTCCCCCTCCCCCGCACAAGGGGGAGAACACGTGGGTGGACCTACGTGGAAATACATGGGTGGACCCACGTGAAAAGCCCCTTGTGCGAGGATGATCCTTGGCCCTGCTTTGGACACTCATCGCCCTTCGGCCATGGGACGAGCCGCAGGAAGTCCCACTTCAACCCCCGGATCATGTTCAAATCCCCCCCCCCCCCCCCGCGCGAACGCTCTGGACCTCAGCGCTGCTGACGTGTGCGATAACGGCCGCCCACGGGCAGAACCCGGTATGGATCGCCGGTGATCAAGCCGTGCTGCATGATGGCGGCGGAACCCTGGCCATCTCCGACCTGCCCACCAGCAGCGCACCATACCGCTACACCGGAGCGGTGGCCGCCTACAGCCAGGCCGCGCAGATCGGCCCCAATGGCGGGTTGCTCTTCTTCATCGTGGACGGCAACATCTACGATGGACAGGGCTACCTCATCGCGGACAACGTGCTGGCCAGCCCCTGCCACGAATGCCTGTACGCGGGCAACGGTGAGGTGCTCATTCTGCCGGTGCCCGAGGCGTGCGACCGCTACTTCATCGTCCATGCCGGCAAGCAGCCGCCGCTGAACTCCCCGCAGACCGATGTCAACTTCTCCCTGCTGGACATGTCCCTGCCGAACCGCTACCATGCGGGCCGCAACGGTCGCGTGGTGGGCCTGGACCAGGAGTTGCAGAGCTACGGGCTCGACACGGACTTCCCGGACCTGCCGCAGCAGATCGATGTGACGCAGCCCGGGCTGCTGAACCTCAGCAGCAACTCGCCCGTGGAGTATTACCACGCGGAGATCGACCTGGGTGGGGGCGTGAAGCCCGGCACGGTCAGCATGGACGCCATCCCCTACCAGGACGCCACCGGTGACCTGTTCCTGGCGCTGGCCACGCGGGACGAGCTGGTGCAATGCCGCGTGACGCCCTCCGGCATCGATGTGGTCGCCAGCCACCCCATCGCGGACAGCGACCCCTCCACGCCGCGCGACCACCGCACCTTCATCCAGTTCCAGCAGGTGTCCAGCACCAGCGAGCTGCTGCTGGCCATCACCTGCAAGCATGGCTTGAACGATACCGACCTGCCGGTGCCGCCCTACCTGCCGCTCGCGGTGATGCGGTTCCAAGGGGACGGCACTTACGTCCGCATGGATGGCTACAACCCCGGCACGCAGACCGCCGGCAGCACCAACCACCTGGTGATGGGCTGTGCGGTGGACCCCTCCGGCTCGTACCTGTACTTCACCATGCACGGCGAAGCGCCTGCCCTGGGCTACGTGGACCTGGCCACCGGGGTGGTGGTCGACCTCACCACGCTGAACCTGGGCATCACCGTGCCCATGGACTTCGTGTACAGCCGGATCGAACCGGGCGTGGCGCCCAATGGCACATCGCCTGCGTTGTACTACTGGACCAACGGCCGCTTGGGCTGCCTGGTGGACCCACAGACCCCCGCCGCGGCCACCTGGCTGGACCCCGCGCCCACCACGGACCCGATCGTGAACTGGCCCACGCTGCCCTTGCCCACGGGCACCAATGTGCCCTTCGCCCGCATCGGCAACGTGCAGGTGAACGGCTTCGATCCGGCGGCCACCTTCGGCGCACCGGGCTGTTGCGTGAGCACCGCGCTGCAGCAGGCCTTCCAGGGCCCCTACAGCACGGCGGCCAGCGGCGTCACCTGGACCCCCCAGAACAACCCGTTCGGCAGCGGCGCCGAGGTGGTGTTCGACCAGGACTACGTGATCGGCACCGGGGCGAACATCGTGGTGCACGACATGACCTGGCGGTTCACCCCCAACGCACGGCTCATCGTGCAGCGCGGGGCCCGGATCGAGTTCAACACCTGCGTGCTCACCGCCCTGGCGTGCGAAGGCCAGCGCTGGCCGGGCATCCGCGTGGAGGGCACCACCAACGATCCCCTGCAGAGCGGCAGCGCCCACGGCCGGCTCTACCTGAAGGACAACTCGGTGGTGGAGAACGCGGTGGTGGGGGTATGGTGCGCGCGGGAGATCGGCCTCAACAGCACCGATCCCAACTACTTCGGTGGGTGGGTCAGGGGCTGGCAGTCCACCTTCCGCAACTGCATCACCGGCGTTCGCGCCGAGCGCTATCATCGGGCCGGGGCCAACGGCGAATTGCCCAACCTCTGCCTGTTCGTGTCCTGCACCTTCGAGACCACCGCGGGCTGGCCGGACCTGAACGTGCCTCCTGCGGCCATGGCCCATCTCTACGATGTGAACGGGGTCACCTTCCAGAACTGCGACCTGCGCAACGATGCGTTCGCCGGTTTCGCGACGCCCGACCAGCGCGGCATCGGCATCGTGGCCTACAACGCCAGTTTCAATGCCACCGGTGCCATGAACTACGCCCAGAACGGATTCCGCAACCTCACCGCCGGGGTGCTGGCCTACGTACCTGTTCCACCTGCGCATTACACGGTGGACGGCATGGCCTTCGAGAACAACAAGTTCGGGGTGCTGGACCTGGCCAGCCGCCATGCGGTGGTCACCAACAACCACTTCAGCACCCTGGCCACCGATCCAATGAACGGTCCTTCGAGCATCGGCCTGTTCCTGGTGCAGAGCGAGTTGTACACCGTGGAGCGCAACACCTTCACCCGGCCCGGCAGCGCCCAATGCCCCGGCATCGGCATCTGGTTCAAAGGGCCGGCCTTGGAGGAGAATCAGATCTACGACAACACCTTCGCGGACCTCAACGCGGCCTGCGTGGTGGAGGGCCGCCACGTGGCGTATACCAGCAACCTCAACACCCTGCCGGGCCTGCAACTGCTCTGCGGCGACCACACGAACAACTTCATCGACCAGTTCCTCATCCAAAGCGCGTTCATCCGCGAGAACCAGGGGCTGGGCACCAATGCCACCACCCTGGCGAACAACCGCTTCGACCTGGCTGCCGATTGTGACCTGAACGCATGGCCAGCCCGACATCCCTTCGTGTTCGCCCTCACGGACTATGGCCTGCATGTGGACTACCACTACTACGCGTACTCGGGGAATCCTGAGCTGCGGCCGGAATGCGTCGAGGATGAGTTCGGTGTGGCGTACGACTACACGGGCGGCTGGTTCTACGATCTGCTGGCGCATTTCCATCCCAATCCGTTCGATAAGGATCAGCACTGCGGGGCCGGCGACCTGGATCAGATAATAGGCGACCTGGAGGAATACCGGCAGACCTACATGGCCAAGGTGGTGGAGCTGGGCAGCGCGGTGAACACGTACAACGGGGTGGTGGACGGCGGCGGTCGTCCCGACCTCCTGGACGCCATCGCCGATCCGGTGGCCTGGCCCAGTCACGCCCTGCGCAGCGTGCTGCTGGCGAACGGCCCCTTGAGCAACGAGGTCCTTACAGAGGCCATCCGGCGCGAGGTGGCCATGGACCCCTGGCACCTCACGCAAGTGCTGATCGATAACAGCCCCCTGAAGAAGGACGTGGAGATCGTGCTGGACGAGAGCGAGGCCCTGCCGCCCTTCCACCGGGCCCTGCTGGCGCAGTACGACCAGGGCACCAGCCCGCGCGACCTGCTGGAGATGGAGATCGTGCAGCGCAGCCAGGAGAAGAGCCGACTGCAGCACCGCCTGGTGCTGGCGGTTGCGGCGGACAGCACCCTGGCCGGCAAACCGGACAGCCTGATGAACATCTACCTGGCGGACAGCCTGCACTTGGGATCGCGTACCTTGTACACCATGCACCTGGCCGCAGGCAACTTCGGCGCCGCGCACGCCTTGGCGAGCGGGGCCTTGCAGCATGAGGGGCATGCCGGTCTGGTGGCCTTCGGCGAACTCCTGGAGACCATGGCGGGCGATCCCAACAGCCTGACCGCCCCGCCGATCGCCGCGCTGGAGGCCCTCGCCTTCGGGGAGGAGAACAGCGGCAGCGCACAGGCCTGGGCCACGCTGCTGCGCCTGGGCGCCACCGACAGCCTGCCCCAAGGCTGGTTGCCCGAGCCCTACCGCATGGCCTACTTCCCCGCCGATCGCAAGGGCTGGCGTATTGCCCCGCTGCTGGGGGCCTACCCCAACCCCGCACGGGACCGGGTGATGATCAGCTACCCCGAAGGCGCCGAGCAGGGCACCCTGGAGTTCTTCGATGCCCAGGGGCGGTTGGTGGCAGTGCAGCCCTTGAACGGACGGCGCGTCTTCCACGAGATGGACGTGTACAGCTGGGGTGAGGGCCTGTATCTGGCCCGGCTCCTTTACGAGGGCCGGCCCATGGCCGATGTGAAATTCAGCGTGGTGAGGTGATGCGCATCCTCGCAAGCATCGCGGTCATTGGGGCGGGCGCTCTGGGGGTGCCCGCCCAGACCGGCTTCATCGTCCACTTCGACTCCCTGCAGAACGGGAAGGGCGGTATGGGCCGAAGTGTGTTTGAAGTGCCCGATGGGTACATGCTCTTCACGATCCAAACCTCGCATGATGGTACTGGCAAGACGCACTTGTTTCTCCGCCAGCTGGACCAACAAGGGCAACTGCTCTCGGAGCGGGAGTACCACAGTGGCGACCCGCGCCACAACCTTTTAGGGTACATCGCACCGGTGTATCCGCTCGATACCGGTGGGTTCGGCTGTGCGGTCCTGGAGGGTTCGGACTATTGGGCCGAGTCTTGGCTGTACCGCTTCAACGGAAACGGCGATACCACGCTGCGCAAGTTGATCACCACCTATCCCCCGGCGGATTCGATCACGCACTTCATTCTGCAGTCCAGGCAAACAGCGGATGGAGGTTTCCTACTGGCAGGGTTCTTTGATCGCCCCGACCAGAGCACGCGGGCATTTCTGGTCCGTCTTGACGCTCAGGGCGATACCCTCTGGACCAACGTCTACGGGCCCGTCACCGGCCAAACGACCGCGGCCACCGGAGTGGCGGAGTATGTGGACGGAGGCGCCCTGCTCACCGGCTATCGGCAGATCCCGGGAGGTCCTGATCGAAGCTTCTTGATCCGGACCAATGCACAAGGCGATCAGCTTTGGTTGCGCTACTATGGCGAGCGCTCCTCCCCGAACGGTGCGGTCCGGGTGCTGCCCGATGGCCACATCGTCACCTGGAGCGAGTACCGGGAGCTGGCCTGGCCATACGAGTTTCAACAGATGATGCTCACCAAGTGGGATGCGAGCGGTGGCATCGTCTGGCAGAAACGATCCCACTATCAATACCAGTCCGCCACGTTTGACATGGAGCTCTTGCCCGATGGATCGTTCATCACCTCGGGCACTTGGGGGGGGTGGGCGGCGATGGCCAAGTTCGATGCCCAAGGTGACAGTCTATGGTCACGGGATTATGGCTGGTTCGGGGTGAACGCTACCCATTACCCGTACGACGTGACCCCCACGAGCGATGGAGGCTTCGTGATGACCGGGTACGCCCGGCAGAGCGGACAGGACCCGACTCCCGGCCTTTACACCATCTTCCTCATCAAGACCGACAGCCTGGGCTGCGTGGTGCCGGGCTGCCATCTGGTGGGGGTGCAGGAGTATGAGGTCAGCTTGCAGGAGCACCTCTCCATTTGGCCCAACCCCGCCACGGATCATGTGCGTCTGGAGCTGGAGCTGCCGCCTGGGTATAGGCCCACGGGCGCCGTGCAGGCCGTGTTGCTGGACGCCTCGGGCCGGGAGCTGCTGCGGGAGGCCGTACCGGGGAACGGCACCGTGCTCTCGCACCTTCTCCCCCTCACGCCCTTCGCCCCCGGCCTCTACCACCTGCACCTGGCGGATGAGAAGCGCTGGCTGGCGGGGGGGAATGTGGTGGTGGAGTAGTTGCCTGAGCCCTGCCGCATGGCCTACTTCCACGCCGATCGCAAGGGCTGGCGTATTGCCCCGCTGCTGAGCGCATACCCCAGCCCGGCCAGTGACCGGGTGATGGTGACGCTGCCGCCGGATATCCCTGAAGGTCATCTGGAGATCTACGACGCACAAGGCCGCTTGATGACCGCACACTTGCTGAAGCCGGGCCTGCCGTTCCTTGGGCTAGAGGTGCGCGAATGGGCACCTGGGCTTTACTTGGGAAGCCTGAGCGTGGATGGCATCCGTATGGCCGAGGTGAAGTTCAACATCGCACGATGAAACGCGCCGCGTTCTGCGTAATGGTCGTTCTGGCGGGGAGCTTGGTGCTCTCCGCCCAGAACACCTTCGTTGTGGACTTCGATAGTGTACAAATGGGACACAACGCGCCTGCGTACAGCGTAGTGGAATTAAATGATGGCGGCTTTCTGGTGGGAGGCATTCAGCGATGGCATAATGGTGATACCACCGGACGGACGCACGTTATTCTAAGGCGGACGGATGCCTGGGGCCGCGTGATCGGCGAACGTGCGCTGCATTATAATGTGAACAGGACCTACAACAACGGCCTCTTCGGGGCCATGGTGCGGAGCGACACGGTGTTGGTGAGCGGGATCACCACCTACGGGCCCGCCCCGTACGAATGCACCCTGTACCTCTATTGGTTCAACGAGGATGGCGATACCGTGGCCACCAAACGGTTGCTGTCCTACAGCACAGCCGACTCCAGCTTCATCCAGCATTGGCAGACGGTCCGCACCATGGACGGGGGCTACGCGCTGTGTGGTGTTTTTGGCCCACCCAATGAGAATGGACAAGCCATCATTGTCCGCACGGACGTTCAGGGTGATACCCTTTGGGCTAGGACATATGGCTATCCGAACCAGGAAGAGAACGCCTATAGTATTTGTGAATTGGCGGATGGCGGTTTTGCGATCACGGCGATCGAGTTGGGAACAGGACCACAGAACAAGCATACGCTCATCCGGGTGAACAGCAGCGGAGGTCAGATCTGGCGCCGGCAGTTCGGTCTTTATGGTTGGGATGTTCCTTCCGTGCGCATGGCTGCCGATGGCCAGATCATCACCTACACGGACTACAAGGAGGCTCTGGGGTCCGGAGGCTGGCAGCAGATCGAACTGCGTAAATGGGACCTGAACGGTGATCTGATCTGGAGCAAGAAAAGCCATTGGAGCTTCAACTCCAGCAGCGAACCAGGCGACTTCGAGGTCCTTCCGGATGGCAGCATCATCTGCAGCATCTGGCACAAGGGGGCCTGCCAGCTCGCGAAGTTCACCGCCGATGGCGACAGCATCTGGTCGCGTGGTTACGTGGTGTACACCTGGGTGGGCGGGTCGGAGAACATGCCGTACGATATTGACCCCACCAGCGATGGTGGCTTCGTGGTCTGTGGCGAGACCGAGCAAGGACCCAATGACCCCACCCCCGGCCTGCAGACCATGTTCCTGATCAAGACCGACAGCCTGGGCTGCGTGGTGCCGGGCTGCCATCTGGTGGGGGTCGAGGAGTATGAGGTGAGCTTGCAGGAGCGGCTGCGGCTGTGGCCCAACCCCGCCACGGAGCTTGTTCGGCTGGAGCTGGAGCTGCCGCCTGGGTACAGGCCCCAGGGCACCGTGCAGGCCGTGCTGCTGGACGCCTCGGGCCGGGAGGTGCTGCGGGAGGCCGTACCGCGGAACGGCACAGCGCTCTCGCACCTTCTCCCCCTATCACCCTTGGCCCCCGGCCTCTACCACCTGCACCTGGCGGATGAGAAGCGCTGGCTGGCCGGCGGTAACCTGCTGGTGGAATGAAGTGGCCCGAACCCTACCGCATGGCCTGCTTCCCCGCCGATCGCAAGGGCTGGCGTATTGCCCCGCTGCTGGGAGCCTACCCCAACCCCGCACGGGACCGGGTGATGATCAGCTACCCCGAAGGCGCCGAGCAGGGCACCCTGGAGTTCTTCGATGCCCAGGGGCGGTTGGTGGCGGTGCTCCCCTTGAACGGACGGCGCGCCTTCCACGACGTGGACATGCACAGCTGGGGTGAGGGCTTGTATCTGGCCCGGCTCCGTTACGAGGGCCGGCCCATGGCCGAGGTGAAATTCAACGTGGTGAAGTGATGCGCATCCTCGCAAGCATCGCGGTCATTGGGGCGGGCACTCTGGGGGTGCCCGCCCAGACCGGCTTCATCGTCCACTTCGACTCCCTGCAGAACGGCAAGGGCGGGAGTGGTCGAAGCATCGTGGAGGTGGATGGCGGGTACCTGTTGTTCTCCCATCAGGTTTCTCCGGATGGTTCGGGGAAAACCCACCTTTTCGTGCGCAAGTTGAATGCACAAGGGCTGCTTGTGGCCGAGCAGGAGCACACCAACGGGGACCCTAGGCACTACGCCTTCGGGTACATCGCACCGGTATGCCCGCTCGATACCGGAGGGTTTGCCAGTGCGGTCCTGGAGGGTTCGGACTATTGGGCCGAGACCTGGCTCTACCGCTTCAACGAGAGCGGTGATACCACCGACCGTAAGCTCATCAGCACCTATCCCCCGGCGGATTCGATCACGCACTTCATCCGGCAGACCAGGCAGACGGCGGATGGAGGGTTCTTTCTGGCAGGGTTCTTTGATCGCCCGGACCAGAGCACCCGCGCATTTCTGGTCCGTCTTGACGCTCAGGGCGATACCCTCTGGACCAACGTCTTCGGGCCCGTCACCGGCCAAACGACCGCGGCCACCGGAGTGGCGGAGTATGTGGACGGAGGCGCCCTGCTCACCGGCTATCGGCAGATCCCGGGAGGTCCTGATCGAAGCTTCTTGATCCGGACCAATGCACAAGGCGATCAGCTCTGGTTGCGCTACTACGGAGAGCGGTCCTCTCCGAACGGTGCGGTGCGGGTGCTGCCCGATGGCCACATCGTCACCTGGAGCGAGTACCGGGAGCTGGCCTGGCCCTCGTACTGGCAGCAGATGATGCTCACCAAGTGGGATGCGAACGGGGGCATCGTGTGGCAGAAACGCTCGCACTACAACTACTACTCCTCCACCACGGACTTCGAGGTGTTGCCCGACGGGACCTTCATCGGCACGGGGAGCATGGTGGGGGAGGGTACCATCACGAAATTCTCCCCGACGGGCGACAGTCTGTGGTCGCGCAACTATGATGTGTTCCATTCCGACCACCAGCTCTACGATGTGGAGCCCACCAGTGACGGTGGCTTCGTGCTCTGTGGCCGCGGTGATCAGAACAACCTCGATCCCACTCCGGGGCTGGAGACCATCTACGTGATCAAGACCGACAGCCTGGGCTGCGTGGTGCCGGGCTGCCATCTGGTGGGGGGTGCAGGAGTATGAGGTCAGCTTGCAGGAGCGGCTGCGGCTGTGGCCCAACCCCGCCACGGATCATGTGCGCTTGGAGCTTGAGCTACCGGTGGGGTTCACGCCCACGGGTGCGGTGCAGGCCGTGCTGCTGGACGCCTCGGGCCGGGAGGTGCTGCGGGAGACCGTACGCCTCAATGGCACCGTCCTATCGCACCTCCTCCCCCTTTCACCCTTGGCCCCCGGCGTCTACCACCTGCACTTGGCGGATGAAAAGCGCTGGTTGGCGGGGGGCACCGTGGTGGTTTCCCCACCATAGCCTCGCCGAAGAACCGGATCTTCGTTGGGAGACGGTGGCACGGGCGGAGCCCGCCTCCGCAACGTCCTGCACGAGGCGAGGAACGTTGCTTCGGCGAGGGATCAACGTAGGTGCCGGTTCATGAAGGCACGTCCGGAACCCGTCTTCAGGTATTTCTTCGAACGCGAAGGCTTTCTGCCGATCGGTAAAACCGAACGTCGCGACACACTGGACCGGGAGCTTGTCCCGGGTGAAGCGGACCAAGCCCGCTCGGTGCTGGCGCAGCCTTTCGGAAAGATCCTTGGTACAGCCCACATAGGTATGACCATCCGCACACGTCAGCAGGTAGACCCAATGCGAGAACTCCATGGTCTGATGGTGGACCGTGTCCACCGTAGCCTCGCCGAAGAACCGGGTCTTCGATCGGGCGACAGAGGCACGGGCGGAGCCCGCCGCCGCCACGTCCTGCGCGAGGCACGGAACATGGCTTCGGCGAGGCGAAGGTGGAGCCGGAGGGATTCGAACCCTCGTCCAAACGACCGTGACATGAGCTTTCTCCAGGTTCAGCCACTTCATTGGTTTTCGACCATCACCTGGGGAAGGGCACCCCAGTGGTGGCTTAGGTCCTGTGTCTCACCCGCGCACCGGACCACAGCGCGGGCCAGCCCTTCAGGATGATACCCCTGTACCGGGAAAGCGAAGGACGGACCTCCCCGAGGGGCACTCGTCCACGCTACTGTTGTTCACGTGGATAAAGCCGTTGGCCTGAGGCCATTAGGCTGCGAGCGCGTAGTTGACGTCGCCAGTTATGGCGTTGAGGCACTGGGATAACGAGCCGCACCTCACGCTCGACCTGCTTACGCACATCACCCAGCCGCTGTCAAAACCAGGTCGGCCCCATGGATGGTTCAAGGAACGAAGCGCAAAGCTACGGCACCAGCGTGGCGAAACGCGTGCCGACCGGGGCTTGCGGACGATCCGGCACGGATCGCCACCCGGCCTGACGAAGCGTCTACATTTGCCGCCGTTCCAAGCAGGCATGAAGGGAAGCAACCATAGGATCGGCATCATCCGGGAGTGGAAGGTGCCCGTGGACCGGAGGGTGGCGATGACGCCGAAGGCCGCGCGCCGCGCGCTGGCGATGCATCCCGATCTGGACCTGGTGGTGGAGCCCAGCCCGGTGCGCGCCTTCAGCGACGCCGAGTACGAGGCTGCCGGCGTGCGCCTGGCCGCCGACCTCAGCGACCGCGACCTGCTCATCGGCGTGAAGGAGGTGCCCGTGGAGCATCTCCTGGAAGGCAAGCGCTACCTCATCTTCAGCCACACCATCAAGAAGCAGCCGCACAACCGCAAGCTGATGCAGGCCGTGGTGCGCAAGGGCATCACGCTGATCGACCACGAGCTGCTCACCGACAGCTCAGGCGAACGGGTGCTCGCCTTCGGCCATTGGGCCGGTGTGGTGGGCGCCTACAACGCAATGCGCGGCTGGAACCTGCTGCGCGGCGGTCCGGAGCTGAAGGCCGCCCACCACTGCCACGACCTGGCCGAGCTCAAGCACGAGGTGCTGAAGCTGGTGGACCGCGACGCGCTGCACATCGTGATGACCGGCGCCGGGCGCGTGGGCCAGGGCGCCTTAGAGATGCTGGAGGCCGCCGACCTGCGGCGCACGGCACCCGCCGATCTGATGGCCGGGAGCCACCCAGGCCCCACAGTGACCGTGCTCGGCACCGGCGACCTGTACCACCGCGTGGACGGTGCACCCTTCGACCGTTCCGCCTTCCACCGCGACCCGGGCGGCCACCGCGCCGGGCTGCTGCCCTACCTGCGCCACGCCTCGGTGTACCTCGCGTGCCACTTCTGGGACCCGCGCGGTCCGAAGATCCTCACGCACGACGACCTGCGGACGCCCGGCCTCGCCCTGCGGCTGATCGCCGACGTGAGCTGCGATGTGGACGGCCCGATCGACAGCACCCTGCGGGCCAGCACCGTCGACGAACCGTTCTACGGGTATTCGCCGGTCACCAGCGGCGAGGTGGCCTTCGGCGCCGCGGGCAGCATCGGCGTGATGGCGGTGGACAACCTTCCCTGTGCGCTGCCGCGGGATGCCTCCGAGGCCTTCGCGCAGGACCTGATGGACCGCGTGCTTCCGGCGCTGCTGGGCGAGGGGGACGACGCGATGATCGACCGGGCCACGATCGTGGAGGAAGGCCGATTGACCGCGCGTTTCAACCACCTGGAGGATTACGCGGCCGAGGCCACCAACGCGCACTGACCGTCAGTCCCCGCGCGCTACGGCGAGCTCGAGGCAGAACACGGCGTACCCGCCTCCGTTCGCGGACACGTGCACCCGCATGGGCCGGCGGCTGCGGCGGGCCATGGTGAGCAGGCCGAGCCCGGCCCCTCCCTTGGCGGTGCGCGATTCATTGGCGAGCAGCATCAGGTAGTGCTCCTTCAGCGCCACCTCGTCCATGGCGTTGAGCATCTCGATGCGGTGCTGAAGAAGCGCCGCGGTGGCGAGTTCCACACGGTTCACGAGCACGATGCGGTACGCCTCCTCGGTGCGGCCGACGAGCACGCTGCCTTCGGCGGCCTGGGCCTGCCCGGCATGGTGAAGGATGTTCTCCACGCCCTCCACCAGCACGCTGACCAAGCGCTTGCGCACGGCGACGGGATCGCTGACGCTCAGTGAGCCGGCCTCCACCCGGGCCAGCGCGGATTCGAGGTCCACGCGGGTGAGGATGCCGGAGTGTTCCCACAGCACCGCATCAGCACCGTGGGCCAGCACCTGGCCGCGTACCTGATCAACGCACGTCTGCTGCAACGGCATGGGGCGCCGGTGGATCGGCGAACTCCCCCTGCTTACGGGTGAACGGAGGGAAAGGTTCGACCAGGACCGGCACCGGTTCGACCGCGGGGTGGCCGCGATCGGGAACCCCCTCGGAATGAGCGGCATGAGCGCCGGTCGATCGGAACGAACGGCTACCTTTCACCGCCCCTACGAGCCCGCCGAATGCGACCCTCCTTCCGCCGCTGGACACACCGCGCCGCCACTCTCGTCATCCCTGTTCTGACGAGCCCCTTGATGGCCCAGATCGACATCGACCTCGGCACGGGACTGGCCTTCAACGCCCCCAACCAATACCCCGCGCCCTACGGCAACCAGGCCAACGGGTCGCGCCACCAGCTGCTGGTGCTTGGCGGTGAGCTTGCGGCGGCGGGCATGGGCGAGGGCGACATCGTGTCCCTGGCCTTCCACGTGGCCACCGCCTCCCCCACCGTGCTCCAGGACTTCACCGTGCGCATCGGAGCCACCGCGGCCACGGTGATGACCAACCAATGGCTGGCCGGCACCACCGTGGTGTGGGGGCCCCAGGACCACACGGCACAGCCGGGATGGAACACGCACCCCTTCAGCACACCCTTCGTGTGGGACGGTGTGAGCAACGTGGTGGTGGAGACCTGCTTCTCCAACGGCTTCACCACGGAGAACAGCAGCATGTACCGCACCTCCACGGGGTTCACCAGCGTGACCTACCGGGCCACGCCGAACCCGAACGTGTGCACCTTCAACGGCGGCACCCTGCTCACGAGCGATCAGCGGCCCGACCTCCGCTTCGGCTGGGTGCCGCTGGAGGCACCGCCCGTCGCCGACTTCAGCTTCAGCCCCGCCTTCACCTGCACCGGAGGCGTACAGTTCACGGACGGTTCCGACTTCGCGCCCACCGCATGGGAATGGCACTTCGGCGACGACAGCACCAGCACCGAGCAGGATCCGCTGCACACATATGCCGTGGACGGTGTGTTCGACGTGACGCTGATCGTCACCAACGCCTTCGGCAGCGACACGCTGACCGTGCCCGGCGCGGTGACGGTGAACGCCAGTGGCGCGGTGCCGCAGGCCATCTGTCCCCCGGCGAACGCGCCCACCATCGCCGGCTTCGGCATCACCAGCTTGACCATGAACGACGTGGTGCTGACCTCGGGCGATGCGGTGAGCGACGGGGGCTACCTGGACCGTAGCTGCGTGATCGACACGGTGGCGGCCGGCTCCACCTTCACGCTCACGGTGGTGACGGGCACCATTGCGGGGCACCAGCTGAAGGCCTGGGTGGACTGGGACAACAGCGGAAGCTTCGATGCGGGCGATGTGGTGCTGGCCGTGGCCAGCGGCACCGGAGGCAGCGCCACCCTGCTGGTGCCCTCGACCGCCGCGCAGAACGTGCCCCTTCGGGTGCGCGTCATGACCGACTACGACTTGGCCCCGCTGATCGCCCCGTGCACCCCGCCGCAGTTCGGGCAGGCCGAGGACCTGGGCCTGGTGGTGATCGCGAACACGGCGCCTCCGGTGGCGGCGTTCACGGCATCGCCCGTGTTCACCTGCGACGGGGCGGTGCAGTTCAGCGATGCCACGGCCAACCTGCCCACGGGCTGGACCTGGGATTTCGGCGACGGCAACGGCAGCAACCTGGCCTCGCCTCAGCACATCTATGCGGCCAGCGGCACCTACACCGTGCAGCTCATCGCCATCAACGCCAACGGGCAGGACACGCTGGTGCTGCAGGACCTGGTGACCGTGGACCTGAACGGGCAGTTGGACCCGCCGCAGTGCACGCCTCAGACGCAGGGCTACTGCTGCGGGTTCGGGCTGCTTGGGCTCACGTTCGCCGGCATCACCAGCACAAGCCCTGACGGCGTGGAGGGCTACGTGGACCGCACCTGCGGCAACGTGGCCACGGTGGAGGAAGGCACCGTGGTGCCCATCCAGTTCGACACGGACGACCTGCTGGACCAGGACGTGTACGTGTGGATCGACCTAGATGATGATGGCGCCTTCGCGAACAGCGAGCTCGTGTTCTTCGAACTGAGCGCGACGGACCCCTCGGGCTCGGTGGCTGTTCCACAGGGCATCGTATACAACACGCCGTTGCGCATGCGCGTGGCGGTCGATGTGGTGGGCGAGCTCACCGGTCCGTGCGATGCGCCGAGCTTCGGCCAGGTGGAGGACTTCAGCGTGATCGTGACACCGGTGAGCGTGCCGCCCACCGCGCTGTTCACCGCCAGCCCCACCAGCACCTGCGACGGTGTGGTGCAGTTCACCGACCAGAGCGCCGGGCTGCCCTTCAGCTGGCAGTGGACCTTCGGCGATGGCGGCACCAGCACCGACCAGGACCCGCTGCACACCTACACCGCGCCCGGCATCTACACCGTGAGCCTGACGGTGGAGAACGTGAACGGCACGAACACGCAGACGCTGACGAACTACATCACCTACGTGGAAGGCTTCCTGTGCGACACCACGCAGGTGCCCGACAACGGTCTGCTGACGGTGACCGAGTGCCAGGGCGTGCTGGTGGACGATGGCGGTGTGGCGGACGACTACAGCCCGGGCTTCAGTGCGCCGGTGACGATCGCCCCACCGGGCGCGGAGGTGGTGACGCTCACCTTCACGGAGTTCGCCTTCGAGGAGAACTTCGACTACCTGGCGGTCTACGATGGTCCGGACGTGAACGCGCCCCTGCTCTACGAACTGACCGGCAACGGGCTGGGCGCCCTGCCCAACGGCGGTGTGATCAGCTCCACGGGCCCTACGCTCTGCGTGCGGCAGGAGGCGAGCAACGGTCCCATCACCTGGGCGGGCTTCGTGGCCACCTGGGACTGTTCGTTCACCGGCATCGGCGAAGCGGCGGACCCGATCGGGTCGGTGCATCCGGTGCCCACGGACGGACCGTTCACCCTCGCCCTCGCGCGTCCTGCGGGCGCCGGATGGACCGTCACCATCAACAACGCCTTGGGGGAACTTGTGGCGGAGAGCGCCCTCCCCGTGGGCGCGCGCGTGGCCACCTTTGATGCTGCCCCTTGGACGCCGGGGACCTACAGCCTGACGGTGCAGGGACCCGACGGTCGTTGGACACGGCGGATGATGGTGCACCATTGATCCCTTCCGCGCATGAAGCGAACCTTCCTCCGCGCCCTGGCCGCCCTGGCCGTGGTGCTGATCGCCACGGTCCCTGCGAAGGCCACCCACCTGGTGGGCGGCAACCTGGGCTATGTGTACCAGGGCGAGACATCGCCGGGCAGCGGTCTCTACCGCTACCAGGTGTACCTCGAGTTCTACCTCAACTGCGGACCGAACTCCAACTTCCAGTCGCTGTACGAGGTGCTGGGCGAGGACTATGGCACCCCGCTCTTCGTGGGCGCCTACCTGCAGGACCCGCAGAACCCCAACGCCGACAAGATCAAGCTGCAGGACATCCCGGTGTTCCTGACGGACTCGCTGGTGATCGAGCCGGACCTTCCGGACAACTGCGCCGTGGGCCAGGGCCTCTGCACGGTGAAGGGCACCTTCGTGGGGCAGGTGGACGTGCCGCTCAACTTCGGGGGCCTGCACCTGTATTACCACATGTGCTGCCGCAACCTGGACATCGACAACCTGAACAACCCCAACGGCACGGGCATCGGTTACTACGCGTTCGTGCCGCCGCCCCTGGTGAACAACTCCAGCCCGGTGTTCCTGGGCCAGCCCACGCCCTTCCTGTGCATCGGCGACACCGCCACTTTCCTGAACACGGCCAGCGACCCCGACGGCGATCAGCTCATCTTCTCCTTCGAGATCCCCTACAACTCGCAGAACTTCGGCGGGGGCATCATCCCGCCGCCGGCCACGCTCACCTGGCCGGTGAACGAGGTGAACTACAACCCCGGCTTCAGTCTGGCCCAGCCTTTCGGCGCCGGCGGCTACGCCTTCATTAACGGCGCCACGGGCCTCACCCGCTACATGGCCCCGCTGCAGGGCAACTACGTGGTGGCCGTGGAGGTGAAGGAGTTCCGCAACGGCCAGTTGATCGGTCGCACACGCCGCGACCTTCAGCTGCAATCGATCCCGTGCCCGCCCAACGCCACCCCGGCCGCCAGCACCCCCATCGCCGCCAGCTACACCGTGCAGGCCGGCGACCAGTTGTGCATCGACCTCGCCTTCGACGACGCGGACGGCGACTCGCTCTTCCTGCAGGCCGCGGGCACCATCTTCGACGGCAACCTGGTGAACCCGCCCGCCACCATCGGCAGTCCGGTGGAAGGCGACGGTACCGTGGGCACCCAGTTCTGCTGGACCACGGCATGCGACCAGGGACAGGACCAGCCCTACCTCTTCAGCGTGAGCGTGACGGACAACGGCTGCCCGCCGCTGACCATCGACGTGGTGGTGCAGGTGCAGGTGCTTCCCTTCGTGGCGCAGGGTCCGATCACCGGTCCTGCCCAAGTGTGCACCAACGCGACGGGAGTGACCTACAGCCTGCCACAGGGTACCGGTGCCGGCTATGCGTGGACGGTGACCGGCGGCACCCTGGCCGGCGGCAACGGCACCAACGCCATCACCGTGGACTGGGGCGCCCCGGGCAGCGGACAGGTGAGCGTGGTGGTGACCGACAGCCTGGGCTGTGCCGCCCCGCCGCTGACCGTGGACGTCATCATCGGCGCGCTTCCCACGGCCAGCGCCGGTCCCGATGCGGTGATCTGCGCGGGCGACACGGTGACCATCGGGGGCAGCCCCACAGGCCCGCCGGGCAGCACCTTCGCGTGGAGCCCCATCACCGGGCTCGGAAGCACCAGTGCGGCCAACCCGCAGGCCTTCCCGTCCGGCACCACCACCTACATCGTGCAGGTGAACAACGGTGGCTGCACGAACACCGACACCGTGCGCGTGCTGGTGTCGCAGCCGCAGCTCGATGCCGGGCCTGACGTGGCGCTGTGCACGGGCGACACCGTGCAACTGAACGCCACCGGGACGGGCAGCTTCCTGTGGACGCCGGCCGGCAGCCTGAGCGATGCCACCGCGGAGGACCCGTTGGCCTTCCCCACCAGCACCACCAACTACAGCGTGACCCTCACCGACAGCGTGGGCTGCACGGTGACGGACCAGGTGCTGGTGACCGTCAACGCCCTGCCTTTCGCCGATGCGGGTCCCGATCGCCAGATCTGTCCATTGGAGGGCACCCCCCTCACCGGTTCGCCCACCGGCCCGCCGGGGGCCACCTACCTCTGGAGCCCTTCCACGGGCCTCAACGATCCCACGCTGGGCGCCCCGATCGCTTCGCCGACGGTGAACACGACCTACGCGGTGGTCGTGACCGATGTGAACGGCTGCACCAACACCGACACGGTGAATGTGGAGGTGCTGCCCGCACCACCGGTGAGCGCCGGCCCCGACCTGACGCTCTGTGCAGGCGACACGGGCCAGGTGCTCGCTTCGGGACCAACGGCCGTAAGCTTCCAGTGGACACCGATCAACAGCGGCCTGAGCAACGATGCGATCGCCGACCCGCTGGCCTTCCCCTCCACCACCACGACCTATGTGCTGGTGGTGCAGGACGTGAACAACTGCACGGCCTCCGACACCATGACGGTGTTCGTGAACACGCTGCCCAACGCCAGTGCCGGACCGGATGTGGCCTTGTGCCTGGGCGGAAGTGCGCAGCTCGACGGCAGCGGTGGCACCGGCTACCTCTGGAGCCCGGCCACCGGGTTGGATGATGCGACCGCCGAGGACCCCGTGGCCACAGTAAGCACCAGCACCATCTACAGTGTGCTGGTGACCGACGGCAATGGATGCAGCGCGACGGACAGTGTGACCGTGACGGTGAACCTGCCGGTGAACGCGGGCACCAACGCGGCCACCTCGGTGTGCAGCGACGGAGGGGCGTTGAGCCTGTTCACGCTGCTGGGTGGCAACCCGGACCCCAATGGTACCTGGAGCCCCTCGCCCACCTACACCCCGGGCGGCGGCGGTGGCGTGTTCAGCTATGTGGTGAACGCACAGGCCCCGTGCGTGAACGACACCGCCTTCGTGACCATCACCGAAGTGGTCGCTCCGGACGCTGGAACGGATGCCGTCCTGGATCTCTGCAGCACGGGTGCTCCGGTGGACCTGTTCGGCGCGCTGGGCGGTACACCGGACCCTGGCGGCGTATGGACCGATCCGAACGGCGTTCCCTTCAACGGCATCTTCGACCCGCAGCTCTGGCCCGGCGGATCGGTGTGCCAGTACTTCGTGCCCGCCGTAGCGCCATGCAATGAGGACACCGCCACTGTGGTGGTGACCGTAACCGCAGCCCTTGATCCGGGCGGATCGGGCAGCGCCATCCTCTGCAGCAGCGGCACCACCTTCACCCTCACCGATTCGCTCACCGGCACCCCTGACCCTTCGGGCACGTGGTCCGATCCGAACAACGCACTGCATGTCGACGTGTACGATCCGGCCGTGGATGGACCCGGGGTGTACACCTTCACCATCGCCGCGCAGGGCGGATGCCCGGACACGAGCGCCACGGTGACCGTGACGGAGCTGGCCCCGCCGGTGGACGCGGGCGCTGACCTCGCGCTCTGCATCGGCGATACCGCGCAGCTGAACGCCAGCGGCGGGCCGGACTACAGCTGGTCACCCGGCACCGGGCTCAGCGCCACCGACGTCGCCGACCCGCTGGCCTTCCCCACCGGCACCACGACCTACACGCTCACCGTGACCGACGCACAGGGCTGCGTGGCCAGTGATGCGGTGACGGTGACGGTGAACGCGCTCCCCGTCGTGGACGCTGGTGCGGACGCCGCCATCTGCGCGGGCACCACCACCACCCTCGGCGGTTCGCCCACCGCGCCGCCGGGCAGCACCATCCTGTGGAGCCCGGGTGCCGGCCTCAGCGACCCCAACGTGGGCAACCCCACCGCACAGCCGGGCGCCACCACCACCTACATCGTGGGCGTGCAGGGCCCCAACGGTTGCGTGAACAGCGATACGGTGACGGTGACGGTGAACGCGCTGCCTGCGGTGAGCGCGGGCACGGACACCACCATCTGCACCGGCGCCAGCGTGCAGCTCGATGGCAGCGGCACGGGCAGCTTCCTGTGGACGCCGGCCACCGGCCTGAGCGACGCCACGGCGGAGGATCCCATCGCCACGCCCACCGGCACGATCACCTACACCCTGACGGTGACGGACGCCAACCAGTGCAGCGCGAGCGATGACGTCACCGTGAGCGTTGGGGCGCTGCCCACTGCCGATGCAGGGCCCGATGTGTGGGTATGCCCCGGTTTCGATGTGCAGCTGCAGGGATCGGGCGGCACGGACTATAGCTGGTCGCCCACCGCGGGGTTGAACGACCCCACGAGCGCGAGCCCGCTGGCGGCACCGTCCAGCACCACCATCTACACGCTGACCGTGACCGACGCGGCCGGCTGCAGCGGCACCGACCAGGTGACCGTGACGGTGAACGACGACCCGCCGGTGGACGCCGGACCGGACCAGACGGCCTGCTTCGGCAACGCGGTGGTGATCGGCGGTGCGCCGAGCTCCATCCCGGGCTCCACCTTCCTGTGGCTGCCCGGTGCCGGGCTGGACGACCCCACGGCCGCCAACCCCAATGCCAGCCCGACGGCCACCACCCTCTATACCCTGGTGGTGACCAACGACACGTGCACCGCGCAGGACCAGGTGCTGGTGACCATCGCGGGTGAAGCGCAGGCCGCCTTCACCGTGCGGCTCGAGCCGCGTTGCGACGGGCTGCGCGCCTTCATCACCGACCTGAGCCAGGGCGCGGTGAGCTGGCTATGGACCTTCAGCGATGGCACCATCTCCACCGAACCGCAGCCGTCGCCCGTGCTGCCCTATGGCGGCGATCTCACTGTGACGCTCACCATCACCGATGCGCAGGGCTGCACCGCCTCCATCACCCAGAACTATCCCGCCGGCACGCTGGACGACCACACCGACATCACGGTGCCCAACATCTTCACCCCGAACGGCGACGGCAACAACGACCTGTTCGCGCCGATCACGGACGCCGAACTGGGCGGCTGCCTGCAGATGAGCATCTTCAACCGCTGGGGCCAGAAGATGTGGGAGAGCCTGGGCAACGCCACCCGCTGGGATGGGCGCACCTTCGCCGGTGAGCCCGCCGTGGTCGGCACCTACTTCTATGTGATCGACCTCAACGGCGTGCGCTACGAAGGCAGCCTCCAACTCATGCGTTGAACCATGCGAAAGCCCCTGCTCCCTTTGCTCATCTTCCTGCCCTTGGTGCAGGGCTGCTGGAACATGAACTGTGTGGACGCGCCGGGGCCTGTGGTGACGCGTGATCTCTCCGTGGCCCCCTTCAACGGGGTGATCACGGAAGGCTCCATCGACGTCGAGATCCTGCAAGGGCCGGTGCAGCAGGTGAAGGCCGAAGGCCCTGCCGCTGCGCTCGACCTGCTGGACACCGATGTGAAGTCCGGGGTATGGCACGTCCGCACCACCGAGTGCTTCATGAGCGACGTGGACCTGGTGGTGCGCATCACCATGCCGACGTTGGAACGGGTCGGTGTGGAAGGCTCCGGAGACGTGAATTGCAGTGGCGCCTTTGCGGGCGAGCGCTTCGAGGTGACCGTCCAAGGCAGTGGCGACATCACGGTGCCGGTGAGCGCGCGGACGCTGAAGGTGGACATTCAGGGCAGCGGTGATGTGGTGCTGAGCGGAACGGCCGGCGAGGCTGAACTGATCATCGCCGGTAGCGGCAACGTGGAGGGTCTGGAGTTGAGCACGGGCAGCGCGGATGTGGAGATCATGGGCAGCGGCGATGTGGCCCTCACCGCGGTGGACATGCTGGATGCCCGCATCATGGGCAGTGGCAACGTGCGCTACCGCGGCACGCCGAAGGTCTCGTCCACCATCACCGGATCGGGGGCCGTGACGCCCGCGCCATGAGGAACGCTCTGCCCCTGCTGGCCGCCGTGCTGCTGGTCGGCACCGCCACCGCACAGACGAAACTCGAGAAGCGCGTGGGCCCTGTGCAGGCCGATGACGGTGGACGCTGCGACACCAGCGCCTGGCAGTTGGTGTTCAGCGATGAGTTCAACGGCGACCGGCTGGACCCGGACACCTGGCGCACCTGGTTCCCCTACAGCGATGATGGCAGCGACCGCTGCGACGGCTGCCGCCTGATGGGCACCAGCAACACCATCTTCCGCGACGACCTGGTGACCGTGAGCGGTGGCCAGCTGCACTTGGGCGTGCGGGCGCGCGAGGGCGAGTGGCACGGCCGGCGCAAGGAGCACGAGGGTGGCATGGTGCACTCGGTGGGCGATGTGCGCTTCACCTACGGTCGCTTCGAGGTGCGCTGCCGAATCCCCAAGGGCACCGGCCTTTGGCCTGCGTTCTGGGGCTTTGGGGGCGAGACGGAGATCGACGTCTTCGAGTTCTGCGGCGAGCATCCCGGTCTGTTCAAGGGCGCGCTGCACCGCTGGGGCCGGCCCAAGTTCTCCACCAACGGAAAGAAGCGCCTGCCCGACCTGTCGGCCGACTTCCATGACTACGTGGTGGAGTGGGAGCGCGACGGCATCAGCTGGTTCATCAACGGGGAGTTGGTGCAGTACCGGGGCCGCTTCGTGGATCAGCGCGGGCGGCCCCTGCCCGCGTGCGGCCGAGCGACCGGCGACCACCACACCGCGCCCTACTTCCCACGCGCCGAGGATGGGCTCAACATCATCCTCGACCTGGCGGTGAGCGAGCCCAAGGGCTTCTGCAACGGTCCGAAGCGGGCCGAACCCTGGCCGGAGGACACAAGCTTCGATGTGGAGCACGTGCGCGTGTACCAGCGCCGCAGCGCGGTCACTCCACGATAGGGATCAGCCCGCGGATGCCCATGTCCACCACCAGGTCGCCGGCGAGCGGCTCGTAGTGGCCATCCCCGTTGTCGATCCACTCGAAGCTGTTGTTGGTGCTCAGCGACACCGTGATCACCACGTCCTCGGTCTCCTGACCCGTGATCACCAACGGCTGCGCGAATCCACCCGTCACCAGGCACGAATTGCCCGGGATCGGCGAGGTGGCGAAGAGCGGGTTCACCACCGTGGTGCCCGGGGCCTGTCCGGAGATCACCGGGGTGGGTACGAGCGGGTCGTTCACCTCGAAGGCCCAGAAGCCCTGCGGCCGGTCGTCGTTCACCGTCAGCGTCTGCTGATCCACCGCGAAGGTGCCGATGTAGGTGTTGAATCCGATGAACGACGCCACCGTGCCGGTGAGGTCCATCGCTCCCAGCCCGAACACCGTGTCCGTGTAACGGAAGTCGATCGGGTAGTTCTGGTAACCGAGCGACACCCGGATCCACGGGTAGGCCCCGGGCGTCAGGGTGCTCAAGGGCACATTGAGGAAGACCTCACCCTGCCCGGCCAGCACGCTCTGCGCGAAATCGATCGCCACATCCCCACCTGCGCTGGTCTCCGGGGCGTGATACACCACGCTGCCTTGTCCCGGCAGGGTCCACGCCGTGGGCGCGAACTCCACGTAGTGCGCGCTCATCGCATTGAACCGCGGGTGCTGGGCCGCGTGACCGGCGGGCAGTGTCGGCTCCGGTTGTCCCAGTTCGTCGAGCCGCACCTGCGTGCTGTCGAAGGCGAACTTCAGGATGAGCCGTGGCCCGCTTGGTGTCGGGGTGCTGACCGGGGTGTCCTCCTTCCGGCAACCGGGAATGAGCGCTGCAACGGACAGCAGAACAAGAAAAGCAGTGTGACGCATGGCGCGAAGATCGGATACTGTGGTGAACGCCGATCTCCCACCCCATGTTGTTAGTATGCATGCATACCTTTTCCGATTACCTTGCGTACCAGTCCGCATGAAGCCCGAAGAGACGATCGACTTTCCCATCCGCCGCGTGTGGAGCCGCATCTCCCGCATCTACAACACCGAAGCCGCCAAGTATGGTGGCAGTATGGCCGTGGGGCAGATCCTGCTCAACATTGAACCGGAGGGCACGCCCAGCACCAAGCTCGGCCCGAAGATGGGCATGGAGGCCCGCAGCCTCGTGCGCACCCTGCAGGCCATGGAAGAGGAAGGCCTGATCAAGCGCATCGCCGACAAGGCCGACAAGCGAGTGGTACGCATCCACCTCACCGCCAAAGGGAAGCAGATGCGCGACGTGAGCCGCAGCACGGTGATCAAATTCAACCAGGCGGTGCAATCGCGTTTCACCGCAGCGCAGTTGAGCAACTTCCGGACGGTGATGAACGAGCTGGATAGGATACTCGAACAGGAACAACTCTTCTGAAATGCTTCACCACAGAGGCACAGAGGACACAGAGAAAAACGAGATGGATACCGATGCACATCAATTGCATTCCTCCGTGCCCTCTGTGCCTCTGTGGTGAATTACTGAACGACCAATGACCAAACGAAACATCCGCAAAGTCGCCATTCTCGGTTCCGGCGTCATGGGCAGCCGCATCGCCTGCCACTTCGCGAACACGGGCACCGAAGTGCTGCTGCTCGACATCGCCCCGAAAGAAGGTGGCGACAAGAACAAGATCGTCAACGACGCCCTCGCCGCCGCGATCAAGAGCAGTCCGGCGCCGCTGTACGATGCCCGCTTCGCGAAGCGCATCAGCACCGGCAACTTCGACGACGACCTTGCCAAGATCAAGGACTGCGATTGGATCATCGAGGTGGTGATCGAGCGGCTCGACATCAAGCAGCAACTACTTGAGAAAGTCGAGAAGTACCGCACGCCCGGCACCCTCATCACCACCAACACCAGCGGCATCCCGATCAACGCGATCAGCGCGGGCCGCAGCGACGACTTCCGCAAACACTTCTGCGGCACGCACTTCTTCAACCCGCCGCGCTACCTGCCGCTGCTGGAGCTGATCCCCGGTCCGGATACCGATCCCGCGGTGCTCGACTTCCTGGAGGACTACGGCCAGCGGATCCTCGGCAAGGTCACCGTGCGCTGCCAGGACACGCCCGCCTTCATCGCCAATCGCATCGGCGTGTTCGGCATCATGGGCCTCTTCCACCTGGTGGAGGAGATGGGCCTCACCGTGGAGGAAGTGGACCGCCTGACCGGTCCCGTGCTGGGCCGCCCGAAGAGCGCCACCTTCCGCACGGCCGACGTGGTGGGCCTCGACACGCTCGTGAAAGTTGCCCAAGGCGTGAAGGACAACTGCCCCAACGACGAGCAGAACGCCCTCTTCGCCATCCCCGGCTACCTGCAACAGATGGTGGAGAAGAACATGCTCGGCAGCAAGACCGGCAAGGGCTTCTTCTTCAAGGACCGTTCATCTCCGAAAGGCGACATCCTCGCCCTCGACCTGAAGACGCTCGAGTACCGTCCGCAGGTGACCCGCCGTACGGCGGGCGCCACGCTGGATGCCGCGAAGAAGGAGGACGATCTCCGCAAGCGCACCGCGCTGCTCTACAACGGCACCGACAAGGCCGGCGAGTTCTACCGCAAGAGTTTCCACGGGCTCTTCGCCTACGTGAGCCACCGGATCCCCGAGATCACTGATGCGTTGTACAAGATCGACGACGCCATGCGCGCGGGCTTCGGCTGGGAGCTGGGCCCCTTTGAGGCGTGGGATGCCATTGAAATAGGAAATGTGAAAGCTGAAATGGGAAAGTGCGGCGCGCCAGCGATCGCCACTTGGGTGGATGAGATGTTGGCCGCGGGTCACACCGGCTTCTATAAAACCGAAGGCGGCAAGCGGCTGTACTACGACATCCCCAGCAAGAGCTACAAGTCGGTGCCGCGCGCGGAAGGCACCATCGTGCTCAGCGACCTGCCCGAAAGCAGTATGGTGTGGAAGAACAGCGCCGCCACGGTGCGTCACCTCGGCGACGGCATCCTGAGCGTGAGCTGGACGAGCAAGATGAACACCATCGGCGCGGAGGTGATCCAGGGCCTCAACAAGGCCATCGACCTCGCCGAGCAAGGGGCAAAGGGCCTGGTGGTGTACAACGACGGCGCCAATTTCAGCGCGGGCGCCAACGTGGGCATGATCTTCATGATGGCCGTGGAGCAGGAGTACGACGACCTGGAGATGGCCGTGCGCACCTTCCAGAACACCATGATGCGCATGCGCTACAGCAGCATCCCCGTGGTGGCGGCCCCGCACCAACTGACACTTGGCGGCGGCACGGAGCTCTGCCTGCACGCGGACAAGGTGGTGGCGCACGCCGAGACCTACATGGGCCTTGTGGAATTCGGCGTGGGCGTGATCCCCGGCGGCGGCGGCACCAAGGAGTTCGCCCTGCGCCTCGCCGACGAGCTGAAGGAGGGCGACATCCGCATCAACGCCATGCGCGAGCGCTTCCTCACCATCGGCCAGGCCAAGGTGGCCACCAGCGGGCACGAGGCATTCACGTTAGGCTACTTGCGTCGTGGTCAGGACGAGGTCATTGTCAGCCGCGCCCACCAGCTGGCCTACGCCAAACAATGCGCGCTGGACCTCTGGAACAAGGGCTACACCAAGCCCGCGCCGCGCAAGGACATCAAGGTGCTCGGTCAGGAAGGCCTCGGCATCGTGTACGTGGGCGCCAACAGCATGCTCAGCGGCAATTACATCAGCCAACACGATGCGCTGATCAGCGAGAAGCTGGGCTACGTGATGTGCGGGGGTGACTTGTCGGAAGCCACCGAGGTGAGCGAGCAATACCTGCTGGACCTGGAGCGGAAGGCTTTTGTGGAGTTGTGCATGCAGCGGAAGACGTTGGAGCGGTTGCAGTCGATCATCACCTCGGGCAAAGTGCTTCGGAACTGATGAGAGCGGTGCAGCATAGTGGTTACTGGGGCGTGCCCCCGCCTCAAATGCAGGCGGGGTCCGGCTTTCCGCTGCAAGTCCGCGCCCTGATTACAGGGCTTGCGGGCTTTCCGCTCCAATCCGTCACGCACAACTCAAAGTACATTAGCCTAACTATCACCATTTAGGACAACCATGAGCAATGCTTCCTTCTCACCGTCAACGCACCCTGGCAATTTCCCCGTCCGTGTAATGGCGCAT
Organism: Flavobacteriales bacterium; assembly: GCA_016713875.1. Taxonomy (NCBI): domain Bacteria; kingdom Pseudomonadati; phylum Bacteroidota; class Flavobacteriia; order Flavobacteriales; species Flavobacteriales bacterium. The sequence goes on from JADJOI010000003.1 coordinate 2,007,341, forward strand.
AACGTCATTGCTCACTTTGAGAATGTACGGGACCATACACTAATGTCTCTTACGGCCTCAGTACTTAAAGGAGATGTGAAGCCCGGAATCAAGTGGCACATTGAAAAGGCACCGGTCAAATCGCCTTATGCAGATTGTGGTTCACAGGAGATTCACCTCCAAGAGACATACCTCGGTTTCGTCTGGGCAATGACCTACTCGTTATTGATCATCTATGAAGAAGGTGTTCAAAAGCGTATGATTTCGGGATGCTTCTCAGGCATGATAAAGTATGACACACAGCTGTTGCAGAGAGCTAGGCAATTGTTCGAATGGGCCGTCTCACTTAAAGACTCCTACTCTGATTGGGACCTTTCTCTACCCAATCCCGAAAGGCACAATAATCCTACAGAGAAGTGGTATGCCGAAAAGGTCAATGGCTTGTTTCAAGACATTGTCGTCTATAGTCTTTTTCATGAATACGCTCATCTAACAAACGAACATTGCGCCGCACTGAAAAATCTGTTCGGTAAGCCTTTATCCGAACTCAAGGCGGAAGAAATCGCCCTCTGGAAGAGGATTGAAACAGAAGCTGACATTGTAGCCTTTGAGAGCATCATTGACAAGGCAAGCGACAGCGAACAGTACAAGCTTCACAAAGGCGTTGCTATCGTTCTGGCTCACAGTATGATGCTCTTCATCCTGAGAAACCCGAAATCTGTAACACAGATAGTGCATCCTGATGTAGACAATCGTATTCACTACTCCATCTCACAGCTTAGCCTTCAAGACCCTTCTTCGCAAGACTACATCTGGTACTTGGGAAGCCTATGCTGCAAGTTCTTCTTCGATCTTCACTCAATTCCCACCGACCTATCTACGACGAATACGACTGAGGACCTCTTCTTCAGATACTTGGGCGTCTTTGATTCTATCAAGGCGAACTGACCTAATCGTTGGTATCACATGAGCTTCGAGGAATACGACAGCATCAAACTAACCGCGAGGCGATGCGCGGACAACAGGGTTGTTCATGCCGCCCACACCAACAAGAGCGAAGGGCCATTCTACTGCCCTGACACTTATGAAGAGCTTATCGTCCGGAAGTGCATAGAAGCTCGGGATCACTTCGCATACAAAGCACGACTGAGTCCAACCGCCAGTCGAGAAAGTGACCTTCACCTTGCATGCAAGGACGAAATGGTGGCGGTATTACAAAAGAAATTCCCCTCCGGAAGTTGGTCACTCGAAAGAAAGGATTTGAATGCTGATACCAGCAAAGGCTACACGAAGGTTGAACCGGACATCAGTGGGAGAATTGGCAACAACAAAGCTGTAGTAATCGAAGTTCAGGCAAGCACGCTTCCCATCAACACGATTCTCCACAGGACCGAGCAGTATACCAAGCGCGGCGCATTTATCCTCTGGGTCGTACCTCTCACCGAGGATTTAGGCACCACCACATTTCGACCAAGGCTTTTCGAACGGTTCCTTCATACCATATACTATGGGAGAGTCTACTATTGGCTGCGAGGCTATGGCACGCAATTACAGCCGGTCCACTTTGGCAAAGCAGAGCGCTATATAGAAGTCTCAAATTGGTTCGAACCTGACGGATCTGAACGTGTTGAGGGTGGGTACAACAAGCCTTACAAGAGAGTAAAGACTCCTCTATACGGCGACCTAGTTGATCTCACCGAACAGTTCGAGACACATTCTCGAGACCCCTTCGAATTGGAGAATGATCTCCTCTCAGTTCCTTCTGCCAAGATCTTTCGTGACACTCTAGAGCCGTGGTGGTGAATAATCAACATAATCAATCGCCAAACGCTCACCACGTGAGCGATCGAAGCGGCACCCCGCAGGCCGGCCGAACACCGGCTGCGACCCCGCCGTTCGGCGGGTCGAATGCATGCGCTGCGGGCCTTCCGCTGCAAACGCTCAAACTGAATCGTGAACTTCCATTACGTTGCATGAAGATGAACTTTGGGGTAGTACCAAAGCCATGAGTGCGAAGAAGCGATCCACCAGAGCTGCAACGCCTAAGGCCAAGCCGAAGGTCTTGGTCTCTTCTTCGGTGTATGGGCAAGAGAACTTGCTTGAAGCGATCTACGCGGACCTCGAAGGTTACGGGTATGAGGTGTTGATGTCGCATAGGGGCACCGTTCCAGTGGATCCGCAGGTATCGGCCATGGACAGCTGCCTGAAAGCTGTGGAGGAATGCGATCTGTTCTTGGGCATCATCTTTCCGCGCTATGGTTCGGGAAAAGAGAAGAAGGACGACCTCTCGATCACCCACCGGGAAGCCATTCGTGCCATCGAGCGCGGCATACCGCGATGGTTCCTGGTGCATGAGCATGTAGCACTGGCGCGCCAGCTTCTGGACCAGTATCGTAACACGGATGTCGAAGATCATTTCGCATTGAAAGCAGGAATGACCTATAGATCCACGACCCTGCTTTCTGATCTGAAAGTCATCGACCTCTATGAGTTGGCCATGCGGCACGACATCACTGAAGTGGGTAAACGCAAGGGCAATTGGGTGCAGCCGTACGCTGAACCAGAAGACGCGCGCTTGTTCGTGAACGCTCAGTTCCGCCGATACCGTGAAGTACTGCAGAAGCACTTGCCCAAGCTGTCCAGTGAGGAGGTCATGAAACGACTGAAGAAATGAAGAGCCCGCTTCAAGACCTGATCGCCCGTGGAGAATCCGAAACCACGGTATTTGCGGGCTCCGGACGCAGCTTGGAGCGCATCGCGGCCTCCGCATGTGCGCTGATCAACCAACGCGGTGGGTCCGTGATCTGGGGCGTAGCCCAGGATGGGAAAGTGGAAGGAGTGAAGGAAGCGAAGGAGCGTGCCGAGGAATTGACGAGAACGTTAGCCGGGTCCATACGGCCAAGACCCGTCTTCCTTGTGCGGACCGAAGTGATAGGGGACAAGGAAGTGGTGCTGGTGGAAGTGGCTGAGGGTGCTTCCAAGCCCTATCGATACGGATCAGATGTGTACGTACGGCTCGGCGGCATGGAAATGCGCGCGACCCAGGATGAGACCAGTGCCATGCTACAGCGTTCTGCTACTGCTCTCCTTCGTTGGGAGCAGGAGGCAATGCCGGGTTTCGAGTTGGGTCATTGCGACACCAACGAAATACAGCGTGCCAAAGCTGATATGATGCGCAGTAATCGGTTCGGCTTGTCCGTCCCGGAAGATACCAGTGACCTGCTTGCACGGTTGCAGCTCTCGAAAGGAGCACAATTGACGAACGGCTGTGTCGTGCTTTTCGCGGAGGACCCACTGCGTTGGGCGCCGCACCTTGACATCCGTCTGGTGGAATACACCGGTAGTAACAAGCCCTCCCGCCGGATGGCTTTTTCGGGACCTGCGATCAAATCGCTCAATGAAGCGCTATCTGTACTTAAGCGGCTAGTTCCGGACCGGATCGGGTTCGCTCCGGACCACACCCAGCGCATCGATATTCCCGCATATCCGCCGTTCGCGTTGCGGGAAGCCTTGGTGAACGCCCTGGTGCACCGGGATTACGAACGGTCAACAGGCAGCGTTGCCATTGAGATCCATTCCGATCGCCTGGTTTTCGTGAATCCAGCTGACCTGCCAGAGAACTGGACGGAAGTGGACGCTCAGCAAGGGCATATTTCGCGATTGGTCAATCCTTCGATCGCCAATGTGTTCCTCTTCCGTGGGTACATGGAGCAGATGGGCTCGGGCATCCCAGCGATCATTCGGGCCTGTAAAGAGGCGAAAGCGAAGGCGCCCACTTGGAGAATGAAGGACGGCATTCTCCAGCTGACCATGTACCTGTCCAAGACCTGGGAACAACCGAAGACAAGCCCGCGCGAAAAGGTCATCCTCGATCACATGGTGCTGGGTAGGCACTACTCCATCGGTGAACTGGCACGGGTCGCCGAGGTGACCGAGCGTCAATTGCGTCGCGATCTTCAAGAACTGATGACACAGGGTAGGATCCAACGTGTGGGAAAAGGACCTTCGACCGTTTACCTGCGCAACCAAGAGCGATGAGTGGGGTCGCCTCATATTGCCACCACCTGCTATCCGGACAAGAACCGGACAAGTCGGGACATGGCCTAAATGCGTTACCCCGAGAATACGCACAAGGGCCACAGCTCCACTCACATTTCACTCAATGCCAAGGAATTGAACTCGCTTGCACAGCCCTCCCAGTGAATCCGGACATTATCCGGACCTATTCGGACATCGGTTCGAGCAGTCTGGTTAGGGTGCATTCTTCCGACAACAAACGGCGTTGGACCACCTATCGTCTACCCACTGCCCCTCCAAGGGACAAGAGCTTGGCACAAACCGGCCAATCCGTGCCAAGCACAACGGAATTAGGACCTGACAATCAAGGGAAAAGCTTGGCACGAAAAGCACCAGGTCGAGATGGTGCCAAGCCCGGACAACCAAGCTCCAAAGTGGCTGGCGAGTGGAATCGGACCTACCAACTGCGGCAATCCATTCTCACAGAAACCAAGGGCCAGTATCGAACGGTACAGGACTTAGCCGCAACCCTAAAGGTGGGGGCGAACGGGCTTCGTCGCCTTGTCTACAAAATGGTCCAAGCTGGTGAACTGGCACCCCAATATCCAGACACGCGGCATCCGGGCCAAGCATACATCGCAACAACCCAATGAGAACGATTCTCCAAGCGTTTCAATGACCAAGGCGGAAGCCATACGACGCGTCCTTGAAGACAACCACGGTGTCGCGACATGGGAGATCATCTATAGCCAGATCTCGCGGTACTACCCAGATGCTCAGCGCTCACAAGAGTGGAAGGCGGGCATCAGAGGAGTACTCTATCGTGAGATCCGAAATGGCCGTTCGTTCAAGATGCTTGACACTGGCGTGGTGAGTTTGTTCGACTATGACGAGAGGAACCAAGTCCTTGATGAGGACAAGCCATCCGTCACGACAAAGGACATTCTGCTGAGCATCCGAATTGGTCAGGAACGGTTCCGCAAGAAGCTGCTGCTGTCCCTTTCCTCTTGCCCGATCACCGGAGTTGATGATGCTCGTTTGTTGAACGCCAGTCACATCAAACCATGGGCAGTATGCGACAACGCTGAACGGCTGGATGTTCGCAATGGCTTCATCCTAAGCCCCACAGTTGACCAACTCTTCGACAAAGGACTGATCACGTTCGAAGACAACAAACGAATGCTGATCGCGAAGTCCCTTTCCAAGAAGAACATTGAGCGCCTTGGCCTAGAACATGGTCGTTCGTACCCGCGACTTCCTGTGCAAAGCAGAGAGATGTTCCTTCAGTTCCATCGCGACTACATCTTCGACAAGAAGTGATGAGCATGACCACTCAAATACGCGAAGTGCTTCAACGTAGTGGTTCACTTGCTGATGCAACGCACCCGGACAATTTCGTAGTCGTTGACATCGCCTACTTCCCTGCGGAACTGTCCACAATACCTCAACATAGCCGCAGCCGCTTTATCCCGCGTTGTGCTCTTCACGGTTCTAGTCTCGTTCTCATCATCACCCGCACGCTGAGGAGAGCGAGCTGTGACACGCCAGCGCTTCCGTGGTCTCGTATCAACTGCCATGGCTATCAGATTTGCGGAAAAGATAGACTCACAGCAACAACATCAGTCCAAAGCAGTACCGCATTCCGCGTGAGCGATCGAAGCGGCACCCCGCAGGGCTGTAATCAGCCCGAGGAGTACAGCGCAGAGCGCGACCCGAGGCGCACTTGGCCGAGGGGCACGCCGAACACACATCAAGCAACAGTCAGTCCGGCATAGGACATAAGACAACCAACATGAACGCATACATCATCGCCGGTTTCCGAAGCGCAGTAGGAAAGGCACCCGCGGCAAATTCCGTTTTACCCGTCCTGACGACCTCGCCGCCGGTGTGGTGAAGCACCTGGTGGCCAGCGTGCCCAACCTGGACATCGACCGCATCGACGATGTGATCGTGGGCAACGCCACGCCCGAGGCCGAGCAGGGCCTGAACATCGGCCGCATGATCAGCCTGATGGGCCTGAACACGGACAAGGTGCCGGGCATGACGGTTAACCGCTACTGCAGCAGCGGCAGCGAGACCATCGCCATTGCGGCGGCCAAGATCCACAGCGGGCAGGCCGACGTGATCGTGGCGGGCGGCGTGGAGTGCATGAGCCCGATCCCCTTCGGCGGCTGGCGCATCGTGCCGAACGCCAAGGTGGGCAAGGCGAACCCCACGTACTACTGGGGCATGGGCCTCACCGCCGAGGCCGTGGCGCGCGACTTCAAGGTGAGCCGCGAGGACCAGGACGCCTTCAGCCTGCGCAGCCACGAGAAGGCGCTGGCCGCCATCGCCGCCGGGCGTTTCACCGACGACATCGTGCCCTACACCGTGGAGCGCGTGTACCTGGACGCGAAGGAGAAGCGCCAGGTGGAGAAGTACGTGGTGGACACCGATGAAGGTCCGCGCGCGAGCAACCTGGAGGCGCTGGCGAAGCTGAAGCCCGTGTTCGATGCGAAGGGCAGCGTGACGGCCGGCAACAGCAGCCAGACCAGCGACGGCGCGGCCTTCGTGCTGGTGGTGAGCGAGCGCATGCTGAAGCAATTGAACGTGAAGCCGATCGCGCGCCTCCTCTCCTACCACGTGGCCGGCGTGGCGCCGCGCATCATGGGCATCGGTCCGGTGGCGGCGGTGCCGAAGGCGCTGGAGAAGGCCGGGCTGAAGCTGAGCGACATCGGGCTCTTCGAGCTGAACGAGGCCTTCGCGAGCCAATCGCTGGCGGTGGTGCGCGAGCTGGGCATCGATCCGGAGATCGTGAACGTGAACGGCGGCGCGATCGCGCTGGGGCATCCGCTGGGATGCACGGGGGCGAAGCTGAGCGTGCAGCTGTTCAATGAGATGCGGCGGAGGAAGCAGAAGTACGGGGTGGTGACGATGTGTGTGGGGACGGGGCAGGGGGCGGCGAGTGTGTTTGAGTTGTTGAACTAGGATCAGAAGATCAGATGATCAGACGATCAGATGATGTGAATGCTTGTGAGGGCGTGCCCCCGGCTCAAATGCAGCCGGGGTCCGGCTTTCCGCTGCAAGTCCGCGCCCTGATTACAGGGCTTGCGGGCTTTTCGCTCCAATCCGTCACGCGAATCCAGACTCAGTACCAACCGTTATGAGCAACTCCAAAGACCAGACGAAGCGCGACTACATCGAACGCGAATCGACAAGATGGGCAACCGCGAGGACTTATCGCCTTGACAACCCTTACCTCTCACCTTCCGAAAAGACAGAGGTCGAACTATGGTTTCAACTCCCGGGAAAGGTTCTCTTCATCACGTTCTGCCTTGGAATCATCTATTCGACGCTGTATGAACCAATCTCGTTAAAGCGAATCGCCGCCTTAGCGCTATCAGCAGATCTATTTGTCGGTATTCTCAACTGGTTCGTTCCAGCCGCGCGAGCGAGACTGTTGTTCTACTTATCAGTAGGGCACAACTTCACACTATGGGCCTTCGGCATCGCAACAATCGGCCTCGAACTATACCACGGCATGTACATGCGTGCTGGAATCGTCCTGTTAGGCAAGCTGGGACTGTTCGGCATGCTTTCTCCGAGCATTATCCTGTACACCATTCTCTCAATGAAGTACGGCTTGCACGCGAAGTGGGTCTACTTCAAGAAGTTCTACTCGCGTGAATTCCCATTCGAGAAAGAGATTCCTGAACCAGAGTAGTCATCGCTATGCGCGCGTTCACCGAAACATATAGACCAGTCACCGTTCATGAATGGGCGATCTACGTCGACATCGAGGGTTTCGCAGACTTGTTCGCCGCGCATGGCTGCATGCCGATGGCGCAACTGACCTCAATTATTCATAAGCTGCTCGCTTCAAACGTGGAGGCCGTTCAGAGCATCCAAGCCGTTCAATATGGCGGGGATGGATTTCTGATTCATCAGTTGAGCGGCGTGCTCTCAAAGAAGCTTGACAGACCTATCGCAATCGCGACAGCCTTGATGAAAGCCGCCCTCTGTGGAGGCTTCACCCTTCGCGCGCAAATATCGACTGGCAATTCTCCCGACATTCAAGGTTGCTACGACCAATCTCTTCAGGACCATATCAGAGCCCAGAAGAGTTCAGGGTATCTAACATATGGAGGCGGTATTAGTGGATTCAGCAACATGCTCCTTGTCCCCCTAAGCGGGTCCGCTATCCTCAACGCCTACCGCTTGCACTACCCAAAAGGTCCTCTGCTCGTCCTTGATCCCCTTCTGAAGAGCGAGGTGGAAGAACAAGCGGTCGATGTCATCGACCGAGTAGATGCTCTCGAAGTCAATTGGCTTAAAGTAGAGCATCCATCCGTGGCTCTCTGTCTTCAAGCTTTAGGGCTTGACGAGAGGCGAGATTTCCCGGCCATGCTGAAAGCTTATGTGCAGGGTCATTCCAAGAATCTCCCCACCGATTGGAAGGATAACGCGGGACTTCTGCTCAAGCATTAAACGGAATGGGCCGATGAAATCCACGACCTCCGCATTGCTCAAGCCCGGCAGCCTGTCCGTACGTTGTCCAATGCGCGTTGACGAAGAAGCCGCTACCCATTGAGAATATGAGCGCGCTTTCTCACACCTTTCGCGCTTTGATATGCGGATCATTGCTTGGCTGTCAAACGCCCGCTCCCGATCAGCAGAACGCGCCCCGCGAGATCCACACCCCCTCCTACGACCTCCTGCTCCCGACAGGTCAGAAAGCCCTGCTGATCCTCTTCCCCTGCTTCCCCTGCGATGCGGCGGACACCCGGGCGGAGTCGCGCATCGCGGACACGGCCGCTGCGAACGGCATCGCGGTGCTGATGCTGAACTTCAACCGGCACATCCTGATGAGCGAGGCCGAACAGCAGGAGGTGATCGGCTCGATCGCGGGCGCGGTGAAGGAGCACGGGGTGGATGCCTCGAACACGGTCATCGGCGGCTTCTCCTCTGGCGGTAACGTGAGCGTGCTGCTGGCGAAGGCGCTGCTGCGGTCGGCCGAGCCGCCGGTGCAATTGAAAGGCGTGTTCGCCGTGGACAGTCCGCTGGACCTGGTGCACCTGTACGAATGCTCGAAGCGAGACCTGGCGAAGAGCAGCTTCCCCGAATACAAGGACGAAGCGCGCTACCTGATCGCGTTCCTGGACAGCGCCCTTGGCTCACCCGCGGACAGCCTGGCCAACTACGAGCGCGCCGCTCCCCTGCTCAACTCGTCCGCGAGCGTGGCGCCGCTGAAGGACCTGCCCATCCGCTTCTACACCGAGCCGGACACGGCCTGGTGGCGCACCAACCGCGACGACAGCTACGAGGAGCTGAACGCCTACAGCATGAAGCGCATCCACGATACACTGGTGGCGGCGGGGAATGCGCGGGCGGAGTACATCACCACCGAAGGGCGCGGCGTGCAGCACGGCAACCGGCACCCGCATGCGTGGAGCATCGTGGATGAAAAGGAAATGGTGAAGTGGATCGAAGGGCTGGTGGAGTGAGACGCTGGGCATTCACGTTCCTGTAGTATGTTGTCCAATGCAGGTTGACGAGTAAGCCGTCATCCACAACGAACATGAGCGCCCTGCTTCCCTCCTCCACCCTGTTTGAACAGCACCACATTCGCAGACTCTACGATGAAGCCACGGAGACGTGGTGGTTCTCCGTTGTCGATGTCATCCAGGCCCTGATCCAGCAACCTGACTTCCAAGCGGCGCGCAACTATTGGAAAGTGCTGAAAGGCAGGCTGGCAAAGGAAGGCAGCCAGTCGGTTACAAAATGTAACCGACTGAAATTGCAAGCTGCCGACGGTAAGAGCTACCTGTCGGATGTTGCTACAGCGGACACTCTTCTTCGGCTCATCCAATCGATACCCAGCCCGAAGGCCGAACCCATCAAACTCTGGTTGGCGAAGGTGGGTTATGAGCGCATGCAAGAGATGGCCGACCCGAGCCTCGGTCTGGACCGAGCCCGCGAACTCTGGCGCAAGCACGGCCGCAGCGAGAAGTGGATCCAGCAGCGCATGATGGGTCAGGAGACGCGGAATAAGCTCACCGACTACTGGAAGAACCATGGCGTGAAGGAAGGCGACGAGTTCGCCATCCTTACGAACATCATTCATCAGGAGTGGAGCGACGTGACGGTGAAGGACCACAAGGCGATCAAGGGCCTGAAGACCCAGAACCTCCGCGATCATATGACAGAAGCCGAGCTGATCTTCACGGCACTGGCCGAGATGAGCACGCGGCAGATCGCGGAGACCGAGCAGGCCGTGGGCATGCCGAAGAACAAGGTGGCCGCGAGGAAAGGCGGCGGCATCGCGAAGAAGGCGCGGCTGGAGTTGGAAGAAAAGACCGGAAGGCCAGTGGTGTCGGGGAGCAATTTCCTGCCGCCGAAGCGCCCGCAGGCGATCAAGAACAACAAGCGGCAACGGAGGAAATAAGTTCCACGGTGGCTGCTACTCAGCTTGGGGCCAGCAGAAAGCTCCGCACCTGTATGTAACGCTCACCGGGCAGCAAGACCCGCTTGAGCAACACGACCTCGGTCACGCGCTCCGTGCTGGTGTGCGTGTGCGGCGCGAGCAGATCCCAGGCCGCATCGAACTGGTGGGGTTTCAGTCCGGCCGCGAGGGTCAGGTGCGGGTGATCGGTCTCGCGCACGGCCGTGTGCAACCTGGGGTCCGACTTGAGGGCCTCGAGAATGGGCGTGCGCACGGTGGCGATGCCCTCCTTCTCCACCGGATCGATATAGATGGTGCGCTTGTCCGGGAAGTGCGTAATGACGTGGTAGTGCAAGGTGAAGCCCGGTTGACCGGTCACGCCTCTGGCAATGGCATCCATGATGGCGGGCTCATGCGCCGCGGGCAGGTCCAGGAAGCAGAGGGTGATCTGGGGCGGGTTGTGGCGGCCGCTGAAGGAGCCGATGCGGGCGTGGAGCGCGGTGCGCAGGTGCTCCACCTCGGCGGCCAGGGCCGGGGTGGGCAGAATGGTGAGGAGGAAGCGGTAGAGCATGGAAGACGGGCGGTCCGCGGTCGTATCCGTGAATATCCGCAAATAGCGGGAGTGTATCCGTAGAAACACCTCTTGGCATCGGCGATCGCCAACCATCTCGTTCAGCGCCTTTGCCGTGTACGATCACCACCGATCGACACACATACCCCGGCCCCTGAGCTACCAACCACCCGGTGCGCGCCCCACCCTGCTTACGCTGGGAGCGCTCACCCTGCTCTTCTTCTGCAGCGGCCAACCCACGAGCAAGGCCCCCGTGGTGATCACGAACGATACGGTCCAGATCCCGACGAACTGGCCCCTACCACTCGACCATGAAGGGCAGCTATGCCATTGGGTGCGCAACATGCACCAGGACCAGAGCGGCACGCTGTGGTTCGGCACCAACCACTATGGACTGATGCGCTACGCGAACGATACGCTGGAGTACCTCGCCGATAGTGCCGGCATCACCAGCGGCCGCATCAACGGGATCGTGGAAGGCGCGGACGGCATCCTATGGGTCGCCACGGATGGTGAAGGGTTGTTCAGGTACGATCCTTCAACGCGCTACTCCGCTCGCCATGGCTTCAGTCAACTGACCACGAAGGATGGACTGCCGGACAATGCGATCTGGTGTATGCGCATGGGCCGTGACGGAGTGCTGTGGTTCGGGACGATGAACGGCCTCCACACCTACGATGGTCGCGCCTTCACAACGATCGACCTTCCCGCGTCCACCGCAGTGGACTCCCTGGTCCAACTGGCACCCACCCGCATCACCTGCATTCTGGAAGACAGGCATGGAATGCTCTGGTTCGCGCGCGATGGCGATGGGCTCTTCGTGTTCGACTCGAAGGAGACCGGATCTCCCAGAACGTTCAGGCACTACACCGCAAAGGACGGCCTGCCCAACAACAGCGTAACCGGGATCATGGAGGATTGCCAGGGCCGGATGTGGATCGGCACCAACTTCAGTGGTGTGAGCATCTTCGACCCTTCGGCCCTTGCGGAGAAAGGGACCGAGGCCTTCACCAACTTCACGAAGGACGGTGTGATCGAAGGGATCGAAGCGGGTGCGTTCTACGAGGACCGGTCGGGCCACATCTGGTTCGAGGCGGAGCATCACGGCGTGTACCGCTACGATGGCACTGGCTTCACGAACTACGGTCCTCAGGACGGCATGACCTCTGGCGGGATCATCGCCATGATGGAAGACCGGGAAGGTCGTTTCTGGTTCGGTGGTCTGGGCGGTCTCTTCCGTTTTGATCGGAGAACCTCGCGGTTCACGCCCGTAGGGAAGACCGGACCATGGGGAGTCCATTGATCGCGTGAGCGGGCGCGTCGGCAGCCCGGCGCCGGCCGGGCCTTGCGAACGTGTGCAACGAGGAGGCGACCGGAGGAAGCCACCGGAGTGCCACGGCCGCGGGCCCGGACAAGTCCGGCTACAGCGGAGCACGCGACCCCGGCCGCATTTGGGACGGGGGCACGCCCCGAACAAGACCCAAGTGACAAGGGTCAAGTGTCAAGGCATCAAGGTTCCTGGTCCAATCGCCAACCACCATTCACCTCGCACCCGAACCACCCCGCTTGGAAGTTTGTTATGCGTGCATAACTTTATCCCGAACCGTACGTACGATCACCCGTTGAACAGCCCAGTCGTTCCGATCCCATGAGCACCGCAACGAAAAAGGCCCTTCAGGGCGGCGAATTCCTGATCCGCGCGAGCAACCCGCAGGATATCTTCATTCCTGAGGAGTTCAACGAGGAACAGCGCATGATCGCGCAGACCGCGATCGACTTCCTCGCGGCGGAAGTGTGGCCTCACCTGGACCGCATCGACCACCAGGAGGAAGGGCTGATGCAGAAGATCCTGGAGAAGGCCGGTGAGCTGGGCCTGCTGGGCATCTCGATCCCCGAGGAATACGGTGGTTTCGGCAAGGACTTCGTGACCGGCATGCTGGTGACGGAGAAGACCGGCGCGGGCCACAGCTACAGCGTGGCGATGGCGGCGCACACCGGCATCGGCACCCTGCCTCTGCTCTACTACGGCAACGCCGAGCAGAAGGCGAAGTACGTGCCCAAGCTCGCCACCGGGGAGTGGAAGGCCTGCTACTGTCTTACGGAACCCAGCAGCGGAAGCGATGCGAACAGCGGCAAGACGAAGGCCGTGCTGACACCCGATGGCAAGCACTACGTGATCAACGGGCAGAAAATGTGGATTACCAACGGCGGCTTCGCGGACGTATTCACGGTCTTCGCCAAGATCGGGGACGATGAGAACCTCACGGCCTTCATTGTTGAGAAGGGTTTTGGCGGCATCACGCTGAACCCCGAGGAGAAGAAGATGGGCATCAAGGGTAGCAGCACGCGGCAGGTGTTCTTCAACGACTGCAAGGTGCCGGTGGAGAACATGCTGAGTGAGCGCCAGAACGGTTTCAAGATCGCGGTGAACATCCTGAACATCGGTCGCATCAAGCTCGCGGGCGCCGCCTTGGGCGGGGCGAAGGCGACGGTGGACATCAGCGTGAAGTACGCCAACGAGCGCCTTCAGTTCGGCAAGCCGATCAGCGCGTTCGGTGCGATCCGCCAGAAGCTCGCGGACCAGGCGACCTATTGCTACGTGGTGGAGAGCGCCACCTATCGCTGCAGTCAGGACATGGACAACGCGATCAACGAGTTGAAGGCAGGTGGCTCGGACCACGCGAAGGCGCTGCTGAAAGGCGTGGAGCAATACGCCGCGGAGGCCGCGATCCTGAAAGTGGCCGGCAGCGAATGCCTGGACTACGTGTGCGACGAGGGCGTGCAGATCTACGGCGGCATGGGCTACAGCGCCGAGAGCCCCGTGGAGCGCGCCTACCGCGACAGCCGCATCAACCGCATCTTCGAGGGCACCAACGAGATCAACCGCATGCTCACGGTGGACATGCTGCTGAAGCGCGCGATGAAGGGTCAGCTGGACCTGATGGGTCCGGCGCAGGCCGTGGCCGCGGAGCTGATGGGCATCCCTGAATTCCCGGAACCCGATGATTCACTGCTCGGTGACGAGAAACGCATGGTGGCGAACTTCAAGAAGGCGGTGCTGATGGTGGCCGGCGGTGCTGCACAGAAGCTGGGGCTGGAGCTGGCGAAGCACCAGGAGACCTTGATGCACATCGCCGACATGGTGATCGACACCTACCTGGCCGAGAGCACGCTGCTGCGCACGTTGAAGCTCACCGAGCTGAAGGGCGCCGCGAACGTGCAGGAGCAGATCGCCATGTGCCAACTGTACATCCACGATGCGGCCGACCGCATCCACAAGTGGGCGAAGGAGGCCGTGAACAATTTCGCAGAGGGCGATGAGCGCCAAGCCATGCTGATGGGCGCCAAGCGCTTCGCGAAGAACACGCCGCTGAACACGGCCGATCTGCGCAAGGCGATCGCGAAGAAGATGATCGGGGAGGGGAAATACTGCTACTGAGGACGGAGCGCAGCGGCACGATGCCTAGCTTCGTTCCATGCGACGGCTGTGTACTCAGTTGATCCTGGCCTCCACGGTTGCACATGGCCAGTGGTACCCGCAACAGAATTTTCCGGGCAGCCCGCGTGATGAAGCTGCTGCCTTTGCGGTCGGCACGAACATCTATCTAGGCACTGGCACAGAAGACGGTGTTGTACCAACGAACGATTGGTATCGCTATGATGGTCTAGCAGCGCAGTGGTCGACGATCGCTGCTCTACCGGCATCCGCTCGCTACGATTGTTCAGCCTTCGTCCTTCCCTACCCAGACGATGGATATGGCTATGTATTCGGCGGAATCGACGCCGATGGTCCATTGAACGAGTTATGGCGATACGACCCGGCGAATGATGGTTGGACGCAGATGACCTCACTTCCGGCCGCGCCTCGTCATGCTGCGGTCGCGTTCAACGGAGGGTACATCGCCACCGGTCTGCTGGCCGACGGGACCGCTACTTCGGAACTATGGCGCTACGATGTGACCACGGACAGCTGGGAGCAGCTCACTCCCATACCGGGCACCCCACGGCATGGCGCGTGCGGGATGAATGGCGTCGGCTACATGGTGGTTGGTGGAGCTGATCCGGAGAACAACGCTTTATCCGATTGCTGGTCGTACAATACGCTCACGGACACTTGGTCGGCCTGTGTATCGTTGCCCGAAGGGCGTTATGGAAGTATGTGCGGCTTGGCCGCTTATGATCTTCTGCTTACCGCCGGTGCGACCGATGATACGACCATCGTGGAAACTTCTTTCAGTTACAACCAGAGTTCATGGCTTCCGATGGGTGATTCCTATCCGGGCGGAACGCGCAGAGGCGGCATCATGATCGAGGGTGGCAGCGGTCTGCCCGGACTCTGGCACACCTACACGGGACTGGGTCTTTCTGATGACCTGCAGCGCCACAACGACTGGTACATCATCAGTGGGGCATTCAGCATAGGAGAATATCGGTCAGGCAGGTTGGCCGTCCATCCGAATCCAAGCGCAGGGCGTGTGTGGCTTCAACTACCTGACCAATGGTCCCGCGCCCAGTATGCCGTGCGTGATGCGTTGGGCCGCAGCGTCATGGAGGGCCACATCGATCGCGGCTCGACCCTAGACCTAGGTGACCTGCCAGTGGGACGGTACGGTCTACTGGTCCGGTACAAGGATGAGCAGCTTCGTGCAACGATCTTCAAGATTCCTTGAGTCCTGCCCCCCTTCACCGGCCGCTGCAGGCGGCAGGCCATTCTGATGGGCGCCAAGCGCTTCGCGAAGAACACGAACCTCAACACCGCCAAGCTGCGGAAGGTGATCGCGAAGAAGATGATCGCGGAGGGGAAGTACTGCTACTGAGCGGAGCGGTAACGACGCGACGGCGCAACGGGTGCGCCGTACACAGCGCAACGTCACGGAGAGTGCATCTCCGAAGGTGGAGGACGCTTGACCCGTCAACTAATCTTTATTTAGTTGTATTCTCTTAGTAGGATGATCTAACTTCGCGGCGTGGTCATCGACAACCCCTTCGCGGTCAATGCGTACCTCTCGCCGCAGCTCTTCTGCGACCGCGAGCGGGAGGCGGCCGCCATCACCTCGGCGCTTCGCAACGGCAGGCACGTGATGCTCTACAGCCCCCGGCGCTACGGCAAGACGGGGCTCATCCACCACGTGTTCAACGGCCTGGCCCGGGTGCGCGGGGCGCGGACGGTGTTCGCCGATGTGTACGCCGCCCGCGACGGCCACGAGTTCAACACCATCCTGCTGAACGCCGTGCATCACGCGCTCAACCCCACGCCCAAGCAGTTCCTGAAGAACGCGCTGGGTTGGTTCGCCAGCCTGCGTCCGGTGATCTCCATGGACGAGCTCACCGGCCGCCCGAGCATCACCCTGGAGCCCGGCAGCGGCCGCTCACAGGCCGCCACAACGCGCGAGATCTTCCGCATCCTGAACGAACAGGGCCGCACCATCTTCCTGGCCATCGACGAGTTCCAGCAGGTGACCACCTTCATGGACATCCGGATGGATGCGGTGCTGCGGACCGAGCTCCAGCGCAGTCCCAACGTGCGCTGCATCTTCTCCGGAAGCCAACGGCACCTGCTGCTGGACCTGTTCAACGACGCGAAGAAGCCCTTCTACGGCAGCGCGGACCAGCTGGAACTTCAGCGCATCGACCGTAGCACCTACGCCGCTTTTGCCGTGTCGGTGATGAAGCGCCACAAGCGCACCCTGAAGATGGAGGACGCCCTGTTCTGCTACGACATCTGCCGCGGCCACACCTACTATGTGCAGGTGCTGCTGAACCGTCTCTTCGGTGATCCGCGTCCATTGGAACGAGCCACCATCGCGGACGTGTTGATGTCGATCGTGCGCGAACAGGACGCCATCATGGCCACCCTCCGCAGCGCGCTCACGAAGAACCAGTGGGACCTCTTCGCCGCCATCTCACGCGAGGGTGAAGTGGATACCCCTACCGCAGGCGCCTTTATCAAGAAGCACGACCTCCCCTCTTCCGCCGCGCTGGTGCACGGCATCCAAGCACTTGTGGACAGGGAGCTCATCTACGTGACGGGGCACACGCCGGAAGGTGGCAAACCGATCTACGCACCATACAACCCGTTCATGGCGGCGTGGTTCAAGTACCGCTAGATCGCGGTCACAGAAATGACTTACGGCTGCACCCCCAACGCCGGCAGCAACCCACCACTCGCCCTCAGCAACGTCAGCTCGGCCACCTTGGTGTCGAAGCCGGCCACCACGGCCTGCCGTTCGGCATTGGCGAGGTCGAGTTGCGCCTGCCGGAATTGGAGACCGGTCAGCTGACCGGCCTGGAACAACTCACGGGTGCGATCGAAGTTCAGTTGTGCCGTGGTCACGGCGTCCCCCTGGATCCGCAGCACCTCACGCTGACCGCGCCAAGTAGTGAAGGCATTGCGCACGTCGCGTTCCACCTGAAGCCGGGCCTGCTGCTCAGCGATCGCCGCGTTTTCGGCACGCAGTCGTGCCTGTTCAGCCTGCGTGTTGATGCGTCCGCCATCGAACAGCGGTACGCTCAGCGTCAGGCCAGCATTCAGGCCTTGGGTGTAGGTGCCCAGCACGAGGCCCACCCCGTTCTGCTGATCGCTCACCCCGTAGTTCGCGTTCACATCGAGGCGAGGCCAGCGCAAGGATCTGGCGATGCGCTGGTCCACCTCCGCAGCGCGCACCTGTGCGGTTGCGGAAGCCAGCTGCACGTTGCCTTGCATCGCTTCCTGCACCAAGCGCTCCTGATCCAGTCCTTGGGCATAGGTGATGGAACGGGAAACATTGACCTCCGCATCCGGCGAGCGCCCCATGAGCACGTTGAGCTCGCGCCTGCTGCGCTCGCGCCGCTGCAGGGCAAGGATGAACGTTGTGCTGTCGGACTGCAGATCCACTTCGGCGTTCAGCAGATCGAGCCGGCCCACACCACCGAGCAGCGCCTTGCCTTCCTGGCGCACATAGCGATCATTGGAGATGTCGAGGATCCGCTGCGTGATCGCGACATCCTCATCGAGCGCGGCAATGGCGTAGTAGAGCGCGATCACCTGCGTGAGCGTGCCTTCCACCTGCGCGCGTGTCCGCAGGTCGGCGAGTTGGGCGTTGAGCTCCGCGCGCTCCAACGCGGCGAAGTTGCCCATGCCGTTGAAGAGCGTGTAGGTGAGCCCTACTTGCCCAGCGAGCGATGTGTTCACCACGCCGTTCCTCGACACGTCAGGAATGCCTTCGGTGAAATCGAGCTTGGTGTCCTGGTTGCTGTAGTTGCCCCGACCGCTCGCATCGATGCGCGGCAGAAGTCCGGCATTCCCGGCGGTCGCCGCCTCATCGGCGATGGCGGCCTCGTTGCGGGCGATGCGGATGCCGTGCTCGTTGGCGAGCGCCTGCTGGATGGCCCCGTCCAGCGTGAGCGTGTCCTGCGCGAACACACCAGTGCATAGGCACCAGACGAGGCTAGCCGCGATGTTCCTCCAGATCCTCATAGGGCAGTTCTTTCACGGCAGGTTCAACGGATTCGGCGCTCGGGTTCTCCGCGTTCCACGCCCAACCCAGCACGCGGCGCGCATCGTTGAGCGCGCTGATGAGCAAGGGCAGCACGATGAGCGTGACGAAGGTGGCGATGGCCAGGCCGTATGCCACAGTGATGGCCATGGGGATCAGGAACTGCGCCTGGAAGCTCTTGTTGAGCGTGATGGGCAGCAGACCGGCCACGGTGGTGAGCGAGGTGAGCAGGATCGGCCGCAGGCGCGAAAGAGCGGCGTCGCGCAAGGCCTGCTGGAAGGGCATGCGCAGCTTCATATTGTCGTTGAACCTGCTCAAGAGCACGAGCGAGTCGTTGACCATCACGCCGATGAGCGCGATCATGCCGAAGAAGCTGAAGAGACTGATCTGCACCCCATGGATCCAGTGTCCCCACGCGATGCCGATAAAGCCGAGCGGGATGCACAGCAGCACGGTGATCATCTGCCAGAAGCTCCGCAGCGTGATCACGATCATGGCGAACATGATGATGAGCGTGATAGGGAGCACGCGCAGGGCCGAGGTCCCCACCTTGCGGCTCTGCTCACCCTGCCCTTCGAAACTGTAGCTGAGCCCGGGGTACTTCGCGAGCAGGGGCGTCATGATGTCGGAGGCCACGAGCGTCTGCGCATCGGTGGCGCTCTGCTTGCTGCTGGCCAGGTCGGCCTCCACGCGCACCTCGCGCTTGCCATCCAGGTGGTTGATGCCGCGGATCCCGCGCTCGATGTGGTAGGTGACGACCTCGCTCAGCGGGAACTGCCGACCGTCCGACGTCCGCACGCGCATGTCCTCCAGGTCGCGCAGCGAGGCGCGGGCCCCTTCCGCATAACGCACCCAGATCTTCACCTCGTCCTCGCCGCGCTGCACGCGTTGGGTCTCCAGGCCGAAGAATCCCTGGCGCACCTGCCCCACCACTTCCTGCAGCGTGAGGCCCAGCAACTGCGCCTTGTCCTTCAGCTTCAGCACCACCTCGCGGTTGCCTGGTCGGTCGGTGTCCACCACATCGCGCAGCATGGGCAGCTTCTGGAGTTCGCCACGCAGTTCGGCCTTGGCGGCGTTCAGCTCAGTGAGGTCGTTGCTGCGCAGCGAAACGGACACGGGCTTCCCGAAGGGCGTGGCCAGCCCAAAGGTGAGGTTCTGCACCCCGGGCACATTGCCCACGCGCTCGCGCAAGCGGTTGGTGAGTTCCTCGGCACGGAATCCGCGTTGCTCCCCATCGAGGAGGATGATGTTCAACTTCCCCTGCTCCGCGCGCGGTCCCAGGATGCTCTGCACCTTGAGGATCACGTCCAGGCTGTCCTCCCGGCCGGCGCTCAGCTCCTTGTTCAGGTCCCACACCAATGCCTCGATGCGCTGCAGTTCGGCGAAGACGACATTCTCCCGCGTCCCGGTCACCATCTCCACGTCCACACCCACATCATCGCGCTCGATCACGGGGAAGAAGGTGGTCTTGATGATGCCGGCGCCGACCGAGCCGATCGTGATGGCCAGCAGGAAGAAGGCGATGCCCGCAGTGAGCATCCGGTGGCGCATGAAGCGGTCGAAGAAGGAGCCATAACGCTTGTCCCTCATGTTGGACATCACGCCATCCATGTACTTCTCGAAGCGGTTCTTCTCCTTGGAGAGTCCCTTGGAATGGGCGATGTGCGCTGGCAAGGTGAACGCCGCCTCGATCAGGGAGAACAGCAACGTGGCGATGGTGACAAAGGCAAGCGCAGGGGCGAAATCGCCCAAGCGGCCTTCGATGAAGAAGAAGGTACTGAAGGCCGCCACGGTGGTAAGCACTGAGCTGATCACAGCGGGCAGCACCTTGTTCAAGCCGACGAACGCGGCTTGGACCGGTGGAAGTCCGCGTTCGAACTCCTGGTAGATGCTCTCGGTGATCACGATGCCATCGTCCACCAGGATGCCCACAACGAGGATCATCCCGAAGAGGCTCATCACGTTGATGGTGATGAACGACGGGGCGATGATGAACATGCCGGCAAAGGCCACAGGAATGCCCACAGCCACCCAGAAGGCCAGCCGCCAGTTGAGGAAGAGCGCAAGGCAGATGAGCACAAGGAAGAAGCCCTGGATGCCGTTCTCCACCAGCATGGCGATGCGCTGTTTGAGCACGGTGGTGGCATCGCTGATGAGGGTGGTCTTCACCGGACCTCCGCGCTGGTTGAAGTCCTCCATGTACTTCAAGGTGGTCTCAGCGATGAGAAGGATATCCTCGCTTACCGTGCTGCTCACCGTGACCACCGCGCTGGGCACTCCGTTCACATAGTTGCGTGCCGGATCATCGGCCCAGATGTCGCGCACGTCGGCCACATCCTTCAGGCGCAGCACACGACCATCGGCTCCGGCGCGCACCACGGTGTTGCGCAGGCCCTCGGCGTCCTGGCGCTTGTCGCGCACACGGATCAGCAGTTCCTCGTCGCTGGTCTTGATCTTGCCTCCGGTGACGTCGATGTTGGCCCCGCGCACCGCTGCTGCGGCCTGTGCGAAGCTGAGGTTGTTGGCGCGCAGGTCCGCTTCGCGGAAAGCCACCTCGATCTCCTCCTCCGGAAATCCGGAGAGCTCCACCTTGCTGATGCCCTCCACCGCACGCAGGTCCTGCTCCACGCGTCGGGCGATGGTCTTCAACGCCTTCAGGTCCACCCCTTCTCCGCTTAGCGCGAAAGTCACCGCCGGCCGGATGTTCTCCAGCTTGAAGGTGCGGATGGGCTCCATGCCATCGGGCAGCGTGGGGATGCGCTCCACGGCATTCTTCACGTCCTGCAGCACCGCGTCCACATCATGACCCTTGATCACCTCCACCGTGATGATGCCGCCGTTCTCCTGGCTGACGCTGCTGATGCGTTCCACACCGGTCACGCCCTTCACATCGTCCTCGATGCGCAGTACCACGCCTTCCTCCACCTCCTCGGGTGAGGCACCGGGATAGATCACCTGCACCTGCAACACACGGCTCTCGGTCTCGGGGAAGAGCGAGCTGCGCGTTCCCTTCAGGCCGAAATAGCCGAAAACGAAAATGAGCACCATGACGGTGTTCACCGCCACCGGGTACTTGATGAAGTATGCGGTGAGGCCCCTCATTGTTTCAGAAGAGATGAACCGCCACGGCGCAACGGCGCGAACGGGCCGCAACGTACAGAATGATCAGGACGCAACGGGGATTGAAGAGGATGCCGATCAAGTCGAGCATCCGCGACACCATCGCAGGACCGGCAAGGCCATTTACCTGCGCTGAACTGATCGAGAGCCGACCCTTTCATTCTTCCTTCAGGTTGTTCACCACCCGCCGGATGCCGTCCTTCAGCAACGCCGAGTGGAAATTGATGAGCAAGCCGAGTGAGTTCCCGGTCAACTTCAAATACGTGATCACCTGGGCAAGGTGCACTGGATGAAGCTCGTCGACAGCCTTCACTTCGACCACCACCTTTCGTTCGATCCATAGGTCGAGCTTGTAGCCAGCATCCAACCGAACATCCCGATACACGAGTGGCAGGGGAACCTGTCGCTCTACCTGAAAGCCCATCTGTAAGAGCTCGTGTGTAAGGCAGGCCTCGTATGCGCTTTCAAGCAGCCCTGGTCCGAACCAGCGGTGTACCTGGAATGCTGCTTCCACGATGCCCTCCGCTATTCGGTTCTCATGCATTGGCGTTGCGTTCTCGTTGCGTCGTAGCGTCGTAGCGGTGGTGTTCATCGCTTCACCGGAGCTACGCGCATGCCTTCGAAGGCCCCGCTCAGGCGATCGGTCACGACCACCTGTCCGTTGGATAGCCCCTTCACCACGGCCTGCTCCACGCCTTGATGAAGTATGGCGACCGGCTGCTTCACCAGCGCGCTTTCGGTGACCGTGTAGAGCGCGCCGTCCTCGAGCAATGCGCTGCGTGGTACGCTCACGGCATCGTTCAACGAACCGGCTTCAATGGTCCCACTGAGGTACTGCCCATCGCGCAGGTCCTTCCCTTCCACCCGCACGAAGAGCTTCACGGTCTGTGTGGCGGCATCGATGCTTTCGCCGGTACGGATGATGCGACCGGTCCAGGTGCCGGGGCCTTCGGTACTGGTGAGGCGGAGCGTGTCGCCCACCTTCACCAGGGCCAGTTCGCCAGCACCGATGGCCGTTTCGAGTTCCAGCGAACCGGGCGCGATGAACTCGCCCAAGCGCGTGCCCGGAGTGACGATGGTGCCGGGCTCCACCCCTGCCGCGGCCACTACGCCATCGAAAGCAGCAGTGATCACATACTTGCCACGACGCTCATACAACGCGCGGATGGTGTAGTACTGATCCAACACGCCGCGACCAGCGAGGTAATTGCGCTCCTGTTCCGTTGCCAGCTTGGGCAGCTCGGGCAGTTGGCCATCCACCGGCACGCTCTTCAGGTAGGCATCCCACTTGGCGGCCTGCTCGGGCATATCGATGCGCAGATCGGGCACCAGCTGCACGAGGGTGCGCAGGAAGGCGCTCTGCTGCGCATTGATCTGGGCGCGCACCTCTCCGTCATCGATGCGGAAGAGCACCTCGCCCTGGCGGAAGGTCATGCCTTCGCGGAAGACCTTTCCCGTGCGTTGCAAGGTGCCGCCCACCTCGGCGTTGATGAGCATGCGGTCCGTGGCGCGCAGGCGACCGGTGATGGGGATGGAGAGCCGTACGGGACCGTTCTGCGCGATAAGCGTTCGCACGGCACGGGCATGCGCGGGCGCCTCGTTGCGCGGGGGCGAGGTCTTGCTGCCGGCCAGCTTGCGGCAGGTGCCGATGCCCGCCACGATGAAAAGGAGGCCCAGCACGATGGTGAGGCGACGTTTGAACAGGTCGTTCATGCGCGGATGGATCGGATGATGAATTCGGGAACGGACTTCTTCCGCTTCAAGATCATACGGCGGAAGGCCTCGTCGTTCATGCCGTGTATGTGCGTGAGCATGGGCCGCGCGATGAAAGGATGCGCGCAAAGGGCCATGATGTTCACCAGCAGCTCACGCGGGTCGATCTCGATGATGAGGCCTTCCTTGCGCGCCTCATCCACGAGCCGGAGGAAATGTTGGCGACTGGTCAGACCTCGGTCGATGAAGGCGCGCAGCCCCTCAGGGTCGCGGTTCATCTCCTGGGCGATGAAGAGCGGTAGCAGTGGATCCTCGAGCATGCGCTCCAGGTAGGCCGCGACGAAGCGCTCGACGGCATCGAAGATGTCCGGACTGTCCGTGAACGAGTTCCAGATGCAGCTGAACTGCCGCTCGGCGCTGCCCTTGAACACGCCCTCGAAGAGGCGCTGCTTGTCGCGGTAGTAATAGTGGAGCAGCGCCTTGTTGATGCCGGCCTCATCGGCCACCTCCTGCATGCGCGCGCCGGCCATGCCCTTGCGGATGAAGACCCGCCGGGCGGCCTCCAGGATGCGTTGCTCGGCACCCTGTTCCTTGATCATCGTCGACATGCGGGTGCAATATTAACCACTTGGTTAAACCGCATGGTAAGAACGCTCAGTCCAAGCCTTCCCACCAGCGCTCGCTCTGCGATGCGGTCGGCGCCGTGATGATCTGACCGATGCGCGGGGTGAGCAACGCCTGCCCGGTCTCCCCGGCCCGCTTCGTGATGCGCTCGATGGATTCCTTCCAAGGGTGAAGGCCCAGCGCGAACTGGGCCCAATGGATCGGCATGAGCAACCGCGCGTTGAGGTCCCGGACCGCCTGGGCGACCTCCTCCGGGAACATGTGGATCTGCGGCCAGTATTCGCTGTAGGCACCACATTCGAGCAGGGCAAGATCGAACCGTCCGAAGCGTGCTCCCAGCTCCTTGAAGGTGCGCGAGTAGCCGGAGTCCCCGCCGAAGTAGATGCGCTGCGCACCTTCAAGCACGAAGGAGCCCCAGAGGGTGCTGAAGCGGTTGGTGGGCCCACGCCCGGTGAAGTGCCGCGTGGGCGCGAAGGTGAGCTTCACCGGCCCCACGATCACTTGCTCCCACCACGCGCACTCGGCGACCATCACGGCTGGCATGCCCCACTTCTCCAGATGCGCACCAACGCCGAGCGCGGCCACCACCCGTCCCACCTTCTTCACCGCGATGAGCTGCCGCATGGTCTCGTAGCACAGATGGTCGTAGTGATCATGCGAGAGCAGCAGCACATCCACCGATGGGAGCTGGTCCACCGATATGCGCTCCGTGTAGGCGAACCGCTTGGGGCCTGCGAAACTGAAGGTGCTGGCGCGCTCACCGAACACGGGATCGGTGAGGAAGGTGAGTCCGTTCAGCTTGATGAGCACGCACGAATGGCCGAACCAGCATAAGGCGACCTCATTGGAAGGCACGCGTTCCCAAGCCTCGCGATCGAAGCGCACGGTGGGCAGAGAAGCCTTGGGTTCGCGACCATCGGCGCCCTTGACCATGGTCCACATCACCTTCAGCATCACGGTGAAGGGCATGTCCATGTCGGTGGGCTCCAGGTTGTGGAGCTTGCCGCCGCGGAAGTCCGGCAGGGCCCGGATGCGCTGGAGCCGCACACCGGCCGGGTCGTCACCGATCCGCGGCGCCGTGCGGAAATAGAGGATGACGGCCAGCACCAGGGCCAGCGGAAGGGCTAGAGCAGGGATCCACATGCGGAGCGAAGATCCGTCGGCCGCACTAGCTTTCGCACATGCACCGGCGTTCCCTGCTGATGATGGCCCTGCTGCGGGCCGGCGCATCCATGGGGCAGGGATGGGTGCAGTTGCCGGACCTTCCGGCCATCGCACGCGACGACGCTTCGGCCTTCGCGGCGGACAGCACGGTGTTCATCGGCACAGGCATGGACGTGGGCTTCCAGCTCACCAGCGACTGGCACCGCTACGACCCGATGACCGCCACTTGGACCACGATCGCGCCGATGCCCGCCACGCCCCGGCAGTATGGCACCGGGTTCAGCGTGGGTGGCTTCGGCTACGTGTTCGGCGGGGTGGATGCCGGCGGGCTCAGCAACGAGCTCTTCGTGTACCTGCCCGTGAACGGCGTGTGGTACGCGCTCGACACCCTGCCCGGCATGCCCCGGAGCGGCAGCGCGTCCTTCGTGCTCGGTGTGCGGGCCTTCATCGTGGGCGGGCGCGTGGGTCCGGGGGCGGCGCTGACGGACGAACTGTGGGAGTACTTCCCCTTTCTGAACACCTGGCTGCCAGGCCCGCCGATGCCGGGACCCGCACGGCACCTGGCGGCCGTGTTCGCCCAAGGCGGCAAGGCCTACATCGTGGGTGGACGGGCAGGCGACGGCAGCGCCTTGAACGATGGGTGGTGTTACGATGGCGCCACGGACACCTGGTCGGCCATCGCCCCCCTTCCTGCGGACGGCCGCTTCGGAGCGGAAGGCTTCCGCTGGCCCGGAGGAGGCCTTGTGGTGGCCGGCGCCACATCGGACAGCACCTTCACGCAGGAATGCTGGCGCTACGAGGTCGCCACCGACAGCTGGCACCCGATGCCGGCGTTCCCGGGCGCCGCGCGGAAAGGCGGCGCCGGGGCCGTGGTCGATGGTGTGGTCCACTACGGCACCGGCAGCGACGACGTGCAGCGCTACGCGGACTGGTGGGCCCTTCATCCCGACGTGAGCGTCAGCACCTCGGCCGCACCGCCGTCGCTCCGTGCGCATCCGAACCCGACCAGCGGCCTCCTTCATCTCTCCGGACACCCCGCTGGTGCCGCACTGCCGTACACCATCCTTGATGCCGCGGGACGGCCCGTTCGCTCGGGGACCCTGGCGCCGGGCTTCGGCCTGGATGTCTCCGGTCTTCCGCCCGCCAGCTACCACCTCGTGCTGCACGCGGCCGACGGGCCGTACACCCTGCGCTTCGTTCGCATCCTCTGACCCATGGACCTCATCGACCCTGCGCTGGACGCTTACTGCGAAGCGCACAGCGGCACCGAGCCGCCCCACCTGCGGACCCTGCGGGAGGAGACCAACGCCAGCGTGTACATGCCGCAGATGTGCAGCGGCCACCTGCAAGGGCGCTTTCTGGCGATGCTCAGCCACCTGGTCCGCCCGAAGGTGATCGTGGAGATCGGGACGTACACGGGCTACAGCGCCCTGTGTCTCGCAGAAGGGCTGGCCCCTGGCGGCATGCTGCACACCATCGACATCGACCCGCACTTGCCGCCCATCGTGGCCCGGCACATTGCGGCGGCGGGCTTCCAGGACCGTATCACCACTCACCACCGCCCCGCGCTGGAAGTGATCCCTGCGCTACCCACACCATTCGACCTGGTGTTCATCGACGCGGACAAGCCGGCCTATCCGGCCTACTTCGATGCCGTGGTGGACCGGGTCAGACCCGGCGGCCTCATCATCGCTGACAATGTGTTGTGGAGCGGCCGGGTGCTCCGGCCAGCCCACGAGCAGGACCACCAGACCTCGGCCCTCGTGGCCTATGCACGACGCGTGAGCGAGGATCCGCGGGTGGAGCCGGTGATCGTGCCCCTCCGCGACGGGCTGATGCTGGCCCGGCGCCGCTGACGGCCGTCATGTGCCCTCCGGACACAGGGCCCGACCTTGAGGCCATCATGCAAGCACAACTGTTCTACAAGGAGCTCGGGCGGCTGCTCTACGCGGTGGCCGCCGTGGATGGCACGGTGAGCCCCAAGGAGGTGGAGACCATCAAGCGGGTGGTGAAGGAGCGGCTGGTGCCGGTGGAGGCAGGGATGGACCATTTCGGCAGCGACCAGGCGTACATCACGGAGTTCGAGTTCGATGTGCTCGCGGAGCGGGGCGCCACCAGCCAGGAGGCCTACGAGTCCTTCATCGCGTACATGGCCCGGCATCGCAACGACCTGGGCGACGACCGGCGCGACCTGATCTACGCCTGCGCGCATGCCGTGGCGCGCGCGGTGCATGGGGTGGGTGCCAAGGAGTTCCCCCTGCTGGTGGACCTGCACCGGCATCTGGGCTGAACGCAGGCCGCTACCTTGGGCGCATGACCGCGCCCCTCATCGACCTGCGCAGCGACACCGTCACCCGCCCGACCCCGGCCATGCGCGAGGCCATGCTCCGCGCCGAGCTGGGCGACGATGTGTTCGGTGAGGACCCCACGGTGAACGCGCTGGAGGAGCGGATGGCAGCCCTTTTCGGGCACGAGGCCGCCGTGTTCTGCCCCAGCGGCACCATGACCAACCAGATCGCGATCCATGTGCACACGCGACCCGGCGACGAGGTGATCTGCGAGGAGGGGGCCCATGTGTACCGCTATGAGGGCGGAGGCATGATGGCGACGAGCGGCTGCAGTGTGAAGCATGTGCCCGCCGACCGGGGCCGGTTCACGGCCGAGGCGGTGTTGGCTGCCGTGAACGACCGCAATGCGGCCTACCTGGCGAACAGCCGGCTGGTGGTGGTGGAGAACACGGTGAACCGCGGAGGCGGCGCCATCTGGGACCTCGCGGAAGTGGAACGCATCAGGGCCGCATGCGACTCACAGGACCTCCGCCTCCATCTGGACGGTGCGCGACTGTTCAATGCGATGGCCGTGGACGGAACAGGACCTGCGCTATGGGGTGCGCTCTTCCACAGCATCTCGATCTGCCTCAGCAAGGGCCTGGGCGCTCCGGCCGGCAGTGTGCTCATCGGGCCGGGTCCCACCATCCACCAGGCACGACGCGTGCGCAAACGCCTGGGCGGGGGCATGCGGCAGGCGGGCCTCCTGGCTGCCGCGGGCCTGCACGCGCTTGATCATCATGTGGCCCGATTGACCGACGACCACCTCCGGGCGAAGCGGATCGGTGCGGCCCTCGGCGGTCATGCCTGGGTGGAAGAGGTGATGCCGGTGGTCACTAACATCGTGATCTACTCGCTGCGAACAGGCCACAGCGCCACCGACCATGTGGCCGACCTCGCCGCCGGAGGCATCCGATGCATGGCCATCGGACCGCGCCAGGTGCGCATGGTGACCCATCTGGATGTGGATGATGCGGCAGTGGACCGCGTGCTGGAGCGCCTTCGATCGATGGCGGACTGACCGCTTCGCCCGGAGCCTTCGCGTACACTTGCAGCCACATGTCCGCCCCGGCCCGTTCCTACACCTGGTCGTACCTGCTGATCGCCGTGGTGCTGCTGGCGGCCTTGGGCTACACGGGATGGTCGATCGTGCAGTTCCCACGGCGTACCGAGGAGCTGACACGCATGGGGCTGGAACGCACCATCCGCAACCTGCGCACCAAGGTGCAGGGCGAGTTCGACCGGCTGGCGATGGACCTTCAGAAGGAAGGGGCCTTCGTGGCGCTGCATGATTCGATGCGGGTACACGAACTGGTGGACCGGTGGCAGGCACTGATGGCGACCGAGCCATCGCTGAACGCGGTGCATCTGGCGAATGAGCGCGGAGCGGAAGTGGCGCTGCTGCGGACGGCCACCGGCCTTCGTGTGCGCCGTCAGTTGGAGGGCCCGGGCCATGGTTTCCCGGTGAGCTGGTCGCTGGGGAACGAGGCCCAAGCCGAACAGGCACACATCGACAGCGCGCTGTACGACCCACGGATGGAGGCCTGGTTCAGCCGTGCGCTGAGCGAGCGGCAGGCCGACGCGGTGTGGAGCACGATGGCGCATCCGGGCAGGGACAGCACGATCGGCGATGACGTGCTCGTGAGCCAGCTGATCCGCGCCGTGAAGCAGGGCAGGCCCTTCCGGGTGGTGGGCTTCCGCGTGGATGCGGCGGCGCTGGTGAACGGTACGCTGGCGCCGGGACCCGGGCGCAGCAACCATCCCCTCGTGCTGTGGCCGGACGGACGACCGTTGCTGTCCCTGCCGCCCGACAGCACGGCCATGGGCCGCGCTTGCCGTACCGGCCTGGAGCGTTGGGCCAAGCGGATGGACCGCCGCCCGGTGCGCGTCGGGGAAGGCCCGGAGGGCCACATGTTGCAACTGCTGCCCTTCTCGCTGAACGGCGTCACCCTGCAGCTGGGGGCCATCGTCGACATGCATCAGCTGGAGCCGTGGCTGGGCACGGAGCGGCGTTTCCTGTGGACCATGCTCACCGCCCTGCTGGCGCTGATGGGCCTGCTCACCTACACCTTCATCCGCAGCCAGAACGATCGGAGGCGCCTGCGCGCCCAGGCCAAACGGTCGCGCACCCAGGAGCGCAAGCTGGCCAAGGTGATCGGCGAGCGCGACGTGCTCGATCGCGAGGTGCACCACCGCGTGAAGAACAACCTGCAGGTGGTGAGCAGCCTGCTGAACATGCAGGCCCAGCGCCTGCCGGAAGGACCCGCGCGGGATGAGTTCGTGCGGGGCAAGCAGCGCATCGACATCATGGCGCTGGTGCACAACAAGCTCTATGCGCTGCCCGACCTGCGCGGCATCCCCCTCGACCGGTTCTTCAGCGATCTGGCCGGCCAGATGGCCAAGTTGCACGAACCGCGGAGCCGGTCGGTGAGCCATGAGGTCGACGCCGCCGGCCTGCGCTGCGACCCCGACCAGGCGATCGACCTGGGGATCATGCTGTGCGAGCTGATGAGCAACTGCTATCAGCACGCGTTCCCACTTGTGACCGGCGGGCACATCGATGTGCGGTTGGAACCGCTCTCTGACGGCCTGGTACGCCTGCGCGTGCGCGACAACGGACGGGGTATGCCCACCGTGGTGGACAGCACGGGTCGCCTGGGCCTGGACGTGGTGGACGCCCTGGCCGAGAAGCTCGATGGGCACTTCACGGTCACCACCGACCACGGCACGATCGCCGATGTGGAGTTCAAGCTCGAGCCGCTGCGCGAAGAGTGAACCGGGCCTCCGGGCTCACTCGGTGAGCCACTCGATCTCCACGCGACGTTCGCTGGGATCGCGGCCCAGGCTGCGGCTGTCGCCGTAGTAGTTCACCATCAGCCGTTCGGCGGCGATGCCCCGGGCCAGCAGGTAGTCGCGCACGGCCCGGGCACGCTGCTCGCTCAAGGTGAGGTTGAGCGCGGGATCGCCGCTGCGGTCCGTGTACCCGGTGATCAGCACGCGGTCCTTCGGCGAGCGCGCGAGCTGCTCGAACACCTCGTTGAGCATGATGCGCTGTTCGGGGCCCAGGTCGGCGCCGTTGCGCGGGAAGCGCACGGTGAGCTCCTCGCCCGTGAGGGTGCTGAGGTTGGCGAGCGGGTTGTCCGTGCGTGGTGCGGCCGTGTCCTCCTCACGCAGGTCATCCACCTGCCCCTGCATGTCGTCCAGTCGCCCCTCGATGTCGTCCATGCGGTCGCGC
Source organism: Flavobacteriales bacterium (assembly GCA_016713875.1). Lineage (NCBI taxonomy): Bacteria > Pseudomonadati > Bacteroidota > Flavobacteriia > Flavobacteriales > Flavobacteriales bacterium. Next base: position 2,037,987 of record JADJOI010000003.1, read on the forward strand.
AGGGTCCACAGCTCCCGGCGCTGGTCCATGCGGTCGATGCGGTCGTGGATGGCATCGAGCTCCGCCTTCAACCAGCGGTCGCGCTTGCGGATGCGGGGCTGTTCCGCGGCGACCTCCGGAGTTCCTGCCGGTCCGGCCTCGCGCGCGGCCGTCAGCTCCAGCGCGGGCTCGAACGCCCCTGCACCGTCAGCGGCCAGGGTGAGGTCCAGCGCGCAGAGGAAGTTCTCCTGATCGAACACGGTGCCGCACACCGAGGGCACCTGGACGCTGGTGCGCGGATCGTCCGCCCGGCCGCCCAGCACGATCACGGACGACAGATCGAGCAGGTCGGCACGCAGCTGGCGCTCCAGTTCATCCCGTTGCATCCGCACGAAGCGGTAGATGGCCAGGTAGCGGTCGCCGTCACCGCCGGCATCGATGGGCAGCGTGGCCTGGCTCCAGTCCAGTTGCAGCAGCCGGCCGAGCTGGTCGCGCGTGGGGCTGCCCAAACCGGGGAAGAGGTCGGCGGCCTGGAAGGCCACGGCGGCGGTGCGGGCCATGGCCTCGATGCGGTCGGCGATCAGCGCGGGTGGCAGATCAGCGCTCACGCCGGTGCGGGTGAAGCGGACGTGCTGATCGAGGAAAGCGCCGATGCCGGCCTCCACCAGGCGGTCCAGGTGCAGCTGGCCGGCGGCATCGCGGTCGGTGGGGGCGAAGCCGAAGGCCGGATCCGCGGTGTTCGTCAGGAAGCGCCAGGTGGCGTGGAAGACGGGCGCTGGGGCCAGGCTGTCGGTGGACACGCCGCGCACCTCCACCAGGGACGCATCGGCCTGCACGCGCAGCACCAGGTCCTGACCGTTGAGCACGACAGGAGCCAGCAACAGGGGAAGAAGGAAGGCGCGCATCGCTCCGAAGGCGTGAAAGTAGCCCCGTGCGGAGGCGGTGCTCACCGCTACGGCGGACAAGATGCCCACACGGCGATCAACAGCGGATCGTCGGCCTCACTCCATGACCAACTGGCGAAGCGCGATCCAGTTCCCATGATAGAGCAGCCGGAGGACGTGAACACCGGTCTCCTTCACCGGAACGTGGATCGTTCCCTGGCCGCGGACCATGCCCCGCACTTCGAGCAGTTGACCGATCGAGGAGTAGAGCTGGACCTCCTCCACGCCGAAAGTGGGATCGTCGATCCGAACATGTTGCCCTTCCGCATGGATCCCAAGTCCCGCTGGAAGCTGTGCGGCCACAGCGACGCTCAACACGAGGTGGTCCGCCGAGACCGATGTGCAGCCGCTCGAGCTGGTCACTTCCAGATGGTATGTTCCATTCACGACGGGCACGTACGTCCGGGCCGTGGCCCCGGGGATCGGGGAACCGCTCAGGTACCACTGATAGGAGTGACCGGAAGGCCCTGTCAGCACGCCGAGGCTGTCCGTGATGGTCGCCGGGGGATTCAACGCGATCTGGTACTGGTAGGACCCGCAACTGCCGCTATCTCCTGTGAGGACCGCATAGGTGACCGGACCCGTTGCGGGCACGATGATCGTGGGCCCGATCGCCAGGGTATCATCCGGGGAGGCGGTATCCACCCAGTAGGGATCCTGGATCCCCAATGGCGCGTGCAGCGTAATGGTGGCGCCAGCATCCGCACAGATCACCTCCTCACCCGCCTCCCCGAACACGCCGGAGGTGTTCATGGCGTAGGCATAGCTGTTCGCCTGGCCGAACCCGAAGGCATAAGCCGTGAAGCCACCGGAACAGGCGATGACGTGGTTCGCCACGCTGATGGGCCGCGAGGTATGGACCGACCCGGGACATGCACTGAACGGGCTGAAGTCGCCCGCAGCGATGGGCACTCCGTCGAGGGTGAGGTCGCCGATGTTGGCGCTATCCACAATGATGTTCACCTGGTGGTTGCCGATGGTCCCTATGCTCCACGGTCTGAACTCGATCCGCTGGACCTTCCTGTCGGCGGGGGTCAGGTGGATCAGCGATGGATCGCCCGCACCCACGCACTGGAAGCCCTGCATGAATTGTGCGGCGAGGAAGGGCCGGTCGCCACTCACACAGATCGCGGACGCCACGTTCACCGAATCCCGCCACTCCCCGGCATTCAGATGGAATGGGGCGTTGTTGTTCACGGTGATCGCGGTGCTGTCCTCCACGGCCAGGATCCGATAGGTATAGGCGGTTGTTCCGGTGAAGGGCACCATGTGATAGGTGCTGCCCCAAAGCCTGGATGGCCACATCTGCTCGACCAGATGATCGCAGGCCATACAGCCTACCGGCACATTGGCGCAGACCGCACCAGCGAACACGGCGATGGGCTTGCATGCGCCGCCTCCGGCCACGACCCTGATCTTGGTGCCGGTAAGGTCGTCGGTGCCCGTGGCCGCCTTCACGGGGTATAGATCACCCGCATTCAGCATCACGGTAAAGGGAACGTTGGCCGGTCGCCCCCCAAGTGTGGGCACGCTGGGGGTGATCTCCACCTCAGTGCTATCCGATGTGGGCACGATCGACAATGCGCTCATATAGCCAGCAGCTGTTACCCCTCGATAGCTGAGCACGCGGTAATCGGTGCCCAGTGCCTCCGTGGGCATGATGGCGGTCGCATCGGCGGAATATCCCGGAACGGTCAATGTGTTCAAGACCGTGACGGACACCGGATCATCGGCCACCACATGGAGGCCCATGGGCATGGTGACCTCGCTGCCTGTTGGCATCGCCTGGGCATAGCTTAGGAAGTAGGTGGTCGGGCTGCCGGCGTTCACCACGAACGACCAGGAAAGCCCCGAAGCGGGGATGGAGAGCGTGGCGTTGGTGGTGACGGACGAGCCCACGTCCACCAACAGGTTCCCGGATGAAGGGACGGTCTCCAGGAAGCCGAACCAGAAGTCGCGCGCCTCGGTGGATGGCAGGACCTGCGAACGAGTGGTCGTTGCCGCGCCCAGCAGGACCAGGATCGATGTGATGAACCTCATGCGTAAGTTGTTCAGGAACGTGCGATCGGACCGATCCCCCCTCCCCTGACCAGGTCGCTGACCGGAGGCTCGTTCGCTCCGAAGGCGTGAACATAGCCCCGTGCGCAGGCGGCGCCCACCGCTACGGCGGACAAGATGCCCACATGGCGATCAACAGCTCACGTCCGGGGCTCGTGCACCGGGGCCCAGCGCACCACCCAGTCGGCGGCGTCCTCCAGGTCGGTGCACACGCGGAAGGGAAAGGAGGGCCGGTTGAAGCGCAGGAAGAACTCGGCCTGCAGGCGATCGCTGCGGTCGGTGGCCAGGAAGGCGACGGGGCGGCCCCTGAGGCGGCTGCACCGCACCAGCAGGGTGCGGGCCTCGGGCGCCACGCGCACCAGCTCTCGCAGCTCCACCACCAGAGGCATATGCCCGCCGGGGTCCATGGCCTGGGCCAGGCGCAGCAGGTCGCGCATCTCGCGCAGCTCCACGCGGGTGCGGGCTTTCAAGCGGACCCGCAGCACGCCCTCCTCACGCCACAGCTCATAGGGGGCCACCTCGAACCCGATCAACTCATCGCTCACGGCGCCGAATGTATCCGACGAACGGATCCGTACAACGGGTGGAGCGGCCCGGGATATCCTCCAACGGCTGTGTACAGCTCAGGGGGCCAGCACCTCCGGGACCGGCTGCCCGCTGCACGCGTCGGGGAAGGCGGTGCCCAACAGCACGGCCACCGTGGGCGCGATGTCGGTGATGGAGGTCCGGCGGACGACCTCCCCCGGTCGGATCCCTTGGCCGAAGAAGAGGATGGGCACGTGGGTGTCGTAGGTCCAGGGGCTGCCGTGGGTGGTGCCGCGTCCGTCGGACCAGTCCTCCCGTTCAAAGTAGCCGGGTCGCAGGGCGTAACAGACATCGCCGCTCCGGGCGGGCATGAAGCCGCGTTGGATCATGGCGCGCACCCCGTCCGGATAGGCCAGGCGGACCAGGTCGTCCGCGGTGAGCGCCTCGGCCACGAGCGTGTCGGCCAGCAAGGCCTCGGCCGCCAGGCGCCGCATCGCAGCGGGATCGGCCTTCCGGGCCGCGAGCAGCGAGTCGTTCAGCCAGACCTGGTCGTTCATCATGCGGCGCACCCAGTCGCCATCGCCATGGCGGGCGGCGATGGAGCGCTCGATCGCGGCCTCCAGTCGTGCGGTCGGCACGTAGCCCGCGCTTCCCTTCAGCTCGCGCAGGTAGGCGGGCACGTCCACGACACCGTGGTCGGCGGTGAGGAAGACGGTGTACCGGCCCGCACCCACCCGCTCGTCCAGGGCCTTCAGCAGGCGGGCCAGCTCGCGGTCCAGCCGCAGGTACATGTCCTCGATCTCCAGGGCCCGCGGCCCCATGCGGTGGCCCAGCAGGTCGGGCGAACTGTAGCTCACGGCCAGCAGGTCGGGGATGGCATCGCGGCCCAGCTCCTCCCCGTCCACCGCCGCCAGCGCCGCATCGGTGAGCAGGGTGTTGCCGGCGGGCACATAGCCGATGAGGCCGGTGTTCGCGCCGTTGCCCGACAGTGCGGCGAGGTCCTGTGGTAGCGTGGCGGAGGCCGCGCCCGAGAGCGGGATCTCGTACGGGTTGTCGTCCGGCAGGGCCTGGTGGTAGCGCTCGCGCGGCAGCAACAGGTCCCAGGTGCCCTTCAGGTAGCTGGCCGCGAGGCGGCGCGCGTTGAAGGCGGCCATCCATCCGGGCAGCGAGTCGGCGTACCACCGGCTGGTGACGAAGGCTCCATCGGCACCGCCCGCGAACCAGAAGGCCGCATCGCCTGTGCGGCCGATGGGCAGGATGGCGCCGCGGTCCTTGATGGAAAGCCCCACGGTACGGCTGCGGCCCCCGGTGCGGCGCTCCAGTTCATCAGCGATGGTGGTGGCCAGCAGGTTCAGCGGCGAACGGGCGGCCCCGCCGGAGGCCCCCACCACCGAGGCCTCCGCGTCCTCGGCGCAATAGCGCACGTGCCCCGAGGCGCGGTCCACCAGCTCGTTGCCGGTGATCCCGTGGTGAGAAGGTGATGTGCCGGTGTACACGCTGGCATGGCCGGGCCCGGTCACCGTGGGCATGTAGGGGAAGTGCGCGTTCCGCAGGAAGGCCCCCTCCCCCACCAGCCGCTTGAAGCCGCCCTCACCGAAGTTGTCCCAGTAGCGGTAGATGAAGTCCGCACGCATCTGGTCCACCACGATGCCCACCACCAGCTTGGGCGGAGCCTGCCAGGAAGGCTGGGCGGCCAGGGAGATGGCGGATGGCAGCAGGAGCAGGGACAGGGAGCGTGTGGCGGTCGTCATGCGGAGCGGGCGATCAGGTGGAAGAGCGCGATGCCGGCCACGACGCTGATGGCGATGTTGGCGGCCACCAGCAGGTGCTGTCCTTCGCGCAGCAGCAGGAAGTTCTCGTAGCTGAAGGTGCTGAAGGTGCTGAAGCCGCCGCAGAAGCCGGCGGCGACGAAGGCCTTGAGCGCATCGCGGCCCTCGAGCTGGGGTTGTAGACGCAGCACCAGCCACGCCAGCAGGGCGGTGGCCAGCAGATTGGCGGCCAGGGTGGACCAGGGGAAGGCACCGCGCAGACCCAAGGCGAGCACCGCACGGCTCACCCCGAAGCGCGCCATGCTGCCAAGGCCACCACCGAGGAAGACCGCCAGCCAGAGGTTCATGCCGTGGGCTGTTGAGCCGTTGCGCGCCACCGCAGCACGCTCCGAAAGATGGTGAAGAAGAGCGCACCGACCGCCGCGCCGTAGAGCCCGCCCACGAGCACGTCGCCCGGGTAGTGCACGCCAAGGTGGATGCGGCTGTAGGCCACGAAGGCGGCCCAGCCCAGGAGCGCACCGCCGGCCCACGCCGGTCGTCCCTGCAGAGCGCGGGCCACGAACGCGGCGATGGCGAAGTGGTTGCTGGCGTGCGACGACACGAAGCCGAAGCGTCCGCCGCAATGACCGTCCACCAGATGCACCAGTCCCTGCAAGGCCGGCTCGTGGCAGGGGCGCAGGCGCTGCACGGTGTTCTTGAAGAGCACCACGCTGCCGCTGTCGCTGCACAGGATCATGAGGGCGATGACGGGCAGGCACCAGGCGAAGGCCACCCAGCCGTAGCGGCGTTGCAGCAGCACCAGCAGCAGGGCGTACACCGGGAACCAGGTGGGCATGGCCGAGGCCAGCACCATCACATCGTCCGCCCAGGGGGCGTGCGCCCCGTTGATCGCCAGGAAGGCCGCGCGGTCGAGCTCGTCGAGGCGCTGGATCATGTTCACACGCTCCACTCGGGGAATTCGGTGCGCTGCGCCACCGGGCGGTGCAGCAGCGTCCACAGCTTGTCCTTCAGCTCGTCCAGCCCCAGGCCCGCCACGCTGCTGATCAGCACGCTGTCCACATCGGAGGGCAGCTCGCGGCGCATCTCCTCCATCATCCCGCTGTCCAGCATATCGCACTTGGTGACGGCGAGCAGGCGGTCCTTGTCGAGCAGTTCGGGGCTGTACTCCTTGAGCTCGTTCAGCAGCACCTGGTAGTCGTGGCGGATGTCGCTGCTGTCGGCGGGGATCATGAAGAGCAGCACGCTGTTGCGTTCGATGTGGCGCAGGAAGCGCAGGCCGAGCCCGCGTCCTTCGTGGGCCCCTTCGATGATGCCGGGGATGTCGGCCATCACGAAGCTCTTGTGGTCCCGATAGGGCACGATGCCCAGGTTGGGCGTCAGGGTGGTGAAGGCGTAGTCGGCGATCTTGGGCTTGGCGGCGGTGATGGCGGCCAGCAGGGTGCTCTTGCCTGCGTTGGGGAGGCCCACCAGGCCCACGTCGGCCAGCACCTTCAGCTCCATGGCCACCCACTGGCTGATGCCGGGTTCGCCGGGCTGGGCGAAGCGCGGGGTCTGGTTGGTGCTGGTCTTGAAGTGCTGGTTGCCCAGGCCGCCGCGGCCACCGGACAGCAGCACCACCTCCTGCCCATCGTTCATCACCTCGGCCATCACCTCCTCGGTGTCGCCGTGGCGCACCACGGTGCCCAGAGGCACCTCGATCACCACATCGCGGCCGGCCTTGCCGCTGCACTGGTTGGCGCCGCCGCTCTCGCCGTCACCGGCGATCACGTGCTTGGTGTAGCGCAGGTGCAGCAGCGTCCACAGCTGGGCGTTGCCGCGCAGGATCACATGGCCGCCCCGGCCGCCGTCGCCGCCGCTGGGGCCGCCCTTGGGGATGTACTTCTCGCGGCGCAGGTGGCGCGAGCCGGCGCCGCCCTTGCCGCTGCGGCACTCGATGCGGATGTGGTCGATGAAGTTCACGGCGGCGCAAAGGTCGGCAACGGCGGAGGAAGGTGATGGGGAGGACCAGAGGCAGCCCTTCCCAGGGTGGGCGTTGTGATAGGGGTTCAGGTCAGCCGGTTGACCAAGGGGCACGGCGCCCAGCGGCACCAACGGCGAAGCGCCCACCTCGCCCGTACGTCGAACCACCTTGCGGCCGATTCTTCCGGAATCGCTGTGAGCGCCTCTAGGCCGCCGAAGATAGGGCGGTCATCGTTAAAAAGCCGGTACACCGCAACAAGCAGCACCGGAAGGGCGGCGCCACCGAGCCTGCCGGGACAGCGGTTAGGCCGGTGGCAAGGGTGGACGGATGAATGTGCGGATGCCCCGATCACGCACAACTCAGGACCGACGATGCGGCAGCCTCTGTGAAACACCAAGCCCACCTTTATGGGGTGGGCCTGATGAACTGACACTAGGGTCTTATGCTAATGTCACAACGGGATTACCCTTATTGTGAGTAGCTTCAGATCGATGCGAATATATCGCATCTTAGCAACTATGGAGCAGAAAAAAATAAGCCTCGGCCTGGACCTTGGTGTTAACACCATCGGTTGGGCATTGGTGGAACGCGATGAGGCCAACGGCACCGGCCGCATCATCGACATGGGCGTGCGTGTCATTCCCATGGACAAGTCTTCACGCGATGCCTTCAGGCAAGGCAAGGGACTGAGTCAGGCACAGCAGCGGCGCATGTACCGCAGCGCCCGCCGCAACAACCAACGATACAAGATGCGCCGCGACAAGCTGGTGCTGGTGCTCGATGCGCTGGGCTGGATGCCGGACGACATCGGCTACAGCATCACAGAGCGCAAGCCGGGCACACCACAGGTGAGCATTCTGCCCTTAAAACGGAATGAAGACTACCGCGAACGGGAGAAAGGGGAAGCGAAGCGAGAGCACACCGCCATGCGCGTGTACGAATTGCGCGCCAACGGCCGCAAGCGACCCTACACGAACGGCAAGGAACTCGGCCGCGTGCTCTACCTCTTGAACCAATGGCGCGGCTACCAGGACATAGGGCTGCTGAACGAGGAAGAGGCGAAGAAGGAGAAGGAACTGGCCAAGGCACACGAGCACCCCATCGCCAACCTGAAGATCCTGGACACCACCGCGACCGAGGAGGTCTTCCGATCCAAGGGCAAGAAGAGCAAGAACGACCGATACATCTGGGAAGTGAAGGTGGAAGGCCGTACCGAGCGGTTCTGGACCGTGATGAAGTGCAAGTGGTGGAAAGACAAGACCATGGACTTCCAGACCATCGCGAAGGAGGATGGCTCCATTGAACTGCGGCTATCGGGCCAGACGAAATGGGCGAAGACGCTAGATGCGAACGAAAAGGAATTGACTGACAGCGGCCAACTGATCGGCGAGAAGCTGTACGCGGTGCTGTCGAAACAGGGACAAGACCGTTACGCACCTCGCTTGGAAGAAAAGCGCTACAAGCGCGAGCGCTACAAGCAGGAGTTCAAAGCCATCTGGGAATACCAGGCGACCGCACCAGGCTGGGCCAGATGGATGAACGACTGCCCGGCGGACAAACTGGAGACGATCGCCAAACGGCTCTACCCGAAGAACACCATCAAACAGGCTGAGTTGGTGAAGAAGGGCCTGCTGCACATCATCCGCGATGAGGTGATCTACTACCAGCGGCCACTGAAGAAGCCGCAACGGCAACTGTTCTGTCCGAAGGAAACACCCGTTGACCTTGGCGATGGCAAGCAACGCAAGCATCGTCCCGCGCCCAAGAGCCATCCGCTGTACCAGGAGTATCGCCTATGGCAGCAGGTGAACAACATGGGCGTGAAGAGCATCGGGCAGCAGAAGGTGGACATGACCGAGCAGCACCGCGTGGATCTGTTCGAATTCCTCGCGAAGCAGAAGAAGGCCGAACCGAAGGACGTGCTGAAAAAAGTCTTCGAGCTTGACCCGGAGCGCTACGAGTTGAGCATGGAAGACGTGGACACGGACCGCACGCTGACCACGTTAAGACCGGCCGCGAAACAAGCCAGCACCAAGGCGGACAAGGCATTGGCGCGCGTACTGGCCAACCCTTACGAGAACAACACTGACCATGCACTCTACTGTCAACTCTGGCACCTGCTCCATACCGCCGAAACCGGAAAGGGAAAACTGAAGGTGCTCACCGGGCGCAACGCGACATTGGTCAGAGACAAGAATGCGGCAGCCGATGATCTGCTGAGCTCCGACTTCATTGCCGCACTCTGCAAAGAGCACTTCGAGAAAGGCTATGCCGCCTACAGCCAGCGCGCGCTGGCGAAGGTGGTGCCGCTCATGCGCCGGGGCAAATACTTCCGGGTGGAGGACATCCAACCGGAAGTGCGCGAACGGATCGAGAAGATCATTGCCAAGAAGGAAGACGATACCATCGAAGCCCGCACCCGCGAGAAGTTCAAGGACCTGGCAAGCGTTGCGGACTTCGGCGGTTTGATGGCGCCGGATGCCCTCGAACTCGTGTATGGCAGCCACACGCCACCGGAGAAAGAGCGCGTGTGGAAGACACCTGCGGACGTGAAGTTGCTCGAACGCGGCAAACTGCGCCAGCCCGTGGTGGAAGGCGTGATCAACGAAGCCCTGCTCGTGGCACGCGACCTATGGAAAGCGCAGCAGGATGCAAGCAAGAACCCGGAATGGAAGTTCGATGAAGTGGTGGTGGAATTCGCGCGCGACCTGAAGAACAGCGCCAAGGAGCGGCAGAAGCTGCACGACCGCAGCAAAGGGAATCGCGAGAAGAACGACAAGGCGCGTGAACAGGTCCGTGAACTCCTGGGCCGCGAAGCACGGCTGGGTGAGATCGAGCGCTACAACCTATGGCTTGACCAAGGCAAGAAGTGCATATACAGCCGAGAGACCATCCATTGCAAGGAACTCTTCGGACCCAAGTACGAGATCGACCACATCGTTCCGAAAAGCCGCCGATTCGACGACAGCTACGCGAACAAGGTGCTTTGCCTGGCGCTATTGAACAAGGACAAGGACAACGACCTGCCACTGGTTTGGTTCGGTCGCCATTCACAGTACAACCGGAGCACGCTCGATCAATTCAAAACCGACGCCGAGGAGATCAAAGACAAAGGCAAACGTGCCCGACTTCTCGCAGAGAAGATCGAGGACGGCCACATCGAGCGCCAGATGAAGCAAACCCAGTACATCGTGCGCGGTACGGTGGAGCAACTGGGCAACCTGGTGGGCAGCGCCAACGTGCGCAGCACCAGCGGGGGCATCACCGGGCATTTGCGCGGCGAATGGGACCTGGATGCCATCCTGCGCGAAGCCAACCTGTGGCGCTTCGAGCGGCTGGAGAAGATCCTCCACCAGCGGCTTGGCGCGCCACTAAAACTTATCCACGAAGAGAATGGGCGCAAGATCATCAGTGGCTGGAGCAAACGCATCGACCACCGGAACCACTCGCTCGATGCGCTGGTGGTGGCCTGCACGCGACCGCAGCACATCAAGTGGCTGAACACCCTTAACCGACTACGCGACGACGACCCAGCGGAGTACCAACGCTTGCGCACCGACCTGATCGAGCGCAAAAAGGAGAAGAACCGCATGAAGGCCCCATGGGATGGCTTCTGGAAGGAAGCCCAGGAAGCCTTCGCAGGGATCATCACCAGCATCAAGGTGCCCGGTGACCCCGTGGTGAAGAAGACCGCCAAATACCGCGTGGCCGATCACCGGCCGGGCAAGGAGGGAAAACAGCGGTGGAAGTCGCAGCCCAGGCATGTGGCCGTGCTGGACGAACTGCACCTGCAACCGGACGGCTGGATCTGGCGGCATGTGCACAAGCCCGCCTATGATGTGCTCAGCCTGCTGAAAGGTCTGGACCCCGAAGCCATCCGATCTCAGCTTCTTGCGCGCATGCCCGCCAAAGCTGAGCGTGAGGCCCTGCTCACCCTGCTCGAAGACAACCAATGGAACGTTGAGCAGTCCAGGAGCGCGCTGGGTAAACCCAAGAAAGGCAAGGCGCAGAAACTGGATGACGTGGTGTACAAGGAACGCTGGGTGGTGGCACGCAAACCGCTGATGAAGCTGAGCAAGACCGACATCCGAAACAACATGATCGTGGACAGCGCCATGCGCAAGCAGGTGCATGCCTGGCTGGAGAGGAAAGACATGACCCCAGAAGAGGCGTTCGACGAGGAGAACCTGCGGGAATTCAATGAGCACCGCAGCGACCAGAAACTCCCTTGGACATTGAAGGTACGGGTGTACGACAGCCTGCTCGACGATAATGCAAGTCGTGCCCTGCTCGCCCGAAAGAACAGCTACAACGAACGACTAACTGTAATGAAGAAGAAGAGTTACGGCGTGTTGCTAGGTGAAATGGGTGGCCAAAAGAAACGAACAGACACACGCATCAACTTATTTACGGCAGCCACTTCTAGGGTCAACGGTGGTACCACGGTGCCATTGCCGCCAACTGAGGCTGGTTACTTCCTACGGCTCAAACAGATGGTTGCGGTACTACCACCTGAGTTGTCCTGGAATGCATTTGTACAACTAGACCGCCGGCAACAAGCGGACTGGATCTATCGCTTCAGCAACCCCCAAGACCAACTCCAGTTCCAACCCCACTACTTCACAGACGAAATGACGGTGAAGGCTGATGACCACAAAGCGATCGCAAAGAACCTCAGCGAAGGAACCATGAAGGTCACAGGCACTGAGGAAGAGATAAAGGAGTACAAGAAACAGTTAGCGAAATTGAAGAAGCCCGGAATAGGCGAGTTCTACGAGGGGAAGGAAGGACACACACGTACTCTCGATAGTACACAAGTTGACATCACGAAGGCCTGTATACCGCTTGTGGTCGATCGCCTTGGCCGCATCATCGGCCCCAGCCTGTTGAACGGCAAGGCATGATCAAGAAAACGCTCTACTTCGGCAACCCGGCCTACCTCGGTTTGCGGCAGGCGCAACTCGCCATCCGACAGCCGGAAGCGCTGGACCCGAAGCGGGAGAAGGAGCGCACCATTCCCGTTGAGGACATCGGCGTGGTGGTGCTGGACCACCAGCAGATCACCATCACCCACGGTGCGCTGTGCGCCCTGAGCGAAGCCAACGTGGCCGTGATCACCTGCGGGCAGGACCACATGCCGTTGAGCCTGCAACTGAACCTGCACGGCCACCATGTGCAACAGGAGATATTCAGGCACCAGTTGGATAGCAGCCTACCCTTGCGCAAGAACTTATGGATGCAGGTGATCCAGGCCAAGATCCGCAACCAGGCCGCCGTACTGCGGCAGCAAGGAACCCCGGCCGAAGGCCTATTGGCCCTTGCACGCGAGGTGCGCAGCGGCGACCCGGACAATAATGAAGCACAGGCCGCAGCCGTGTACTGGAAGCGGATATTTCCTGAAGGCCTCGACTTCTTCCGCCACCGCGAAGGCAAGCCACCGAACAACCTGCTCAACTACGGCTATGCGATCCTGCGCGCGGTGGTCGGACGAAGCTTGGTCGCCAGCGGGCTGCTACCGACATTGGGGATCCACCATCACAACCGCTACAACGCATATTGCCTTGCTGATGATATGATGGAACCCTACCGCCCGTCCGTGGACGCGCTTGTAGCAGCATTGGTACGTGAAGGCGGCCGCGACCTGAGTGTCCTGTCCACGGATCTTAAAGGTCATCTACTTAAGGTGCCCACATTGGATGTGATGATGGACGGCGAAAGAAGCCCCTTGATGGTGGCCGTGCAACGCACCACCGCCAGCCTGGCACGTTGTTTCCAGGAGCAGGAGAAGCGCCTTATGCTACCCACACTGCCCGATGCGGGCCCATGAACGCCTAAACGCCTACCGCATCATGTGGGTCTTCGTCTTCTTCGATCTCCCCACCGAAACGAAGAAGGACCGGAAGAACTACGCTCGCTTCCGCAAGAACATTCAAGCGGACGGCTTCACCATGATGCAGTACAGCATCTATACCCGGCACTGCAACAGCCGAGAGAATGCCGAGGTGCATATGCGGCGGGTGAAGAACCTATTGCCACCAGCCGGGGAGGTCATCGTCTTCACCCTAACGGATAAGCAGTTCGGCATGATGGAGTTCTTCAGGGGCCGCAGATTGGCCGACCGACCAGACACGCCGCAGCAACTTGAACTCTTCTAGCTACAGGAAAAAGCGAGGGCACCTCAGGCCAGATGCCTTGGGTGCCCTTCACTTTTTCTCTCCTGACCAACCTTGCTCTTCCCCTTGTTTATCAGCCGATTACGGCACACTCTGCTGTGTAGGTCTTCGGTCAAAGAGCGATCTGAAAGCTACTCACAGCGCGTCGTTGCTGGCCGGTCCAGCGGCTGTGTAGGTCTTCGGTCAAAGAGCGAGCTACTCACAGCGTCGCAAGCGGGGCTTCCAGGCAAGGGCTACTCCACGGGGCCCGGCTGTGTAGGTCTTCGGTCAAAGAGCGATCTGAAAGCTACTCACAGCGGTGTACCCACACAACTGGATGGACCTGTGCTGGGTAGGTGTTCGGTCAAAGAGCGATCTGAAAGCTACTCACAGCGCCCGCTGATCGAGGCTGTGTAGGTCTTCGGTCAAAGAGCGATCTGAAAGCTACTCACAGCCGGCATTGTGACTTCATCGCGAAGGTGCGCTGTGTAGGTCTTCGGTCAAAGAGCGATCTGAAAGCTACTCACAGCCACTGGTGGCCGCGGCCGCTCCGGCGCGATGCTGTGTAGGTCTTCGGTCAAAGAGCGATCTGAAAGCTACTCACAGCTGATCTGCATCGGGATGATCGCCTCGTAGCGCTGTGTAGGTCTTCGGTCAAAGAGCGATCTGAAAGCTACTCACAGCGGGATTTGCATCGCAGCGTCGATCGCGACTGCTGTGTAGGTCTTCGGTCAAAGAGCGATCTGAAAGCTACTCACAGCGCGGGCAGGACTCGAACCTGCGGCCTCCGGGCTGTGTAGGTCTTCGGTCAAAGAGCGATCTGAAAGCTACTCACAGCAGGGCCCACGTGTGGTAATACTCGATCGTGGCTGTGTAGGTCTTCGGTCAAAGAGCGATCTGAAAGCTACTCACAGCCCATGGCCGTCCACACCTTGAACCGTAGGTGCTGTGTAGGTCTTCGGTCAAAGAGCGATCTGAAAGCTACTCACAGCGAAGCCCTCCGGCTGGAGGCCAACACGAAGCTGTGTAGGTCTTCGGTCAAAGAGCGATCTGAAAGCTACTCACAGCGGATCTCGCGGCGGTCCTCTACGGCCTGGTGCTGTGTAGGTCTTCGGTCAAAGAGCGATCTGAAAGCTACTCACAGCTGCCCGCGTGTTCGGGCCGGGGGTGGTGGTGCTGTGTAGGTCTTCGGTCAAAGAGCGATCTGAAAGCTACTCACAGCGCTGGAACTCCGGTCCTGTGCTTCGCTGTTGCTGTGTAGGTCTTCGGTCAAAGAGCGATCTGAAAGCTACTCACAGCTGGACGGCTAACGCCCAACGCCTAGAGCGAGCTGTGTAGGTCTTCGGTCAAAGAGCGATCTGAAAGCTACTCACAGCACATCCGGTACGAGGCGGGGATGTCGCTCTGCTGTGTAGGTCTTCGGTCAAAGAGCGATCTGAAAGCTACTCACAGCATCAGCGCGGATCCATTCTCCGACGAGAAGCTGTGTAGGTCTTCGGTCAAAGAGCGATCTGAAAGCTACTCACAGCATTTCTGATTCAGTAGTCGCGCCGGAGGCTGCTGTGTAGGTCTTCGGTCAAAGAGCGATCTGAAAGCTACTCACAGCAGGTGTTCCACCACTTCCACCCGCCATGCTGCTGTGTAGGTCTTCGGTCAAAGAGCGATCTGAAAGCTACTCACAGCAGGTGTTTGTTGTTCGTTGACGGACCTAATGCTGTGTAGGTCTTCGGTCAAAGAGCGATCTGAAAGCTACTCACAGCGCGCCTTGGCCCTCGCATAACGACGAAGCAGCTGTGTAGGTCTTCGGTCAAAGAGCGATCTGAAAGCTACTCACAGCAGCGGTCGATGATGGCCGCCCAGCCTGGGTGCTGTGTAGGTCTTCGGTCAAAGAGCGATCTGAAAGCTACTCACAGCTTCGCAGCCGTCACATTACAACAACACGCGGCTGTGTAGGTCTTCGGTCAAAGAGCGATCTGAAAGCTACTCACAGCACAGTCACGAAATGGACCGACTGCAACGCGGCTGTGTAGGTCTTCGGTCAAAGAGCGATCTGAAAGCTACTCACAGCTTCTCCAAAGCCCTGAAGCACAACTGAGCAGCTGTGTAGGTCTTCGGTCAAAGAGCGATCTGAAAGCTACTCACAGCCGTTACCGGTAGCCGCTCTTCCGCTTGTCAGCTGTGTAGGTCTTCGGTCAAAGAGCGATCTGAAAGCTACTCACAGCGCTCCACGTCGCAGCTCACGGTGGGCGCTTGCTGTGTAGGTCTTCGGTCAAAGAGCGATCTGAAAGCTACTCACAGCTCGGCATGCCGAAGTCCTGCAGGTGCAGCAGCTGTGTAGGTCTTCGGTCAAAGAGCGATCTGAAAGCTACTCACAGCAGATGAGGTGGCGCTGATACTCCCGGTGCCGCTGTGTAGGTCTTCGGTCAAAGAGCGATCTGAAAGCTACTCACAGCCGACACGGTGAGATCACCGAGCGTGTGGGTGCTGTGTAGGTCTTCGGTCAAAGAGCGATCTGAAAGCTACTCACAGCTGAAGTCACTGCTGGTGATGCCGATGCTGGGCTGTGTAGGTCTTCGGTCAAAGAGCGATCTGAAAGCTACTCACAGCTGCGGTAGTAGGTGGCCACGTCCTGGTCGGGCTGTGTAGGTCTTCGGTCAAAGAGCGATCTGAAAGCTACTCACAGCGCGTGGTGGTGTACGCATTGAACGCCGACAGCTGTGTAGGTCTTCGGTCAAAGAGCGATCTGAAAGCTACTCACAGCTGTTTTCATGATGCTACACGAATAACTGTGGCTGTGTAGGTCTTCGGTCAAAGAGCGATCTGAAAGCTACTCACAGCTATGCAAGAGCCAGGGTCCGCAAGCGGCCCGCTGTGTAGGTCTTCGGTCAAAGAGCGATCTGAAAGCTACTCACAGCTTGCGAAGGGAGGCTCGTACTCATCGCTCTGCTGTGTAGGTCTTCGGTCAAAGAGCGATCTGAAAGCTACTCACAGCAGTGTGCGGCCGGGTCAGCGGCGTTCTGCAGCTGTGTAGGTCTTCGGTCAAAGAGCGATCTGAAAGCTACTCACAGCAGTCCCACCCGAAGCGGGCGTTGGCAGTCCGCTGTGTAGGTCTTCGGTCAAAGAGCGATCTGAAAGCTACTCACAGCTGCCCGCGTGTCCGGGCCGGGGATGGGGTGGCTGTGTAGGTCTTCGGTCAAAGAGCGATCTGAAAGCTACTCACAGCGCAGGTTGCAGCCATCGCCAACGAGCAGCTGCTGTGTAGGTCTTCGGTCAAAGAGCGATCTGAAAGCTACTCACAGCTAGGATGTCAACCACAATAGTGCGAGCAACGCTGTGTAGGTCTTCGGTCAAAGAGCGATCTGAAAGCTACTCACAGCACTCCGGCAGCAGGCCGCTGTCATCCACCCGCTGTGTAGGTCTTCGGTCAAAGAGCGATCTGAAAGCTACTCACAGCGAACTGCTGCGTTACAAGCCCGCCGTACTTGCTGTGTAGGTCTTCGGTCAAAGAGCGATCTGAAAGCTACTCACAGCAAGTAAACCCACACAACCACACATGAAGACGCTGTGTAGGTCTTCGGTCAAAGAGCGATCTGAAAGCTACTCACAGCCGCGCGGGCGTTCGTCCTTCACCTTCCGCCGCTGTGTAGGTCTTCGGTCAAAGAGCGATCTGAAAGCTACTCACAGCCAGGGCTTGCCGCGAAAGAAGGGCGTGAACGCTGTGTAGGTCTTCGGTCAAAGAGCGATCTGAAAGCTACTCACAGCGGGAACCGACGAGGGCTATACCGCTCTCTTGCTGTGTAGGTCTTCGGTCAAAGAGCGATCTGAAAGCTACTCACAGCGTCCGGTGGTGGTGTCTACTTGCATGGTGCGCTGTGTAGGTCTTCGGTCAAAGAGCGATCTGAAAGCTACTCACAGCGGTCCTACGCGTGAACAAGGACCGAGGCGGGCTGTGTAGGTCTTCGGTCAAAGAGCGATCTGAAAGCTACTCACAGCAGTCGTGCCGGATCTGCTCCCAGGTGGCGCGCTGTGTAGGTCTTCTGTCAAAGAGCGATCTGAAAGCTACTCACAGCCGGAGCACATGAACGAACTGTCTTCGGATCCATTGGCACCTACCTTCCCCCTCGAAGCGCACAGGGTTGGACCCTCGGATGACGGGGTATGCGGCAGACGGGGCTTCGGGCCACGGAGAGAAGCCGAACGACTCTGGGCGCTTCGCCTTTGGGGGCCGGTGCACGTACTGCACACGATCCGCTCATCACTCTACTCCCCCACTCAGGCAGCCCTTCGCGGGGTGGCTCGTCATCAGCTTGGGTACCCCGCCCTTCACGCTCTGGTTCCTCACCAACCCCACCACGCCATGCGCTTCCACCTTCTCCTCCGCATCGCCTCCTTCATGCTGCTGCTGGTGGCCGCCCCCGCACGCGCCCAGGTCTTCATCCCCGACACGCTGGTGCGCGGCTGGCTGAACCAGAGCATCCCCGGCATCGTGGACGCCAACGGCATCATGGACACCACCCATGCGGGGATCGCGGGGTGCGATACGTTGAACTGGTACGCCAGCAACTTCACCACCGACAGTACCTGGATCGACCTCACCGGCGTGCAATACCTGGACTACCTGGAGGTACTGGCCGTTCGGCACATCGATCAGATCCCGGGATGGACCCGGATCAACCTGCCCGAATTGCCCCCCGTGCTGTCGGACCTGACCATTCAGTTCGGAATGGAACATGGTGTGATCCTTCTGCCCGATATGGACCAGCCTATGGCCAGGATCGCGATCAGCAGCTTCCCATCCGTAGCGCTTGACGTCACCTTCGGGTCGATCACGGATACGATCGGTTCGATCACGATCTGGAACCTGCACTCGTTCGCTTCAGGCAGCTTTTCCGGCTACGTGGAGGACCTGAAGCTGACCGAGCCGGAGGTTAATATGGATACGTTGGTCATCAGCTTCCCGGGTTGGTCCTGTGGCACGTTGGCCATCGAGGGATTCCCCTCCGTGATCGCCGCGGACCTGGCCAATATGTCGGCCAACAGGTTCGAGTTCCTCGATGGTGTGAAGATGGTGTTGAGCTGGCCCATGGCGGTCACCGACATCCATCTGGAGGGCACGTTCTGGGGCGTGATCCCCGCCTGGCCGACGACCTTGACGGACCTTCGGTGGGATGTGTTCAATGACGTGTGCATACCCTTGTTCCCGGATGCGTTGGAGCGGATCCAGATCATCGGTCAGAACGAGCTTTGTATTCCCAACCGTCCGGCAGCCTTGCAGCAGCTTACTGAGCCGGTGGTGAAGATCCGGTTTCATGCGGCATATCGAACATCGGGGTGACCGAAGTAGCTTTTGATGTGCTTGGGCTTCTTGGACACGCTTCGGTAATGGGCCAAGATGTTCTCAACGAGTTGCTCCTCGGTGCGCGGCGGCGGAGCGCTGGTCACGTTCTTCTTCAGGTCGGCATTGGCCACCTCCACGGGGTTGAGTTCGGGTGAGTAGCCCGGCATGAAGAACAGTTCGATGCGCTCCTTGTGCTTTTCCAGCCATGGGCGCAGGACTTTGGCATGATGCACCGGCAGGTTGTCCAGGATGAGGAACACCTTGCGCTTTGCCCTTTGATCAAACGTGCGAGGAAATCCTGGAAGATCTCCGCATCAAGGGCGCCCTTGAAGACCATCCACCGCATCTGGCCGCGATTGGTGATGGTGGAGATGATCGAACGGCCGAAGCGCTTGTTCAGCACACGCACCACCGGCGTCTTGCCACGCTTGGCGAAGCTCCGTCCACGCACATCATCATTGCGCAGGCCGGTCTCATCCCCCAATGGATGTCCGCGCCCTCCAATTCGGCCCTGCGCTTGATCGCCGGATAGACCTCTTCACGCCACTTGCGCACCAGTTCGGGCCGCTGTTCTGCTGCGCGGCGCATCGGCTTCTGTGCGCTGAAGCCCAACGGCTCAAGTAGTCGGTCATCGTGCGTTCGGGCAGCACTACGCCGAAGCGTTCTTTGATCAACAGCGCGATGGCCTTGCGTGACCACAGCGCATAGGGCACTTCAATTGTCGGGCATCTTGTCAGCGATCGCCGAAGTGTCTGCTTCTGCTGCTCTTGCGTCAGGATCATGCCGCGCCTTGCGGCCGCCCGCTGCGGCATACCTCAACGGCTCTCCATCCCCGCGCTGATAGCGTTGCCAAGCATCATTGGCCGCCGTCAGCCCAAGGCTGCACAGCGCGGAAGACTCTTTCAGCCCGCAACCTTGCAAGCGGCAGCGCACCGCCTGCCGCAATCGTTCGTTCAGCGCCTCATCGCTGAGGCTTCGCGCATCTGTTCGCTTCATGTCAAGCTCGATCCACAGATCGTGCCGATCGACCGCTTCTTTGTCACCGTCTCAGTAGTTGGCAGCATCTGTGGAACTATCCCGGGGATACGGTCTACTGCTCCATCCTCAATACCGATTGCCCGGGCATCGGCGCCGCCATCGCGGGTCGCCACGCGGTGGACGACAATGGCAACGGCCAACTGGACGCCGGCGAGCCCGCCTTTCCCTGGGGCCGCGTGCTCATCCAACCCATGAACGCCCTGGTGCCCGCCGGCGCCGACGGCTGGTGGGAGCGCGGCGCACAGCCCGGCACCTACACCATTGAACCCAACAGCACCTACCCCTACCTCTTCAGTTCAGCCCCAGCCCAGCACAGCGCCACCTTCACCGCGCTGGGCGAGGTGGACAGCACCAACCACTTCGCCCATACCCTGCTGCCCGGGGTGAACGACCTGCAGGTGGACGCCTTCGCCCCGCCACCGCGCCCGGGTTTCGACAACACGCTGCACCTCAGCTACCGCAACTACGGCACCACCGCCCTGCCCGCCACCCTGCAGCTGTCCGTGGACGCCGACCAGAGCTTCGTATCCAGCAGCCCCGCACCCACCACCCTGGTAGGCAACAGCGCCACCTGGGACCTCGGCACGCTCCCCTTGGGCGCCAGCGGCCAGGTGACCATCACCCTGCACACCGACGCCGCCGTGCCTCTGGGCACCCCCGTGCTGCACACCGCGGTGATCGATCCGGTGGCCGGTGACACGGTGCCTGCCGACAACACGACGTTGTGGACCGACACCGTGGTGGGCGCCTACGACCCCAACGACAAGCTACTGGACATCGCCGCCGCCACCCCCGCCGAGGTGCAGGCTGACGCCGTCATCCTCACCTACACCATCCGTTTCCAGAACACCGGCACCTACCCCGCCGAGCGCGTACTGATCCTGGACACCCTCAGCGACGACCTGCAGTGGAACAGCTTCGAGCTCCTGGCCAGCAGCCATCCCTGCCAGTGGTATATGATCGACGGCGTGCTCCACTTCCTGTTCGACCCCATCCTGCTGCCCGACAGCGGCAGCAACGAGCCCGCCAGCCATGGCTTCGTGCGCTTCCGCATGCGCCCCTCCACGCAGCTCACCCACGGCGAACAGGTGGACAACATCGCCCACATCGTCTTCGACTTCAACACGCCCATCGTCACCCCGCCCGCCATCTTCCGCGTGGACGTCAGCACCGGCGTGCATCAGCCGAAGGGGGCCGTCTTCACGGTGGTGCCCAACCCCACACGCGACCGGCTCTTGATCGCCGGCCTCACCGGTGCGGCCACCGTGCGCCTGCTGGACCTCAGCGGTCGGCTGTTGCGCACCCAGCGGGTGAACGCACCGGCCCTGCTGGACGTGGGCGACCTGGCCACCGGCACCTACCTGCTGGAGCTGCGCACCCCGGAGGCCATCGGCTCGGTGCGCTTTGTGAAGGAGTAGGCCGCAGCGTGTGATCGTGAACGGAGCACGATGGGAGACGCCATGTGCACATGAGCACATGGTCACGTGTGCACATGCGACCATGTGCTCATGTGCCAAAAGCTTCCGTTCCTATCCGATGGCCTTCACCAGCCGCGCGGTGATGTCGGCCACGGAGCCCACGCCATCGATGGCGGTGAACTTGCCTTGTGCGGCGTAGTGGTCCTTGAGGGGGGCGGTCTTCTGCTCGTACTCGCGGATGCGGTTGCGGATGACGCTCTCGTCGCGGTCGTCGCTGCGTCCGCTGGTGGCGCCGCGGCCCAGGAGGCGCTGCACGAGCTCGGCCTCGGGCACTTCCAGGGCGAGCATGCGGGTGATGGGCTCGTTCTTGGAGGCGAGCATCTCGTCGAGGGCGACGGCCTGGGCCTTGGTGCGGGGGAAGCCGTCGAAGATGAAGCCGTGCGCGTCGAGGTTCGCCTCCATCGCGTTGCGGATCATGCCGATGACGATGTGATCGGCCACCAGTTCGCCGCGGTCCATGAGCTCCTTGGCCTGCAGGCCGAGCTCGCTCTCGGCCTTGATCTCGGCGCGGAGCAGGTCGCCGGTGCTGAGGTGCACCAGCTTGTATCGGTCGATGAGGAAGGTGCTCTGGGTTCCTTTGCCGGCGCCGGGGGGGCCGAAGAGCACGAGGTTGAGCTTGCTCATGGGGTGTGATCGGTGATGCGCCAGATGCCTGGCAGGTTGCGGCCGAGCCCGTCGTGGTCGAGGCCGGAGCCCACCACGAAGGCGTTGGGGATGCGCAGGGCCACATGCTCGATGGGCCAGCGGCGCGTGTAGGCCTCGGGCTTGAAGAGCAGCGCCGCCACGCTCACGCTGGCCGGGTGAAGCCCGGAGAGCGCGTCCATGATGTGGGCGATGGTGCCGCCGGTGTCCACGATGTCCTCCACCACCACCACATGGCGGCCGTCCATCCGTTCGCTGAGGCCGATAAGCTGGGTGACGGTGCCGGTACTGCTGGTGCCGTGGTAGCTGGCCACCTTGATGAAGGTGATCTCGCACTCCATCTCCAGGCGCTTCATGAGCTCGGCGGCGAAGAAGAAGGCGCCGTTGAGCACCCCGAGGAAGAGGGGGCGCTTGCCGGCGTAGCGCTCCTGAAGTTCGGCGGCCACGCGGTCGATGGCGGCATGCAGGTCGGCCGCCGGGATATAGGGCACGAACTCCTTGTCGTGCAGGCGGACGCGTGCGGCGGTGGCAGGCTCGGGCATGCGGTGGGCGCGGCGGAAGGGATGCGAAGGTAGGCAACCGGGCGGGGCCGGGCATGGAGGCGGCCATCGCCTTTCCGCATACATTCGGCGCAATGCGTCACGCGCTGTCCGCCCTCGCCCTGGTCCTCGCTTGCTCCGTGCACGCGGGCGGCGACAACCTGCCGGTGGGCGCGCGCATCACGGGCATGGGCCAGGCAGGCCTCACGCTGATCGACCTGTGGAGCGTGCAGCACAACCAGGCCGGGCTGGCGGGATTGACACGGCCTGCGGTGGGCGTGTTCATGCAGCGGCACTGGCTGAGCGAAGCGCTGGACCATCAGGCCCTGGCCGTGGCCCTGCCGCTGGGCAAGGGCACCATCGCGGTGAACGCCAACACGCTGGGGTACGACCTGTACCGCGAGATGAAGGTGGGCGTGGCCTACGCCATGCGCTTCGGCGAAGGGCTGCGGATCGGCGTGCAGCTGGACTACCTCAGCGTACGCCTTGGCGAAGGCTACGGCAGCCGCAGCATGGTCACCGGCGAGGTGGGCGTGCAGGCGCGGCTCACCGAGCGGCTGTGGGCCGGTGCGCACCTCTACAACCCGTCGCGCGCCGAGCTCGGCGGCCCCTACGACGAGCGTGTGCCCACGGTGCTGAAGGCGGGCCTGGGCTACACCTTCAGCGACAAGCTGATCGTGACCGGCGAGGTGGTGAAGGACATCGACGAGGCCGAGCGCTTCCACGCCGGGATCGAGTACCACCCGGTGAACGCGCTGTTCCTGCGCACGGGCGTCAGCACGGGCCCCACGCAGGGGCATTTCGGAGTGGGCGTGCGGCTGAAGGGCTTCGACCTGGACCTGGCGGTGGCCTTCCGCAGCGTGCTCGGTCCCACCCCGCAACTGGGCCTCAGCTACCGGTTCCCATGAGGCGCGCGGCCGTTCCGGTGGTGCTGATCACCCTCGCGACGACC
This sequence comes from Flavobacteriales bacterium, assembly GCA_016713875.1. Taxonomy (NCBI): domain Bacteria; kingdom Pseudomonadati; phylum Bacteroidota; class Flavobacteriia; order Flavobacteriales; species Flavobacteriales bacterium. Next base: position 2,061,361 of record JADJOI010000003.1, read on the forward strand.
TGCGCGGCACAGGAGGACCAGGGGGTGCCGCGCGACCTTATCGAGCAGCGCATCGAGGCCGCCACCGAACAACTGGGGGACGACAGCGACCTGGACCTCACCAACCTGTTCGATGTGCTCACGGACCGCTACCGCGACCCCATCGACCTCAACCACACGGACAGCGAGGAGCTCAACAGCCTGGCGCTGCTCACCGACGTGCAGATCGGCGCCCTGTTCGCGCACATCCGGAAGAACGGCAAGCTGCTGAGCCTGTACGAGGTGCAGACGATCGATGCATGGGATGCGCGAACGCTGGCCCTCGTGCGGCCCTTCATCACAGTGCGCGAGGACCCGTTGCGTTCGCGGGCCGGGCTGAAGGAGATCCTGCGCAACGGCGAGCACGAGGTGATGCTGCGCACCATCGTGAACGTGGAGGCGCGGCGTGGAGGCATGGACCGCACCGGCCTGTTCGGCGACCGCTACACCGATCCCGATGGCGATGCCCTGCCGGACACGGGAGACGAGGCGGTACGCGACAGCCTGCGCCGCGAGAACCGCCTCTACCTGGGCGACCCGTACAAGCTCTACGCCCGCTACCGCTTCCGCTACCGCAACAACATCAGCGTGGGCGTCACCGCCGAGAAGGACGAGGGCGAGGAGTTCTTCCGGGGCACGCAGCGGCAGGGCTTCGACTTCTACAGCGCGCATCTCTTCCTGCGCCACTTCGGGCGGCTGAAGGCGCTGGCCGTGGGCGACTACCAGGCGCAGTTCGGGCTGGGCCTCACCTACTGGACGGGCCTCGCCTTCGCCAGCAAGTCGTCCTTCAGCCTCAACGTGAAGCGCAATGCGGCCGGGCTCGCCCCGTACACCAGCGTGAACGAGAACCTCTTCAACCGTGGCGTGGCGGCCACCGTCGAGCTGCACCGCAACCTCGACCTCACGGTGTTCTACAGCCGTAAGGGGCTCGATGCCAACGTGCAGCAGGAGGTGGACACCAGCGATGTGGACGATGCGCAGGTGAGCTTCAGCAGCTTCCAGGAGGACGGCTACCACCGCACCTTCAACGAACTGGAGAAGAAGGACGCGATCCTGGAGCAGGCCTACGGGGGGCACCTGCGCTACCGCCGCCGCACCTTCAGCTGGGGGCTCACCGGAGCGCACGTGGGCTTCGACGTGCCGCTGACCCGCACGCTACGGCCCTACAACCGCTTCGAGTTCAACGGGCAGGAGAACACCACGGTGGGCAGCGACTTCAGCTGGCTGTTCCGCAACGCGAGCTTCTTCGGCGAGGTGGCCGCCAGCCTGCCGCAGGCCGACGGCAACACCGGATGGGCACTGAACCTCGGTACGCTGGTGGCGCTGGACCGCCGTGTGACCCTGGCCCTGCTGTACCGCGACTACCAGCGCGACTTCCACGGGCTGAACAGCGTGGGCTTCGCCGAAGGCGGCAACCCATGGAACGAGCGGGGGCTGTATACCGGTCTCGAGATCCGGCCGGACCGCAGGTGGACCATCAACGCCTACTTCGACCAATACCGGTTCCCGTGGTTGCGCTACCAGGTGAACGGCCCCAGCGACGGCCACGATGTGCTGGCCCAGGTGACCTGGCGGCCCAGCAAGCAGGTGGAGGTGTACCTGCGCGGCCGGCACGAACAGAAAGGCTACAACAGCGACGCCCCGGTGGACGGGATCGATCCGCTGGTGCGCCGCAGGCAGACGCAGTGGCGCGTCAACGCCACCTACAAAGTGAGCCCCTCGGTGAGCCTGCGCACACGGGTGGAGGTGGTGGACGTGCAGCGCGGCGACAGCCCGGTGGAGCATGGCTTCATCGTGTACCAGGACCTGGTGCATCGGCCCTTGCGCAGCTGGTGGGAACTGTCATTGCGCTTCGCGCTCTTCGACACCGACGGCTACGATGCGCGGCTCTACGCCTATGAGAACGACCTCATCGGCGTGTTCAGCATCCCGCCCTACTACGGTCGCGGCATACGCTGGTACGCCATGCTGCGCCTTACCCCGTTGCGCCGGGTGGACGTGTGGCTCCGCTACGGGGCCTTCATCTTCCAGGACACCGACCGCATCAGTTCCGGCCTGCAGGAGATCGCGGGCAGCACGCGCAGCGACGTGAAGGTGCAGGTGCGGGTCCGCTTCTGAACGCGATGGGCGCGCGGCACATCACCCTTGACCCCGGGCATCCCGAAGCGCGCTTCAGCGCCACGGAACGCCCGCGCATCGCGCTGCGGCAGGCCTTCTTCGCCACCGCGGACCCCGACTGGCAGCGGCGCCTGAACCGGGCCGCCCTGATCGTCACCACCCGGGCCTACGACGACCGCGGCCGGGAGCTGGTGGCGGACCATCAGGTGTTCCGCTTCAGCGTGCTGTTCAATCCCACCTGGCCCGATCCGCTGTTCCGCAACATCCGCAACTGGACCTATGCGCCGGTGGAGCTGCGCGCGGACGCCCCGCCGGTGATGGGCTGGTTGATGGAACTGCGGCTGCGCGACCTGCGGCTGGGCCCGGAGGAGCGGATGGAGGTGGTGTTCCTGGGCTGAACGCACGAAGCCCCCCGACCGTGGTCGGAGGGCTTCATGAACGCTGTGCGGCGGAACTTACTTGGGCTCCGGGGCGGGCGTGGCCTCGGCCTTCGCACCGGCCTTGCCGGCGCAGCAACCGGCCTTGGCGGCCCCCGAGCAACCAGCGGCCTTGGCATCGCCGTGGGCACCGTGCTCACCATGCGCCTCGCCATGGGCCTTATGATCATGACCGGCGCAGGCGGCCTTGGCATCGGCGCTGGCTCCGGCCTTGCCGGCGCAGCAGGACGCACCGGCCGTCTTCGCGCCACCGGCGCAGGACGGGGCCTTGGTCTCCCCGGAGGTGACGATGGTGGTCGCAGGTGCCACGGCGGTGGCCTTTTCCGGACTGTCCGGGGCCACGGCGGTGGCCTTCTCGGTGACCACCTTGTCGGTGGTGGTGCTTTGTGCGGCAGCCGTGGCCATGAAGGCCAAGGTGGCGGCGATGCTCAGGAGGATGCGCATGGAATGGGGTCTGATTTGAACGCAAGGTAAGCCATTCCCATGCCGAAAAGCCCGGTGGTCTGTTAAGGCTTGTGAACCAGAGGACGGGCGCAGCTGTTCCGAAGGGAGCGTCTATCTTTCCGCTCGACCAACATACCCTCCATGGACCGTCGCAACTTCCTGCTCGCGGGCTGCAAAGCTTGCGCCGCACTGGCCGCCGTGCCCGCACTGGCCTCCCTTGAAAGCTGTTCCTCCGGCAAGACCGCCGCTGCGGGCTCCTCCGCCTCGGCCGCCCTGGCCGTGGAGAACGGCGTGCTCTCGATCCCGATGTCCAGCCTGTCCGACGGTGTGGGCATGGTGCGCGCGAAAGGACTGGGTGACAAGCTGTACATCAGCAAGGGCACGGACGGCAGCTACAAAGCCTTGGTGCTGAGCTGCCCGCACAAGGGCGGCCCGGTGAAGCCCGCTGGCGACAAGCTGGCGTGCGGATGGCACGGCAGCACCTTCGACATGAACGGCCAGGTGACCAAGGGCCCTTCGCAGCAAGGGCTGAAGACCTACCCGGTGGAGGTGGACGGCGATGTGCTGAAGGTGCGCGTGGCCTGACCGTTCGGGTTCACCCGCGTCGGCGGGCGGCCTTCTTCCTGCGCTTCTCCGCCACGGCGGGGTCCATCTTGAAGGTGATGGGCAGCCGGAACTGCACCCGCACCGGCCGGCCGTCCATGGTGGCCGGAGTCCACGGTGGAAGGCTGCGCACCACGCGGATGGCCTCCGCATCGAGCTGGGGGTGAACGCTGCCGGGCACCCACACGCTGTCCACCCGGCCGTCTTTCTCCACCACGAAGTGCACCATCACACGGCCGGTGATGCCCTCCCGGAGCGCTTCCTTCGGATAGCGGGTCTCGTGCTGGACCATTCGGTACAGCTCCGCCTCGCCCCCGGGAAAGGCCGGCATCACCTCGACCGGGGTGGTGGCAGCGGTGTCCCTGCGGAAGCCCCGCTCGAACAGCGCCTGTCCGGCCTCCGCATCCGAACGCACGAGGGTGGCGCCCTCCTGTGCGGACAGGATCGCGGGGCAGAACAGCACGAGCAACAGGGACGGAGCACGCATGACTGACCAAAGTTAGCCCCTCGCAACAGGAGCCGCCTACATTCGCCACGCCCTGGTCCGTGTGCACTTGAGCACATCCTCACAGGGGCACATCGGTACATGTCCAACGTCTACTACCCCGACTACCTCCAGCTGGACAAGATCCTCGGCGCACAAGCGCTTGAGAGCGACAAGCACGGCCAGCACGCGCACGATGAGATGCTCTTCATCGTGATCCACCAGGCCTACGAGCTGTGGTTCAAGCAGGTGCTGCACGAGGTGGGCAGTGTGATCGGCCTGTTCGCGGACCGCCACGTGGACGACAACGGCGGTGAGCTGAACATCGCGGTGCACCGCCTCCAGCGGGTGAAGACCATCCTGGACGTGCTGGTGCACCAGATGGACATCATGGAGACGATGACGCCGCTGGATTTCCTGGACTTCCGGGACATGCTGCGTCCGGCGAGCGGCTTCCAGAGCATGCAGTTCAAGGTGCTCGAGGCACGGTTGGGTCTGCGGATGGAGGCCCGCTTCGGCAAGCAGTACTACACCAGCCAGTTGAAGCCCGAGCACAAGGCGGAGATCGAGGCGCTGGAGCAGCTGCCCACCCTGCTGGAGCTGGTGAACGCCTGGCTCGAGCGCATGCCCTTCCTGGAGCCTCGGTACTGGCCCCAGGGCGAGGCCGGGTTCTTCGACCAGCTGGAACGGATCTACAATGCCAGCCTGGTGCAGGGTGAGGAGGCGAACGCCGCGTTGTGGCGGAAGATCTTCGTGGATGGCTCCGCGGAGCGGAAGCTGAGCCCGAAGGCCTGCCGCAGCGCCCTCTTCATCATGCTGTACCGCGACGAGCCCATCTTCCAGCAGCCGTTCCGCTTCCTGGAAGCGCTGCTCGACATCGACGAGGCCATGGCGGCGTGGAGGGGCCGACACATCAACATGGTGCACCGCATGATCGGCCTTCGTGTAGGCACGGGCGGCAGTACGGGCAAGGCGTACCTGCGCGGTGCCATGGACAGCCACTACATCTTCAGCGAGGTGGCGGACCTGAGCAGCTTCCTCTTCGAGCGGCGCAAGCTGCCACCCCTGCCGGCACAGGTGAAGGAGGCGTTGCGGTTCAAGGCTTGATCGGCCCGTTCCGCGCATGGGAGCCCATGCCGCCAGTTCTCCAGCTCGCAGCGCCAGGCAGGTCATCAATGCGGCCGTGGGCGTCTCCCGTGCGCTCCCCGACAAGAGGCATAGCCGAACCTGGCGGGCGGTATCCGCCTGGCTGAACGCGTAAGCGAGGGGCGTAACTTCACGTCAGCGAACCGCGCCTATGGGACCCAGGAAGCTCCTTCCAACGGCCTGCGCCATGCTGCTCGGCGCGTGGACCGTGGATGCGCAGGTGCAGGTGAACCCGCAGGTGGGCCTGTTGACCCAGACCCTGCAGGGCGATCCCGACAACGGCGATTTCCAGGGCAACATGGGTTGGCAGGCGGGGGTCGACCTTCGGCTGGGTCGACGCCTGTACTTCCAGCCGGGGCTGCACATCGGCCGGCAGGCGACCGTGGTGCAGATGCAGGTGCCCATGTTGCTCGACACCTTCCTGGTGGAGAACGACCTGGTGCGCACGGTGTTGAAGGCCAAAGCGCTGGTAGGCTTCAACCTGGTGCACAAGGACGGCTTCAAGCTGCGGTTGAACCTGGGCCCCAGCTATGACCTGCTCTTGAGCGTGGACAACAGCAATGAGGACATCGCGTGGAACAGGAACGACCTGACGGCCGGTTCCTTCGATCTGGACGCGGGTGTTGGCCTGGACATCTGGTTCGTCACCGTGGAGGGTGGCGTGAGCGCGGGCCTGAGCAGGGTGCTCGACGCGGACGGGCTGAACGACGTGTACGATGATCCGCGCAACCTGACCTGGTACGCGACGGTAGGCATCGTGCTGGGCCGGAGCACCCGCTAATTCAGAGCACGAAGCGCTGGCCTTTCTGCGGGATGGCGATGTTGTGATGCCCTGCGGCCGAGAGCCGTTCCTGCAAGCCGTTCAAGCTGACGGTGATGCCGTGCACCAGGAAGAGCTGGCGCACGCGGGCGGGGTCCTGGCAGCCGAGGTAGCGCACCAGCTCGCCACGATCGGCATGCGCGCTGTAGAACTCCATGCGCAGGACGGCGGCCTTTACGGGCACGGGCTCACCGAAGATGTGCACCACTTGGTGACCGCTGAGGATGTCGTGGCCCAGCGTGCCGGGCGCGCAGAAGCCGACGGCCAGCACGGTGTTGCGCGGGTTGGGCAGGCTGTGGCGCAGATGGTGGCGGATGCGTCCGGCCTCCATCATGCCGCTGGCCGCGATGACGATGCAGGGCTCCTGCCGGGCGTTGAGCTGCTTGCTGCGCTCCGGGTTGCGCACGAACTCCACCCCGGGGAAGCTGAACAGGTCGGCATCGTGCTCGAGTTCGGCCCGCACCTCCGGTCGGAAGGACGCGCTGTGCTGGCGCACGATCCCCGTGGCGCTGATCGCCAGCGGGCTGTCCACGAAGACCGGGATCCGGGGCAGACGGCCCTGGTTGCTGAGGCTGTTGAGCGTGTACAGGATCTCCTGCGTCTTGCCGATGCTGAAAGCCGGGATGAGCAGCTTGCCGCGGCGCTCCACGCATGCCTCGGTCACATGCCGCAACAATTCCTCTTCGGCCTCCGCGATGCCGGGATGGTCGCGGTCACCGTAGGTGCTCTCGCACAGGATCACATCCGCTTGCGGGAACGGGGCGGGCTCGGGCAGCAGGCGGTCGACATAGCGGCCCACATCACCGGTGAAGGTGAGGCGCAGGACCCGTTCGCCGTCGTCGATGGTGAGGTGCACCGCGGCACTGCCAAGGATATGGCCCGCCTCAGTAAAGGTGCAGGTGATGCCCGGCACCACGGTGAACGCACTGTTCAGGTCGTGGGCCTCGAAACGCTGCAGGGCCGGGGGCACCTCATCCGCCGTGTACAGCGGTCCCGGCTCGTCGAGCGTGCGTCCCTGCCGTTTGGCGCGCTTGAGGTCGTACGCGTGGTCGGCCTCCTGGATGCGTGCGCTGTCCTCCAGCATGATGGCGCAGAGGTCGCGCGTGGCCGGTGTGCTGTGGATGGGACCGGTGAAGCCCTCGGCCACCAGGCGTGGAAGCAGGCCGCTGTGATCGATGTGAGCGTGGCTCAGCACCACGGCGTCCACCGCACCGGGATCGAATCCGAAGTGGCGGTTGGGGTCCCCCTTTGAGCGGCTCACCGCCTCGCCTTGGAACATGCCGCAGTCGAGGAGCACGCGATGCACGGCGCCATCGCGATGCTGCACCTCGAGCAGGTGCTTGCTGCCGGTGACGGTGCCGGCGGCCCCGTGGAAGGTGAGCGCGATGGCCATGGGCGAAATCTACGCAGGCATGGCCGGGCCGACCATCATCCTCAGGGCATGCGCACCTGATCGGGGAAGCGCGACATCAGGTCGTAGTACGGCTCCATCAGGTGGTGCATGAACACCTTCTTCGGGTCGTCCACGAAGCGCGCCCGGTAGGTGGCATCGGGCCGCAGCACCACGAAGGGGCCCGTGCGCACGAAGTGTGTGCCCTCGGGCATATCGGGGGCCGTGTAGCCCGGTAGGTTCTTGGCGGCCATGCGGCCGATGGTGCGGCCCAGCACGCGATGGTAGTTGCGGCGCGCCTTGCGGGTGGGCCGGTCCAGGCGGTTGAACAGGATGCGCAGGCCGAGGTCCTGCGGGAAAGGGAGCGAGCGGATGGCCTTGCGCGCGTTGCGGAACGGGTTCACCGGGTTGAAGTCGTCCACCGTCTGCACGGTGACGGGCACTTCGGGCACCCAATCGGCGCTGTTCACCACGTTCATGGCCCAGCCTTCGCGCTGAGCGGCCTCATATCCGTAGGCGAAGGGCAGGTTGCCAGGCTTGGGCGCGGCGCTGCAGTAGGTCTTCATCACCAGGTCGGCGGGCAGGCGCCCCATGGCGCGCAGGTGCCAAAGGTGCGCCGTGAGCAGGTAGGTGATGGCCCCGCCCTGGCTGTGGCCGCAGAGGATGAGCTGGCGCGTGCCCGCGTCGACCAGCGAATCGACGGCCGGCAGGATGCTGCGTTGCAGATGACCCAGACCGATGAGCCAGCCCAGGTGCACGCGCGCAGCGGGGTCGTCGCTCAAGGAATAGCGGAAGGGATCGCCACCGTCGAGGTCCAGTTCGCCTTGGGCGGGAACGAGCACCGCGTGGAAGTTCTCCAGCCAGCTGCCGAGCTGGGCGGTGGTGCCGCGCACCACGATAGCGGCGGTGCCGGTGCCGTCGGCGTAGAGGTCCCAACGATTATCAAGGCCCACCACGGGGCTTCTCCAAACCGGGGAGAACCGTTCCGGCTTCGGCAGGTTGAAGCCCTCCATCGCGGTGTCGGCCTGTGCGGCGAAGACGCGGAGCAGCTCGGTGTATTCGGCCTTGTCGAAGCCGGGCCGCAGCTGAGCGGGGCAGAGCGTGTGGACAGCGGACGCGGCCAGCAGGAGTGTAAGTCGGCGCATGGTCGTCGCGAAGGTGTGAAGGAACGCTCAGGTGGCCTCACCTGTTCATGGTCCGGTCCGCGCGACAGTGACCGGAAGCGCCTCCTATCTTGTGCGCATCCCGACCGATGCGCCTCCCCCGACACCGCTTCGACCGGTCAACGGAACGTTCACCGTTGCCCTCGCTCCTCACGACCGCAACGCGCGTCCGCCCGCTCCTGCTGCTGGCGCTGCTGCTGCCACTGACCGCGCTGGCCCAACAGTTCAAGCTGCGTGGTGTGGTGAGCGACGCCGGCAGCGGTGAAACGCTCATCGGTGCCACCGTGGCCCTGAAGGGCACGAAGGCGGTGACGCAAACGGACCTCGACGGCCGGTTCGAGCTGCTGGTGAACGAGCTGCCGCCGTACGTGCTGGTGATCAGCTACGTGGGCTTCACGGACCTGGAGGTGGAGGTGAAGAGCCCCGATCAGGAGATGAAGTTCAAGCTGAGCACGGACCAGGTGCTGCTGCAAGAGGCCGAGGTGGTGGGCAGCCGGATCAGTGAGAAGCAGAAGCAGGCCCCGCTCACGGTAGAGAGCATGGACATCATCGCGATCCGGGAGGCGCCGAGCGGTGATTTCTACGAGAGCCTGGGCACGTTGAAAGGCGTGGACATGACGGCCGCGAGCTTCGGCTTCAAGGTCATCAACACGCGCGGCTTCAACAGCACCAGCCCGGTGCGCAGCCTGCAGCTCATCGACGGGGTGGACAACCAGAGCCCGGGCCTCAACTTCAGCCTAGGCAACTTCCTGGGGGCAAGCGACCTGGACGTGATGAAGGTGGACGTGATCGCGGGAGCGAGCAGCGCGTTCTACGGTCCGGGCGCCTTCAACGGGGTGATCAACATGACCACCAAGAGCCCGTGGGCCTTCCCGGGGTTGAGCGTGAGCGCCAAGGCCGGTGAACGCGACCTGCTCGAAGGGGCCGTGCGCTGGGCCCAGGTCTTCAAGAACAAGGAAGGCCGCGACCGCTTCGCGTACAAGCTGAACCTCTTCGCCATGCGCGCCGAGGACTGGTACGCCGAGAACTACGACCCCACCAGCAACAGCCCGACAGGGGTCGACAACCCGGGACGCTACGACGCGGTGAACAGCTATGGCGATGAGTGGGTGACGGCGAACAACGACTTCGGCGTATCCCTGTTCAGCCGACGGCAATACCCGGGCCTCGGGCTCTTCCTCCGCCCGGGCTATCGCGAAGCGGACCTGGTGGACTATGGCACCAACAACCTGAAGGCGGGCCTGAGCCTGCATTACCGGCTCACCGACAGCGTGGAGGTGCAGGTGGCCACGAACTACAGCCGGGGAAGCACGGTGTATCAGGGCGACAACCGGTACAGGCTGGAGGGCGTACAGTTCTTCCAGCACCGGCTGGAGCTTCGGCAGGAAGGGCGCTGGTTCTTCAGGAGTTACGTGACGCACGAGGACGCCGGTGACACCTACGACATTTACACCACCGGGCTGCGCCTGCAGGAGGCGAGCGCCCAAACCGTGAAATGGAACGAGCGGTACTTTACGATCTGGGAGACGTACATCAAACCACTGCTGAATGCCACCCAGCCAGGCTACCTGACCCCGAGCGAGGCGATCGCACAGGGCATCACCACTCAGGAAGCCTACGATGCGTATCTAGCGCAGTTCGTTGCGGATAATTCCGAACTTTTTGGATCCTATCACCAATTTGTATCAGACAGTATTGGTCGCGAAGACACGCCATCCCAAGACCCCGCCTATCTCGTCGGCACCGACCGCTTCAACGAAAAGCTCGACGAGATCCGTTCGCGGCGCTTCACCGAAGGGGGTTCGCTGTTCTTCGACCGGTCGGCCCTGTACCATGCCATGGGCGAGTACCGCTTCAAGCCGCGGTTCGCGGAGATCACCGTGGGCGGCAATGGGCGGCTGTACCGGCCCAACAGTGCGGGCACCATCTTCAAGGACACGGCGGACATCGTGATCACCAACTGGGAGGTGGGTGGCTATGCCGGTCTGGAAAAGAAACTCGTGCAGGACAGGCTGCGCCTTGCCCTCACTGTGCGGGTGGACAAGAACGAGAACTTCGAACCGCAGGTCTCCCCAGCACTGAGCGCCGTGTACACACCGAACGCTGACCATGTGCTACGCGTGAGCCTGAGCCGCGGCGTGCGCAACCCGACGCTGGCCGACCAGTACCTTTATTACAATGTGGGGCGGGCCATCCTGCTGGGCAACATCGAAGGCCAGTTCGAGGAGGGCCGGGACAGCCTGATCACGATCGAGAGCTTCAACGATTACCGCAGCTCGCCGACCCTGTTGGAGGGACTGTCCCAGCTGGAGTACTTCAATGTGGACCGGATCCGTCCGGAGAAGGTGCTCACCGTGGAAGCCGGTTACCGGGGCACCCTGAAGGAGAAGTTCTACGTGGACGCGAGCGGCTACACCAGCTGGTACACGGACTTCATCGGCTACCTGATCGGCATTGATGGCAGCTTCGATCAGGTGACCGGCTTTCCGCAAGAGCTCCAGGTGTATCGCGTGGCGGCCAACAGCACCAGCACGGTGCGCACCCTGGGCGGCAACCTCGGGGTGAACTACTACCGCAAGCGGATGACCTACAGCGTGAACTACAGCTACAACCGCTTGATCGCCGGCGAGGACGACCCGATCATCCCCGCCTTCAACACCCCTTTGAACAAGTTCAATGTGGGCTTCACGGGTCATGACCTGCGGATCCCGTGGACCGACCGCCGTGATCTGGGATTCGGCATCAACTACAAGTTCGTGGAAGGCTTCACCTTCGAAGGTTCACCCCAGTTCACCGGCGCCATTCCGAGCTACGACATGGTGGACGCGCAGGTGAACGTGAAGTTCCCGAAGCCCGGACTGACCGTGAAGGTGGGCTGCAGCAACCTCTTCGGGATCGTGCCCTTGTTCGACGAGCGCGTTCCGGATGACGAGCGACTGGAGCGGATGTGGTCGAACGATGTGTACCTGGTCTACGGTGGACCGGCGGTGGGCCGTTTGGGGTACGTACAGCTGATCTACGAGCTGGATCGGCGGTGAGGGGGTCTGGAGGCTTCGGGCCGCTCCCGAACATATGTATGGCCATACATACTTCACGCTCCGGGAATCTAGGCCGCTCGAACCACAGAAAGCCGCGCGAAATGGAGCCCGCACGGTCGAACAGTCTGGTCTGACCCCCTCGACATATGTATGGCCATACATATGTTCGGAATCAGTCATCGGAGAGGCGTGATACGCGCCGAACCGCACGGATAGTGGGGTTCCACCCTGGACCGGCCCATTTCTGGTCATCAGCCAACGTATGTATGGCCATACATATGTCATGAGCGGTCCTTCATAGGCTGAAGCGCTACGAGCCACCATGGGCCCGACGCCGTCAAAGCCCCCCACACGCAGAACACCAACGCTCTAGCGGGGAGCTCGGTGAGATCTCATTCGAACAGCTACAAGCATCGAACGAGGTAGCGGGTTGTTGCGGTAACGGACTCGACGTATGTATGGCCATACATACATCCGTTCCCGTCCTCCGGAGCAACACAGGTCCATCCCTATCTTCGGGTCCTGATCAAACCCAGGATCCATGAAACGAGCCCTACCCTTGCTTCTGCTCGGACTGCCTACGTTGGCCGCAGCTCAGCAGCGCTACATCGACGAGGTGTTCACCGACGGCCAGGTGGTCCTCACACCGAACGTGCCCTTCGGCACCAACATCGATTTCCTCACCAGCAACCTGGCCAGCCCGAACGTGCCTTCGGAGGTCACGCAGTTGCAAACCCTGGTGAGCACCCAGCAGCCCATTCCGACGCCCTTCTTCGACCCCCTGGACGGTAGCACGGCCGTGAAAGTGCGTACGCTGCGGATGGACATCTACGAACCCGACCAGAACGTGGATGCCGTGACCGAGCGACCGCTGGTGCTCTACATCCACACCGGCAACGCGCTGCCTCCCCCGCAGAACGGCAGCCCGGTGGGTACGCGCACGGACAGCTGCGCTGTGGAGGTGTGCAAGCGCATGGCGCGCCGCGGTTACGTGGCCGTGAGCATGAGCTACCGCCTGGGCTGGAACCCCCTGGCCGCCACCGAGGAGGAGCGTCGCGGGCAGTTGCTCAACGCCATCTACCGGGCGATCCACGACGTGCGCCAGTGCGTGCGCACGCACAAGGAAGAAGCGGCCGGCGCGAACACCTACGGCATCGATGCCGACAAGATCATCGTCCTCGGTGAGGGTACCGGTGGCTACATCGCGCTGGCGCACACCACGCTCGACAAGGGCAGCGAGCTGTTCGTGGAGAAGTTCCGGCCCGACCCCTTCAACCCGAACCTCAGCTATGTCGATACCAATGCGGTCGGCAACCTGGCCGGCCTGAACGGTCAGCTCACGCTCTATCGTCCGAACGGGTTCGATCACGAGACCCATTTCTGTGTGAACTTGGGCGGTGCGCTTGCCGACACCACTTGGGCGGAGGCCGGCGACGCGCCGATGGTGGCCTTCCACACCGTATTCGACCCCTTTGCACCCTTCACGTACGGTATCGTGATCGTGCCGACCACCGGCGGTCCGGTCGTGGACGTTCCGGGCAGCAACTTCTTCATCCCTTGGGTGAACGACCTGAGCAACCAGGCCAGCTTCGCGAACCTGTCCAACGATCCGTTCACGACCCGTGCACGTTCGCTCTATGGCCAGACGATCGACGGGGTCACCATCTCCACAGGTGCCGAAGGGCTCTTCCCTGTCATCCGCCCACGGTGGACACCGCCGGCCGGTGATGAGGCCAGCCCCTGGCAGTGGTGGGACCCGAACAGCGCTGCCGCCACCGCGGTGATCCCTGGTCTGGGCATCACCACGCACCAGGCCAGTTTGGCCAGCAACCCCGACATGAGCGGCTCCAAAGGCCGGGCCTACCTGGATACGGTGATGGGCTACATGAACCCGCGCATCGTCTGCGCACTGCAGCTCGGCCCCTGCGCGTTGGGCACCCCGGATTGCCTCGGTGTCATCGATGGCCCTGACCAGCCGGGACAGCCGTGCGATGATGGCAATGCGAACACCATCAACGACGTTTGGACCGCGAATTGCGACTGCGTCGGTCAACCGGTCGGCATCTCGGAACCTGCCGCAGCGGCCGCGCTCATCATCGCCCCCAACCCGGCCACCGATGCCGTGCGCATCAGCAGCCCTGCGGGAAAGCTCCTGAGCTACACGCTGCATACCCCGGACGGGCGCCTCGTGCGGAACACCACCGTGAACGCCGATGTCATCGTGTTGGAGCGTGGTGAGCTCGATGGAGGTGCCTATTTCCTCACGCTTGAATTCGCCGATGGTCGCGCCGTGCGCCGCATCGCGTTCAACTGATCCATCATCCTTCACCCTCGCAAAGGGCCGTCCTTCGGGGCGGCCCTTCTTCGTTCCTGCCCGTGCGCTCGATCAGGTCCGACCTCATCCCCCACCTTTGTCACTGCCATGGAGAAGATCACCGAAAGCCCTTCGCCGTACAGCGACCTCGAGCGTATGGGCACCACCGAGCTGCTCGGCCACATCAATGCGGAGGACCGCCTCGTGCCCGAGGCCGTGGGACGTGTGCTGCCGGAGATCGCGAAGCTGGTGGAGGCCATTGCCGAACGCATGCGGCGTGGGGGACGCCTCTTCTACCTCGGAGCAGGCACCAGCGGGCGGCTCGGTATCGTGGACGCCAGCGAGTGCCCGCCCACCTTCGGGGTGCCGCATGGCCTCGTCGTTGGGCTCATCGCCGGTGGCGATCGCGCGATCCGCAAGGCCGTGGAGTTCGCCGAGGACGATCGAGAGCAGGGATGGAAGGACCTCGAGGAACACGCCATTGGTCCGGATGATGCCGTGGTGGGCGTCGCCGCCAGCGGCGGCACGCCCTACGTGGTGGGTGCCTTGGAGGCCTGCCGGCGGCACGGAATTCTCACCGCGTGCATCACCTGTAATCCAGGCGCTCCGGTCACCACCGTCAGTGACCATCCGATCGTGGTGGTGGTGGGGCCCGAGTTCGTCACCGGCAGCACGCGGATGAAGAGCGGCACTGCGCAGAAGCTCGTGCTGAACATGATCAGCACCGCCGTCATGATCCGCCTTGGACGGGTGAAGGGCAACCGCATGGTGGACATGCAGCTCAGCAACGTGAAGCTCATCGACCGCGGCACGCGCCTGGTGATGGAAGGCCTGAATATCGGCTACGATGAGGCCAACGCCCTGCTCAAGCAGCATGGCAGCGTGCGCCGCGCGATCGACTCCGGTCGCACTTAGCGCTACTCTTCCACGAAATCCATGTCCGTGTGGAACGTCTCACGCAGGTGGAACGTGGCCCAAAGCGCAGCTCCGATGCACACTAGCCCGACCACGAGCGCACCGGTGAGATTGCCCAGAGGGACCGCTAGGAACTTGAAGGCGTTGGTCACGGGCAGCACCGCGCCGCGCACGAAGTTGGGCGTGGTGGTGGCCACCGTGCTGCGGATGTTGGTACCGAACTGTTCGCTGGCCACGGTAACGAAGATCACCCAGTACCCCGTGGCCATGCCCAGGGCCAGGCAGAGCCAGTTATAGTTCGCGATGCTGGCCCCGCGCATGCCGAAAAGAAAGATGAGCGTAAGGGCAAGGTTCGCGAAGAGATAGAGCACGATCACCTTCCTTCGGCTGCGCAGCAACTGGCTCAACAGCCCGCTCAGCAGGTCACCGATGCTCAGGCCGATATACGCGTACTTGATCGCCTGTCCGTTGATCCGCTTCAGTCCCTCGGCGTCCAGCGCACTGGTATTGATGCCCAGCTCAGGCACGAAGACGTCCTGGCTGAGGCTGACGAGCACCCCGATGACGAACCAGACGGGCACGCCGATGAGGATGCACCCGACGTAGCGCAGGAAGCGGCCGCGGTCGTTGAACAGCATGCGCAGGTCGCCCTTGCGCACCGACTTGCCACGGACTTCCTGGAAAAGTCCGCTCTCGAAGGTGCCGACACGCATCACCAGCAGCACCGATCCCATCAGGCCGCCTACGAGGTAGGTGATCTGCCAGCTCATCAGCTCACGGCCGGTCATCGACGACCAGATCCGTCCGAACCAGGCGCCTTGGTCGGCCACCTCCGCGGCGAACACGGCCCCCAGTGCGCCGAAGGTCACCACGATGAGCGTACCGTAGCCGCGTTTGTCCCGCGGCATGGTCTCGGTGATCAGCGTGATGCCCGCGCCCAATTCCCCGGCCAGCCCGACACCGGCGATGAAGCGCACGACGGCGTACATGGTCAGGTCGTAGGTGAAGGCGTTGGCGATGTTCGCGGCACTGTAAAGCAGGATGCTGCCGAAGAGCACGGTGATCCGGCCCTTGCGGTCGCCCCATACGCCCCAGAGGATGCCGCCCACCAACATGCCCAGCATCTGCCAGTTGAACAGGTCGATGCCCACGTCCTTGATGCGCGGGTCCCCGGCGCCCAGGATGAACTCCAGGCTCTCCCGCTTCACCACGTTGAAGAGCACCAGGTCGTAGATGTCCACGAAGTAGCCCAGTGCGGCCACCACGACCAGCAGGAGCGAACGACCGGGGAAGATGTGCTTCATGCGCCGGGGCGAAGGAAAGGCGCCGCTGGCGGGTGGGCAAGTCGCGCACTAGCCCCTCTGCGGCAGGGACCTCGCACCGTCAGCACATGCTCGATGACGGGCTCGGGCCGCTATATGGTACGCCCGACCCTGAGATGGTCGGTGCGGTCCGCGTGATGAGCAGGCCTACTGCGCGGGCCGCTCGGCTGGCATGTGGTCCATGAACACCCCTTCCGCCACTTTGAACTTGCCCGCGTTCTTGCCGCCTGCTGGCACCTTCCGACCCACCGGGGTGACCTTGTCCGGATCATATCCATAGACCTGTTGGTCGCTGGGCCAGTAAAAGATCGTCGCGGGGTCGGGTTGGTTGGCGGCGCGGGCCCGTTCCGGCTCGTGCTCCTTCTTCAGCCAAGCCGGGCCGGGCGCCTGGGGGAAGCGGCCCTCACCGAACCCGGTCTTCGGCTTCACCACGATCTGGTAGTCCAGCGTACCGCTATGTGTGCCACCGTTCAGTTCCACCAGGTCGAAGCCCGTGGCCGTGCGGTTCATCTGGGCCACACCATTGAACGCGGGCATGTCCACCGGTGTGCAGAAGACGCGGACCGGATACTCCGATGTCACCATGATGATGTCCGCCAGGATGGGATCCAGGTCCACATGCGCCTGGCCGTTCACGAGCTGCACCGTGCCGTAGTCCTGGTACCAGTACTCGGGCGACTCCGGGCAGGTGAGCATGATGCGGCCATGGTCCGCCGTGGGGATGATCTCGCTGACGGCCGCCGTACCGGTGATCTTGCGCGCGATGCCGCCCGCCGTGGTGCCGACCCAGGCGAAGGCCTGAGAGACACCCGCATAGTTGAACGACTCGAAATAACCGCCCGCCCGCGTGGTGGTGTTGGTGAAGGCCGAACCATCCACACCGATGGCATCCTGGTTCTGTGCATCGGCCGTGGCGGCCGAGCCGATGGTGAAACCGGGGTTGCCCGCCGTGGTCCCGCGACCGCTGTAAGACCGCAGGGCCACGTGATCCCCCCCCAGGACGGCGCTCGTCACGTTCAACTGGCTGTAGGTGCCGGGTGGGTTGAACGTGGCTGTGTTGTTCTGCACATAATTGTACTGGGCGATCCACACGTCGCTGAAGTTGATGTTCGCCGCGACCGTGGCAGCACCGGTGCTCTGGGTATATGCGGAGGTATAACCGGCCGTGGGGTTGTTGGCATAGAGACCGGCACCTTGAACGTTCTGTATGGGATTCCCGAACGCGATGTTCGTTTCGCGGCCGAGCCAGCCGCCCACGTTATTGCTGTGGCCGTAGATCGCATCGGCCGATGCACCACTGTTCACCTCGAGCGGGGCCACCGGCGCCACCGTGCCCCAGCCGATGCGGCCCGTAGCGCCCATGGTGCGGAACCGCTCCACGTTGTTCGTGCGCACCACCAGGTCCTGGTTGTCCGTGGTGCCCAGGAAATTGGTCACCGGGGTGGTGCCGGCATTCCCCACAAGGGCCCAATCATCACCGGTCTGTCCGAACCGGACCCAGCTGGCGCCTCCCCAGAAATAGAACCCCGGGGTGACGTTGTTGGGCGCAACACCGGCCGTGGCCGTGTTGTACACCAGGAGCGAGGTCGCCGGCGCCACCACCGGGGCCGCCACGTTCGTCGCGGTCAGCGCAAGGCGGGGAACGAGCAGGCCCTTCTTGTCGTTCACGGGGTGCGCCGCGGCATCAAGGTCCAGCAGAGCGCTGGCGTTCGGAGCCGCCCCGCTCGCGTTGATGGCGACGTTCTGAGCAGAGACCTGAAGGGCGATGAGGCCCGGAAGGAGGAACGCTACATGCCGCATGGCGAAGGTCTTTTTCGTTAGACGAGCCACCGCACCACGTGGTGGCCTACGAAAGTTAGCCGATCTTTCGACATCGTTGGCGACCATGGCCCAGAACCTGCTCAACGCCCTCCGGAACGTACTGCCCTCCGATGCCGTGTTCGCGGAGGAGGAGCACCGCCAGGCCTACGGCCACGATGAGACCGAGGACCTGAACCACCCGCCGGACGTGGTGGTGCGGCCACGGACCACCGAGGAGGTGGCGGCCGTGCTGCGGATCTGCACGGCCCTCAACGTGCCGGTGACCCCGATCGGGGGGCGTACGGGGCTGAGCGGTGGCGCGCTTTGCGTGCAGGGGGGCGTGGGCCTGGCGCTCGACCGCATGGACCGCATCGTGTCGATCGACGAGGGCAATCTGCAGGTGACCGTGGAGCCGGGGGTGATCACCCAGGTGCTGCAGGAAGCCGTGGCCGCCAAGGGGCTCTACTATCCGCCCGACCCCAGCAGCCGCGGCAGCTGCACCATCGGGGGCAACCTGGCGGAGAACGCCGGCGGACCAAGGGCGGTGAAGTATGGCGTAACCCGCGATTTCGTGCTGAACCTGGAGGTGGTGCTGGCCGACGGCACGGTGATGTGGACCGGCGCCAACACGCTGAAGAACGCCACCGGCTACGACCTCACCCGGCTCATCGTGGGCAGCGAGGGCACCCTGGCGGTGATCACCAAGGCGGTGCTGAAGCTCGTGCCCATGCCGCGCGAGACCCGGCTCATGCTCGTGCCATTCGGCAGCGCCGAGGACGCCTGCACCGCGGTGAGCGCCACCTTCCGCGCAGGCGTCACCCCCAGCGCGCTGGAGTTCATCGAACGTGACGCCATCGCCTGGACGATGAAGCACACCGATGGCCTTCCCGCCCAGCTCTCCACTGCGCCCGGCGCCCACCTGCTGATCGAGGTGGACGGCGACCACGGCGAGGCCTTGATGCGCGATTGCGAGACCATCCTGGGCGTGATGGAGGCGCATGGATGCGGCGAGGTGCTGTTCGCGGAGAGCCCCTCGGAGAAGGCCGCCCTGTGGCACATGCGCCGCAGCGTCCCAGTCAGCGTAAAGGCCCACAGTGTGTACAAGGAGGAGGACACCGTCGTGCCCCGGTTCGCGCTGCCGCAGCTCCTGGCCGGCGTCAAGGCCATCGGCGCGCGCCATGGGTTCAGCAGTGTCTGCTACGGTCATGCCGGCGACGGCAACCTGCACGTCAACATCATCAAGGGCGACCTCAACGACACCTTCTGGGAGCTGGAACTGCCCAAGGCCATCCGCGAGATCTTCGAGCTCACCGTCTCGTTGGGCGGCACGCTCAGCGGCGAGCACGGCATCGGGCTCGTGCAGCGACCGTACATGGACATCGCGTTCAACACGGCGCAACTGGAGCTGATGCGCGGGCTGAAACGCCTGTTCGACCCCAAGGGGATCCTGAACCCGGGCAAGGTGCTGCCCTAGCGGGGAGGCCCTTCGTACACGAGCGCGCCGTGTACGAACACGCGCTCCAGGACAAGGCGGCCATCACGGTCCCAGTAGATCCAGCGACCGTCGAAGAGGTCCGCCACCAGCGGTCCTTGTTCGCTCTTCACCCCATTGCCGTAATAGCGCGTCCAGATGCCGCTGCGGTTCCCCCGATGGTACTGCCCCTCCAGCCGGGGCCCATTGTCCGCCGTGTCCGTACGGGTGAAGCGCAGATAGGGACCCTCGCGCAGACCGTCGCGGTAGCCGACCTGTTCGTGCAAGGCGCCGTCCGGGAAGTGATCGGCATACGGGCCATGCATGCGACCGCGCCGGTACGTGACCCGCCGCAGCAGGATGCCGCCAGGTCCATAGGCCCGGCTCTCGCCATCGAGGAGGCCGTCGCGGTAGTTCACCACGGCCAGGGTATCCCCTGCATGGTCGAACGCGGCCCAGGGCCCGGTCTTCCGATCATGGTCGTACCGGCCGTGCTTGCGCACACGGCCTTCGGCATCGCGGATGCGGGCCACGCCATGCTTGGTGCCGTCCGCGAAGGACACCTCCGCAAGCGGCGCGGAGCGCAGGTCGGCGGTCCGAGCGTCACCCGCGGGCTCCGGAGATCCCGGACCACAGGCGCAGCACAGCATGCCGAGGAAGCACCGGACGATCCAGAAGCGCGGGGTGCACATCCCGCAAAGGTCGCTGGAACCTATCTCAACAATGCTTTTGGAAGCGAGCCGGAGGGATCTCGCGATCCACCCGAGGCGCGAAACCCGCGCTTAGCTGGGCGCTATGCAAGGGTTGAGCAACGAAGGCTGGGCGCGCAGAGACCCCGGCGCAGCCCGAAGGGTATTCTTGAGATAGGTTCTAGGGATCAGGCCGAGGGGGCGTCCAACCGGGCGAGCAGGTCGCGTACATGGCGGAACGCATGCACGCCGGCCGGCCATTCCACCTCTCCCACGCGCCCCACCTGCGAACCGCAGAACCAGATGGAGGTGCGGTCCATCGGCAGCAGGTTCGTCAGCCCTTTGGCGTACAACGGGAGCTGCTCGGCCGTCGGGAAGGCGGTGATGAAACTGATGTAGCGCAGCGGACCACCGGTGAGGGCTGCCAGTTGGGCCAGGTCGTCCATCGGCACGCTCTGCCCCAGGTAGACGGTGGGCTTCCCGGACGCGCGCAGCAGGTAAAGCACGTAGAGCAGGCCCAGCTCGTGGATCTCGTTATCGGGGAGGTAGAGCACGGTGAGCGGCCCCTGGCCGATGGAGGGTGGCGGTAGTGCGTCCACCTCGGCACAGAGCTTCTGCCGCACCAGATTGCTCACGAAATGCTCGTGGCTCGGACAGATCGAATTGGTCTGCCACAGCATGCCGATGTGCTCCAGTAGAGGAAGGAAAAGCCGCTCCACCAGAGCCCGGAACCCTTCCTTGGCCCGGAAGCGTGCGCAGGTGCCATCGAAGAGGGCCTCATCAAAGGAGAGCATGGCCATCTTCAGGGTGTTGAGCGCACCGTCCAGGTCCTTCTGAACGGCGCTCATGTCGCGCACCAACTGCTCGCGCTCGATGAGGCTCAACTTGGCGATGCTGGAGATCTTCTTGCCATGCTGATTGAGGTAGGCGACGTTCAGCAGGGCTTTCAGTTCCTCCAGGCCGTAGGTGCGGATGTTGGTGTCCGTCCGTTCCGGACGGAGCAGGCCGTAGCGCTTCTCCCAGATGCGGATGGTGTGCGCCTTGACGCCGGAGAACTCCTCCAGGTCGCGGATCTGGAAACGCCACTGATAGGGGCTGGCGGACATGGGCGCGGGCGAAACTAGCTGTTCAGCGGGCATGGCGGGATATTGAACAACACAACCGGGGCGAAGAGGTTCGGTCCGGGAACGAAAAAGCCCCTGCCGATCGGCAGGGGCTTCCCGTTCTGGACCGGCGGGGTTCAGCGGGCAATGCTCACGGGCAGGGCGACGCTGTTGTCCTGGCTGCGCAGACGAAGCACGTATGTGCCGGCGGCGAGGTCTGCGGTGGCGAGCGTGACGCGATCGTTGCCGCGTACCAGGGCGCTATTGCCGAGGGCACGCACGATGCGGCCGCTGCCATCCAGCAGTTCGGCCTCCAGGCTGCGTTCGCCCAAGGCGGGCACCTGGATGTTCAGCAGGTCGTTGGCGGGGTTCGGCCACAGCATCGTGCCGGCCAGCACACCCGCGTTCTCGTTCACGCCGGTGAAGATGGGCAGATCGACAAGTGGGCCACCAGCGGCCTGGGCCACCCAAAGGCCGAAGGCCGGGCCATTGCTGTTCTGCGCAGGGTTCAGGAACCCACTGGCCAGCACGGTGATCGCATCACCCTGCAGGCCAAGGGTGGCCAACGGGGCCTGGTAGCTCACCACCGGGGTTCCCCCTGCGGTGATCTCCAGCACGTAATCGTTGGTCGGCGGCTCCAGGTAGTTGCTGAACTCGCCGTAGGACAGGCCATTGATGAGCGTGGCCCCGCCGAGCACGGCGGTCTCGTTCACGTTCACCGTGGGCGCGTCCGTGCTGCCATGGAACACCAGGATGTCGGTGTTGCCGGCGCCCGAGGTGGCCGTTTCGCGGCCTGGTGTGTACACGTAGATGTCGAACGGTGTGGCGGGGGTGTAGCCCGTGGTGCTGATGATGCCGTTGGCCACCAGGATGTAGGTCGCGCCTTCCTCCAGGGAGTAGCCGAAGTTGGCGAGGGCGTCGCTCGGGTCATTGCTGTTGGCCGGGGCGATGCCGACGTTCAGGTCCACGCCGGCCTGCAGGTCCACGAAGGGGCTGGCGGTGCGGAAGTCGAAGTCGTCCAGCAGAGGCGCGTCGTTCAACCACACGTCCACGGTGGCGGCGGCGGCGTCGGCGCTGTTGTGGATCACCTGCACACGCGCGGTCGGGATGGGGGCCGCGGGCAGCTGCACCAATGCACCACCGGTGGGCAGGGCCACCCACAGACCGAAGGCCGGACCATTGCTGTTCTGCGCGGGGTCGAGGAAGCCGCTGGCCACCACGGTGAGGGCCAGGTTCTGCAGGGAGAGGGTCTGAAGCGGGGCGCTGAAGGCGGCCGCGATGGCGCTGTTGTCCGCGGTGCGCACCTGGATGGTGTAGTTGGCGGTGGGCAGGGCCAGGTAACCGGCGAAGGAACCGTAGGCCAGGTCGTTCACGGCCGTGGTCTCCAGCACGGCGCTCTCATACACGTCGACCACCGGCGCATCGGTGCTGCCGTGGAAGACCAGGATGTCGGTGTTGCCGGCCGTGGCCGCGGACTCACGGGCCGGAGCGAACGCGTTGAGCAAGAAGGCCGGCGAAGGGTTGTAGCCCGAGCCGCTGACGATGCCGTTGGCGATCAGCACATAGCGCTCGTCCTCGGTCAGCACGAAGGTGGCGCCGAGACCGGGGATGGTGTCCGCCGCACTGGTGCTGGTGCCGGGAGCGACACCCACCTGGAGGGCCACGCCTGCGGGCACATCCTCGAAGCCCCACGCGGTGCGGAAGCCGAAGTCATCGATCAGCAGGGCACCGTTCACATACACGTCCACCTCGGCGGCGGCAGCGTCAGCGCTGTTGTGGATCACCTGAAGGCGGGCGGTCGGGGCGGTGAAGACGGGCAGTTCCACCAGGGCACCCCCGGCGGGCAGCGCCGCCCAGAGGCCGAAGCCCGGGCCGTTGCTGTTCTGCGACGGATCCAGGAAGCCGCTGGCGACCACGGCCAGGGCGAGACCGTCAAGGCCCAGGGTCTGAAGCGGGGCGCTGTAGGCCACCAGCGTATTGGGGTCGCCGGCAGCGCGCACTTCCAGGACGTAGTCGTCCGTAGGCAGGTTCAAGTAACCGGCGAACTCACCATAGGCCAGGTTGCTCACGGCGTTGGCGCCCAGCACGGCGCTCTCGAAGACATCCACCGCAGGGGCGTCGGTGGTCCCGTGGAACACGAGCACGTTCGCGGTACCCGGAGCGCTCGTCTCCGTGCCGCCATTGGCGTAGAGCTGGAAGGCGGGCGCCGGGTTGTACCCCGAACCGCTCACGATGCCGTTGGCCACCAGGATGAAGGTGCCGCCGTCGGGCAGGTTGTAGGTGGCGCCCAGGCCGGGGATCGTGTCCGCCGCGCTGGTGCTGCCGCCCGGGGCGATGCCGATCTGCAGGTCCACGCCTGCGGGCACGGTGTTGTACCCCCAGGCCGTGCGGAAGGTGAAGTCGTCGATGAGCAGGGTTCCGTTCACGTACACGTCCACCTCGGCGGCGGCGGCATCAGCGCTGTTGTGGATCACCTGCAAACGGGCGGCCGGCGCGGTGTACACCGGCAGTTCCACGAGGGGGCCGGTGAAGGGGGGCGCAGCGAACAGACCGAAGGCCGGTCCACCGCTGTTCTGGGAGGGATCCAGGAAGCCGCTGGCCACCACGGCCAGGCTGAGGCCGTCGAGGCCCAGGGTCTGCAGCGGGGCGCTGTAGGCCACCAGGGTATTGGGGTCACCGGCGGCACGCACCTCCAACACGTAGTCGTCGGTGGGCAGGTTGAGGTAACCGGCGAACTCACCATAGGACAGGTTGCTCACGGCGTTCGCGCCAAGCACGGCGCTCTCGAACACGTCCACGGCGGGCGCGTCGGTGGCCCCGTGGAACACCAGCACACCCGTGTTGCCGGCGGTGGTGGTCTCCTCACCGCCATTGGCGTAGAGGTCGAAGGCCGGAGCCGGGTTGTAGCCCGAGCCGCTCACAATGCCGTTGGCCACCAGCACAAAGGTGCCGCCGTCCGGCAGATTGTAGGTGGCGCCTAGGCCGGGGATGGTGTCAGCGGCGCTGGTGCTGCCACCGCCGGCGATGCCGACCTGCAGGTTCACGCCGGCGGGCACGTCCTCGTAGCCCCACGCATTGCGGAAGGCGAAGTCATCGATGAGGAGGTTGCCGTTCACATACACATCAACGACGGATGCCGCGGCATCCGCACTGTTGTGGATCACCTGCAACCGCGCGAACTGCGCCGTTGCGGGGATCCCGGCCGCGAGAGCGGCTCCGATCAGGGTTGTTCTTGTAAGCATGACGATGGGTTTGGTCGTACGGGGAGAGGAACACGAAGGTCGGTCCTTTTGTTCATGGTTCAGGATAAATATCTGAACATTCCATGACATAAAGGGCGAGGCCCTCCGGTGGGAGGGCCTCGCAGCAAGCAGTGGAAGCGGTCAGCGCACCACGGTCACGTGGCCGAACAGCTCGTGGCGTTCCTTGGTGATGCCTTCGATCACGAAAGCCCGGTAGGCATAGACCCCGACGCCGATCTGGCCACCGCCACCGGTGCCATCCCAGGGCATGTTGGGGTCATTGCTCTGGAACATGAGCTGGCCCCAACGGTCGAAGATCTTGAGGTCGAAGGACTCCAGGTCGATCACGTTGCCCCATGGCTGCCACACGTCGTTGATGCCGTCGTTGTTGGGCGTGAACGAGTTGGGGATCCAGTACGCGTAGTCCTGCGGCTGTAGGTGGGCCACCACCGTATCGGGGCTGAAGAAGGTGATGCTCAGTTCCGGCAGGGTGGTGTCCGCCGGGCTCGGGTAGTTGTTCTTGATGCTCCAGTTGAGGAAGTCGTAGTAGAGCGCGGGCAGCACCTTGATGGGCTTGGCCACGCCCTCGGGCACCTGCACCACGGTGGGGAACGCATCGTAGACCACACCGTCGAACTCGATGCGGGCGCTGTTGCGCGGCTCCACGTCCAGCATCACGCTGTAGGCGATGGGCGGGATGAAGTGCGCCACGATGCGGTCCGTGGTGTCGGTGGTGAGGGTCACCAGGCTGTCGGTAAGGCTGGGCCAGATGGTGTCGTTCTGGATGGTCCAATGGCTGAAGGCCCATCCGGGTTCCGGGATCGGCGCCAGCGTGGTGGTGATGCCGCCGTAGTAGGTTCCTGTGAAGGGATAGGTGGGCAGCACCTGCGAGTTCACTTGGATGCCGCCGCTCAGGGGCGGGTCCACATCGAACTGCACGTCGTACGGTCCGCTCAGGTCATAGCAGTCGATGAGGCCGTCCTGAATGGTGACGCAGCGGGTCTCGATGAAATCCCGAAGCACCTGCACATTGTTCTGCCAGTCGGCCATGCTTCCGCCCCAGCGGGCGATCTGCCCGGGCATCTCCGGGGTGATGGCGCCCACCAAACTGTCGAGGAAAGGGAGCATGAAGTCGCAGCTGAAGAGCGTGTTGCCCAGGTCGATGTAGCGGTTCACGTAATAGTCGTGCACCATGGGGTTCTCCTGGATCAGCTTTTCGATGATCTCCGTGTGGCCCTGTCCACCGGGATCGGGCAGGTCCTCCACCGTGCACGGGTCGGCGTTCGGGCTCTGGTCCGGGATGCCGGTGAAGTTGGTGTAGTGGCCGAAGGTGGCGTCCATGTCCCACAGGATGTAACCCCACTTCTTGTGGTCGCCGTTGGGGTCCAGTCCGCGCCACCAGCCCGTGTTCCAGTTCAGCCAGTCGGCGCAGACGGTGTAGCTGTTCAGGGTGAAGTAATCCACCAGGCTCTTCCAGTTGAAAAGGCTGTCCACGTAGGCGAATGCCGTGGGGTCGCCCATGTTGTTGGTGGCGATGAAGTTCCGCATGGCGTCCCAGTCGGTCTGAGCCTGGGCGCCGCCGTATTCGCTCCACGTGCCGCCCCAGGTCTTGATGAACTGGATGTCGTACTCGCCTTGGTCGTAGTAATAGCGGGTGAAGTCCGAGTCGTCGACCTTCTCCCGCAGGTCATACACCCCCCAGTACTGGCCGTTGATGTACACCACGCAGGGTTCATAGCTGCGTTCGTCCACGCGCAGGTTGCCCACCTGGCTGAGGGCCTGCACGTAGGCATCGCGGATGTGTGTCGGCTGGCCTGGGCCGAACTCGTAGTTGTCGCCTGCGGCCGCCTTGACGATCAGGCGCTGGAACGAATCGCGGTCCTTGGTGCGGAAGATCGGATAGTGGATGGCGTCGTTGTAACCGTACTGGTCGCGCGTCACCCAGTCGAAGCCACGCTGATCGTAAGCCCAACTATCCTGACCGTGCTCGTCGCAGGTGCCCACGGCCTCATCGCGCAGCACGCCGTTCGGGCCGAAGTACTCCAGAGAGGAGACGGGCTCGAGGCCACCGTTGCCCAGCAACAGATCATCCACCTCATCCCCCGCCACGCTCAGGATGGCCACCGTGTGGGTGACGCCGATGAAATAGGTGTTGGTCTCAATGAAGCTTGGGGGCACGCCCGGGGTAGCGCTGAAGCAGGCGGCGCGCACCACGGTGGTGGTGGCGATGTTCAGCGGGGCCGCATACGCAGTACTGGTGGCCGTGGGCGTGGTGCCATCCAGTGTGTAGCGGATGGTGGCCCCGGACGGTGAGCTCAGGGCAACGCTCTGCGCACCACCATACACACCGGCGGGCAGGCTGAACTGAGGCTTGGACTCGTAGTCGGCGGAGGCCCCGGCATTGGCAGCGTTGGGTGTGGGGGTCTGGAAGAGCGACCAGGTGGCGGCGCCATCGGTGGTGCGACCGCGGCTGTGGTTCTCCTTGGATCGGGTCGAGAGCTGGAAGTCATCCATGACGTTGCCGCCCGGATCGGCCAATAGGATCGTCTCGTTGGTGCCCTGGCTGAGCTTGAAGTTGGTGTGGAAGATCAACGGCAGCGTGAACATGTCCCGGCTCGAACAGAACACCATCAGCCGGCCGTTCGCCGGCACTTGCGTGCCCACCGGGAAGGCCCACTTGGTGGGGTTGTTCGGGTTGTCACTGAGGTGCCAGCCGCTGATGTCCACAGCAGCGGCGGTGGTGTTGTACAGCTCCACCCAATCCTCGAACTCGCCGTTGTTGTCGGCGAAGTTGGATAGGTTGCTGGCGCTCACCTCGTTCAGCACCACTTGGGCCTTGCCGAGGAACGGGAGGGCGCAGAGCAGGGCGACGACGAGCGGACGGGACGGCTTCAGGGCCATGGGGTGGGGTCAGGGACGACCAAGTTAAGCGAACGTTATTGCGTGGAACATCCTGAGCGGCATAAGGTTCGGGGCATTCCGGGAGGGCTGCCGCATGCCTCCGTGAGGCATGACGCAACTTAGGGGTAACGCGACGCCCGAGGCGCGAAAAAAAACCGCCCCGGCCACCAGCGAACTGGCGCGGCCGGGGCGGCGCGTTCCGATCGGTCGCCCTACCCCTTCACGGGCGTGGGCTTGGTCCCGATGTGCTGCTCGAGGAACTTCTCCATGGCGCCGTAGAACTCGAAGCGGTTCTCCTCGTTGCGGAAGCCGTGGCCCTCGTTGTCCTTCACCATGTACTGCACCTCCACCCCGCGGGCCTTCAAGGCCTCCACCACCTGGTCGCTCTCGGCCTTGTTCACGCGCGGGTCCGTGGCACCCTGGGCGATGAAGAGCGGGCACTTGATGCGGTCCACGAAGAACACCGGGCTGGCGTCCCGCAACAGCAGGCTGTCCGCCTTGGGATCGCCGACCATCTCGTACATCATCTTCTTGAACGGCTCCCAGTAGGGCGGCACCGTGTTCATGAAGGTGAACATGTTGCTCACCCCCACATAGTCCACCGCGCAGGCGTACAGGTCGGGGGTGTAGGTGATGCCGGCCAGGGTGGCGTAACCACCGTAGCTGCCGCCGTAGATGGCGATGCGGGTGCTGTCGGCGATGCCCTGGTCCTTGAGCCATTCCACCCCGTCGGTGATGTCGTTCTGCATGGTCTTGCCCCACTGCTTGAAGCTCTTCTCCCAGAAGGCGCGGCCATAGCCGGTGCTTCCGCGGAAGTTCATCTGCAGCACGGCGTAGCCGCGGTTGGCCAGCATCTGCACCTCGGGGTTGAAGCCCCAGTCATCGCGGGCCCAGGGGCCGCCGTGCGGGTTGATCACCACAGGCAGGCCCTTCGCCTCGCGCCCCACCGGCAGGGTGAGGTATCCGTGCACGGTGAGGCCGTCGCGGGTGGTGTAGCTGATGGGCTTCATCTCGGCCATCTGGTCCTCATCGATCCAGGGGCGCTGCTCGGCCATCAGCTCCAGCTTGTCCGCCGCGGCGTCATAGAAGTAGTAGCGGCCCGGCTGGCGATCGCTGCCGGCCCACACCATGAACTTGGTCTCGTCGTCGTTCTCGCCATAGATCCAGTGGTCGTAGCCCTCGAACTTGGGGGCCAGCTTGTCGTACAGCGCCTGGGTCTGCGGATCGAGGATGCGGCGCTCCTCCTTCCACCCGGTCCAGGTCACCATGGTCAGCACCTTGCGCTTGTCGCTGTAGTTCAGGCTGGACACGTCGAAGTCCTTCTCCTCGTGGATGAGGCGCGTCTCCTTCTTGTTGGCCAGGTCCCACTCCACCACGGCGGTCTTGTCGCGACCGTTGAGGTTGTGGCTCACGTACAGGTTGGCATTGTCGAAGGTGAAGAAGAGCGGGTTCCAGCTGTCCTTGAAGCCTGTGCGCATGTGCTCGGTGAAGGGCTCCTTGTCCGTGGCCCGGTAGTACACCACCTGATCGGTGCCGTCGGTCTTGGTGGCCATGCGGATCACGCCGTTGTGGTCGGTGATCCAGCCCTCGAAGTTCTCCTTGCTGTTGTCGTACAGGGGCTTGAGCTCCCCGGTGGCGATGTCGCACTGGTAGGGATCGAAGACCTGCGGGTTGCGCTGGTTCATCTGCAGCATCACCTTGGTCTCCATGCCGGGCACGTTGTGCAGCCGGTCGAGGGTGCCGGCCCGCACGCCCTTCTCGGGGGTCAGAGCCTTGACGTCGGTGCCGTCGATGCTGGCGCTGAACACGATGAAGTTCTCATCACCGTTCACGTCGCGGCTGTACACCAAGCGGTCGCCCTTCCAGAAGTAGCCGCCGATATCGCGCACCGTGTCGTGGGTCACCTGCGTGGCCACACTGTCGCCGATGCGCTGCACGAAGAGGTTCATGCGGTTCTTCCAGGGGGCGCGGTAGCTGAAGTGGCTTCCGTCGGGGCTGATCTGGAATCCGGCCTTCTCGGGGTTCTTGAAGAAGAGCTTCGTGTCGATCACAGGCGGCGGTTGCACCGCGGCGCTGGAAGCGGCTGGTGGCTGGGCGTCGCCACAGGCGGCCAGCACCACGCCCATCAGCAGGCCGGCAGGAAGGAGGTTGCGCATCATCGGGGGTTTTGGTGGGGAGCAAAGGTCTCCGCCCATGCCCCTCGTCCGCTCCGCGATCCATGGAACGTTGTCCGCAGGGATGGACCGTTGGCCGGTCGGATGAACGGTGGTCAGCGCCGGTAACGCAGCACGTGGACACCCCGGTCGGCTTCCACGGCATCAGGCTCGCCCAATCGCTCGTTCAGCGCACGCTCCACCGACCGATCCGGGTCCACCAGCCGGGTGCCGGCGTCCACCAGCACCAAGGTGTCCGCCGTGAAGACCACAGCGGGCGGGTGCATGGGATCGTCCACCGGGTGGATGCCGCGGGCGGCCAGGGCATCGGTCCACGGGCCGGTGTGAGCGAACAGCGTGGGGTCCACCTGCCAGGCATAGGTGTGCGCGTACCAGCCGGGGATCAGCAGCACGGGGGCGCGGCCCTTGCCCATGGCCTGCGCCACGGCCACCACGCGTTCGGGCCGGCCTTCGGGACCACGGCCAGGCTCGAAACTGAGGGCCATGCCGCTGACGCCGACGGCCGCCAGCGCCCAGCCCACCTGGCGCCAGGGCAAGGCGTTCAGCAGGGCGTGGGCCACCAGCAGGCACCAGCCCGGCGCCGCGAACAGCAGATAGCGGTCCAGGAACACCGGCACGCGCTGGCTCAGCACGAAGAGGCCCAGCAGCGGAAGCATCGCCCAAAGCAGTCCCACGATCCACAGCGCCCCGCGCCCTTCGCGCCGCGCGGCCGCCGCCGCGATCGCCGCCAGGAAGAGCAGCACCAGCACCGGCGCGTTGCTCCACCGCCACAGCATGTTGTACAGCTCCTCGGGCGGTGGCACGGTGAGCCAGGTGCCCTGCCCCACCGACCGGCTGAAGCGATCGAACAGCACCGCCGCATAGGGGATATAGGCCAGCACGGCCGCGCCTGCGGCCAGGACCATGGTGCGCCGTGCCGACCGCAGGTCGGGAACGAACAGGACCAGCACGGCCTGCACGCCCAGCATCAACCAGCCGAAGAAATGGGTGTACACCATGGCCACATTGAGCAGGGCCAGCACGGGCAGGGCGGCGCGTGGATGTTCGGGAGCGGCCCGGGCCACGCGCACCAGCTGCCATACGCCTGTCACGGCCAGCAACTGGAAGAGCGGGTAGGCCCGCACCTCGTGGGCGAAGCCTTGCTGATAGCTGCTGCAGATGAAGAGGAGCACGGCGGCGAAACCCGTGAGCCGTCCGCCGAGGGCACGACCGATGAGGTAGAGCGGCCAGGCGGTGAGGCCAGAGGCCAGGACACTGGGCATGCGCAACCAGGCCACATCGCCGTCCGCCAGCGGCAGGATGGCCTTCACCAACAGGAAATGGAGCGGCGGGTTGTTCTCGTGCCTCAACTGGGCGAACAGCTCGGCCAGCGGCCGATGCGCCCAGTACACGGTGAAGGGCTCGTCGTGCGCCAGCCCCACCAGGCCCACGAAGAGGCTGCGCACCACGAGGGCCAGCGCCACCAGCGCGGCGATCACCAGGGCGTCGGTGGGCAGCCGCTTCATGGTGCGCGGTGCATCAGGTGGTGCGGACCGATGCCGGGCAGTTCGAAGGCCTCCCCGTGCACGGTGAACGCGAGCCGGGTGTAGAAGCCGCTGGCGCTGGTCCGCGCGTTGCACCAGAGCAGGTCGCCACCGGCGGCTCGCACGGTGTTCAGCGCTTCGGCCACCAGCAGGGCGCCCACCCCCAGCCCGCGCCGGTCGGGGTGCACGGCCATGCCGCGCAGGCGGAACGGCCTCGTCGCGGGGAGCTGTGCACAGGCCTCGGCATGCACCGAGGCGATGCCCACGAGCGCATCATCGGCCCAGGCGCCCAGGTGGAAGGTGCCTGCGTCGTCGTCGTGGGGGAAGGCACAAGCCTCCATCGGCAGGCCCTGCCGCAGCACCGACCGGCGCAGGGGCCAGGTGGCGCGTGCCGGGATCCGGGTGAGGCGCATGCGTGCAAAATAGGGCGGGTTCCCTACCGGGCGAGCCCCACCCCCATCCGGTCATTGAGCACCTCGGCCGCCAGCGCCGCCCGCGTACTGTCGATTGTCACCACACCGGTGACCGGCGCACGGGCCAGTTCCGATCCGCCCAGGCCCAGCCGCACCGCATCGGAGCGGAGGACCACACGCACGGTGTCCCGCTCATCGGTGGTGCAGGTGGCGGTCCCGGGCAGGGCGATGCCACCGGGCAGGGCGATGCGGGTGCACATGCGCCAGGTGCCCGTGCTCGGATCGGGCGTGGCGGTGTGTGGCGGCAGGGCGAGCGCTGAGACCAGCGCCAGCAGCAGCGTGGCCACGCCGATCACGCGACCGATGGTCACCCAGGCCGGAATGCGGAACGCGGATGCGATCACCGCGGCAAGCGTCCCGGACAACAAGGCGTAGCCCACCGCTGCGGCCAGGCGCAGGGGCAGGGCTGGCGCTGCATCGACCACCGAATACGGATCGGCCAGCAAGTAGCCCGCCCGCCACGGCAGCAGGAAGGCCGCGCCCGGATGCCCGTCCAGCAGCAGCCGCCCGATCCACCAGTAGGCCAGCCGGGCACCGCCCACCAGGCCCACGCCCAGCAGGGTGAAGTGCAGCGCCGAACGCGTGTTCTCGTCCAGCGAGGGCTTCATCTGCGCAGTGCGGTCAGCGGATGTAGCGCAGGTCGTGGTCGTTGCGCAACGCGCGCAGGCTGGCGTGGATCAGCTTGATCACGGCCTCCACGTCGTTGCGGTGCACGCTTTCCACCGTGGTGTGCATGTAGCGCAGGGGCAGGCTGATGAGCGCGCTGGGCACGCCGGCGGCGCCGTATGCGAAGGCGTCCGTGTCGGTGCCCGTGGCGCGGCTGGCGGCCAGGCGCTGGAAGGGGATCCTGCTGCGCGTGGCGGTATCCACGATCAGCTTCAGCAGGTTGTTGTGCACGGCAGGCGCGTAGCTCAGCACGGGCCCTTGCCCGCAGGCGATGTCGCCGTTCTGCACCTTGTTCATCAGCGGCGTCTGCGTGTCGTGCGTCACGTCGGTCACGATGGCCACGTGGGGGCGGATGCGCTCCACGATCATCTCGGCACCGCGCAGGCCCACCTCTTCCTGGACGCTGTTGGTGATGTAGAGCCCGAAAGGCAGCCGCTTGCGCTCGGCGTGCAGCAGGCGGGCCACTTCGGCGATCATGAAACCGCCGATGCGGTTGTCCAGCGCGCGGCCCACGAAGTGGCGCCCGTTCAGCACCATGAACTCGTCCTCGTAGGTGATCACACAGCCCACGTGCACGCCGAGCTTCTCCACCTCCTCCTTGCTGCTGCAGCCGCAGTCCAGGAAGATGTTGTCCAGCGCGGGCACGGGGTCGTTCTTGCCGTTGCGCACGTGGATGGCGGGCCAGCCGAACACGGCCTTCACGATGCCCTTCTCGGTGTGGATGTTCACCCGCTTGCTGGGCGCGATGAGGTGGTCGCTGCCGCCGTTGCGCTTCACGTAGATGAAGCCCTCCTTCGTGATGTAGTGGACGAACCAGCTGATCTCGTCGGCATGGGCCTCGATCACCACCTTGAACTTCGCGTCGGGGTTCACCACGCCCACGGCGGTGCCATAGGCATCGGTGAAGTGGTCGTCCACATAGGGGCGGAGGTAGTCGAGCCAGAGGCGCTGGCCGCTGCTCTCGAAGCCCGTGGGGCTGGCGTTGTTGAGGTAGGTCTCCAGGAACTCCATCGACGCGGGCCCGAGGATGCTGGCGGGTCGGGAGGGACGCGAAGGACGGGAGGGGCGTGTGGTCCGCTTGGCCATGGGTGGTGAACGGCCGCAGCTGGCGCGGCGGGGCGAAAGTAGCCGCACGCTTGTTGGTAGAACTTCGGCCGTCGACCTTCGTATGAACAGCGCTTCGGCGAAAACCATCGGCCATGTGCAAGCGGACCCCCACCCTTCTGCTGCTGACGCTCATCACCGTCATGGTGCGAGCACAGGGCAACATCCCCTTCGACCGTGACCACATCGCGGACAAGGTGGCGCTGGACAATGCGCTGCGGGCCATGCACCAGGCGGACAAGCTGGCCGAGACCGGCGGTGCGGCTTATGCGCAGGCCCTGCCCTTGTACCTGCAGGCCCACGCCGTGAACCCGGACAACGCCGACCTGAACGTGCGC
This sequence comes from Flavobacteriales bacterium, assembly GCA_016713875.1. Lineage (NCBI taxonomy): Bacteria > Pseudomonadati > Bacteroidota > Flavobacteriia > Flavobacteriales > Flavobacteriales bacterium. The sequence continues at coordinate 2,095,057 of JADJOI010000003.1, forward strand.
ATCGGGCTCTGCCACCTGAACGGGGAGCAGCGGCCTGAGGCGGTCGAGTGGTTCCTGCGGGCGGCGGCGCTCGATCCGGCCATGCCGCGCGTGCACTTCCTCTGCGGTTATGCCTTGCAGCTCAATGGCCGATGGGACGAGGCCATCGCGGAATACGAGGACCACAAGGTGCGCACGGCGCGCAACCCCGACCCTGAGCCGGCCTACAACCAGGCCGACAAGCACCTGGCCGAATGCCGCAACGGCAAGGCGCTCACCGCGGCACCCGCGCACGTGCGGGTGTCCAACATGGGGTCGCGCATCAACAGTCCGGAGAGCGACTACGGCGTGCTGCTGACGGCCGATGGGGGCACGCTCTTCTATACCTCCCGACGGGCGAACAGCACCGGAGGCAAGGTGAACAAGGCCACCAACGAATACTTCGAGGACGTGTACGTGAGCACGCGCGGCGATCAGGGCTGGAGCGATCCCGCGCCGCTGCCCGAGCCGGTGAACACGGCCATCAACGACGCCTCCGTGGGCCTCTTCAACGACGGCCGCACCATGCTGATCTACCGCGATGTGAAGGGCACGGGCGACCTGTTCGAGACGAAGCGGACGGGAAAGGCGTGGAGCGATCCGCGACCGCTGGGCCCGAACGTGAACACCCGCTACCACGAGAGCAGCGCGTGGTACAGCTTCGACCGGCAATGGCTCTACTTCGTGAGCGACCGCCCGGAGGAGGGCCTCGGCGCGCAGGACATCTACCGAAGCAAGTGGGACGCCGCGACGAAGGAGTGGGGACCGGCGGAGAACCTGGGTCCCACCATCAACACGCGCTTCGACGAGGACGGCATCTTCGTTCACCCCGACGGGCGCACGATCTACTTCAGCAGCAAGGGTCACAACAGCATGGGCGGCTACGACATCTTCCGCAGCACGCTGGAAGGCGGCCAGTGGTCGAAGCCGGTGAACCTCGGCTGGCCGGTGAACGGTGCGGACGACGACCTCTTCTTCGTGATGAACGCCAGCGGCAGCACGGGCTACTTCAGCTCTCTGCGCCCGGGCGGACTGGGTGAGGACGACATCTACGAGGTGGAGTTCCTGCCCGATCCGGCCGCGCAGGAGACGGCCACCGCCGCCGCGGCCGTGGATGCGGCACCGACGAACACGATGGCCACCGTGCTGGTGAAGGGGTGGGTGAAGGACCTGCGCGCGCTCAAGGGCCTGGAGGCCGACATCGACCTGCTGGACCTGGCGGATGCCAGCCTGGTGGCGCGCTTCCAGAGCGACCGCGAGACGGGCGAGTTCATGGCCACGGTGCCGGCGGGCCGCGCCTACGCCCTGCACGTGCGCGCCAACGGCTATCTCTTCCACAGCCAGCACATCGAGGTGGGCGCGGTAGGCACGGTGGAACTGGCCTTGGAGGTGGGCCTGAAGCCGCTGGAGGCGGGCGGCGTGGAAGTGATGCGCAACCTGTTCTTCGACCGCGACAAGGCCGACCTGCAGCCGGGCTCGCACGCGGAACTGGCGCAGCTGATGAAACTGATGACCGACAATCCGGGCCTGCGCCTGGAGGTGGGCGGCCACACCGACAGCGACGGCAGCGCTGAGCACAACCTGAAGCTCTCGCAGGCCCGGGCCCAGGCCGTGGTGGACCACCTTACGGCCCAGGGCGTCGCCGCCGACCGGCTGGAGGTGAAGGGCTACGGCCCCACGCAGCCGATGGCCCCGAACGACAGCGCTGCCAACAAGGCGCGCAACCGCCGCACGGAGATCCGCATCCTCGGTCAGTAGCCGCGCACGAGCTTCACGCCCACACCGCTGGCACCACGCAGGGTGTAGGTGCCCGCCGCGGCGTCACGCAGGTCCACGCGGAGCTCGCCACCGACCGGCGTCAGCAGACCGTCGCGCACCACGCGCCCCAGCCCGTCCAGCACCCACCATCGCTCGCCCGCCGGAGCGCCGAGCAGCGTGTACACCCCATCGCCATCGCTGCGCAACCGCAGTGCCGGGACAGGGCGGGTAGGCAGACCCACCGAGGCATCCACGCAGAAGGGTGTGCTCTCCTCCACGCCGAAGCTGGCGCCATCGGCGATGAAGCCCGTGAACGCGCCCGTCACCGTGTAGCTGCCGTTGCCCGCGTCGCAGCACATGCCGTCGCCGTACGCGTCGTGCATGATGAAGGTGTAGCAGCCGGTGTCGAGGCAGGCGAAGGCCGTGAGCGTGGCGGTGTTCAACAGGCCGTTGTACGGGCCGCCGGTGGCCACCACCACGCCATCGTCATCCACGATGCTCCAAGCGCTTTCGCCCGCGTACTGGTCGAACACCAGCTCCACCTCGATCTCCTCGGGTCGCACCTGCACGTCCACCGTGCGCGTCTCCGTATCGCTGCCGAAGGCGTTGCTCACCGTGAGGCTCACGCTGTAGGAGCCGCTCGCGGGATAGGTGACCGCGGGCGAGGCATCGGTGCTTGTGGACGGGTTTCCGCCGGGGAACTGCCAGTTCCAACCGGGTGCGGCCTCCAGCGCCAGGTCGTGGAAGGTGACCGCACCGCCGCCGCAGACCACATCGCTCTCCGTGCGAAAGCCCGCGACCGGCGGATCGCCGCTGGGGCTGTACACCGGCGTGCGCCACACGCCTCGGCCGTAGGTGGCCGCATAGAGCATCTGGCCGCTGCCATCGAGCTCCAGTTCCATCACCACCACGGCGGGAAGGCCCTGTGCAAAGGGTTGCCAGTTGCCGAGGGTGGCGTCGCGGTAGAAGACGCCCAGGTCGGTGCCCACGTACAGGCCGTCGTTGGACCCCGTCAGCACCACCGTGTTCACCGGCACGTTGGGCAGGTTGCCGCTGTGGTCGGACCAGGTGTCGCCACCGTCCACACTGCGGAACACCTTCACCCCATCGCGGAAGCCGGAGCAGGTCACCGTCACGCGATCGGCGTCGGTGGGGTCGATGGCGATGGCGGTGAGCGCCTGGGCCGGCAGGCCGGTGAGGATGTCCCAGGTGGTGCCGCCATCGTTGCTCCGGCGCAGGGCGCCATCGTTGCTGAAGTAGATGACGTCCGGATCGGTGGGGGCCACCGCGATGGCGCGCACCTTCCGTCCGGTGGTGATGTTGCTGATGTTCGTCCACGTATCGCCCAGGTCGTTGCTGCGCCAGAGGTTGTTGTAGCCGGCGTACAAGCGGCCGGGCACGCTGGGGTCCTGGATGTAGGGCGTCACCCAGGCGCCTTCCTCGGGGATGTCGAAGCTGACGCTGCCGAAGCTCTGGCCGCCATCGAACGTGCGGTAGATCGACCCGTACTGCGCACTGCAGAAGCGCATCTGGGGATCGTCCTTGTCCACCAGCCCTTCCATGCCGTCACCGCCCTGAACGTGGATCCAGGCCCCGATCTCCCACTGCATGCTGCCGTTGTCCTGCAGTCCGGCCATCACCAGCCCGGGCTGGAGGGCGGATACACCGATGCGGTAGACCTGCGACACCGCGAGTCCCGCGCTGAGGTCGAACCAATCGGCACCGCCGTTGGGGCTGCGGAAGAAGCCGCCGTCACTGCCGCAGTACAGCTGGCCGTTGGCGATCTGCAAATGATGGATGTCGGCGTGGGTGTAGCCCACGGTGCTGGGCCAGGTCCAGTGGCTCATGTTGGTCCACGTGGTGCCGCCGTTGGCGCTCTTCCACACGTTGATGCCACCGGCGTACAGGGTGCCCGCGTTCACGGGGTCGGCGGTGAGGGCCAGGTCGTACCAGGCCTGCCCCCCGCTGTCGTTGCCCGTCTCCGAATAGCCCATGAGGTTGGGCGTGGTGCTGCGCGTGGTGAAGGAGCTGCCGCCATCGGTGCTGCGGTACAAGCCCTGGAACCCACCATCGTCCTCACGCCCGGCCAGCAGGTACACCAGTTGTGGGTCGGCCGGGGTCACCGCCAGGGCCATGCGCACCACCAGCCCCGCCGCAGGCAGGCCGCTGGTGACCGTGGTGAAGGTGGACCCGCCATTGGTGCTGCGGTGGTACTGATCGCTGGTGGCATGCACCACGCCGGGGTCACCGGGCTTGAAGGCCACGTCGAAGAAGCTGCCCAACGCCACGCGCTGCCAGCTGGCGCCGGCGTCGGTGGTGCGGTAGAGGCCGCTGTTGGCCGCGCAGAACAGCACGTCCGGGTCGGTGGGATGCATCACCAACCGGCGTGTGGTGCGCACCTGATGCACGTCCCAGTCGAGCCCGGTGCTGTTCCAGGTGGCGCCACCATCGGTGCTCTTCAACACGCCCATCGCATAGGTGTCGCGCGAGTAGCCGTCGCCCGTGGCGATGTACAGGGTGTTGGCGTCCGTGGGATGCAGCGCGATGCCGGTGACGCCGAGGGTGGGCAGGTCCTGCCCCAGCGCGTTCCAGTTGACGCCGCCATCGGTGGTGCGCCACAGGCCGCCGGCCGGTGTGCCCACGTAGATGGTGTTGGGGTCGAGCGGCGACACGGCGGCGGTGTGCACGCGTCCGTTGCCGGGGTTGTAGCTCCACGAATCCCAGGCGGCGGGGCCGATCGGTTGCCAGCTCGCGCTCTTGGGGGTGGCCGCCACCGGCCTGCTCTTCAGTTGCCGCCAGGCGCGGGCATAGGCGCCGGGATCCGGACGTACGCCTTCTGGATACAGCCGCTGCGACCAGAACCACGCCTCGCGGGCGAAGACGTTGCGGCCCTTGCCGCGCTCCTGGGCGCGCCCGGCGAAGTGGTCGGCATGGGCCTGCTCCACCTGGTGCAGCGGCACGGCGGGGTCGTGGTACATCCGCACCCAGTCCTGCCCCACGGACAGCGTGGGCAGCATGGCGGCGAGGACGAGGAGTGCGGTAGGGTTCGTGCGCATGTGCCCAAATTTACCGCGTGAACGCCCCGCTCGACGACCGGTCCCTGTTGCAGGTGGTGCGCACAGCGGATGGATCCAACACGCTGCGCGCTCCGGCGATGGACGAGCCGTACCACAGCCTGCACGGTGCGCTGCAGGAATCGTGGCATGTGTTCATCGTGAACGGGCTGCGCGCGGTGGACCGGCAGGACGTGGACGTGCTGGAGGTGGGCCTGGGCACGGGCCTCAACATGCTGCTCACCTGGCTGCAGGTGGTGGAGGGCAAATGCCGCGTGCGCTACACGGCATTGGAGCCGCATCCGCTACCGCGGCCGCTGCTGCAGGCGGTGGACCATTGCGCGCAATGCGGTGTGCCCACCCTCACTGACGCGTGGCTCGATGCGATGACCGCTGCGCCCGGCGCCCTCACCGAAGGGCTGGGGGCCTTCCGCTTCACCTGGCGGCAGGCCGGGGTGGAAGCGCTCACCGACACCGCGGCCTTCGATGTGGTGTACTTCGATGCGTTCGCGCCGCGCAAGCAACCCGAGCTATGGACGGCGGAGGTGTTCACGCGGCTCTTCCGGGCGCTGCGCCCCGGGGGCGTGCTGGTGACCTACAGCGCCAAGGGCGAGGTGCGCCGCACCCTGGAGGGGGTCGGTTTCCGGGTGGAGAAGCTCACCGGCCCGCCCGGCAAACGGGAGATGCTGCGCGGCCACAAGCCCAACTGAACCATGCAGCGCTTCACGATCCGTGTTTATGGTCTGCTGGTGCATGACGGGCATGTGCTCGTGGCGGACGAGCTGATCCGCGGGCAGCGCATCACGAAGTTCCCCGGCGGCGGGTTGGAGTACGGTGAAGGCCTGAAGGACTGCCTGGTGCGCGAGGTGCGCGAGGAGCTGGGCGTGGAGGCCTTCGACGTGGAGCACTTCTACACCACCGACTTCTTCCAGCAAAGCGCCTTCCACAGCACGCCGATGCAGGTGGTGAGCGTGTACTACAGTTTCCGCATCGCCGAGCCGGGCGCCCTGCGGGTCGTGAGCGAGCCGTTCGCGGGCATCGGCGAGGGGGCCGACCAGGAGGTGTTCCGCTGGCTGCCGCTGGCCGGGGCACACGCCGGGGACATGAGCCTGCCGATCGACCGGGTGGTGCTGGACCAACTGCTCGTCACGTTGCACGGTGGTATCGGCCGCACCGAGTAGCTTCACCTCGGGCCGTCCCATCGGCCATGCGCACCATGCGTTCTCGTTCATTCCATGCCGTGCTGTTGCTCTCCGCTCTCGCGCCCTGCACCACGCTGGCCTTCGATGGCAACGGCAGTTTCGTTTCGCAGGGCCTCACCCGCAGCTTCGTGTACCATGCGCCGGGCGCCTCGGTGGCGCCGGGACGGCCGCTGCTGATCGCCCTGCATGGGACCGGTGGCACGGGCGCGGGCCTGAAGGCCGGCACCGACCTGGACGCTGCGGCGGACAACTACGACCTCACGGTGGTGTACCCCAACAGCACCACCATCGGCGGCGACCTGCAGTGGAACGTGTACGCCGACGACCAGCCGGGCCATGGCGGTGTGGGCGACCCCAACGCCACCGACGACGTGCAGTTCATCAGCGAGCTGATCGACTGGTTCTGCGATGCGCACGCCATCGACGCGACGCGCGTGTACGTCACCGGGCATTCCAACGGCGGCTTCATGGTCTACCAGCTGGCGCTGCACCTGGCCGACCGCATCGCAGCCTTCGCGCCGGTGGCCGGCAGCCTGTGGGGCGACAACACCTACCTGATGACCGCCTTCGGGGCCGGCTTCGTGCCGGTGCCGCTGTTCCATGTGCACGGCGACCCCGATCCGGTGGTGGAGTACCCGGACGCCGACCACGACCCCAGCACCTGGAACTGGCCCCTGAGCTCCTTCGGCAGCGCCACCTGCGGCGTGGACGCCTACCTCCCCTACCCCATCTCGCCCACGGTGGACCAGCTGGTGTTCTGCGACGGCAGTGTCGGGGAGCCGGTGAACCTGATCCGCATCCAGGGGGTGGGCCATGCCTGGCCGAACGACCCGGGGTTCAACACGGCGATGAGCATCGTGGGCTTCTGTTCGGTGCGGCAACTGGCCGGGGCGGCCTGCGCCACCAGCGTGCCGGAGGCGGAGGATCCGGCGGTGCTGCTGGTGCACCCGGTGCCGGCGCGCGATGCGCTCACCTTCCGCCATCCGCCGGCCGCCGGCGCCCTGCTCACCGTGCTCGACCTCACCGGCCGCGTGCTGCTGCAGGAGCGCTCCTCCGGGGCGACCGTGCTGCCGCTGCCCGGCCTGCGCGCAGGGCAGTACGTGCTGCTGGTGCGCGACGGGAACAGGCCCGAGCTGCGCATCCCCTTCACCGTGGGCTGACCTACGCCCCGATGCGCCGCTGTACGAAGGCACTCACCTTCTCGTAGAGGTCCTCCGGCTCGAAGGTGCGCCAGTCCACCTGATCGAGCGCACCGCCCAGCAGGAAGTACTGGTCGATGTTGGCCGCCTTCAGGTCATCGCGCACATGCTCCCTGAAGTTGAGCAGTGCGATCCAGCCATCGCGGTCGCTCACCTCCTCGAACCACTCCTCGTAGTAGCTCTCGTCGCTGGCGTGGAAGTTGAGCACGTTCTCGCCGATGAGGATGAAGCGCCCGATGCCCTGGTCCATCAGGGGCTCCACGATGTCGCGCTTGAGGAACATGACGTCGTTGCCCAGCAGGTCGTTCCATTCGCCGATGAGCTCCAGCACGGCCCAGCCCGCGTCGTAGTCGGCGAACAGCACCTTGAGGTACAGGGTGGACGAGCCGAACTCGTCCCACTGCGGATGGATGGCATGGTCGTACACCGCATGGGTGAACTCGAACTCGCTGTGCTCGCGGCCGAAGAAGGGCGAACGCTCGTCCTCCTCGCTGATGTAGCGGTGGCGCCAGTTCCAGAAGGGCTCCAACGTGTGCACGGCGGGGCGAAAATAGCGCGGCGTCCTGCGGTGACCGGCGGTTGACGGTGCCACGGACGCGCGGAACGGGCGAAGTATCTTGCCCGCCCTTGTTGACCGCCATGCTGCACCACCGCCTCCCCGCCGCCCTGTGGCTCATCACCCTCGCGCTTTCCGCGATCGCGCAGAAGCCGCTCACCAACCGCGAGATCTGGGCCTCCCCCACCTTCGCCACCGAGTTCGTGGGCGGCCTGGAGGGCATGCGCGACGGCGAGCACTACACGGCGCTGGAGGAGCGCAACGGCGCGCCGGCCATCGTGCAGTACGCCTACCGCACCGGGCAGGAGGTGGCCGTGCTGGTGGAGGGCAAGGACCTGGTGCCCGCCGGGGCCACGGCGCCCATCGACGTGGACGGCTACAGCTTCAGCGCCGATGAGAAGAAGGTGATGCTGCGCACCGGCACGGAGCCGTTGTACCGCTACAGCTTCTTCGCCGAGCACCACATCCTGGACCGCGCCACGCGCACGCTGCGGCCGTTGAGCGACCCGGCCAAGGGCAAACAGCGGCTGGCCACCATCAGCCCCGACGGCAGCAAGGCCGCCTTCGTGCGCGACAACGACCTGTACGTGGTGGACCTGGGCACCATGACCGAGACGCGCGTGACGAGCGACGGCGCGCTGAACCGCGTGATCAACGGCGCCACGGACTGGGTGTACGAGGAGGAGTTCGCGCTGGTGCAGGGCTACCAATGGAGCCCGGCCGGCACGCAGCTGCTCTTCCTGCGCACGGATGAGACGGCCGTGCCGGAGTTCGACCTCACGTACTACGAGAACCGCCTCTACCCGCGGGAATACCGCTTCAAGTACCCCAAGGCCGGGGAGCAGAACAGCACGGTGGCCCTGTACGTGTACGACACGCGCAACGGGGTCACGCGCGCAGTGGGTATGGGCGAGACCTTCAGCGAGACCTACATCCCCCGCTTCGGGTGGACCACCAAGGACGATGTGCTGTGGTACATGCTGATGGACCGGCTGCAGCAGACCAAGGTGCTCTTCACGGCGTGGATGGCGTATCCGCCCCCGCCGCAGATCGGCGTGATCACCAAGGAGATCTACCGCGAGACGAGCCGCACCTACGTGGAGGTGACGGACGACCTGCACTTCCTGGAGGACGGCAGCGGCTTCATCCTCACGAGCGAGAAGGACGGGTGGAACCACATCCAGTGGTGCAGCATGGACGGCAAGGTGCAGCGCGCGCTGACCCAGGGCGACTGGGACGTGCTGGCCGTGCAGGGTGTGGACGCGGCGCGCAAGCGGGTGCTCTTCACCGCGAGCAAGCGGAGCCCACGCGAGCAGGAGGTGTACGCCGTGGGGCTGAGCGGCAAGGGGCTGGTGCCCCTGAGCCCGCCGGGCGGCTTCAACGACGCGGAGTGGAGCGAGGGCTTCCGCTACTTCATCAACACGCGCAGCACCGCCAGCGAGCCGCCGGTGATCACCCTGCTGGACGGCGAGGGCAAGCTGGTGAAGACCCTGAAGGACAATGCGGCCCTGCGCGAGCGGATGGCGCCGTACGCCCTGCAGCCGCGCGAGTTCTTCCAGTGCACCACGGCCGGCGGTGTCACCCTCAACGGGTGGATGATCAAGCCGCCGGGCTTCAGCGCGGACAAGAAGTACCCCGTGTTCATGACCCAGTACAGCGGCCCCAACAGCAACGAGGTGCTCGACCAGTGGGAGGGCCGCGGCGGGCTGTGGCATCAGCTGCTGGCGCAGCAGGGCTACGTGGTGGCCTGCGTGGACCCGCGCGGCACGGGTCGCCGCGGCCGCGACTTCCGCCACATCACCTACGGCCAGCTGGGCAAGTACGAGACGGAGGACCAGATCGCGGCCGCGCAATGGCTGGCGCAGCAGCCGTACGTGGACGGCACGCGCATCGGCATCCAGGGCTGGAGCTACGGCGGCTACATGAGCAGCCTGTGCATCACCAAGGGGGCCGACGTGTTCAAGGCGGCCATCGCCGTGGCGCCGGTGACCAATTGGCGCTACTACGACACCATCTACACGGAGCGGTACATGGGCCTGCCACAGACCAACGCCGCCGGCTACGACGACAACAGCCCGATCAACCACGTGGAGAAGCTGAAGGGCAAGTACCTGCTGATCCACGGCATGGGCGACGACAACGTGCACTTCCAGAACGCCGCCGAGATGGTGATGGCGCTGATCAAGGCCAACAAGCCCTTCGACCAGTTCGCCTACCCGGACAAGAACCACGGGATCTACGGGGGCAACACGCGGCTGTACCTGTATGAGCAGATGACCACCTGGTTGTTGGAGAACCTGTGATCCGGCGTGCGCAGGCGCGTGTGCGCATGTGCGCATGAGGACATGAGATCGAACGGACGAGCTTCAAGCAGGGCTAGGGGAGATCGCTTCCGCTCCTCGCGGAGCGTCGCGATGACGGGTCAGGATATGATCGGTGCTTGGGGCGAACACATCCGTACCGTCGTCGCGAGCAGCCCGATGGGATGCGCGGCGATCTCCCTTCGCCGGACTGGTTCCCAGCCTTGACCAAGCCGCCACCTGAGGAGCGAACCACGGCGAACAGCCAAGTCAATGACACAAAGGCAGATGGCGACGATGCGAAGGCCGATGTGCACTTCGCGAAGGCGATCGCCGGGGATGCGAGGGGCGTTGATGCGACCGCAATGACGGTTGGTGGGAATGCGAAGGGCGTTGGCGGGATCGCGAAGGCCGATGACGGGACCGCAACGGCGATCGGCGGGGATGCCACGGGCGTTGACCGGAACGCCCTGGCCGATGGCGGCGATGCGAACGACGATGGCGGGATCGCGAAGGCGAATGGCGTTGCCGCACCCGCCGATGGCGGTGCCGCATGACCGAATGGAACCCGTGCAACCGCGTGCGTGACTGACACGATCGCCGATGGGGGCGGTGCGGAGGGCGAAGGTGGGCGCGCCGAGGCGCGGGGAGGGCATGAGCAGCTGTAAAGGGTGCCTTCGGATGCGGGCCGATCGACCGCGGAGCGAGGCGGACGATGCGCACCGGGGAGCGGTGGGCCGGACTTTCGCGCGGACTTGCACAACATAAGCACGTACTATATAATACATTATTATATGTCCACTATTGCCGACAACGTGATCGGGTGTAGTAAGGATCTAACGATCCGAAGTTGATAAACAGCGTTTCAGAAACGGAACCCGGGATGGACAGGGCATCGTTGAACCGGCCAACGGCGAGCGCCAAAACAACTCAAACCAACAACGACCATGGACAAGAAACAGGAAAATCAGTTGACGATGTTCTATGCGGTGCAAAAGACGCTGGAACGACACACGGCGGTATGGAGCGGTGTGCCTGCGATGGCGACCGCGACGACGGAGTACGATGCGAACATCGCGTCGCTGGAGGCGTGCGTGGAGAAGCAGGTGATCGACATCCGGGGTTTCGCCCGCGCGAAAGCGGAGGCGGAGGCCGCGATGGTGGCGATGACCTTGCAGGTGGCGGGCGGTGTGCGGGCCTATGCGACGGTGGTGGGAGACAGCGTGCTGGCGGACAAGATGAACGTGACGCGGAGCGCGCTGGTGCGCCACCGGGACAGCGTGGTGGCGCAGCACTGCCAGGGGATCCACACGGAGGCGACGGCCGTGGTGGGGAGCCTGGCGGACTACGGGGTGCTGCCGGCGACCCTGACGGCGCTGCAGGAGGCGATCGATGCGTATGTGGCGGCGATCACGGCGCCGCGCAACGCGATCACGCAGCGCAAGGGAGCGACGGCCGAACTGCGGATGCTGCTGAAGGACACCACGAAGCTGCTGGTGAAGCGGCTGGACAGCCTGGTGGAGCAGTTCCGGATGACGCAGCCGGTGTTCTACCGGGACTACCACAACAGCCGGATGATCGTGGACCTGGGAACGGGCAGCGCCGAGGGCACGGGCGAACCGGTGCCGGTGGCCGCCTAAGGGAAGAAAAGCTCGCCGACGACGAGCCCTGGGCCGATGGCCCGGGGTTCGTCATTTTCGGGGTGGTGCACAGATGGACGGGGATGGTCCGCGGGAAGATGGAGATGGACGGGAATGGTCCACAGATGGCGCAGATGGCGCAGATGAATGAGGGGGACGAGAGGGACGAACCACGGATGGACGCGGATGGACACAGATGGACAGGAATGGTCCACGGATGACGCGGATGGCGCAGATGAATGCGGGGGACGGGCGGGACGAACCACAGATGGACGCGGATGGACACAGATGGACGGGAATGGTCCACAGATGACGCAGATGAATGAGGGGGACGGCAGGGACGAACCACGGATGGACGCGGATGGACACCGATGAATGCCATCGGCATGAACAGGACAGGGCCGTGAGGCGGTGAACAGAGCGACCGAACAGGCCCAGGGGGTCGGGCGGTGGGTTCAGGTTCGTAGGTCTTGAGGCCGGTCGGTGGCCGGAGGCCAGGTGGGCTTGGGCGGCCGGAGGCGTGGGTGGGAGGCCCGGGTTTGGGGTGCTTGGTCCTTGGTCTGGGGGGGCAGGCGGCAATGATATTGGGCACATGGACCGCGGCCCGGACCTGCCCAACCGCTGTTGTTGAAAGGTGAATGACGTGAGGAGGCATCCAGGGCCATGTGCTGAGCTACTTTGCCGCTTCCATGCGTGCCGAATATTCCAGCATATCCAAAGCCGTCCGCACCCTCCAGCAGTTGCGTCCCACGGAGGCCGAGTTCACCCGCTTCAAGGAGCGCCTGGCCCACTACATCACCGAAGTGGAGCGCGTGCGCAAGACCAGCAGCAGCGGTGCTCTGGAAGAACTGGAAAAGGGATTGCTCCAGGACTTCCTGAAGGATACCTTCTACACCAAGCACCCCGTGCAGCCCAAGCCCTACCAGGGCAATACCGGGGCCGACCTCACCATCCGCAGCCACGGGCACGACAATACCCTGGTGCTGATCGAATGCAAGAGCGGCACCAACACCACCGAGATGGTGACGCAGGAGAACCTGCTCGCCAAGGCTTTTCTGGAATGTGTGGTGTACTACGGATTTGAGAAGGAACAGCAGCAGAACGACCACATCAAGCATGTGGTGGTGACCAACAGCCGCGATTGGTTCGTGTTCGATGCCGTGGAGTTCCGGGCGGCCACCTGGGACAAGGCCGCCGTGCGCGATGCCTTCAAGCAATGGCGCAAGGGCAACCTGGACAGCAGCAGCACGGCCCATCTGCATGTCCGGCTGAAGGAGGTGCTCACCCACACCGAGGCCACGCTCCACGGCACCACCTTCGATCTGTGGAGCTACCGCAAATTCCTGAAACGCGATGATGAGGAGGCCACCCGCGAACTGCTGAAGCTGTGGCGCTTCTTCCACCCGGCGCACCTGCTGAAGGAAGGCGCGGGCAACGACAGCAACGCCCTCAACAAGAACTTCTACCACGAGCTGCTCTACATCCTCGGCTTGCGCGAGGTGAAGGACAAGGGCCGCAAGCTCATCACCCGCCTGCCGGAGAACGAACGACACCCCGGCGCCCTCATCGAGCATACCATGCAGCGGCTGGACCGGGACGGTGCGCTGAGCAACGTGGCCGATCTGGAGACCTACGGCGACACCAAGGAGGACCAGCTTTTCAACGTGGGCATGGAGCTGTGCATCACGTGGCTCAACCGCGTGCTCTTCCTTAAACTGCTGGAAGCGCAGCTGCTCCGCTTTCACAATGGCGACCGGCGCTATGCCTTCCTCTCACCGGACACGCTGAAGGAGTTCGACCAGTTCCATGCGCTCTTCTTTGATGTGATGGCCGTGGAGCGCGACAAGCGCGAACCGGACGTGCGCAAGACCTACGCCCACATCCCCTACCTGAACAGTTCGCTCTTTGAGCCCACCACCTTGGAGCGGCAGGCGCTGCAGATCAACCAGCTGAAGAACAACCTGACCCTGCCGCTCTACGGGCGCACGGTGTTGGTGGAGGAACGCTTGGGCGGCATGGAGCCCACCGCACAGGAATACCTGTTGCGCTTTCTGCAGGCCTACGATTTCGGCAGCGAACAGGGCGAAGGCCCCAAGGCCGACAACCGGCCGCTGATCACCGCCAGTGTGCTCGGCCTCATCTTCGAGAAGATCAACGGCTACCGCGATGGCAGCTTCTACACGCCCGGCTACATCACCATGTACATGTGCCGGGAGACCATCCGGCGGACCGTGCTGGACCGTTTCAATGAAGGGCGCGAACAGCCCTTCAGCAGCTGGGCTGCCTTGGCGAACTATTGCGAGAACCAAGTGGAACCCGCCGCCATTGCCGCCGGCGAGGCCGTGGTGGATGCCCTGCGCATCTGCGACCCCGCCGTTGGAAGCGGTCACTTCCTGGTAAGCGCGCTCAATGAACTGATCGCCATCAAGAGCGAACTGCGGGTGCTGACCGATACCCAAGGCAAGCGCCTGAGCGGCTGGCATGTGGAGGTGGTGAACGATGAACTGGTGGTGACCGACCGCGACACCAGCGACGCCTACCAGTACACCGTGCCGCCCGAGGGCAGACCCTTGGCGCCCGAGAAACAACGCGTGCAAAGTGCCCTCTTCGAGCAGAAGCGCAAGCTGATCGAGAACGGCCTGTTCGGGGTGGACATCAACGCCAACAGCGTGAAGATCTGCCGCCTGCGCCTGTGGATCGAACTGCTGAAGAACGCCTACTACACCGAGGCGGGCGGTACCCGTGAACTGCGCACCCTGCCCAACATCGACATCAACATCAAGCAGGGCAACAGCGTGCTGCAACGCTACAGCCTGAAGTCCGGTATAGAGAACGTGTTGGGGCGCAGCCGCTACACCGTGGAAGAATACCAAGGCTTCGTGTCCGATTACCAGGAGGCCACGGACCGCGAACAACGGCGTGGGTTCCAGAAGATCATTGAGCAGATCGAACAGGGCTTTACCAAGAACATTGCTAGCAAGGACCCGCGTCAGTTGGAGCTTGGCAAACTGGCCGCGCGCTACCAAGAGCTTACCGGCGGCTTGTTCGGTGGCGGCTACAGCACCGATAAGGCCAAGGCAAAAGCGGAAGCCGAACGCCAGAAGCTGGAGCAGCGCATGGGCAAGCTCACCGAAGCACTGGAGGCCGAGAAGGCGGGCCTCAACCACAAGCTGGCCTTCGATTGGCGCTACCGTTTCCCGCAGGTGCTCAACTCAAGCACCGGCGATTTCCGGGGCTTCGATGTCATCCTCGGCAACCCGCCCTACATCCGGCAAGAGGAGATCACCGCCTACAAGCACCACCTGCGCGACTTCCGCACCTTCACCAGCACGGCCGACCTTTTTGTGTACTTCATGGAGCTGGGCCACGAACTACTGGCGCCGGGCGGCTACTTCTGCTACATCGTGGCCAACAAGTGGATGCGCGCGGGCTACGGCGAAAAGCTGCGCAACTACCTGGGCGAACATACGCTGGTGCAACTGGTGGACTTCGGCGACCTGCCCGTTTTCGAGGAAGCCACCACCTACCCCTGCATCCTACTCTGCCGTCGCGGCCCCGCACCGGTGGGCCATAGCGTGCACGCCATCGCCATGCCCGAACTGCGCACGGATGACCTTGCCCCTTACGTGCAGGCCAACGCCCTGCACATACCCCAGCGCACGCTGGTGCGCAACGAGTACCGCATTGCCAACGAGAGCAGCAGCGCCGTGCTGGACAAGATCCGCGAGGCGGGTGTGCCTTTGGGGCAATATCTCAACGGCAAGGTCTACTGGGGCATCAAGACCGGCTACAACAAGGCCTTTGTGATCGATGCCGCCACGAAGGACCGGCTGATTGCGGCGGACGCGCGGAGCGCGGAGGTGATCAAGCCGTTTGTTGTAGGATCTGATGTGAAGCGCTACGGCCAAGCAGCAGCGAACCGTTATCTGATCTTCACACGAAGGGGCATTGACATCAACGAGTATCCGGCCATTCAGGAACACCTGATACAGCACAGGACCGAATTGGAGCCTCGACCTGCCGAATGGAAGGGCAAGACGGCTGAGTGGCCAGGAAGGAAACCAGGCCCATACAAGTGGTATGAGATACAGGACAACGTAGACTACTACAAGCTAATGGAGGTGCCGAAGATCCTCTACCCCGATATTGCACCCAGCCCCCAGTTCCAACTCGCTCTCGATGGTTCGTATTGCGGCAATACCTGCTACTTCATACCAACCGGGGAAAAGGCGCTGCTTGGTGTCTTGAACAGCAAAGTGTTCGCCTACTACTACGCTTCAGTAAGCACGGTGATGCGTGGCGGATACTTCCGGTTCTTCAGCCAGTACGTCGAAGCTGCACCAATACCACCGATGAGCGAGGAGGTAAGGACCAAGCTCGATGCATTGGTCACACGCCGCATAGCCGGTGATGCCAGCGCGGAGGCGGAGATCGATGCGGTGGTGTATGGGTTGTATGGGTTGGGGGAGGATGAGGTGAGGGTTGTGGAGGGGAAGTGATGAGGCATGCAACACCGAAGCGGCATACAGAAGCGGACTCTAACTGCCCTGCGTTGTATCACCAATGGTGATCTGGAAGAAGCATTCCTTCACCTTGCCACCGCCATCGACTCCACCTCGAAGCGGCACTATCCGGGGGCAGGGAATAGGAAACGCTATTGTGACTATCTCCACAAGCATCAAGAGGACATGTTCTGGATCGCCACCTCGGGCACCTTGGTGGTCTTAGGTGGATTCGGGCACCCGGTGACCAAAGAAGTGATCCGGATCGCGGATGCCATTTATGCGGTTCGCTGTGCGAGCATCCATGACCCGGAGGAGCTTGGCAAACTTGTCTCGTTCGTGATCGAAGGAAAGTTCGGGTTCGATCAAGAGGGCCGCTTCCTCATCAACTCCGGCATGCTCACGGCGCTGGCATTGCTTGTTCTTACAGACCCTGCCAATCGGACCAGTTTGGACCGGTTTGAGCTGAGTCGTTTCGGCGGTTTAAAGCATGGGCAAGTACACATTGATCTGACAGCATGTATTGGTGGAAGGACGCGACTGCTGAATGTGTACCGAGGACTCAACCAGCAAAAGAAAGGGCAAGTCGGAAAGGACGCTGGCATCGAGCCGACCTGAGCAGAGGGAGGAACTGCAAGTTGCTCAGCAAATAACCGGACCCTGAGAACAGATCCTCCGACACGAGAACAAGCAGCCACGCCAAGAGCATGGGTATGATGAACAACGTAATACTCGATAGCTGGACCTTTCAGAGCGTTGGTGAGTTGTTCGCTAACGGCTACGACCACGAGCGCACGGGTATCCTGGTTGCCACGGACGAGGCACACGAGTTCATTCCCATTGCGCATGGCGAACTGCAGCTGCAAGCCGTAGTGGACCTCTTGACCCATGTGGTGTTGCGTGACACCTTGATCCTGGACAGGCAGTTCATTGAGGCTTGGGAGATCCACGTGGATTGCTTTGGGCCGATCAGTGACGCGGGTATCGTGCTGGCCATCGCACCGCTCATTGAAGGCCAGACATTGATCGAGCAGCGGCAGCGCATCGTAAAGGAGCTGTGCGTGACCGAGACGCTGCGCGCGGTGCAGGAAGAGAACGAGCGGACCTATGGCGAGACACAGCAGGCCAGCAGGCCGTACGAGAGCCAGATCATCTGGGGCGGAGCGGGTATGTTGGCGCGAAGCGCTGACCGGCGGTTGCCGTATGTGGGACATCCACTCCGGCAACGGTTCATTGAGAGCACCAAAGCATGGCGCACGCCGCCTGATCCAACACGAAGGGTGATCGACCTGGTGAACGCACACAAGGCTGCGATCTACAGCACTATTATCGGGGAAGATGTGGGCAGACGGGCGCGGCTCATGCTGCCCGCCGTGGCGGCGGAGGTCATCACCCGCGCGGAAGCGCCGGAACAGTTGTTCGAAGTTGCCCTCGACCTTCGGGACAAATACAGGAAACTAAGGGGTTGGCTGGGTGAACTACGCACCGCCCTTGAAGAGGAGGACACGGCCAAGTTGATTGCGTCCGAGCGCGTGCTCAACGCCCTTGCTAAGGATGTAGCCAGACAAACTGGAAAGGGAGGTGGAGAGGTCGCAAGCCTGGATATTGCAGTGAATAGCATGTCGACCGCGAGCACCATGACGATAACAAGCACCATAAGTGCACTTAAGGATGCCTACGAGCGCAGGTTCACCGTTCGGCATGATCTACTGCAACTGATGAAGGCACCCGCTGGTGAGCGAGCACTCGAGAAGCTTGGGAGGATGTTCGGAAAAGAGAAAGGAGGCTGCCGGTAAGTGGGCTACTCCACTGTAAGACAAGGACCATGTGAAACCGCCCCCCTCACCGCACGATGCGCGGGCGGAGGTGCTCGGGGTTCGTGCCTTCGACCTGGATGCGTTCGACTTCGCTGAGGAGGTGGCGGATGGTGCGGTCCTTGAGCTCGATCTCGCGGCGGAGCTGGTCGCACGCCGGGCAGCTGTGCTCCGCGGCATGGGCACCGGCGGACGCTGCGGGATCGCCGAACAACCAGTCGAAGCTGACGCCGGCGCGCCGGACAAGGCGGCGCAGTCGGTCTTCTGAAGGAAGGCGCTGGGTGTGGCCCTTCTCGAGGTTGCAATAAGCGGGTTGGGACATGCCGAGGACCTCGGCCATGCGGTCCTGACTGAACTTGAGCACCTGGCGCAGTTCCTTGAGACGTTCGTGCAGCATCGGTCTGGGGGCGATGGGGTAGAGATGGAACATGGAAGCGCTGGTGGTAGGACGAAAGTACGATCATATCGAAATCGAATTCCGATCATATCGGAATCGAATGATCCATTCGATGGTCGGATCGGGGAGCGCAGCCGTGGGGCTGACCTTGGCGGCGTGGAAGGAAGATGAATACCGAACCATGAACACCAAGAACACTTCACCCCGACCGATGCGGCACCTCCTGTGCATCAGCGCACTCCTCGCTTGTGCAAGCACGTATCCGCAGACCTACTATGTGGACGCCAATGTGGCCACATCCGGTGATGGCAGTATCGGCGCACCGTTCAAGACGATCGCGGACCTAAATAACGCTGTCGGCCCCATATCGAGCGGAGAGTCCGTGAAACTTGCAAGAGGAGGTGAGTATCCCGGAACGATCACCGTTGCATCAGGCTCGCAGAACGTGACGATCGAGGCTTACGGATCCGGCGCGAACCCTCTGATATTGGGAACGGAGGACATTGCACCAAGCGCATGGACACACCAAGGAGGCGGGCTGTGGCGTATCAATGTGGTCGATGCTAATGCACAGTATCATCTATACGAAGGAGGCGGCCTTAACGCGGTGCGAAGGGAACCTGCTAGACATCCGAACGTGGGTTACCTCCGCAACGAAACCTATACGGACGGGGGAGCAACTGGAACGATCGAACTCAGCCCTGGAACGCCATTGGGCAGTGTTGACCCGATCGGTGCCCAGCTTGTCTGTCGCACACGGAACTGGCAATACGAACATGTACGGGTCACTGGACTAAATGCACAGGGTGGCCTTGAGTTCCAACCGAGCCTTGGGTATGACATCGGGACGGATAACTGGGGCCTATTCCTGCAAGGGACCTTTGCACTGATCGATCAGGTTGGAGAGTGGGGCACCGAGGACATCCCAGGAACAAGTAACGACCACCTGTACTACTACACTGGCGACCTGAACAACCCCCCAGAAGGTGTTGCAATATCAAGGACAGAAAGGGGAGTACGGATCGAAGCAGGGTTCAACAACGTGACTGTGCGCAATGTTGACTTCATGGGACAATATGGAGCCGGTGTCACTTTCGGACAAGGAACCGGATTAACCATTGAGGGCTGCACTTTCAATGACCTGCGGAGAGGAATTGACGACCGTTCAAGTAGCGGCGGCGTGGGGAGCGGGCACACCCTGATGTACAATTCGTTCACCAATTGTCATGACTATGCCCTGCTTTGTAAGGCCGACAATACCACCGCCGAACACAACACATTTACACAGATCGGCATACAACCAGAAGCACTACGACTAGCCCCGAACTATCCGGGTAATGTTTTTGGGAGCTATGGGGGTGCCTCATTTACCGGACATGGATACACCTTCAGGTATAACCTGATCGAGCAAGTCGGAAATGCGGCATTGTCATTGAATGGGCAAGGCTTGGTAGAATACAATACCATACGTGGTGCACTACAGACCCTAAACGACGCGGGAGCTATCCAGATCGACTATTGCGACGGTTTGGAGCTTAGGACAAATATTATAACCGAAGTAGGTGACAACGTGGGAAGTCTAGAAACCACTGCAACCGAGTATGATAACTATGGCGCCATTTTTTACGGAATTTACTTCGGAGATCATTACATCGTGAATACCCGAGTCGACGGAAACACAGTAAGTGATGCCACGAAAGGAATACACGTGGACCATAATCTGTGCAGTGAGAATGCGATAGTGACCAACAATATACTCTTCAATAATGATGTGCAGCTCAGCATTACGGATTTATCAAACTATCAAGACACCTACATGGTGGACGATGAAGGAGCCCCCTTGCCTGTTGGTTGCATAGGGGATGGCTCCTTCGGCGGTATGGGTGCAGGTGCTAACCACAGAGCAACATACTCGGACGTCTATGAACGAAACATCCTGTACTCCCTAAGGACGGATCAGCTCTGCCTTGAACTAGGACAGGCGTGGGCGAGTGGTTATGCGGGAACGAAGCCACTAGTAGACTTCGGAACCTTCGATCATAACTACTATTGCAACCCTTTCAGCAAGGTCACCATGGGGGATCGGGTTTCATACAATGTCACTGGCGTGACCCAGTATCTCAGCGCACAGGTCATCCCATATACCCTAGAGGGGTGGCGCTCAGCCAAGAATGAGGATCATCATTCCAGCACCAGCCCATTGCACCTGAAGGACTATGCGCTTACGGCAGAGACTCCAACGGGCATCAACCATGATGACGATCTTGATGGAGGCGTGGCAAATTGGACCTGCACGGGTTGTGGTAGTGGCGCTGAAACCACAACCGTGGTGAACGGCACCGACCTCGCTCTGCGAAGCACGAACTGCACGTGGGTCGAGCGGGGCTGCGACCCGCTGCAGGCGGAACCTGTCGATGGCAACAATAGCGGGGCCTACGTATTCCGCTTCAAGATGCGGGCCGAAGGGGTGGACGCCATGCGGCTGGCGCCCGTGTTCGAGAGCACCTACCGGAATGAGGTGTATTTCGGTGTTTCACCAGAATGGCGTGACCACGAACTCGTCGTGAACGTGACCGACGGCGGAAACGGTGACAACCTGTATACCAGCTGGCAGAACCTACAGTTCGGTCTGGGAGCGACGACGAGCTGCGTGGTGGACGTGGACGATGTGGTGGTCCGCCGAGCAACCGTGGACCCGGATCACTACGCGAATGAGGTCGCCCCGAACCACATTCTGCGGTACAACAATCCGTTGGAACAGACCATGAACGACCCGCAGAACGTGGCTGCCACCGGCGGTGAGGTGACCTTGGGACCCGGCTGCTGGAGCGATGTGTACGGGACGATCTACAGCGGCAGTGTGGACCTGGATCCTTGGGAGAGCATCGTTCTGTTCAAGCTGAGCGGGGCATTCGACCATGCGAACGGATACACCGTGAGCGGTGATGAGGTCTGGAGCACGGACAAGAACATCCGGGGCAGCCTGGTGGTACCCAATGGGGCCAGCCTGACGATCGACGGAGCCACGATCGGATTCGCCGACAGCCGGGTGGACAATAACCCGACAACGAACGTGGTGGTGCAACCCGGTGGGGTGTTGCGCTTGGTGAATGGCGCGCTGTTGACGAGCGTACCGGGTGCGGCCTGCGATGGCGGGATGTGGGATGGTGTGAAGGTGCTGGGCAACGAGACCTCGGTGGGTGCCGGGCTGGTGGAGATGAACTCGGGTGCGCGGATCGAGAACGCATACGTGGCCTTGCTGGGCAGCAACGGCGACCCGGTGACATTGAATACGAGCAGCGGAGCGGGAGGCCGGATGCTGCTGGATGATGCGGGGTTCGTGAACAACGTGCGGGATGTGGTGCGCTACGGCGAGCAACAACCGGTGGACATGGTGGTGAACAATTGCCGCTTCATCACCACGCGCGAGCTGGTGGACCCGACCCTGGTGCCGCTGTCGCATGTGTGGTTATTGAGCACGGGGACGACGAGTTTCCACGGCTGCACGTTCGGCAACCTGCGTGATGACCTGCCCAGCGATCCGGAGGAGCGTGGAGTCTTCGGGATCGTGGGGCTTGCTGCGAACGTGAACGTGGAACCCCTGGCCCCGGGTGAGCCCGGCAACCGCTTTGTGAACCTGTTCTCCGGGGTGAAGCACTACAGCGTGAACCAGACCACGCTGGTGGTGGACCAGAACCACTTTGAAGGCTGCAGCCGCGGGGTGGCCGTGGTGGGCACACCGAACGTGACCTTCACCCGGAACGAGGTGCATGTGCGCGGCACGGAAGGGACCGGCCCGGCGAACTACGGCACCTACTTCTACAACAGCCGGAGCTTTGAGTACGAGCAGAACAGCTTCTTGGGGATGGACGATGGTGCGCTCAAGGCGGGCAGTGTGTTCCATACCATCGGGCCTTACAACGATGAGGTGTATAAGAACACCTACGACCGGTTCAACGGGAGTATCGGGACACTGTACAGCGCCGGACTCATCTTCAGCGGGGTGAACAGCAGCGCGGACCATACTTCGGGCATCAGCTGGCGGTGCAACGACCTGAGCCTGTTGCATGAGAACGACCACGATGTGGGCTTCACCGATGGGGCGGGTGCGACGACGGTCAGGAATACGCAAGGAACCGATGATGAACATACCACACTGGCCGGAAACCGCTACACCGACCTCAACATCGACTGCACGAACAACCCCGACAAACATCTGTATGTGGAGGATGAGAACATCAATTTGTTCTACTACTTCCACCATGAGCAGGATATGGCAGAGCCTTTCGATCTACGCCCTGATTGTTCGAGTCCACCAGTAGACCCAGGTATGTGGTTCACAGACGCCGGCGTAGGCTATGTTGAAGGAGGAGTCGAACCATCATGCCCTGCCCACCTTGCGCAATTCGCACCCGACGAAGACCTTGAGGATGAGATCACCTGGGCCGAGGAACAGAAGGAGGTGGTGGAAGCGGTGTATGATAATTGGAAGGACGGTGGCAGCACGCAAGAGCTGCTGAGCTTTGTGCAGGACCCGGCGAACGACAGCTACGCGGTGCGGAATGCGCTGATGTTGGCAGCACCGTCGGTGACCTTCCTGGTCTGGCGGCAGGTATTCGAGCGCGAACCGGCCATGAACCCCTGGCATGTGGCCCAGGCGCTGATCGCCAACAGCCCGTTGCAACGGGAGGTGCTGGACCTGTTGGAGGAGTACGACTTTCACCCATATTACGAGGCCTTGGTGCTGGATGCGCAGGGAGAGGGGGTGATCATGCACGCCATGTACCAGAGCGAGATCGCGCATTTCGCGGGCAGGCATGAGCGGGCCCTGGGCGACCTGACGCGCAAGGCCCTGCGCAGCGGGGACCCTGTGGCGATGGCGAATGCGCGGAGCTGGCACGAAGCCCACCCTGCGGCCAGCAGCACCGAGGCGCTGGTGGACCTGTGCCTGGCCCTGAGCGACCTGGAGCGCGCCCGGCAGGTGGTGGATTCGGAACTGGTGGCCTCGCCCTACCGCGACTACTGGGAGGTGCAGGACCTGTATCTGAGCCTGCTGGAGGACAGCCTGGGGCCCTTGGACCTTAGCCCTGCCGGCCAGCAGGCCCTGTTGCCGATCGCGCTGAGCCGCGAACATGGCAGTGGACAAGCACAAGCGTGGATGACCCTGCTAGGCGGTGGATTCGTTGAGCAGGTGGTGCTGCCGAACCACGATCAACCCCGGGCGCCGGTGCACGAGGTACGTCCGCGGGTACTGCCCCCGACACCGTTCATCAATGTACACCCGAACCCGAGCGATGGGCCGGTGGTGGTGGTGTGCCGCCTGCCGGAAGGTGCGCAAGGGGGGCACCTGCTGGTGCAGGACCCCTTGGGACGGAGCATCCATCAGCAGCCCTTCCACGGTAAAGTGCAGCTCTTGGACCTGGATACCCGTACCTTAGCTACCGGCGTGTACACCGCCGTGCTGGAGGCCGATGGCATCCGGATCGGTGTGGCCAAGTTCGAACTGGTGCGATGAGGAAATGTGGTCTTTTATGGTGCATGGGGTTCGTGCAGCTCGTGACCAATGGACAGGTAGCCGCCCAGCAGTACCAGCGCCGGTATGATGCCTTCGGCCAACAGCGCGCACAGAACGGCTGGTCGATCGAGCCCTTGACGGACAGCACCTGGTTGGCGGTGGTGAACGGCCAATTGCAGGTGGGCAACTTGGTGTACAGCTCGGTGGTCGGGGGGCTGATCCTGAACGCCGATGGCGTTGCGCTGGACACGACCGTCGTTTTCCGGGAGGGGTATGCCACCTATCCCGGCTGGGCGAATGCGGCCGCTTTGCGGCAAGCCGGAGGGGTGCTGGTGGGCGGGAGCAACAAGGACTCGCTGAACACGGACCGGCCTGTGTTGTACCTCTTCGGACCCACGGGGCAGCTGGACACCCTGTACAGCTATGGGATCGCGGGGGAGGATTGGATCGGCCGCTGCGGTAAGCAGACCCCGGATGGGGGATACGTGATCTCGGGAGAGACCAATACGGGGGGGCTCAGTGTGGACGGCTTTCTGTTGAAGGTGGACAGCCTGGGGAACCAAGAGTGGGTGCAGACCTATGGACTGGCGAACCGGTCGGAGGTGTTGACGACCGTGGACCTGGCGCCGGGGAACGGCTATTACCTGGGCGGCCAGGCCCACATGGGCGGCGGGAACTACGACCAATGGCTGCTGCGGGTGGATGGCAACGGGGATGTGATCTGGGAAGAGGAATACCCCACCCCCTACCATGACCCGAGCACGCATGTGACCACCTTGGCGGACAGCGCTGCGGTGTTCGCCACTGCTTGGTCAATAAACCCCGATGACGACCAGGTGCTGGCGCTGGTGAAAGTGGAGCCGAACGGGAGCACGGTCTGGTCGAAGACCTACGATGGTGCGGCCTACAACACGGCCTTGTTCGCCGTGAAGGAGGTGAGCCCCGGTGGGGACCTGATCGCGGTGGGGCAGAGCTCGTTGCCCAGCCTGTTCAACGGCGTTCTGTTGCGCACCACGGCGCAGGGCGACAGTGTGTGGATGCGGTACTACCAGTACGCGGATAGTGTATGGACACAGGGCCACGGGACCTTGCGCGATGTGGTGCCCACCGCCGATGGGGGTTTCATCGCAGTCGGGAGGGCGATGGCCAGCAGCAACAACCCGAACGACCCGCCGATCTACGGACAGGACACGTGGGTGGTGAAGGTGGACAGCATGGGCTGCCTGGAGCCGGGCTGCCACCTGATCACGGGCCTGACGAGCCAGGTGACGAACCTGCGCGGTGCGCTGCGGGTGTGGCCAAACCCTGTGCAGGGGCAGGGGCAGGTGCAGGTGGCGTGGGACCTGCCGGAGGCGGTGACCGGTTCGGCGCAGCTGACGCTGGTGAGCGCGGCGGGACAGGTGATGGGTACCTGGCCGGTGGCGCTGGCGGAGCAGGGGCATACCCTGGACCTGGGCAGCACTTCCCCGGGCCTGTACCACGTGCACCTGGTGGTGGAGGGGCGGTGGGTGAGCGGGGCGCGGGTAGTCGTTCAGTGAAAAGCTGAAAGGGGAAAGCTGAAAGCCGAAAGAAGGGACGACCTGACGGCAGCAGGGGACGCGGCCTCCAGCTTCTGGCCTCCAGCCTCCAGCCTCTAGCCTCTAGCCGCCAGCCACCAGCCGCCGGCCACCAGCCGCCAGCTTCCGGCCGCCGGCCACAGGCCACCAGCTACCGGCTGCGGGACGCCTTCACGAAGACCTCGGCGCGCGAGGGGAGATCGCTTCAGGCGGAGGACCGCCTTCGCGATGACGGTGTGGAACATGATCGGTACAGGTACCCAACCTCTCCGGACCGTCACTGCGAGGCGTGTGCGGTGGGTTGTGCGAAAGGCGCCGTGACCGTCTCCCCTAGGTGGACGGAACCACCACGCACGGAAGCCCCCGCCTGAGCAGCGAACATTCGCTGCGGGTGCACACCCGAGGGCACGGGGAGGTTCCGGTCCGAGGGGATCCGGCGTGCCTGAGTTGCCACCTCCCCCACCCCCTCCTTGCCCGGCGCGTGGAGCGATCCACGCGCAGGAGGGGCGTTCATCCGGCAAGGATCTCCCTGTTGCGGACACGATCACCTTCCCCTTCGACCCGTACCTTGGCTACCGGCGTGTACACCGCCGTGCTGGAGGCCGATGGCATCCGGATCGGTGTGGCCAAGTTCGAACTGGTGCGATGAGAAGATGCGGCCTGCCTTGGTTCATTGCATTCGTGCAGCTCGTGACCATTCGACACGTAGCTGCCCAGCAGTACCAGCGCCGGTATGATGTCTTCGACCAACAGCGTGCGCAGAACGGCTGGTCGATCGAGCCCTTGACGGACAGCACCTGGTTGGCGGTGGTGAACGGCCAATTGCAGGTGGGCAACCTGGTGTACAGCTCGGTGGTCGGGGGGCTGATCCTGAACGCCGATGGCGTTGCGCTGGACACGACCGTCGTTTTCCGGGAGGGCTATGCCACCTATCCCGGCTGGGCGAATGCGGCCGCATTGCGGCAAGCCGGAGGGGTGCTGGTGGGCGGGAGCAACAAGGACTCGCTGAACACGGACCGGCCTGTGTTGTACCTCTTCGGCCCCACGGGGCAGGTGGACACCCTGTACAGCTATGGGATCGCGGGGGAGGATTGGATCGGTCGCTGCGGTAAGCAGACCCCGGATGGGGGATACGTGATCACGGGAGAGACCAATACGGGGGGGATCAGTGTGGACGGCTTTCTGCTGAAGGTGGACAGCCTGGGGAACCAGGAGTGGGTGCAGACCTACGGGCTGGCCAATAGAGCGGAGTACTTGACCACCGTGGATCTAGCCCCAGGGAATGGCTACTACCTAGGCGGAAAACTACACGTGGGCGGTGGAAACTATGATCAATGGCTGCTCGGTGTGGATAGCGCGGGCCACGAAGTGTGGCAGGAGACCTACGGTAGCATCCATAATGATTACCCAAGCGCCCATGTGACCAGCGTAGCGGACGGCACCGTGGTGTTCGCGACGAGCTTCACTCTGAACGCCGACGAAGATCAGGTGCTGGCCCTGGTGAAGGTCGATCCGGATGGGATGACGCTCTGGAGCAAGACGTACGACGGGGCCCAATTCAACAACGCCTTGTATGCCGTGAAGGAGGTGAGCCCCGGCGGTGACCTGATCGCGGTGGGGCAGAGCTCCCTACCCGATCCAATGAACGGCGTGTTACTGCGCACCACCGCGCAGGGCGACAGTCTGTGGTTGCGCTACTACCACTATGCGGACAGCGTGTGGACCCAAGGGAAAGGATTCTTGCGCGATGTGGTGCCGACCCCGGACGGTGGCTTCATCGCCGTGGGTACTGCCATGGCCAGCAGCAACAACCCGAACGACCCGCCGATCTACGGACAGGACACCTGGGTGGTGAAGGTGGACAGCATGGGCTGCCTGGAGCCGGGCTGCCACCTGATCACGGGCCTGACGAGCCAGGTGACGAACCTGCGCGGTGCGCTGCGGGTGTGGCCGAACCCGGTCGGGGCGCAGGGGCAGGGGCAGGGGCAGGTGCAGGTGGCGTGGGACCTGCCGGAGGTGGGGACCGGATCGGCGCAGCTGACGCTGGTGAGCCTGGCGGGACGGGTGATGGGCAGCTGGCCGGTGGCGCTGGCGGAGCGAGGGCACAGCTTGGACCTGGTCGGTTATGCGGCGGGGCTGTACCACGTGCACCTGGTGGTAGAGGGGCGGTGGGTGAGCGGGGCGAAGGTGGTGGTGGAGTGAGGGAGGGAGACGGGTAGCGACCGGACGGCAGCGGGGGACTTGGCCTCCAGCTTCTGGCCGCCAGCCTCCGGCCACTAGCCTCCAGCCGCCGGCCACAGGCCACCAGCCGCCGGCTGCGGGACGCCTGCACGAAGACCGAGGCGTGCGAGGGGAGATCGCTTCGGCCGCAGAGCCGGACCTCGCGAAGACGGTGGGGAGGTGATCGGTACAGGTACCCAACCTCTCCGGACCGTCACTGCGAGGCGTGTGCGGTGGGTTGTGCGAAAGGCGCCGTGGTAGTCTCCCCTAGGTGGACGGAACCACCACGCACGGAAGCCTTTTCCTGAGCAGCGAACGCCCGCTGCGGGTGCACAAGGAGGGGCACGGGGAGGGTTCGATCCGCAGGGATCCGAACGTGCCTGAGCGGCTACCGCCCCCACCCCCTCCTTGCCCGGCGCGTGAAGCGATCCACGCGCAGGTGGGGCGTTCATCCGGCAAGGATCACCCTGATGCGGACGCGATCACCTTTCCTTCAACCCGTACCTTGGCTACTGGCGTGTACACAGCCGTGTTGGAGGCCGATGGCATCCGGATCGGTGTGGCCAAGTTCGAACTGGCATGATGTTGAACCGACGTGCCTTACCAGCCTGCGCAGCGCTGCTCTTGTTGGTCAACCACAGGATGGACGCGCAAAGCTGGATGCGGCGCTACGACGCTTTTCAGCAGGAAGAGACACAGTTCGGATGGAGTGTGGAGCACGATGGAGATAGTGGGTACGTCGTCTTCTGCTTTACCACCTACCAAGATTCGGTCCTGTATGGACCCGTGGTGGGTGCAGCGCATCTCAATGGCGATGGGCTGGTCAGCGCTGAGCATGTGTCCTGGGTCACTGGGAAATACTGCTATCCTGGATGGTCCAATACATCGGACAGAACTATGGATGGCGGTTTCGTGGTGGGAGGGTCAAGCGATGAAGGGGGCGACACGATCAGAGTGTGCGTATACCGCTTCGCTGCTGGTGGGCAGCCCGCCGGAATCCACGAACTCAACCTACCTGGAGTGGCGTGGATCGGTCGGCAGGCGAAGCAGACACTCGATGGCGGCTTTTTGATCTGTGGGGAAACTTCCGCTACGGGTACCTTGGACGCGTTCCTAGTGAAAACCGACAGCCTTTTCCAAGTACAATGGGTGCAGACCTACGGGTCACCGAACCGGCGGGACTTGGCGCTTGCGGTGGCCTTGGCGCCGAATGGAGGATACTACCTCGGTGGGAAGAAGGAGATCACATTCAACAATTTTGACCAATGGGTGCTGCGGTTGGATGAGAATGGGAATCAGATCTGGCAGGCCACTTATGGTGTTGCAGGGAACAACGATGTCCCCAACGCCCATCTCGAAGCACTTGCGGATGGGAACTGTGTTTTCGCGAGTGCCTGGAACTTGACCGGGAACGGGGAGCATACGCTTTGCCTGGTGAAGATCGACACCGCGGGCGGGGTGCTTTGGTCGCACACCTACGGCGGATGGTGCGGAGGGTGTTCGCTGTTCGCCGTGAAGGAGATCACCCCGGGCGGAGACCTGATCAGCTGCGGGCAGGCGTGGAGCATTGCGGATGATGGCGAGCAAGGTGTGTTGCTGCGCACCACCGCGCAAGGCGACAGCGTATGGCAGCGCAACTTCTTCTATGCGGATAGTTTGATGAGCGATGGACAGGGAACACTGCGTGATGTGCTGCCAACGACCGACGGAGGCTTCATCGCCGTGGGCATGGTGTACAGCAGCGCCAGCGGTAACAACCCGCCGGGCTACGGGCAAGATCTGTGGGTGGTGAAGGTGGACAGCATGGGCTGCCTGGAGCCGGGCTGCCACCTGATCACGGGCCTGACGAGCCAGGTGACGAACCTGCGCGGGGCGCTGCGGGTGTGGCCGAACCCGGTGCAGGTGCAGGGGCAGGTGCAGGTGACGTGGGACCTGCCGGAGGCGGTGACCGGTTCGGCGCAGCTGACGCTGGTGAGCGCGGCGGGACAGGTGATGGGCAGCTGGCCGGTGGCGCTGGCCGAGCGAGGGCAGAGCCTCGACCTGGGCGGTTATGCGGCGGGGCTCTACCACGTGCACTTGGTGGTGGAGGGGCGGTGGGTGAGCGGGGCGCGGGTAGTCGTTCAGTGAAAAGCTGAAAGGGGAAAGCTGAAAGCTGAAACAAGAGACGACCTGACGGCAGCAGGGGACGTGGCCTCCAGCTTCCGGCCGCCAGCCTCAAGCCTCTAGCTACCGGCCACCAGCCTCCAGCTTCTAGCCACCAGCCACTAGCCCGGAGTTTCCGGCCACGAGCCGCCTTCACGAAGACCTCGGCGCGCGAAGGGAGATCGCTTCAGGCGGAAGACCGCCTTCGCGATGACGGGTCGGGAGATGATCGATACAAGGACTATCCGGAACCCTTCGGAACGTCCCGCCCGAACAACCCGATCAAGGCCGACACGTGGGCCCACAGCACCACGGGCACCAACACCGCCGGCAACAGGACCCAGGGCAGCGCAGTGACCAGCACGTTGGGCCGATCGAAGTTGATCCGCTGCACACTGCTGGGGATGCTGAGCACCGCCGTGGTGACCACGATGGCGAGCAGGGCCAGGCAGGCGATGTTCCAACCGATCAGGACGGCCCGCCCGGGCGGTCGGGCGCTGCGCAACCAGGGGAGCAACAGCGCCGCGCTGATCCCGCTGAGGATGTCGAAGTTGAAGCCGGCATAGGTCATGTCCCGCGGAAGCAGCCCCGCCTCATAGCCCTGATGCAGCACCAGCTCCACCGGGATGCGCAGCACGTGGATGGCCGTGAGCGCGAACAGCGGCAGCCCGCGCATCCACCGGCGTCCGGAAGGCAGCGCCGCGCACAGGACCAGCGCCAGCAGCACCGGTGCCAGCAGGGCCATCTGGGGCGGAGGGAAGGCCGTTGGGTCGGCATAGACCCCCCGGGCCGCGAGGGCCGCATGCACCACGCCGAGCGCGACCAGGAGGAGCAGGACGGTGAGGCTGCGGGCAGCCTTGTAGGACCACACCAGGCACCAGACCACCGCAGCGGCGAACAGGACATGAGCGACGACCGGCATGGAGCGAAGGTGGGGGATCCGGGGATCCGGAGCACGGCCTCCAGCCTCCAGCCGAATGCCATGAACCACGGGACCTGTCCCGCCCCTGCGGGATGAACGCCGATGGACACAGATGCGCGCTGACGCTTGTCTGTAGCCTCCAGCTTCCGGCCACAGGCCGCCAGCTTCAGGCTGCGGGCCGCCTGCACGAAGACCGAGGCGCGCGAGGGGAGATCGCTTCAGGCGGAAGACCACCTTCGCGAGGACCGTGGGGAGAAGAACGGGACTTGGACTATCCGGACCCCTTCGGGACACCCCGCCCGAACAACCCGACCAGGGCCGCCACATGCGACCAGAGCACCGCTGGCACCAGCACAGCGGGAAGCAGGATCCACGGCGGTGCGATGAGCAGCACGTTGGGTCGATCGAAGTTGATGCGCTGTACGCTGCTTGGGATGCTGAGCACCGCGGTGGAGACCACGATGGCGAGCAGGACGAGGCAGAAGATGTTCCAGCCGATCAGCACACCGCGTGAAGGTGGCCGTGAGCTGCGCAGCCAGGGAAGAAGGAGCACTGCGCTGATGCCGCTGTAGATGTCGAAGTTGAAGCCGGCGTAGGTCATGTCCTGCGGCAGCAGCCCTTCCTCGAAGCCTTGATGAAGCACCAGCTCCACCGGGATGCGTAGCACATGGATGGCGGTGAGGGCGAAGAGCGGCAGGCCGCGCATCCATCGGCGTCCGGCAGGTAGGAGCGTGCACACGATCAGCGACAGCAGCACCGGCGCCAGCAGGGCCATCTGCGGGGGCGGGAAGACCATCGCATCAGCATGAACCCCGTGGGCCGCGAGCAGCGAGTGCAACGCACCGAGCGCGACCAGGATCAGGAGGAAGACCAGGCTGCGCGTCGCCTTGTAGGCCCAGATGAAGCACCACAGCACGGCGGCCCCGAAGAGCACATAAGCGGACGCGGGCATGGGACGAAGGTGGGCGATCTCCGGTTCTCGCGGTCTGAGGTTCCAGCCATCCAATGCTCGCCCCGAGCCGCATCCTGCTCTGCTCCCGCCCCTGCCTCGTCTGCTGAAGCCTTTAGCGAAGGCATGGTCCCTGCCCCTGCTCCCACTCCCGCCCCCTTTTCTACCTTACCGCCCTTCCGAACCGACCCTAAACCTCCCCCTGCATGGACTTCGCGCTCTGGAGCCTCGTGATCGGCTGGGCCTTCGTGCTCATCTGGGTACCCGCCACGCTGTACAGTCAACGGAAGATCCACCCGAAGGCGCTCTTCGTGCTCTTCTTCGCCGAGCTCTGGGAGCGCTTCAGTTTCTATGGCATGCGGGCGCTGCTGGTGCTCTACCTCACCAAGGAGCTCTTCGACAAGATGGCGGCCGGCGACGCTGACGCGCGGGCCTATGGCATCTACGGCGCTTACAACGCGCTACTGTACGCCGCACCGGTGATCGGGGGCATGCTGGCCGACCGGGCCATCGGCTTCCGCAAGGCGATCCTCACGGGCGGGGCCTTCATGGCGCTGGGCCAGTTCATTCTGGCGCTGTCGTCCGGCTCCACCGGCGCGCTGCACAGCGAGAGCGTCTTCTTCCTGGGCCTGGCGGCGCTCACCGTGGGCAATGGCCTGTTCAAGCCCAACATCAGCAGCTTCCTGGGCACCTTCTACGACCGCAACGACACGCGGAAGGACGGCGCCTACACGCTGTTCTACATGGGCATCAACATCGGGGCCTTCCTGGCGCCGCTCACCTGCGGCTACCTCGGGCAGCGCGTGGGCTGGCACTACGGCTTCTTCTCGGCCGGCCTGGGCATGCTGCTGGGCATGGTGGTCTTCTTCCTCAACTTCAAGCATCTGGAGGGCAAGGGGCACGCGCCGGAGGCTGGTGATGCCTGGCGCTTCATGGGCATCAAGGCCTTTCCGATGACCATCATCGGGAGCTTGATCATCATCCCGATCTTCAGCTTCCTGATCAACAGCGAAGGCATCACCGACTGGCTGCTCTTCGGAGCGGGCTTCGCCTGCCTGGGCTATCTGCTGTACACGGCCTTCACGGCGGAGGACCGGGCCGAGGGCCAGCGGCTGTTCGTGTTCCTCATCCTCTTCTTCTTCCACATGATCTTCTGGGTGCTGTTCGAGCAGGCCGGCGGTTCCATCAACATCCTCACGGACCGGTACGTGAACAGGGCCGGCATCGAGGCCTCGCAGTTCCAGTCGGTGAACGCGCTCTTCATCATGCTGCTGGCGCCGGTGTTCAACTGGCTGTGGGTGTGGCTGGCCAAGAACAAGCTGGAGCCGCGCACGCCGATGAAGTTCTTCTACGGCCTGCTGCAGATGGCCATCGGCTACGCCATCATCGTGTGGGGCGTGAAGGTGGGCATCGCCAACGGGGCGGGCGCCACGGCCATCCCGATGGGCTTCCTGATCGGCATGTACCTGCTGCACACCACCGGCGAGCTGTTCCTGAGCCCGGTGGGCCTCAGCGTGGTCACCAAGCTGAGCCCCCAGAAGGTGGTGGGCTTCGTGATGGGCAGCTGGTTCCTCAGCATCGCCTTCGCCCACAAGGTGGCCGGCAAGCTGGGGCAGATGATCGCCAGCAGCGCCACCGATGGGGCCGACCCCGTGGCCGAGCTCACCGGCTTCATGGACGTGTACCTGCAGTGGGGCGTGTACGTTGTGCTGGGCTGCGCCGCGGTGCTGCTGGTGCTGACGCCCGCGATGAAGAAGTGGATGCACGGCATCAACTGACCGGAGTGCCCAGGTGCCAAACGCTGCGGTCCCGCCCCCCCTGCACCGTTGCACCATTCCACCATTCAACCTTGGCCTCAAGCCTCAAGCTACCAGCCTCAAGCCTCCAGCCTCAAGCCTCAAGCTACCGGCCTCAAGCCTCCAGCCTCAAGCTACCGGCCTCAAGCCTCCAGCCTCCAGCCTCAAGCTTCCGGCTACCGGCCTCAAGCCTCAAGCCTCAAGCTTCCGGCCTCCAGCCACTCGCGGTGAACGCCCAAGCCCTCCTGTTTAGACGGACCACCTGACCGCCTGAGCCCATGCCCCGCAAGCACCCCAGCGGCCTGCCCTTCCTGTTCCTCACCGAGATGTGGGAGCGGTTCGGGTACTACCTGATGATCGGCATCTTCCAGCTGTACCTCACCGACCCCCTGAGCACGGGAGGCATGGCGATGGACCGCAAGGACGCGGCCGACATCTACGGCACCTTCATCGCCTTCGTCTTCCTCACCCCCTTCCTGGGCGGGCTGCTGGCGGACCGGGTGCTGGGCTACACGCGGAGCATCTTCCTGGGCGGCACGCTGATGGGGCTCGGTTACATCGGTCTCGCGTTGCCGGGCATGGCGGCCTTCTACACCTCGCTGGCGCTGATCATCCTGGGCAACGGCTTCTTCAAGCCCAACATCAGCACGCTGCTCGGCAACCTGTACAACGACGACGCCTACCGGGCCCGCAAGGACAGCGGCTACAACATCTTCTACATGGGCATCAACGTGGGGGCGAGCATCTGCAACCTGTTCGCCGCCTACATGCGCAACCGTTACGGCTGGGGCGAGGCCTTCGCCACGGCGGGCGTGGGCATGTTCATCGGCCTCATCGTGTTCGCCATCGGGCTGAAGCACTACCGCCACGCCGACGTGAAGAAGCCCGCGCAGAAGGAGGACATGGCCCTGTCGCGGGTGTTCGCCACGGTGTTCCTGCCGGCCATCATTGTGGGCATCGGCGCGTGGACCATCCCGGGCAACGTGTTCGGCAGCGACAGCACGGACGCCTTCATCTTCGCCACCATCCCGGTGATCATCTTCTACGTGGGCCTGTGGATCCGGGCGAGCGTGGCGGACAAGGCGCCGCTGGCGGCCCTGCTGGCCATCTTCGGCGTGAGCGTGATGTTCTGGGCGGTGTTCAAGCAGAACGGCACGGCCCTCACCACCTGGGCGCAGTTCTACACCGACCGCGAGATCCCCGCCGCCGTGCAGCCGGCCGCCGAGTCGCTCTACCTGGCCGAGCCGGTGGTGTACGCCGACGACTCGGTGACGGCCTACGACGACAACTTCAAGGTGGTGAAGGTGGACGGCAAGGAGGTGAGGGAATGGGGCCGGCCGGTGTACTTCAAGAACCTGCAGGCCGAGCTGCGGCCGGCCGAGGGCGACACCGTGTACCTGTACAACACCGAGCTGTTCCAGAGCGTGAACCCCCTGTGGGTGATCCTGCTGACGCCGGTGGTGGTGGCCTTCTTCGCGTGGCTGAAGCGGCGCGGCCGCGAGCCCAACACCGCCACCAAGATCGCCTGGGGCCTGCTGGTGAGCGCGCTGAGCACCCTGGTGATGGTGGCCGCGGTGTACGTGTGCCACAACGGCGAGATGAAGGCCAGCGCGTGGTGGCTGGTGGCGTGCTACGGCGTGGTCACCATCGGCGAACTGTTCCTAAGCCCGATGGGCCTGAGCCTGGTGAGCAAGGTGAGCCCCAAGCGCCTCACCGCCCTGATGATGGGCGGCTGGTTCCTCAGCACCAGCATCGGCAACAAGCTCAGCGGCATCCTGGCCACGCTGTGGGACGGCTATGCGCACAAGAGCAGCTTCTTCCTGGTGAACTTCGCCCTGCTGGGCGCCGCCGCCGTGGCCCTCTTCCTCATGCTCCGCTGGCTCAACAAGACCATCGCCGAACACTGACCCGACCATGTCGCAGACCCTGACGCTCGACCAGATCCGCACCTTCGAGGGCAAGTACCCCCGCCAGCTGTGGGCGCTCTTCTTCACCGAGATGTGGGAGCGCTTCTGCTTCTACGGCATGCGCGGCATGCTCACCGTGTTCATGGTGAGCCAGCTGATGCTGGACGACCGCACGGCCAACCTGCAGTACGGCGCCATCCAGGCCTTCGTGTACGCCTTCACCTTCATCGGCGGGGTGTTCGCCGACAAGGTGCTGGGCTTCCGCAAGTCGCTGCTGTGGGGCGCCCTGCTGATGATCGTGGGCGGGCTGGTGATCGCCGTGTCGCCCACCGAGCTCTTCTACATCGGCATCTGCTTCAGCATCATCGGCACGGGCTTCTTCAAGCCCAACATCAGCACCATGGTGGGGCAGCTCTACCACGCCGACGACAGCCGCCGCGACGCGGGCTTCAGCCTGTTCTATGCCGGCATCAACCTGGGGGCGCTGCTGGGCGGCATCCTCATGGTGTACGTGGGCAAGTACCACAGCTGGAGCTGGGCCTTCGCGCTGGTGGGCGTGGTGATGACCATCAGCCTCATCAACTTCCTGTACACCCAGCGCTCCCTGGGCCCCATCGGCCTCAGCCCGCTGCACCCGGACATGCCGGTGAACCGCCGCAAGCTGTACGAGATCGCCACCTACATCGGCTCCCTCGTGGCCATCCCCTTCATCCTGCTGCTGGTGACCAACACGGCGTACACCGACATGTTCATGTACCTCATCGGTCCGGCCACGCTGGTGTACCTGGGCTGGGAGATGCGCACGTTCAGCGCGGCGGAGAACAAACGGCTGCTGGCCGCCCTGGTGTTCATCCTGTTCTCGGTGCTGTTCTGGGCCTTCTTCGAGCAGAGCGGCGGCAGCCTCAGCCTGTTCGCGCTGAACAACCTGAAGCACAGCCTGCTGGGCATCCCCATGGACCCCAACGTGGTGAACAACAGCTCCAACTCGCTCTTCGTGATCGCGTTCGCGGCGCCGCTGGGCATCCTGTGGGTGTGGCTGGCCAAGCGCAAGCTGGAGCCCAACAGCGTGGTGAAGTTCGGCCTGGGCTTCCTGCTGCTGGCCCTCGCCTTCTACGTGTTCTACGCCACCATCTTCTTCGCCGATGCGGACGGGGTGACCTCCCTGGACCTCTTCACCCTGGGCTACTTCGTGATCACCTTCGGGGAGCTGTGCCTGAGCCCGATCGGCCTGTCGCTGATGACCAAGCTCAGCCCGCAGGGCGTGCAGGGCCTGATGATGGGCATGTGGTTC
Organism: Flavobacteriales bacterium; assembly: GCA_016713875.1. Lineage (NCBI taxonomy): Bacteria > Pseudomonadati > Bacteroidota > Flavobacteriia > Flavobacteriales > Flavobacteriales bacterium. Next base: position 2,131,794 of record JADJOI010000003.1, read on the forward strand.
CTGGCCAGCGCCTACGGCCAGTACGTGGCGGGGCTCCTCGGGGCGGGCATGAGCATCGTGGGCGAGGAGGCCACCAACATGGCCAAGCTGCAGAGCTACACGGACGGCTACCTGCAGCTGGGGCTGTACGCCCTGGTGGCCGGGGTGGTGCTGATCGCGCTGAGCCCCGTGGTGCGCCGCCTGATGCGGGGCGTCCATTGACCCGTATGCCGATCCGGCATGATCTTCGCTTGCTGAACCGCACACGCCCGTCCATGCGCCTCCCCTCCCTCGCCCTGCTGCTGGCCCCCGCCCTGATCCCGGGTGGCCTGATGGCCCAGAACACCACCACCGCCCCGGCCGCCGGCCCGGCCATCAACTGGGTGAGCCTGGAACAGGCCCAGGCCGCCACCAAGAAGGTGCCCAAGCCCATCCTGGTGGACGTGTACACCAACTGGTGCGGCCCCTGCAAGATGCTGGCCAGCCGCACCTTCACCGACCCCAAGCTGGTGGAGTACGTCAACACCCACTTCTACGCGGTGAAGTTCAACGCCGAGGGGGGCGACCCGGTGACCTTCAAGGGCCAGAGCTTCAAGAACCCGCAGTACAACCCGGCGGCGGGCGGCGGCCGCAACGGCACGCACGAGCTCACCTACGCCATCGCCAACGTGGAGGGCCGCATCGCCTACACCAAGGTGGCATACCTCAACGAGAACCTCGATGTGATCGCCCCGGTGCAGGGCTACCTCACCCCCCAGCAGATCGAGCCGATCCTGAAGTACATCGGCGAGGGCGCCTACAAGAAGCAGGACTACGCCAGCTACCAGACGAGCTTCAGCCCGGGCTGGTGAGGGGGGTGATCATCGCTCCGGAAGGGGCCGTCTCCGGTCGAGGCGGCCCCTTCGCCGTTCAGGACGGGGAGCAAGGAGCGTGGAAAAGTCTCGATCGCGGACCGGGATCAGGCACCTTCCTGGGGCTGTGCCGTTCCTCAGATCGATTTGGAAGTACCGCGCCCTCCCCCTAGCTTCACCGCACCAAACGACCGGACCATGCGCACTTCCAGCCAGTGTGCGCGGCGTTCGGCGGACCGGATGGGGGGGGGGTATTGGAGCAGGAGGCCCGCTGATCGTTGCGCTTCTTTTCGCGATCCCTGAAGGGGTCCGTAGCCAAGGCTTGACCATCCAATTGAGCCCGAGCGACCACAACGGCTACGCCATCTCCTGTTTCGGTGGGCGCGATGGCCACATCGACCTCACCGTGTCCGGTGGAAGCCCGCCTTACACCTACGAGTGGAGCACGGGTGCCAGCACCCAGGACGTTTCGGACCTGGCGGCCGGGTATTACCGTGTGGCCGTGTACGACAGTGATACGGGCAGCGTGGAAGGTGAGATCACATTGAACGAGCCGGAACAACTGATCGGCACCGCCACGGCCTTCGAGTATCCGAACGAGTACAACGTGAGCTGCCACTCCTGCTACAACGGCAGCATCGACGCGGGCGCGGTCGGCGGCGTGGGGCCGTACACCTACGCGTGGTTGGACGGCCCCACCGTGGAGGACCGCAGCGGGCTGGGCGCGCGGGACTACAGTGTGGTCGTGCGCGACGCCAATGGCTGCGAGGCGGAACGGGTCACCCTCCACCTACGCGAACCACAGCGGAACGATTGGACGATGAACGGGAACGCCGGTACCATTCCAGGGCCGCACTACATCGGCACCAGCGACAACATGGATGTGGTCTTCAAGAGCAATGGCATAGAGCGCTTCCGGTTGCTGGCGAGCGGCGAGGTGAAGCTGAACAGCCCGGGCATGGGTGCAGGGCCGCTCTACCGAGATGCGGATGGGATCTTGCGGGCAGGCTCACTTCCTGTGGCCCTTCCCCTGCCGGCGACACCCTGCGCGCTTACGCTGGGCTCTTATCCGCTCGTGGACCAGCATTGGCGGATCGACGGGAACGTTTTCCTGTTCCCCCAATGTGATCCGGAGCTCATGCCGAGGATCGGGTCACGGACACCGAACCCGATCTCGTTCATCACGAACGACGAGACGCGGATGGTGTTGACCGGTGAAGGCAAACTGGGCATCGGCACGGTGCCGCCAACCGGGCCCATCGATCAGTACCGTTTGTTCGTGGAGGACGGTATTGTGACGCGCGATGTTATGGTGAAGTTGGGCACGTGGCCGGACTATGTGTTCGATGAGGATCATGAGCTGCCTTCCTTCGATGCGCTGCGGCAGTTCCTGCGCGAGAACAAACATCTGCCAGGTATCCCTTCGGCATTTGAACTGGAGGAACAGAACGGCGTGGAGGTGGGCGACATGCAACGAAGGTTACTGCAGGCGTTAGAAGAGCAGGCGTTGTACATTCTGCAGTTGGAGGATCGAGTGAAGTCTTTGGAGAAGACATCCAATTGATCCGTCGCACATGAGAGGATGGAGGATCATCATCTGGCTGCTTGCATCAGTTGTGCTCAATGCGCAAGCGCAAATACCGGTCGACTACGCAGGAAAGGACTTCTTTCCGCTTAGGGCTCAGTTGAGTCACCACTATGATAGTCTAATGGCAACTGGTGATAGCAGCGATTTTCATGAAGGAGGGAACTATGTTACATTCAAGAAGTGGGAGGACTTCTGGACGGTTCGATTGAAGGATGGCGATACCTTTGAGGAGTACTATTCGGCTTATCAAACGTCTCTGCAGGCGATGAGATCTGCAGCCAGCACGAACAATACAGGCGACTGGTATGAAGTTGGACCCACGGACAGGCCAAGTTTGGGGCTCACGAGCATCGGACAAGGCTCGCAACCTGGCATTGGGCCGATCCACTTCATCACGACCAATCCGAACGATCCGGACGTGATGCTCTGCGGGTCAACGATCGGAGGCCTATACTACACGGCCGATGCTGGGCTGAACTGGAGCAACGCGGGTAGTGACAAGCAATGGGACCGGTCCGGTTGCAGGCATGCCGTGTTCAAGACCGGGACCACGAACACGGACACATGGTACGCCGCAAGTGCGGGCTACATCTTTTGGTCTGGAGGTATTCACCGGACCTCGGACAACGGGGTGAGTTGGGAACGCATTGCGGATCAGGCTGACTTCGCTTCCAATGGTGGCATATGGACTGAGATCTTCAAGCTCGTCCCGGACCCCAATGATCCAGATGTTCTGTATGCGGCGACCTCGCATACCCTGTGGCGAACTTCGAATGTGAACGACATTAACCCCACCTGGCTAGAAGTGCCGATCCCAGTACCTCCTTCGGTATTGAACCATTCAACTTACGGAACCTACCCGTTCACTGATGGACGCCACATCCATGATCTGGAGATGCACCCTACCAACTCCGGCATATTATACGCGGCGGTCCGCTATCAAGCGACCAATTCTGTGAATGACCAGGTGCGTTTCTGGCGACTGATGCGGACCCTCGACGATGGTGCGACTTGGACCGAGATGCCGAACCAGCCGATGCACCCGTTCGTTCCCGGTGATCCGAATGGGAATCGAGAGTATCTTCTATGGGACCGTAATGCGAACAATCTCACCATTGAAGTGAGCCAGGCACCGGGAAACGAAAACGCTCTGCATGTATTCTATGATCTGCCGCAAGCAGGCGCTTTGGACGAGCTATATAGGATTAATGATGGTATTGCGGGTAGTTGGGATGCGTTGCTAAGAGATGACATCCTGAATGTATACGGTGGGGGAAATGGCTTCGGTGTCTCTCAAGTTAATGGGCACGACATAATGATTGAACATAGTTACCCAGAACTTGGAAGATATAGTACTGGAATTTCTGGAGTTTGGCACGACTACGGACCTGGGGAACCAAATGAATTGCAGTATCATGTGGACATGGAAGATTTTGTGAGCCAACCGACCAGTTCAGGCGAACGTTGGTGGATGGCCAATCACGGAGGTGTGCATTTGTCCTTGGACTATGGGGTCACTTGGGAGTGGCGCGGGAATGGACTGGGTGTGGCCGAGGTGCATCGTGTGGGCGATTCCTATTCCACAGCCGATGATATGATCTTGGGTTTGTACCACGATGGGAACGTCCTGACCATCGGTATTCATGGACCAAGTTGGGCACCTGATTGGAAGCAGCTTGGGAATGCGGACGGCCAACAGGCCATGATCGACCCGTGGGAGAGCCAGTATATGTATTGGTCTGACCAGAACTTCTCATGGTGGAAATCTTCAGATGGAGCAGGAACAACTAGCCAAATGACCGGAGGATGGGGCAATGCTGGTTGGAATACAGAAGGAACCATTGATCGAGGGCGCCCAGCAGCGATCTACATACCTGGGCTCGTATCATCGAATTCGCCGCATGAGATCTATCGATCCCTGGCGCATGGGGCGACGGGCTCGTTCGAGGTGATCTCGGACTTCGCGACCCTGATCGGACCTGGCAGCAATGGCATTTGGCGACTCCACTCCGCGTGGCCGATCCGAACTATCTGTACGCTTACTTTGCAGGTAGTCAGAAACTCTATCGGACCACCTTGGCCAGAGGGCCGGCAACAGTGGTGCAAGGAAGCTGGCAGGAGATGCCATCAATGCCGCGCACTGATGTTTGGGCTGCAGACATTGACACGGACTTCGAAGATCCGGACATCCTCTACTTCACCTACTCCTCAAGCTCGTTCTATTCCGGCCTTCCCGACGGTACAGAGATGATCTTCAAGGTCGATTACAGCGATTTGAACAACGTGGTGGTCACCGACCTAACCGGCTCAACCAACACGTGGGGCGCACTGCCGAACATTGGGGTGGACTGGGAGAGCTTAACCTTAGAGCGCGGCAGCGACGGTGGCATGTATGTGGCCACGGACGTTGGGGTTTATTTCCTCAATGAAAAACTGAAAGCCAGCGGGGATGGCTGGCAGCTTGTGGGGACGAACTTGCCCCATGTGAACTGCAAGGGATTGGAGATCAGTTATCAAGCCAATCGGATCAGGGCGGGCTTGGTCGGACGAGGTCTGTGGGAACACCACCTGTGGTGTCCGGAAGTTGAAGATCTGACTTTTGTGGCTCCGCACGCCAACAACGCTTTCGTAGAGGCCACAAGTTCGATTGCCTCTGAAGCTCTCATAGACCCCGGTCTGGATATTTCCTATCGAGCGGGGAGCGGGGTTCGCCTTCTTCCTGGGTTCCATGCATCACAAGGTGCGGAGTTCCACGCTTTCATTCATCCTTGCGACATCCCTGGCAACAGCTTCAAGAACCTTCAGGAAGGAAATGGCACCATTGCATCATTGGATGGAAAGGGGATGGTGGATGCTCAAGGCTTATTGATCTTCCCGAACCCTTCAACAGGCTGTATCGTGATTCGGTCGCAGCCAGGGTCGAGGATCACCTCGGTGCAGGCATACGATCAAACAGGCCGGTCGGTACCGGTCTCGATACTGAATGCGTCGAACGAGATAGAATGGGACATACAGATCAATGCTGAAATGGGTGTCTATGTAGTCAAGGTAGGTTTTGCAGATGGCAGAGCGCATGTTGGCTCAGTTTGCATCGAACGATGATGAAGTACAGTTTCGCCCAATGTTTTTTGGTGGCTTCTGGTTGTTGCATGCTACCGACCTTGACCCTGAAGGCCCAGTTCAAGGCATTGCCAGATTCAACTGCTATCTGGAATTTCCGGATGTACGACACTTGGCAAGGGTTGTTCGATTGGAGAAGAACCTACTTGTTGCCAGGAGGTGTTCCGGACACGACGATAAATGGCCAGGACTATCAGTCATTGTCTTGGTACTGGGACACTGGAACGTGGCTTGAGGAATTTGGGGGAGGGCTACGGGAGAGTGGATCAGGCCAAGTGTTCTACTATCATCCGAATACGGAACAAGAGCATCTCTTATATGACTTTGACGTTTCTGTGGGCGACTCAGTGCTTGGGGTATGGGTCGCTGGCACTGATCCTGCCAATGGCTTCACGACCACCATGTACGTCACCGGGGTCGATACGATCATTTTAGGCGGCCAAGCAAGAAAAAGGATTGGTATTCAGAACATTGGTGTGATGGGCGGACCGACTGGGTATTGGTGGATACAAGGAATTGGAGGGTCGGCCGGATTATTGGAAACTGCTGGTGAGCCGATTTTGGATGTGGTTTATGGACTCGAATGCATGAGCAGTAACGATACGGTGTGGTGGTCCTGGGGGCCTGTAGGGGCACCCGGGGCTTGCTCTCCCAACGGTGTGCCTGAGCACGTGGCCTTCCCGGTGGTTGTGGGTCCAAACCCAGGAACGGGTCGGTACACCTTGTACGGCTCGACGCTTCCAGCCCAGATGATTGTACTGGATCCCCAAGGCCGGGAAGTGCTGCGGACCCGCACGCACAACATCGACCTTAGCGCTCATCCACCTGGCTTGTACACGGTGGTGGTAACTACCGATCAAGGACGGCAGGCGGTGCGCTTGGTGCACGATCCACATTAGCGGAGAAGGCGACAAGGGACACTAAACCCAAGCCCCGATCCACGTGCTGGGCGGGGGAAGCGCACCTTGCTCCAGGGGGTGGACCCCGCCGAGAGTTCGGGCTGGGATCTTGTTGTATACATGGGGGCTGCTTCATCGTTGGAGGATGGGCCCTAACGGAGCTGGCTTGGTTACCAGGGCGTGAGGTTTCGTCGTCCGACCTGAGGCTGACCTTGACAGGAGAGGCTCATGTGGTCGTGTCCTTGGTAGACCGCCTTGGCCGTCAGATGGCGGAGGTGGACGCCGGACACCGGCGTGAACGATCCACGCGCCCCAGAGGGCCACGACCTGCTCATCTATGCCAATCCCAATCAGGGATCCTTCCGCATCAAGGTGCCCACCGCCCTGCGGAACGAACGGGATCTGGTGTTGAGCGTCCACGACAACAGCGGCCGCCTGGTGCGCGCTCAGCAGTTGGACATGAGCGGCGAAGACCCCGGGATGGACGTCTTCGGCGTGGGGCCCGGCCTGTATCAGGTGACCTTGAGCAAGGACGATCGCATCTACCACGGCAGAATGGTGGTGGAGTGTGGCGCACCAGCGGCCCCGGCTGAACAGAGGGCCCGGCCTTCGAACGGGCAATCCCCCCCCGTCCTCGGCCCGGCCGCTACCTTTCGCCCCCACCATGCGGCGCCTCCTCCCCCTCCTGCTCGTTGCGGCCTGGGCCCCGGCCCTGCCCGCCCAGATCGTGGCCAACTGGGACACGAAGCCCTACGTGACCGACAGCGCGCTGGTGTTCCACGACGACCTGGACTTCTACCTGAACAGCTACAGCAAGCAGGAGATCAAGAGCATGCGGCGGATGGTGAGCATCTGGCGGATGAACTTCGACAAGGTGATCCGGGCCACGATCGACGACATCCGCACGCACAGCGAGGGGGCCGGTGTGGCCACGCGGACGAAGGACTTTGAGCTGCCGGTGGCGCAGACCGGCGCCCGCTACCGGCTGAGCGCGGACCAGGGGCGGATCCGCGTGTTCATGTTCGGCAGCATCACCAACCCGCCGGCGCGCTTCCAACTGCCGCTGTGGGACGCGCTGCAGCGCAAGTACGACAGCACGCAGGTGCACCTGTTCATGATCTACGGCCGCGAGCTGCACCCGGGGGACCAGAGGACCTACCGCGACTACCCGGCGCCCAAGAGCGAGCACGAGAAGCTGGCCTACGCGCAGGAACTGGGAAACACCGTGAAGATCCCCGTGCTGGTGGACGGACTGAACGACGCCGTGCTGGACAGCTACGGCCGGGCCCCGAACGCCGCGTACGTGATCGACCGCGACGGCCACCTGGTGTTCCGCGGCACCTGGGCGGACAGCCGCAAGGTGGAGTACATCGTGGACACGCTGCTGCGCTGGTACGCCGAGGGCAGGCCGAAATGGTTCAAGGCAGAGTAAGCCACAAGCCTCCAGCCGCCCGCCTCAAGCCCCCAGCTTCCGGCCTCCGGCCACCAGCCGCCCACGTGCGGACGTCGGCTTCTTTCTTTCGTCATCCTTCTTCGTCCTTGATCTTTCTTCCTTCTCGAACGGCCTCCAGCTACCCGACTCAGGCCTCCGGCTTCCGGCTTCCGGCCTCAGGCCTCCAGCCACCGGCTTCACGCTTTCGGCCTCCGGCTTCCTGCCGATCGGCTTTCCGCTTTCCACTTTCCACTTTCAGCTTTCCGCTTTGAGCTTTGCTAAACCCTCACCTGTTTCCAGCGTCCGCGTTGGAAGACCACGGCGCTGAGGATCGCCAGGACGCTCTCGCAGATGGCCACCGACGCGAAGACCCCGAGCGGCCCGAGCCCGAAGGTGATGGCCAGCAGGTAGGCCATGGGGATCTCCATCGCCCAGAAGCAGATCACGTTGAGCCACGTGGGCGTGAGGCTGTCGCCCGCACCGTTCAGCGCCTGCGCCAGCACCATGCCGTAGCCGTAGAAGAAGTAGCCGAGGCTGATCACGCGCATGGCCAGGATGGAATAACCATCGGCCTCGGGGCCCTGATCGAAGAAGGACACGATCCATGGTGCGGCGGCCCAGAAGAAGATGGTGACCAGCACCATGAACACCATGTTGTAGTGGCCGCAGAGCCAGGCGCTGCGCTGGGCGCGATCGGGCTGCCCGGCACCGAGGTTCTGTCCCACCAGCGTGGCCGCGGCGTTCGCCATGCCCCAGCCGGGCAGCAGCGCGACGATGATGATGCGCACGGCCACCCCATAACCGCCCACGGCCTCGGTGCCGAAGTCGGCCACGATGCGCACCAGGAAGACCCAGCTCAGGCTGGCGATGAGGAACTGGCCGACGCCACCGAGCGAGACCTTGAGGATGCCCATGATCACCCCGCGCATCGGTCGCAGGTCGGGCAGGGAAACGGCCAGACCGCCATCGCTGCGGAAGAAGTTCCAGCACAGGTAGAGCACCCCGCAACTGCGCCCGATGGTGGTGGCCACGGCGGCGCCCTGCACCCCGAGCTCCGGGAAGAAACCGATGCCGAAGATGAAGAGCGGGTCGAGCACGATGTTGATGCCATTGGCGATGGCCAGCGTGCGCAGGGCGATGCCGGGGTTGCCTGCGCCACGGAACACGGCGTTCAGCGCGAAGAGCAGGGTGACCACCAGGTTGCTGGCGAACATGAGGCGGGCATAGGGGACGGCCACCACCAGCACATCCGACGCGGCGCCCATCATGCGCAGGAGCGGCCCGGCGAACAGCACGGCGGGCACGGCCAGCAGCAGCCCGCACACCAGGGCGATGAGAAAGCTCTGACCCGCCGCCGCGCGCGTGCCATCGCGGTCCTTCTCGCCCGTGCGCCGCGCCACCACGGCGGTGATGCCCATGCCCAGGCCCCAGGCGATGGAGTACACCGGCACCATGCAGGTCTCCGTGAGCGTGATGGTGGCCGTGCCCACGACGCCCAGTTTGCTCACGAAGTAGGTGTCCACCAACGCGAACAGGGCCTCCATGCCCATCTCCAGGATCATGGGGATGCTCAACAGCACGATCGCGCGGCGCACGCCCATGGCCGTGTAGTCCTGCTCCTCGCCACGCAGGCTTTCACGAAGGAGGTCGAAGAGGCGGGCCATGGGACGGACAAGGAGGCGGAGGACGCGGGCGGCGGGGCTGTCGTTGCCCGAAGGGGTGCGAAGCTAGGGGGAGTGGCGAGTGCTGCCCGCAGGCCGACGCACCGAGTGGCGAGTGCTGCCCGCAGGCCGACGCACCGAGTGGCGAGTGGCGAGTGCTGCCCGCAGGTCCAGCGCACCGAGTGGCGAGTGGCGAGTGTTGCGCGCAGGCCCAACGCACCGAGTGGCGAGTGCTGCCCGCAGGCCGACGCACCGAGTGGCGAGTGCTGCCCGCAGGCCGACGCACCGAGTGGCGAGTGGCGAGTGCTGCCCGCAGGCCTAGCGCACCGAGTGGCGAGTAGCGAGTGCTGCCCGCAGGCCCAACGCGCCGAGTGGCGAGTGTTGCGCACAGGTCCAACGCACCGAGTGGCGAGTGCTGCCCGCAGGGCCGACGCGCCGAGTGGTGAGTAGCGAGTGCTGCCCGCAGGCCCAACGCGCCGAGTGGCGAGTGTTGCGCACAGGTCCAACGCACCGAGTGGCGAGTGCTGCCCGCAGGGCCGACGCGCCGAGTGGTGAGTGGCGAGTGCTGCCCGCAGGGCCGACGCGCCGAGTGGCGAGTGGCGAGTGCTGCCCGCAGGGCCGACGCGCCGAGTGGCGAGTGGCGAGTAGCGAGTGGCGAGTGCTGCCCGCAGGCCCAGCGCACCGAGTGGCGAGTGGCCGCCCAAGCGGACTCGCCACTCGCTACTCGCCACTCGCTACTCGCCACTCGCCACTCGCCACTCGTCACTCACCACTCACGAAAGGTTGTTCATGATCCCCGCCGCGGACGCCGGGAAGCGGCCCTGGGGCCCGGGTAGTTTCGCCGCATGGTCCGTACCGCCCTCCTTCCCGCTCTGCTGGCCGCCGCGCCGCTGCTGGCGCAGACCGGTCTGCAACGCACACTGAACGCCGACACGATGCCGAACCTGGTGCCCAATCCCGGCTTCGAGGAGACCCGCCGTCTGCAATGCGCGTGGACACAGGACGCCACCAAGTTCAACGAGGAGGTGATGGTGGGCTGGACGAGCCCGACGGAGACGACGCCGGACCATTTCAGCATGCTCAGCGACCCAGGCTGCTGGAGCCACCCCGGCAAGCGCACGGACGGGCGCGCGCGTCCCCACGGCGGCGTGGCGATGGCGGGCATCAAGACCTGGGGCCGGGGCAACACGCCCACGCACTGGCACGAGTACCTGCAGATCGAGCTGGCCGCGCCGCTGGAGGCCGGGGTGCGCTACGTGGCCGAATGCTGGGTGATGCGCGCCAGCTTCAGCAACGAGGCGAGCAACAACATCGGCCTGCTGCTGGCCACGGAGCCGATCCGCTCGCGCGACTGCCTGCCGCTGTACATCACCCCCATGGTGAACGAGGACAAGCTGGTGAAGAAGAGCGGCTGGCACAAGGTGAACGGCGTGATCGAGGCCGCGGGCGGCGAGCGCTTCGTGCTGGTCGGCAACTTTTACAGCGACGAGGCCACGCAGCATGAGCGCTTTCCCGAGGGCGAGCGCGGCGCCTACTACTTCGTGGACGATGTGAACGTGCGGGTGGCGCCGCCGGGCAGTGCGTTGAGCCCCAAGCCCAGTGAGAGCGTACCGCCGCCGCCCAAGGTGCGCGTGGCCGACCACGCCGGCACGGCCCAGGTGGAGCTGCCACGCGTGGAACCCGAGGTGGGCAAGAGCATCGTGCTGGACCATATCTTCTTCGACTTCGACAAGGCCGATTTGAAGCCCGAGAGCCACGCCGAGCTGGAGAAGGTGGTGCACCTGCTCACCGACTACCCGCACATGCGCATCGAGATCGGCGCGCACACCGACGACCAGGGCAGCGAGGCCTACAACATCCGCCTGAGCAACGACCGCGCAAAGGCCGTGGTGGACCATCTGGTGAAGCAGAAGGTGGACGCCGACCGGCTGAGCTGGAAGGGCTACGGCAAGAGCCGCCCCGTGGCGGACAACAGCAGCGAGGAGGGCCGCGCGCGCAACAGACGCGTCGAGTTCACGGTGCTGGAGCGGTGATCGAGATGCCTGATACCTTCACGCGCCGCCGGTCGTATACCGTCGCCCCATCCATCATGCGCCGCTCCATGCTCGTCACTTTCTTGTTGAGCACCAGCGGGACCATCCTCGCCCAGACCTTTCTCCAGGTCGGGCAGGACATCGATGGCGAGGCCCCGTACGACGGCTCCGGCGTGAGCGTGGCCCTCTCCGCGGACGGCCTGCGGGTGGCCGTGGGTGCGCCGAGCAACAGCGGCAACGGCATGGCGGCGGGGCATGTCCGGGTGTTCGACGACCTGGGCGGCACCTGGGTCCAGGTGGGAGCCGATCTCGATGGCGTCGCCGCAGGCGACGCGTTCGGGTACGTGGTCCTCTCTGGGGACGGCACCCGCCTGGCCGTCGGCGCACCGCGGAACAATGACAACGGAAGTGATGCCGGACATGTGCGTGTGTTCGATGAGAACGGCGGGACCTGGACGCAGGTCGGCGTCACCATTGTTGGTGAAGGGGCCACGGAGTGGTGTGGACAGGCCATCGCCTTGAGCGAGGACGGCACGCGTCTGGCCGTGGGCGCGCAGCTGAACGACGATGGCGCGTACCAAGGCGGGCACATCCGCGTGTTCGACGAGGTGGCCGGTGCCTGGGTGCAGGTGGGGCCCGACATCCTGGGTCAGACCCCGAACGGTGAACTGGGGAAGGCCCTCGCGCTCTCGGCCGATGGTCAGCGGCTGGCCACCTATGCGGACGGGAACGTTCGGGTCCTATCGTTCAACGGCCTTGCCTGGGTGCAGGTGGGTCCGGACCTGATCGGGGAAGCGCCGGGCGATGGGTTCGGCTGGTCGATCGCCCTCTCGGCCGATGGCACCCGGCTGGCCGTGGGCGCTCCGTTCAACGACGGCAACGGCGCCGATGCGGGGCATGCACGGGTGTATCACGAGAGCGGCGGGCAATGGACCCAGGTGGGCGCGGATCTTGACGGTCCCGCATTCGATCACTGGGCAGGGTTCAAGGTGGCGCTCACCGCCGATGGAGGCCGCCTGATGGTGAGCGAGCCATACGAACCGGGCAGCACGAACCAACCCGGGCAGGTGCGTGTGTTCGAGGAGGTCGCCGGAAACTGGGTGCAGCTCGGCCCGGCCATCGTGGGCGAAGCCCCCGCTGACTATGCGGGGTCGGGGCTGGCGTGCTCCACCAGCGGCCATCGCATCGCGGTGGGCGCCCACTGGAACGATGATGGCGGCGACAACTCCGGTCACGTGCGTGTGTTCCAGCTCGACCTCGAGAACCTCGTCGATCAGCCCTCCCTGGCCGATGCCGTTCGTGTGCTGCAGGGTCCTGACGGCGCCCGGGTGCATGTGGTGCACGACCGGCCCACCCTGCTGCGGATGTTCGACGCGCGCGGCGCCTGCGTGCTGGAGCAGAACCTGCCTTCCGGTGGCGGGGTCGTCCACCTGGGAGCTCGATCATCGGGCCTCCATGTCGTCGAGCTGCGCACCGTGGATCCGGCCGGCAGCGTCCACAGGGCGCGGATCTTGCACCTTCATCCTTGAAAGAGAAAGGGACCGCATGGTCCCTCTCCCTTCCCGCTTCGCAGCGGTCGTGCCGCAACCCTCACGCAGGTTCCTCTTTCAGGATCCGGTTCGCGATGTCCAGGATGCGCGTGTCGTCGAGCGACACCACGCCCCCGTCCGTGCCGGGCTCCAGGTGCACGCCCATGGGGCGCCCCTGCGGATGGCTGTAGCCCCCGAAGTAGTTCCACACCGTCTCCACGTTCAGGTCCAGCTCGCGGGCGATGCGGTGGATGCTGCCGTCGGGCAACTTGTCCTTGATCCTGCGCAGTTCATTGAAGGTGATGTTCATGTCAGGACGGATTTTGGTTGGGGACGCTGAAAGATAACCCCAAGAACGCTGGATCCCAAACGGCCGTTGGCATGGTGTTGGCGGGCGGGCGCTACCTTTCCGAGCGCATGCCCCGCGCCGCCGCCCTCGTCGTGCTCCTCGCCTGCGGGGCGGCCGTCGCGCAGCGCTTCATGGACCTCATCCGCCGTGGTCCGCTGGCTGTGAAGGGCCGGGGCGAGTTGCAGAGATCCTTCGTGGACCGCCTACAAGCCACCAGGTGCGCTGACGCGAAGCGTCGTTCACCCCATGCCGATCTGCTGCCTTATCACGCTGGTCACCTTGCCAACGCGTCCACATGAATACGATGCCAGCCCGCATCGTGCCGTTGGCCGCGCTGTTGCTGCTGGGCCCGGCGCTGTTCAACGGCTACCCCTTGGTGTACGCCGACACGGGCACCTACCTCACCAGCGGCTTCCAGCTGGGCATTCCGGCGGACCGGCCGCTGGGCTACGGGCTCTTCTGCCGCCTGTTCAGTGGCGACGGCCTCAGCCTGTGGGGCGTGGTGATCGCGCAGGCGCTGCTCACGGCCGTGGTGCTCGTGCACGCGTGGCAGGTGCTGGTGGGCCGTCGCTGGGGGCTCTTCCTCGCCACCACCGCCCTGCTGAGCGCCACCACCGGACTGGGCTGGTATACGGGCCGCCTGCTGCCGGATGTGTTCACCCCGCTGGCGATCGTGTCCACCACCCTGCTCATGCTCACGCCGCTGTCGCGATCGTGGCGGCTTGGTCATGCAGCGGTCATCATCGTGGCCTGCATGACCCACTTCTCGCACCTGGTGATCGTGCCCGCCACGGCCGTGATCGCGCTGATGACGCAGGTTGTGCTGAACCGGAAGCGCCCGCTGCCTGCAGGAACCAGCGTGGTCATCGGAGCGGTCGCCTTGTCCGTGTTCGCGCTGGTGGCGAGCAACCGCTGGGCCGGGCGTGGATGGGAGCTCTCCCGTGGCACGCCGCTCTTCCTGCTGGGCCGTGTGGTGGATGCCGGTGCGCTGCCCGATGCGCTCGCACGCCACTGCCCCACCGCGCACTGGTCCCTGTGCGATGCGCCGGCGCCCGCCGACAGCCGGGCCCTGTTGTGGGGACCGGACGGCGCGGTGACGCGGGCGGGCGGATGGGACGCGTTCCTGCCCGAGGCCCGAACGATCACAGCAGTGCTGCTGCGCGACGATGCGGTGCGCGCCGCGCTATGGCGTTCGGCCTGGCGCGATGGCGCTGGGCAGCTCACGCGCCTTGGGGTGGGCGAGATCGCCTTCGCGTGGTACCGCAAGCCGGTGAGCCCGCCCTACCTCGCCGTGCAGCACGACGTCCCGCATGAGCTCGACGACTACCTCGCTTCCCTGCAGAACGGGGGGGCCCGCGGCGAACTTCAGCTGCGCGCCGTGGACCGCGCTCACACGATCGTGCTGGCGCTGGGCCTGCTGGGCCTGTTCGCGCTGCTGCTTCGGGGCGGGCTGCCCCCCGGGGAACGCACGCTGCTCGTCGTGCTCGTTCTGGGAACGCTGTTCGCTGCCATGAGCTGCGCCGCGCTCAGTCTGCCGGACCAGCGCTTTCTGGCGCGGGTATCGTGGTTGATCCCGTGGGGTGTGGTGGCGATCGCCGCAGGAAGACGATAGCTGCGCGCGGTACCTGCTGCGGTCCGGATCAACGCTGTACCACCAAGCGGGCAGAACGCACCTCGGTGCCCTGTGCGGCACGCAGCAGATATAAGCCCTCCCGCACGGCGCTCAGCTCGATCACCGGCGGCCACGGTGCGCTCCAGCGGTGCACCAGGGCCCCTTGCGTGTCCAGCAGAAGGAGCTCATCCAGGCCCGCGATCCCATCCACCTGAACGCGATCGGCGGCCGGGTTGGGGAACACCCGGAGCCCGGCGGTCACTGCGGGCGTCTCGCGCACCTCGGTGCCGATCGCGCAGGGGTCGGTCACGGTCCAGGTGATGGTGTCCGCGACGATCTGGGCGGTGATGTCCTCCACGATCGGGTTGAGCGCGAGATGCTCCATCATGGTGCTGAGCCCGTGCACGATGCTGTCGGTGAGGACCGGAGCGCTGCCACTTCCACACGGGAAGGCGCTCGCCGTATCCCAGCGGGCGAAGAGCGGGGTGTAGGTGTCGACGGAGGAAGCGTATCGAGCGCCGTACAACACCAGGTCCCCGTCGTCCAGGGTCAGGGCGTTCACCCGAAGAAGCAGTGCACTGTCGGGCACCAAGCGTGCCCAGGGTGCCGCCACGCCGCTGCTGTCGATCATGATCATGGCGCTACCGGACAAGGCGTTCACCCCAGCGCAGACGAGCAGGGAACCGCGTGGCGTACGGCACATGCTGCTGGCGACCTGGTAGGTGCTCGCCACCGGTGCCGCCCAGAGACGCGTATTGGAACCGACCGTTCCGTCCGCGGCCAGGCGGAACAGGACCGGCGCGCCATGGGTGATGCTGTCCTGGACCTGCTGCCCGGCCATCAGCTCCCACCCGCCGTCCGGCCGCTGCAGGGCCTCCTTGGGCCAGAGCTTCGGGCCTGTGAACAAGCGGCCCCATTCCACCTGGCCCAGGCTGTCCATCTTCACCACATGCATCGCCGAGAAGGCATTGCCGGCGATGTGCTGGCCGAGCACCAGAGTCCCGCCATCCGCTGTGTTCCGGACTTTCTGGTGGTAACCCCCCAGGCCGATGAACCGATCGCTCCAGGCCGCTTGAACCGCGCCATCCAGATCCGCGCGCAGGATCCAGGGCCATCGCTCGGTCCCTACACTGCACGAGCCGACAAGCAACAGCCTGTCATCCGCGACAGCGGCCACATCCCCGAACATTTCGTTCGTTCCGTTCGAGTAAAGGTTGGCCGCGGCGAGCTGTGCATTGGCATCCATGCGCACAACGAGGGCCTTCCACACAAAGCGGCCAACAAGCGCCAAGCCACCATCCGGAAGAACAGCAGCCCCTTCCAACCACAACGAAGGCGCCATGGACGGAAAGAGCAGATCGTTGGAAGCGAGCAATAGGCCCGCCGGGTCGTATTGGCGCACGTGCAATCGCGAACCCAACGGGATGACCTGTGTATCCCAACTGAGCCAAGCCATCCAGAGCCCGCCGTTGGGCAGGAGCCGTACCAAAGGCTCCACCGGGGAGATGGAATCGTTCGGTACATGGTGATGAACGAACTCCTGGCCGCGTGCGCTGTGCAGCCCGATCAGGACGATCAGGGTGATGAGAAGGCGATGACCCATGATCCCAAAGTATGCTGTACCGGAAGACGATGATCGGGCGCTCGGTTGCCGATGGCCGGTCGCGAAGGCGGGTCCATCCGCTCCGTGGAGCGCGAGGTGCGGCGGATGTCCGATCTTGGGCCGAGGGATGATCGGTTGAGGGCGCGGCCAACCCTAGCTCGATGACCACGTCTTCTCGGCAACATGACCCGCATGCGCACGACCTTCCTGCTTCCGATGGTGATCGTCTGGTCCGCGACCAGTGCCCAGTTGAGCTGCTCTTTCCTCATCACGCCGGAGAACTGCACGGAGGCCAATGGCAGCATCACCGCCCAGGTGGGGGGAGGCACCGCACCGTACAGCTATGTATGGTCGCCCGCTCCGCCGAACGGTCAGGGCACCGCGACCAGCAGCGGGCTCGCCGCGGGCGGCTACGACGTCACCGTGACGGATGATCTGGGCCTGCAGCAGACCTTCAGTGCGAACGTGCCGAACGACCCCACGATCGGGCCTGGCGGGCCGGGCACCTTGGCGGGCGCGGAGCCGTATGTGGGGCTTGGTGTGCCCTGCACCGGCCAGTGCAACGGAGCGATGGCGTTCCCGGCCTCCATGTTCAGCGGCACACCGCCGTACAGCTTCGATTGGGGTCCACCACAGGCGTACACCACCCAGGGTGATCCCATCTTCGTGGGTCTGTGCGCCGGTCAGAACTACCCATACATCGTGACCGATGCGCTCGGGTGCTCGAGCTTCGGCTACGCCGGGCCATTGCCCGAACTGGACACGGCCTGGTACTGGAGCATCGACCAGATCACACCGGCGAGCTGCGGCAACGCGGACGGCGTCCTCTACCTGACGCAGACCGATGCCTGGCCGGCCGACGTGCTGTTCTCGCAAGGCGGCCAAGTGGTGTTGAGCACCACCACCAACGGCACGATCACGAGCGCCATCGGGGGCTTGGCGGCCGGCGCCTATGAGGTCCTCTTCGACTACAACGCCAGCGGTTGCACCAGCTCCCTCACCTTCACCATGCCCGAGGTGGGCCCGGGGTGCGGGAGCGTGGCCGGCGTCCTGTTCGCGGACACGGACACGGATTGCCTGCAGGACGGTGGCGAGCCGGGCATCCCCTACCGCACGCTGCAGGTGGACCCTGGCGCTCAGCTGGCGATCACCAACACGGATGGCCAGTTCACCGTGGAGCTGGTGGACGGAGCCTACACCCTCACCGTGCTCGACCCCACGGTGGAGCCGGCCTGTCCGCAGACGGAGCCGATCCCCTTCACCGTGAGCGGAGGAGTGACCACGCTCGACATCGGCGCCACGGCCGATGCACCGATGGACCTCGCGGTGACGGCGGTGAACAACGCGGCACGCCCGGGCTTCGGGCACACCGCCTGGGCGCAGGTCACCGAACTGGGAGGCACCGGCAGCGGCACCATCACCGTCACGGCCCAGGTGCTGTACCCGCTCACCTTCGCCGGCGCGATCCCCGCACCCACCAGTGTGCTGTCCAACCAGGTCAGCTGGGTGCTGCCGGCCCTCGCACCGTTCTCCACCCTCCACGTGCAGGTCACCGCCACGGTGGATACGCAGGCGCCCCTTGGGGCTACGGCCGAGATCGTGTTCACCGCCGTGAACGACGGTCCGGAGACCAACACGGCGAACAACAGCTGGACCTCCACGCGCACCATCACCGGGGCCGTCGACCCCAACGACAAAACGGCCTTCACCAGCACGCGCCAGAGCGTCGGCGAGTACATCCTGGCCCAGGACGAATGGGTCGACTATGTGATCCGCTTCCAGAACACCGGCACGGACACGGCCTTCACCGTGGTGATCACCGACACGCTCGCGGCCGAGCTGGACATGACCACGTTCGAGCAGGGAGCGGCCAGCCATCCGTTCACCGTGAGCTTCAAGCCCGACCGTGTGGTGGAATGGCGCTTCGCGAACATCCTGCTGCCGGACAGCAACGTGAACGAGCCGGCAAGCCACGGCGCGGTGGGGTTCCGGATCCGTCCGCACCAACCGGTGGTGGCCGGTACGGTGCTGGCCAACGCGGCGGACATCTTCTTCGACTTCAACGCGCCCGTCCGCACGAACACGAGCACCCTGGTGGCCACGGTCGGCACCGGGGCGCATGAGCATGAAGAGGCTCCAATGCTGCTCTTCCCCAACCCTGCGAGGGACCGGATCACCATTCGTTCCCTCGCGCCCCTGGAGCATCTGCAGGTGATGGCGCCGGATGGGCGGGTCGTTCTGCAGCGCCGCCTCGCCGGGGAACGCGCAGAGGTGGACCTTCGTGGACTGGCGCCCGGTGCCTACCAGGTGATGGTCACGGGGATCGACGGGCGGAAGCGGTCGCGGTCCATCATCGTGGAGCGGTAGCGCATCTTCGCGGGCGATGCCCGCGCTTCATCCGCTCCTCCGCGATGGCCTGGCGATACTGCTGGCCACCGTCGGTGTGCTCAGCATCGCGCTGGTGAACGGCTATCCGCTGGTCTATGCCGATACGGGCACCTACCTGGCGAGCGCGTTCGAGGGCCTGGTACCGCTGGACCGTCCGTTCTGGTACGGGGCCTTCATCCGGGGCCTGAGCTTCGGCGGCGCCACGCTCTGGCCCGTGGTGGTGGTGCAGGCGCTGCTGTGCGCGATCGCCGTGTGGCGCATCGCCCGGCTGCTGCTGCCCGCACGGACCGCGGCGACCGCGACCGTGGTGTCGTGCGTCGCGCTCGGGCCCTTCACCGGGTTGGGTTGGACCGCCGTGCAGTTGATGCCGGACATCCTCACCGCAGTGGGGGCCGTGAGCATCGTGCTGCTCGTCCTGCAGCGCGAACGGTGGCCATGGCGGACCTACGATTTCGCGCTGGTGATCCTGGCCTGCTGGTGCCACCTCAGCAACCTGGTGATCCTGCCCTTGGTGGCTGTGGTGGCCGTGCTATTCACCCCGCGCCCGCGGCGGCAGGTGATCCTGCAGGCCGTGTCGGTGACGGTGTGCGCGTGGTGCGGGCTGTTCGCGGCCAACGGTCTGCTCACCGGCACGCCGCATGTGAGCCGCGGCAGCCATGTGTTCCTCATGGGCCGTCTGGTGGACGCAGGTCTGCTGCGACCGTGGCTGCAGGAGCACTGCACCACCGAGCACTACGGCCTATGCGCGTACCTGGACAGTATACCCACCACGAGCCGCGCCTTCCTTTGGTATCCGGAGAGTCCCCTGCAGCGCCAGGGTGGCTGGGAGGTCACGCGTGCGGAGTACGGACGGATCGTGTGGGGGACTCTCACCGAACCCAAGTACCTGTGGGGCCATGTGCGGGCCAGCCTCGTCTCCACGGCCGAGCAGCTCCGCGCCACCGCGCTCGCCGACGGGGTGGTGAGCCCCTGGTTCGGCGACCCGTCCACACCGCCCTACCAGCGGGTGGAACAGCATGTGCCGCATGAGCTGCCCGCCTTCCGGAGCACCTGGCAGTCCACCGCGCGCGGGCGGGTCCCCACGGCCGTGTTCGACGCGGTGCATGCCCTGCTGCTGGCGCTGTCGGCCATCGGAGGGCTGGTGGTGCTATCACGCCGGCGGACAGCGCCCGTGGTGCGCGCGGCGGTGCTGCTGGCCTTCGCGGTGGTGCTGATCGGGGCGTGGGCCTGCGCCAGCCTCAGCGTGGTGGATGCGCGGTACCTGGCACGCGATGCGTGGCTGCTGCCGGTGGTGGTGGGGCTGGGGGTGTGGGCGCCCCGCAGCGAGGTCGGCCCCACATCCGCGAAGTGCTGATCGCGACCGGATAAGCCACCACAGCCCGGTTGCCCGTGCGATGCTCAGCTCACCCCCCTGATCACGCCGTTGGCATCGATGTCCATGCCTTCGGCGGCGGGCACCTCGGGCAGGCCGGGCATGCGCACGATCTCGCCGCAGGACCTGTCCCGCGACAGCAGGATGGGTACCACGAAGCCGGCGCCGGCGCTGATCTCGATGTCGCGCACGGTGATGCGGCGGTTCACTTCAGGTAGGCCCGGCATGCGCATGATCTCGCCGCAGGACCTGTCCCGCGACAGCGGGATGGGTACCACGAAGCCGGCAAAGGCCGGATGCCTGTGCGATGCTCAGCTCAACCCGCTGATCACGCCATTCGCATCGATGTCCATGCCTTCCGCCGCCGGCACTTCAGGTAGGCCCGGCATGCGCATGATCTCGCCGCAGGACCTGTCCCGCGACAGCGGATGGGTACCACGAAGCCGGCAAAGGCCGGATGCCTGTGCGATGCTCAGCTCAAGCCGCTGATCACGCCATTCGCATCGATGTCCATGCCTTCCGCCGCCGGCACTTCAGGTAGGCCCGGCATGCGCATGATCTCGCCGCAGGACCTGTCCCGCGACAGCGGGATGGGTACCACGAAGCCGGCAAAGGCCGGATGCCTGTGCGATGCTCAGCTCAAGCCGCTGATCACGCCATTCGCATCGATGTCCATGCCTTCCGCCGCCGGCACTTCAGGTAGGCCCGGCATGCGCATGATCTCGCCGCAGATGGGCACTACGAAGCCGGCGCCGGCGCTGATCTCAATGTCGCGGACGGTGATGCGGAAGCCGGTGGGCGCGGCGCGCAGCTCCTTGTTGTCGCTGAAGCTGTACTGCGTCTTGGCCATGCAGATGGGCACGCCGTTGAGGCCGAGCTTGTCGATGCGGCGCAGCGCGGTCTCGGCATCGTTGCTGTAGTCCACGCCGTCGGCGCGGTAGATCTCGCGGGCGATGGTCTCGATCTTCTGCTTGATGGAGCCGTTGAGGTCGTAGAGCGGCTTGAAGTCGCTCTTGCCCTCCTCGATCACGCGCAGCACCGCAGTCGCAAGATCCGTCATGCCATCACCGCCTTTCGCGAAGCCCTGCGCGAGCACCGCTTCGGCACCGCGTTCCTTGCAGTAGGCTTTGATCATGTCGATCTCCTCGGTCGTGTCCGTGGGGAAGTGGTTGATGGCCACCACGGCCTTCACGCCGAACTTCGTCACGTTCTCGATGTGGCGGCCCAGGTTGGTCAGGCCGGCCTTCAGCTTGTCGGGTGCGGCGGTGTTCACCTCCTTCACGTCCACCCCGCCGTGGTAGCGCAGCGCGCGCACCGTGGCCACGATCACCGCAGCGCTAGGCCTCAGGCCCGCAGCACGGCACTTGATGTCGAAGAACTTCTCTGCACCAAGGTCCGCGCCGAAGCCGGCCTCCGTCACCACGTAGTCGCCGAGGCTCAGGCCCATTTGGGTGGCGAGCACGCTGTTCACGCCCTGCGCGATGTTGGCGAAAGGACCACCGTGCAGGATGGCGGGATTGCCCTCGAGGGTCTGCACCAGGTTGGGCTTGATGGCGTCCTTCAGCAGGATGGCCATGGCGGCCTCGGCTTTCAGATCGCGCGCATAGACCGGTGTGCGGTCCCAGCGCTGGCCCACGTAGATGTCGCCGAGGCGCTTCTTGAGGTCCTCGAAGCTGGTGGCGAGGCAGAGGATGGCCATCACCTCGCTGGCGGGGGTGATGTTGAAGCCGTCCTGCCGGGGCACGCCGTTGCCGGTGCCGCCCAGGCCAATGGTGATGTCGCGCAGCGCGCGATCGTTCATGTCCATCACGCGCTTCCAGGCGATGGTGCGCGGATCGATGTTGAGCGAGCGCTTCCGGTTCTGCAGGTTGTTGTCGATCAGCGCCGCGAGCAGGTTGTTGGCCTTCTCGATGGCCGCGAAGTCGCCGGTGAAGTGCAGGTTGATGTCCTCCATGGGCACCACCTGCGCGTAGCCACCACCGGCCGCGCCGCCCTTCATGCCGAACACGGGGCCGAGCGACGGTTCGCGCAGCACCACGATGCTCTTCCTGCCGAGCTTGTTCAGTCCTTCGTTCAGACCGATGCTGGTGGTGGTCTTGCCTTCGCCGGCCGGGGTGGGGCTCAGGGCCGTCACCAGGATGAGCTTGCTCTTCGCAAGCTTCTTCCCGTCGATGAGCGACAGTGGCAGCTTGGCCTTGGTGCGGCCGTAGGGCTCGATGAGCTCGGGGTCGATGCCGAGCTTCTGGGCGATCTGGGCGATGGGCTTCAGCTGCGCGTTCTGGGCGATATCGAGGTCGGAAGGGAAGGCCATGGTCGGGTTGTTAGCTGCGAATAAACCGCAAAGGCGCGAAGGCGCAAAGAACAGGAGGCCTCACGGTTGAGCCGCGTCCTCGGCAAGCTGATGAACGACGCGACGGATGCCCGTTTTCAACAAAGCCTCATTGAAGTTCACCAATAGGCCCAGTCGAGCCCCAGTGAGCTTCAGGTAGGTGAGCACCTGGGCCAAGTGGACATCGTTAAGCCCATCGCAAGCTTTCACTTCGACCACCACCTTGTCCTCGACGATGAGGTCAAGTCTGTATCCTCGGTCGAGTCGTTCTCCGCGATAGTTCACGGGCAAGGCGCGCTGCTGCACGAACGACACGCCACGGTGCCTGAGCTCCGCGGCCAGACAATGCTCATCGATGTTCTCGAGCAGGCCAGGACCCAGCGCTTTATGCACCGTCAAGGCCGCATCCACCACTACCCTGCTGATCTCGTTCTCTGACATGCATCGAAGCTGGTCACCGCGGCCATGGTGGTGGCATTCACATTCCTTCGCGCCTTGGCGGCTTTGCGGCCCATCCCTCACTCAACGCACCACCACCCGCCGGGCCTGTGCCGCTCCGGATGCCGTGTGCACCTGCATCAGGTAGGTCCCGGGGCCCACGCGGGCGCCAAGGCCGTTGCGCAGGTCCCACCGCCAGGTATGGTGGCCGGGGCTCAGTGCACCGAGGTCGCGCTCAAGCACCCGGGCGCCCTTCAGGTCGAACACCGTGATGTGCACACGGTCGGTGGCGGGCAGATGGAGCTGCAGCGCCACATGGTCCTCGGCCGGGTTGGGGAACGGTTCACTGAGACCGGGCCCCGCCACGGCGGGCACATGAACGGGCGCGGCGGGCAGGTTGGCCGTGTACACGCCGTTGCCGTGGGTACCGGCCACGATGCGGCCGTCGCTGCCGCGGGCGGTCACCATGTTCACCGGCACGTTGCCGATGGTCGAGGGCCCCTCCTGCTCCCACACGGTGTTGTCGCCATCGAGCTGCTCGGTGCTGTACAGGCCGGTGCTGGTACCCACGAAGTACCGGTCATCGGTGCCGTTCCAGGTGGGGTAGATCATGGCCCAGAACACCGCGGGCCCGCTGCCGGTGCCATCGGGGTTCTCCTCCAGATTGCCGCTCACGCTGGTCCAGGTCTGCCCACCGTCGGTGCTGTGCCACACGCTGCGGGTGTTGTAATTGCTCAGCGTGGCGAGCCATTCATCGCCGTTGAAATCGTTCGGCGCCACACAGCTCACATACTTCCCGTTCCACACCCCGCCGGCCGGGGTGATGTCGGTGCGCACGGGCGTGGCGTCCAGGCTGTCCAGGCGGAAGACGCGCCCGGCCGTGGTGCCGTAGAACAGCGTGTTGGGCGCGTCAAGGCTGATGTCGAGGCTGGCGATGCGCAGGCCGGCGACCGTGCTGGCGGGGAGGTCCTCCCAGTTCATCGTGTCCTTGTCGTACCACTCGTCGGTGTAAGGGATCGCTGCCAAGCCGGTGTTGCGCCACAGTTTGGACCCGCTGATCATGTAGAGGCGATCGTTGTCCGCGGGGTCCAGAATGAACGCGTTGATGAAGTTGTAGTTGGTGGTGCCGCCCACCGGATCGATGCGCTCATAGGCCAGGATGTCGCCTTGGTCGTTGATCTGCTTCTTGTAGATGCGCCCCTGCTGGCTGCTGGTGAGCATGAAGGGGCGGCCTTCGGGTATGGCGCAGAAGGCGCCGTCGTCGATGTGCACATAGCGGAAGTTCTCGGCGGGGTCGGTGCTGATGGCCAGCCAGCAGCCGTTGTCCTGCGTGCCGCCGAGGATGAAGGGGCTGGTGGCGGCGCCCTCCTCGATGTGCACGGTGTAGAACTGGCTGCTGATGTAGCCGTCGTTGCGCGTATGCCACACGAGGCTGTCGGCCAGCGCATCGAAGCAGACGCTCACGCCGCCATCGCTGCCGCTGAGGAGGGTGCCCGGGTTGCCCGGCATGAAGGTCATCCAGTGTTGGTCGGGATGGTGTCCGGGGTAGACGTAGTCCTTCGGGTCGACGGTGTTGCAGCGGTAGCCGCCCACCCAGTCGGTGTTGTTCGGCGAAGCGAACGCATCGGTGCTGCGGTAGATGTTGGTGCCCCCGATGTACAGCACGTCGGCCTGCGTGGGATGCACGGCGATGCACATGTCATAACCGCCTTGTGTGTTGATGGGCGCGAAGTTGAACGTGAAGTAGCCGGTGCAGCTGCCGTTGGGCAGGTTGAACGTGCGGTTCTCCCAAAGGCCGTCCGCACCGGCGCCATTGCCGCTCAGGTAGGTGTACTTCCACAGGCCGTGGCCCTGCACGCCGGCGTTGGGCGTTTCGCCGAACCAGAACACCACGTTCTCATCCTGCGGGTCCAGCGCCATCACCCAGCGCTCCTTGTTGCTGTTCATGTTGCTCGGGGTGATGTTCGTCCAGGAGAGCCCGTCGGTGCTGCGCCACATGCCCTCCGCCGGGCTGTTGTTGCCGAGGTAGGCGTAGAAGACGCCGGTGGAGCTCACGCGGATGTCGGTGTAGAGCGAGGTGTTGCTGTTGGTGCTGTCGAGGCCGAGCACGGCATGCCAGCTCGCTCCACCGTCGTTGCTGCGGAAGATGCCGTTGTACACCGCGGCGAGCACCACGTCGCTGTCGTTGCGGGTGGGATCGATCACGATCTGGTTCACCTGCTTGAAGCTGCCCGTCCGGTTCTCGATCTCGGGGTCGCCGGCGATGGTGCTCGGCAGGTGGGTCCAGTTCTGGCCGCCGTCGGTGCTCTTGAAGATGCCGTCGCCGGCCAACAGGCTGCTGAAGCTGGCGTGGCTCATCACCCCGTAGTTCTCGCCGGTGCCGAAGTACCAGGTCTGCTCATGGCCGGCGCGGGTATCCTGCGCCAGGCTGCTCACGCCGGTCATGGCGTCCAGGGGGCTGGTGCGGGTCCAGCTGAGGCCGGCGTCGGTGCTGCGCCACAGTCCGCCGGTGACGCTGCCGGCGAGCCAGATGCTGGTGTCGGTGACGTCGACGGCGAGGGCACGGGTGCGGCCACCGCGGTCGCGCGGGCCCAGGAAGGTCCAGCTGAGGCTCTTGTGGGTGCGTTGGGGCAGGGTGGCGGCGAAGGCGAGCTCACGGCGGCGGATGTCGGGCGGCAGCAGGCCTGTGGCGGGATCGCGCAGCCGCTCCAGCTGCCAGGCGCGCAGGCTGTGGGGCGCACCGGGGTTGCCCAGGCTCATGGCACCGCCCGCGGTACGGGCTTCGGGACGCGGAAGGGCCAGCACCACGGCCCACAGGGCGGCGGCGGCAAGGATCAGCTTGTTCATGCGGAAGTCGGTAGGCCAAGGTAGGGCCTCACCCCTCCACCCGGAAGCCCGCCGCCCGCAGGTCGTCCCAGAAACCGGGATAGCTCTTGCGCACCACCTCCGGATCATGGATGCGCACGGGACCGGCCACCAACGACAACGGAGCGAGGGCCATCGCCATGCGGTGGTCACCCTGCGGATCGAACACATGCTCACCGGGTGCACGCAACTTCACCGATCGTTCGATCCGTAGACCGTCCGCGCCGACCCGTTGCGCGGACCTGTCCAGCACCTGCAGCGCCGCTTCCACAGCGGCCACACGATCGCTCTCCTTCAGGTGCAGGTTGTGCATCCCGGTGATCGTGATCGCCGAGCCCAGCCCCGCGTGCGTCAAGGCCAGCGGCTGGAAGAGGTCGGGCGTGGCCGTGAGGTCGATCACCGGCTCGATGCCCTCCGTCAAGCGCCGCGAGCGCAGCAGCAGCCCCTGCGGGGTGGCGGTGGCGGTCACGTGCTCCTGCCAGAGCCGCACGGCCGCGGCATCGCCCTGCAGCCCATCATCGACCAGGCCTTCGAGCAGCACCTCGGCATCGCGGGCCAGCGCCACCACCTGGAACCAGAAGGCCGCTGCGCTCCAGTCGCGCGGCACGGAAAAGGGCTTCGGGGCGACCCCGCCCGGCATCACGCGGATGTGCGTGTCGCCCACCTCCACCGCGGCGCCGAAGTGACGCATCACCTGCGCCGTCATCTCCACGTACGGGCGGCTCAGCTGGGCGCCCTGCCACTGGATGCGCAGCCCTTCCTCCATCCACGGACCCACGAGCATCAGTGCACTGAGGTATTGGCTGCTCGCTGGCGAATCGAAGGTGACGGTACCACCGCGCAGCCGGCGGCCCACGACGTGGAAGCCGTTGGCCAGCCCGTTCACCTGAGCGCCGACGGCCGTCAGGGCCTTCACCAGCGGGGCGTGCGGTCGCTCCAGCAGGGCGCGGTCGCCGGTCACCAGGCGTTCCTCTCCTTCCTGCATGGCGGCCCAGGCCAGGGCGAAGCGCAACGTGGTGCCGCCGAGGCCGCAGGACATCACGGCCGGTCGATCGCGCAGCAGGCCGTGGAGCAGGCGCGTGTCGTCGGCATCCCCGGGCTCGGGCACCGCGCCCAGATCACCGGCCAGGGCGGCGGCCACCAGCGCGCGGTTGGCCACGCTCTTGCTGCGCGGCAGGCGGACGGTGGCGCGGATGCGGCGCTCAGGCGCTGCGACGGTGAGGGTCTGCATGGTGCACGAGCAGGCGGTAGTGGTCCAGCGCGTCGGCCACCAGCGCGGCGTCCACGGGCACGTCCACACGCCCGCGTCCGATGGCCTCCAGCAGCGTGAAGCGGAAGCCGCCGTCGCGGTTCTTCTTGTCGTGGGCCATCAGTTCCAGGATGCGGTGATGGTCGATGACGTTCAGGGAGAAGGGGCGGTAGCGCTCCAGCAGCACGGCGACGATGGCATCGCAGCTGGTGCGGTCCAGCAGGTCGAGGCGCCAGCTGAGCCAGGTGGCGCACACCATGCCCACCACCACGGCCTCGCCATGCAGCAGGCCGCGCTGTGGACCCTCGCCACTGAAGGACTCCACGGCGTGGCCGATGGTGTGGCCGAAGTTGAGCAGGCGCCGCGGGCCGTGCTCCTCGGGGTCGGCGCTCACCACCGCGCACTTGAGGGCCGCGCTGCGTTCCACCAACGGGGCCAGGGCCTGCAGGTCGTGCCAGGGCGCGGCCACCACGGCGTGCCAGTGCTCGGCGTCGGCCACCAGGCCGTGCTTGAGCATCTCGGCCACCCCGTTCAGCAGCTCGCGCTTGCCCAAGGTGCGCAGGAAGGGCGGATGCACGTACACGCCTTCGGGCTGCCGCACCAGGCCCACCAGGTTCTTCACGCCGTCGAGGTCGATGGCGGTCTTGCCGCCGATGGCGGCATCCACCATGCCCATCAGGCTGGTGGGCAGGTTCACCACGCGCAGGCCGCGCTTGAAGGTGGCGCCCACGAAGCCGGCCAGGTCGGTGACCACCCCGCCGCCGAGGGCCACCAGCACGGCGCCGCGCTCGATGCCGAGGCCGGCCAGGTGGCTCCACAGGGCGTGGCAGGTGCCGATGCCCTTGCTGGCCTCCCCGGGTGGCACCGCGATGCTGGGCGCCTCGCGCAGGCCGGGCACCAGGGCCAACAGTTCGGGCAGGCAGTGGCGCAGCGTGTTCTCATCGCCCACCACCACACGCTGTGCGCCCCGGGCCTCGGTGGCCAGCCAACGGTCCAGTGCGCCGAGGGCACCGGCGCCCAGCACCACGGGGCGGCCGACGGCCATGACGGAACGGGGGGCCGGGTGCGGGCGTGCCATCCTACATTCGCACCCGCTCCGGGGTGCCTTTTCAAAGGAACGGAACTCCGGCCAGCGCGCCATGGGAAACACCCTGTCCGACCCGCCGCGGACCGCCCGGCCCGGCACCCTGCCCGACCTCACCAACACGCGCATCGCCTTCCGGCAGTACACGGAACGCGGCCTGTTGCGCGCCTATTGGCTCTTCCGCATCATCGGGGTGCCGTGGATGAACGTCACCGGCCGCGTGCTGAGCCAACTGGCGATCCAGCTGCATCTGCCGATCAAGGGTCTCATCAAGGCCACCATCTTCAAGCACTTCTGCGGGGGCGAGACCATCGAGGAGAGCCTGGTGACGGCGCAGAAGCTCGGCGATGCCGGCCTGGGCACCATCCTGGACTACAGCGTGGAGGGCCAGGAGGATGACGCCTCGCTGGACCACAGCACCGACGAGATCCTGCGCACCATCGCCATGGCCGCCAAGCGCAAGGATATCCCCTTCAGCGTGTTCAAGCCCAGCGGGATCGCGCCGCTGGCCATCTGGGAGGCGGTGAGCGAAGGGCGCACGCTGAGCGCCGCGGAAGCGCACGAATGGACCCTCGTGCAGGGACGCATGGAGCGCATCTGCGCGGCAGGAGCGCAGGCCGGCGTACCCGTTCTGGTGGATGCCGAGGAGAGCTGGCTGCAACCGGCGATCGACGAGCTGGTGGAACGCATGATGGAGCGATTCAACCGCGCGCGGGCCATCGTGTACAACACCGTGCAGCTCTACCGGCACGACCGGCTGGCCTTCCTGAAGGCCGCGGAGCAGCGCGCGGCAGCGGGTGGCTACCACCTAGGGATGAAACTGGTGCGCGGCGCCTACATGGAGAAGGAGCGCGAGCGAGCCGCGTTGAACGGCTACGCCTCCCCCATCCACGCCGACAAGGCGGCGGTGGACCGCGACTACGACGAGGCCCTGCGCCATTGCGCCGACCGGTTGGACCATGTGGCGGTGATGGTGGGCACGCACAACGAGCGCAGCACCCTGCTGATGGCCGAACTGATGCGGGAGCGCGGCCTTCCGACCAACGACCCGCGCGTGTGCTTCGCGCAGTTGCTGGGCATGAGCGACAACATCAGCTACAACATGGCCGATGCGGGCTACCGCGTGGCCAAGTACGTGCCGTACGGACCGGTGCGCGAGGTGCTGCCCTACCTCATCCGCCGGGCCCAGGAGAACACAAGCGCCGCCGGACAGATGGGGCGCGAGCTGAAGCTCATCGTGGCGGAACGGAAGCGCCGCGCGCGCGGAGGGAGGTGAGGTGGGAGCATGTGCTCCTTTGCGCATCCCGCTGAGGGGGGACAGGTCGTGACCATTGGTCCCCATGTGCGTCCAGGCATGAGCACCCCTCCTACGCGTGGAACGCTCCGCGCGTCGAGCAAGGAGGGGCCGGGGAGGTGGCAGATCAGAACCGCCGTGACCCCGAAGCAAGCGGAAACCTCCCCGTACCCCTCCATCTGCGGAGCAGCGAGCGATCGCGGCCCAGGAGGGGGGCTTGATCATATAAGCTCCCCTACCACCCCGTCGTGAGCAAGCGTCGTGCACCGGCGATCCCGCATTTCTGATAGTTGTGGTAGGCGGCGGCGGCGCGTTCGCGCACGTGTTCCGCGGTCTCGTGCCGCACCCATCCGTCCAACGCGGCGCGCAGGGTGTAGGCCTCCGGCGCCATCAGGCCGGTGGTCCACAGCAACGGTGTCGCTTTTGTGGCGCGCAGCGGCTCCTGGAAATACGAGCGGCTCACACAGGCCAGGATGATCACCTCCCGCGTGTTCGAGGGCGGGCCGGAAAAATCGCGGTCCAGGTGGAAGTCCATGAGCCCATCATGACCGGTATAGGCCACCAGATGCGCGGCACCCCCGGCCCGCACCACTTCACCGTTCACGTTCACGGTGCGCACCCCGGCGCCGCTGGCGTAGCGCAGCAGGTCCTCGGTGGCCTCGCGGATGTGGCGGCCGTCGTAGGCCTCGGCGATGAGCACCACGGCGCTGTCGCGGTGGCGCCAGGCGACGCGCTCCAGGATGTGGGCCTCGGGCGCCCGGTCGCAGGGCACGCGCGTCCACTCCGCGGCTTTGTTGAAGTGCGTCCGCACACCGAAGGCCGCGCCCCAGTAGAGATTGCCGGCAGGGTCCTGGCCGTTGCCCAGGTGCGTCGGCACCTTCACGATGCCCTGGTGCACGTTGTCGCAGAGGGCCACCAGCACATGCACCACCCGCGGCTCACGGGCCATGACGTGGAACGACAGACCCACGAGCAGGGTGAGGACGGGCAGGCGCATGAGGCGGGAACGCACCGGGGCAGTCCCGTGGTATGCGGTGATGCCGGTCACGCACGTTCCAGGCCGGACGGCCGCACCTTTGCGGCATGGGACGGCGAACGCTCTGGACGGTGGTGGCGGTGCTGCTGGGTGCCGCGGCGGGCTACGCGTGGTGGAACTGGTACGGCTGCACCAACGGCTGCCTGATCACCAGCGTGTGGTGGCGCAGCAGCCTCTACGGGGCGGTGATGGGCTACCTGACCCTGGGCCTCGTATGGCCCGATCGCCCCACGACCGATCAGTGACTCACTGCACCCGCACGAGGGTGGCGGTGCTGTCGCGGCGGTGATCCTCGAACACCTGCACCTCCAGGGTGACCGTGTCGGGGTCCATCGGGGTGCGCAGGGTGTAGAAGAGGCTGTCGCCGCTGCGGCGTGTGCGGGGCAGCAGCACCTCGCTGCGGGGGATGGCGCGCCGCACAACGTCCAGGTCCATACCACGCGCCTGCAGGCCGGCAAGGGCCTCCGGGGTGCTGCGCACCAGGGTGGCGGCCACGCGCAGCTTGATGCGCTCCCTGGGCGTCCACGCAGCGTTGGTGAGGCGCTCGCCGAAGGACCACCACGCGAACACGCCGCCGATGAGCAGCCCGACCGCGTAAAGCAGGAGTCGGCGAGGGAGGGTCATCAGAAGGCCGCCAACAGGATGTCGAGGTCCTTGTACGGAAGCTTGAAGGCTTCGCCGAGGATGGGGCTCGTGAGCGAGCCGTTGTAGAGGTACACGCCGTGGCGTAGGCCGAGGTTGGTCTTGATGAGCTCCTCGAAGCCGCCCTTGTCGCCCATGCTGAGCAGCAGCGGGCCGAAGATGTTGCTGAGGGCGTAGCTGGCGGTGCGGGGCACGCGGCTGGCGATGTTGGGCACGCAGTAGTGGATCACGCCGTAGCGCTTGTACACCGGATCCGTGTGGGTGGTCACTTCGCTCGTCTCGAAGGTGCCGCCGCGGTCGATGCTGATGTCCACGATCACCGAGCCCGCTTTCATGTCGCGCACCATCTCCTCGGTGACCACCATGGGTGTACGGCCTTGCTCGGGGCGAAGGGCACCAATGGCCACATCGGCCTGCTTGAGGGCCTTCTGCAGCTCCTCGGGCTGGATGACGCTGGTCCAGAGGCGGTGGCCCAGGTCGTTCTGCAGGCGGCGCAGGCGGTAGATGCTCTTATCGAAGAGCTTGACGCTGGCACCGGTGCCCAAGGCGGCGCGGCAGGCGAACTCGCCCACGGTGCCTGCGCCGATGATGACGACCTCGGCGGGGGCCACACCGCTGATGCCGCCGAGCATGAGGCCGGGGCCGCCCTTGTCGGCGCTCAGGTACTCGCCCGCGATCTGGATGCTGGTGGTGCCGGCGATCTCGCCCATGGCGCGCACGATGGGGTAGATGCCTTCGCGGTCCTTGATGAAGTCCCACGCCACGGCGGTCATGCGCTTCTCCATCATGCGGCGCAGGGTGTCCTTGGGCTGCACGGTGAGCTGCAGGGCGCTGATGAGGATCTGTCGGTGGCGCAGCATCTCGATCTCGCGATGGCTGGGGGGTGCCACCTTCAGGATGAGGTCGGCCTTGAAGACCTCCTCGGCGCTCTCCACCACCTGGGCGCCGGCCTCGCTGTAGTCGCTGTCCTGGAACTGCACGGCGCGGCCGGTGTCGCGCTCGATCACCACTTGGTGGCCGCGGCCGGTGAGCACCGCCACGCTCTGCGGGGTGAGGGGCACGCGGTGCTCCTGGAAACTGGTCTCCTTGGGGATGCCGATGAAGAGGCTCTTGCGGCGGCGGCCCACGTCCAGCACCTCCTCCTGGGGCAGGAGGGTGACCTCGCGCGCCAGCTGCTTGAGGAGTTCGCTGCTGCTGCTCATGGCTCCAGGTGGATGGCGCGGGTGCCGTCGGGGATCACCTCGAAGCGCACCTGCACGGTGTCCGGCGGCAGCTGCCCCTTGGCCAGCTCGGGCCATTCCACGAAGCAGTAGCTGCCGCTGTCGATGTACTCGCCGAAGCCGATGCCTTCGAGCTCTTGGGCGTCGGTGAGGCGGAAGAGGTCGAAATGGTAGACCGGCCCGCGGCGCTCACTGCGGTACTCGTTCACCAGGGCGAAGCTGGGGCTGGTGGCTTCGTCCTCCACGCCCAGCTCGGCGCAGAGGGCCTTGATGAGGGTGGTCTTGCCGGCGCCGAGCTCGCCCCGGAAGGCGAAGACGCGGCGCTGCGGACAGGCGTGCAGCATGGCGGCGGCCAGGTCGGCGGCCTCCTCGGGGCGCTGCATCACGAGGATCGTGCTCATCGCTCAGCGGGGGTTCAGCACCACCACCGGCACCATCATCTCCTCCATCGAGATGCCTCCGTGCTGGAAGGTGTGGCGGTAGTAGTTGACGAAGTGGTTGTAGTTGTTCGGATACACGAAGAAGGCGTCCTGCTTGGCGAAGATGAAGGTGGTGCTCACGTTCGCCTTGGGCAGGAAGGCCTTCGCCGGGTCCTTCACCACCAGCACGTCGCGCTCCTCGAAGGTGAGGTTGCGGCCGTGCTTGTAGCGCAGGTTGGTGTTGGTGTTGCGGTCGCCCACCACCTTGCTGGGGCTCTCCACACGGATGGTGCCGTGGTCGGTGGTGATCACCAGGCGGCCCTTGCGGGCGGCGATGCCCAGCAGCACGTCGCGCAGCGGGCTGTGCTCGAACCAGCTCTTGGTGAGGCTGCGGTACGCCGCGTCGTCCTCGGCCAGCTCGCGGATCACCTCCATCTCCGTGCGGGCATGGCTCAGCATGTCCACGAAGTTGTAGACGATGACGTTGAAGGCGTTGCCCATCAGGTTGTCGATGCTCTCGGCCAGCTTGCGGCCCTGCGCCAGGGAGGTGATCTTGTGGTAGCTGTGCTTCACGCCCTTGCCCAGGCGCTGCAGCTGGGCGGCCAGGAACTCCTCCTCGTGCGCGTTCTTGCTGCCCTCGGCGTCCTCGGTGAGCCACTTGCCGGGGAACCGCTTCTCGATCTCGCTGGGCATCATGCCGGCGAAGAGGGCGTTGCGGGCGTACTGCGTGGCGGTGGGCAGGATGCTGAAGAAGAGGTCCTGCTCCTCCACGCGGAAGTGCTCGTTGAGGATGGGCTCCAGCACGCGCCACTGGTCCAGCCGCAGGTTGTCGATCAGCACCATGAACAGCGGGGCCCGCTTCTCATCGATCAGCGGTGCCACCTTGGCCTTGATGAGCTGGTGGCTCTGCAGGGGCACATCGTCGCCCTTGCCGTTCACCCAGTCCACGTAGTTGCGCTCCACGAAGCGGCAGAACTGGTCGTTGGCCTCGCGCCACTGGCTGCGCAGGATCTCGGCCATGCCTGGGTCGGCGTTGCGGTTCAGCTCCAGCTCCCAGCGCACCAGTTCCTGGTACAGGGCCTTCCAGTCGCTCGTGCTCAGGCGGTCGCCCAGGCGCATGCCCAGCTGGCGGAACTGCTGCTGGTAGTCGCTGGTCACCTTCTCGCTCACCAGGCGGCGGCCGTCGAGGTGTTTCTTCAGCGCCAGCAGGATCTGGTTGGGGTTCACCGGCTTGATCAGGTAGTCGCTGATCTTTGCTGCCGATGGCCTCCTCCATGATGTGCTCCTCCTCGCTCTTGGTGATCATCACCACGGGCGTCTGGGGGCGCAGGCCCTTCACGCGGGAGAGCGTCTCCAGCCCGCTGAGGCCGGGCATGTTCTCGTCCAGGAACACGATGTCGTACTCCTTGGCGCCCACCTTCTCCACGGCGTCGAGGCCGTTGTTCACGGTGTCCACCGTGTAGCCCTTCTCCTGCAGGAACATCACATGGGGACGAAGGAGGTCGATCTCGTCGTCGGCCCAAAGGATGTTCACCTGCATGATCGGGGGGTTGCGCCGCCGGGCGGCTATTTTCGGCCCGTGAAGGTACGGCGGTGGCGCCGACCCTCCGCCTCCCCGCGTGGCCCGCAAGATCCTCAACGACCCCATCTACGGGTTCATCACCGTGCCGGACGCGCTGGTGCTGCGGCTCATCGACCATTCGTGGTTCCAGCGACTGCGCTACATCAAGCAGCTGGGGCTGTCGCACCTGGTGTACCCCGGGGCGCTGCACACCCGCTTCCACCACGCGCTGGGGGCCATGCACCTCATGGGCCAGGCCATCGAGGTGCTGCGCGGCAAGGGCCACGCCATCAGCGAGGCCGAGGCCCAGGGCGCCGCCATCGCCATCCTGCTGCACGACGTGGGGCACGGCCCCTTCAGCCACGCGCTGGAGACCAGCATCGTGCAGGACGTGGGCCACGAGGCGGTGAGCGCCCGTGTGATGGACGCGCTGGACGCGGAGTTCGGCGGCGCGCTGCGGCTGGGCCTGGCCATCTTCCGCGACGAGCACCCCCGCCACTTCCTGCACCAGCTGGTGAGCAGCCAGCTCGACGTGGACCGGATGGACTACCTGAACCGCGATAGCTTCTACACGGGCGTGAGCGAAGGGGTGATCGGCGGCGACCGCATCATCAAGATGCTGGAGGTGGTGGACGACCGCCTGGTGGTGGAGGAGAAGGCGATCTACAGCATCGAGAAGTTCATCGTGGCGCGGCGCCTCATGTACTGGCAGGTGTACCTGCACAAGACGGTGGTGAGCGCCGAGGTGATGCTGGTGGAGGCCCTGCGTCGGGCGCGCGACCTGGCCGAGGGCGGCGCCGACCTCTTCGCCAGCCCGGCCCTGCTGCGGTTCCTGCGGGGGCGGCACCAGCTGGGCAGCTTCGACGACCCGGCGGTGCTGGCCGACTTCCTGCGGCTGGACGACCACGACATCATGGGCGCGGTGAAGGTGTGGGCCCAGCACCGCGACCCCGCCCTGGCGCGCCTCTGCGCCGACATCGTGGAGCGGCGCACCTTCCGCATCCGCCTGCAGGACCGGCCGTGGGACGAGGAGCGGCAGCAGGAGCTCAAGGCCACCGTGGCGCGCACCCTGGGCATCCCCCTGGCCCAGGCGGACCACTTCGTGCTGCACGGCCGCATCGTCAACAACGCCTACGACGACACGCGGCAGCGCATCGAGCTGCTGTACAAGGACGGCGGCCTGCGCGACATCGCGGCGGCCAGCGACAACTTCGGCATCCAGGCCATGGCGCGGCCGGTGGAGAAGTGGTATTTGGCGTGGCCCAGGTGGGTGGGGTGAAGGTGAGCAGTGACTCTTCAGGAACCCCGCCGCGCCAAAGCCTGTCTGGCGATATCAAGGTATTGGGGTGATCGGCTGGCGATCAGGTAATCGCGGATGAACCAATCGGGCATACGACGAAGATCCCAAGCCCAACTCCGTCCCGTCCCGACCTGTTTCATTTCCGCGAACAACAGCGGTTCAGGGGATGCACCGTCGAAGGATGTGGAATTGTCGAACACGAACGCATGGTAGCAAAGGTCGATCGCGGGCAGTAATTGCTTCAGTGATCTCCCGAAGCGCTCCACGATCTTCTCCCGAGGCACGTGGTGCCCACCACCGTCAACCCGGATCCGCACCCGGTCCACGTTGATCTCCGCCGAATTCGTAGCGATGAAGTACAGATACACCTTGAAGCCGGCCTCCTTCGCCCGTCTCATCAGCGCCAACTTGCTCGAGTGGCTGAACACGGTCTCGAAGGAGAACTGGATACCCTGCTTCACCAAGCGATCACAGAGGTATGCAGCGATCAACTGGGCAAAATGGTCCAAATGCCTGGTCCTCAGGAGTTGAAATTCCGAACCCGCGAACCGGTGTTCGCTGACCAACCGGGGCCGGGTAAAGTGCCTGTTCAACAGTCCCGACCTCGACGCGAACGATAGGAAGGAACTGAGGTGGTAGGGTGAATCAGGACAGGTTGCGGTCAGTACATTTCTGAACGGCACCATGAAGAAGACCTACCGCAAGCATAGCCCCGCCTTCAAGACGAAGGTGGTGCTGGAAGCGCTCAAAGAGCGCGAGACATTGAGCGAACTGGCCCAGCGCCATGGGTTGCATCCCACGCAGATAGCCGCTTGGAAGAAGGAGTTCCTGGAGGGCGCCGAGCAGGTGTTCGGTGATGGCCCAGTGGTGGACGCCAAGGCCTATGAGCAGGAGAAGGCGCAGCTGCACCAGCAGATCGGTGAGTTGACCGTGACGGTGAACTGGCTCAAAAAAAAACTGCTGTGATGCCCTTGGATGTGCGGCGTACGCTGGTGGACCGCGAACTGGCGACCAAGCCTGGGGACCAGGGAGGACTGAGCATCAGCAAGCAATGCGCTGTGCTGGAGATCCACCGGAGCGGGCTCTATTACACCCCACGACCAGTCATTGACGAGGACCTGCAGCTCATGCGTTTGATGGACCTGCTCCACCTGGAAGACCCCGCCAAGGGCACGCGTATGCTGGCCAAGGACCTGGCCGACCATGGCTTTGCCGTGGGGCGCGCCCGCGTGCGGCGGCTCATGCGGCTGATGCGGATCAAGGCCGTGTACTGCATGCCGCGCACCACCGTGATCGATGCGGCCAAGTACAAGCACCCCTACCTGCTGCGCGACTTGAAGATCGAGCGGCGCAACCAGGTGTGGGCCGTGGACATCACTTACCTGCCGGTGAAGGGAGGCTTCATGTACATGGTCGCAGTGATCGACGTGCATACCCGCTACCTGCTCAACTGGAGCATCTCCAACACCATGGAAGCCGAGTGGGTCACGGGCATGATCAGCGAAGCGATCGCCATGCACGGTAAGCCCGAGATCATCAATAGCGACCAAGGCTGCCAGTTCACCAGCGAGGCGTACACGGCCTTGTTCCGCAAGGGAGGCGTGGCTGAAGGCGTCCTTATCAGCATGGACGGAAAGGGGCGCGCGATCGACAACGTCTTCATCGAACGCTTCTGGCGCACGCTCAAGCACGGTCACCTGTACCTGGCTCCGCCCATGGATGGTATCGCACTTTACCAGAGCTGCGCCCGCTTCATCGAACGCTACAACAACAAGCGCAAGCACTCCTCGCTCGGCTACCGCACACCAGCAGCATGCTACCGCGTGGCAGCCTGAGATATCAACAGAACAACGAGTGATGAGTCTCCCCTGGACCCCTCATTTCGACACCAACAACCACACTTACATTTGACCTAGACCTGTCCTGATCGGGTAGACCACTTCAGAACCACGGTCCGAGGGGATCTGGAATTCCATCAGATCGACCCGACGATGCTCTCTCAGCGTGGCCGCGATCTCATCTGCGTTCACGTACACCCCCAGGTTCACCGGACGCCCGCGCACCATGGTCCGCATCACCTGTTGCTTCATGATGCTCTTGCCCGACCCGTTGGGACCAGCGAACACGCGCAGGCGGGGCTGCCACTCCATGGCCCGGTCAGGGCAATCGAAGCCGCTGCAACCTCTTTACACGGCGCCACACGCTCCCATCCTTGCGCACACGCACCAACCAGCCGTCCTTCTCCACCAGAATGGTCTTGCGCTTGGCGAACGCCCGCTCGGCCGCACGCCGGGTGGCCGTCTTGAAGGCCTTGTTCATGGCCTTGCCTTCTTCGCTCAGCTCGTGGGTGAACAGGAACTCCACGGTCATGGTCCAAATGTAGTGCGGATGCCATTGCCTCGCGCGAGCGTCCACGCTCGTGCGTCGGCCCCTCGTCAGGCGTTCAAGGGCACGAGCGTGGACGCTCGCGCCAGAGGGGGGGGGCGTGGCCCAGGTGGGTGGGGTGAAGGTGAGCCTGGGCCACTTCGAACTGCAGGCCCCATGCCTTCGGCAGGCCGATCACGTTGTCGGGAGCCCCTGGTCCGATCCGGGACATGGACGCTGCTATGGGTTAGGTTTGGACCAGGATGTCCGCGCGTTTCCAGATCCTCCCCACCCTGTTGCTGGAGCCCTACCAGCAGGCCGTGGCGGCATATCCCCTGGAACGTTACCTCACCTTGCAGGACAGCGAACTGTCCTTGGAGGCCTTCAGCTTCTACACCTCGGTCTCGGCCGTGTTCTCCAGCAAGATCGAGGGCGAAGAGATCGACCTGGACAGCTACGTCAAGCACAAGCGCTTCGGCATTCCCTTCCGGCCGGACCACACCCAGAAGGTGGACGACCTCTACGCCGCCTACCAATACGCCCAGGCCAACCCCTTCGAACGCGACACCCTGCTGGAGGCCCACCGCATGCTTACCAGCCACATCCTGCCCGCAGGCCGGGGCGGCAGGGTGCGCACCAGCACCATGGTTGTGACCACGCCGGATGGCCGCATCGAGTACGTGGCCACGCCCCCCCATGCGGTGCAGGCCGAACTGGACAAATTCTTCGCGGACCTGTCGCAGCTGCACACCATGGACCTGTCCCCGGCGCAGGTGTTCCACTACGCGGCCCTGTTGCACCTGGTGTTCGTGAAGATCCACCCCTTCGACGATGGCAACGGGCGCTGCGCACGCCTGCTGGAAAAGTGGTTCCTCGTACAAAAGCTCGGCGAAAAGGCCTGGCTCATCCCCAGCGAGCGCCACTACTACCAGCACCACCAACAGTACTACCGGAACATCCGGGCACTGGGGCTGGAGTACGACTCCCTGGACTACGCACAGGCCCTGCCCTTCCTGCTCATGCTCCCCGCTGCACTGGCGCAACCCACGCCTGGGGGCTGAGGAGGGCAAGGATCAGTACCTGGCGTGGCCACCCCGAACGGGCGAGCGCCAGTGGGAGAGGGAAAGGACGAACGGCGGTGAACGGCATGAGCGTGGACGCTCGCGCCAGAGGGGGGGTGGGATGATCAGCGTTTGGTGAAGCGGACCATCCGCACGCCCGGAAAGGCGGTCAAGGACTCCGCTCCTTCACCGTTCCTACTCCCCGCGTAGCTTCATGATCCGCGAGGCGATGGCCGAAGGCTGCCGTTGAAGCACATCACTGATGGCCAGCCGGGCCATGCCTTTATCCAGCATCTCCAGCACCAGTGCGTCCTCAGCGGCTGTCCAGCGCAGATAGGCGCGCGGATGCTTCCGGCGCACTTTGTCCATCGTGCTGAGTTCAGCGCCTCCAGCCTCGAGTGTTGTGATTATCGCCTGCGCCCGCTGCGCCCATTGCGTGCGCGTGGCCTCCATGCTCCTGTCGGGGATCAGTCCGCGCTTCCGTGCACATGGCCCCATAAGCCTCGACATCCTCCGCAGCGCTCAGCAGGACACCCATCTCCCGGTTGTGCCGCTCCGATCCCCCGAGCAGGTTCAGGCTGGTGATGACGCCCTCCCGTTCGTTGAAGTAGCACTTGGCATGCAGCTCCTTCAGGAAGTAAAGCCGCATGTTCGGCAGTTCGCGCAGGTCGCGGAACACGCCCTGGTCCATGGGCTTCTTGCCGAACAGGATGGTGATCTCCACCCCCCTCTCCGCGGCATCCTGCAGGCGCTGCAGGTGTACGATCCGGGGGAAGACGAAAGCGCTGATGAGCGTGAGCGCTCCGTGTGCATCACGGATCACCCGCTCGATGGCGGCGCTTCTGTCGGTGGCGGTGAGGAAGCGGGCCATGGATCACGGTCGAACGCGATCATCACTTCAGTTCCACCGGACGCACATTGTGATCTTCCATGTACCGCTCCACCTCCTTCACCTCGACGCTGGGCACCACGGTGTATCGACTTTGTGCCCGGAACGCCTTCCAGGTGGCGTGTTGCTTGGGATGCGTGCCAGCGTGCGGTTCATCTCCCACCACATAGGCCTTGCCGAGGCGCTTGCCCTCGCTGATGGCGCGTTGCACATCGTTCAGTTCATACAACTGGTTCTCCAAATGGTAGTTCGGCCGCATGAAGTCCACCACCTCGCCGATGACGTCCAGGTCGTTGCGGCCATGGAAGCCGATGGTGACCGAGGGCATGAGCAAACCAGGCAACTGCGCCTGGGTAAGCGTTACCTCCCATGAAAGCCGATGCGCCGTGCGGGTCCGCAGCCCATCGCGCACATCATCAATGTCCGAGGTCGCAGGTATATTGCCCATCTCCTGGTCATCCACCAGCAGTTTGAAGAGCGCAGCGAACCGAGTTTCATCAGCCTCCACATCAATGCGCGTGACCGGACCGAACGTGAGCAGGTTGCGGCTGTACTTGCTCAAATACTCGAAGTAGGGCTCCTGCAACAATTGCCCGGCGAGCTCTCCGGAGTCCACTTGGCTGAAAAGGCCCGTGCTCAGCTTCGCATCAGCGGTGGTCTCACGAGCGAGGGCTTTAAGGTTCATCACCAGCATGCGGTGGGCATCGCGTCCCAGCAGGTCGCGCACAACGCCCACCCTGTTCCGGCTCCACGCAAAATGAGGCCGTTCGGCACCGCGCATGAAAAGCCCTACCGCGAGCTTATCGCCGGCCACGGGGTTGATCCCGGCGTAGATGATGGAATAGAAGCTGCTCATGAGTTCAGCGCCGAAGCCCGGCGCAGGCATTGGTTCAGCATTGGGCCAACAAGGCGTGGAAATGGTCGAGTACGGCGGAAAAGTGCTGCGGATCGAAGAGCCGATCCTGCAGCCGCTGGCGCAAGTTGGCTACATCGATGCCCCAATCGGCCGGGAGACGGGAAAGGACCTCATCGGTGCGCTGTTCGCAATTGTGCATCCAAAGGTAGGCATCCTGCACCGCATGGGCTACCAGGTTGCCATCCCTGCTGAAGCTTGCACCCAGCAAGGCAGGAAGGACGGAGTGGGCCAACAGGCTGTCCTCCATGGTCAGTAATGGCAGGGGTTTCTCCAGCACGTTGGTGCCGAAGATGGCCTCGTGGTCCATCACCCGGAAGGTGGATCCTTCGGGGTCTGCCGTCACCAGGATGTTCGGGTTGTTCTGTGTACGATCCTCGTTAGCCAGCCAGATGTCGAAGAGGGCGATCCGCAGCAGATCCTCCTTGTTGGCATAGTGCCGCCGTTCGTAGGCATTGGCGGTGCGCAGAAACCGGTTCAGCTCTACTGAGTCCCTGCGAAAGACCGTGGCCCAGCAGGTGGTCTTGAAATAGCCCGGCTGCCGGTCGCCGGCCACAAAGCGACCCACATGGTCAGGATCCACGTCCATAAGTGCTGCCTCCAGCACGGGAAGACCCCAGATCCGTGCGTAATGGTGCGCCAAGAGCTCGTTCACCAAGCGAGAGCATACCCGGTGCCCCCCGCCATGCTTCGCCACGTAAGCACGCAGGTCATCCCCCACCACCAGTATCGGGCGCATACCGGTCTCCCAAGCACCTTGGGCCTCGGTTATGCTATGGCGCAGGGGAAGTGGTTCCATGAGCATCCATGACTTCACACATCCATTCATCCAAAAGGCCAAAGTAGTAGGCTTTGGCTGCTTCGATAAGGCTGATCAACGGCCGGTCACTAGTGATGGTGTACTTCATGAAGAACCCCGGCTTTCCCTGCTTGGAGGCATGCAATGATGGTTCGCATGCTATCCCTGCTTCCTTCCGTAATAGGGACTCAAAACCATCCTGTCTTGCATTCATGTGGAAACTCCCCTCGCCGTTATAGGCGTAGTGTGCAAACTGATTGCGAAGGGTGAGGTAGAACTCAAGCCGTCCCTTCAGCGGGTCGAGTTTGGACGCGGTCTCTCGGGATAGGAATTGGGGTAGGACGCGAAGTGCGCCACCCGTATCGTCGGCATAGCTCACATCCTTCCCAATGATCCTCCCATAGACATCGAGAGACAGCAACGCCCATTGATCGAACTGGGCGAACACATGAATGAACGCATAGCGCACCATATGGCCCATATACGACCGGATGGCATGCAGCTCGGCGATATGTTCATCGGTAGACTCGTGACCCGGATCGGCAATTGCCTGCATTCGTTGATGGGCAGGTATCATTCCGACACTGAGCACCGACAAGAAGTGCTGCAGTTCTGCTTCGAATTGCACCTTCCCGGTCGCAACATGGGTTCTGAAGAACGAGACCCGGTCTTCAATGTCCATCGGCCTGTAATAGATGGCTTGCCTTGGCCGCTTTGAACCCTTCATACCACCCCCACCTTATCCACCTCCTCCATACACCTCCCCGTCTCCGTCAGCGCCACGATCATCCGCTGGTAATGGCGTAGGTCATCCGTTGACAGCACGCGCCCCACCCGGTCCTTCAGCCACTTCTGCGCGGGTTGATAGCCACCGATGTAGAAGTTCCAGGCCACCTCGGGCACGTCGGCGAAGTACTGGTCGTCGTTGATCCAAACCTTGCCCAGGCCCTTTGCCGGTGGACTCATAGCCGGGGCTCTTCGCCGTCATCTTGCGGGTAATGGTGTTGTCGCCCGGTGCGGGGAACTTGGTGATGAACTGCTCCACGGCGGGGTCCTCAAGCAGGTGCAAGCGGCGCAGGCGCGCACCCAGTTGCACCAGCGCGCGGAACTTCTTTGCATCGGTAGGATACGGGATGCGCGGGAAGTCGCTCTTCAGGAACTCCTTGTACTTCTCCCGGTAGGCTGGGCTATGCAGCACCGCGTAGCAGTAGTCCAGAACATCCAAGGGCGTTAAGTCCTTTGCCTTGCCATGCGCCCACAGGTCGTTGGCATCGAAGCGATAGGTGAGCCCCGCGCCCTTGGCCAGCTGCTCCACCAGCTTGGCATCCAGGTTAGGATGAACCTCTTGTACCAATGCACTTGTTTGATTGGTCGTATCGGGAAAACGATATAGTGGGAACAAAAATCCTGAGCCGAATTTTCCCGCCGTCCCAGTCAAGTTGAAATCTGTCATTGCCTTAGTAGCCAAGACATAACGCCATTCATCAGCACATTGAGCTCCAACCGCAAGACCAATGTTCTGGTTGCCGAGAAACTGACGCATGGTGTTCTGCCGCATTCTGAAGACAAGGTTGTCTTGGTAATAGATGTACCTCATTTCAAATGGGCGATAGTAGATCTGCGTGACGAGTTTCTCATCGAACTCAGGCGACATCCGGCGCTGCTCTCCGACCTTCCAGGCGTAGTTCTCCGTGAGGTGATACCTTGCTTGGAACTCTTGGAGAGAGAGCTCCTTAGAGCAGAAGTCCTTAACCCGTTCTATGAGTTGCACTCTTGAGTGATCTGTTGCGAAGTCGTCGCGTGATGTTGTGATACCAGGGGCAGACAGACTGAAAAGTTGATTGATGGGAACAAGTCTTTCATACTCCTCACGGGATGTTTCATCCTTCGGAAGCATGAAATAATAGGGCGGGGTATAGTCAAGTATTTTGAAGTCTAATCCATGCATTAGGCGCTCCTTCAACCCATTGTACTTGCTATCTCTGGTTCCATAGAGCTCGGCATGGTGAACCTTGCCAAGCTGCCCCTTCTTCTTCTGTGCCGTCCGGACGAACAGGTTGATGCTAACACCCTGCTGGATATCGAAGACATTCTCGTCAGCTAAGCCATCTGGTGCTCGTTCGCTCTTAATGCTGTTCCCGTGCAAGTCGATGATGAAGATCTTGTCGAAGGTGTTCAGCAGGTGCCAGCGCATACCCCGGAAGGTGGGGTTGTCCAGGAAGCTATGGTTGTTGATGTACGCCAAAACACCTTCCCCGGTCTTCTCAATGAAGTGCTCACCGTAGCGAATGAACTTCACGTAGTCGTCATTCAGCCAGTGAGTTGCGCTCACCAAAGTGCTCGCCGTCCTGGTTCTTGCTTGTACGGTGCGATAAGCTCATCAACCCACTCGCCCGTTGGTGCTGATGCCGCTGTACGGCGGGTTCCCCAGCACCACCATCACAGGCGTATCGCGCTTCACGGCATTGGCCTCGTTGGCCTCCTGGCTCAGCCAACTGGCGAAGAGGGTGCCGGTATCGGGGTGCGCTTCTTCCAGGCTGTTGGTGAGGAACACGCGCAAGCGCTGCTGCTCCTGTCCGTGGCCCTTGGCCTTGGGCGTGCCGTGCGGCTTGCCCATGTCGTAGCCGGTATCGCGCAGCACCAGGTCCAGCTTCAGGTGGGCCATGGCGTAGCTGGCCATCAGCAGCTCGAAACCGTTGAGGCGCGGGATCAGGTGCTGCTCCACGTATTGCGGCCACATGCCCTCCTGCCCTTGGAACTTGGCATGCACCTGCCGCACCACTTCGGCCAGGAAGGTACCGGTGCCCGTGGCGGGGTCCAGCACCTGCACGCGGTGTACCTCTTCCTCCACCTGCACCTCCTTCACCTTGGCGTTGCCGTGCAGCCCCTGCGTCACCACCTTCCGCTGGATCTTCACGGTGCTGCT
Organism: Flavobacteriales bacterium; assembly: GCA_016713875.1. NCBI lineage: Bacteria > Pseudomonadati > Bacteroidota > Flavobacteriia > Flavobacteriales > Flavobacteriales bacterium. The sequence continues at coordinate 2,176,599 of JADJOI010000003.1, forward strand.
ATCGGCCAGGCCCATCGGCAGGCCGAACTCGGTCTTCAGGATGTCGTCCACCGCCCGCACGATGAAGCGCACCACGGCATCGGGGGTGTACCACACGCCGCGGCTCTTGCGCAGCTTGGGGTCGTACTGCGCCAGGAAGTCCTCGTAGAAGTGCATGAAGGCATCCTCGCGGCCGCTGCCCTTGCCGAAGCCGCTGAGCAGCCTGGCGATGTCGGTGGCGCGGAAGATGTCCGCCAGCGCATCCACGATCCACACGATGCGCTCATCGAGATCGGGCCCGCTGATGCTGTGGAAGAGCTTGCGCAGGAAGGGGTTGCTCTTGGGGATGAGCACGGCCGCTTCCATGCGGTTGAAGCTGTCCAGGCTGGGGTCGTGCAGCCGCGCGGCGAACATGCCGTAGGCGATGGTCTGCGCGTAGAGGTCGGCGAAGGCCTTGGGCGTGATGTCGTGGATGAGGATGTGCTTGAAGGCTTCCAGCTGGTCCTTGAGGTCGGTGTTGGCGCGGCTTTCCTCGTCGCTGGTCACGGCCTTCTCGATCACATCGGCCAGCAGGCGGGCCTTGCCCGCCATCATGCTCGCCAGTTTCTTGGGGTTGGTGATGGTCTGCCCCTGCCACGCGGCGAAGTCGGCGATGAGGGCGGTGAAGCGGTCGAACTCGGCGGGCAGCGGTTTCACCTTACCGCCGCTCACCTCCCCGATGCGGATGCTGGTGGTGGGCTCTCCGTTGCGGAAGAAGCGGAACACGAGGTAGTCGGTGATGATGAGGTTGTCCAACGAGCCCCGGTAGCGGTCGAACTGCTCCTTCAGGCTCTTGCTGTCCATGTCCACCCCGATGTCCTTGGCCTCGATGTAGCCGACGGGGATATCCTTCTTGGTCAGGATGTAGTCCGGCGCCCCACAGGCAATGCGTTGAGGTTCGTTGGTGACGCTGACGCCGGGGCAGATGGAGGCCAGTAGCTGTTGCAGGTCGCCCCGGTAGCTGTGTTCGGTGGCGCGGCCGCTGGCGTGGAGCTTGGCGAGGGCGGCGAGGTATTCGGGGAGGGTCACGGGGTGAAAATAGGAAGCCCCATCACGTGGGGCTCCCTAGTTGAGCATACCGATCACGAAGATCCGGGTAGGGTTGTTCCGATGCTGCGGGTTCAGGTTGTGGGGGAGGACCGCTGACCACGTGCGAGCAGGAATGCGTTGACCGCGAGCAGAACTTGTTCCAAGGAAAGGGAGGAGTAGAGTTCGGGCAACCAAGGGAGGTTTCCACCAAGGACACTGACCAACTCCTTGGCGATCATGCCGGCGTAGAAGATCGTACCGGCGATGTAGAACCGTTTTGTCCATGTGTCGCTGTGGACCTGCGGCTTTCGACGCACCCGATTGGATGGGCCTCGGCGGGGGGGTGTCTGTTTGAAGACATCAAACCGGCATCCTGAAGAGGTTGCTTGGGCTGATCGAAGTAAGCCGACTGGTGCTCGAGCGAAAAACCACGATGGCCGGTCCGTTAAAAGGCTTCGGTCCCTTCGCCTTCCTTGGTTTGCAGCCCTCCATGGATGGCGTTGAGCCAACGGAATTCGATCGTAGAAGAGCCACGACGACAAAACCGAGGCCGATGGTCCATTCGTCGGGCTGTTTCCTTGATCCGTCCAATTGGTAATGACTTGTCCACTTTCTCACTACCTTGATCGATCCACTCCGGACGAACATCATGTTGATGTCATCGGCATTGTCCAAGGATGAACCTTGGAAGGCAAGTGCCATTTAGAGGTCGCAACAGCACGCGCTCCCGGACCGATCGCCCGGCCCACGCCGTTCTCCCCCTCCCTTCCCGATCTTCGCCCCGCGCCCTGGCCCTGTGCCCTGGCGCAGCACCCATGCCCAAGCTCATCCTCATCACCGGCGCCACCAGCGGCTTCGGTGAGGCCACGGCGCGCCGCTTCGCCGCCGAGGGCCACCGCCTGATCATCACTGGCCGCCGCAAGGAGCGGCTCGAGGCCCTGCGCCAGGAGCTGGAAGGCCTGCACGGCACCCTCGGCGCCCACGACCGCGTGCACGCCCTGCACTTCGACGTGCGCGACCACGACGCCACGGTGCGCGCCATCGCCTCGCTGCCCGCGGCCTGGCACCCCATCGATGTGCTGGTGAACAACGCCGGGCTGGCCGCGGGGCTCGACCCCATCCAGGAGGGGAACCTGCAGGACTGGGAGCGCATGCTGGACACCAACGTGAAGGGCCTGCTGCACGTGACGCGCGCCGTGCTGCCGGGCATGATCGCCGCCGGGACCGGCCACATCATCAACATCGGCAGCACCGCCGGCAAGGAGGTGTACCCCAGGGGCGCCGTGTACTGCGCCAGCAAGCACGCGGTGGACGCCCTCACCAAGGGCCTGCGCCAGGACCTGCTGCCCCACGGCATCAAGGTGACGCAGATCGCGCCCGGCCTGGCCGAAACGGAGTTCAGCGTGGTGCGCTTCCACGGCGACGAGGACCGCGCGAGGCAGGTGTACCACGGCCTGCAGCCGTTGCGCCCCGAGGACATCGCCGAGCTGGTGCACTACGTCACCACCCTGCCGCCCCACGTCTGCGTCAACGACCTGGTGGTGACCCCCACGGCGCAGGCCAACAGCATGGTGGTGCAGCGAACGGGCTGATCCCATGTGCGCATGAGCACATGTGCATACGTGGCCTCCTACCTTCGCCCCACACCCCGTTCCGATGAAGAAAGCGCTGAAGTGGATCCTGCTCGGCCTGGCCGTTGTGCTCATGGTGGTCTTCGCGGGCTTCCAGTTCATGAAGTACAACACGAAGAAGGCGAGCCCCGAGGACCGGGTGCAGTTCACGCAGGGCGACCTGGAGCTGGAGGTCTTCTACAACCGGCCGGGCAAGAAGGGCCGGGTGATCTTCGGCGAGCTGGTGCCCTACGACCAGGTGTGGCGCACGGGGGCCAACGAGGCCACGACCTTCACCACCAACAAGCCCCTCACCATCGATGGCAGGGTGCTGAAGGCCGGGGCCTACACGCTGTGGACCATCCCCGGCCAGGACGGGTGGACGGTGATCTGGAACGACCGCATGTACCCGTGGGGCGTGGACTTCGACCAGAAGGCGCAACGCCGGCCGGAGCACGATGCCCTGCAGGTGCAGGTGCCCGTGGAGCGGCTCGCCGGGCCGGTGGAGCTCTTCACCATCGCCGTGCAGGAGGCGCCGCTGGCGCTGACCCTGAGCTGGGACGATGTGCGGGTGACGGTGCCCATGGCGCACTGAGGGCGGCCGTTCCGCGGCCTACTTTTGCCGGGCATGCAGTTCTCCGCCGGACAGATCGCCGAGTTCCTCCAGGGGGAGGTGGACGGTGATGCGCAGGTGCTGGTGAGCGACATCAGCAAGATCGAGGAGGGCCGCCTGGGCACGCTGAGCTTCCTGGCCAACCCGAAGTACACCGAGCACGTGTACACCACCGCGGCCAGCGTGGTGCTGGTGGAGAAGGGCTTCCACCCCACGCGCCCCATCCCCAAGCATGTGACGCTGATCCGCGTGGCCGACCCGCGCGCCTGCTTCTCGCGCCTGCTGCAGATGCACGACGCGCACCAGTACGAGAAGAAGGGCTATGAGCAGCCCAGCTACATCAGCCCGAAGGCCACCATCGGCAAGGACGTGTACATCGGCACCTTCACCCACATCGGCGACGGGGTGGTGATCGGCGACGGGGTGAAGATCCTGCCCAACTGCACCATCGGCGACAACGTGGTGATCGGGGCGGGCACGCGCATCCACGCCAACGTGGTGGTGTACGGGCGGAGCGTGATCGGCCGGAACTGCATCATCCACAGCGGCACGGTGATCGGCTCGGACGGCTTCGGCTTCACGGTGAACGCTGCCGGCGAGCAGGAGAAGATCCCCCAGATCGGCAACGTGGTGATCGAGGATGACGTGGAGATCGGGGCCAACTGCACCATCGACCGGGCCACGCTGGGCAGCACCATCATCCGCCGGGGCGCCAAGCTGGACAACCTGATCCAGGTGGGGCACAATGCGGAGATCGGGTCGCACACGGTGGTGGTGTCGCAGACGGGCATCGCGGGCAGCAGCCGGGTGGGCGCCCACGCCATGATCGGCGGTCAGGTGGGCATCGCCGGGCACCTCACGGTGGGCGACCGCGTGAAGGTGGCGGCGCAGAGCGGCATCGGGGAGAACATCCCGGACGGGGTCACTGTGCAGGGCAGCCCGGCGTTCGCCATCGGCCCCTACAAGCGCAGCTACGTGGTGTTCCGCAATCTGCCCGAGCTGCAGCGGCGCGTGGCCGAGCTGGAGCGCATGCTGGCGGAGCTCCGCAAGGAGGCCGGCCAGGCGGGCTGAACCCGCGCTTCGCGGCCGCGCCGTAGCTTCGGCCGGCGATCCCGGGGACCGCGACGGCCCGGGCGCGCGAACGCATGAGCGACAAACAACGCACCCTCAAGCAGACCGTCTCCATCACCGGCGTGGGCCTGCACACCGGCGAACCGGTGACGCTGACGCTGAACCCGGCCCCCGAAGGGCACGGCTACAAGTTCCAGCGCATGGACCTGGACGGCGCCCCGGTGATCGAGGCCGACGCCGACCTGGTGGTGAGCACCGACCGTGGCACCACCCTGGGGAAGGACGGCGCCAAGGTGAACACCACCGAGCATGTGCTGGCAGCACTGTACGCCCTTGGGGTGGACAACTGCCTGCTGCAGATCACCGGGCCCGAACTGCCCATCATGGACGGCAGCGCGCTGCCCTTCGTGCTGGCCATCGAGGAGGCCGGCATCGTGGAGCAGAAGGCCGACAAGGACTGGTACGTGCTGAAGGAGCCCATCTGGTTCGAGACCAAGGAGCGCGGCACCGAGATGCTGGGCGTGCCCACCCCGGGCGGCGAGTTCCGGCTGACGGTGATGGTGGACTACAACAGCCCGGTGCTCGGCACGCAGCACGCCAGCATGTACCACACCGGCGAGTTCAAGACGGAGATCGCCCCCTGCCGCACCTTCGTGTTCCTGCGCGAGCTGGAGCAGCTGGCCAAGGCGGGCCTCATCAAGGGCGGCGACCTGGACAACGCCATCGTGATGGAGGACCGCGAAGGCACCAGCAAGGAGCAGCTGCAGGCGCTGGCCAAGCTGCTGGGCAAGGAGTACCGCGACGTGGAGATCCGCCGCAACGGCGTGCTGAACACCACGGACCTGAAGTTCTTCAACGAGCCGGCGCGGCACAAGCTGATGGACATCGTGGGCGACCTGGCCCTGGTGGGCCGACCGATCAAGGGCCACATCCTGGCGGCTCGACCGGGGCACTTCGGCAACACCAGCTTCGCCAAGCGCATCAAGGAGGCGATGCGGCTGGAGCGCAAGGCCGCAGGGTTCCAGTACGACCTGTCGCGTGAACCGCTGTACGACATCAACGCGATCGCGCGGATGCTGCCGCATCGCTACCCCTTCCTGCTGATCGACAAGATCATGGAGATCACGGAGGACACCATCATCGGGGTGAAGAACGTGACCATGAACGAGCCCTTTTTCCAGGGCCATTTCCCGAACAACCCGGTGATGCCCGGGGTGATCCAGATCGAAGCCATGGCACAGGTAGGCGGGGTCTTCGCCCTCAGCCAGGTGCCCGACCCGGAGCACTACACCACCTACTTCCTGAAGATCGACGGCGTGCGCTTCAAGCGCAAGGTGATCCCGGGGGACACGGTGGTGTTCCGCCTGCAGCTGATCACGCCCATCCGGCGCGGCATCGTGCACATGAAAGGCGTGGCCTACGTGAACGGACAGCCGGCGATGGAGGCCGAGATGATGGCCCAGATCGCCCGCGACAAGGCCCCCGAACCCAGGACCAACGCGGACACCCCGGCGCCGAAGACCTCGGCGGTCAACGCATGAGCATCTCCCCCCTCGCCTCCGTGCACCCCGACGCGAAGCTCGGCCGCGACGTGGTGGTGGAGCCCTTCGCCACCATCTACGCCGACGTGACGATCGGCGACGGCACCTGGATCGGGCCCAACGCCGTGCTGATGGACGGTGCCCGCATCGGCAGCCGCTGCCGCATCTTCCCCGGCGCGGTGATCGGCGCCATCCCGCAGGACCTCAAGTTCGCCGGGGAGTACACCACCGCCGAGGTGGGCGACGGCACCACCATCCGCGAGTGCGTCACCATCAACCGCGGCACGGCCGACCGCCAGCGCACCGCCGTGGGCAGCTACTGCCTGCTGATGGCCTATGTGCACCTGGCGCACGACTGCGTGCTGGGCAACAACATCGTCATCGCCAACAGCGTGAACCTGGCCGGCCACGTCACCATCGACGACTGGGCCATCCTGGAGGGCAACGTGGCCGTGCAGCAATTCCTGCACATCGGTGCCCACAGCTTCATCGCCGGCGCCAGCCTGGTGCGCAAGAACGTGCCGCCCTTCGTGAAGGCCGCACGCGAACCCCTGAGCTACGTGGGCGTGAACGTGGTGGGCCTGCGCCGCCGCGGCTACACCGACGAGCAGGTGGCCCGCATCGAGGACATCTACCGCGAGATCTTCGTGCGCAACAACAACGTGGAGCGCGCCGTGCAGAGCGTGGAGCAGACCCTGCCGCGCAGCCCCGAGCGCGGCCAGATCCTGGACTTCATCCGCAACAGCCCCAAGGGCATCATGCGCGGGCTGGCGGAGTAGGCCGCAATGTGGAGATGGGCGAATGTGAACATGTGAAGACCCTCTAATGATCGACCTTCGACGATCGCCACCTCCACTCATTTCCACATTCCTACATTCCCCGTATTCCTCTGAATGGAAGTCGCCCTCCGCTCCGTCACCAAGCGCTTCGGGCGCGAGGTGGTGTTCCGCGAAGTGGAGCACGTCTTCGCCGCCGGCAGCCGCACCGCCTTGCTGGGCCCGAACGGAAGCGGGAAGAGCACCCTGCTGCAGGTGATCGGGGGCGCCCTGTCGGCCACCTCGGGCACGGTGCTGCACCAGCTGGACGGGCGCGTCATCGACCCCGAGGCGGTGTACCGCCAGGTGGCCTTCGCCACCCCCTACCTGGGCCTGTACGAGGACCTGAGCCTGCGCGACACCCTGGCCTTCCACCGGCGCTTCAAGCCCTTCCGGCCGGGCCTTGCCGACGTGGACGTGGCCCGCGCGGCTTATCTGGACAAGGAGCTGGACAAGCCCGTGCGGCAGTTCAGCAGCGGCATGAAGCAGCGCTTGAAGCTGGTGCTGGCCGTGATGAGCGACGTGCCCCTGCTGCTGCTGGACGAACCCACGAGCAACTTGGACGCGCGCGGGACCACCTGGTCCGTCGAGCTGCTGCAGGCCCACGTGGAGGGGCGCACGCTGGTGGTGGCCAGCAACCGCGTGGAGGCCGAGACCGCCCTGTGCACCGCGCAGCTGGACGTGCTGGCGTGGAAGCCCGGCGCCCGGGGCTGAACCGATGTCGCCGGCCTTCGGGCCGATCCCCTATTTTCGCGCCCGCCTTCCGGAAACGAAGGCCGCATCCCATCCCGCCATGGCCACCACCGCTGACGTCAACATCGGCTCTTACATCCGCTTCAACGGCGACATCTGCCAGATCATGGAGTGGCAGCACCGCACGCCGGGCAACCTGCGCGCCTTCTACCAGGGCAAGATGCGCAACCTGCGCAACGGCAAGCTGGCCGAGAACCGCTGGCGCAGCGGCGAAACGATCGAGGTGCTCCGCGTGGAGGTGCACGAACTGCAATACCTCTACCGCGAAGGCGACAACCTGGTGTGCATGGACCAGGAGAGCTTCGAGCAGAAGTACATCCCCGTGGGCCTCTTCGGCGGCGCGCTGGGCTTCATGAAGGAGGAGATGGTGGTGCAGATCGGCTTCGAGAGCGAGCAGCCCATCTTCGCCCGCCCGCCGAAGACGGTGGAACTGAAGGTGGTGTACACCGAGCCCGCCGTGAAGGGCGATACCGCCAACAAGGTGATGAAGCCCGCCAAGCTGGAGACCGGCGTGGAGATCAACGTGCCCATCTTCGTGGAGGAGGGCACCGTGGTGCGGATCGACACCGAGTCAGGGGAGTACATGGACCGCGTCAAGAAGTAGGGACGACGATCGGGTCGCCGCGCACCGACGCGGCTCCTCATCCCCGCCCCGGACCCCGCCCTGCCCCCGCAGCCGGCGGGGTCCGCGTTTCCGGCCCTGAAGGCCGCGCGGTTACCTTCGTGCCGATGGACCTCACCGAGCCCTGCACCGCCGCCGAACTGGCCGCCCTGCTGGGCGTGCGCGTGGCAGGTGACGCCACCCGCACCGTTACCGGCATCAACGAGATCAACCGGGTGCGCACCGGCGACCTGGTGTACGTGGACCATCCCAAGTGGTACGCGAAGGCCCTGGAGAGCGCCGCCACCACGATCCTGATCGACAAGGAGGTGGAGGCCCCGGCGGGCAAGGCCCTGCTGATCAGCATCGATCCCTGCGGTGACTACAACCGGCTGGTGCGGCACTTCAGCCCGCGCAAGGCGTGGAGCAAGGCCCGGCCTGTGGTGGGTGCCGGCACCGAGGTGCACCCCAGCGTGGTCCTCGGCCCCGACGTGCGCATCGGTGCGGACTGCCTGCTGATGCCCGGGGTGGTGATCTACGGTCCTGCCCAGCTCGGCGACCGGGTGACGGTGCACGCCAACACCGTGATCGGCTCCGACCCCTTCTACTACAAGAAGCGCCCCACCGGCTACGACAAGATGGTGCCCTGCGGCAGCGTGCTGATCGAGGACGACGTGGAGATCGGCGCGCTGTGCACGATCGACCGCGGGGTGAGCGCCGACACGCGGATCGGCGCAGGCACCAAGATGGACAACCACGTGCAGGTGGGCCACGACACCCTGATCGGCCGACGCTGCCTGATCGCCGCGCACGTGGCCATCGCCGGCGCCGTGGTGATCGAGGACGAGGTGACGCTGTGGGGCCAGGTGGGCATCCCCAGCAAACTGCGCGTGGGCAAGGGCGCCGTGCTGCTCGGGCAGAGCGGCATCATGAGCGATGTGGAGGGCGGCCGCAGTTACCTGGGCTCCCCGGCCACCGAGGCACGCCAGAAGCTGCGCGAGATCGCCCTGAGCCAGCGCCTACCGGACATCGCGCGCAAGCTGGGGCTGTGAGCATGACCCGCCTCGACCGCCTCACCGAGCGCCTCGGCCTGAAGGAGTTCCAGCTGAAAGCCCTGCTGGAGGTCACCAAGGCCATCAATGGCAACGTGGACCGCGCCGGCCTGCTGCGGCTCTACGGTGGCATCGTGCACCAGGAGCTGGGCATCACCCGCCTGCTGCTGTATGAGCGCACCGACCGCTGGCAGCTGGCGCTGAGCCACGGTGTGGGCCACACGCCCCCGTCCATCGACCTCGATGTGCTGGCCACCGCCGGCGAGGGCATCCACCTTACCACCGCCCAGGAAGAGGACCGCCTCGCCGGCTTCGACGTGGTGGTGCCCGTGTTCCACGAGCAGCGGCCGCTGGCCTACCTGCTCATCGGCGACCTTGACGAGGACGAACAGCGCATGAGCCCCTCGGTGAAGCACCTCAACTTCATCCAGACGCTCACCAACCTGATCGTGGTGGCGCTGGAGAACAAGCGCCTCGCCGCCCAGGCCCTGCAGCAGGAGCGCGACAAGCGCGAGCTGGAGCTGGCCGCCGAGATGCAGGGCATGCTGGTGCCGCAGGAGCTGCCGCGCACCGACCGCTTCGAGGCCGCCGCCTGGTACCTGCCCCACCGCCAGGTGGGCGGCGACCACTACGACGTGGTGCACCGCGGCGACCGCATGGTGCTCGTGGTGGCCGACGTCAGCGGCAAAGGCATGGCCGCCGCGCTGCTGATGAGCAACTTCCAGGCGACGCTGCGCGCGCTGGTGGAGTACTCCAACGATCCCCTCGACGCGCTGGTGCGCGACCTCAACGACAAGGTGTACGGCAACGCCCGCGGCGAGCGCTTCATCACCTGTTTCCTGGCCGACCTCGACCTGCGCACCGGCGCGATGCGCTATGTGAACTCCGGGCACAACCCGGTGCTGTTGCGCACCGCGGAGGGCTTCACGGAGCTTTCCACCGGCAGCATCGCGCTGGGCATGATGCCGAAGTTGCCCTTCCTGCAGGTGGGCGCCACCACCCTGCCGCCCGGCAGCCTGCTGCTCGCCTACACCGACGGTCTCGTGGAGCAGGAGGACGTGCACGGCCAGGCCTTCGAGCTGGACCAGGTGCGCCGCGCGGTGGACGAGGTGCGCCACGCGGGGCCGGGCGCCGTGATCGAAGCGGTGGTGGCGCGTTTCGAGGCGCACCGGGGCGGTCAGCCCTACCTGGACGACATCGCGCTGCTCAGCTGCGCGCTGCGCTGAGCGCTTCACGATCGCGCTGCACCTTCGGGTGGCGCAGGTCGAACAGCACCACCATGGCCGTGAACATCCAGAAGGGCACTGCGGCCTTGTCGGTGTCCAGGAAGTTGTTCAGCGCACCGTGCAGGTAGTAGGTCACCAGGCCCAGAAAGGCCACCACCAGCAGCGTGCGGTCCGGGCCCTTGGGCATGCGCGGATACAGACGCATCACGGTCCACACGGTGACCACCACGAGCAGGACCATGAGCAGCATGCCGGGCACGCCCTGTTCGGCCAGCGGGCCCAGGTACTCGCTGTGCGCATTGCCGCCCGTACCGAAGTTGGTGCTGATGATGGTGCGGTCCTCGCTGGCCTGGAAGGGGGCGTACTGGAACATGTAGGTGCCGGGCCCCCAGCCGAACACCGGCCGCTCCTGCCACATGCGCAGGGCCGAGTTCCACCGGTTGAGGCGCTCCAGGTTGCTGGCGTCGCTGCTGATGTTGCTGATGCTCTGCACGTGCTCCCCCAGGTCGTCGCTGCTCTCCTCGCGGTTGCGTTCCAGCGCCACGGTGATGCGGTCGGCGTTCACGGCATAGAGCGCGCCGCCGGAACCGAGCACCAGCAGGAGCGCCCAGGGGGGGATGCGCAGGCGCAGGACCATCAGCATGCCGAAAGCGCCCACCAGGCTCACCCAGGCGGCACGGGTGTAGCTGAACAACAGCCCCGCTGCGAAGAGCAACAGCATCACCCCCGCATAGCCACGCATCGTGCGTGGCGTCTCCGGCATGAACGGTGCGGCCACCAGGAAGGGCAGGAAGAAGGCGATGATGGCCCCGTAGCTCGTGTGGTCCTTGAAGAAGGGCGTCATCACCCAGTGCGCGGGGTCCTGCTCGAAATGATGTTGCGCGTGGTTGATCAGCGTGTACACGATCACCCCGGCCATGGCGGTGATGAAGAGCCAAATCATGCGCTTCATGTTGCGGCCGTCCTCGAACAGGCGCGTGGCCATGAAGTAGCAGGTGGTGACGAACCACAGGCGGGCCAGGAGGAACTTGAAGCTCACCAGCGGCATCGCGCTGGGCACGATGCACGCCGTCATCCACACCAGCTGGGCCACGATGATGCCGGTGATGGGGTGGCGCAGCACGCCTGGCGCGATCACGCCTTTCTCCAGGGCGACCTTGAGCAGGAAGAGCACGGTGAGCCCCACCATGAGCGGTTCGGTGGGCAGGCTGATGCCGATGCCCCCCAGGTCGAGCTGTTCGAGGTTGATGGACAGCGGCGTGGCGAACACGATGAAGAGCAGCAGCTTGTCGGCCGCGGCCAGCATGGCCCACACGGCGATGAGGGCCGCGGGCAATAGCGCAAGCCAGGGCATGTCGCGGGCCGTCAGCAGCAGGTTGAGCAGCACGAAGGCGGCGCACACCACCATGATCCACTGCCGCTTCAACGCCTGCACCATGGCCTACGGACGATGGCGGAGGGCCAGCAGCACGTAGGCCAGGAAGAGCGCGCTGGCCATGCTGATGAGGACGATGAGCCAGCGCACCGGGAAGACCTTCTTGTCGGCCACCTCGGGGTAGCCCACCACGTTGGTGTAGGTGAGCACCTTGTTCACGTCGGTGCGGGCCTTCTCCACGTCGTTGAGGCGGGCCACGTAATTGTCCCGGAAGATGGTGCTCAGCTCGGTGAGCTGCCGGAACTCACCGCCCTTTTCGCCCAGGGCCTTCAGCAGGCCGCGGGCCTCCTCCCGCGCGGCACCGGAAGCACCGCCGCTCTGCATGCGCAGGTAGCCGCGGGTCACCTCCTCGGTCTGGGCGTCGTAGTCCAGCAGGCCGGTCTCGCGGCGCAGCTGGTCGAGCCTCGTTTCCACGCTGTCCAGCTTGTGCTTGGCGATGGCCATCTCGCGTTCGGAGATGGCGAGCAGTTCGTGCGACTTCTCGCGTTGCAGCCTGCGGGCCAGCAGGTCGGTCTGTCGCAGGATCTCCTGCACCATGTCGCGCGCCAGCTGCGGGTCCTCGTCGGTCACCTCGATCTGCACGCTCTCGAAGCGCGTCTTGCCGATCTCCACGCGGTCGTGGTATTCCGCGTCCAGGTAGAACCGCCCCGGCGGCTTGGTGATGTCGATCTCGTAATGGCGGGCCAGGTCGAAGCGCTGCACGAGGCTGTCGCGGATGCTGTTGCTCTCCAGCAACTGCAGCAGCTGGTCCGTGCGGGTCTCGATGCTGTAGCTCGTGAGGTTCACGGGGAACACCGTGGCGCTGGAGCGGTAGCGCGGGGCGATGAAGGTGGGCCCGCTGAGCACGGCGCTGAGCACCAGGGCCACCAGGGCGGTGAGGGCCATCGTGCGCCAGCCGCGGCGCAGCACGGTCAGCGCATGGGAAAGGTCGAGCTCAGCGGCCATGGTGGGTCTTGATCTTGCGGACGTTCTCCTGCACCACGATCAGCAGCAGGGCCAGGAGGAAGGCGCTGATGGTGCTGACGGCCACCACGAGCCAGCGCACGGGGTAGCTCTTCTTGTCGGCGGGCTGGGCGTGGTTCACCACGAACTTGTGGGGCAGGTCGCTCTCGTGGTCGGCCTGGGCCTGCTCCAGCTTCATGCGCAGCACGCTCAGGCGTTTCACCTCGTTGAACTGGCGGTCCTGCAGGGTGACGTAGGCGCCGCCGTACCGGGCCAGCACCTTGAAGCGCTCCTCGAACTCGCGCACGGCGCGCTGGTCGCCCTTCACGATGGCGGCGCCGAGGTACTCGTTGTAGCGCTCGGTCTGGGTGTGGTAGTCGTGCACGCCCAGCTGGCGCAGCACCCGCATGCTGTCCTCGATGGCGGCGATCTCCCGCTCCAGCATGGTCACCTTCTCGGCCACCAGCTCCAGACCTTTCTCGGCGCGCTCGCGGTTCATGTCCTTCCACACGCTGTCCACCTGCGCGGCGATGTAGTTGGCGATGAGGGCGGCGGTGTCGGGCCGGGGATGCAGCACCTCCACGCGCACGCTGCCGAACTTGGTGTACTCGAAGGTGATGTGGTCCTGGAACGCTTCGCGCAGGTCGGTATTGCGGGTGCGGCTGTCGGGCTTGATGCGGAACGCCCGCATCAGGTCGAAGGTGGTGGAGGTGCGTTCGCGGATGAGGTCGCTGTTGAGCACCTGCAGCAGCTGTTCGGCGTCCTCGGCATCGCCCAGGGCGAGGATGTCGTCGCGGCCGGTGCTCTGCTCGGTGAGCAGCGCCTTGCTCACCGAGTTGGTGATGGCCGGGAAGAGGATGACCTCGCTCTTGTAGAGGGGGCGGATGATGAAGGCGGCGGCCACCCCGGCGACCATCCCCAGCAGGGTGATGCCGAGGATGAGGCGGCGGCGTTCCCAGAGGAAGAGCACCAGGTCGAAGCGGTCGTCCGGCCTGGCGCTGCGGGCGTCGGTCATGGAAGGGGCTTGGAAAAGGAGGCCTAAAGTACGGATCCGGTCCCGCCCGCTGCCGGAGCGCGCAGGCCGCGCAGGTCGGCGGCCCGCAGGGTGCGCGTGGCGAAGGCCAGCAGCAGGGCCGCGGCGGGCACGCCCAGCAGCACGGTGACCGGCGCGGCGTTCGCCGTGCCCAGGCCCAGGGCCACGGCGGCGAGGCCGGCGGCGTAGAGCACGGGACCGCCCCACGCGGACGCTCCGCGGGGCAGGCCGAAGCGACGCGCGGCGAGCACGGCCTGGGCGATGGCCATGGCGGACTGGGTGATGAGGCTGGCCCAGGCGGCGCCGAGCCCCTGGTGGCGGGGGATCAGCCACAGGTTGAGCGCGAGGTTGGCCACCATGCCCGCGGCCGCCAGCCGGTTCAGCGTCCGCAGGTCGCCGCCGGCGGTGAGCAGCGTGCCGAAGACGTAGGTGGTGCACACGGCGACGAAGGAGACGCCGAGCACGGCCAGCACCGGGGCGCTCTCGGCCACGTGGGCGGTGTAGCGCAGGGCCATCACCTCGGGCGCCAGCAGCACGGCCAGCACGGCCAGCGCCACGGTGCCCGCCCACACGAGCCGGAACGCGAGGCTGGTGAGCGGGGCCACCGGGGCGCCGTCGCCCAGCAGGCGGCTGAACATGGGCAGCAGCAGGCCCGCCAGCAGGTAGCCCAGCATGTTGAAGGCCTCGAAGAAGCGGAAGGCCTGCGCGTAGATGCCCGCCTGCAACGGGCCGTCGGGCAGCAGGCGCTCCAGCATCACGGTGTCGGTGCGGTAGTAGAAGGTCATCAGCAGCACCAGCAGGGCGTAGGGGAAGCTGCGGCGCAGCAGGTCGCCGGCGGCGCGGCCCGGCCAGCGGGGACGCAGGGCCCGCGTCTGCCGGCGCACCAGGGCCCAGGCCACGCCCACGGCGACCACGTACACCACGGTCTGCGCCTGCACGAACCACAGGATGGGCAGCGGCGCGTCGGGGCCGCGGCCCCACAGCAGCCAGGCCATGCCGCCGATCAGCAGGGCGCGGTCCAGCACGCTCAGCAGGCTGTCCTGCGCATAGCGCTGCCCGGCGGCCACGGCACCGCGCAGGAAGAGCAGGAGCGCCGCCAGCGCCTGGTTCACGATGAGCCAGCCCAGCAGGTGCAGCTGCAGGCCACCGTAGCCGAGCACCAGGGCGGTGGCGAGGGTCACCACGGCGTACAGCACCACCAGGGCGGCGCGCACGCCCAGCAGGCCGGGCAGCTCGGCGGCCATCGTCCCGGGCTCGCGGGCCAGCCGTCGCGTGGTGTGGTTGGTGAGCCCCAGGTCCAGCAGGATGTTGAGCAGGAAGCTCAGGCTCAGCAGCGCGGCGTAGGTGCCGTAGGCGGCCGCCCCCACCCGCTCCTGCACGGCGGCATCGATGCCCAGGATGTAGAAGGGCTTCACCAGCAGGTTCAGCACCACCACCAGGGCCAGGTTGCGCAGAAAGCGGCCTTGCATCGGGGCGAAGGTGCGAAAGGCGGAGGCAGCATGCACATGGGCACATGCACCGAGGGCCGCCCCGCGATCGCGAAGCGGCCCTCGGCCGGGATCCAGCGAACCACTACCGCGCCACCTTCACGGCCTTCTTCACCACGACGCTGTCGTTGAGGTAGAGCGTGCAGTGGTAGGTTCCGGGCGCCAGATCGGTCGTGTTCCAGTCGTGGGTGTAGCTGCCCACCTCACGCACGGCCTCCTCCAGCACCTCCAGCCGCTTGCCGCTGGCATCGCTCACCTCCAGACGCGTGCGGCCCGGTGCGGCCACCGTGTAGCGCAGCTGCGTGAGGTCCGCCACCGGGTTGGGGATGATGTGCAGGTCGGTGCGCAGGGGGTCGCTTGCGCCTGCCCCTCCACCTGCCCCTGCCCCTGAACCCATGGTGCGCTGGTCGGCATCGCCATGCGCTGCGCAGCAGGTGGCGAGGTCTTGTTGCAGCGCACTGATCTGGGCTTGTTGCGCGTCGTTGGCGGACTTCAGCTCCTGGACCGCTCCGATGAGATAGGGGATGATCCCCTCGTAGTTCACGGTGAGCAGGTCGGCCGCAGCGGAGATGACATTCCCTGCTGTGTCGGTCACCTCCGGGCGATGCGCTTCGCGCACCAGATGCGGCAACACTTGCTGGAGGTCCTGGGCCAGCACACCCGCCTGGTAGCCGGTGGGCAGGTTCATCTCCGGGTGATCCTGCGCTGCGAACTCATACGACTTGGGAGCCAGCTGTTCCACCACATCCAGGCAACCGCCCAAGGGCTCGATGTTCTGCTTGAGCGTGGCATCGCTCGTGACCCACGGACCCAGGGAAAGGTAGCCGTAGCCATCGAACCATGCCGCCCAGCCCGGCCCACCGGACATATCCCGGACGGCCGTGCCCCACACCGCGATCGGGTCCTGCGTGATGTACTCCCCATCGGCGAAGAAATAGCCCGACACCACCGATCCGTTCCAATCACCGGCTCCGGTCAAGGAAGAGACGCCCCAATTGCGGTATGCCCCATCCACCGCCGACCGCAGGCCATAGTTCGCATCTCCCTCCTGCACATTGATGAGGTCCGCGGCGACTTTGGTGCCACCCACCACATCGTTCTGCGCACGGATCACGATGTCCTCCGCCAGCCCCGTGTTGCGGGTCTTCAGCACATCAAGCTTCGCCCCGGGCTCCAACATGCCGATGCCCACCATGTTGCTCTCGTCCGGGCAGCCGCTCAAAGGACCGGGTTGCCAGGCCGTCACGATGTCATCCACGCCGTTGTTCTCCCAGTCGCAGTCCTGCAACGAACTGATGTCGCGCCATTTGATCACGCCGCGTTCCCCGGAAGGGCTTGGGGTGTCGTCCACCACCAGGATCTTGGTCAGCGTATTGTCGGCCGGATCATCCGGTAATTGACGGATCCGCGCACGGCCGTTCAAGAGGTCCAACCGCTCGGTCGGGTCGAGTCCTGTACCTTGAAAGTGGCCCAGGCCGAAGAAGACCTCGTTGCAGGACGTGGCCGGTGTAAATCGTCCTGCCTCCAACCCATCGACCCCAGCGGCCAGCGTGGTGCCCACATTGTTCCGTGTGAAGATGAACCGCAGTTGATCGGGGCCGTCCGGCTCGCCCAACAGGCCGTTGTCCGACCAGGCCAGGGTCAGGTGGTTCCTGTCGCCGGCCTCGGCCTTCAAGCCCAGATAGGCCTGGTCCGAGGTGTAGGTGATGTAGGTGCCCTGTTTCATCCAGGGCCGCCATCCACTGTCCTGGTTGCCCCCGCCGTCCAGGTGCAACATGGCCTGGGGCTTGTCCACCAGCGCGTTCGCGAAGGGCCCGATACCCAGGAAGCCGCTGAGGTTCACCCCGGTGTAGCCGTTCACCGTTTGCCCGGTATACGTGGGCGACAGGGTGACGCGCTGGATCGCATCGGTATACCAGTCGATCGGCTGGTTCGCCCGCGTTTCAATGCGCAACGGGACGATGCTACCGGCATCCGCACCGAACCACTCCGTGGTGCCGACGGTATTGCCATTCGTATCCCATGCCACCTGCGCACTCGCGTGGAGCGTCATGGCCAAGGCTGCCAGGCAGCCCAAAAAGTTCTTCGTCTTCATGGTCTTCGTTGTTGTTGTTCAACCGAAGACCGGATCGCTGCTACCTCATCACTACGAAACGAACGTATCTTCTCGTGGCCCCTTCCAAGCGTAGAACGTACTCCCCAGGCGCCCAATGGTGTACAGGCACTGCCAGCACATCCATCGCGCTTACCCCGGCATCCATCAGCCTGCCCACGGCATCGTAAGCCTGCCATCGTGTACCTGTACCAGCACCCACTTGCACGAGATCCGCTGCTGGATTAGGCCACACGATGGGCCCTTGTTCACCTGGCTCTCCTATGCCCGTGATGAACTCGCAAGGCTGCCCGCTCGGCCGCACGCACACGCCATCCACGAAGTAGTAGGCATCAACATAATCGTCCGATGCCAGATCCATCGTATCCGTGAGCGCATTGCTGAAGAAGTTGCCGATCACCAGGTACGGGTAGGCACTATCGGCCACGAAGCTGCCGCTCACCAAGGTCCAGTTGGCCGTATCGCTGATGATGGCCGTGCTGTGCAGGTGCGCGTAGTTCCGAAGGGCGAAAGGCGGTCCGTTCGACCCGGTCCAGATGTTCGGCTCCATGCTGAAGAGCATACCCATGTTGTTGCACGCTTGGGTAGGTGACCAATAGCTGCCACCGAACGCCACATTGGTGAAGAAACTCAGGTCGTAGCTAGTTCCGACCACGAGTGGTTCCAAGAGCTGACAGCCCACGTACTCCCGATAATTGACACCGCCAGCTAAAGCACCATAGGCCAACATCCCCACATAAGCGTCGCCATGCAAGGCATGCTGGAAACCAAAGCCGTTCAACGGCACGGTGATCAACGTATCCACACCGCCCAATGAGCCGGAGCATGCGTGGAAGTAGTCCGGAGATTCGTTCCACTTCTCCCAGTGGAGCGGCTTGGAAAAGCCTTGAAAGCTGATGGTCACGGGGCAGGCGGTGTTCTCCTCGAAGCTGGGGTTCGGGACGAGGTTCTGGGCAACAACCCGGTTGGGCGCAACGAACGGTGAGCAGCAGCACACCAGCCAGACGGCTGCGTGCCGCCACCCACCATCCGTTGTTCGCAGGGTCATCGTTCGTTCTCGTTCGTGATACACGGTCCGTGTATCGATCCGGTCAAGATCCGCTTCGTTCAAGTCCTTGTCCGTCGCGGGGTGCGGCAAGGCTCCGCTGAGAGACCGTGTCTGCACGGCCCGGTGCTGCCTGGATGGCTCGGCGGTGGCACCTTATCTTCGCGCTGCTCTGTTTCGTTTACCTATTCACCTGGGTTGAGTGGGACATGAGCGACCGAGGCCCTCAGCATCGCAAGTGCTGGGGGCTTCTTCATTCTTGATGGATGTCGTGCGTCTACCTTGGTAGGTCCAGCATCGGACGGCTTGACGGCTTGACGGCTTGACGGCTTGACGGCTTGACGGCTTGACGGCTTGTCGGCTTGTCGGCCTCCTGCCTCCAGCCTCCAGCCGCCAGCTTACGGCTATCGGCCGCCAGCCACAAGCCTCCGGTACGCGACCAGGCATGCGGTGCTTCATGACCTTGGATGGAGGCACGGGACGCATGGGGCATCCAATGTAGTGCACGAACGACGCATTGGTTCCAGCTGTTGAAAAGTCGCGGTTTACAACCGGGAACGGTTCAGGTTCGTCATCTCAAGCTCAACAAAGATTCCTGGTCGCCTTTCCCTTCCCATCAACGCGTTGTGGGCTCGCAGAACTTCGGGATGCTGGGCGGAAGGAACCAGCCCATCCAAGGGAGACTGTCACGGCGCCCAACGCACCACCCACCACAGAGGCGCCTCGCCGTGACGGTGCGGAGGTGATCGGTACGTGAACCGGTCATATCCAACCCGTCATCGCGACGCCTCCGAAGGGGCGGAATCGATCTCTTCGGCTCGCCGAAGCTTCAGCAAAAGCGGCCCTTGGCGGTGAATGGAACTCGTCCACCTCGGGGAGACTGCCACGGCGCCCGGCGCACCACCCACCGCACATTCGCCTCGCAGTGACGGTGCGGAGGTGATCGGTACGTGAACCGGTCATTTCCAACCCGTCATCGCGACGCTCCCGAAGGGGCGGAAGCGATCTCTTCGAAATAGGAACAGATCCCATGCCCACGACCTGCCAGCCAAGGCAAACAATGCTCAACCCAACATCCATGCTCTTCAACGTGATGGACCCGAAGTGAGAACACCACCCGCCGTGCCCTCCTGAGCACATGCGCACATGGGCCCATGTGCACATGGATCCCCTCTGCCCGCGCTGCCGCACCTTTGCCCCATGCGCATCGCGGTGAACACCCGCCTGCTGCTCCGCGACAAGCTGGAGGGCATCGGCTGGTTCGCGCATGAGACGCTCTCGCGCATCGTGCGGGCCCACCCCGAGCACCGCTTCATCTTCCTCTTCGACCGCGCCTACGACCGGCGCTTCCTCTACGCCGACAACGTGGAGGCCGTGGTGCAGGGACCGCCCACCCGCCATCCCCTGCTCTACCGCCTGTGGTTCGACGTGCTGCTGCCGCGCACGCTGCGCCGCGTGAAGGCCGACGCCTTCCTTTCGCCCGATGGTTACCTGGCCCTGCGCAGTGCCGTGCCCACGCTGGCGGTGATCCACGACCTGAACTTCGAGCACCATCCCGAGGACCTGCCCAGGGCCTACCGCGACTTCTACCGCGGCCAGTTCCCGCGCTATGCCCGCCACGCCACGCGCCTGGCCACGGTGAGCGACCATTCGCGGCAGGACATCGTGCGCACCTACGGCATCGCGACGGACCGCATCGACGTGGTGTACAACGGCGTGGGCGCGGTCTTCCGTCCGTTGACGGCCGCCGAGCAGGAGCAGGCGCGCCAGGCGTTCTGCGGCGGCCACCCCTACCTGATCTGCATCGGCTCGCTGAACCCGCGCAAGAACATCGCGCGGTTGCTGCAGGCCTTCGACCGGCTGGTGGACCGCGGTGCCGGCGAGCTGCGGCTGCTGATCGTGGGCGAGCGCATGTGGTGGGACGGCCGCATGGAGGAGGCCTGGCAAGGCATGCGCCACCGCGACCGGGTGGTCTTCACCGGCCGGCTGGACCAGGAGCGGTTGCACCGCGCACTGGGCGGGGCGCTGGCACTGGCCTTCGTGAGCTACTTCGAGGGCTTCGGCATCCCGGTGGCCGAAGCCATGCGCTGCGGAGTGCCCGTGGTGGCCGCGCGCGCCACCAGCCTGCCCGAGGTGGCCGACGATGCCGCTCACTACTGCGACCCCTTCGACGTGGACGACATCGCCCGCGCGCTGCACGAGCTGGTCGCCGATGCGGCCTTGCGCGACCGGCTGGGCCGTGCCGGCATCGCGCGCCGGGCAGTTCACCTGGGAGCGCGCCGCCACGGACCTGTGGGCCTCGTTCGAACGCATGCTGAAGGACGCGGGACGATGAGCCGCCTGGCCGCACAGCACACCCGCGGCCTGGTGGAGGCCGGCTGCGACGAGGCCGGGCGCGGCTGCCTGGCCGGTCCGGTGGTGGCCGCCGCGGTGATCCTTCCGCCGCGCGTGCGCATCCCCGGCCTCGACGACAGCAAGAAACTGAGCGCGGCCCAGCGCGAGGCCCTGCGCCCATTGATCCTGGAGAAGGCGCTGGCGTGGGCCGTGGCCGAAGTGGGCCCCGCCGAGATCGACGCGATGAACATCCTGCGCGCCTCCTTCCTGGCCATGCACCGCGCGATCGCGGCGTTGCAGCAGCGACCACAGCACCTGCTGATCGATGGGAACCGCTTCATCCCCTACCCCGGCGTCCGCCACACCTGCCTGGTGCAGGGCGACGGGCGCTTCCGCAGCATCGCGGCCGCCAGCATCCTGGCCAAGACGCATCGCGATGCCCTGATGGACGGGTTACATGCCGAGCATCCCGCCTACGGCTGGGCGGAGAACAAGGGCTATCCCACCCCGGCCCACCGCGTGGCCATCGCCACGCACGGCCCCACGGTGTGGCACCGCCGCAGCTTCGCGCTGCTGCCTGCGCAGGGCATGTTGTTCTAACAGCACCGTGTGCAAAGGGCACCAGCAATGGCGCGGGGCGCGGGCCGCCTGAGGCCTTGCTTTGTGCGATGCGCCGAGCGGTGATCCTGATGCTGTTGCTGGGCCTCACCGGCTTCGGGGCCTGGCAGTTGCTGCGCGGTCTCCGCCCTACCGCGCCCACGGCCGACCCCTGGCAGCTGCTTCCCGCCGGCACACGCGCGGTGCTCGCCCTCCCGGACGCCAACACCGCCTGGGAGCGCTGGTCGCAGGGCAGCGTGCTCGGCACGGCGATGAAGGACCTGCCCACGTTGAAGGCCCTCGAACGGCTGTCCACCGCGCTGGCACCGGTGCGCGATCGACTTGTTGGAACACCGGTGCTGGCGGCCTGGGGCGATGGCACGGACGGCACGGGCGAAGTGGTGGTGATCGCCACACCGGTCCCGGACGCCCGCGACGCATGGAGGACGCTGCTTGCACGGCAGAGCACGCCCGGCACTCCGGTGGCCCTTGTCGGCGAGGGTATGCCCGAAGGCTGGCACATGGTGGAACATGGCGGGCTGCTGCTCTTCGGTCCCGACGCCGATCGCTTGCGCGCGCTGGTCGCTCGCGACGCCGGCAGTGCCGCAGCGGACAGCCTGCTCCGCGAAGCGCGCGCCACATTGGGCACGCACGCCACCGCGCACCTGCTGTTGCGCTCGGGGCCGGCCCCGGCCTGGGCGAAGGCGGCTCCCTGGGGAGACCTCTTCGGTGCGCTGCCCGCGGAGGCCGGCTGGCTGGCCCTCGACCTGGAGCCGCGCGCCGAAGGCCTGATCGCCGGGGGCGTGCACCTGCCCGGGGCGACCGGTGCTCAAGGGCCTCCCGTGGACCCGCTGCATGTGCTCCGTGTGTTGCCCGCACAGGTGCGCTGGTTCGAGCAGTTGAGCCTGCCGAAGGACAGCACCCTCATCAGCTGGCACGACGCCACCGTGGTGAAGGCCCGCGCCACAGGCCCCACCGGACCGCTGCACTGGACCGTGCTGCACGCCGACGACCCGATGGATGCGGCGCTGGCAGTGGGCGACCTGGCCGCAGGCAACGCCCTGCGCCGCGAGCACCGGGGCAAGTTGATGATGCAGGTGGACGGCCTGCGCGAGCTGGCCGCGCTGCCGGGGGACCGCGCTCCGTGGTGCGTGATGCACGAGAACTGGTGCCTCCTGGCCTCGGACAGCGTGGCCGCCCGGCTGGCCGCGGATGCGCTTGTGGATGGATCGACCCTGGGCAACGACCTGACCGTGGCCGCTGAGCTCGGCGAATTGGCGGCACAGGCGCAACACACCTGGTGGTGCGACTTGGGTGCGGGCGGCCTCGCCCTGCATCGCCGGTCCGCCGACAGCCTCGGCATCGCGCCGCCCTGGAGCGAACTGGGCACCCTCTTCGTTCAGCGGATGCGCACCGCCGGTGGCAGGGCCTACCTCAGCATCGCGGTACGCGCCGGCCGCATGCCGGCGAAGAGCGCACCCGAGTTGACCGCAGCAACAGTGGCCGGACCCGCTGCAGGCTCGGGGATCGCCTGGTCGCAGGCGGTGCGCAACCACGTGAACGGCACGCAGGAACTGTTGGTGCAGGACAGCACGGCCCTGCTGAGCCTGCGCACGCCCGGAGGGCGCCTACTGTGGCAGGTTCCCCTCGATGGCCCGCTGCTGGGACCTGTGTCGCAGGTGGACCGCTACCACAACGGCAAGCTCCAGTTGCTGGCGCTGACGGCCCGGACGCTCTACCTCATCGACCGGAACGGACGTGCTGTGGATGGCTTCCCCGTGAAGCTGGCCGCAGAGGCCTCCGCCCCGGTGGCCTGCTATGACTACGATGGCGATGGGCAACTGCGGATCCTCGTGCCCCTGGCCGACGGCCGCGTGCTGAACCTGGGCGCCGATGGACGTCCGGTGACGGGCTGGGAGACCCCTCAGGCCGCAGCTGACATCGCCAGCCCGGTGCATCACCTGCGGGTGCGTGGCAAGGACCACCTGATCTACACCGATGCCACGGGCACGCTGCACCACCTGGACCGTCGTGGTGCACGCCGCAGCACGCCGAAGCTGAAGCTGCCTGCGGGCGCGCAGCTGGTGGCGGTGGTCACTGGAGCAGCGGACGCACTGACGGCCGTGTGGCGCACTGCGGAAGGATCCGTGCAGGAGGCGGCGCTGGACGGGAAGCCCCGACGGCTGGCCGCGGGCGCGATCGCCACTGGGCAGGTGGTGGACGGCAAGGCGCGGCGGGTGTGGTGGTGCACGGGCGACAGCATGTTCGTGCGCGACCCGGGCGGCAAGCCGAAGGGGGTGTCCACGACAGGTACCGCGGAGGCCGTCCTGATGCTGCCGGTGCGCGACCGTGTGTGGTGGGCCGTGCGGCGTACGGGTGGACCGTGGGCCTTGCTGGACGAGCGTGGTCGCGTGGTGGCCGAGGCGGCGGCGGGTGGTCCGGCGGTGCTCACCGACCTCGAACCCGACGGCACGCCCGACCTGGTGGTGATGCCGGCCGAAGGTTCCCCGGAGGTCGTTCGGCCCGGCCCTGTGACGGCGGATGGTGGCGGCAAGGTCCGCACCCCCTAATTTCGCCCACTTTCCCGGTCCCGGTGAACCGGACCTTGAGCCCCCTTCGTCGTTGGATGCTGCGCACGGTGCTCCGCCGCGAGGTGGTCGCCCTGACGCGCCTGGTGGTGGTGGTGCTCACCATCCTGCTGGCCCTGCTGGAACTGGGCTACCGCGGAGAGGCGCCCACCAGTGGCATGCGGCAGGAGCTGCTCACGGGCCTGATGTTCGCCGCCGGCTTCGTGATGTTCGGGGCCATCCTGCGCACGCTGCTGAAAGGACAGCGCCCACGCAAGGCCGAGATCGCGTGGTTCCTGGTCTGGTGCAGCTTCTTCGCCACCCATCCCATCGGTCTTCCGTTGTGGGAGGGCGTGGGCCTGATGGGCAACCTGATCTTCCTGGGGCTCTTCGTCTTCATCGAGCTCAGCCGCCTGGAACTGGGCGGCGGGTTCACCCTGAGCCCGGCGCTGCTGTTCACCTTCAGCTTCATCCTGCTGATCACGATCGGCACGGCCTTGTTCATGCTTCCGAAGGCGGCCGTACGTCCGCTCGGCCTCATCGAGGCCCTGTTCACCAGCACCAGCGCCGTGTGCGTCACCGGGCTGTCGGTGTTCGACATCGGCACCACGCTGACGCCGATGGGCCTGTGGATCCTGCTCCTCCTGGTGCAGCTGGGCGGCCTGGGCGTGATGACCTTCACGAGCTTCTTCGCCTTCTTCTTCAAGGGCAGCAATTCGCTGGAGGAGCAGCTCCGCATCCGCGATCTCAGCAACACCACGCTGGGCGGCGCACGGCGCTTCATCGTGCAGGTCATCCTCTTCACCCTGGCGGTGGAGGCCATCGGGGCCCTGTTCATCTTCCAGGCGGTGCCCGATGACCAGTTCGCCACCTTCAGCGACCGGCTGTTCTTCTCGGTGTTCCATGCGATCAGCGCCTTCAACAACGCGGGCTTCAGCACCTATGCGAACGGCCTGTACGAGCCTGTGATGCGCTTCAACTACGCGCTGCAATGGGTGCTGGCGCTGATGATCGTGTTCGGCGGCCTGGGCTTCGGCATCATCTTCAACTTCGCCAACTACCTGCGCTTCCGGGTGCGGGCGCGGGTACGGACATGGACCTTGGGTGTGCCCTGCGAGCGCTATCCGCGGGTGGTGACGCTGAGCACCAAGTTGGTCCTCTACACCACGGCGGGCCTGCTGTTTTTCGGCACCATCGCCTTCTGGGTCTTCGAGCGCGACAACGCCCTGCGCGAGCACACCGGCTGGTTCGGGCAGCTCACCACCAGCTTCTTCGGCAGCGTCACCCCGCGCACGGCCGGCTTCAACACGGTGAACTACGGCACCCTCACGGTGCCCACGTTGATGATCACCATCCTGCTGATGTACATCGGGGCCAGCCCGGGCAGCACCGGCGGCGGCATCAAAACGAGCACGGCAGCGGTGGCCCTGTTCAACATCTTCAGCACGGGCCGCGGCCGTGAACGGGTCGAGACCGGCGGCCGCGAGATCGGCGTCATGACGGTCCGCAGGGCCTTCGCCGCCATCGTGCTCTCGCTCATCTTCCTCGGGGTCTCCATCACCGTGGTGGCCTCCCTGGAGAAGGAACATGGCCTGCTGCCCGTCGCCTTCGAGTGTTTCAGCGCCTTCAGCACGGTGGGCCTCTCCACGGGCATCACCGCCGAACTGGACGACGCCGCGCGCGTGGCCCTCACGCTGGTGATGTTCGTCGGCCGCGTCAGCGCCCTCACCCTGCTCATCGGCGTACTGAAGCAGGTGGAGGTGAGCAACTACCGCTACCCCAAGGAGGACATCCTGATCAACTGAACCCAACGCCTGCGCCGGGCTACGGCGCACAACGGATGAAGATCGCAGTCTTCGGCCTCGGCAACTTCGGCAAGAACCTGGCGGTGAAGCTCACCCAGCTGGGCCACGAGGTGATCGCCATCGACCACACC
This sequence comes from Flavobacteriales bacterium, assembly GCA_016713875.1. Lineage (NCBI taxonomy): Bacteria > Pseudomonadati > Bacteroidota > Flavobacteriia > Flavobacteriales > Flavobacteriales bacterium. Next base: position 2,202,417 of record JADJOI010000003.1, read on the forward strand.
ATGGAGAAGGTGGAGAGCCTCAAGAACGACGTGAGCTTCGCGGTGTGCCTGGAGAGCAACGACCCGCTGGCGATGGACTCCCTGCCGTTGGACGAGCTGGACGCCGCCGTGGTGGCCATCGGCGAGAACGAGGGCGCCAACATCATGACCACGGCGCTGCTGGTGAACCGCAAGGTGAAGCGCGTGATCAGCCGCGCCATCAACGACCTGCACGAGATGGTGCTCAACTCCATGGGCGTCACCGAGATCGTGCATCCCGAGGAGAAAGCGGCCGAGGGCCTGGCGCGCAAGCTGAACCTGCGACGCCTGGTGGACCAGTTCGAACTGCCCGGCGGCTTCATGATCGCCGAGGTGGTGGTGCCCGACCGCTACGTGGGCCAACCCGTGGGGCAGATCAACGAGCTGCGCCAGCGGCGCATCGGCCTGGTGACCGTGCTGCGCAAGGAGAGCGAGAAGGGCTTCCTGGGACGGCGCTCCATCAAGCTCGGTGCGCTCGGCGTGGTGGACAATGACTTCGCGCCCGAGAAGGGCGACATCCTGGTGCTCTTCGGCACCAAGGAACAGATGGCCGCCTTCACCGGAGAGAACGAATGAACCCCGGCCTGCTGCCCGATCTGGACCGCCCGGAGCGCAGCGACGCCCTGGTGCTGGCCTTCTACGACCGGGTGCGGCCCGATCCGGTGCTGGCCCCGTGGTTCGCCGAGGTGGACTGGCCGCATCACACCCCGCGCATCCAGGCCTTCTGGAAAGGGCTGCTGCTGGGCCTGCCCGGGTACAGCGGCGAGCCCATGAGCGCCCACATCACCCTGCACCGGCGCCTGCCGCTCAGCGCTTCGCAGTTCGACCGATGGCTGGAGCTGTGGACCTCGGCGGTTCGCGGAAGCTACGCCGGGCCCAAGGCCGAGGAGGCCGTCACCCGCGCGACGAGCATCGCTGCGGTGATGAAGCACAAGGTGCTCAGCGCTTCGGCTTCCGCAGGCTGAGGCGGGTGCCCGGCCGATCGACCGACGTTACGTCGTGCCGGCGTATGGTCCATGTTGTCAGAGGGAGACCCCGGCGCATCGTGAGTTCCCGGTGGGCTTCGGTGGCCCAAGCGGCGGTCATGCGAGGAATATCGGGCAGCTCGGACCCGCTCGCTTGGGTCCTATTCACCTAAGTCGTTCGGCTGAGAGTGCTGGCAGGCTGGGTTGGACAGCCGATGTATGTATGGCCATACATATGTTGACACCAGGCCGTTCACGACCAGGTTTACAATAAACCCTTGTCTTTGAGCATGTTATTCGTTTCTGCGGAACGCTCACGGCCGAAATGATGACCATACACGTGTGGTGGGGTCCAAAGTCGTCTGACCAACATCACCGCCGCCGATCCGCGTGCCTTGCAACGCACTTGAGACGCGCTACGCACGGGGTCGGGAAATATGTATGGCCATACATATGTTCAGAGGCCGTCCGTAAGCTTCGACCTGCTCACCACCGATCCACCTTCCGGTTCCCTCGCACGTACGACCGACACCTCTAGCACCTTTGTTCCTTCCGTGAACAGCGTCTCTGATCGGGGGCACCGCCACTTGACCGACATCGCGTCGTGCCGACCCGTGAGCAAGGCTGTCGGAGGGCCATCGCGGCGCATGGTCAGTTCCTGTGGGTTTCGGCTGGCCTTTGCTGAGGGCAGAAGGAGGCCATCGCCCGCGCGACGAGCATCGCTGCAGTGATGAAGCACAAGGTGCTCAGCGCTTCGGCTTCCGCAGGTTGAGGCGGGTGCCCGGCTTCACCGGGGCATCGGGCGACAGGCCGTTGTAAGCCGCCAGCTTGTCCAGCTTGATCGCGTGCTGCTGGCTGATGCTCCAGAGCGACTCACCGGCCTTCACCGTGTGGGTGGCCGGGTCCTTCACGCTGTTGCGCTTGGGCTGCAGGAAGATCACCTGCCCTTCCTCCAGCGCGGCGCCCTTGGGCAGGTCGTTCCAATGGGCCAGCATCCCCGGGATCTGCCCCAGCTCATCGGCCAGCCGCGTGAAGGTGTCGCCCGGGCGGGCGGTCACCATCTTGATGCGCCCGGCGAACCGTTCCACCGGTCGCGCGGCGCCGATGGTCACCGTCACCTCCTCGCCTTCGCTGCGCCGGGGCGGGCGGCCACCGGCTGCAGGAGGCGGTGCCGGTCTCGCGGCCCTGGCCGGCCGCTGGCCGCTGTCCAGCTTGTTCAGTTCGTAGCGCTCGATGAGGTCGATGAGCTTCTGCGGGTAGCGCGGATCGGTGGCGTAGCCCGCCTTCTTGAGGCCATGGGCCCAACCTTTGTAGTCGGTGGGCTTCAGGGTGAACAGGTCGGCGTAGCGCGGCCGCAGCAGGAAACGGCTGTGGTCCTCGTAGCTGTCCGCCGCATCGCGGTACTTGCGGAAGCAGTCGTTCCTACGGTCGTCGTCGTGGTACACTTTGCCGCCGCGCCAATCGGGGGTGCACTTGATGCCGAAGTGGTTGTTGGCCTCGCGGGCCAGTTCGCTATTGCCGTTGCCGCTCTCCAGCAGCCCTTGCGCCAGGGTGATGCTGGCCGGGATCCCATGCTCCTTCATTTTGGCCACGGCCACCTGCTGCCATTCGGCGATGTACTCCTCGGCGGTGAATGGGCGCTGGGGGGGCTGGCCCTGGGCCGCCGCCGGCAGGACCGGCAGCGCTGCGAGCAGCAGGGTTTTCAACATTTCCACGGTCCTCATGGGCCAACGGGGCGGTCTTCGCCAAGGGCCGAAACTACTGGGACTAGCTGCGGTTGTTCACGATCCATCCACAGGACTGCCCACGGCCGATCGTGAATAGAACGGCGCGGATGATCACGTTCGCGTAACCTTGTCCGATCTTTGTTCTTCAGCGATTGAACGAACTTGCGATCCAGACGTTAGAGCACTGAGAGACAAGGGCATGGACGATAGCAGCCCCCAACCCGAACGGTCGGCGCGCCTGGAGCGGCTCGGCTTGGAGCCCGGTGATTACTACTTCACCGAGGAGGGCTATCTCGTGTTCACCGAGCAGTACCATCGCAAGCGGGGTTACTGCTGCCAGAGCGGTTGCCGGCATTGCCCGTTCGGCTTCAAGGAGAAGGAGGGCAAGGGCCGGTCCCGGTGAGCAGTAGGTTCCGGGCGGGACCGAATGCCAGGCAGCGGTTCATTGCTCCGAGCTATCTTGTTCCAAAGCGAGCGTCCATGCGGAGCATCGTGCTGGCTCTTCTTGTCCCTTGCAGCTGGGGCCTGCATGCCCAGAACTGGGCCCTGGTGAACCCGGCCTACAAGTACAACTTCAGCAACGACGGAACGGACACGATCAGCAACCAGGTCTTCGTCACGCACATCGATACGTTGGGGCCGGATAGTTTCCGGTATGTGTTGAACCGGATCGCGCAACCCTGTTCGAATTGTGGAGATACCTGCAACATCCGGGTCAACCTGCCACAGTTCCTGTTTTTCGAGTGCATATCCAGCGGCGCTGTATTCCACATCGGCAGTGAGCCCGCACTCTTGATCCGAACACAAGCACCATTGGGCGGGACATGGATGTTCGATCCCTTGAACATGACGGAAGGGATGATCACTGATGTCACAGTGATGACCGTTTTCAACGCTTCAGATTCAGTAAAGACCATGACGACGGCTTTGGGTGACACCGTGCGCTGGAGCCGGAACCATGGCATACTGAAATGGCACCTGCACGATGGCCCTTCCAATGACCTTGTTGGTGTTCAGGGACCGGACAACGGGGGGTTGATACCCACTCTCGCTGAGTTCTTTCCTTTCCATCCAGGTGATGTTGTGGAGTATAGCCATGGGAACGGTGATGGCTGGGATTTCTACTCGACCAAAGTCAAACTGTATGTGGATGATCGGGAAGAGAATGACGGCCAACTCATTTTTTCAGGGCAGGCCCACATCCAATACATCGTATCGGGAGTCCCGGTCAGCGATTGGCAGGGACCACAACAGTGGGTTGTGGATACCAACAGCTTGCCTGCTATCAGCGCGATCGGGTCCGCGCCTGGTGCACTGGTGAACATACCCATCACGGGCCAGAGCAATATGTACACCCTGGCCCGGCACCACATCAACAGCAATGGGAGCTATGTGATCCAGGGGGAAGCGATATACCCGGACATGCAGGTATTCACGATGGGTTCCATCGAAGGGCGTACCTGTATCGAAGCCTCCTGGCCGGGCCCATGCGGAACCGGACTGGTCCTTACAGAAGGACTGGGATTACAGTTGTTCGGTTATTGCATCGGCGGAAACGCGTTCGAGTTCTTTTCCACGCAAGGTGCTGTGGTCGATGGAGACACCATCGGTACTGTGCATGATGACTGGCACTTCCATATCGGGATGGACGAGATGGCGGCCGGCATCGGGCTGATGTACCCCAACCCGGCGAGTGACTTTGTCCACATCCCTGGCGCTGAACCATCTACTGGATACCGCTTAGTGGATACTTCGGGCAGACAGATCGCGACGGGCATCTTGTCTGAGCAAAGGGCGATCGATGTACGACTCCTTGAAGAAGGCAGCTATGCTGTCTTCCTGAAAGGGCAGGCCGTACAGCGCTTCATCATCGCACGTCCATGAGGTCAGTTGCCTTGCTTCCCTTGCTGCTCGCCGCATCGGCGAACGCCCAGAACTGGGCCCTGTTGAACCCCGCCTACCGGTACAACTTCAGCAACGACGGAACGGACACGATCAGCAACCAGGTCTTCATCACCCACGTCGACACGCTGGGGCCGGACAGCTTCCGGTATGAGTTGAACGGTGTGGCGGAGGTCTGCGACACCTGCCAAGGGCCCGAACTCCACCTCTGGACAGACCGGCCTCAGTTCCTCCAAGGTGCAGTGAATATGGGCCCGCTGGTCTGGCACTTCCAGGATCCGGGTTCTTTGGTCATCCAACCCCACGCGGGTGTGGGTGCTTCCTGGCTCTTTGATACCATTGCGGGCGTCACTGCGAACGTGCTGCTGGTGGATACCGTGCAGCTGTTCGGCAACGATGTGGAGCGGAAATGGATCGGCCTCTCCGATGGCGGATCGCTCTCGATCTCACCGGACCGCGGTATCCTGACCTGGAACATGCACACCCTGATCGGTGTGCACGGCCCGGACGAGGGGATCCTTGTGCCCACCCTGCGGCAGATGTTGCCCTACGGATCCGATGACGTCGTGGAATACGCCGTCGGCAACGCACAAACGGATGGGGTCTCCTCGGAGTACGGAGATCGACGGCTGTACAAGTTCACGGTGGATACGGGCGCTGTTGTCGAAGGGACCATGGTGTTCTCCGGGGCGATGATCGACCATCGATATGAATGGACGAATTCATGGCTCGGTGGAACGACCGTGACCTTCGGGCATCAGAACATCCTCGGTACCACCTGGATCGCAGGCCGACCGGAATTTCCCTGGGCCGATCTCCTCCTGTCCTATCCCGGACAGGTGATCGGTCATAGGAGCGAACTGCTGGGCGATAGCCTGATCTGCATCGCGGAACATGGATGGGATCCTTCCGGCCGATATACCCTGGGATGCAGGGCCGTACAGGATCCCGGGAACCAGATCGGGCACTTCATGAGCATGACCACTGCGCTTCCGGGCGAACCTCTGACCTGCCAGATCCGCAACTACTGCAGTGGAGGCATCGGCGCTGAATGTGGTGTCGTGTACACGGCCGGTACCGGTCTCAACTGGTACCGGGGCGACTATTTCGAGGCGAACGAGGAGTATATCCTCGTCGGATCGGTGGTGGATGGCGACACGACCGGAACGGTCGATCCGGATGACCACCTCCTCACCTTGAACGTGGATCCGAACGATCGGCCAGTGCTCGAGCTCTTTCCGTCCCCAGCGAGCGATCACTTCACCATGATGAATGCCCCTGCTGGAGCTGTTGTGCGGATGATGGACGGCATGGGGCAGCTGGTCCGCATACAGCTCATCCGGTCGAACGAGGAGTCCATCGACGTGACCGCTCTGGCGCCGGGCATGTACGTGTTGAGCGTGGACGGTATGCGGCCGCAACGGATGTTGATCGCTCGCTAGGCTCTCCCGTCTTCCCCCGAACTTCGCAGCCATGACGACCGCCACCGCCAGCGACCTGGCCCTTTTCCAGCAGACGATCCGCGAAGGCATCCCCGAGGTGCTTCCGCCCGCCCGCCCGCTCGATCCTGGCGTAAGCCACGCGCCCAAGCGCAAGGACATCCTTTCGGTGGAGGAGAAGAAGCTCGCTCTGCGCAATGCGCTGCGCTACTTCCATCCGAAGCACCACGCCACCCTGGCGCCCGAGTTCGCGCAGGAGTTGAAGGAGTACGGCCGCATCTACATGCACCGTCTGCGTCCGGAGCACGCCATGCACGCCCGGCCCATCGACCACTACCCCGCGAAGAGCCGGCAGGCCGCAGCCATCATGCTGATGATCCAGAACAACCTGGACCCGGCCGTGGCCCAGCACCCGCACGAGCTGATCACCTACGGTGGCAACGGAGCGGTGTTCCAGAACTGGGCGCAGTACAGCCTGGTGATGCGGTACCTGAGCGAGATGACCGACGAGCAGACGCTGGTGATGTACAGCGGCCACCCGCTCGGCCTCTTCCCCAGCCACCCCGACGCCCCACGCGTGGTGGTGACCAACGGGATGATGATCCCCAACTACAGCAAACCGGATGACTGGGAGCGCTTCAACGCTCTTGGTGTGACGCAGTACGGTCAGATGACCGCCGGCAGCTACATGTACATCGGTCCGCAGGGCATCGTGCATGGCACCACCATCACCGTGCTCAACGCGTGCCGCATGATCCAGTCGTCTCCAGGCACCAAGGGCAAGCTCTTCGTCACCGCAGGTCTGGGAGGCATGAGCGGCGCGCAGCCCAAGGCCGGCAACATCGCGGGCGTGGTCACCATCTGTGCCGAAGTGAACAGCATAGCTGCTCACAAGCGCCACGCGCAAGGTTGGGTGGATGATGTGATCACCGACGTGGACGCCTGCATCGACGCCGCGCTCGTCTGGCAGCGGAAGTGTGAAGCGCACAGCATCGCGTACCTCGGTAACGTGGTGGACCTGTGGGAGCGCCTCGCCGCACGCCACATCAAGGTGGACCTCGGTAGCGACCAGACGAGCCTGCATAACCCCTGGGCCGGTGGCTACTACCCCGTGGGCTTGAGCTACGAAGAGAGCAACGCACTGATGGTGCAGGACCCCGCCGCCTTCAAGCAGCGCGTGCAGGAGACCCTGCGCCGCCACGTGACCGCCGTGAACAGGCTCGCCGATCAGGGTATGTACTTCTTCGACTATGGGAACGCCTTCCTGCTGGAGGCGGGACGAGCTGGGGCAGACATTTTTTCGAAAGGGCACGGATCACAGATCCGCGCCAGCGAGTTCAGGTATCCGAGTTACGTGGAGGACATCATGGGGCCGATGTGCTTCGACCACGGCTTCGGCCCGTTCCGGTGGGTGTGCACCAGCGGCGATCCGAAGGACCTGGCCATCAGCGACCGCATCGCGGGTGATGTGCTGGAGTCCATGCTGAAGGAGGCACCGGCCGAGATCGGCCAGCAGATCGCCGACAACCTGCACTGGATCCGCAGCGCGCAGCAGAACAAGCTCGTGGTGGGCAGCCAGGCGCGCATCCTGTACGCCGACAGCGAAGGCCGCATCCGCATCGCGCAGGCCTTCAACGAGGCCATCAAGAAGGGCGAGATCAGTGCGCCCATCGTGCTGGGCCGCGACCACCACGACGTGAGCGGCACCGACAGTCCGTACCGCGAGACCAGCAACATCCGCGACGGCAGCCGCTTCACGGCGGACATGGCCGTGCAGAACTTCGTGGGCGATGCCTTCCGCGGCGCCACCTGGATCAGCCTGCACAACGGTGGTGGCGTGGGCTGGGGCGAGGTGATGAACGGCGGCTTCGGCATGGTGCTCGACGGCAGCGCCGACAGCGACCGCCGCCTGCGGAGCATGCTGCACTGGGACGTGAACAACGGCATCGCGCGCCGCGCCTGGGCCCGCAACCCCAACGCGGTGTGGAGCATCGAGCAGGAGATGAAGCGCACCCCGTTGCTGAAGGTGACCCTGCCGAACGAGGCGGAGGATGGCTTGATCGACCGAGCGCTCGCCTGAGCCTGGAGGAACTGGACACCTGGGCGCGGCCGGGTGTAGTTGCATGCGGTGATCGAGATCCCGGCCGGCACGGTGGAGAAGCGGCAATACGATCGAGCGAGCGGCACCTTCCCAGTGGATCGCCGCCACGAAGGCCGCGCCGGCTGGCCTTCCTGCCCTACCCGGCCAACTACGGCTTCGTCCCCGGGACCCGGATGGACAAGGCACAGGGCGGCGATGGCGACGCGGTGGACGTGTTCGTGCTGTGCGAAGCCCTGCCGAGCGGCACCGTGGTCGATGTGGAACCCATTGGGGTGATCGAGCTGCTGGATGCCGGGGAGCGCGATGACAACCTGGTGGCCCTTCCGGTGGACCCCACGTTGCGCAGCGTGGAAGCCCGCGACATGCATGAGCTTCCCGCCGCCGCGCGAGACCTGCTGGTGACCTGCCTGCTGAACTACGATCCCGAGGACCACGCGGAACTCGTGGCCGTCCGAGGTCGACAGGCGGCCCTGGACATGGTCTTCCGCTGGCAGGTGACCTGAGCGAACGGGCCGCTGCCGGCCTAGGGACCCTGCACAAAGCGCAAGGCGCGCGTGCCCTGCGCGGTGGTGAGCAGCAGCGCATAGGCTCCTTCCGTGATCGCCGGCACGCGCAGTTCAAGCGTGGGTCCGGCACCGATCAGCGTGCACGGCATCCGGCGGCCGCCCGCATCGATGAGCTCCACCTCCACATGCCCCTCTGGCAGCCCGGTCACGGTCCATCGGCCATCGCCCCGCACAAGGCGGATGACCCGCGGGCCATGCCGATCCGTTCCGCCGACCGTGCAACTGCCCGTTGGGCACACCAGCACAGCGGGGTCCACGGTGCCGGTGTTCAGGTCGAGGTATGGCCAGGTGAACGAGGTGGGTGTGGCATCGCAGATGGTGAGATCCGGATGAAGGATACCGAGGTTCTCCGCACTGTCCGCGATGCACAGTGTGCCTGGGCCGGCCACCCAACCTTGGTTGCGGAAATGCCCTGTATGGATGCTGCCGCCCTGCACGAAGAAGGTGAGGTGCGGGATCGGGACTTCGACATCGTTGAGGTGCAGGCGTCCGTCCACCTGCAGGTGGGCATCCCACACGTTCAAGCCCCAGCGGATGTCGGCATCGCCCAGCACATGGGTCTCCACAGCGCCGGTGGCCACGTTGAAGTTGCCCGAGCTGCGCACGGCCAGGTGGTCCAACACCCGGCAGGTGCCCACGTTGTGGAACAGGCCCGTGCTGTCCACGATGAGCTCGTAGCTGATGAAGAGCCCGTTGTTCCACAGGAGGCTGTCGCGCACCCAGGTGACCCTGCTGCTGATGGTGGCCTCGTTGTGGAATGAGCAATGGTCGAACACGAGGGAGTCGATCGCGGTGATGACACCAGTGTTGCGACCGCGGCGGCGCACGGCCATGCGTGTGGTGGCGATGGTGCCGCTGTTCAGCAGTGAATCGGTCCAGGCGTTCCCTTCGGGCAGCACCAGGCGATGCACGGACACCTGCCCCGCATTGGTGAACGGTGCGTTGCTCCACAGGCCGCTCGGCCCGGATCCGACCAGTGCGCCTGTGGCGGTGATGCGAATGGCCCCGCCGAGGTGCACCACGTTGCTGGGAAGACCCACGCTGTGCTGAACGACGATGGTATCACCGGTCTGCGGCACACACGCACAGTCCCAGGTGCCGGCGGAGGTCCACGCGCCGGCGGTCACAGAGGACACGGTGCCCTGCGCGCGAAGCAGCGCACCTGAGCAGAACAGGGACAGGAGCAGCAGCGCCCGCATGGAACCAAGGTACAGGGCCCGTCCTGTACATTGATCCCGTGATGACCCAACCTCAAGGGTCATCCCTGCGTGTAGCTGAATGAACAACCCCCTTCCGACCATGCGCACGACCATCAGGACCTTGCTCGCTGCCACCCTTCTTGGTGGGTTCGGCGCGAACGCGCAGAACACCTTGATCATCGAAGGCACCGTTCCTGGGTGCACGCCCCTGCAGCAGGTGACGGTGACCTCACAACCGGGCACCGTGCCGGCCTTCAGCTGGACCTTCGACCTGGACCCGTTCACCTGCGGCTATGACACCATCGTGGCGATCACCAGCCCGAGCGCGGCGGTGGTCGTGAGCACGACCTGCAACGGAACCACGCTGACGGACGGGGATACGGCCACCTTCAACTTCGTGAACGACACGGTGCTGATGGTGATCGACCTGGCCTGCGTCGGCGGCGGTACGCTGGACTGCCAGGGGGTCCTGAACGGTCCGGATCTGCCGGGCACGTCCTGCGATGACGGGGATCCGGGCACCTACAACGACCTGTGGACGGTCAACTGCTCGTGCGTCGGTCAACCGCTTCCGGGCTGTTCGGCCGATTTCACCATCCAACAGCTGGTGGTGAACGGCAACCCCGTGCCCTGGACCGTGACCACCACCAACCTGAGCACCGCGACACCACCCGTGGTCTACACCTGGTGGTATCCCAACGGCACCCAGGCACAGACCTTCGAGACGCAATACACCTTCGGCGCCGCGGGTACTACTCGTTCAGCCTCACATTGGTTGACACATTGGGCTGCACGAGCTACGAACACCAGGATCTGATGATCGACACTGCCGGGATGATCTACACGGGCATCCCGACCTGGGACTGCCTGGGTCAGTTCTTAGGCCCAGCGGTCGCGGGCACGCCTTGCGACGACAACAATCCCATGAGCAGCAACGACCTCTGGGATGCCAACTGCTGGTGCATGGGCGACACCACCGGCACCACGGTGGACTGTCTGGGCGTAGTAGGCGGTTCAACGCTGCCCGGCACGGCCTGTGATGACAACAATAGCTGGACCATCAACGACCTATGGACGGGGTGGTGCGTGTGCGTGGGCGACAGTATTTTCAACACCTACGACTGCCTAGGCATCCTGAACGGACCGAACGTTCCGGGGTCGGCCTGCGACGACAACGACAGCACCACGGTCAACGACACCTGGTCGGTCTGGTGCACCTGTTCCGGCGTGCAGACCTTGGACTGCCAGGGCGTCCCCAACGGACCGGATCTGCCGGGCACGGCCTGCGATGACGGGGATCCGGGCACCTACAACGACCTGTGGACGGCCAACTGCTCGTGCATCGGTCAACCGCTTCCGGGCTGTTCGGCCGATTTCACCATCCAACAACTGGTGGTGAACGGCAACCCCGTACCCTGGACCGTGACCACCACCAACCTGAGCACCGCGACGCCTCCGGTGGTGTACACCTGGTGGTACCCCAACGGCACGAGCGCGCAGACGTTCGAGACGCAATACACCTTCGGTGGCGCTGGCAACTACTGGTTCTCCCTGGTGCTGGTGGACAGCCTGGGCTGCGCCAGCAGCACCTCCCTTGGGGTGATGATCGACACCACCGGGATGATCTTCACCGGCACCCCGACCTGGGACTGCCTGGGGCAATTCATGGGCACGGCGCTCCCGGGCACCCCCTGCGATGATGGCAATCCCATGAGCAGCAATGACCTCTGGGACGCCAACTGCTGGTGCTTCGGCGATACCACGGGCACCACGGTGGACTGCCTGGGCATCACCGGAGGCACGGCGTTGCCGGGCACGGCCTGCGACGACAACAACAGCTGGACGACCAACGACCTGTGGACGGGCTGGTGCGTGTGCGTGGGCGACAGCGTCCTCAACACCTACGATTGCCAGGGCATCCTGAACGGCCCGAACATGCCCGGCGACACGTGCGAATCCTATTTCGGTTCCGGCGTGTTCGGCCTCTGGACCGCCACCTGCACTTGTGACACCATGATCTGGAACACCTGGGACTGCGAGGGCATCCTGAACGGGCCGAGTGTGGCGGGCTCGCCTTGCGACGATGGCGACCCCAACACATTCGGGGATCTGTGGGATGCCAACTGCAACTGCTCCGGCCAGGGCGGTGGTTGGGTGGATTGCCTCGGGATCCCGAACGGGACCGCCATGCCCGGCACTCCGTGCGACGACGGCGACCCCAACACCTTCAACGACACCTGGAACGGCACCTGCACCTGCGTGGGCTCCGGTGGCCTCCCCTGCGAAGCCGACTTCATCGTCACCCAGGCGTACGACAGCCTCCAAGGGCCGATCCCGGGCACCATCTGGGTCTTCTTCCTGAACAACGGCGGCCAGGGCTTCACCTACTCGTGGGACTTCGGTGACGGCACCACCAGCAACGTGCCCTTCCCCACCCACACGTACAGCGGCAACGGCCCCTACCTGCTCTGCCTCACCGTGTCGGGCTTCGGCTGCACGGACACCTTCTGCGACAGCGTGGGCGTGGACGCCAACGGCATCATCCTGCCCATGGGCGCCCAGAGCCAGGGCTTCACCATCAACGTGATGGGCGGCGCCAACTCCATCCATGAGGCAGAGGTCCTCAGTGAGGTGGCCATCGCCCCGAACCCGGTGAACGATGTGCTGACGCTCTCCCTGAACAGCACCCGCTCCGGTCCGCTCCTGGTGGACGTGCTGGATGTCACCGGCAAGCTGATCCACCAACAGCGGGCCAGCCTCATCACCGGGGCCAACACCCTGCGGCTGGACCTGAGCCACCTGGAGGCCGGCTCCTACCTGGTGCGCCTCAACGCCGACGGCACCATCCGCACCGAACGCTTCGTACGGGGGTACTGAACCATGCTCCGTGATCGCAAGGCCCGCCTGAGCTCAGGCGGGCCTTGTCGTTCCAGGCCCACCGAAAAAAATACCTTCACCAACCCAACCCCGAAGCCCACCCTGGCGTGTATGGGTGTGAACGACCAAAACCAGTTCGACCATGAGATCACTTCTTCGCTCCCTCTCCCTCCTCACAGCCCTGGCGTTGGGTGGCGGGACCTTCGCCCAGCTCCAATACTGGGCCTACGTCTACGGCCAGGTTTCGGGCTGCACCCCCGGGCAGGTCATCACCGTGACCACGTCGTTCCAGACGGTGACCGCTACGGTGGATGCCAATTGCTACTACTGGGCAAGCGTGTACACCGCATCGAACCCGGACATCCTCACCGCTTCGACGATGTGCCAGGGCGCGGTCCAGACCGTGACCGACTCGGTCGTGTTCAACGGCATCCTGGATTCGGCGCTGGTGAACATCAACTTCAACTGCGGCGGCGGCGGAACCCCCGACTGCCTGGGGATCCCGGGTGGACCGAACGTGCCCGGATCGCCCTGCGACGATGGCGACCCCAACACCTTCGGGGACGTGTGGGACGCCAACTGTGGCTGCTCTGGCCAGGGCGGCGGATTGGTGGACTGCTTGGGCGTGCCGAACGGACCGGACATGCCGGGTACGGCCTGTGATGACAACGACCCGCTCACGCCTTACAGCTACTGGGCCTGGAACTGCGTGTGCGTGGCCGACACCACCAACGGGTTCCTCTACGACTGCATGGGCGTCTTGAACGGCCCCGCCATGCCGGGTACGCCGTGCGACGATGGCGACCCCAACACCATGGGCGATATGTGGGATGCCAACTGCGGCTGCTCCGGTCAGGGCGGCGGCTTTGTGGATTGCCTGGGTGTGCCCAATGGTCCGGACATGCCGGGTACGGCCTGTGATGACAACGACCCGATGACCTCTTACAGCTTCTGGACCTGGAACTGCGTGTGCGTGGCCGACACCACCAACGGGTTCCTCTACGACTGCATGGGCGTCTTGAACGGCCCCGCCATGCCGGGCACGCCCTGCGACGATGGAGACCCCAACACATCCAACGACACCTGGGACGGCAGCTGCACCTGCGTGGGCTCCGGCAGCCTGCCCTGCGAGGCCGACTTCATCGTCACCCAGGCCTACGACAGCCTGCAAGGTCCCATCCCGGGCACCATCTGGGTCTTCTTCCTGAACAACGGCGGCATGGGCTTCACCTACTCCTGGGACTTCGGTGACGGCACCACCAGCAACGTGCCCTTCCCCACCCATACCTACACCGGCAACGGGCCTTACCTGCTCTGCCTCACCGTGTCGGGCTTCGGCTGCACGGACACCTTCTGCGACAGCGTGGGCGTGGACGCCAACGGCATCATCCTGCCCATGGGCGCCCAGAGCCAGGGCTTCACCATCAACGTGATGGGTGCCACTACCGCCATCGATGAGGTGGAGGCCATCAACGAGCTCGTCGTCGCCCCCAACCCGGTGAACGATGTGCTGACGGTCTCCCTGAACAGCATCCGCTCCGGTGCGCTCATCTTGGAGGTGCTGGATGTCACCGGCAAGCTGATCCACCAGCAGCGCGCCAACCTCGCCGCCGGGGCCAACACCCTGCGCCTGGACCTCGCTCATCTGGAGGCCGGACCTTACCTGCTGCGCCTCAACACCGAGGGCACCATCCGCACCGAACGTTTCGTGCGCGGCCACTGATCCGATCGACCGACCTGCGCAAGGACCCGCCTGACCTCAGGCGGGTCCTTGCCTTGTGGGGCCGGCCGATCCCCTACCTTCCTGCTGAACGGACCCAACCCCCACCCCCTCCGCTGCGTGTATGGGGATGAACAGACCTGTCATGCGACTAGCCCACCGACCGTCCTGCCTGCTGAACAAGGCCATGGTCATCCTTCTGGCCTTTCTGTTGACTACGCCCCTGGCCGTGGCGCAGAACCCGGTGGTCGTGCAGGTGACCGGTCAGGTGGTGCCGTGCACCCCGCAGATCACCACGGTATCAATCGGTTCGATCACCGGAGCGACACCTCCGGTGAACCAGATCGTACCGACGGATACCTCCTGCTCGTTCAGCGCATTCTTCACCATGGACAGCCTGGTGGGCCAATTCCTCGTGTACGTGAACTGCGGTGGCGGGACCGGTGATTCGGATACGGTATCGTACGCCGGGAACTTCCTCGATACGGTCACCGTGAGCGTGGTGCTCACCTGCCCGGGCGTGGTGGACTGTGAGAATGTACTGAACGGTCCTGCCCTTCCCGGCACACCGTGCGACGACAACAACCCCATTACCGTGAACGATACCTGGAACGCGAACTGCGACTGCGTGGGCTCCGTCCCGGGTGCCTGCGATGCGGGCTTCTGGCCCATCCAGGCCTATTTCATCGATTCGCTCACCGGAGACCCCGTGCCGCTGTTCAACGAGGTGTGGTTGATCGATCAGAGCACCAGTTCGGTCGGGGCGGTGGCCTATGCCTGGGACTTCGGTGACGGCACCACGAGCACGGACGCCCAGCCGACGCACGTGTACGGTGGCCCGGGGCCCTACGTCATCTGTCTGGCCATCACCGACACAACGGGCTGCGCCGATCAATACTGCGACAGCGTGACGGTGGACGCCGACGGCCTGTTGAACGGGTTGGTCGGCGGAGACGGCGCGCGGAACGGGTTCACGATCCGGGTGGTGGACCCGCTCACAGTGGCCATCCCCGGACCGGTGGAGCCGACGGAGGTACGGCTGTGGCCGGTGCCGGGCACCGATCGGCAGCAGCTGAGCTTCATCTGTCCCACATCCGGTCCTGCCCAGCTCGATCTGATCGCCATGGACGGACGGATGCTGCTGACGACGGCGATCACGCTCACCCGTGGACACGGCACGCTGGACGTCCCGCTGACCGCGCTTCCCTCGGGCCCTTTCCTGATCCGGCTCACCACCGCGGAGTGGGCCCTGCACCGCCACAGCATGAAGCAATGACCTGAGGAACGCCGGCGACCGGATAGGCCTTGCATAGTAGGCGCCCGGTGCCACATCCCGCATGGTGAGCGAGCAGCTGATAGCACGATGCCTCCGCGAGGAGCCCAAGGCTCAGTACGAGCTGTACAGGGTGTTATACCCCCTGCTCATGGGCATATGCACCCGCTACGAGCGCAACCGGCAGGACGCGGTGGCGCGGATGAACCAAGGCTTCCTGAAGATCCTCACCCACCTGGCCGACCGGCGTCCGGAGGTCCCCTTCGAGCTCTGGTCGCGCCGCATCATGATCAACACCGTGATCGACGACCACCGCCGCCAGAAACAACGCAAGGCCCACGAGACGCTCGAGGCGCCGCCCGAGCGCGTGGACCTCGCCGAAGTGAACAGCTACCTGGGCCACATGGAGGTGCAGGAGCTCGAGCGCATGCTGGAGCGCGTGCCCGCCATGTCGCGGCAGGTGTTCAACCTGTTCGCGATCGACGGCTTCCCGCATGCGGAGATCGCCGGCATGCTCGGGATCAGTGAAGGCACCAGCAAGTGGCATGTATCCAACGCACGGAGCATCCTGCAACAGGCCCTGGCCCGGGCGGTGGCGGTGGACCGTGCACGAACCCCTTCCCGATGAGCGAGCAAGAACGATTCGACGACCTGGTGCGCCGCAAGTTGGAGGAGCGCACCTTTCCCTTCGCGGAAGCGGACTGGCAGGGGGCGGAACGCCTGATCCAGGCTGAGCGTACGCGCCGCCGCCGCCGGCGGTTCTGGCCCTTCGCCGCCGCGCTGCTCATCGGTGGTGCAGGCATCGCATACCTCAACTTCACCGCGGAGGAGCGCACCCAAGACCGCTCCACGAGCGCTGTTCCGATGGACACGACCGGAGCGCACGCGCCGCTGACCTCCACGCCATCGGTCGACGACGTCACCGCTCCGGCACCCGATGCCGCCACCGAAGCCACGACCGCCACCGAGGTTTCCAGCACCAGCACCCCGGCAACGACCACCACGCCAACACCCGTCGCCAGCACGCCGTCCGCCGCTCCGACCCCGGCAACCGCAGCGGTGATCGGAACCCCGACGCCCTCCCTGGCGCAAGGCGGATCCGAGCGCCGGACCCCGGAACCGGTCGGGCGGCACGAAGCCCCGGAGGCACCCAGGACCGCTGTCACGCAGCCTGGACGCAACGGTGAGGAAGTGGCGCGGAACGATGCGCAGTCGACCATGGACCAAGAGGAAAGCGCCACACCGCGACCCACGTCCGAAGCGGCCCGTTCCACCCACGAAGGACAGCCGGAAAGCTCGGCCGGTGCGCCGGCGATCCCGCCGGCAGGGACACAGGTCGCTGCGGTGCCGGCCGCACCGACGATGCCGACGACCTCCGCGGCACCACCGCCTGACGTGCAGCCCGTGGTGGACAGCGGAACGCAGGCGATCGGCGAGCCAGGTCGGACCCTTGAGCCCACGGATCCAGCCGACAGCACCGGGACCCCGCTCGCGGAAGCCGTGGGGGCGGACAGCACCCTCGCGGCGAGCGGGGATACGGCCACCGTGCCGCTGCCGCTCGTGAAGCCGGCCTCGCCCTGGGAACTGAGCACATTGGGCGGCCTGCTCTGGGGCGGAGGCCGGTACAGCGGAGCGCCGCGTGACCTATGGGACGCGGAGGTGAGCAACGGCCTGGGATGGAGCGCCGGCGCCGAGGTGATGCACATGGGCCGCAACGTGGGCATCGGCACGGGAGTGCATTACAGCTCCTACGCCGAACGCCTGCTGGCGCCCGAACAGAGCCTCACCGAACTGGACGTGGAGCGCTTCTACTTCCTCACGCCGGTGGACACCACAGTGACGCTGAGCACGGATACCTTCTCGATCAACGGCCAGCTCTTCCACACCATCATCAGCGTGGACACCACGATCAACGTGCTTGGTGTGGGCTACGACACCACGACGACCGTCACCGTGCTGCGTGCTGCGCGCGAGCAGGTGAACCGCGTGAGCTATTTGGAGGTGCCGCTGCTGCTGGACGCGCACCTCACGCAAGGGCGCTGGATGTTCGGGCTGCGCGGGGGCCCCACGCTGGGTGTGCTGACCGGGCGAAGAGGTGCGCTGCCCGACCCGTCGCAGGACGGGTACATGGACCTCAACGACGTGCAGTTCCGCAGCCTTGTGTTCGGCTACACGGCCCGCGCCTATATCCGCTACCGGTGGAACAGCGCGTGGTCGGTGGGGCTGGAACCGGCGCTGCGCGGGCAGTTCGGGAACAGCCTGGACGGTGAGCTGAAGCGCAGGACGATGGCCTTCGGCGCCCTGCTGAGCCTCACCTACCGGCTGCGCTGACGCTCATCGCGCGAGCAGCACCCGGGTGACCGGGAGCTCCGATGCACCGATCGCCCGCAGCAGATAGGGCCCCGGTGCCAGGTCCGACAGATCGAGGTACAGCCCTTCACCACTGCGGTCGGCGGAAAGGTGGAAGCTGCGCCCGGTCGCATCGGTCAGCAGCACTTCCCGCACCGATCGGGGCACGGGACCTGTCCATACGTGACCTGTGCTGGGCATGGGCCACGCGTTCCATGATCCGACGGGTGCGGGACCTTCGATGCCCACGGGCTGGCAGTGCGGATCGGTGCACCAGGTCACATCCGGGCCCACCACCCCGAGCTGCAGATCCAGGAAAGGCGGTGTGCCCGTGGTCGCGGATCGATCGCACACATCCACGCTGTCGGTGATCACGCCCAGGTTGATCGTGGAGTCGGTGATGCAGACGGCCCCGGCTCCACGCAACAGCCCTTGGATGCGCAGGTCGCCTGCGATGGAGAGGTAGGCACTGTCGGATGCGAGCCACAGATCGCCGTCCAGCCACACGTCCCCTTCCACCAGGATGAGCCCGCTGTCGATGAGCAGCGACTGGATGCGCAGGTCGCCCACGACGGCGATGTCCCCTTGGTTCGTGCTGGTGTACGGCGTGCGGTAGATGCCGCTCCAGGTGATGACGCTGTCGTTCCTGAAGCGTGCGGCGAACAGCCCCGACCCGACCACCGAACCCCGATTGTTCACGAGCCCCGGTCCGGCGAGCCAGCCTGTGGCCACGGACCCCGTTGGGGTGTTCTCCCATTGGACATCCGAGCGGATCGAATCGGCGGTGATGGCGCCGACATTGGCGAATCCATCCCGTTGAACGCCGAGCCGGATGGCGGCCAGGGTGCCGAAGTTCACCGCGTCGGGCTGCAGGAGGCCGGGCCTCAGCTCCAGGGCCTGCAGGGTGATCTCGCCGAAGTTGTAGAAGATCCCCCCGAGCAGCAGGGAGGTCCCGAACAATTGACCATCGCCCTGCACGTACAGGTCGCCGTCGGCCAGGGTGTCGGGCACCGTGATGTTCACGGTGTGGGCCACGGTGACACTGACGACACCCGAAGGGACACAGGCGCAATCCCAGGTGGCCGGGTCGTTCCAATCACCGTCGGCGACGGACGTGATGGGCTGAGCGGCCAGCGGAGCTGCCACGGGCAACATCAAGGCGAGGAGGATCGGGCGCATGCCCGAAAGTAGCGCTGCCCGCCCTTCCGCTGGTTCAGCGCAACAGAACGAACGCGGCCGAGCGCCGATACTTATCCGTCCTCAGGACCGCACGGTACGATCCGTCCGCCAGCCCATGCAGCGGAACACGGACAAGGTCGCTCGCAAGCGGGAGCGGAGGCATCACCCGACGTCCCCGTGCATCGAACAGCTCCAGGACCGCGCCGGCCTCCCCACCGAGCACGGTGAGCACATCACCGGCGACGACCGTCCGCAGCCCGGCGCCACCGCCGGACCCATTGATCCCCGTTGTGCACGGTCCCAGATCACAGAAGGTCACGGTGGGCGCCACTGTACCGGTGTTGCTATCGATGAAGGGCGGCTGTTGGGCCGTGTTGCTCTGATCGCACAGATCAAGCGTACCGCTGATGCTGCCCGTATTGACCACGCTGTCCGTCACACAAACAAAGCCGGAGCCCTGCATCTGGAAGTGGTTCGTGAGGTCTCCCTCCACCTGGATCAACGCACCAGTTCCGTTGATGATGGTGCCGTCGCTGACCAGCTCACCGATGAACTCCGCGAAGTTGTTGTTGGTGAACTGACCGATCATGAGCACCGTTCCGATCATCAGGATGTGACCGTCGTTCAGGAGGTCCGTGGCGATGGTCACTGCCTCCGGAAAGCTCATGGTGATCTCCGCACCCGCGATCACGATCACCTGCGGATGCATGAGCTGGATCGGACCAAGGATCTCCACCGAATGCGCCACCACCACCGTCTGGCCGGGCCCGGGGACACAAGCACAGTCCCAGGTGCTGGGTAAGTTCCAAGGGCCGTTCGTTACGGATTGAACGACCTGCGACGTGGCCATCAGGGAGGTGAGCAGGGCGGAAAGGAGTACGGGTGTCCGCATGTCGTTGGGTGGGTTGCGCAGGAAGGACGTGCACGACCGGCCGGCCGTTGCTTCAGCCACGCACCTTGGCGCCGGTCTCCCGCTCCAAGGCTTCGCGGATGCGCTTCATCGCCTTGTCCACCTGATCGTCGGTGAGCGTGCGCTCGTGATCGAGCAGCGTGAAGCGGAGGGCGTAGCTCTTGCTCCCCGACGGCAGCTTGTCCCCTTCGTACACATCGAAGAGGTCCACCCCGCGTAACAGCTTGCGTTCGGCCTGATGAGCCGTGCGGCGCAGGTCCTCGAACGTGGTCTTCCGATCGAGCACCAGGCTCAGGTCGCGGCGCACGGCGGGGAAGCGTGGCACCTCGGCGAACTGGACGGGAGAGCCGGGCAGGGTCCACAGGGCATCGCTCAGTTCGGCATGGAACACCGGCTGGTCCACGTCATGGGCCTTGGCCACCGCAGGACGCACCGCGCCGCCGAACGCCAGCTGTCCCGCAGGGCCCACCAAGGCGAAGGCGTCATGCAACAGCGGATGCTCGATCGGCCTCACCTGTAGGCGATCGCCGCCATGGGCCCGCTCCACCAGCAGCTCCAGCTCGGCCTGCAGGTCCGCCAGCTCAACAGGCCGTGGACGCTGCCGCCAGCGTTCGCGCACGTTCCTTCCGGTGATCAGCAGGCCGATGCGGGCGTGCTCCGATCGGCGCTCACCGGAGCGCAGGTAGATGCGTCCTTGTTCGAAGAGCCGCAGGTCGCGCTGTTGGCGGGCGAGGTTGTGCGCGGCAGCGCCGAGCAGGCCGAACAGCAGCGATGGACGCAACACATCGAGCTCGGCGCTCAGCGGGTTGAGGAGGCGGATGAGCGTATCGGGGCCGACCGCGCCGAGCCGCTCCAGCATCGCGCCATTGACCAGGGATGGGGTCATCACCTCGCGGAAACCGCGGGCGGCCAGGTGATCGACCGCGGCCTGTGCGGGTTCCTCGGCGCGATGGCCATGCAGCGCGGCGGGTGGTATGGCCAACCGCTCGGGGATAGGCACGCGGTCGAAGCCGTGGATGCGCAGCACCTCTTCCACCAGGTCGGCTTCGCGGTGCACGTCGACGCGGTAGGGCGGCACTTCCACGAGCAGGCTCCGCTCCGACCGCTCGAGGATGCGGCAATCCAGAAGCGCCAGCACGTCCGCAAGCTCCTCCACGCCCATGGAGATCCCAGCGAGTGAGCGCACTACGGCCGGATGCAGCCGCACCTGCCGCCAGGGCTTCGGATGCGGGTACAGGTCCACGAGCGGGCCCGCCAGGCGAGCGCCGCAGTGCTCCACCAGCAACAAGGCCGCGCGCTGCAGGGCCAGCACCGTCATCGCGGGGTCCACACCGCGCTCGAACCGGAACGACGCATCCGTGCGCAGGCCGTGGCGTCGCGCCGTGCGCCGCACGCTCACCGCATCGAAGCAGGCGCTCTCCAGGAAAACGGTGGTGGTGGCCTCCGTGACCCCGCTCCGCAGCCCGCCGAACACCCCGGCGATGCACAGGCCGCCATCCCGGTCGGCGATCATGAGGTCCTCGGCGTCCAGCGTGCGCTCCGCGCCATCCAGCGTGGTGAACCGCATGTCGGCGGCGAGCGGGCCCACGATCACGTGCCGGTCGCGGATGCGATCGGCGTCGAACGCATGCAGCGGCTGGCCCAGCTCGTGCTGCACGTAGTTGGTGATGTCCACCACGTTGTTGATCGGCCGAAGGCCGATGGCCTTGAGCCGCTCAGCCAGCCATTCGGGCGAAGGACCCACGCGGACGCCCGTGAGCGTGACGCCGGCATACCGCGGGCAGGCGTGCGCATCGCGCACCTCCACGGTGACGGCCCCTTCTCCACCACCGTCCGCCTTGAAGGCGGAGGTGTCGGGCATGCGCAGCACGGCACGGGCGCCGGTGCGGTGCACCACGGCGGCGGCCAGGTCGCGCGCCACGCCCAGATGGCTCATCGCGTCCGCTCGGTTGGGCGTGAGCCCGATCTCGAGAACGGAGTCACGGCGAAGACCGAGCTGCTGCGCGGCCGGGGTTCCGGGCGCCGCGTCCGCCGCCAGCACCAGGATGCCGTCGTGGCCCTCGCCCAGCCCGAGCTCATCCTCCGCGCAGATCATGCCGTGGCTCTCCACCCCGCGGATCTTGCTCTTCTTGATGGTGATGGTGCTGCCGTCGCGCAGGTGCAGCGTGCTGCCCACCAAGGCCACAAGCACCTTTTGACCGGCGGCCACGTTCGGTGCCCCACAGACGATCTGCAGGGCCTCCCCCTGACCCACGTCGACGCGCGTAACGCTGAGGCGGTCGGCATCGGGGTGCTTGGCGCGTTCGAGCACGTGGCCCACCACCACACCCGCCAGCATGCCCGGGACCGCCTCCACCTGTTCCACGCGCTCCACCTCCAGGCCGGTGCTGGTGAGCAGGTCGGCGGCGGCGTTCACGTCCAGATCGGTGTCGATCAGGTCACGGAGCCAGTCCCAGGAGATGCGCATGGCGGGCGGATGAAGGGCGGCGAAGATACCAAGCCGCTCCTCCACGGTCGAGCGTCGAGCGCCTTCGTCCGTTCCGGTCCGGTCCGCACCGGCCTAGCTTTGGACCTCGGTCATGGAGTACATCATCCTGTCCATCCCGCTCTTCTTCCTGCTCATGGGCATCGAACTGGCCTGGAGCGCGTGGAGCGGACGGCAGGTGTACCGGCTGAACGACTTCATCGCCAACCTGGGCTGCGGCATCGGATCGCAAGTGGTGGGCGCCTTCACCAAGGCGGTCATCTTCGCGGGGTACCTGTGGACCTATGACCACCTGCGGGTGTTCACGTTGCCCGCCACCGCGCTCACCTGGATCGTCGCGTTCCTGCTGGTGGACCTGCTCTACTACTGGTTCCACCGGCTGAGCCACGAGGTGAACTTCCTGTGGGCCGCGCACATCGTGCACCACCAGAGCGAGGAGTACAACCTGAGCGTGGCCCTGCGGCAAAGCTGGTGGCAGGGCCTGTTCAGCTGGTGGTTCTACGTGCCCATGGCCGTGCTCGGCATCCACCCACTGCTCATCGTCACCGTAGGCGCCTTCAACACGCTGTACCAGTTCTGGATCCACACCAAGGCCATCGGGCGGATGGGTCCGTTGGAGGCGGTGTTCAACACACCCAGCCACCACCGTGTGCACCATGGCAGCGACCCCAAGTACATCGACCGGAACCACGCCGGGACGCTCATCGTGTGGGACCGGTTGTTCGGCACCTTCCAGCGGGAGGAGGAGGAGCCCGTGTACGGCATCACCACCCCGCTCGCCAGCTGGGACCCGGTGAAGGCCAACTTCCACTACTGGGGCGATCTGTTCGGGCTGGCCGGGCGCTGCACGCGGTGGAGCGACAAGCTGCGGGTGTTCCTGAAGCCGCCGGGGTGGCGCCCCGCAGAGCTGGGCGGCTTCCAAGGGCCGCATGCCAAGGACCGCAAGACCTACCGTGTGTTCGACACCTCGGTGGACCGCCGCACGCGCGTGTACACCGGTGCGCAGTTCGCCCTGCTCCTCCTCGTCACCTCGCTGTTCCTGTTCAGGCAACAGCACCTGGCCCCTTGGATGCAAGGCGGTGTGGCCCTGCTGATCATCTGGTGGGTGATGAACATGGGGCTGATGATGGAAGGCGGTCGGCCCGTACTGCTCTCCGAGGCTGCGCGCATCGCGGCGTTCACGGTGCTCGGGGTGGCCACGGCGAAAGCGGCCGCCATCCCGTGGGCCCCGGGGGCGGTGCTCGTCCTGGCCCTGCTCAGTGCGGTCCACCTGGCCTTCATCGCCCTTCGGAAGCACCGATCATGATCCGCCTTCCCATCCCTTCCCTCGACGGACTGACCACGGACCGCCTGACGTTCCGCCGGCTGGTGCCGGAGGACGTGAGCTGGTGGATGGACTACATCGCCAGCGCGGAGGCCATCCGCTTCATGCCCTTCACCGTGGGCAGCCGGTCCGACGCCGAAGCGATGATCCACCGCTCGCTGGACCGCTATGCGGCCGATGGGAGCGGCCTGCATGCGGTGCTGCTGCGCGAGGGCGGCACCCCCGTGGGGCAGGTGGGTCTGTTGACGCAGGAGGTGGACGGGGTGGCCGAGCTCGAGGTGGGCTATCACCTGCGGCCCGGGCACTGGGGGGGCGGATACGCCACCGAGGCCGCGGTGGCCTGCCGGCGCTTCGCCGGAACGCACCGCCTCGCCCCCACGCTCATCTCCCTGATCGACCCGGACAACCACCGCAGTCAGGCGGTCGCGCGGCGCAACGGCATGGCCCCGGAGAAGCGCACGATGCACCGCGGCGTGGAGGCCCTCGTGTTCCGGACGGCCCCCGGCGGGAGGTGAACAGACACGGCGACCGGCCGGCCGTTATCTTGGCGCTCCATCATGGACCCGCGCAAGTCGCTGCTGATCAATGGAGGGCTGTACTTCGCGGCCTTGATGTGCACCCTGTTCGCCCAGGCGCGTGGCCTGCACGTGCTGGAGTTCATCTGCAAGCCGATGCTGCTGCTGGTGCTGTCCAGCTGGTTCTTCTTCAACAGCCGCCGCGTGGGCGATCGCTTCACGCTGCTCGTGCAGGCCGGGCTCTTCTTCTCGCTGGTGGGCGATGTGGCGCTGATGTTCCAGCACCTGGACGAGTTCAACTTCCTGATCGGGCTGGCGGCCTTCCTGGTGGCGCAGATCTGCTATGCGGTCGCCTTCCTGCAGAACGTGGTGGAGGTGGACGGTGCGGAAGGGATGTGGATCTCCCTGCTGATCATGGTCCTGCTGCTGAGCTACGGCTTCTTCTTCGCGTACGACCTGATGCCCTACCTGGACGAGGCCTTGGTGCTTCCGGTGGTGGCGTACGCGATCGCGATCTCCCTCATGGGCGTGGCCGCCGGCTTCCGGTTCCGCCGCACCTTTCCGCGCAGCTTCTGGATGGTCTTCATCGGCGCCCTGCTGTTCATCGCCTCGGACAGCCTGCTGGCCCGGAACCGGTTCGCCCGGCCGGTGCCCATGGGCGAGGTGCTGATCATGGTGACGTATGCCGGGGCGCAGTTCCTCATCGCGGCCGGATGCCTGGTGCACGTGCTCGCACCTGAGGAACGCCGCCGCCGCCAGGCCCTGCGCACCTGAGGCGCTTCAACTGATCCGGCCCCACACGGCCTTGTCCTTGGTGCGATCGTCCAGGGCACGGGCGATGGCCGCCTGAGCGGGATCACGCAGCTCGGGGTCGGCGTCGGTGATGCGGATGGCGGCGGCGCGCGCCTGCTGCAGAAGTTCCACGTCGTGCACCAGGTCGGCCAGGTGCAGCTCCGGCAGCCCGCTCTGCTGGGTGCCCATCAGGTCGCCGGGGCCGCGCAGTCGCAGGTCGGCCTCCGCGATCTCGAAGCCGTCGTTGGTGCGCACCATGGTGCCGATCCGCTCCCGCGCCTCCGACCCGAGCTTCTCGCCGGTCATCAGGATGCAGAAGCTCTGCTCCGCCCCGCGCCCTACCCGGCCGCGCAACTGGTGCAGCTGGCTCAGCCCGAACCGTTCGGCGTTCTCGATCACCATCACGCTCGCGTTCGGCACGTCCACCCCCACCTCGATCACCGTGGTGGCCACCAGGATGCTCGTCTCCCCCTTCTTGAACCGCGCCATCTCGATATCCTTCGTGGGCTGGTCCATGCGGCCGTGCACGATGCTCACCGCGTAGTGCGGAAGCGGGAAGCGGCGAGAGATCGCCTCGAAGCCGTCCGTCAGGTCCTTCAGGTCGCTCTTCTCGCTTTCCTCGATCAACGGATACACCACGTACACCTGCCGCCCCTTGCGGATCTCGTCCTCCAGGAAGGCGAAGACGGCGTTGCGCGCCGAGTCGAAGCGGTGCACGGTCTTCACCGGCCTGCGGCCCGGCGGCAGTTCGTCGATCACGCTCACGTCGAGGTCGCCGTACAGGGTCATCGCCAGGGTGCGCGGGATGGGCGTGGCCGTCATCACCAGCACGTGGGGCGGCACGGTGTTCTTGGCCCAGAGCCGGGCGCGCTGCGCCACCCCGAAGCGGTGCTGCTCATCGATCACCACCAGGCCCAGGTCGTGGAACTGCACGGGGTCCTCCAGCAGCGCGTGCGTGCCGATGAGGATGTGGATGTGACCGCTGCGCAGGGCGGCGAGCAGGCTTCGGCGTTCGGCGGCCTTCGTGCTCCCGGTGAGCAGGCGCACCTCCACGGGCATGTCCTTCAGCATGCGGCCGATGGTGGCGAAGTGCTGCTGGGCCAGGATCTCCGTGGGCGCCATCAGCGCGGCCTGTCGCCCGTTGTCCAGCGCGATGAGCATGCTCAGCAGGGCCACCAGCGTCTTGCCGCTGCCCACGTCGCCCTGCACGAGCCGGTTCATCTGGCGGCCGCTGCCCAGGTCGCGCCGCACCTCCTTCACCACGCGCTTCTGGGCGTTGGTGGGCTCGAAGGGGAGGTGCTCCTTGTAGAAGCGGTTCAACAGCTCACCCACCCGGTCGAAGCGCTGACCTTCCACCCGCTCCTGCACGAGCTTCTTCTGGCGGATGAGCTCCAGTTGGATGAAGAACAGCTCCTCGAACTTCTGCCGACGCGTGGCCAGCGCCAGCTGCTGCGCGTCGGTGGGGGCGTGCAGCTGACGGAAGGCCTGCGCGCGCGGCATGCCGCCCAGCCAGGCCACCAGTTCGGCGCTCAAGGTCTCGGGCAGGTGCAGGTCGGGCAGGTTCACCAGCACCTTGGTGAGCTTGCCGATCGCGCGGCTGTGCAGGCCCTTGGCGGCGGCCTTCTCGGTGGTGCTGTACACCGGCTGGAGGCCCGTGACGCCGCCCACCTGCCAGGCCTCCTCGCTCTCGAGCTCCGGATGCGCGATGTTCGGCCGGCCCTTGAACACGCTCACCTTGCCGTACACCACATAGGGCACGCCTTCGCGCAGCAGCTGCACCAGCCACTTCACGCCCTTGAACCACACCAGCTCGATGCTGCCCGTGCCATCGCTCAGCAACGCGGTGAGCCGCTTGCCCTGCTTCTGCCCCACCTGCTTGATGGCCGTGAGCGTGCCCTTCAGCTGCACCGCCATCCCTTCCTCCACGGCGTCCTTCACCGGGTGGAACTGCGACCGGTCCACGTAGCGGAACGGGAAGTGATGCAACAGGTCGCTGAAGGTGGCGATGCCGAGCTCCTTGCGGAACAGTTCACCGCGCTGAGGCCCCACGCCCTTGAGGTACTCGATGGGGGTCTCGCTCCACGGCTGCATCGCGGCGGACCAAGTTAGGCGCAGGCCCCGTGGTTACCTTCGAGGGATGCCGCTCATCCGCAAGCACAGGTCGCCGCCAGCGGTGGACCGCGTTGTGCAGGACCTGGACCGGGCGCTGGCCGCCACGATCGCGAGCCCGGGTCCGGAGGAGGTGCATGCCCTGCGCGTGGCCCTGAAGCGCGTGCGGTCGCTCCTGCGCTTGGCGCGGCACACACCCGGATGCGGCACCCCGAAGCGCCTGCGGCGTCGCCTGGACCGACTGTTCGACGTGGCCGGCCGCGTGCGCGACCGCCATGTGCTGCTCGCTTTGTTGGCGAACGAGGTTCCGTCCCGCACATCCATCGGCCATTTCCGAACGCGGCTGATGAAGGACGCACCGAAAGCCGATGATCGCCTTCAGCGTGCGCTCCGTCGGCATGAGCGCATGGTGGAAGAGGTGCACGCTGCGCTGGCCGGCGGCCTCGGACGGTCGGGCCCGGCCGCGTGGCGCCGCGCCCTGAATAAGGCCATCAACATCGACCTGCGCGATGCGGCCGAACACCTCCATCGGGACGACGCGGCGGATGCCCTGCACACCGTGCGCAAACGGATCAAGCACGTGGTGCATGCCCTCGACCTCTGGCCGGACCGCCCGCTCCCGCGCGCGCTGGTCCGCTTGCGGCAGCGATGCCGTGGCGCCGAGCAGCTGCTCGGAACGCGGCAGGACCTGGTGATGCTGCGCGACCTGTTGACCGGTACGCGCAAGGGACATGCGGCCGACCCGGTGCTCGCCGCGCGCGTTACAGCCCGGCTGCATCGGATGGAACGCCGCGTGCGCTCCGAACTCAACGCGTTGCTGCCCGAAGGGGCGGATCACTTCGTCCCGAGCACCAGGTCCTCGTCCGCCTTGAGGCCGAAGCGGAAGACCGCATCCGCCGGCAGGGTGGCCGCCGGCCGTTCCACCGTGACCGTGAAGCCCGCTGCGCGCAGGCGGTCGAAGTAATCGCGTCCGTAAAGCCGCACATGATCACGCTGCCCGAAGCGGCGCAGGCGCTCGTCCGGGTCGGTCACCGCAGGGTCCTCGTCGGTGGTGGGTTGCGCGCTCATAGGCACCAGCAGGATGGCCAGCCCACCGGGCTTGAGCACGCGGAAGAGCTCGCGCATCGCGGCCCGGTCGTCGGGCACGTGCTCCAGCACATGCGAGCAGATCACCAGATCGAAATGGTCGTTGGCGAAGGGCATCGCCGTCACGTCCAGGTCCAGCGTACCCGGCGGGTAGGTATAGCCCGGCTCCTTTTTGTCGCCGGCGATGTAGGTGATGCCCGGGACCGCCTGGATCCGTTCGCGGAGGCTGCGGTCGGGCGCCACATGAAGTACACGCTGGCCGGACTTCGGCAGGCCGCGCTGCCTCATGGCCAGGCCCATCATGCGGGTGCGTTCCAACGAACCACAGAAGGGGCACAGGGCGTGCGGCCTGGGCGGAGTGCCGCTGGGCAGGTAGGCCACGGCACCGCGTTCACACAAGGGGCAGCGCACCGCATCGCCGCGCAGCGCACGGTGCCGCAACCAGCGTTTCAGGGCCTTCAGCACGAGCGGCAAGTTACTCGCGCTGATGCACCATCATTGCACGGTGTAACTGCTGAGCTTCTTGCGGAAGCCACCGCCGCTGAAGAGGTACTTCGTTTCGTCCTGCACCAGACCGATGCCAGCGGTGCGATGGGTACGCAACGTGCGCACCGGCAGCCCGGGAAAACTGACCTCCCCTTCCACAACGGCCGTTGCGAACGTACCTGCCGGAACGACCACGGAGGCGGACGCATCCGCCATGCTCCAGGTCCGCGTGCCCGACGGCGGGATCATGGCGGAATACAACGTGACCCCAGGTGAGTTCGCACGGAAGACACAGGTACCCCCAAGCGCAACGATGCAGTCCGCCGAGTCACGCAGGAGCTGTGTGTAGCCGCCGGTCTGTCCGGGGTTGTGGATGCTGCGTGTGCCTTGGAGCACGGACCAGGTGGTTCCGTTCACCAACGAGTCTCCGGTGACGGTGACGACGTCCGTCCAGCTGGTCGGCACCTCGGTATCCAGGCTGTCGAACTGCACGATGTCATAGGTCCATGTGTTGCCAACGGCAAGCTTTGACCACGGCGCG
Source organism: Flavobacteriales bacterium (assembly GCA_016713875.1). Lineage (NCBI taxonomy): Bacteria > Pseudomonadati > Bacteroidota > Flavobacteriia > Flavobacteriales > Flavobacteriales bacterium. The sequence goes on from JADJOI010000003.1 coordinate 2,231,980, forward strand.
GCCGCCGGGGTCGGGTCCCCGTTGGCGGGTGGGTCACTGGGGTCCTTGCGGCAGGACAGGAACGCGGTCGGCACCAGCAGCGTGAGCAGCATGGGCAGGCTTCGAAGGTGGATGTTCGTTCGGTTCATGCTCCCCGAACGCGTGTGCCGATGGCTTGTTGCCGGATGCCCGAACGGTCCGCCACAGGCGTGGCCACGCCGATGGTGTGCACCTTCGGTTCTTTCATCCGGTGGTGTGCAATGAGGCTGAACACTTCACCATTGGGTACCATGGCCTGCATCCGCCCGCGGCAACCGTGCACCTTGGGCGCCGTCTGTGGGATGTGAACCCCACGACCATGTGTTCGACCTTTCGACCTGCGCTCCTCTTCGTCCCACTGTTCCTCACCGTCCCGTGCGCGGCACAGCTTTCGATCACCTGGCAGCATCTGGCTGACCTGCCCTACGCGGTGCAGAGCCCGTACATGTTCGCGGTGGATGGGCGGATCTTCGTCGGCGACGGCATCACTGAGCACCCGCCTCTGGCGCTGGCCGGCGGAATGCACGAGTACCTCCCCGCCACGGACACATGGGTCACGCGCACGCCCTGCCCGGGCCCTGACCGGTACGGCGCACGGGGCTTCTCCCTGAACGGACTGGGGTACATCACCTGCGGGTGGGCGAACAACAGCCCGGTCATCCAGATCAACGACACGTGGGCGTACGAGCCATCGTCCGACACCTGGACGCCCAAGGCCCCCTTTCCCGGAGGTGAGCGCTATACCGCCATCTCCTGCGCCACGAGCACCAAGGGCTACACCGGCCTGGGCTTCTCCCCCTACTACGATGACTGGTGGGAGTACGACCCCGCTGCGGACCAGTGGACGCAACGCGCATCGTTCCCGGGCGGAGCGCGGCAAAGCGCCATCAGCTTCGTGATCGATGAGCAGGTCTACGTGGGGTGCGGGGCCAGCAGCAACACCAACTTCCTCAGCGACCTCTGGCGCTATGATCCGCAGAGCGACACCTGGACCCCACGTGCGGGCCTGCCCACATCGCGCTATGCTTCCTACGCGTTCACCTACGCCCAGCAGGGCTTCGTGGTCTGTGGTCTCGCACTGGACCCGAACAACAACCCCACCACCATGGCGGAGGTGTGGACCTATGAGCCCGCCACGGACAGCTGGACGCAGCTCGCTGACTTTCCCGGAACCCCGCGCGGGGATGGCGCTTCGTGTTCGGCCGGTGGCATGGGCTACCTGGGCTTCGGACGGTACACCTTCGGGCAGGTGCCGCTATCGGCGAACATGACCAGCGAGTTCTGGCGCATCCGGCAGGCGGAGACCGGGATCGGTGAGGCAGGTGCGGACCCGTTGCTGCATGTCCGCACCGCGGAAGGCACCATGCTGATCACGCAGTCGGGGGCCACGCCCTTGGACATCACGATCACGGACGCCACCGGTCGGCTGGTGGGCTCGGGCACCGTTCCCCCGAAAGGCACGCTCTCCATCCGGATGGACGATCCGAGCACCGGGATCTACCTCGTACAGCCTGCATCGGGCAACGCACAGCGGGTAATGGTGCGGTGAAGCGGCGGGACGTCCGCGCCCATCAGATCGCCCCCATCCCCAACAGCAGCGCCGGTTCTTATGATAGCCCCAAGACGCATGCGTGGATGACGGACAAGAGGGAAAGCACGTTCACTCTACGTTGATCAAGGACAGTATCGAATCGATCCGGGCGAAACTGGCCTGCATCTCCGCATCGGGTTCGGAAACACCTTTCAGCAGTGCGGCCTCCACGAGCTCCATGGTGTGGAGGCGGGCTTCGGCATACACGGTGAACAGGTCGCGCTGTCGGGCCATCTCATGAGAGAGCTCGAGCGTATCCGTCCGGCGCATGAGCTCTACGGCCTCGCGCCAGGCGGGAAGTCCGCTGTCCTGCACAAGGATGAGCTGTGCGTTTGCGGTGGCCACATCGGGCATCTTGAACGGCGCGAGCCCCTTCTCCTCGAGGACTTGGAAAGCGGTGATCTCCTTCTGGAACAAGGCATCGTCCACGGGGATCGAACGCAGCACGAGGCCGGAGCACACCCCCAGCACCAGCAAGGGTGCGCCCCAGGCGGCCAGGTGCAAGCCCGGATGCTCCGGCTTCTTGAGCGCGAAATAGAGGCCTCCACCGAGCGCGAGCCCGCTCGCGAGGCCGCCGATGTGGGCGGCATTGTCCACTCCGCCCTTGAGGCCGTAGATCAGGTTGTACACCACGAAGATGCCGATGCTCTGGAGCAGGTTCTGGCGCACATCCTTGTGGAACAGGTCGGTGAACAACAGGGCCAGGAAAACCCCGTACAGGCCGAAGATGGCCCCCGAGGCACCTGCACTGACCGTATTGTCGTGCCACCAAAGACTGGCCAGGCTGGCGAACACACCCGTGATGCCGTAGAGCGCGAAGATGTGCCACCGGCCCAGGAGCGGCTCCAGATGAAGCCCGATCATGAGCAGGGCGTACATGTTCAAGAGCAGGTGGAACACACCGATGTGTACGAAGCAGCAGGTCAAAAGCCGCCACCATTGACCGTCCAGTGTGTAGGGGCGGTGGTTCGCGCCCCATTCGAGCAGGTCCGCACCGGTGGGAGAAAGCACGTGCACCCCCGAGGCCACCATGGCGATGAAGACGAGCACGCTCGCATCGATCAGCATGGGCGTGGCGAAGAACTCCCTTCGCGGAATGAACATGCTGCCGATATCGCGCCAGTGGAACTCGTTGGCATGGGCCGTGGCCGCATCCTGCTGCATCGCTCCGCTCTCATCCAGCTCCTTCAGTTCCGCGGCCATGATCTCCGGCGTGGTGGACACCCGCGCCTCGGCGAAGGCGTCCATCAGGGCATCGAGGTTGCGTTGATGGCGCTTGCGGCCGGAAACGAAGGTCCATTGCTGGAACTTGCTCACGGCCGTGAACCCTTCATGATCGAGATCAACGACCACTTCCTCGCCATAGGAGAATGCGGACCTCGGCGTGATGGCCACCACCCGCATGGGATGCAGGTGCGCCACGCCCCATTTCATCGTGCGAAAGGCTTGAAAGAGCAGAACGATGACCTCCGCGCGCGACAGGCCTTCGGTGGAACACCGGGCGGTGGGACGTTGGGCAGCCATGCCCGGTCAAGATAGCCCCTGCCCTCGAAAGAGACGCGGCGCTCAGATCGCCCCCATCCCCAGCAGCAGCGCCGGCTCCTCCATCAGCCCCTTGAAGGTGTTGAGGAAGGCCGCGCCGGTGGTGGTCGTACAGGGTGCGGTACATGGTGGTCGAATGCCCTGCCAACGCGCAGCGCACCCGGCCTGGTGCGTGAGCATCATTGTGTGATCAACGGACCGTGCAGAGCACCGTTCGTGACCAACTTGCTGTTGCCAGCACCGTCGTAAAGCTTGCAGTTGAAGGTCACCTTGAAGGTGAAACGGGGACCGAACGGATCGCCGGTCGAAGTGCGCTCGTTGATGCTGAAGTTACTTCCGGTCTGATCCGCAGTACCACGGTCGGTGGACCACTTCACCCCGAGCGCGTCCGTCCATTCCACGCGCACACCATCAACGACCTCGTATGTCAGGGTCGATTGGTTCCACAAGAAGACACCATAGGACCGTGCCCCGAGCGCGACCATGGTGTTCACGCTGTCCACCGAAGGCAAGCTGCCCAAGCCATAGAAGGTCTTGACCAAGCCCACATTCCAGCGGTCGTTCACGTCCACCGAATCGGACACAACGGATTCCTGATAGCTCGTACAGACCGTTAGGCCCATGTTGGTATTGGCCATCGCGCCCGGGACGAAAATGTCCGTCGAGGTGGTCTTCAGTACCGGAATGCCATCCAACTCAAGGCTCAGGGCATACGAGGAACCGTATCCACCACCGTTCGCTGCCGGGGTGGTCGCATCATCCTCCTTCTTGCAACCGGCCATGATCACCAGGACCAGGACCAGCGCACCGCGAACGTTATTGAGCAGGGAGGTCCAGACTTTCATCTCTCGAAGGATGTAACGCCCTCAGATCGCCCCCATCCCCAGCAGCAGCGCCGGCTCCTCCATCAGCCCCTTGAAGGTGTTGAGGAAGGCCGCGCCGGTGGCGCCGTCCACCACGCGGTGGTCGCAGCTGAGGGTCACCTTCATGGTGTGTCCGGGCACGATGGCGCCGTTACGCACCACGGGCTTTTCCATGATGCCGCCCACCGCCAGGATGCACGCATCGGGCGGGTTGATGATGGCGGTGAACTCCTCGATGCCGAACATGCCGAGGTTGGAGATGGTGAAGGTGTTGCCCTCCCAGTCGGCGGGTTGCAGCTTCTTCTCCTTGGCCTTCTTCGCCATGTCGCGCACCTCGGCGCCGATCGTGCGCAGGGGCTTGCCGTCGGCGAAGCGCACCACAGGCACCAGCAGGCCCTCCTCCACCGCCACGGCCACGCCGATGTGCACATGCTCATTGAACCGGATGCGGTCGCCGAGCCAGCTGCTGTTCACCTTGGAGTGCTGCTTCAGGGCCACGGCCGCGGCCTTGATCACCAGGTCGTTGAAGCTGATCTTGTCGGGCGCGATGCTCGCGTTGATCGCCTCGCGGACCTGCATGGCGCGGTCCATCGGGATCTCGAGCGTGAGGTAGAAGTGCGGCGCGCTGAACTTGCTCTCCGCCAGGCGACGCGCGATGGTCTTGCGCATCTGGCTCACGGCCACCTCGGTGAACGACTCCACCTGCGGCGCGGCGTAGGCCAGGCCTCCACCGGTCCAGCCCTCGATGTCGCGCTTGGTCACCCGGCCATCGGGACCGCTGCCCTTCACGCGACCGATGTCGATGCCCTTCTCCTCGGCCAGGCGCTTCGCGAGCGGGCTGGCATGCTTGCGGCCGCTGCCGTTCGCAGCAAGGGCAGGGGCTGGAGCTGATGCGGGCTTCGGTGCTGATGCTACGGGTGCAGGGGCAGGCGCCATGCCTTCGCCGGAGGCTGCGGCAGGCGAGGCAGGGGCAGGGGCAGGGGCGGCACTTTCGGCCAGGATCTTCGTGATGTCCTCGCCCTCCTTGCCGAACACGGCGAGCAGGCTGTCCACCGCCGCGGTCTTGCCCTCGGGCACGCCGATGTGCAGCAGGACGCCGTCATGGAAGCTCTCGAACTCCATGGTGGCCTTGTCGGTCTCGATCTCGGCAAGGATCTCACCGTTCTTCACCTTGTCCCCCACCTTCTTGTGCCACTTCGCCACCACACCCTCGGTCATGGTGTCGCTCAACTTCGGCATGCGTACGATCTCGGCCATGGTCATTTCGTTAGTTCAGGGAACCCCGGTAGACATATTCATCCAGCAACTCGAAGAGTGGTCTGAGGCCCGTGAACTCCAACCTCATGGTGTCCGCTTGGACCTGGAAGGAGCCGCTCAAATAGAAGAATGAGCTCATGGGAAGTGGTGTGTTCGCCGGCCCCACGAACGTGAGATCGGGTGAGAGCTTCATGGTGTCCGCGCTGGAGATGACGATGGAGCTGTCATCCGAGGCATCCAAGGACACGATCGCATCCGATGCCCAGTTCATCGAATCGACCGTGATCCCGAAAGAGGTACGACGGAAAAAGGCGCGACCCGAATAAACCCCGACCACTGCTTCGCGATAATCCGAGGAGGGTGAAGGATCAGGGTCAGGAGGTACGACCTCGTCCGTGCAGCCGATCAACATGCCAAGGCACAAGAGTGACACGAGACACCGCGGCATCGACCATCGGGGGACGGAGGAATGTGCGAATGCCACAGGTCAGTCCGTGATGAAAGGATAATCCGGGGTCTTGTACACGTCCTCCCACAGCTCCTTGGGATCGGGCAGCGGGCTCTCCTCGGCGAACCGCACGGCCTCCTCCACCTCCTTCTTGATGGCTTCGTCCAGCGCCTCCAGTTCGGCCTCGGTGGCCCACTTCTGTTCCAGAAGTTTGGCGCGCACGTCCTCGATGGGGTCCTGCTGCTTGTAGGCCTCCACCTCCTCCTTGCTGCGGTACTTCTGCGGATCGCTCATGCTGTGCCCACGGTACCGGTAGGTGTTGATCTCCAACAGGTAGGGGCCCTGTCCTTCCCGGCAGTGGGCGCAGGCCTTGGCGATGGCGGCATGCACAGCCTCGCACTTCATGCCGTCCACGGGCTCGCCGGGCATGTCGTAGCTCTCGCCCAGGCGGTGCAGCTCGTGCACGTTGCTGGTGCGCTCCACGCTGGTGCCCATGGCGTACTGGTTGTTCTCGATGATGAACACCACCGGGAGCTTCCAGGTCATGGCCATGTTGAAGGTCTCGTGCAGCATGCCCTGCCGCACGGCCCCGTCGCCCATCATGCACAGGGTCACCTGGTCGCCGCCGCGGTATTTGTCGGCGAAGGCGATGCCGGCGCCCAGGCCGATCTGCCCGCCCACGATGCCGTGCCCGCCGAACAGGTTGCGGCCCTTGTCGAAGAAGTGCATGCTGCCGCCCTTGCCCTTGCTGGTGCCGGTGGTGCGGCCATAGAGCTCGGCCATCACGCGGTGCGGCGTTTCGCCCAGCACCAAGGGGTGGCAGTGGTCGCGGTAGCCGGTGATGATGCGGTCGTCCTTGCCCATGGCGGTGACCATGCCCGCGAGGATGGCCTCCTGCCCGATGTAGAGGTGGCAGAAGCCGCCGAACTTCTGCATGGTGTACAACTGGCCGCACTTCTCCTCGAAGCGCCGCATCAGCAGCATGTCCTTGAACCAGCGTTGATAGGTCTCCCTACCGTGGCCACCATCGGCCGGGCGGGCGTTCTTCTTGGCGGGCGGGGCGGTCTTGGTGGGCATGGCGGTGGCGCCCTTCGGGCGGGCCCCAAAGATAGCCCCCGGCCCGATGCCGGTCAGCGCTTCAGGAAGCTGCTGTCGAAGGAGAGCGGCAGCAGGCTTTCGGCGCTGAAGGTCTCCAGGGCGGGTCCGCGAACGATGCCCATCAGCAGGCGCAGCGGGGAACCCTGGCGATGTTCCTGTTCCAGCAGGGCTTGTCGGCAGATGCCACAGGGCGTCACCGGATCACGGCCCTTCACCTGGGGCACCACGATGGCCATGCACTCCACCACCCCCTTCGGCACCACGCTCATGGCCGCGTGCAGCGCGGTGCGCTCCGCGCAGATGCCCGCCGGGAAGCTGGCGTTCTCCTGGTTGCTGCCCGGCACGATCTCGCCGCTCTCCAGCCGCAGCGCCGCGCCCACCTTGAACCGGGAATAGCGCGCGTAGGCGTGGCCGGCAGCCCGCTGGGCCAGCTTCAGCAGCTCCTGGTCCTCCTTGGGCAGGGCGCTCCACGTGGCGTGGTGCATGTACACGGTGGTCACCTTGCGCGTGCTGGACATGGGCCGGGGAAAGGTGGCCGAAGGTAGCGCCCCGGGCGGCTCGCCCCGCGCCCCGCGCACGCGCGGTTCCCTAGATTTGGCGCCCCCGCCATGTCGGACCTGCCATCCCAACTCGAGCGTTTCGCGCCCATCACCCTTGCGGAGATGGACGGGGTGAAGCTGCAGGACCGCATGGACACCAAGTACGTGTTCGGCGAAGCGCTGCTGCCCGAGGTGCTGGAGGACATGCTGCCGCATTACCGCCTGCTGGAGGTGGACGGTGTGCGCGGCAGCCACTACCGCTCGCTGTACTTCGACACGCCGGGGCTGCGCGACTACCACGACCACCACAACGGACGTACGCTGCGCCGCAAGGTGCGCTTCCGCGAATACCTTGGCAGCGGCCTGTGCTTCCTGGAGGTGAAGCGCAAGACCGGGGCCGGCCGCACGGACAAGCATCGCCTGAAGGTCGCCGGCATCCCCGAGGCGCTGGTGGGCGAACAGGCGGCCTTCGTGGCCACGGCCTCCCGGAGCGCCGAACCGCTGGTGCCGGTGATGTGGAACCGCTTCATCCGGCTCACCTTCGTGCACCGCGAGCGGGCGGAGCGCCTCACCCTCGACCTGGGCCTGCGCTTCAGCCTGTTCCACGAACCCGCCCGCGAGGCCGCGCTGAGCGGCATCGTGGTGGCGGAGCTGAAGCAGGGCCGGGCCGACCGCGGTTCGCACTTCGCCCAGGCCATGCGCGCCCACGGCATCCGCCCGGCCGGCATGAGCAAGTACTGCATCGGCCTGCTGCGCCTGTTGCCCTCACTGAAGTACAACCGGTTCAAGGAGGTGCTGCGCCACCTCGACCGCGTGCGACCGGCCGCCTGACCCCCACTGACATGATGACCATGAAGCTCTTCGGCATGCGCGTCTTCCACGAGGACATGTGGGAGCTGCTCTTCAAGTTCGCGCTGGACGCGGCGGTGCTCTTCATCCTCATCCGCCTCATCTACTACCCGATCCACCGGAAGAAGGACTACCTCTTCACCTACTTCCTGTTCAACATCCTGATCTTCTTCCTGTGCGTGCTGCTGAACAACGTGAAGCTGAGCATCGGCTTCGCCTTCGGCCTCTTCGCGATCTTCGGCATCCTGCGCTACCGCACCGAGCAGATCAGCATCAAGGACATGACCTACCTGTTCGCGGTCATCAGCCTGGCGGTGATCAACGCGCTCGTGAGCAAGAAGATCAGCCTGGCCGAACTGCTGTTCACCGATGGCATGATCCTGCTGGTGACCTACGCGCTGGAGCACCTCTGGCTCACCCGGCACGAGGCCATGCGCCAGCTGATCTACGACCGGGTGGACCTCATCCGTCCCGGTCAGCGCGAGGCCCTTCACACCGACCTGAAGCAACGGCTGGGCATCTCCGTGAGCCGCGTGGAGGTGGGCCGCATCGACCTGCTGCGCGACACCGCCCAGCTGCGCGTGTTCTACTACGATGACGAGCAGGCCCCCGGCTCCTTCACGGAGATGGCGGCGGACGACGGGGACGATTAGAAGCCGTCTCGAACTGGTTCTTGGTAGCGAACCGGAGGAGTTCTTCGGCCAGCCGAGGCGAGAGACCCGCGCATAGCAGGACGCTTGGTAAGGGTTGAGGCAACGATGGATGGCCGTAAAAGACCCCGGCGCAGCCCGAGGGACCGGTTCGGGATGGCTTCTCAGTCGGCCTGGATGAGCGCCACGGCGTAGGCGCAGGCGCCTTCCTCGCGGCCCACATAGCCGAGCTTCTCGTTGGTGGTGGCCTTGATGCCCACGGCCTCCTCCTCCACCCCGAGGATCGGCGCGATCACCCGCTTCATGGCCGGGATGTGCGGCTTGATCCGCGGACGTTCCATCACCAGGCTGCAGTCCACGTTGCCCACGCGCCAGCCTTTTACGCCGATGAGGCGCACCACCTCGCGCAGGAGTTCGGTGCTGTCGGCCCCCTTCCAGCGCGCGTCGGTGTCGGGGAAATGATGGCCGATGTCGGGCAGGCCCGCGGCACCCAGCAGCGCGTCGCAGAGCGCATGGAGCAGGACATCGGCATCGCTGTGGCCCAGCAGGCCGGTGTGGTGGTCGATGGCCACGCCGCCCAGGAACAGCGCACGGCCTTCGGCCAGCCTGTGCACGTCGTACCCGAAGCCGACCCGGACGCGCATCACTCGGCCTCCTGCTTCTTCTTCTTGCTCTTGTCGAAGTTGAACCCGAGCGTGAAGCGCAGCGTGTTGGCCAGCGGGCTGCGCTGCGTGTTGGCGATCAGGTAGCTCAGGTCGATCGAGAAGATGCTGTAGCGCACACCGGCGCCCAGGGTGAAGTACTTGCGGTTGCCCTTGGTGTAGTGCTCCCAGAAGTAACCGGCGCGGAAGGCGAACTGCTTGGCGTACCAGTACTCCAGACCACCGCCCAGGTTGATCTCGCGGAACTCCTCCTTGGTCTTGCTGCCGCTCACCAACTGGCCGTTCTGGTCGTACCAGCCCGGTGCATCGCTGAAGCTCTGGAATATTCCCTCCGCCACCCCCACGTTGGGGTCCTTGCCGCTGGCGATAATATTAGTGGTATCGTTGTCATAAATCGGCGGCGTGGGCACCAATAATTTGTTCACATCGAAATGAAAGCTGATGCTGTTGTAGTCGTCGATGTCGTAGGTGAAGCGGGGCCCCAGGCGCAGGTTGATGGGGATGAAATCGCGGCGGGCCGTCTCCGAGTACGACATCTTCGCGCCGATGTTGGAGATGTTGAGGCCGAAGGCGAAGGTGCCGGTGTTGTCGCCGAGCTGCAGGTCGGGCTTCTGGTAGTAGAACGACACGTCCGCGGCCACGGACTGGCCGGCCTTGGTGTTGGCGTTGTTCACGTTGAGGCCGCCGGTGAGGTTGCTGTTCACATAGCGCACGGCGATGCCCCCGCTGAAGAAGTCGCTGAACTGCTGGGCGAACCCGATGTCCACGGCGAACTCCGCGGGCTTGAACTCCCGGATGGGGCTGCCGTTCTGGTCCGTGAACTGGATGCTGCCGAGGTCGAAGTAACGCAGGCTGCCACCGAGAGCGGACTTCTTATTTCTGAGCCGCCCGTATCCGGCCACGTAGGCCAGGCTCATGTCCGGCACCAGGTTGCGCAGCCAGGGGCTGAAGCTGATGTGGAACTCCCCATCGTTCGGCGCGAAGGCGAGCTTCGAGGGGTTCCAATGGATCGAGTTGGCGTCGGGGGAGATGGCCACCCCGGCATCGCCCATGCCCCCCGCCCGGCTGTCGACCGAGATCATCAGGAAGGGCACCGCGGTGGTGATGGTGTTGAGGTCCTGGCCGCAAGGCAAGCCTTGTGGGGTAAAACACTGGTCACCGGCCTGCGCCTGCTGTGCATGAACATCGCATGCGAGGGAAAGGGCCGAGGAAGAGAAGGAACGGCTCAAGGATCAGGGAATGACGCATCAGGGTCGGGGTCTGCGGAAAAAGGACGGCAAATATACGCGGCCTCCCCCCTCGTTATTGTGTGCCGATCACCTGAGGATCACGAGCTTTTCCAACTTCTCGGCCTTGTCGCCCTCGGGGGTCTTCACGTTCAGGCGGTACACATAGACCCCGCGGCCCAGTTTGTCGCCGTAGTCGTCCCGACCATCCCAGGCCAGGGGTTCGCTGCGGAAGCCTTCGCACGCCAGCTGCCGGTTGATGGTCTTCACCAGCCGCCCGGCCACGGTGAACACCTGCACCTGCACGTCCAGCGTGGTGCAGGGCCGGTTGTGCTCGAAGAAGAACCGGGTGTTGGTGGTGAAGGGGTTGGGGTAGTTCAGCACGTGCTCCAACGCAAGCTCGGCGCTGGGGGCCACCACGAACTCGGTGGTCGCTTCGGCGGAGTTGTTGAACACGTCCCAGGCCTTCACTCGCAGCGTGTGCCCGCCTTCGGCCAGGTCGTCGAAGCGGTAACGGGCCGAACCGCTGCGGTAGGTGTCCAGGTCGGCCTCATACTGGTCGTTGAGCACGATGGCCTGGTCGGTGTTCTCGTCCAGCACCGCCACCAGGTCGTGGCCGATGCTGCTGCCCATGGTGTTGATCCCGTTGGCGTCGTACAGCTTCACCAGCAGCAGCGGGTCCTCGTTGGTGATGCCGCCGCGTACGAAACGATCGTCGTTCATGTACACCTGGACGGTGGGACCGTCGTCGTCCGGTGCGACGTTGGTGGCCGCACCACCCACCAGCGGGTCGTTCGTCGCACCACAGCCGTTGGTCTCCATGTTCTCCACGTAACAGCTGATGCGCCCGGGGCCCACCAGGTAGTTGATGTCCTGCGGTACCACGAAGGTGAAGCTGAACAGGCCGCCGGTCACCGTGGCCATGCCGCGGTAGATGATGTTCTTGCGCAGGCTGAACGGGAAGGGCGAGCCACCGTCGTTCGCCAGGGTCTGTTGCTGGACGCGCTTGTCGAACACCGTGGGGATCACCAGGCCGTTCAGCCCGGTCATCAGGTTGCCGCCCGCATCGACCACCTCGCCGTGGATGCGCACGGTGGCGAGCGCGTTCATGGTGTCCACCGGGTTGCCCAACGTGTCGGTGATGGACGTGATGCGCACCTCGTTGCGCGGCATGGCCAGCCGGAGGCTGGGGTCGCCGAGCAGGGAGAAATTGCGGTGGTTGACCTGCGAGGGCTGCGCCGTGGTGATGTCCACCTTGGTGCGGCGGAACACATCACCCAAGGTGGCCGGCCGGCCCTGTTCGTCATACCGCTCCAACACGTGGTCGTAGAAGTCCTGGGACAATGCATAGTTCTGGTTGCTGTACGCGATGCGGGTGGTGGTCATCAGCGCGATGCCACCACCATTGGGGTTCAGCAGCACGTACTCACCGGCCGAGGTCCGCGCCGGATCGTCCCACCGGCTGAACTCGCAGGTCGCCGTCATGAACAGCGGCAGTCGCTCCAGGTTGGTCCACCCCAGGATGGTGGAGTTGTCCAGGAAACGCTCATGCGCCCAGCCCACCTCGCCACCATGGCCCACATAGTTCACCAGCAGCGCACCGCGTTGCACCCCGTCCCGCAGGTCGGCCTGGGCATCGGGGTAGCGCTCGCCACCGGGCGTGCTCGTCTGCTGGTAGGCGTCGAGGTAGACCTTGTTGATGTTGAAGCACGGGAACTCGCTCTCCACCGCCGTGGCCAGGGCATCGCTCTGGCTCATATGGATCGTGCTCTCGAACGTGTCACCCTCCTGGTCGTCGCTGGCGAAGAGCAGCCACGTGCGCCAGTCGTTGATGCCGCCATCGCTGCCCACGGCGCACTGGGCCTCGGTGCCCGAGAGCAGCTGAAGACGATCGTAGTTCAGGATCTTGGTGGCCATCTCCTGCGCTTGGGAGATGGAGCTCACGGGGATGCGGCCCACACCGATGTCCACCAGGTCGCCCTGGTACTCCCCTTCGTCATTGTCCAACAGCCCGAAGTAGTCGTCCGAACAATAGCTGAGGCTCGCATGCCAGGAGTTGGCGGTCTGGTAACTGGGCAGGAAGCTCTGGTTGCTGAGCGCGCGATTGAGGTTGTTGTACGAACCATCGCCGTAGAGCAGCAGGTAGCGCGGCATCAGCGCGGGATCGGTCCCGGCCTTGTCGTACAGCATCTTCATGTACCGCTTGATGGCCGTGGCGTCGCGCATGCCGGAGGAGAACTCGTTGTACACCTCCTGCGGGCTCACCACGGCGACGGTGAGGCCTTCGCTCATACGACGGTCGGCGATCTGTATCGCCGCGGCCCTGAACGCATCGGGCACCACGATCACCAGATCGGTCGGCAGGGCCGTCGCGTGCAGGTCCTGGTTGGGGACCTTCCCAGCGGCGGTCGGGGTGAGCAGGCCCGTGCTGCGGAAGGCGGCGAACTGCCGCAGGCTGTCGGTGCGCAGTCGGAACACCTTCTGGGTGCCGTTGTCCGTCATCGGCACATGCGCTGCGGCCGTGGGGTCGGTGATGTCCCAGATGGTGACGGCCCCGGGAGCCTGGTCCAGCACGAACTCGGTCACCTCGCCCGACCCCACACTGGTGAGGTCGCGGAAGAGCATCTGGTTGCCCACCAGCTTCAGGTCGCGGCGGGCGTTCAGCTCCAGAAAGTTCATCCACCCGATCGACGAGGCGGGGTTGTGCTTGGTGAAGGTGACGATGAACGGCAGGTTGTTCCCCGAGGCATTGAAGCAGAAGGTGTGGCGGGTCGACTTGGCCTGCTCGCCCGTGTAGCCGTTGGGCACCCCCTGCACGGACACGGTGGTGTCCAGGGCTGCCCCGGAGGTCACGCGCCAAGTGCTCGCATTGCCCGTGCCCACCGTGCGGGACAGCACATCCATCACCAGACACGCGGGATCCTGTGACCTCAGAAAGGGTACGCTGAAACTGTAAGGGTAGGTGGTGGTCAGGTCGTAGACATCGCCATAGAGCTCCCGGCCCGACTTCAACAAGGTCACGGCGTCCAACTCGGTGAATTGCCGGTCGTCGAACGAGGTGCTCGTGCGGGTGGCGGGATCGAGCACTTCCGGAAGGGTGCCCACGCGCAGGGCCGGCTCGATCCCGATGCCCACGAAGTAGGAGGCCGAATCGGAGAAGACGTGCTTGGTATGGCGGAAGCGCCCCGAGCCGCTGTCCAGGGTCCACTTGTGGGGGCCGGTGGCGTAGAAGACCACCCGGTCTCCGGGACCGAAGGAACCATCCCCGCCGTCCTCCACCACCACCGCGTTGGGCACCAGGTCCGTGGCGGGCAGCTGGTCGTTCTCGAACGGCAGCATGCCATGGTGGCGGCCAAAGAGGTTCACCTGGTCGCTGGGCACCTCCCCGGCCAGGCCCATGTTCTGGAGCTGCTCATAGGTCAGGGCATACACCCCGTCCTGCGTCACCTGCACCCGGTACCACTCCCCGGAGGCCAATCGCGAGGTGGGCGGGTAGCTCTTGGGCTGAACGGGAGGTCCGCCTCCACGCCCTTCGACGATGGACAGTGTATAAGAGGATAACCGTTCCCACTGACCCGTGCCCGTGTTCCTTCGGTAGGGGTAGATGTCCACTACGGCCATGGGCTGCTTGCGCTGGGTCGCCAACCGGGTCACCACCAGGGGTTGGGTCCAGGCCTCCTCAAGCCCGGGCAGGGCCTCCACCTCCTCCCGGATCATCGGGATGTAGGTGGTGTTGGTGAGGTGGGCGGAAAAGGAGGTCGTGCCCATTCCCAAGGAGCGCACTTCATGGTGGAAGGGTAGGTCCTGCCGGGCCGGGTCCAGGTGCATGGCCCGGGGGGCGGTGGCCGGTGCGCCTCGCTCGGTCACCACCCGCTCGTCCGAACGGCTGTTCTCCGCGCTGCGCGCGGATCGCGCGGCGGGGGTGCCACCCACCATCGGGGTGGTGCGGGCCGGGGTGGGTGTTGTGCGCGTGGGTCCTGTTGGGACGGACCGTTGAGGGGTGCTGTTGCGCTCCTGGGCCGTTGCACTGATACAGGTGAACAGCAGGGCGGCGAGGGGGAGGAGAACAGGGTGGTTCATGAACACTGATCAACAGGTTTTCAACAGGATCGACCGAAAGTACTACCTTCGGCCGTTGCGTTGCGGAGCACCCGCTTCAACGGTACCTGGTCCGGATCATTGCGGACCGGGGTGGGGAACCGCAATGCAATGAGCTACGTATACTTGGCGTTCGCAGCAGAGCTACGGATGATGGGAAGCGTGATCAGGGGCAAGATGCGTCGTGCGGCCATGGTGCTGGCGGGATGCGTGGCAATCATGGGAACAACGCAGGCACAGGACCCGCAGTTCACCCAGTTCTACGCGAATCCGCTGTACCTGAACCCGGCCTTCGCCGGCACGGCGCGCTGCCCGCGTGTGGTGCTCAACTACCGGAACCAATGGCCCGCCCTCACGGGCACCTTCGTCACCACCAGCGCCAGCTACGATCAGCACGTGGACGCCATCCTTGGCGGGCTGGGCGTGCTGGTCACGCACGACCAGGCCGGCAAGGGAACGCTGAACACCACGACGGCCAGCGCCATCTATAGCTATCAGCTCGCGATCAACCGCAAGTTCAGCATGAAGTTCGGGGCCCAGGCCACCTACTTCCAGAAGTCGCTGGACTGGAGCAAGCTCACCTTCGGCGACCAGATCGACCCACGCCGGGGCTTCATCTATACCACCAACGATGTGCCCCGCGGCGGCACGGTGGGCAATGCCGACTTCTCCGCCGGCGTTCTGGGCTACACGGACATCTTCTTCGTGGGCATCGCCGTGCATCACCTCAGCGAACCGAACGAATCGCTCATCGTGGGCACCTCGCGCCTGCCGCGCAAATACACCGCGCACGCGGGTGCGGCCATCCCCATCGGCATGAAGGGCAAGTACGGTGACGCCAAGACGCGCATCTCTCCGAACATCCTCTTCCAGCAGCAGGCCCAGTTCCGCCAGTTGAACCTGGGCTTGTACGTGGACCACGGCCCCATCACCGCGGGCATCTGGTACCGCACGCGCGACGCCTTCATCGCCCTCATCGGGTTCCACACCGAACGCTTCAAGTTCGGGTACAGCTACGACGTCACCACCTCGAAGCTCACCACGGCCACGGCCGGATCGCACGAGGTCAGTGTTCAGCTCCAGTTCAACTGCAAGCCCAAGAAACGCCGCTTCCGTGTGGTCGCCTGCCCCACGTTCTAAGCTGCGCCCCAACCCCCCCCGCCCCATGGACCGCGTTTGGAAGATCGCCCTCCTGGCCGCCCCCGTCGCCCTGCTCAGCTCCTGTCAGTTCGAGAAGAGCGGCGCCACCGGCTGGAACTACAACGATTCCAAGAACGGAGGCTTTGAGAAGGCCCCCTTCGAGGATCAGGAGAACGGCCCGGGCCTCATCCTCGTCGAGGGTGGCCAGTTCACCATGGGCCGCGTCTCCGATGACCTGCTCCACGAGTGGAACCACATCCCCCGCACCGTCACGGTGTCGTCCTTCTACATGGACGAGGTGGAGGTGACCAACTTCTACTGGTTGGAATACCTCTACTGGTTGGAGCGGGTGTTCGCCGCCGACTATCCCGAGATCTACAAGAAGGCCCTGCCCGACACCCTGGTGTGGCGCAGCAAGCTCGCCTTCAATGAACCGTACACGGAGTACTACCTGCGCCACCCCGCCTACCGCGACTATCCGGTGGTGGGCGTCAACTGGCTGCAGGCGAACGACTATTGCGCCTGGCGCACCGACCGGGTCAACGAGATCATCCTCGTCCGCGAAGGCCTCTTCGAACACTACCCCAACCAGATCAACGAGGACCACTTCACCACCGACGCCTACCTGGCCGGCCAGTACGAGAGCGGCAAGAAGGTGGACGGGGTGCAGGACTTCAACCCCAACCGCGACACGCGCAACATCCGCATGGAGGACGGCATCCTGCTGCCCCGCTACCGCCTGCCGACCGAGGCCGAGTGGGAGTTCGCCGCCTTCGGCCTGGTGGGCAACACGGTGGATGAGCGCATCATCGAGCGCCGCATCTACCCCTGGAACGGCCACTGGGTGCGCTACGACAGCCGCAAGAAGGGCGGTGCCTTCTACGGCGACTTCCGCGGCAACTTCATGCGCGGCAAGGGCGATTATATGGGCGTGGCCGGCAGCCTCAACGACAACGCCGACATCACCGCACCCGTGTTCAGCTACTGGCCCAACGACTACGGCCTGTACAACATGGCCGGCAACGTCAGCGAATGGGTGATGGACGTGTACCGCCCGCTGAGCCCCGAGGACAAGGACGACTTCCGCCCCTTCCGCGGCAGCGTCTTCAAGACCAAGGTGCTCAACAGCGACGGCGCCGTGCAGGACAAGCACGACCTGGTGATCTACGACGTGGACGGCATCAAATACTTCCTCACCGAGTTCCAGAAGGAGATGCAGCGCAAGGCCACCCCGGAGGAGGCCAAGCTCATCGACGACCTGCTGGCCGCCATCGACCAGTCCATCGAGTTCAACAACACCCGCAAGAGCGACGCCGCCATGCAGCGCGTGCAGGACATGGTGGACATGATCAAGGGCCAGGACCTGGAGATCAGCCCCAAGCTGCTCAGCGGCATCAGCGACTACCAGGCCGACCAGCCGGGCGACATCCGCATGCGCAACGTCACCGTGGAGGAGAACATCGACCGCCGCAACTACCGGCAGAGCGACAACATCGACTACCGCGACGGCGACATCGAGAGCAGCATCTACTACGAGAACCCCGACTTCGAGGGCAACGCGATGTACGACTGGGGCAAGACCACCCTGGTGAACGACCGTGCCCGCGTGTTCAAGGGGGCCAGCTGGGCCGACCGCATCTACTGGGCCGGTCCCTCCACCCGCCGCTTCCTCGACGAGCGCCAGAGCACGGCCACCATCGGCTTCCGCTGCGCCATGACCCGCGTGGGCAGCCCCGTGGGCCTGGGCGAGGACAAGCGCCGCAAGGGTATCAAGCGTTGAGAGCCTGTTCGGGATCTCTTGAATGATGGGCTCCGAGACCATTTTTTGGTCAGGCGCAGCCGAAAAATGGTCGCATAGCGGTGCCTACGTGAGCGTTTTTCGGCGAAGCATGGCCGGAAAGGGGCCGGAGAGCGCATTTGAAGGGATCCCCGAACGGGCTCTGCGGCGCACCACCGCTACCTTGGGACCCCGGCCGAGCGGCCGGGGTCCTTCGTTTCCATGACCAGCATCGCCCAGCTCCACGACGCCTTCCTGCGCTGCACCGGGGTGTGCACCGACACCCGCGCCCTCGTCCCCGGAAGCCTCTTCGTGGCCCTCAAAGGGCCCAGCTTCAACGCCAACGCCTTCGCCGCACAGGCCCTTGCCGACGGCTGCCGGATGGCCCTGGTGGACGACCCCGCCGTGGCCCTGGACGACCGCTACCTGTTGGTGCCTGACACCTTGAAGGCCCTGCAGGAGCTCGCCCTGCACCACCGCCGCGGGTTCGACATCCCTGTGCTGGCCATCACCGGCAGCAACGGCAAGACCACCACCAAGGAGCTGGTGCATGCGGTGCTGGCCGCGGACCGGCCCACACTGGCCACCGCGGGCAACCTGAACAACCACATCGGCGTGCCCCTCACCCTGCTGCGCCTGCGGGCCGAACACCGCTTCGCCATCATCGAGATGGGAGCCAACCGCCCCGGCGACATCCGCGAGCTGATGGCCCTGGCCGAACCCACCCACGGGCTCATCACCAACATCGGCCGCGCGCACCTGGAGGGCTTCGGCAGCTTCGATGGGGTGGTGCGCACCAAGAGCGAGCTGTACGACCATCTGCGTGCCAGTGGTGGCACCGTGTTCGTGCATACGGACGACAGCCTGTTGATGGAGAAGAGCACCGGGTTGAAACGCGTCACCTACGGCACGACCGCGACGGCGGACCACCGTGTGGAGGCCGGACCGGCCGGCGCCACGCTCGCCCTGGCCTGGACCGGCACCGATGGCGCCCGGCAACAGGTGACCACCCGGTTGATCGGCGGGTACAACCTGCCCAACGCCGCGGCCGCCGTGGCCATCGGGCGGCACTTCGGCGTCCCTGACGATCGCATCGCCGCCGCCCTCTCGGACTACACCCCGTCCAACAACCGCAGCCAGTTCATGGACACCGGCCGCAACCACGTGGTGCTGGATGCCTACAACGCCAACCCCAGCAGCATGAAGGCCGCGCTGGTGCACTTCGCCGCCATGCCGGGCGAGCGGCCCAAGCTGGCCGTGCTGGGCGGCATGAAGGAGCTGGGCGCCGACAGCATCCGCGAGCACGAGGCCGTGGTGGCGCTGGTGCGCAGCCTCGGACTGCAAGCCGTGTTCGTGGGACCCGAGTTCGCCGCGTTGGTCCGTATGGAGGCGAACGCGAAGGACCTCATCGTCCACCCGGACGTCAGCGCCGCGCTGGACGCGTTCACCCGGAACCCGGTGGAGGGGCGACTGGTCCTGGTGAAAGGTTCGCGCGGGACGAAGCTGGAGGGGCTGGTGCCAGCGCTCTAGCCGACCACGCTCCTTCCGATCACGATGCGCTGCACCTCGCTGGTGCCCTCGTAGATCTGCGTGATCTTGGCATCGCGCATCAGGCGCTCCACGTGGTACTCCTTCACGTACCCGTAGCCACCGTGCACCTGAACCGCTTCCACCGTGGTGCGCATGGCCACCTCGCTGGCGAAGAGCTTGGCCATGCTGCCGGCGATCTCGTAGTTGCCGTGGGTGTCCTTCAGCCAGGCGGCCTTCAGGCACAAGAGCCGCGCGGCCTCGATCTCGGTGGCCATGTCGGCCAGCTTGAAAGCGATGGCCTGGTGCTGGTGGATGGGCTTGCCGAAGGCGCTGCGCTCCTTGCTGTAAGCAACGGCCAGTTCGTAGGCGCCACTGGCGATGCCCAGGGCCTGCGCGGCGATGCCGATGCGGCCGCCGCTCAGCGTCTTCATGGCGAACTTGAAACCGAAGCCGTCCTCGCCGATGCGGTTGGCCTTGGGCACCTTCACGTCCTGGAACATCAGCGTGTGCGTGTCGCTGCCGCGGATGCCCAGCTTGTCCTCCTTGGCGCCCACCGTGAAGCCGGGCATGCACTTCTCCACGATGAGGCAGTTGATGCCCTTGTGCCCCTTGGCCACGTCGGTCTGGGCCATCACCAGGTAAGTGCTGGCGGTGCCGCCGTTGGTGATCCAGTTCTTGGTGCCGTTGAGCAGGTAGTGGTCGCCCATGTCCACGGCGGTGGTGCGCTGGCTGGTGGCATCGCTGCCGGCCTCGGGCTCGCTGAGGCAGAAGGCCCCGATCTGCTCGCCCTTGGCCAGGGGCACCAGGTACTTCTGCTTCTGTTCCTCGTTGCCGAAGGTCTCCAGGCCCCAGCACACTAGGCTGTTGTTCACGCTCATCACCACCGAGCAGCTGGCGTCCACCTTGCTGATCTCCTCCATGGCCAGCACGTAGCTCACGGTGTCCATGCCGCCGCCGCCGTACTCAGGGCTCACCATCATCCCCAGGAAGCCCAGTTCACCCAGCTGCCGGATCTCGTCGGCCGGGAAGCGCTGCTCCCGGTCGCGCTCGATCACCCCCGGTTTCAGCACGTTCTGGGCGAAGTCGCGCGCCGCGGCCTGCACGGCCAGTTGTTCCTCGGTGAGCTCGAAGTTCATCGTGGTTCCGGAGAGCACGTCCATGGCTGGGTGGGTGTGGCCGCTGGTGCGGGGGCGCAAAGGTAGCGGATACCTTTGCCGGCATGGTGGGCGATGCCGGCCGGACGGCCCGGGTGATCGGCGTGATGTCCGGCAGTTCGCTGGACGGGCTGGACCTGGCCCTGTGCAGCTTCGAGCGGAACGACGACGGGTGGCAGAGCCGCATCGAGCAGGCGCGTACCGTCCCCTTCCCCCCTGCCCTGCTGGAGCGCCTGCGCCAGGCCATGGACGCCACCGCCTTGGAGGCCGCCCGCCTGCACCGCGACCTGGGCGACCACATCGGCGACGCCTGCCGGACCCTGGCGGACGGACGGCCCGTGGACCTCATCAGCTCACACGGCCACACGCTCTTCCACCGCCCGGAGGAAGGGCTCACCGCGGCCCTGGGCTGCGGGGCGCGGATCGCCGTGCGCGCGGGCATCGCCACGGTGTGCGACCTGCGCACCACGGACGTGGCCCTCGGCGGCCAGGGGGCGCCGCTGGTGCCCCTCGCTGAACGGCTGCTCTTCCCCGGGCAGGAGGCCTTCCTGAACCTGGGCGGCATCGCCAACCTGGCCGTGCACCGCGCGGGCACCGTGGGCTACGACATCGGACCCTGCAACCAGGCGCTGGACCATCTGGCCCGGCAGGCCGGCAGGCCGTACGACGCGGACGGTGCCCTGGCCCGTGCAGGCACGGTGAACGAAGACCTGCTCGCGGCGCTGGAGGCCCTCCCCTTCTACCGCCAGCCCTCGCCGCGGTCGTTGGGGCGTGAGTGGTTCGAGGCGGAGATGCGGCCCCTGATCGACGCGCCCGGGATCCCGCTCACCGACCGCCTGCGCACGGTGAGCGGACACGTGGCCCGCCGCATCGCCGCAGAGCTGGACCGCCACGCGGTGCGCAGCGTATTGGTCACCGGCGGTGGAGCGCACAACGCGCACCTGATCGCCCGGGTGCGCGACCTGAGCGGAGCGGAGCTGCGGGTGCCCGAGGCCCTGCTGGTGGACTTCAAGGAGGCTTACCTGTTCGCCCTTCTCGGGCTGCTGCGCTGGCGGGGCGAGGTGAACGCGCTGGCCACGGTGACCGGCGCACGGCGGGATAGTGCGGGCGGCGCGGTGTACCTCCCCTATTAACACCCGGGGTTGGAAGAGCACCGGCGAAGCAGCGAAGGGCCCGCAGGTGGCCGCATACCTTTGACCGCGCCGCACCCTGGCGGCCCCGGCCTGATGAAGGAGACCCTGCGGCAGTTCGAGCAACGCGCACCCGAGATCGTGTTCGAGTGGAACGATGCGCCCACCGGAGCGCGGGGCTGGGTGGTGATCAACAGCCTGAGGGGAGGCGCGGCCGGTGGTGGCACCCGCATGCGCAAAGGCCTCGACCGCCGCGAGGTGGAGAGCCTGGCCAAGACCATGGAGGTGAAGTTCACCGTGAGCGGTCCGGCCATCGGCGGCGCCAAGAGCGGCATCGACTTCGATCCGACCGACCCGCGCAAACAGGCCGTCCTCGACCGATGGTACAAGGCCGTGATGCCCTTGCTGAAAGCCTATTACGGGACGGGTGGGGACATGAACGTGGATGAGGTCCATGAGGTGATCCCCATCACCGAGCGGTATGGCCTTCGCCATCCGCAGGAGGGCGTGGTGAACGGGCATATCGGCGGGCACGAGGGCATGAAGTTGCAGGCCATCCAACAGTTGCGCACCGGGGTCAGCAAGGTGGTGAATGACACGGCTTTTGTGCCCGTGCCAGGCAAGTACGCCGTTGCCGACATGATCACCGGCTGGGGGGTGAGTGAAAGCGTGCGCCACTACTATGGCATTTACGGTGGTGAGCTCATGGGCAAGCGTGTGATCGTTCAAGGATGGGGCAACGTCGGGGCCGCGGCCGGTTACTACTTATCCCAGCAAGGCGCACGCATCGTGGGCATCATCGATCGCCATGGTGGCGCCTTGATCACCGAAGGCTTCACTACAGAGCAGGTCCGTGACCTCTTCGTGGACAAGGCCGGCAACACCCTGCGAGCGCAGGACATGCTGCCCTTCGATGAAGTGGACGCGCGCATCTGGGACATCGGTGCCGAGGTCTTCATGCCCTGTGCGGCCAGCCGATTGGTGACCAAGCACCAGGTGGACCGCATGGTGGCTGCGGACCTGGAGGTGATCGCCAGCGGTGCCAACGTGCCCTTCGCCGACCCCGAGATCTTCTATGGCCCCATCGCCGAGCACGCGGACGGCCGGGTGAGCGTGATCCCCGACTTCATCGCCAACTGCGGCATGGCGCGCGTGTTCGCCTACTGCATGATGGACGGTGCACAGCTCACCGACCAGGCCATTTTCGGCGACGTCAGCGAGCGCATCGCCGACGCGCTCCGGCGCACCCACGCCCACCACCCTGGTCGTACGCACCTCACCCGCACGGCCTTCGACATCGCCCTCGAACAGCTTACCTGAACAATGCGCGGGCACCGCCCCGCGTTGCCCTAAACACCCCGACCCGCATGCCGATCGAGTTCTTCGCCCAGATCCAGGACGCCACCGACGCGGCCCGCCAGGTGCTTGAGCAGACCGCCACCACCCCTGTGGTACCCCAGGAGACCACGCTCTCCGTGTGGGAGCTGATCAAGATGGGCGGCTGGTACATCATGGGGCCGCTCGGTCTGATGTCCCTGGCGGCCGTCTATATCATCATCGAAAGGAGCATGGCCATCCGGCGTGCGCTGCGCGATGAGAAGGACTTCATGGCCAAGATCCGCGACTACATCCACGAAGGCAAGGTCGACAGCGCCCGCAACCTGTGCCAGACGACCAACACCCCCGTGGCGCGCATGCTGGAGAAGGGCATCAACCGCATCGGCAAGCCGATGAAGGACATCGAGGTGAGCATCGAGAACCAGGGCAAGCTGGAGGTCTACCAGCTGGAGAGCGGCCTGCCCATCCTGGCCACGGTCTCCGGCGCGGCGCCGATGCTGGGCTTCCTGGGCACCGTGGTCGGCATGGTGGTCACCTTCCACACGATGGAGGTGAGCGGCGCCGGGGTGGAATTGAGCCAGCTCAGCGGCGGCATGATGCAGGCCATGATCACCACCGTGGCCGGCCTGGTGATCGGCATCCCGGCCTACATCGGCTACAACCTGCTGGTGGCCCGGGTGAACAAGGTGGTCCAGAAGATGGAATCGCGCACGATCGAATTCATGGAGGTGCTCGAATCGCCCGCCAAGTAAGCCTGCACTGTGGCGCTCCGCTCCAGCAACAAGATCGACGCAGGCTTCAGCCTGAGCAGCATGACCGACCTGGTCTTCCTTCTCCTGATCTTCTTTGTCATCATCAGCACCATGGTGAGCCCCACCACCCTGCCGGTGGACCTGCCCATCAGCGCCAACAAGACCAAGGAAAAGCCGCAGGTGGGCGTGCGCATCGATGCCGACCAACACTTCAGCGTCAACAACGAGCTCATCGATCCCCTGGACCTTGAGGGTGTACTGAAGGACCGGATGGCGGCCGTGGAGGGTGAGAAGAACCTGGTGATCCACGTGGACCAGAGCGTACCGGCCGGTGTCACCGTGGGCGTCATGGAGATCGCCAAGCGCAACCAATGGAAGGTGATCCTGGCCACCCGGCCGAAGTGACCCATGGCGATCCGCAGCACCCATAAGATCGACGCGGGCTTCAGCCTAAGCAGCATGACCGACCTGGTCTTCCTGCTGCTGATCTTCTTCGTGATCGTGAGCACGATGGTGAGCCCCTTCGCGCTGCCGGTGGACCTGCCCAAGGGGCGCACCAAGCCGTCCAAGGAGACGCCCAAGGTGGCCCTGCGGCTGGAGAGCGCGGACAAAGCCCTGCTCAACGGCCAGCCCGTGGACCCGGCCGGGCTGGAACCGGCGTTGATCGCCGAGATGGCCAAGCATGGCGCGCAGGATGCCATCGTGCTGCGCGTGGCCCAGGAGGTGCCCACCGGGGTGATGGTGAACGTGCTCGACATCGCCAAGCGCAACAAGTGGCGCATCGTGCTGGCCGGAGCGCCCACCCCGGCCGCGGCACCTATGGAAGCGCCCACCACACCGGCCGCAGCCCCGATCGCACCATGACCACCGCGGCCCTCCACGCGCAACGGCGCGACCGGACCGCCGGCGCGGTCGCCACCGTCGTGCTTCACGTGCTGTTGCTGCTGCTGTTCCTCTTCGTGGGCCTCACCGAGTACGATCCCCCGATCCCGGAGGAAACGGTGGAGGTGGCCATGGCCGACTTCGGCACCGACCTGGCGGGCAGTGGTAACGTGGAGACCCCCGACCCCGGCGACCAAAGCCAGAGCGCCGCGGCGGCCTCCAGCGAGGACCAGCCCGAGGAGGTGGCCACCGACGAGGCCAGCGACGTGGAGGTGAACAAGCCCAAGGAGAAGCCGAAAGAGAAGCCGAAGGACACGCCCAAGCCCACCAAACCCAAGGAGCCCACCATCAGCACCGGCCTGCAGAACGCGCTGAACCAATGGGGTAACAAAGGCAGTGGAGAGAGTGGCGAAGGGAGCTCCGACCAAAGCGGCAACCAAGGTGTGCCCAGTGGTGTGCCCGACGGGCTGGGCACCTTCCATGGCAACGGCTGGGACATCCGCCTGGGCGGACGCGGCCTGGCCAGAGGCCCGAACATCACCGACAAGCCGAGCGAAGGCGGCAAGGTGGTGCTCCACATCTTCGTGGACCGCACCGGCAAGGTGACGCGCGTGACGCAGAACCTGGACAAGAGCACCACCACGAGCCAGACCCTGTTCAACATCGCCCGCAAGGCCGCCATGGCCTGCGCCTTCACCCCGAAGCCCGATGCGGCCGCCGAACAAAAGGGCGAGATGACCTTCGTGTTCATCCTCGAATAAGGGAGGCATGACCTACCCCGAGACCCTGGCCTACCTGCAGGCCCGCCTGCCCATGTTCCACCGCGTGGGCAAGGCCGCCTACAAGGCCGACCTGCGCACCACCGAAGCTCTCATGGCCGCGTTGGGCCATCCGGAGCGCGGGCTGCGCTGCGTGCACGTGGCCGGCACCAACGGCAAGGGCAGCACCAGCCACATGCTGGCGGCCGTCCTCCAGCACGCCGGCCTGCGCACCGGGCTCACCACCAGCCCGCACCTCACCGACTTTCGTGAGCGGGTGCGGATCAACGGCGCCATGATCACGGAGCAGGACGTGATCCGTTTCGTGGAAGCGCATCGGGCCGTGTTCGAGCCGCTCGCGCCGAGCTTCTTCGAATGGAGCATCGCCCTGGCCTTCGACCACTTCCGCACGCAGCAGGTGGACATCGCCGTGGTGGAGACCGGCCTGGGCGGCCACCTGGACAGCACCAACGTGGTGAGCCCGGACGTGGCCGTGATCACGAACATCGGTTGGGACCACGCGGACCTGCTGGGCGGCACGCTGGAGGCGATCGCCGGCGAGAAGGCCGGCATCATCAAGCCGGGCGTCCCCGTGGTGATCGGCGAGGCCGAAGGGCCGATCGACGCGCTGTTCCGCGTGCGGGCCGCCAGCGTGGGCTCTCCCCTGTTCCACGTGGACCCTGAGCGTCCCCTGCCCGTGCCCCCCGAGCTGGCCGGAGCGCACCAGGAGCGCAACGCCCGGACGGTGCTCACCGTGGTGGACCGGTTGCGCGAGAGCGGCTGGCGGATCCCCGACGAGGCGGTGGTGCGCGGGCTCAACGACGTGGTGGCCACCACCGGGCTGCGTGGCCGCTGGCAGGTGCTGGGCCGATCACCCCTGGTGATCGCCGACGTGGCGCACAATGCGGACGGGCTGGCCACCGTGCGCGCCCTGCTCCAGCGCACACCGCACCGGCACCTGCACGTGGTGCTGGGCATGGTGAACGACAAGGACCTTGGACCGGCACTGCGGCAATTACCAACCACTGCGCACTTCCACTTCTGCAAGGCCGACATTCCGCGCGGGCTGGATGCGGCGGCACTGGCGGAGGAGGCCGCGGCCTTCGGGATGTACGGCCAGGTTCATGCCTCGGTGCGGCAGGCCTTCGAGGCCGCCCACGCGGCCGCCGGTCCGGATGACCTGGTGCTGGTCACCGGTAGCGTATTCGTGGTGGCGGAGGTCTTGTAATGGATGGGGTGGTATCCGGAGCGCCTAGCACCCATCGATCCGTCCAGGAACAAGAACCCCGCCTCGGCGGGGTTTTCGTGGGACCTACTGGATCCGGACCAGTGACCTTCCCGCCTGTGGGCGGGACGCTCTGGACCAGCTGATCCATCCTGGAACAAGAACCCCGCCGAGGCGGGGTTTTCGTGGGACCTACTGGATCCGGACCAGGACCTTCCCGCCTGTGGGCGGGACGCTCTGGACCAGCTGATCCATCCTGGAACAAGAACCCCGCCGAGGCGGGGTTTTCGTGGGACCTACTGGATCCGGACCAGGACCTTCCCGCCTGTGGGCGGGACGCTCTGGACCAGCTGATCCATCCTGGAATAAGAAACCCCGCCGAGGCGGGGTTTTCGTGGGACCTACTGGATTCGAACCAGTGACCTCATGCGTGTGAAGCATGCGCTCTGAACCAGCTGAGCTAAGGTCCCGATCGGGGGCGCGAAAGTAAGAAAGAACGTCGTCGGTGGAAGCAGCCGGATTCGAACCAGCGACCCTCTGCTTGTAAGGCAGATGCTCTGAACCAGCTGAGCTATGCTTCCTAAAAAACGTGGAGGCTTCGCACGACGGTCCAGCGACCCTCCCGCCGCAAGGCGGGATGCTCTGAACCAGCTGAGCTATGCTTCCTAAAGAACGTGGAGGCTTCGCACGACGGTCCAGCGACCCTCCCGCCGCAAGGCGGGATGCTCTGAACCAGCTGAGCTATGCTTCCAAGAGAACGTGGAGCGGCTCTCCGCGGAGCGGGCGCAAAGGTAGGCGCACGCAGCGGATGGAGCATCGCCTGGGCCCGCCGGTCGTTCGGAGGTCCTCCATTGGAGTACGGCCAGACAAGGTGCGGCACCGGTCCGGGCCGTGCGGTACAATAGACCTTGGGTGATCCAGGTCAGAGGCCGAACTGTTCAAATAACATCGGCATCTTATGAACAATCTGACGACCAGGATGCGAACCAGGCGCCACACGCACGACCACAAGCATCTGTTTTTCAAGCCATTATAGCCTGATTGTCAAGGGGTCGTCGAGTTTGTTCAAACATCATACTAAATTTTTGGACAAAAATTTGGAGCGGATCATTCGTCCCTCTACTTTTGTCCAAGTCTTGAACACAAACCTTAAACACACGACCATGTCCACGCTCGAGTTCCAGCAGCAATTGATCGGTCTCCGCCAGCAACTGTATTACTTCGCGTTGAGCCTGACGAAGGACCGCGACGATGCCCTTGACCTCTTGCAGGAGAGTTCGCTGCGCGCGCTCACCTTCCAGGAGAAGTTCAAGGAGAACACCAACTTGAAGGCGTGGTTGTACACCATCATGAAGAACACCTTCATCAACGACCATCGCCGCCAGAAACGCACGCGTGTGCTGATGGACAGCGTGGAGCGGGAGCGGACGACGGTGCGTCGGGTGCAGACCCCGGCGACGGCCGAGAGCCGGATGGTGCGTTCGGAGCTGGATCGGAGCCTGGACCAGTTGGACACGACCTTCCGTGAGCCGTTCGTGATGCACCATGAAGGATACAAGTACCACGAGATCGCAGACCACCTAAGCATTCCGGTGGGCACGGTGAAGAGCAGGATCCACCAAGCCCGGCAGCGCCTCATGCGCATGCTGACGGACAAACCGCTGGCCGCTTGAGCCGCTCCGCCCTCGTCATCGGTGCCGGTTTCGCCGGCATCTCCGCGGCCGCCGACCTGGCCAAGCGCGGCTTCTCCGTCACCGTGGTGGAGAAGAACGCCACGCCGGGCGGTCGGGCGAGGGTGTTGCGCGAGAACGGATACGTGTTCGACATGGGGCCCAGCTGGTACTGGATGCCCGAGGTGTTCGAACAGTGGTTCGCCCACTTCGGCCAGCACGTGAGCGACCACTACGATCTGGTGCGGCTGGACCCGTCGTACCAGGTGATCTTCGGCGACAACGACGCCTGGTCGATCCCCGCCACGCGCCCGGCCCTGCGGGCTTTCTTCGAACAGGTGGAGCCCGGCGCGGGCGCTCAGCTGGACCGGTTCCTGGAGGAGGCCGGCGTGAAGTACGAACTGGGCATGCACGAACTCGTGCACCGCCCGAGCCTGAGCTGGGGCGAATACGCGCATCCCAAGCTCATCAGCGGCATCCTGCGCAGTGCGGTGTTCCGCTCGCTCCGCGCCCACGTGGCGGACCACTTCCAGAGCCCACGTTTGCGGCAGCTCATGGAGTTCCCGGTGCTGTTCCTGGGGGCCACACCTGCCCGGACGCCGGCCCTTTACAGCCTGATGAACTACGCGGACATGGCGTTGGGCACCTGGTACCCGATGGGCGGCATGGGCCGCATCGTGGAAGGCATGGTGAGGGTGGCCGAAGCGCAGGGAGCTCGCTTCCTCTACGACCATCCGGTGCAGCAGGTGCTCGTGCGGAACGGGCGGGCCGTCGGCGTGCGCACCGCGCACAGCGAGCTTTTCGCGGACGTGGTGGTGGCCGGCGCGGACTACCACCATGTGGACCAGCATCTGCTTGCCGAAGAGCTTCGAGCCTACTCACCATCCTACTGGGAGAAGCGCGTGATGGCCCCGTCCTCCCTGCTCTTCTACCTCGGCTTCGACACCCGGCTGAAGAAGCTCCTTCACCACAGCCTGTTCTTCGACGAGGACCTGGACCGGCACGCCAGCGAGATCTACGATGCGCCGCAATGGCCGAGCAGGCCGCTGATGTACGTATCGGCCCCGTCGGTCACCGACCCGGGCATCGCACCTCCCGGCCACGAGAACGTCGTCACGCTCATCCCCATCGCACCCGGCCTGTCCGATGAACCGGAGGTGCGGCAGCGCTACCTGGACCTGGTGCTCGACCGCCTGACCCGCCACACCGGCCAGGACCTGCGGCGCCACCTGGTGCATCAGCGCAGCTACTGCATCGCCGATTTCGAGCAGGACTATAACGCGTTCCGGGGCAACGCGTACGGCCTTGCGAACACCTTGCTGCAGACCGCTGTTCTGAAGCCCAGGATGAAGAGCCGCAAAGTGGCCGGGCTTTATTACACCGGGCAGCTCACCGTGCCCGGGCCCGGTGTACCGCCGTCCATCATCAGCGGCCAGGTGGTGGCCGGTCTGGTGGACAAGGATCTCCAACGCATGCACACATGAACACGATCGCCCTGTACGATGCGGTGTGCCTGAAGGCCAGCCGGCATACCACATACAGCTACAGCACATCATTCTCGCTGGGGATCCGCTCCCTCGATAGGCGCTACCACGACCCCATCCACGCCATCTACGGCTTCGTGCGCTTCGCCGACGAGATCGTGGACACCTTCCACACGCATGACAAGGCCACCCTGCTCCAACGGTTCCGCCACGACACCTACACGGCCATCGCCGAAGGCATCAGCCTGAACCCCATCCTGCACAGCTTCCAGAAGGTGGTGAACCGCTACGGCATCGAACGCGAGCTGTACGACACCTTTCTGAACAGCATGGACATGGACCTGCGGGACACCACGCACGACCGCGGGAGCTACGAGCAGTACATCCTGGGCAGCGCGGAGGTGGTGGGGCTGATGTGCCTACGGGTGTTCTGCGAGGGCGACAACGCACTGTACGACCGGTTGCGCACCCCGGCCATGCGTCTGGGCGCGGCCTTCCAGAAGGTGAATTTCCTGCGCGACCTGAAGGACGACCACCACAACCTGGGCCGCACCTACTTCCCGGGCGTGGACGTGAGCCGGATGGACGACACGACGAAACGCGCGATCGAGGCCGACATCGCGGCGGACTTCGACGCGGCCATCCTGGGCATCCGTCAGCTGCCGCGCGGCGCGCGCTTCGGGGTGTACATCGCCTACGTGTACTACCTCAACCTCTTCCGGAAGATCAAGGCGCTGCCCACC
Source organism: Flavobacteriales bacterium (assembly GCA_016713875.1). Lineage (NCBI taxonomy): Bacteria > Pseudomonadati > Bacteroidota > Flavobacteriia > Flavobacteriales > Flavobacteriales bacterium. Next base: position 2,262,404 of record JADJOI010000003.1, read on the forward strand.
GAGCGCATCCTGCGCGAACGCGTGCGTGTGCGCAACCGACGCAAACTCGCGCTGCTCACCACGAGCTATCTCCGCCACAGCTTCGGTCTGCTCTGATGGTGACCGTGCGCGACCTGAAGGACCTTGTCGTGCTCGTGGACGAGCAGGATGTGCCCATCGGCACCCGCAGCAAGTTGGAGGTGCACCGGAGCGGCGAGCTGCATCGCGCCTTCTCGGTCTTCGTCTTCGACGCGCAGGACCGTCTGATCCTGCAGCAGCGGGCGCTGGGCAAGTACCATAGCGGTGGCCTGTGGACGAACACCTGTTGCAGCCACCCGCGCCCCGGCGAACCGGTGGCCGAGGCGGCCGTCCGCCGTCTGCGCGAGGAGATGGGCATTGTCTGCCAGGGCCTTGAGCATCAGTTCAGCTTCATCTACCGCGCCGAGGTGGGCAACGGCTTGGTGGAGCACGAGCTCGACCACGTGCTCTTCGCCCGGCACAGCGGAGATGTGCGGCCCGACCCACGCGAGGCCATGGCCTGGCGTGCGATGACCGATGAGGAGCTGGACCATGAACTCAGGACCGGGCCCGACCGGTTCACCGCATGGCTCAGGAGCTGCTGGCCCTTGGTGAAAGAGCGTCGGGGTGCCGGGTTGCGCCACGCGGTGTGACCCCGTCCCGTCCATCACCTGCGCACTGTTCCGATGAGCACGACCCGCCCTGCCGTTTGCATCCATTGGTTCCGACGCGACCTGCGGCTGGAGGACAACCACGGGCTCTTCCGCGCATTGAGCGAACACGGCGAGGTGTTGCCCCTGTTCATCCTTGACACGGACATCCTGGACCGGCTCGAGGACAGGCATGACCGCCGGGTGGACTTCATCCACCGCGCCCTGGCCGGACTTCAGGACCAACTGGTGAAGTACGGGTCCATGATGCTGGTGGAGCACGGCCGCCCCATCGAGGTGTGGAAGCGCGTGCTGGACCGGTTCGACGTGAAGGCCGTCACCGCCAACCACGACCACGAACCCTACGGCAATGCGCGGGACAAGGCCGTGGGCGAATTGATGGTCTCGCGCGGCATACCGTTCCGCACCTTCAAGGACATCAGCATCTTCGAGCGCGGCGAGGTGGTGAAGGATGACGGCGGCCCATACACCGTGTACACACCGTACATGCGAAAATGGAGGAGCCTGTTCAGGCCTGAACTGGCCGATGCGTTCCCGAGCGGCAGGCATACCGATCGGTTCCACCGGACGGAACCGCTGCCCATGCCCACGCTGGAGCGGATCGGGTTCGCACCGACGGACCTTCGCATCCCTCCGGCTCACGTGAGCGACGACCTTCTGCGCCATTACGAACGGACGCGGGACGTACCGGCCATCGCGGGCACGAGCCGCATGAGCGTTCATCTACGCTTCGGCACGGTAAGCGTGCGCGAACTGGTGCGCAGGTCGTTCAGCACGAGCCCCAAATACCTGAACGAGCTCATCTGGCGCGAGTTCTACATGCAGGTGCTCTGGCATCACCCGCACGCCGTGGAACGGGCCATCAAGCCCGGCTACGACCGGATCGCCTGGCGGAAGGACGAACAAGAGCTCATGTTGTGGGCCCAGGGGCGCACCGGCTACCCGCTGGTGGATGCGGGCATGCGCGAGCTGAACGCCACGGGGTTGATGCACAACCGGGTGCGCATGGTGGTGGCCAGCTTCCTCACCAAGCACCTGCTCATCGACTGGCGCTGGGGCGAGTCGGTCTTCGCCGCCAGGCTGCTGGACTTCGAGCTTAGCAGCAACAACGGTGGCTGGCAATGGGCGAGCGGATCGGGCTGCGATGCCGCCCCGTACTTCCGCGTCTTCAACCCGGCCTTGCAGCAGCAGAAATTCGACCCGCAGTTAAAATATGTGAAGCACTGGGTACCCGAGGTGGGTTCGGCAAACTATGTGCAGCCCATGGTCGTTCATGAAGTGGCCCGGCAACGCGCGCTGAAAGCATACGCCGAAGCGCTGCGGGAAGGGCCACGACGAACCGAAGCACGACCTCAACTGTTCAACTGAACGACCATGCCACGCAAAAAGAAAGCCCTCATCCTCGCCCAACCGGTCCGCGAAGGGATCGAGCGCATCAAGGTTCGCCTCGACGCCCGGACGGTGATCACGCTGGCCAGCCTCAAGGCGCTGGAGTTCTGGAAACAACGATATCCCAAGGCCGAGGTCATCGGTTGATGCCATGAAGATGCATGTGCTGGAACGGACCCAGGTGCTGCCGATCCCCATCGATCAGGCTTGGGCGTTCTTCAGCACCCCTCGGAATCTGGCGCTCATCACACCACCGGAGTTGGGCCTTCGCATCCGCGAGCCCTTCGACGACCGATCCGCGTACGACGGCCAGCTCATCCGGTACGCGGTGCGTCCGTTGCTGGGGATCCCCCTTCCGTGGCTCACACGCATCGAACGGGTGAACGCCCCGGGGCACTTCGCGGACACCCAGCTCAGTGGACCTTACGCCCGCTGGTACCACGAGCACCGGTTCGAAGCTGTCCCCGAGGGCACGCGCATGCATGACCGGGTGGAATATGCCTTACCGCTGGGCCCGCTGGGGGAACTGATGCATCGGCTGCTCGTGCGCCGCCGGTTGGAGCGCATCTTCGAGTTCCGACGCCACGTGCTGGAGGGTCTGTTCCCCGAGCCACTGGTGCTTCATCCGCGTATCGCCGCCGCATGAGCACGTGGATGGTCCTGCTGGTGATCACCGCCACCTTCGTCGCTATGGAGGCGGTGGCCTGGGCCACACACAAGTACGTCATGCACGGACTGCTCTGGTCCCTGCACAAGGACCATCATCATAAGGATCACCGCAGCACGCTCGAGCGCAACGATTGGTTCTTCGTGATCTTCGCCGTTCCTTCGATGGCCTTGTTCATTCTCGGCGGCCAGTTGGGGGCTCACACGCCCTGGGGATGGATGGGCTTGGGGATCCTGCTTTACGGCATCGCCTACTTCTTGGTCCACGAGGTGTTCATCCACCGGAGGCTGCCGTGGTTCCGTGATACGCGGAACGCTTATCTGTTGGCCGCGCGTCGTGCGCACAAGATGCATCACAAGCACCTGGGCCGCGAGCACGGTGAATGCTTCGGCATGCTCGTGTTCCCGTTCCGGTTCCTTCGCGAGATGCGGCGCGGCCGCAACACTTCGGGCGCTCAGCCTCAGGGACAGGCCTCCATGCGCATGGGCACCTCCACGTCGGGCGGGCTGAGATAAGGGATGTCCAGCGCCAATCCGCGGATGAGCAGGAGGGCCGCCATGAGCGCATAGCCTGCGGGCGCCCAGCGCGTGAGGCGTGCCCTGAACCGAGCTCCGAACGATGCCCCGGCCGATCGCACGGCGAACAAGGCCGGCCAGGTGCCCAGCCCGAAACCGGCCATGAACAGGGCTCCATCCAAGGAGCCTTCCTGCGCGAGCGCGCCGGCCACGGCCACGTACACCATTCCGCATGGCAGCAGACCATTGAGCATTCCGGTGATGAGCACGGCCGGCGCGCTGCTGCGACGGAGTCGGCGTGCGACAGCGGACCTCAGGCGTGCCACCCAGGCCGAAGGCACCACAGGGCGATGCAGGCGCGCAGCCGTGGCGGGAACCACCAAGGCTGCGAGCATGAGCACGGCCAGCGCGATCGCCACCACCTGCTGGACCCCGGCCAGGCCCAGTCCGCGACCGAACAGGCCGAACAGGGCACCGATGACCATGTAGGTGAGCACCCGGCCGGTGTTGAGGAGCACGGTGGTCCGCACCGGGGCGCCCCCTTGCCCCACGGCCAGATGCAGCGGGCCGCACATGGCCACGCAGTGGGCGCTGCCCAGCCCCCCCAGGACGAACGCGGAGATGATCAGGGCGATCATGGCACCACGATCCGTTCCTCGACCAGACCGACTCCTGCAGGACCGGTCCATTCCAGCTCGGCCTTGTACATCCCCCGTAGGAGGTCGGTCACCGGCACAGCGCACCGGCCATCCGCCCGGCAAAGCACCTCGAACGCCCGGTCCGCACGTTCATCGGACGGTCGCTGTAGACGCAGGGTGGCGCGCGCCGGCGGGTCGCCTTGGAACGCGATGAGGAGCGAATCGCCCTCCACCTGGAAGGTCACTCGGTCAACGCCCGCACGGTGGATCTTGTCCATCCGATCCTGGTAACGAAGCTCCTGGGCGTAATAATCCTCGGCCACGAGCTCTTCCTGTTCCTGGATGGCCTTGATCATGAATCCCGCCATGAGCGCGATGAAGGCCATCATGGTGAGCGTGACCCCTGTTCCCCAGCTGAACTTCATGGTGTGGTGATGTTGATGGGCCCCACAAAGGTGGTGGACACGTCCTCCAGCAGGCGGTCACCGGAGAAAACCCCGATGTTGACCTCGGTCTTCATGCCGCTCATGGCGGACCGGTCGAGGATGATGAACAGGCTGCCCTGGGCCAGCATGGCCGGTTGCAGCTCGATCTCCTTTCCGACCAGCTCGATGGAACCGTGCACGTTCTCCAGCACGAAGCGGATGGGGATGTCGCGGGAGGTCTTGTTCACGACCTTGTAGTTGTAAAGATTGCTGATGCGACCGTCCGGACGGGTCTGATACAGCATGCCGGGGGTGCGCAGCACGGTGGTCTCCACATCGCTGCGCAGCATGATCAGGGTGAAGATGACGGCGATGAGGACGGTGAGCACGGCGCTGTAAGCCTTCATGCGGGTGGTCCACCGGAAGGGCTTCCGGTCCGAGATCTCCTCCTCGCTCGCATAGCGGATCAACCCCTTCGGCAGGCCGATGGCGCCCATCATGTGGTCACAGGCATCGATGCAGGCGGTACAGTTCACGCATTCGAGCTGGGTGCCGTTCCGGATGTCGATCCCTGTAGGGCAGACGTGCACACAGGCCTTGCAGTCGATGCAGTCGCCCTTGCCCGCCGATCCGCGGTCCTCGCCCTTGCGGAAATGGGCACGCTGTTCGCCACGCATGCGGTCGTAGGCGATCACCACCGACTGGCGGTCGAGCAACACACCCTGCAGCCGGCCATAGGGACAGACCGTGGTGCATACCTGCTCCCGCATGAAGGCGAAGACCCCGTAGAACACCAGGGAAAAGCCGAACATGGCGGCAAGGCCGCCCAGGTGCCGCCCGGGCGGCTCGGTGACGATCTGGATCAGCCGGTCGCTGCCGATGATGTATCCGAGGAAGGTATTGCCGATGACGAAGGCCACCAGGAAGAACAGGGCGTGCTTGGCCGACTTGCGGATCAACTTGTCCACGTCCAGCACGCGCTTGTTCAGGGCCTGCTGCTGCTTCCAGTCACCCTCGATCCAGTACTCGATGCGGCGGTACACCAGTTCCATGAACACGGTCTGCGGGCAAGCCCATCCGCAGAACAGGCGCCCGAAGGCCACGGTGAACAGGGCGATGAAGACGATGCTGGCGATGAAACCGAGGACGAAGAGATGGATGTCCTGCGGCCAGAAGGTCTGGCCGAGGATGACGAAGCGGCGACCAAGCACATCCAACTGCAACAGCGGCTCACCGCCGATGCGCAGGAAGGGCCCCACCAAAAGGAAGGCGAGCAATGTGTAACCGAACGCCACGCGTCGGTTGAACCACTTGCCGCCCGGTTTCTTCGGGTAGATCCAGACCCGCCTTCCCTGCTTGTCGACCGTCGCGATGGAATCGCGGAAGCTCTCGTCGACGGCCGGGTGCCCCTCTTTGACCATCATCTCATCGGATGGCCGCTACAGCGGCACTATCCGTCGGCAGGGACGGTACGGTATCGGATGCCGAAGGTGTGGCAGCGGCACCCCAGGGTTCACCTTCCGGCGCCTTGGCGTTCGGCGGGTTGGTGCCGTGCAGCTTCAGGATGTAGCTGGTCACGGCCTGCATCTCCGCGGGTTTGAGCTGCGCCTTCCACGCGATCATGCCCTTTTCCGCCACCCCGTAGTTGATGGTCTTGAACACGTTCTGCACCCCTCCTCCATGGATCCAATGATCATCGGTGAGGTTGGGACCGACGCCTCCTTCCCCGGCGCCACCATGGCAGGCCTTGCAGTAGGCATCGAACGTGGCCCGCCCCCCGGCGATCGCGGCCTCATCGGTGAGCGCCGTCACGTTGTTCTCATCCACCATGCCTGCGAACTGAGCCAGATAAGCGTCCACATCAGCCTTGGCCTGGGCCATCTCCTGGCGGTACTCCTCCTCCTGCGTGGGCCAGATGTCGAGAACGTGGACGTTGAGCAGGAACACCACGCTCCAGATCACCGTGCCATAGAACAGCCAGAGCCACCATGGCGGCAGTACGTTGTCCAACTCGCGGATCCCATCATACTCATGATGCATGAGCACGTCCTTCTCCTGCTCCACCTTCACGGAACGGGTGAGGCGCTGGAGAATGTTGTCGGCGAAGGTGGGACCCTCGACGACGGTCGGCGCATCGACCTCCTCTTTGCCTGAGAGCGTGCGGGCCATGCCGCGCACCGCGGAGAACTGGCCGAGGATGATGGCGAACAGGATCACATTGATACCGATCATCCACCACACCAGGGCGTTCACGGAGATGAGCGCGGTGGCCATGCCCGTGGCCGCATGCAGATCGGCGGAGGCACCGAGCCCGAGCAGGGCGAGCACCCCGGCGGCCCGGCGGCCTTTCACGTAATCGGCCCACACGGTGCCCGTGCCGCCCAGGGTGCGCAGGATGCCGGACAACGAGAGGATGATGACCACCTGCAGCACGGCGACGGCCAGCAGCAGGTAGACGGTCTCCATGGATGCCGGTGCGGGCGCGGCGGCGACGGCGGCCTGCGCCGAAGCCACGGAGGTGCTGAGCATGGCTGCTCCGAGCGGGAGCAGGCGTTCCTTCCAGGAGGTCATGGTCTTCATGGATGAAGCGTTCGGTCGGTGGGGATGTCGGAGAAGGGCAGCTCCTCCAGGTGCTTGATGCGGCGCCGGTCGCTCGTGAGCACCAGCAGGCTGGCGGCGATGAACACCGTCAGGAAGATGACGAAGGCCAGGAGCGGGAAGAGGTCCACGCCCTCGATCGCGTTCAGATGGTGCTTGATGAACTTGAGCATTGCCGCTGGTGTCTTGCGCGTTGATCACTTGGCGGCCGTGGCCTGTGCGGATGCCTCAGGACGGATGTCGGTGCCCAGACGCTGCAGGTAGGCGATCAGTGCCACGATCTCCAGTTCGGGGTTCGTCTCGATCTTGTCCTTCTTCAGGCCGGCCGCGATGGCATCGGCCTGGGCTGAGAGGTCGTCGTTCGCCTGGTCCGCGTAGCCTTCGGGATACGGCACACCGAGGGTCTGCATCGCGCGGATCTTGGCGGGTGTGCTGGCCACATCGATCGGCTTCTCGTACAGCCAGGGATAGGCCGGCATCAAGGAGCCGGCGCTCATGCTGGTGGGGTCGAACATGTGGTAATAATGCCAGCTATCGGGGTACTTCCCTCCTACCCGATGCAGGTCCGGCCCCGTGCGTTTGCTGCCCCATTGGAAGGGGTGGTCGTAGACGAACTCGCCCGCCTTGCTGTATTCCCCATAGCGCTCCGTCTCGCTGCGGAAAGGCCGCACCATCTGGGAGTGGCACGTGTAGCAGCCTTCGCGGACGTAGATGTCCCTGCCTTGGAGCTCGAGCGGCGTATAGGGTTTCACGCTGGCGATGGTGGGCACGTTGCTCTTGATGAGGAAGGTCGGCACCAGCTCGAACACACCGCCGATGGCCACGAGCACGAGGCTCACCACGAGCATCTGGATGGGGCGCCGTTCGATCCAGCGGTGCCAGTGACCGGTGCTCTCACCGGCATACTCCTTCTCCAAGGCCGGGGCCTCGGCCTCCTCGTCCTTGATGAGCCGGCCAGCGGCCACCGTGCGCCACACGTTGTACACCATCAGCAGCGCACCGGTCAGGTAGAGCGTTCCGCCAAGTCCGCGCAGCCAGTAGGCGTATTTGATCTGCAGCACGGTGTCCAGGAAGTTCTTGTAGACGAGGTAGCCGTCCGGAGTGAACTGCTTCCACATGAGGCTCTGGGTGAATCCGGCGAAGTACAGCGGCACCGCGTAGAAAACGATGCCCAGGGTGCCGATCCAGAAGTGCGCGTTGGCCAGGCCCTTGCTGTACAGCTTCGTGCCGAAGAGGCGTGGCACCATCCAGTACACCATGCCGAAGGTGAAGAAGCCGTTCCAGCCCAGGCCGCCGACATGCACGTGCGCGATGGTCCAGTCCGTGAAGTGGCTGATGCTGTTGAAGAACTTGGTGCTGAGCAGCGGGCCTTCAAGCGTGGCCATGCCGTAGCAGGTGATGGCCACCACGAAGAACTTCAGGATGGGGTCCTCGCGCACCCGGTCCCACGCCCCGCGCAGGGTGAGCAGACCATTGAGCATGCCGCCCCAGCTGGGTGCGATGAGCATGATACTGAAGACCGTGCCAAGGCTCTGCGCCCAGTCCGGGAGCGAACTGTAGAGCAGGTGGTGCGGGCCGGCCCAGATGTAGATGAAGATGAGGGCCCAGAAGTGGATGATCGAGAGTTTGTAGCTGTACACCGGCCGGTTGGCCGCCTTGGGCATGAAGTAGTACATCAGCCCCAGGTAGGGCGTGGTGAGGAAGAAGGCCACGGCGTTGTGGCCGTACCACCACTGCACGAGCGCATCCTGCACGCCAGCGTACCAGCTGTAGCTCTTGAAGAGGTTCACCGGCACCTCGAAGCTGTTCACGATGTGCAGCATGGCCACGGTGACCCAGGTGGCGACGTAGAACCAGATGGCCACGTAGAGGTGGCGCTCCCGGCGCTTGAGGATGGTGCCGAACATGTTGATGCCGAACACGACCCAGATGAGCGTGATGGCGATGTCGATGGGCCACTCCAGTTCGGCGTACTCCTTGCCGGTGGTGAGGCCAAGGGGCAGGCTGATGGCGGCGGCGACGATGATCAGCTGCCAGCCCCAGAAGTGCACCCAGCTCAGCAGGTCGCTGAACATGCGCGCCTTCACCAGACGCTGCAGGCTGTAGTAGACGCCGGCGTAGATGCCGTTGCCCACGAAGGCGAAGATCACCGCGTTGGTGTGCAGCGGGCGCAGGCGGCCGAAGGAGAGCCACTCGGCGATGTTCCAGGAGGGGATCACCATCTGGAAGGCCGCCGTGAGCCCGACGAGCATGCCCACGACTCCGAAGATGATCGTGGCCATCAGGAAGGCGTTCACGATCTTGTTGTCATACTTGAAACGCTCGATCATCGCTTCACTTGGTGTTGTTCGACGGGTTGGTGGGCACGGTCGGCCGGTCATCGCCCAGCATGCGCACGGCGGGCGACCGGTCGTCCTCGTACTGGCCGGAGCGCACTGCCCAGGTGAAGGCGGCCAGGAACACCACCGCCACGATGGTGCTGGCCGCGATCAGGAGGAAGATGACGCTCATGGGGCTGGGTCCGGGCCCAAAAGTCACGGATGTGTCATGAGCCAGGGCTGACGGTCCTCACCGGGCCGACTGACTTTCGTCAGTTCCGCGCACTGAGGCCGAGGCGGCGGGCCCGGATCCACACGGAAAGGGACACGAAACCGACCACCGTCACCGAACTGAGGGGCATCAGGATCGCGGCGATCAGGGGGGTGAGCTGACCGCTCACCGCGAAACTGACCCCGGTGATGTTGTAGCCCAGGGAGAGCAGCAGGCTGGCCCTCACGATCCGACGCGCGCTGCGTGCCAGTCGCAGGGCGCCAGGCAGGTCGCCGAAGGCCCGCACATCGAGGATCGCGTCGCTGGCCGGGGTGAGGGCGGCGCTGGTCTCGCTCACGGTGATGCCCACGTCGCTCTGCCGCAAGGCTCCGGCATCGTTCAAGCCGTCGCCGACCATCATCACGCGCCGCCCCTTGGCCTGCAGGCCACGGACGAACACCGCTTTGCCGGCGGGTGAGCAGCCGGTGCGCACCTGATGCGGAGCGAAGACCCCGGCGATGTCCTGGTCCACGGACAGGTCTCCGGTGAGCAGGTAGGTGTCCGTGAGGCAGGCCGCAGCCGCCACAGTGCCGGCCATGCCGGTGCGGGGGCGTTTGCTGATCTCGAAATGCCCCAGATGGGCACCATCGACGGACACATGCACATGGGCGGCCCCGTGGGACCGTGGGCGTTCCTCCCCAGCGGCGAAGGTGGCCGAGCCGATCCGCACCACGTGGCCATCGACCTCGCCGCGGATGCCTGCACCGACCTCCTCGGCCACCCCGGTCGCGGGGCCGGCCTGCCCACGGAGATGGTGGAACAGCACGGTACTGAGCGGATGCAGGCTGTTGTGGGCCAGGCTTCGAACGCAGGCCAGGATCGCCGGGTCAGGCGCAGGACCGATGAACCTGACGGCGTGGGCCTCGCGCTCGGTGAGGGTGCCCGTCTTGTCGAACACGACGGTGTCCACGGACGCGATCCGCTCCACCACTTCCGCATCGCGCAGGAAGAGACCGCGGCGGCCCAGCAAACGGATGGTGTGCCCATAGGTGAAGGGCATGCTCAGGGCCAGGGCGCACGGACAGGCCACGATGAGCACGGCGGTCACCACCGGCCACACCTGGGAGGTATCGCGCCCCCACCAGTAGAGACCGGCGCCCACGGCCAGCAGCACCACGGCCACGGTGAACCGCCGGGCCACCGCATCGATGAGCCGTGGCATACCAGGACGTTCGGCCCCTGCGGCGTGCTCCTCCCAGAGGCGCTTCAGATGGCTGTCCGCGAAGGCCCGTAGCACCTGCAACTCGATGGCGGCCCCGCGCTGGCGACCGCCCGCTTTCACCACATCCCCCACGGCACGACGCACGGGCAGTGGCTCGCCGGTGATGAAGCTGTTGTCGATGTGCCCCTCGCCCGCCAAGAGCACCGCATCCACGGGGACCAGCTCCTGGTCGCGCACCACGATGCGGTTCCCCGGTCGCAGGTCACCGACGGCCACGGGCTGCTCCGCATCACCGGTCCTGCGCAGCACCACCAAGGGAAGGAAGTCGTTAAGTCCCCGGTCGAAGCTCAAGGCGCCGTAGGTGTACGCCTGATACCATCGGCCCACGAGCAGGAAGAACAGCAGGCCGGCGAGCGAGTCGAAGTAACCCGGTCCGATGGCCATCACCACGTCCCACACGCTGCGTGCGAACAGCGCGATGATGCCCAGCGCGATGGGCTGATCGATGTTCACCTGCCGCGTACGCAGCCCGGCCCAGGCCGAACGGAAATAGTCGGTGCTGCTGAAGAACACCACCGGCAGCGCGAACACCAGGCTCAGGAACTGGAACCCCCGCTTCAACTGATCGTCGCTCGCATCGGCGCCGAGGTATTCCGGGAAGCTGAAGAGCATGATGTTCCCGAACGCGAAGGCGGCGATGCCCAACCGGAGATACAGGAGCCGCGGGACCCCGGAGGCGCGTTCGCCCGGGGCGGTCTTCCCACGGCCGTCCAACGATGGACCGTAGCCCAGGCGGCGCAGCAGCTCCACCAGCCCCCGCAGGCTCAGCCGCTCTTCGCGGAACGTGACGGTGATCTCTTTGCTGGTGAAGCGGACGCGGGACCGGAGCACCGCCGCATCGATGCGTTGAAGGTGCTCCAGCAGCCAGATGCAGCTGCTGCAGTGCATCTGGGGGATGTGGAACGTGACCCGGATGATGCCGTCCTCCCTGTACTCCACCAGCCGGTCGCGCACCTCGGGAAGGTCGAACAGCTCGGCCCGCATGGCCTGGCCTTCGTGCTCCACCTTCGCCCCGGGCCGCTCGCTGAGGGCGTAATAATCGCAAAGCCCGCTCTCCTGCAACAATCCGTAGACGGCATGGCAGCCCTGACAACAGAAGTCGTGGTCCTCCGCCCTCAGGTGATCGCCTCCACACACATCACCGCAGTGGTAACAGCGCACCACCTCCCCCACCTGCTGCGGCATGGCGCGAAGGTCGGACCGGGGTGGCGGCGCCGGACCTGACGAGCGTCATTCCACGTGGTCCGCACACGATCACCTGTGAACCCGAGCCCCGAGGAGCAAGGGCGGTCGTACCGGAGCTCGGGTACCTTTGTGGTCCGGACCCCATGGAACAGCACCTCCAGCGCATCGGCAGCTACCTGAACCACTTGGTCCATGCACGAGGTCCGCATGGCATCCATTCTCCGTTCGTGTACACACTGATCACCGAGGTGCTCAGGAACGACCATGAACGCCCGGAATTCGAAGACATCGAGCAACTGCGGGAGGAGCTGCTGTCGAGCGAGCGCACCATCGAGGTGAACGACCTCGGGGCGGGCTCACGCGTGCTCGACCAGCCCGTGCGCCACGTGGCCGACATGGCGCGCACGGCGATGAAGCCACCACGCCAGGCCCGTCTGCTGTTCCGACTGGCCCGCTACTTCGACCCCACCACGGTGCTGGAACTGGGCACCTCGTTCGGCCTAACCACGCTCTACCTCGGCCTCGGGGCGGAGAACGGCGAGGTGACGACGATCGAGGGCTGCCCGCGGACCTTCCAGATCGCCCAGCATCACGTCGAGCGGTCGGGCCTGCAGAACATCCGGCCGGTGCTCGGCGCGTTCAGGACGCGGCTCCCGGACGTCCTGCGCGGGATGGATCGGCTCGACCTGGTCTTCATCGACGGTCATCACGAGAAGGCGGCCACGCTGGACCTGTTCGAGCGCTGCCTGACGAAGGCCCATCCCGGGTCGTTGTTCATCCTGGACGACATCCACTGGAGCCGCGGCATGGAGGAGGCCTGGGAGGTCGTGAAGGCCCATCCCCGGGTGACCGTGACCATCGACCTGTTCGACCTCGGGCTGGTCTTCTTCCGCACCGAACAAGCCCCCCAGCATTTCCGTTCCCGCTACTGACCGCACGCGTCCGGCCTTCCGGCGCTCCACACGAACAGAACGCCATCGCTCATGAAGATCTACACGCGCACCGGGGACAAAGGCGAGACCGGGCTGTTGGGCGGGGAGCGCGTGGCCAAGTACGACGGGCGCATCGAGGCGTACGGCACGGTGGACGAACTGAACAGCCACCTCGGCCTGCTGCGCGACCAGGCCCCCGAAGAGCACAGGGCGTTGCTCGAGCGCATCCAGGACACCCTCTTCGCGCTGGGATCGCGCCTGGCCTGCGCGTCGGATGGGGACGCCGAGCGGTTCAAGCTCCCCCACCTGACCGATGCCCAGGTGAAGGCCTTGGAGGAAGCCATGGATTCGATGGACCGCGAACTGCCACCGATGCGGCACTTCATCCTGCCGGGCGGCCACCCCTGCGTGTCGCAGGCCCACATCTGCCGCACGGTATGCCGCCGGGCCGAACGACGGGTGGTGGAGCTCGCGACGGCGGCCCCGATCCCTCTCGTGATGGTGGAGTACCTGAACCGGCTCAGCGATCTGCTGTTCGTCCTCGCCCGGCACATCGGCATGCGGCTGAACGTGGTGGAAACCCCGTGGAAGCCGCGCGGCTGAAGGGCTGAGGCCGGGGATCACCGCAGGCGTGCCGGGCGGTTGAAAACTACCCGGTCGCGGGTGGGGCATCCGGTTATATTTGCGCCCGTTTTACCGGAACGAGCAACCCGCGCCCGATGTATTGGACACTGGAACTGGCCTCCTACCTGGAGGATGCGCCCTGGCCCGCCACCAAGGATGAGCTCATCGATTTCGCGATGCGCACAGGGGCACCCCTCGAAGTGGTGGAGAACCTGCAGGCCATTGAGGACGATGAGGAGGTGTTCGAGAGCATCGAGGACATCTGGCCGGACTATCCCTCGAAGGAGGATTTCTTCTTCAACGAGGACGAGTACTGAGCGGACCACCCCCGCCTGAGGACCCCCGGAGCACCCGGGGGTCTTTCGTTGTCGGCTGCCAGATCGGCGTGGTACGCCCGACGGCATGGTCCGTGCTCGCCGCATCACCCCTAACTTCGCGCGCTTCCGCCCGGCCCCCCGGGTCCGAAAGGCGGTCCCATCCCTGCATCGAGCCATGATCGGAGCCTTCAACAAAGCCATCAAGTCCATTTTCGGTGATAAGGCCACGCGCGACCTCAAGGAGGTGGCCCCGCTGGTCGAGCAGGTGAAAGCCCGCTACGCTGAGCTTGCGACGCTGGACCATGACGGGCTTCGCGCACGTACGAACGCCCTGCGCGAACGCATCCGCGATCGGATCAAGGAGGATCAGCAACAGGCCGATGCACTGCGGGCGGAGATCGATGCCGAACCGGGCATGGACATCCACGCGCGTGAGGAGCGCTACCAGCGCATCGACAAGCTGGAGGCTTCCATGGTGGCCGCCATCGAGGAAGTGCTCGCCGAGATCCTGCCCGAGGCGTTCGCCATCGTGAAGGACACCGCGCGCCGCTTCAAGGAGAACCAGGAGCTTCGGGTGACGGCCACCGCGATGGACCGCGAGCTCGCCGCCGTGAAGGACGGGGTGCGCATCGAGGGCGACCAGGCCATCTGGCGGAACAGCTGGACGGCCGCGGGCGCCACCATCACCTGGGACATGGTGCACTACGACGTGCAGTTGATCGGCGGCACCGCTCTGCACAAGGGGCGCATCGCGGAGATGGGCACCGGCGAGGGCAAGACCCTGGTGGCCACGCTGCCGGTCTTCCTCAACGCCCTGGCCGGACGCGGAGTCCACGTGGTCACCGTCAACGACTACTTGAGCAAGCGTGACAGCGAGTGGATGGGGCCGATCTACGAGTTCCATGGGTTAAGCGTGGACTGCATCGACAAGCACCAGCCCAACAGCGCCGAGCGCCGCAAGGCCTACCTGGCCGATATCACCTTCGGCACCAACAACGAGTTCGGTTTCGACTACCTGCGAGACAACATGGCCCATGCGCCCAGTGCGCAGGTGCAGCGCAAGCACCATTTCGCCATCGTGGACGAGGTGGACAGCGTGCTCATCGACGATGCCCGGACACCGCTCATCATCAGCGGCCCCACGCCCAAAGGCGAGGTGCATCAGTTCGATGAGTACAAGCCCCGCGTGGAGCGCCTCTACGCGGCGCAGAAGCAGCTGGTGACCAAACTGCTCGCCGAGGCCAAGGAGCTGCTGAAGGGGCTGGGCGAGGGCAGCGTGAACAAGGAGGCCCAGGAACGAGGCGGCATGGCCTTGCTGCGGGCGCACCGCGGCCTGCCGAAGAACTCGGCCCTGATCAAGTTCCTCAGCGAGCCCGGCGTCCGGGCCCTTCTTCAGCGCACCGAGAACCACTACCTGCAGGACCAGGCGAAGGAGATGCCGAAGGTGGACCAGGAGCTCTACTTCGTCATCGAGGAGAAGCACAACCAGATCGAGCTCACCGAGAAGGGCGTGGACCTGATCAGTGGCGATGTGCAGGACGCCCACTTCTTCATCCTGCCCGACGTGGGCGCCACCATCGCGGAGATCGAACGAAGCGGCGCCGCCCTGGAGGAGAAGGCCCGGCGGAAGGACGATCTGCTGCGGGAGTTCGGCATCAAGAGCGAACGCATCCACACGGTGAACCAGCTGATCCGCGCCTACGCCCTGTTCGAGAAGGACGTGGAGTACGTGGTGATGGACGGCAAGGTGAAGATCGTGGACGAACAGACCGGCCGCATCATGGAGGGCCGCCGCTACAGCGATGGACTTCACCAGGCCATCGAGAGCAAGGAGAAGGTGAAGGTGGAGGCCGCCACGCAGACCTACGCCACCATCACCCTGCAGAACTACTTCCGCATGTACCACAAGCTGGCCGGGATGACCGGTACGGCCGAAACGGAGGCGCAGGAGTTCTGGGACATCTACAAGCTCGACGTGATGGTGATCCCCACCAACCGCCCCGTGGTCCGCAAGGACAACGAGGACATGGTGTTCAAGACCAAGCGCGAGAAGTACACGGCGGTGATCGACGAGATCGTGAAGCTGCAGAGCGAGGGGCGGCCCGTGCTGGTGGGCACCACCAGCGTGGAGGTGAGCGAACTGATGAGCAAGATGCTCACCATGCGGGGCATCAAGCACAACGTGCTCAATGCCAAACAGCACGCCCGCGAGGCCGAGATCGTGGCGCACGCGGGCCTGCCGGGCACCGTGACGATCGCCACCAACATGGCGGGCCGCGGCACGGACATCAAGCTCGGCCCCGGCGTGAAGGAGGCCGGCGGTCTGGCCATCATCGGCACGGAGAAGCACGAGAGCCGAAGGGTGGACCGCCAGCTGCGCGGCCGCAGCGGCCGCCAGGGCGACCCGGGATCATCCCAGTTCTACATCAGCCTGGAGGATGACCTCATGCGCCTGTTCGGCAGCGAGCGCATCGCCAAGCTGATGGACACCCTGGGCCTCAAGGAGGGCGAGGTGATCCAGCACGCGATGGTGACACGCAGCATCGAGCGTGCCCAGAAGAAGGTGGAGGAGAACAACTTCGGCATCCGCAAGCGGCTGCTGGAGTACGATGACGTGATGAACAGCCAGCGCACGGTGATCTACAAGCGCCGCAACCATGCGCTCTTCGGCGAACGCCTCAAGCTGGACATCCTGAACATGTTCCACGACGTGGCCCAGGGCATCGTGGACCAATACCATGAGGCCGGTGATCACGAGGGGTTCCAACTGGAGCTCTTCCGGCGTCTGCACTGCGAAAGTCCCGTGCAGACCGAAGCCTTCCGGAAGGCCGACCGCGACACCCTGGTGGACCAGGTGATGGAAGCGGCGCTGGCCGCCTACGGCCGGCGCACCAACGAGCTCGCCCGCCAGGCGCTGCCGGTGATCAGCGATGTGTTCCTCAACCAGGGCGCGCAGTACGAGAACATCGTGGTGCCGATCACGGACGGCATCAAGACCATGCAGGTGGTGGCCAACCTGGAACGGTGCTACCGGTCCGAGGGTCGGGAGCTTTCGGCCAGCGTGGAGAAGTACATCACCCTGGCGGTGATCGACCACGAATGGAAGGAGCACCTGCGGGAGATGGACGACCTGCGCCGCAACGTGCAGAACGCGAGCCTCGAACAGAAGGACCCGCTGCTCATCTACAAGCTGGAGAGCTTCAACCTGTTCAAGGACATGGTGGAGCGCATCAACGGCGACGTCATCGGCTT
Organism: Flavobacteriales bacterium; assembly: GCA_016713875.1. Classification (NCBI taxonomy): domain Bacteria; kingdom Pseudomonadati; phylum Bacteroidota; class Flavobacteriia; order Flavobacteriales; species Flavobacteriales bacterium. Next base: position 2,279,425 of record JADJOI010000003.1, read on the forward strand.
CCTCAGCGGAGCGGGTCTGCCCACCGCACAGCCCAACGTGCAACAGGCCCAGGCCCCCCGCCCTCCACAGCAGCGCTTGCAGACCAGCCGCACGGACGTGCCCAGCTATGCCGGCAGCAGCAGCAGCGCCGCGCCAAGGAACGCCCCGCCCCCGCAACGCGTCGCACCGCCACCAGCGCAGGCCGGACCGCCGCGCCCGGTGCAGCCCGTTCGCGTGGAGAAGAAGGTGGGACGCAACGACCCCTGCCCCTGCGGAAGTGGCAAGAAGTTCAAGAAGTGCCACGGCAAGGAGGCCTGACCGCAGCCCCCTGAACGCGGCGAAGGCCCCGGGGATCCCGAGGCCTTCCACCTATGGTATGGCGTCTGGTTCGTTCAGAATTCCACGGGCAGTTGCATCTGCACCCGCACGGGTCGACCCTTCTCACGGCCGGGGTCCCAGGCCGGCGTGGACCTCAGGGCGTCCACGACCTTCTCATCCATGATGGGGTCCTCCCCCTTCACCACCTTCACCTCGGACAATTCCCCGTTCTTCTCCACGATGAAGCTGGCCGTAACTTGCGTCTTCACGCGCTGCCCATCCTCTCCGACGACCTTTGACCGGATGTAGCGTACCAGTTCCTTGTCCCCTCCGGGATAGCGGGGCATCGTTTGGGCGCGGGTGTACACGATATCGGCCAAGGGTTCGGGGTCGTACACCTTCTCGGCCAGGGGCCGGCCCCATCCGTCGAATCGTTGCCATACACCGGCTTTGAGCCCCTCGGCGTAGTCGCCGGAGCTTTCCACCTTTCCGTTGGCGTGGTAGAACGTGAAATGCCCGTGCTCGACCGTGAGCTGCTCGTCGAGGTAGCGGCCCTCGGCCTTCAACTTGCCGTCCATCGAATAGGTGCGGCCGATGAAGTGCTGGCCCTCCATCCCTTCCCAGATGCGGTAGAACGTGGCCTTTCGGCCGGTGGTGCGTTCCAGGTGCTCGTTCAAGAAGATGCGCTCCGGGTCCTGCGCGGCCGCGCCCGTCAAGGACAGCAGCAAGGCCGCGATGGTGGCGGAGGACAAGGAAAGCAGCGTGGTGCGCACGGCGGTGAGGTTGATGCCCGGACGTTCCGGACGTTCCCTCATACGCGCCACCGGCGCCAGGGTTACGCCGGGCGTCAGCCCGCCCAGCCCTCACGGTCCAGGCTGCGGTATTGGATGGCCTCGGCCAGGTGCTCGGTGCGGATGTCCGGGCTGTCGGCCAGGTCGGCGATGGTGCGCGCCACCTTCAGGATGCGGTCGTAGGCCCGTGCGCTTAGGCCGAGCCGTTCCATGGCCCGCTCCAGCAAGGCCTTGCCGGCCTCGTCGATGCGGCAGATGCTGCGCAGCTGCTGGCTGCTCATCTGGGCATTGCTGTGCAGCCCGATGCCGGCGAACCTCCGCTGCTGCACCTCGCGCGCCCGCACCACGCGCTGCCGCACCTCGGCGCTCCGCTCCGTGCTGCGCTCGGCGCTCAGTTCGCTGAAGGGCACCGGCGTCACCTCGATGTGGATGTCGATGCGGTCGAGCAGCGGGCCGCTGATGCGCGTGAGGTACTTCTGCACCACGCCCGGCGCGCACACGCACTCCTTTTCCGGATGGTTGTGGAAACCGCACGGGCAGGGGTTCATCGCCGCCACCAGCATGAAGCTCGCCGGGTACTCCACCGTGAAGCGGGCGCGGGAGATGGTGACCACGCGGTCCTCGAGCGGCTGGCGGAGCACCTCGAGCACGGTGCGCTTGAACTCGGGCAGCTCGTCCAGGAAGAGCACCCCGTTGTGCGCCAGGCTGATCTCGCCGGGCTGCGGATGGCTGCCGCCGCCCACGAGCGCCACATCGCTGATGGTGTGGTGCGGCGAGCGGAAGGGGCGCACACTGAGCAGGCTGTCCTCCTTGCGCAGCTTGCCGGCCACGCTGTGGATCTTGGTGGTCTCCAGCGCCTCGGCGATGTGCAGCGGCGGCAGGATGGTGGGCAGCCGCTTGGCCAGCATGGTCTTGCCCGCTCCCGGAGGGCCGATCAGGATGATGTTGTGCCCACCGGCGGCGGCGATCTCGAACGCGCGCTTGATGTTCTCCTGCCCCTTCACGTCGGCGATGTCCACCGGGTACGAGCGGCTGCTGGCCGCGAACTCGGCAGCGATATCCACGTGCTCGGGCGCCACCGTGGGCTCGCCTTCCAGGATGCCGATCACCTCACGCAAGTGGGTGACGCCGTAGACCGTGAGGCCTTCCACGATCGCCGCCTCGCGACCGTTCTCCTTGGGCACGATCACGCCCTTGAAGCCGCTGCGCTTGGCCTCGATGGCGATGGGCAGGGCGCCCTTGATCGGGCGGACACCGCCGTCCATGGACAGCTCGCCCATGATGAGGAAATCGGCGAAACGGTCCGTGGGGATCTGACCGGTGCTGCCCAGGATGCCCACGGCCATGGGCAGGTCGTAGGCCGAACCTTCCTTGTGGACATCGGCCGGGGCCAGGTTGATCACCGTGCGCTTGCCGCGTGGGAAATCGAGGCCGCAGCTACGCACCGCGTTGTCCATGCGGTGATAGCTCTCCTTCACGGCGTTGTCCGGCAACCCCACCAGGTAGAACTTCACCCCCTTGGTGACGTTGACCTCGGCCGTGACGATGGTGGCGTTGATGCCGAAGACCGCGCTGCCGAAGACCTTGACCAGCATGCCGTTCAGTTCAGTTCCCGCTCGATGTGGTCGATGAAGGCGTGTATCACCTTGATGTGCACCTCCTGGATCCGGTCGGCGTAGCCGTGGTGTGGCACACGCACCTCCACGGTGCAGAGATCGGCCAGCCCGCCACCGTCCTTGCCGGTGAGGCCGATGACGTGCATGCCCTTCTCGCGGGCCACCTCGGCGGCGCGCAGCACGTTGGGGCTGTTGCCGCTGGTGCTGATGGCGAGCAGCACATCACCCTCGCGACCGTGGGCCAGCACGAACCGCGCGAACACCTGCTCGAAGCCGTGGTCATTGCCCACGCAGGTGAGGTGGCTGGGGTCGCTGATGCTCAGGGCGGCGATGGGCGGTCGGTCGTCGCGGTAGCGGCCGGTGAGCTCCTCGGCGAAGTGCATGGCATCGCACATGCTGCCGCCGTTGCCACAGCTGATCACCTTGGCACCCTGCTTCAGGCAATAGGACATGAAGGCGGCGGCCTGTTCCACGGCGACGAGGTTGGCCGGGTCGGCCAGAAAGCGCCCGAGCACGTCGGCGGCTTCGGTGAAGTGGGCGCGGATGCGGTCGTGGCTCATGGGACCAAAGATGCGGCAGATCGGTCGGCCCATCGGGGTACCGACGCCCGTGTCAGGGGATCGGCGGAGCGCCAGTGGGAAGGACCTCCATCAGCTACCAGGGCGACCATCGGGCGATCCGACCGACGTAATAACCGTCAAGTCGAAGATCGGAAAGATGACAAAGAGGAAGCCGATCCGCAAGTTCACCCCGAACCCTCAGCGGCTGGCCCGCTGGTCGAGGAGCTGCATGGCCTCGATGCCGCGTTCCAGGAAGGCCTGGTACTCGGCCACGTCCGGGGTGTAGGCCACTGGATCAGTGAGCAGCTCCCCCTCCGGGCTCAGCAACGCATAGAAGGGCTGGGAGCTGATGCGGAAGGTCTCGGCCTGAACCGTGCTCCACTTGTTGCCCATGGTCACGATGGGCTTCTGCTTCCCCGAAGAGGTCAGGTAGATGTGCTGCTGGTCCTTGGGCAATTCCTGTTTGTCGTCCACATAGAGGGATACCAGCACATAGCGGTCCTTGATCAGCTCGTACACCTCCGGCTCGGGCCAGACGTGCTCCTCCATCTTGCGGCAGTTCACGCAGGCATATCCGGTGAAGTCGAGCAGCAGTGGTTTGCCCGTGGCCTGCGCCTGGGCCTGTGCGGCATCGAGGTCGTGGTAGCAATCCAGGTTGTGCGGGCAGTGCTTGGGGAATATCCAGCTATAGCCGACGGGCGGGGCAAGGCCGCTCATGAGCTTGAGCGTGTGGAAGGTGTTCGTGTCCGCATTGTAGCGGAAGCCCATGGCGAGGTAGCCGGTGGTGACGGCGAACAGGGCGGTGAAGGCCCAGCGCAGTCCGGACCGCTTGGTGACCGGGCTGTCGTGCGGGAAGCGGATCAGTCCGAGGAGGTAGAGGACGATGCCCAAGGCACAGAGGACCCAAACGGCCATGAACAGCTCATAGCGCACCACCCCCCAATGCTTCACGAGGTCCGCATTGCTCAGGAACTTGAAGGCGAGGGCCACCTCGGCGAACCCGAGCACCACCTTCACACTGTTGAGCCAGCTACCGCTGCGCGGAAGGCTGTTGAGCCAGCTGGGGAACATGGCGAAGAGGGCGAAGGGCAGGGCGAGGGCCATGCCGAAGCCGCCCAATCCGGCCGTGAGCTGCCAGGCACCACCATCGGCCGTGAGGGCGCCGGCGAGCAAGGAGCCCAGGATCGGTCCGGTGCAGCTGAACGACACCAGGGCCAGGGTGAGGGCCATGAAGAAGATGCCGACCAGCCCGCCGAACCGCGAGGCCTTCTGGTCCATGCTGTTCACCCAGCTACTGGGCAGAGTGATCTCGAAATAGCCGAAGAAGCTGACGGCGAAGACCAGGAAGATGACGAAGAAGAAGACGTTGAGCCAGGGGTTCGTGCTGATCTCGTTGAAGATCTCCGGGTTCACCGAGCCGAGCAGATGGAAGGGGAGGCTGAAGATCAGGTAGATCAGCAGGATGAACCCCCCGTACGTGAGCGCGTTGCGCAGGCCCTTGCCGCGGTCCTCGCTGCCCTTGGTGAAGAAGCTGACGGTGAGCGGGATCATCGGGAAGACGCACGGCGTGAGCAGCGCGAGCAAGCCGCCGACGAAACCGAGCAGGAAGATCCGCCACAGCGAGGTGGTGGAGCGCAGCTCGGCCACCTCGCCCGCCGACGCCTTGAGCACCGGGGCGTTCAGGTCCACCTTGGGCAGCTTGTACATGGGCCCGTCGACCAGCGCGAGGTCGGAGCCGGAGGCGCTGCCGCCCAGGACAGCGGCACCGGTCGCCGGCACGATGGAGAAGACCAACGGATCGGGGAACACGCAGGCCTCGTCGTTGCAGCTCATGTAATTGATGCTGCCGGTCACGGGCCGTTGCGGATCATCGACCCGGACCGTCCGTGTGAACACGACCGTGCCTTTGAACTTCCGCACGGTCATCTCGAAGATGGGATCGTGGCCCTCCACCTTTCCCGCACCCGACTCAGTGGGCTCGCCTTCGGCGGCGAAATGGGGCACGGTGTCGAGGACGATGCTTGTGGGGATGGGACCGTCGCCGAAGGCTTCCTGGCTGTACACGTACCAGCCTTCCCGCACGGTGGCGGTGAAGGCGAGCGCCCAGCGCCCGGAGCCGAGGTCGCGCGCGGACAGGTTCCACTGCACGGGCTCATCGCTGGCGGCGGAAGCCTGGGTGAAGGGGACCGGCCCCATTTCCGCACGGTCGGCCGCAGGTGAGATCCGGAAGTGGATGGGATCCGGGAAGATGCATGCGCGATCATCGCAGCTCATGTACTCCAACCGCCCAGTGATGGGCGATCCCGGATCGCTGAGCGTGACCCGCTGGGTGAAGAGCGCATAGCCCTTGAACTTCTTCACCTGCATGTCGAACACGGCATCGTGTCCCTGGACCACATGCGCACCGGTCTCGGCAGCATTGCCGGCGAGGGTCACATGCGGAAGCGTATCGAACACCAGGGTGGTGGGCATGGGTCCGGCATCGCCGAAGCTCTGCTGGGAATACACGTACCAGCCGTCGATGATGTCGGCGCGGAAGATGAGGTCCCATTGCGCGCCCTCCACCTGCACCATGCTGATGCTCCATGTGACCGGATCGGCCGGGGCGGGGTCGGCTCCACCGGGCAGTTGAGCGGAAGCGCTCAAGGCCAAGGCGCCGGTGAGGAAGGAAAGGGCTCTGAGCATGGGATCACTTCGATGCGGAGGGGACCTCCAGCGCGAACGGTACGGCGACCGGAGGCAGGCAGGTGCGGTCGTTGCACAGCATGTACTCCACCTCTCCGGCCAAGGTGAACGCCGCATCGGAGGTCCGGGTGGTCGCCGCATGGAACACCGGCTCACCGGAGTGGTGCCGCACGAGCATGGCGAAGTTGGGGTCCATTTCCTCCACGGGCTCAGGCTCGGAGACCTTCAGCAGGCCTGTGTGGCCCGCCGTGGAGGTGAGTCGGATGACCGTTGGCAGCGGTCCGTCCTCCCGGGGAAGCTGAAGGGCGTAGAGGTGCCATCCGGGTTCCAAGGTCGCCTGCAAGTTCACCTGCACACGCCCCTCTTCGCCCGTTTCTACGGAGAAGGACCATCTCGCCGGACCGGTCGGACCGGACTGCAGCACGAGGAGCAAAGGGATCACCGCGGTGAAGGACATGGCCTGGAGGAGCGCACAAAAGTAGCAGGCCCGTACCTGGGAGGGACGGGCCATCTTACCCATCGCTTGCGATCCTGATGGATCACAGCGGCATCCCGATGTCGATGACCCTGCCGAGCGGGATGGTGGCCCCGTACTTCAGCACAAGGGTCCGGTCATCCGCCGACCAGATGGTGGTCTCCACGGCCTTCAGCCCTTCGGCGTCCCGGAAGAGGATCCGGCATTTGCCATGCTCCCCGTTGCCGAGCTGCACGGCGCGGGCCACCTTCTGCTTGAGCTCCGCGCGATGTGCATCGGAAAGCAGCACGGCCTCGTGCGGGAACCGGATGCGTTCCAGATCCTCCTTGGCGATCACTTGAGCGGCGGTCGGTTTCATGGGTTCTGGAAGGTGAGGGCCTGAAGATACGCTCGATCATTGGACCGGCACACCGAAGATCACGTCGCCCATCCCGGGCTGAGCGGCGAAGCCTTCGGCCAGGCGATGACCGACCACCCAGGCGATCTCGTCCGCGGCGCACAGGACATACACGGCGCCCTTTCGGTCCCGAGACACCTTGGCATCGATCAGGAGATCGCTCACCAGCCGCGAGCCTCGCCCACCATGAGGCCTGAAGCGATCGCCCGCGCGCCAGGGCCGGAGGACCAACGGGCCATGCAATCTGGCCGCTGCAAGCCGCACCACATGGCGTTCGTCCACCACGCCTCCCGGATCATCCCGCAGCAACCGTACTGGTGCTGACCCGGGCAGGGCGAGGTCGGCTCCGATGGTATAGGAGGGACCGGCTTCCGCCGGGCAGGACCAGCGCAGCCGGTCGCGGTCCACCAGCAACTCGCCATCCTTCAACGGGAACCGGGCACCTGTCCGGCGATGGGCCACAGCGCGCAGGATCCGCTCCAACTGGTCCGGATGCACGCCACGATGCCGGAGCGCCTCATGCAGAACGAGCCGGGGCAGCGGGGCCGACTCCAGGAGCTCGAAAGGGATCCCCTCCTCATCGATGGGCCGTTCGGCCGAGTGGGCCTCCCAATGGTCGATGAGCTCGCGCAAATGTCCAACGGACCGGGCGATGGCCCGATCGCACCCCGGGCTCATCCGCCGCATGAGCGGCAGCAGTTCATGGCGTACGCGGTTCCTTCTGAAGGTTGCGTCGGCGTTGCTCGCATCCTCGCGGAACGGAATGGCCTGATCGGACGCATATGCGGCAATGGCCTTCCGTGGGACATCGAGCAAAGGACGGATGAAGGGGCCACTTTGGCGAGGGATGCCGCGCCATCCCCTCAGGCCGGTCCCGCGCATGAGGTTCAACAGCAGGGTCTCGATCACATCGTCGCGGTGGTGGGCGGTGGCCACCGGACGGATGCCGAGCCGAAGGGCCACATCGCGAAGCCATTCAGCACGGGCACTGCGGGCCAGCATCTCCACGGAGCCGTGCGCCGTTCCGCGAAGTCGTGGCACATGCAGGGAGGTGGTCTCGAAAGGGACCTCTTGTTCACGACACCACTGACGGAGCCAGGCCTGATCCTGTTCACCGACCGGGCCGCGCAGACCGTGTTCTGCATGGGCGGCCACCACAGGTTGGCCCAGTTGCCGGAGGATATGGAGCATGACCATGCTGTCCAGCCCCCCGCTCAACGCAACGAGCACGGTTTCGCCCGGGGATACCAGCCGGTGCACGCGAAGCGCCTCCCGCACCTCAGGGATCAGCATCACCCAGGGCGTTGATGACGGAGTTGGCCTTCAGAGCACATTCTTCCCACTCGCGCTCTGGATCGCAGGTGGCGGTCAGGGCACTGCCCGTCACCAACCGGGCATCCCCGGTACGCGCGTCGTATTCCACGGTCCGGATCACCACGTTGAGGTCGAGGTCCCCGGCGCCATCGCACCATCCGAAAGAGCCACTGAAAAGCCCTCGGCGTTGGTCCTCATGAAGGTCGATCAGGGCCATGGCGCGGTGTTTCGGCGCGCCGGTCATGGAGGCCATGGGAAAGGCGGAGAGGACGGCATCGATCGGGGTACGACCATGCGCCAGGCGCGCTTCCACCTTGGATACCATTTGATGCACATGACCGGTGCTGCGGATGCCGCACAGTTCAGGCACGATGACGGACCCCGGCACGGCCACACGGCTCAGGTCGTGACGGACCACGTCCGTGGCCATGACGTTCTCCGCACGCTCCTTCGGGTCATGGGCAAGCTCCCAGGCCATGGCCCGATCGGTGTCGGGGTCGCTCGACCGGCGCCGGGTCCCTTTCATGGGTTCGCAGTGCACGCAGCCGTTCGCGGTCCACAGGAACCGTTCCGGCGAAAGGCAGATGGCGTAGCGGTCGTCCCACGCGTGGAAGGCGGCGAAGGAGGCCTGCGTCGTTCGGATGGCGCGCATGAACGCGGCGTGCGGATCCCGGTCGGGGAGATGGGCCTTTCGCTCCACGCAGTAATTGACCTCGTAGATGTCCCCGCGCTGCACATGCTCAAGCAGTTCGGCCGTATGGCGCAGGTAGGCGTCCTTGTCCGTCGAGAGCGACCATCCGCCCCACGATAACACCGGCTCCTGGGGCAATTGAGCGCACAGCCGGTCCGCCAGTTCGTCCACGGCCGCGAGGTCTGTGCCAAGGAAATGCGTGCGACCACCCACCCAATGGACCATGACCTCGGGGACGAACCAGCGGATCAAGGGCCAGTGACCGGTACGCGGATGCCTGCTGGACTGACCGAAAAGGGATCCACGCAGGTCATAGGACAGGTAACCCATGGAAGGTCCGCTGCACTTCAGCAGTACGCGCCACGCCTCAAGTGCTTGGTCGGTCTCATCGGTTTCCAAGAGCGTCCGGCAGCCCATTCCCAGGACCGCCTCATCCCGGTCGGCGGCGCGGCGATACAGCCACCGCGGCTCGTTGCGCAGGGTGCGCGCATCGAACGGGACCGGATGATCGAGCGTTCTGACCAGCCGCATGAGCGACCGAAGTTATCCCAAGGAAGCAACCCCTGACGACCGATCGCGTCATCCACCAGAAGTCGAACGTTCCAGCCCCCACCCGCATCCAAGCACCTTCATCAAACGCCTGATCTCCAGGAAAATAACAACCAGGTTCCAGGGCACAGGAACCCCAGCTTCGAGGACGCATTTGAAGAAGGGGGGTTGAACTGGTCCGAAGAACCGCATAGATTTGAGGTTGCCATGATGAAAAAGTTACTCACGTCGTCCTGTGTTCTGATCGCCGGTGCCGTCCTCGGGCAGGCCCGGTTGGTGATCAACAACAACGCCTACGTGGTCTTCGACCCGAACACGCCGGCGGCGCAATCCACCTATCTGGTGGTGGACAATCCGAACGCCAACGCCATCACGGTGGCGGGCACCGGAGCGAACATCGTCTCGGAGCGTGAGCGCAACTTCATCCGATGGTCCATCGGAACCAGTACGGGTGCCTACTCCATCCCCTTCACCAACCCCGGCAACGTGAAAATGCCGCTGACCTATACGGTCCTTGCGGCCGGTAGTGCAGGTGGGTCCGTGTTGTTCTCCACCTATAACTACGATGGCACCGACGCGGCTGTGCCTTTGGCCAACCGCTGGAACAACGCGCTGTATCAGCCCTCGGACGTCACGCATATGAACAACTGGGATACCGGGAACAACCTGACGCCGGGCGCGACGAACGAGTCCGGTCATGTGGTGGACCGTTTCTGGATCATCGATACCGAGGCATCCGGCTTCGCCTATGTCAACAAGCCGGATGCGTCCATCGTGTTCCAGTACGATGCAGCGGAGATCACGGCAGGCAACACCATCGGCGTCGGCAACCAGCTCATCGCGCAACGATTCAACTCGGGCACCAACAAATGGGGTGACTATCTGCCCACCTGCGTGTGGAACACGGCTCCTTACTCGGTGGCCGTTCCGGCTGCGGGCGTCATCGCCGACGCTGACTTCTTCCGCTCGTGGACACTTTCAGACATCGGCAACCCGCTGCCTGTCGAGCTGGTGGATTTCAAGGGTGCGTGCGAGGACGGTCAGGTGCTGTTGAACTGGACCACCGCATCGGAGCGTGACAACGATTATTTCGTGGTGGAGAAGTCCCTGAACAACATCGAGTGGATGATGATCGGGCAGGTGGATGGAGTGGGCAACAGCGTGAGCACCACGAATTATTCGTACGTCGACCCGAACCCGACCACGATGGCCTATTATCGACTGATCCAGACCGACCTGGACCGCACGACGACCATCAGCAAGGTGATCGCGGCCGGGTGCGGCATGGGCACGGGCATCGAGATCGTGAACGCGTTCGATGCAGGTGACGTGATGGTGGTGACCGTAAGCAGTTCCTTGGATGATGTCTACGACCTGACCCTTCTGGATGCGCAAGGGAAGGTGATGACCACGCAACCCCGCGCCGCGATCGCGAACGGGATCACCCAGCTAGTGGTTCCTACGGAGTCCATTGCGACCGGCATCTATGTGGTGCAGTTGGAGAACTCCGGCAACCGCATGAGCCGTCGTGTGCACCTCCAGTAAGTGCTCCGGTCTACCTAGCACGAAAAGGCGCCTCCGGGCGCCTTTTCTCATTCCCGACGGCGTGCGGACGGAACACCCCAGGGCAGAAAGGCGGCCAACAGGGCAGTCGCACCGGCCAACAGGGACGCCCACCGCACCACTTCGCCCAGGGCCACGAACGGCGAACGAGCGCCGTTCAGGAGCACGGTGCTGCGGATCACGGCTTCCTGCCACCAGGCCGTGGGTTGGTGGATGATACCCCGTTGGTCGACGAAGCAACTGACGCCTGTATTCGCCGAACGAGCGATGGCGCGACGGCATTCGATCGCCCGAAGGCTCGCGTAGGTCAGGTGCTGTCGGTATCCGTAGCTATCTCCCCACCACCCATCGTTGGTGATGATCGCAATGAGGTCGGCCCCGTTGCGCACGTAATCGGCCACGTAGTCACCGAAGACGGATTCATAGCAGATCACCGGGGCCGCTCCGTACCGGCCGTCGGCTGGGCGGAACACGGTGCGCTCCTCCTGTTGGGCGAGGCTTCCGGTGGTGCCCCCCATATCGATGGAGAGGGCTTCCAGCCCGCCCAGCAACGCCTCGAAAGGAAGCTGCTCCACCCCAGCCACGAGCTTGCTCTTGCGGTAGGCGGCAGCGGGTTCGCCAGGCGCCACATACAAGGCGGCGTTGGCCGCATCATAAAACCGGTCGATACCACCAATGGGGCGGGAGCTCACCGTGCGTTCGTTCCTGTCGAGCAGGCGGGAGCTGGACATACCGGCCAGTACGGCGCACTGTGGATGGCGCTTCTGCCAAGCACGGATGCTACGCACGCTCCCCGAGGCCTCCAGGTCATTCTCCCAAAGGCCTTCGAGCTCCAGCTCGCCGCCATCGGTGATGAACACGCGCGATGCTTCCTGCAGTGCGGTCTCCGGTAGCAGCAGCAAACGTGTGCTGTCGGTCATCCTGGGTTCGGCCAGCTCGAGCATGCCTTCCAACTGCATCAACGGATCGATGCCGCCGAACTTCTCCGAATAGGGATCGATGTTCGGCTGAACGATCAACACCTCCAGAGGGACACCGCGCTCCTCGTAGGTGGTGAAGCGCGCCCAGGAGAGCAGCACGGGCAGGGTCATCACCAGCAAAGGGGCCCATGCCGCCCGGGCCCGACCACCGGAGAGGAACCAGCGCAGTACGAGCAGGTTGGTCAGGAGCACCCACACCGATCCACCCAGGTGTCCGGTGAGCTCGTACCACTGCACCCATTGCGGTCGTGCGGCGAACCCATTGCCCAGCGTCAGCCAGGGCCATTGCAGGTCCCAACGCATGTGCAGGACCTCCCAGGCCATCCACCACCCAGCAAAGGCGGCCCAGCCCGTCCATCGGCCGTACCGGCGTCTCACCCGTCGGCCGATCGCGAAGGGGATGAGCTGCAGACCGGCGTTGGCGAGCATCACGCCTAGGCCCAGCAGCACGCGGGTGCCCCAGCTTTCCTGCACCTGACCGAGCCACGAGGTGGTCACCAGGTTCCAGAGCGCGAGCCCGACGAAAAGCATCCAACCGGTGCCGTGCCGGGCGCATGGCTCACCTGGAGGGCAGCGCAGTTCCACCACCAGCATGAAAGGCACAAGGCCCACGAACAGGAGGGGTGAGAGGCTTCCTGAAGCGGGCCACGCCACAGTGAGCAGGACGCCGCCCAGCAGGGCCAGGCACAGATGGGTGAGGTCGCGCACGATGGCGCCGAAGGTAGCTGGGCTTAGTAGAGCAGATACATCTTGCCGAAGCCCTTCTCGATGTGAGGCGAGGCTCCCGACTCACGCCGTTCCATCTCCTCCCCGTGCAGTTGGGCGATCACACGATAGAGGTAGACCCCACGGCCAAGGCGATCGCCGAACTGGTCGGTACCGTCCCACGCGAACTCGGTGATGTTGCGGCCCACACGCACCGGCCCCAGCTCGGCGAGACCGATCTCCCGCACCACGCGTCCTGTGATCGTGAGGATCTGCACCTTGAGGTAGGTCGGCGGCTCAGTACCGGTCACTGTGAAAACGAAACGCGTGCTTGTGGTGAAGGGGTTCGGGTAGTTCAGGACATCGGTGATGGTGGGCCGGGTGATCACCTCGAACCGGATGTCGTAGTTGCGGTCGCCGGAGATGTTGCCGCTGGCGTCGTTGGCCTGCACGGTGAGCTTGTACACGCCGTCCGCGGTGAACGTGGGCCGGTAATCGATGCGCGCGATGTTGTCGGCACCCGTGGCGGGCATGAACCGCATGACCTCCGCGCCGGCACCGTCGCGGAAGTGGATGCGGCGCACCGAGCCCGAAGGCTCCGTGAGGAACACCTTGAAGTTGACCGTATCGGACGGTTGGTCCATCAGGAGGACGGGGTTCTCGTCATCCAACGTCACCAGGATCTCGGGACGCGCGCTCACGATATCACCGTCCAGGATGTGCACTCCGTCGAAGGTCACGTCCAGCAGCGGATTCTCGTTGTCTTCGCTCACCGTGAAACGGAGCTGGGCGATGTTGTTGAAGTGGTACTGCTCGTACTGGTCGTAGCGCCCGGTCGCGCTGTCCACCGGGTTGGCCTCGATGATGATGGTGTTGAGGCCGCCAAGACCGTTCGTGCTGAACCGGATGGTGTCCATCAGCACGCCACCGGCCGGCAGGGGTGCGTTGCGCTTGTCATGCACGGACCGGCGCTGGCCGGAGGCGTTCACCACCCAGGCATGCATCAGCAGGCTGTCCATGTCGAAGGGGCTGATGTTGTGCACGGCCACGGCCAGCTCGGCCTGCAGCGGTTCTGCGATGCCTGCCAGGTTGCTTACGAAACCCAGCGGGGGATCGATGGCGCACTCCGGCTCCGGCGTCATCAGCAATTGCCAGCGATCGAGCTGGGAAGGCAGCGGTTCGGCGACCGAGTCGTTGAGGAGCTTGGCGCGGAGCCGCACGTAGGGGAACTGGGCCGCATGGATGCCGCTCTGGAAGACCGTCTGCGGGATGGAGTCCAGCGGGCCGCCACGCTCGAACACGAGCTGTTCGGCACCCTGCGGGGACACCCCGTACACCTGGATGTTGACGCTGTCGCGCACATCGTTCGGGAACTCGTCCCAGTAGAGCCCCTTCCACTCTGACGCGGGGCCGGCCCAGGGCGCCACGATATCACCGGCCACCCCCTGGGTGGTGATGAAGGTCGACAGGTCGATGGCCGCATTGCTGGTGGCGCCCATCACCTGGATCACCGACCCGGGATCGCCCTTGGTGCCGAAGAAGATGTAGGGCACCGTGTCCGGAGCGCTCTGCACGTCGGTGGCGCCGATGCCGTTGAAGGCGTCGTACAGGTCCTGCCCTCCGTTGGCGTCCATGCCCGGTTTGTTGAGGCCCACATAGGTCCACATCAGGATGTGGTAGCCGGGAGGCACCTGGTTCTCCAGCAGGTCGGTGAGGCCGGCCATGTGCGAGGGTCGGGAGGGCCAGTAGGAGAAGTACTTCTGGGGCCTGCTGCTGCGCTCGCACAGACTGTCGCAGCTGTTGATGTTCCCGAATTGATGGTCGAGGTCCTGGCCGTTCCAGCAGGTCTTCCACGGCTCGAAGGTGGCGGGGTCGATCACCGACACATGCAGCGCCCGCTCGCCACCGCAGCCCTGGCCATCCACCCACTGCAGATCGATGTAGTAGTTGCACGTGAGCCCGCTGTTGCCCGTCACCTCGCACCGGATGCCGCGCGGGGCGTCGTTGAAGCGGAAGAGCCGCTGCGGACGGTCGTAGATCATCTGCGGGAAACCGTCCTCCTTGAACTGGAAGAAGTGGGCCTGGCCCCAGCCCCGCCGGTCGGTGATGTGCTGGAACGAGGACTCCCGCCAGTCATAGGAGCCGTCACCAGTGCTGTCCGGCGTACAGCGCCAGAAGAACACCAGACTGTCCTGCTGGGTGTTGAGCCCGAAGATCTGCTGGGGCGTCCAGCTGACCACCCCGCCCGGCGCGTTGATCACGACCTCCTCGAACGCCGGACTGTCGTAGGTGTCCACCGTGTCGATCTGGAGCCGGTAGGCACGCATGGGCGCGAAGGGGTCGCCGGTGCTGGCCTTCAGCACGGGGTTCGCATCGGGGATGATGGCGAACTTGAACGGCTCCACGGGGAAGATCTCGCCGCTGGTGATCAGCAAGGAGGCCTGCACTGTGTTGTTGCCCAGGTCATCAACCTCATCGATCAGGTCCTGATCGATGTCCACGCGGATGTTCAAGGCGTTGAGCCCCTGCCCGCCCTCGTTCGCAAGCACCGGCAGCCTGAAGCGCACCGTGCTCCTGAGGGTGTCCGCTGAAACGGGGGCGATCATCGGCTGAAGCACCTGGTTCTCCTCCACCAACCTGCGCTCCAGCACCACGTTGGTGGTGGCCCCGATGCCCTTGCCCAGGTTGGTCACGATCACATCCACGGTGAAGGTGTCCAGGTCGGCGGTCACGGGATCGGGCGAGATCAGCACATCAGGCTCGCTCACCGAGAGATCGGGCAGGTCGAACGAATGCAGGACAAGGGTGGGATCCCCGTGCAGGGTGAAGGTGTGGGTGTTGTTCACGTTCAGGTACCCGCTCCCTTGCAGTTGCTGTTTCGCAGCGTAGCGCATGTGCTCCCCGATGCCGGCGCCGTGGTTCACCTTGCTGAAGCTCCGGTACCACTCCAGCGTGTAGAAATAAAGCAGATTGCTCAGGCCGATGTCCACCGAGGCCATGAAGGCGATGGCGCCCGCATTGGGCACCAGCACGTTCTTCTCACTGGCGCTTTCGGAAGGGGCCAGGTGCACATTGCCCGCATAGCACGAGTTGCCGATGATGGCCGGGTACTTGCCCCCCCAGTTGTAGTTCACCGGGTTGTCGATGGTGATATCGAATCCACCCCCCGAGGCGTGCGCGAAGAAGGTCATCAGGGTCACGCCTTCATCCTCGATCAGGTGCTTCACGCTGTCGGCGGAGGCCTGCCCATAGACGCCCGGTGTGTTCTTGTTGAACTGGGTGACCTTGCCGATGAAGTTGGTGTCCTCGGCGAGAAGCTCATATTGATGCAGGTAACTGTCGAACGCGTCAAACTCCGAGTCTGCGAAGCCGCCGCGGAAGTGGAGGATGTTCTTCATCCAGGGCTCGGGTTCGTCCCAGCTCTCGAACTGCTCCACCTTGGCCCGGTACAGGTCCACATCGGCCGGTGTGCGCGCCGCCAGGCGGCCCACCGGGATCACCATATCCGCGGGATCGCCGTTCAGGCCGAGGGTGAAGCACATGTCGCTGGGCGGGAAGCCGAGCGTGGGCACCAGGCAGGAGGGGTATACCGACGGATCGTCGCGGTGCCCGTTGAGGCCGTTGATGGAGGGCGCCAGCACGGACTTGCCCACCAGGAACAGCGCCCGTGGGTCGGTGTCCCATTGGTCGAGCGTGAACTTGGCGAAGCGGCGGATGGCCAGGGGATGCTTGGGCACACCGCCCCCGAACTGGTCGTACAGCTCATCCACGTCCACCACCACCGCGTTGTAGGGGTTGGTCGGGCTGGTGGCCCGGGTCATGGCGTACTGCTCCGCGGCGGTGCGCAACGAGGCGTGGGTGATGATGAGCATGGCCGAGTCCTGCTGGGCCTGCACGAGGTCCGTGAACTGGCCGGTGGCCGTCACGGGGCGCAGGCCCGTAGGCGCCGTGATCTGCTCCTGGCGGTACATGAAGACCCGCGTCTCCGTGGCGTTGGGCGCGAGCGGGATCAGGGCCTGCCAGAAACC
Source organism: Flavobacteriales bacterium (assembly GCA_016713875.1). Taxonomy (NCBI): domain Bacteria; kingdom Pseudomonadati; phylum Bacteroidota; class Flavobacteriia; order Flavobacteriales; species Flavobacteriales bacterium. The sequence goes on from JADJOI010000003.1 coordinate 2,296,077, forward strand.
GAAGCCGTCCTGCACCACCTGCACACGGCGAAGGGTATCGCCGTAGGCGTACACCACAGGGGTTCCCCAAAAGCCGATGAAGCGCAGGAAGGCCAGGGTGTCCGTGGTGCCGTTGTGCGGGACTCGCACGTCGGCGATCGGCTCCCCGCCGAAGTTCATCGCGCGGGGGTAGCGGAGCTTGATGTAGGCGATGTTCTGCCGGTCCTGGTAATTGGCCCCGGCGCAGGCCTGCAGGTCGTACACCGCACGTGTCTGGATGTTCGTGGCCCAGGTGTCCAGGGCGCCAGTGGGCAGGTCGAAGCCCAGGCGCCGATACTGGTAGGCGCGGTAGGTGGTGTCCAGGGCCTGCACCAGGTTGGCGCCGTAGTACACCCGCAGGTGGTGGTCGTCGCAGGCCCCGTTGCTCGGGCTGTTCGCGCCGGCCACGGCCATGTCGATGCGCGAAGGCGGTGCGTCGGGCTGCTGGTAGGGGTTCTGCGAGGGCACCTGGAAAAGGAGGGTGCCATCGGCCCCGTAGGTCTCCATCGGCCAGCTTCGGAAATAGCCCTCCCCTTCCACCATGAAGGAGGACGAGGCCCCGAACAGGCCCCGGTCACCGAGGTAATAGGCAAGCCCGAACTGCGACAGGGTCTCGCGCCAGACCCACGGCCGCGGCGTATGCGGCGTGTAGTCGGTGTTGGTGTAGGGCTTCACGCGCCGGGGAGCGGTGGTGCCCACCGTCCACGTGATGTAATACCGGATGCTGTCGTTGTAAAGGCTGTGGAAGGGGTTGCTCTGTGTCCCAGGCACCTCGTACAACGCCCCGTCCATCCAGCCATCGTTGCGCATGGCCTGCAGCTCGATGTGGTCGGCCGTGTTCAGCACGCCATCGGCCTCGCCTTCGATGAAGATGGGCACCTCCTGCTCACGCCCGAAGACCTGGATGGTGCGCGGATCCACCGTACCCACGGGAAATCCCGCGTTGGCCAGGGCGGCGCTGTCGATGCGGTAGATGCCGTCGGCCGCGACGGTGAAGCGCCAGTAGGGCCGGGACGGGTCGATCCACTCGTTGCCGTAGGGCTGGGCACTGACCACCGAAGCGGCCAGCACCGCGAGAAGGACCGATCCCGTTCGCCTCATGAGCCGCTTCGTTTGAAGATGTCGAACCGCAGGCTGAAGACGTTGCTGTACAACGCGATGGAGTTGTCGCCGATGTCGGTGAGGGCGTAGTCGACCGCGATGCCGCGGATCTTGAGCCCGGCGCCGATGTTGGGCTGGAAGTTCAAGCGGCGGGTGTCGGTGATGTCGGTGACGTATTGGAAGTTGTTGACGCCGGCACGGACGAAGACCACACCGGCATAGCCCACCTCCAGACCGAAGCGCGGGTCGGCGCTCCAGGTGCCCGTGCTGATCAAGGTGTTGCGCTGGCCGTCGAAGGTGTTCTCCAGGTTGAGCTCGGTGATGAGGCCGACCTTGTTGCCGAAGCGGAACTCACGCGCGGCGCCCAGGGTCAGCCGGGGCAGGGTGACCTCGGTGCTGTTCTGCGGCAGGTCGTTGTCGGTGAGCTGGAAGGTCTCGATGGTCTGTGGGTCCAACGAATAGCTCCACGCGTTGTAGGTGCCGGTGATGTCGCGGGCCACGGCAGCGAAGCGCCACTTGTCCTTCTCGTACTGGGCGGCCAGGTCGAGGCCGAAGCCCCAGGCGTTGGCGAACTCGCCCACGCGCCGGTAGATCACCTTCACGTTGCCGCCCACCACCAGACCGGGGATGCGCATGCGACGGGCATAGCTGATCAGCAAGGCGTGGTCCGCCGCGGTGAAGGTGCTGATGCGGTCGTAGTCCACGTTGCCGTCGTTGTCGATGAGGGCGGTGGTGTTGGGGATGTCGTCCACCCCGAAGCGCACGAAGGTGACCCCCAGGGTGCTGGCCGTGTCCAGCGGCTTGGCCACGCCCACGAAGTCGTACTTGGCGATGCCGGCGAAGTACTCGCTGTGCATGGCGCCGATCTGCAGATCGCCGCGCACGCGCATCAGGCCGGCGGGGTTCCAGTAACCGGCGGTGACGTCGTTGGCGGAGGCCACGAAGCTGTAGCCCATGCCGAGAGCGCGGGCGCCCACGCCGATGGCGAGGAACTCGTTGCTGTACTTGGGGGCGTCCTGGGCCATCAGGCCCGGGGCGGTGGCGCAGGTGATCAAGGCCGCCGCGATGCCGCGCAAGCCGGTGCTGCTCAAGGTCCTCATCCGTTGGGTGGTTGACGCAGCTTAGAACAGAAGGTGGCCTGCTTTATTGCCCCGAAATTATCCCAATTTCGGCCCGGGACGGTGCCTTCCGGGACCGCCCGCCCGAACCTCCATGGCACGGCTGCCGCGGCTTCCCGACCTGCTCACGACCGCGAACCTAGCCTGTGGCGTGGCGTCCATCCTGCTGGCCTCCCAAGGAGAGCTAACAGCGGCGTGTTGGCTGGTGTTCGTTGCGGCCGTGTTCGATGTGTTCGATGGCCCGGCGGCCCGGGCCCTGGGCGGGGGCTCGCCGCTGGGCGCCCAGCTGGACAGCCTGGCGGACCTGGTGAGCTTCGGGGTGGCACCGGCGTTCGCGTTGTTCACGACCGCATCGGTCCTTTCGGATCCGGGAAGCGTGAACATGGTCCATCCCCGTCTCTCAACTCTACTTGCATCGGTGGATGGCTCGCCCTGGCCGCTGTTCGCCACCGCCATCGTGCTGGTCATCGCCTCGTGCTGGCGCCTGGCCAAGTTCAACTTGGACACCCGTCAGACGAGTGGCTTCCTCGGGCTCCCCACGCCATCGAACGGGCTTTTCTGGGTCTCGATGACACTCGGATCGACCGGTGCCGCGGTGCATCCGGGTCCCGGCCACGACCAGCTCATCGCGACCGCCCGTTCGCTGCTCAGCAGTCCGTTCGCCCTGCTGGCGGTGGCGCTCGTGCTTTCCGGCCTCATGCTCTCCGAGCTCCCCCTCCCCTCTCTGAAGTTCAAGCACTTCCGCTGGCGGGGCAACGAGGTGGTCTACCTGTTGGGGGGCATCGGGGCGGTGTTGGCGGTGCTGTACGGCATCCTGGCCGTGCCGCTGCTCCTGGTGCTGTACCTCCTCAGCCCGGTGTGGGGGCGGCTGTTCGCCAAGGTGGGGCAGTGAACGATGTGGACGGGCATGGTCGCACCCCATTGGTCGGCCCAGTGGGTCGACGCTACTGGCGCGCGGGAAACGCTGTCGTTCCCATCTTTGCCCCATGAAGACCTTCCGCGCCGCGATCGACGTGATGCCCCACGACAACCTGTTGGACCCGCAGGGGAAGGCCGTGAGCGGGGCGATGCCCAACCTGGGCCTGCCCGAGGTCACCGGCGTGCGCATCGGCAAGCACATCACGCTGCACGTGGAGGCCAAGGACAAGAAGGCCGCCGAGGCCAAGGTGGACGAGGCCTGCAAGAAGCTGCTGGCCAACCAGATCATGGAGAAGTACTGCTTCTCGATCGAAGAGCTGGCCTAGCAGGTACCGTGAAGGGGGCCCCAGGCACCCGTAGCGTCGACCCATGGGGTCGACCGATCGGATCCGTCCAGGCCGGTCCGGTACACTGCGGCAGCATGCGCTACACCTTCCGCCGCAGCTCGAAGTTCTTCCCCAGGTAGACCTTGCGCACGGTCTCGTCGGCCGCCAGTTCCTCGGCCGTGCCCTGCTTCAGGATCTTTCCCTCGAAGAGCAGGTAGGCGCGGTCGGTGATGCTGAGGGTCTCCTGCACGTTGTGGTCGGTGATGAGCACGCCGATGTTCTTGCGCTTGAGCTTGCTGACGATGCCCTGGATGTCCTCCACCGCGATGGGGTCCACGCCGGCGAAGGGCTCGTCGAGCAGGATGAACTTGGGCTCGGTGGCCAGGGCGCGGGCGATCTCGGTGCGGCGGCGCTCCCCCCCGCTCAGCACATCGCCGCGGTTGGTGCGCACGTGCTGCAGGCTGAACTCGTTGAGCAGCTCCTCGAGCCGCCGTTCCTGCTCGGGGCGCGGCTTGCCGGTCATCTCCAGGATGGCCAGGATGTTGTCCTCCACGCTGAGCTTGCGGAACACGCTGGCCTCCTGCGGCAGGTAGCCGATGCCCAGCTGCGCGCGCTTGTACATCGGCAGGTCGGTGATGTCGTGGTCCTCCAGCCGGATGCGGCCGCTGTTGGGCTTGATGAGGCCCGTGATCATGTAGAAGGTGGTGGTCTTGCCCGCCCCGTTGGGCCCCAGCAGCCCCACGATCTCGCCCTGGGCGACCTGCACGCTGACGCCGCCCACCACGGTGCGCCGCTTGTAGCGTTTCACAAGGTCGTCGGCACGCAGCATCAGAAGTCGAAGCGGAACTTCAAACGTATGGCGAAGAGCCCGATGTTGGGGTGGTCCTGGTAGGTGAGGCGCCACACGCCGTCGATGCGGATCACGTTCAGGATGTTCTCGATGCCGGCGCTGGCCTCCACGAAGGGGCCGTCGTACAGGCTGTACATGCCGGGCAGCAGCAGCATCTCCTCGCTGTGCTTTCCGTCGAGGTCGCCGATCACGGCCTTGCCGGACACCACTTCGCGCAGCTTGAGCTTGCGCAGCAGCGGCACCTTGTTCAGGAAGAAGCCCTCGAAGTGGTGCTCCAGCTTCAGGCTCACGTACCGGTCGCTGATGAACTCGAAGAAGTTCATCGTGTTGAAGGCGTCATCGTAGTAGTAGAAGGTCTCGTTGCCCGTGTGCAGGATGAGCAGCGGATAGGGGAGTGTGCCCCAGATGCGTCCGCCTTCAAGCCGGTAGCGGGACCAGCCGATGGCCCCCAGCTGCACCCGCTGGTCGATGCGGGCGATGGTCTTGTAGTACTCGTATTCGCTGCCGAAGACCCCGGGGATGCCGACCGCTCCGTAGAACTCGACGATGGGCTTGAAGGTGCCGAGGCTCACCCGGCGGAAATCGCCGCTCACGTATTTCTCGCCCCAGGCGAAGCGGGTGTTGAGGGCCACCTCGAGGCTGGTGATGCTGGGCACCTCGGTGAGGGCGAAGCCGTCGTCGAAGGAAGGCCGGAGGTAGCGCAGGTCGCCGCGGGGGAAGAGGTTGCGGTGCCGGATGGTGAGCTGGTGGTTGAGGCCGGTGAAGGGTTCCAGCTCATAGAAGAAGCGCAGCTCGTCGACCAGGGTCAGCTTGTTGGCGGGGTTGCGGCGGAAGGTGCTGCTGAGCACGTTGTCCGAGCGGAAGGCGCTCTGGCTTTGGCCCAGCTGCTCGATGTCGTGGCGCAGGTACAGGCCGGTGAGCTGGCGCGGCTGTTTGGTGATGAAGGTCTGGCCGCCCACCATGCCCTTCAACGAGCGGTCCAGCAGGCCGTAGGCGGCGTAGCCCTCCAGCTCGGTGCGGCGGCTCCAGTCGTTGCTGGTGCGCAGGCCCGCGCGCAGGCGGGTGCCCTCCACCTCGTTGAAGCTGTAGATCGTGTAATACGGTCCGTACTCGAGCGGGCCGACCGGGTAGTAGCCCGTGACGAGCATGTTCACGAGGTCCACGAAGGTGCGGAAGCGCGGGATGGTCTGGATGGTGTCCACCATCTCGTAGATGGTGCTCTCCCTTTCGTTCAGCGGTTCGTGGCGGCGCCCCTCCCAGTAGTCGGGCGCGCGGGACGCGCTGTCGGCTTGCATGCGCACCAGTTCGGCCCCGTCGTAGAAGGCCGGGTCGGCCGGTTCGTTGATGCTGAAATCGCGGTAGGTGGCGGTGCGGCGGCCATAGAAGCCCTTGGTGCGGCGGCGGAAGATGCTCAGGTCCACCACGAGCGCGTCGCGGGTGAGCATCCACACCTCGTTCTTCACGGGCTCGTACTGCTGCTCCACCCAGAAGCCCTGCACGAAGTTGAGGTTGATGGCCTCCGGGAATCCGGCCTGGATGCGCTTCACCGCATAGGCCGTGTCCGCGATCCACATCTCCCCATCGAAGGCGAGCTCGCTCTTGCGCTTGGGATGGAACTCGAGCCGGTAGCACCAGTTGGTGCCCACCCAGGCGCTGTCCGTGAGGTAGTAATCGTAGAAGAGCCGTCCCCCGTCGGCGATGGGGCTGATGAAGTTCTTTCCGAAGAGCACCAGGAAGTTCTCGTAGATGTTGACGTTCTGGTACATGTCGCCCATCAGCTGCGAGATGCTCTGGTTCTGGATGCCGCTCTGCTTGGTGGCGCGGATCACCTCGCGTTTGGCACGGGGCTGCTGGCGGTAGTGCACATCACTGATCGACTCGCTGATGAAGATGGGCAGGTAGGGCTTGGCGGCCGAGCTGTCCATGTTGTCGAACACGAAGCGGAACGGCTTCCACAGCTTGTTCTCCACGAACCTCCGGGTAAGGTTGTTGACGTCGAACTCCACCTTGTTGTAGGTCTCGTGGCTGTAGTAGGCGAGCTTCTCGCGGTTGTTGGCGGGCTTGTTGGCCACCACGCGGTCCAGGATCTCGAAGGCGGGATTGCGCTCCTGGCGACGGATGGTCACCTCCTGCAGCTCGGCCGTACCGGAGGCCAGGGCGAAGTCGATGCGCTGGTCCCTGTCGCGGCGCACACCCCGGGTCTGTGCGGCGTAGCCCAGCATGCTGGCGCGGAGCGAGTCGGTGGCGTAATACGTATCGAGGGCATAGCGCCCGTCCATGTCCGTGGTGGTGGCCACGCGGCTGTTGACGAAGCCCACGTTGACGAAGGGCAGCGGCTCGTCGGTGCGGGCATCGGTGACCGTGCCGGAGACGCGGGTGGTCTGGGCGGCGGCCACGGCGGTCCAGAGCAGCAGAAGGACGACCACGGCCCGGTGGGACCGGCGCAGGTCGTGACGGAGCGCCTTCACCGGCATCTCAACGCGCTTGGGCGATGGGGGTTCGGGGCTTCTCGGCGGCCAGGGCCTGGCGCTCTACCCGGGCGGCCAGCAGGATGCTCACCTCATAAAGCGCCAGCAGCGGCAGGCTCACCAGGATCTGACTGGTCACGTCGGGCGGCGTGATCACGGCGGCCACCACCAGGATGCCCACAAAGGCATGACGCCTGTAGGTGCGCATGACGGCGGCGCTCATGAGCCCGAGGCGGGCCAGCATCAGCACGGCCAGGGGCAGCTGGAACATGACCCCGGTCCACAGCGGCACGGAGGTCATGGTGCCGATGAAGCTGTCCAGGGCGATGGTGTTGCGCACGGCCTCGCTCACCTTGTAGCCGCCCAGGAACTGGATGCTCATGGGGGCGATGACGTAGTAGCCGAAGGTCACGCCGAGCAGGAAGAGCAGACCGGCGAAGACGACGGCCGACCGGGCGGCCCGGCGCTCCCGTTCGTTGAGGCCCGGGGCGATGAAGCGCCAGACCTCCCAGAGCACATAGGGAGAGGCGGCCACCAGGCCGGCCACGAAGCTCACCTTCAGGTGGGTGAGGAACTGGCCGCTCATGCTGATGTTCTGCAGCTCGAAGCCCAGGTCGCGGATGCAGAGCGCGTCGCCGAGGCCTAGGCGCTGGCTGAGCGCACAGAGGGCGCGGTAGGTGATGAAGCCGGGGTCGCGCGGGGCCAGGATGATCGTGTCGAAGACCAGTTCCTTCCAGAAGAAGGCCACCAGCATGGCCGCCAGGATCACCACGGCGCTGCGCATCAGCGTCCACCGGAGCTCCTCCAGGTGCTCCAGGAAGGTCATTTCCTTGTTGGCCACGGTGATCGGCGCCCTTTTCGACGAAGGGGCAAAGATAGCCGGGGGTCGGAGGGGCATCCGCGGAGGCGCGTCGATCCTTCAACAGCGGAGCCGGCAACAGAAGGAAGCCCTCCGGCGTTGAAGCGGACGGCTGTGCACCGGCAGCTCGTGATCCGGAAAGTTGCCATACCTTAGAGAGCGCCGGAGCACGGCATAGAAGCGTACAGAACTCGTGATGATCAACGTCGACCTGACCCCTCGGGAAGCCCTCGAGCAATTCTTCGGATTCAGCACCTTCAAAGGCACTCAGGAGGCCGTCATCCAGAGCGTGCTGGAAGGCCGCAACACCTTCGTGATCATGCCCACGGGCGGGGGCAAGAGCCTCTGCTACCAGTTGCCCGCCCTGATGAGCGAGGGCACGGCCATCGTCGTCAGCCCGCTCATCGCCCTGATGAAGAACCAGGTGGATGCCATCCGCAGCTTCAGCTCGGAGAGCGGCGTGGCCCACTTCCTCAACAGTTCGCTGACCCGGAACGAGTCGCTGCGGGTGAAGAAGGACATCAAGGACGGGCGCACGAAGCTCCTCTACGTGGCGCCGGAGAGCCTCACCAAGAAGGAGAACATCGAGTTCCTCAGCGACATCCGCATCAGCTTCTTCGCCATCGACGAGGCCCACTGCATCAGCGAGTGGGGCCATGACTTCCGCCCCGAATACCGGCGGCTGCGCACCATCTTCGACGAGATCAAGCGGGTGCCGGTGATCGCGCTGACAGCCACGGCCACCGAGAAGGTCCAGGAGGACATCCTGAAGAACCTGGACATCCCCGATGCGGTGGTGTACAAGTCCAGCTTCAACCGGCCCAACCTGTACTACGAGGTGCGCCCCAAGCAGATGGTGGCGCGGGAGATCATCCGCTTCGTGAAACAGCACGAGGGCCGCAGCGGTATCATCTACTGCCTGAGCCGCAAGAAGGTGGAGGAGATCGCCCAGTTGCTGGTGGTGAACGGCATCAAGGCCCTGCCCTACCACGCCGGGATGGACGCCGGCCAGCGGGCCGACCACCAGGACCAGTTCCTGATGGAGAAGGTGGACGTGATCGTGGCCACGATCGCCTTCGGCATGGGCATCGACAAGCCCGACGTGCGCTTCGTGATCCACCACGACATCCCCAAGAGCCTGGAGAGCTACTACCAGGAGACCGGCCGTGGCGGCCGCGATGGCGGAGAGGGCAAGTGCGTCGCCTTCTACAGCTACAAGGACATCGAGAAGCTGGAGAAGTTCCTGCAGGGCAAGCCCGTGGCCGAGCAGGAGATCGGCAAGCAGCTGCTGCAGGACACGGTGAGCTACGCCGAGACCAGCATGTGCCGGCGCAAGTTCCTGTTGCACTACTTCGGCGAACAGCTCGAGAGCGACAACTGCGGCAGCTGCGACAACTGCCTGAACCCGCGCGAGGGCTTCGATGCGACCGAGGACCTGGGCGTGCTGCTCGAGGCGGTGAAGGAAAGCAAGGAGCGGCACCGGGCCAAGTTCATCTGCGACCTGCTCACCGGCACCGAGAGCGCGGAGATGAAGACCTACAAGGGCTCCGGCATGGAGAGCTACGGCCGGGGCAGCGACCACGACGCGCATCACTGGCTGGCCATCGTGCGGCAGGCCGTGGTGGGCGGCTTCCTGCACAAGGACATCGAGACCTACGGCATCCTCACCCTCACCGACCAGGCGAAGAAGTTCCTGAAGAAGCCCTGGAAGGTGGAGTTCGTGAAGGAGCGGGACTACAGCGACTTCGACGAGGGGGACGAGCCCGAGGGCAAGGGCGGCGCAGCTGCGGACGAGAAGCTCATGGCCATGCTGAAGGACCTGCGCCGCAGCCAGGCGCAGAAGCTCAAGCTGCAGCCGTGGGTGCTCTTCGGCGACCCCTCCCTGGAGGAGATGACGATGCGCTACCCGGTGACCATCGAGGAGCTCACCCAGATCACCGGCGTGGGGCCCGGCAAGGCGCAGAAATACGGCAAGCCCTTCGTGGAGCTGATCAAGCGGTACGTGGAGGAGAACGAGATCGAGCGCGCCGAGGAGGTGGTGGTGCGCAGCGTGGTGAACAAGAGCGGCAACAAGGTCCACATCATCCAGAACATCGACAAGCGGCTGTCGCTGACCAGCATCGCGCGCAGCCGCAACCTCAGCCTGGCGGACCTCATCTCCGAACTGGAGAGCATCGTGATGAGCGGAACCCGCCTGGACATCAGCTACCACCTTGACGAGAGCATGGACCCCGACCTCCAGGAGGAGATCATGGACTACTTCCGCGAGGCCGAGAACGACAGCCTGGAGGCCATGCTGGAGGAGTTCGGGCGCGATGTCAGCGAGGAGGACCTGCGGCTCATGCGCATCCGCTTCCTCAGCGAGGTGGCGAATTAAGGTCGATCGGCCTTCCAGCCCGTTCCGAACGCGGATCACGACGCTCGACCATGAGCCCCGCCGACCTCACCCTCGTCGCCCGCCACGCGGTGAAGCTGCTCGTGGAGCGGCGCTTCGCGGAGCTGGAGCAGGCCACGGGCGGGGTGCGCCTGAGCGTGGACGACATGGAGGCCGCCGTCGATGACATGGGCGCCACACTGGCGATGCCGCCCGAGAGCGTGTGGCGTGAGCTGCGTCCCCGGCCCGTGCGGAACCGGCCCGGGGCCTTCGAGCTCTCCATCCCGCTCTGGACGGCACGCGGCCGCACGCCGCACACGGTGGAGCTCACCGTTCACAGCGCGAACGGCCGTCCGGTGATCGAGGTGGATGACCTCATCGTGGGCTGAGGATCACTGCAGCTCGTTCAGCGCACCCGCCATCATCATCGCCGCTCCCAGCATCATCGCGTCCTCATCGATGTCGAAGGCCGCGGTGTGCAGTCCGCTCTGCGTGCCGGGCTTCCTGGGATCGCCGGTGCCGAGCCGGAAGAAGCAGCCGGGCATCACGTGCGTGTAGTAGGCGAAGTCCTCGGCGCCCATGCGGATGTCCATGTCCACCACGTTGTCCGCGCCCACCAGTTCCACGGCCACGTCCCGCATCCGAGCAGTGAGCGCCGGGTCGTTCTTCACCACGGGCGAGCCCTTCACGATCCGCAGCTCCGCCTCCCCGCCCATGTCCTTCGCCACACCCGTGCACACGCGCGGCAACAGGTCATGGAGCATGGACCGCAGCTCCTCGTTGAAGGTGCGCAGGGTGCCGTCCAGGCGCGCCTCGTCCGGAACGATGTTGGTGGCGCCCTGGGCGAGGAATCGACCGAAGCTCATCAGCATGGGCTCGCCGGCCGGCTTCGCGCGTTCGGCCGCCTCGTACAGCACGGGAAGAAGGCGGGCGGCGATGAGGATCGGGTCCACGAGCTCGGCGCGCTTGGCGGCATGTCCGCCACGGCCACGCACGGTGAGGTAGAGCTCGTCGGCGGCGGCCATGAAGGGACCGCTGCGGAAACCGAGCTTGCCCGAGGCCAGTTCCGGGGTGACGTGCTGCCCCAGGATGCCCGTTGGTGTGGGATCCGTGAGGGCCCCTTCCTTCACGAAAAGGCTGGCCCCGCCGGGCTCCTTCTCCTCGCCGGGCTGGAACACGAGCATCACGGTGCCGCTCCAGGCCTCACGCATGCGGTGCAGCGCGAGGCCCGCTGCGAGCACCATGGCGGTGTGCGCGTCATGCCCGCAGGCGTGCATCACGCCCGGGTTGAGCGAACGATAGCCGTCCTTGCCCACCTCCTGGATCGGCAGGGCGTCCATGTCGGCGCGCAGGGCGAAACAGCGGTCGGACGGGGAGCGGGACCCGGTGACGAGGGCGATGAGGCCCGTGCCGGCCGGCCGGTCCGGATGGCGGGCGAGCCCTTCGCGCACGATGAGACCTTCGGCCTTCAGAACAGAGGCGACGTAGGCGGCGGTGGCCTCCTCGTGGAAGGCGAGCTCGGGGTGCTGATGCATCCACCTGCGCCACTGCACAGGCCGGTCCCCCAGGGCCTCCAGTTCCTTCCGGATGCGTGCGATCACTTGCCGAGGATGAGCTTGAGGGCGGCCACCAACATCACCAGGCCGAAGACACGCTTGACGGCATCGGCGGGGATGCTAAGGGCCATGCGGCTGCCGAGGTATCCGCCCAGCACGAAGGCCCCGGCGATGAGGCCCACGGCGCGTAGGTCGAGCGGGTGCTGGCGGTGGTAGTTCCAGGCGGCGATGGCCACCACGGGCAGCACCAGAACGGCCAGGCTGGTGCCCTGGGCCTGATGCTGGCCGTAGCCCATGAGCCACACCAGGGCAGGCACCATGATGATGCCTCCGCCCACGCCGACGAAGCCGCTGAGCATGCCGGCCAGCAGGCCGATGAGCAGGAGCAGACCGACGGCCGTGGCGGACATGGGTCAGATATCGAGGCTGAGGGAGAGGTGGAACACGGGTTTCAACACGCGGCCGTCATCCACGCCCCAACCCCAATCCGCACGGACGAAGTAGCCGAGCAAGCGGGCACGCAGGCCCGCGCCATAGCTGCCTACGATGGGTTCCCGCTGGTTCTTGATGGTGATGAGCAACGGGTTGCTGTCGATCACCTGCTGGTTGAAGGTGTTCTCCTCGCTGTAGGGATCGGGGCCGGTCCATGCCACGCCCAGATCGCCGAAGGCCACGATCTGGAAGTTCTGGAGGAAGTCCGACCGCATGGGCCGGTTGACGAGGTAGCGGAAGATCGGCCAGCGGATCTCCGTGTTGAGCACCCCGAAGGAAGTGCCATTACGCGCATTGAAGTAGAAGCCCCGCATCGGCGTCGCGTTGCTCTGGTAGAAGTAGTTCTGGTCGAAGTCGATGGGGATGCTGTTGTCCACGCGCGGGAAGAGCCAGTTGTCCACCCCGCCCAGGAAGTGGATGATGCGGCGGCTGCCCAGGCTGGTGGCACCGGCCAGGCGGTTCACCAGCACCAGGTCGCGATGGATGCGCAGGGAATGGCGTGCGTCCAGGCCGAGCACCTGCATGTCGCTGTTGCCCTCGTCCGGCTGGATGTAGTACTCACCGAAGACCTTGAACTTCCAGCCGGTGTAGAGGTTCAGCCCACGGGGCACCGAGCTGTCATACACATACTCCAGCTTGCCGCCGGCCATCTGGTCGTGGAAGTTGGGCTCCTGCAAGCTGAGCAGGTCGGTGCTCTGCAGCACGTAGCGGTCGTGGCGGTACAGAAGTGAGGCGCGCACGCTGGCCAGCTCGCTGAACGGCCAGCTCACCTGGTAGTTGGCCAGATGGGTCTGCACCTTCACCACCCCGAAGCGGGAAACGCCCTGCAGGGTCTGGCGCTGCACGGTGAACCGTTTGTCCAACCGGCGTTTGAGGTTGATGTAGGTCAGGAAGTAGTCGTTGTTGTTGAGGTCGAGCGCCAGGCGGAAGCCACCGATGATCTTGTGGTCCTCGAAGAGGTCGCTGATCCCCATCTGGATCATGCCGCTCAGGCCCGGGTTCAGGTTCTGCGCGCCGGTGAAGGGCTGGTAGAAGGCGGCGTTGTAGCTGTTGTCCACCTGGGTGAGCACCGCGTCGGTGGCGAAATTGACGTGGTAGTTGCGTTGCTCGGGGAACACCAGGGGCCGGTCCGCCAGGGTGTCCCCGGGGGCTGCGGCGGTGGGGTTGGCGGCGATGGTCTGGGGCAGCGCTTCCAACGGACGGGCGGGCGGCGGGGCGCTCTCATCGCTGAACTGGTAGTTATCCACGTTCACGGGTTCCCCGGCAGGACGCTGCACGCGTGGATCCACCTTCACCACCTGGTCCAGCGGATCGGTCAGGTCGCTCAGCGGTTCGCGACGATCGGGGCGGACACCGGACGGGGTCTCCTCACCCAAACCCGCCAACCCCGAACTGGTGCGGCCCATCCGCAGCCGATAGCGGCCGTTCTCGAACACGAGCTCGGCCAGGCGACCGTTGCGGGCGTGCACATCGTGCTCCAACACCGAGCGACGGCCCCGGGTGATCCGGTCGTTGACGGCGAAGTAGCGGTAATGGATGGTGGTGTCCACATGGCTCACCACACTGTCATACCGCACCCGGTAGCGGTCGCGGAGCCCCGAAGCATCACCCAGGTAGGTGAAGGCCACGCTGTCCAGGGGCATCGGGGCCGATTCATCGGCATAGGTGGTGCTTGTGAGCCGGCGCACGAGCGACGATCGGCCGGCGAGGTCGTAGAGGAAGATGTCCTTGTGCCCGTTCACCAGGGCCACTTCCGCGTTGGCCGGCTGGCTGCGCAGGGTGTCGTCCGTGCGGTCACTGGCGAACAGGATGCCGCGGCCGTCCAGGGTGAACGACGGTTCCAGGTCATCGAACTGGTCGTTGGTGAGCTGTTCCTGCCGGTTGCCGATGAGGTAGTAGAGGTACAGGTCCGTGCGTCCCTCCCGCACGGCACTGAACACCATGTTCTGACCATCGTGCGAATAGGCCATGGAGAGCAGTTTCTCAAGCATGAATACCGGCCGGGAGGAGGTCTTGCCGTCGTCCAGGGTATAGGTCTTCAGGTAGAGCTCACCCTTGCGCTCCACGGCGAAGCTGAGGGCGCGGCTGCCCGGATGCCAGGCCAGCACCGGATAGCTGCGGTCCACGATGCGGTTGAGCTTCTTCTCCCCCTTGGCGATGCGCCAGGTGCGCTGCTCGGACAGATCGCGGACGAAGACCTTGTACTGGCCCAGCTCGTTGGTGACCCAGGCGGCGTAGCGCCCGTTGGGGCTCAGCTTGAACTGTGACCACGTGGTGCGCTTGCGGTGGCGGATCGGCAGTTCCTCGAGCGTCAGCGCCTCGCGCATCTGTTCCTCCTTGGTGAACCGGTCCTTGTAATGGCCCAGGCAATCGATGGCGAGGTTCTTCAAGGGCACGCCGAGGACGTACATGAACCCGCTCTCCACGTTGCGGCTCACGCGGGTCATGTACAGGATGTTGGGGATGACGCCCTGGCCGTACACATCGGCCACGTAGGACCAAATGGCCTGGCCCATGAGCACGGCGTCCTCGCCTTCGAGCCTGTTGAAGCGGTCGAAGCGACCCGCGAGGATGCCATCCCGAAGCCGGCTCGCCTGCATCGCGTCCATCGGACCCGACACATGGGCCACCAGCCCCTTGGTGTACCACTCGGGCAGGTTCATCAGGGTGCTGTTCTTGAGCACCTCGCGCCAGTTGCCCCCGAACATCATCTGGTCCAGCATCACCTGGGCCACCCCGCTGCGCACCTGCTGATCCAGCCGCGCATGATCGCCCTCGAAGTACACGAAGACCTTGGTGCCCACGATCCGCGTGACGCCACCGATGTTGTACTGTTCATCACCGGTGATGCCGATGTTGCTCTGGCGGAAGTCCGACAGGGAGTTGTACACCACGAACTGCACCCGCTCGTCCAGGGCGATGTCCAACTGCTTCTCCAGGTCCTTCAGGTGCTTGTGACCGCTGAGGGAGACGTAGCGCGCCAGATCACGCCCGCCCTTGTAGAAGTAGGTCTCGAGCCGGTCGAACCGGTAGTACTGCCACAGGAACTCCTCGTGCTGGACCCGGTTCTTCCCGAACTCCTGCTGGGCGCCGTTGTAGAACTGGCCATGCGCTGAGGATGCCGCCAGCAGGGCGGATAGAGCGAGCAGTGTCGACCGGATGATCCTGAGCACAGCGATGAAGATAACTACATCCGGCCGCCCTTGTTCGGCGCGCCCTGCGCGAAGTTCAGGCTTTTCCGGGCATGCTGTATTGCGAACCGTTCGTCTGCAACCCCTTTCAGGAGAACACCTGGCTGCTTCATGATGGCCGGGAGGCGCTGTTGGTGGACCCGGGCTGCTGGAACACGACGGAGGAGCATCGGTTGGAGGCCTATGTAACGCAGCACGGCCTGCGTGTGGTGCGTTGCCTGAACACCCACGGCCATATCGACCATGTATTGGGGAATGCCTGGGCCCATCGCCGGTTCGGTCTGTTGCCGGAGATCCACATGGACGACTTGGAATTGCTGCGGCGGGCCCCGACGATCGGCCAGCTGTACGGCGTGCCTTGCGAGGCCTCGCCGGAACCCGTGGCCCACCTGGCGGACGGGGATGAGGTACGGCTCGGGGACCTTCGCTTCGAGGTGCTGCATGTGCCGGGCCACAGCCCCGGGCATGTGGTGCTGTACTGCCAAAAGGAGGGGCAGCTCGTGGGTGGCGACGTGCTCTTCCAAGGGAGCATCGGGCGCACGGATCTGCCCGGGGGCGACCGGGAGCAGCTGCTGCACAGCATCCGCACCCGGATGCTGGTGCTGGGCGATGCGGTGGTGGTGCATAGTGGCCATGGCCCGGACACCACGATCGGTGCCGAACGGCGCGGCAATCCCTTCCTTCAGCCTTCTTCGTTCCGGTGAGCCCCGCTGTTGGCCCGTGCAGTGTCGGCCGGCAGTGGCCTGGCCTTCGAATGTCCGCTTCATTGAGCCGCCACCGGCCTTGGGCGGGCAGGGCCTGCGCCGATCACGGGTGGTAGCTGTCCGGCTTGTACACCTTTTTCTTCCCTTCAAGCGCGTTGGGCTTGATGGCAGGTGGGCAGGCAAACCCCTTCGGGTACCGAAGGAACAGGAAACGGATGCTCAGGATGAGCGGGCGGTAGCGGCTGTTGAACCACTGTAGTTGACCAAAGCCCTTGTCCCCGGGCACCACGCTCACCACCGGGGTCTCCAGCGTGGGGATGATGAGCGATCGGCCGCGCGTGCGGAAGCCGTAGCCCACCTTAACGTGCGCCTGGCCGATGAACGACGGCGGAAGTTCCTGATCGGCCAGCACGAACGGATCGCCGGTGTAGCTGCGCGCACTGCCCACGTCAAGGTCGGCGTTCACACCCAGGCTCAGTTGGACGAACTGCCGGTCGGCCGTTTGGAAGAACTTGTTGGCGTTCACATGCACGCTGGCATAGTGGTCGCGGAAGCTGCCTGAACCGGGCAGCACCACGGAGGAGTCCGTTTCGTTCGGTCCGTACCGCAGCACGCCGATGTGGTCCTGGCGACCGTTCAAGCCTTTGTAGGCCAGGCCGAAGTCCCAGTGGTCCAGGATCACCGGATCACGGGTCGCATGGAACCAGCCCACCTCCACATAGGGTCCGAAGCGTCCGTTGGGATCGAAGGTGGCCGTGTAGGTGGTGTCGGCGTTGCGGAACAGTTCGCGTTCCTCGTCGCCGAAGCGGGCCAGGGTGTAGGTGGCGCCGAGGCCGAAGTACAGCCCCCCTCGGCGCATCTTGCCATCCGTGGGGATGATCTCCGGCCGCTTGCGCTCGAACAGCCGTTGAGCGTGCAGCTGCGCGGGCAGGAGCAGGAGGAGCAGCAGGCCGGCGAACGGATGACGCATGGAACGAAGGTCGGTGTCCATGCACGTCCAACGTGGTGACCCGAGGACAACGTATGAACGATCCCCCGTGGGTGCGGCCACCTATCTTGGGCCAACGAACCCCGTCCCATGGCCTTGCGTCCCGTCGCTGTTCCGCTTTCCACCGTCCTCCTGCTGCAGACGCTTCCCGTGATCACCGGTTGCGGTGGCCAGGGATCCGGTGCCATGGAAGGTACGGCCGGCGACAGCGCAGCGGCACCCCGGTTCGTGGTGCTCCCTGGCGACAGCACGGGGCTCACCCTCCGCAACGACCTGCGCGAGTCGCCGGAGATGAACTACTTCGCCTATCCCTACCTCTACCACAGCGGCGGGGTGGCCATCGGCGACGTGGACGGCGACGGTCTGCCGGACGTATACCTCACCACCAACCGCAATGGCAGCCGGCTGTATCGGAACCTGGGCGGCCTACGCTTCGCGGACATCACCGACCAGGCCGGTGTCGGCACGGCCGACCGGTGGTGCACCGGGCCATCGATGGTGGACATCAATGGCGACGGCCATCTGGATATCCATGTATGCGTGGGCGGTCCACCCACCGGACCCGAGCGGCTGCGCGGCCTGGTGTTCGTGAACAACGGTAACGGGACCTTCACCGAACGGGCCGCGGAGCTGGGCCTCGCCCTGCCGATGCATGCCCTGCAGGCCTACCACGCGGACGTGGACGGCGACCTGGACCTGGACGTGTTCATCGTGGCCACGCGCACCGATTTCAAGAACAACACCAAGGTGGCGCGGTACAGCATCGGCCCGAGGTCCAACACCTCGCACCGCCTGCTGCTGAACGATGGCACCGGACGCTTTGAGGACCACACCGAGCAGGCCGGACTGTTAAGCCACGCCTGGGGCCTGAGCGCCGTGATCGGCGACCTCAACGGCGACGACCGGCGCGACATCTACGTGGCGCACGACTTTCTGGAGCCTGATGCCGTGAAGCTGAACGACGGCGGCGGACACTTCACGGAGGCCGGGACCCGCACCCTGCGGCACACCAGCATGTACAGCATGGGGGCCGACATGGCCGACATCAACAACGACGGGCTGGATGACCTGTACGTGTTGGACATGACCCCGCCGGAGCACCAGCGCAGCAAGCAGAACATGGCCAGCATGCGGCCCAGGCAGTTCTTCGGCATGGTGGCCCTGGGCTGGAACCACCAGTACATGGCCAATGTGCTGCAGCTGAACAACGGCGGTGGCAGCTACAGCGATATCGCGCACCTGGCCGGGGTGGACCGGACCGACTGGAGCTGGGCCCCGCTGATCGCCGATCTGGACAACGATGGCTGGAAGGACCTCTTCGTCACCAACGGTGTGTGGCGCGACATCACGAACAACGACTTCAAGAACAAGCTCGATGAACTGACGGCCACCCGCGGCAGCGACCTGCCCTTCAACGAGGTGATGGCCTTGATCCCCACCGAGCGACCGGAGAACTTCATGTTCCGCAACCGGGGCGACCTCACCTTCGAGAAGGCGATGGGGCCCTGGGGCTACCACCACAATAGCGTGAGCACGGGCGCGGCCTATGGCGACCTGGATGCGGATGGCGACCTGGACCTGGTGGTCTGCGATGTGGGCGAGGCACCGAAAGTGGTGCGGAACCTCACGCGCGAGCAGGGCGGCGGGGTCTGGATCCAGTTGGTGTTGAAGGGCTCTGCTCCCAACACCCAGGCCATCGGCACACGCGTCACGGTGCACAGCGGCGACCGCCGACAAGTGGTGGAACAGCGGTTTGAGCGCGGCTTCCAAGGCAGCATGGAGCCCCTCATCCACTTCGGCCTCGGTGCGGCGAAGGCGGACAGCCTGGTGATCGACTGGCCCGACGGTACCCGCAGCGTGCTTCGGGAGGTGGCGGAGAACGCCCGGACCATAGTGGACATGGCCAAGACACCGCGGGCAGCTCGACCGGGCCCATCGGACGAACGGCCCTACTTCACGGAGCAGGCCGTTGCGCTGGGGCTCGACCACCGGCATGTGGAGAGCAGCTTCGACGACTTCGCCACCGAGATCCTGCTGCCGCACCGGCAGAGCGACCACGGGCCCGCGCTGGCGATCGGCGATGTGGACGGCGATGGCCACGATGACGTCTTCGTGGGCGCGGCGGCGGGCAGCCCGGGGTGCCTCTACCTCCAGGGACGCGCAGGTCGGTTCCGCAAGGCGGGTCCCCAACCCTGGGCGGCGCACAGCCACCAGGAGCTCATCGGTGCGCTGTTCTTCGACGCCGACGGCGATGGCGACCTGGACCTGTACACCGCGGCAGGCAGCACCGAGGCGGGCCCCAGTGGAGCCGCCTACCAGGACCACCTGTACCGCAACGAGGGCGGTGGCACCTTCGCCGAGATACGGGATGCGCTGCCGGTGATGCCCGGTTCCACGCAACGTGTAGCGGCAGCGGACGTGGACGGCGACAAGGACCTGGACCTCTTCGTGGGCGGCCGCAACGAACCGGGCGCCTATCCCGCCGCACCACGGAGCTTCCTGCTGGTGAACGATGGCAGCGGCCGGTTCAGCGACGCCACCGCCGACCGCGCTCCCGTGCTCGACCGCGTGGGCATGGTGACCGATGCGCTCTTCCACGATCTCGACCACAACGGACATCCCGACCTGCTGCTGTGCGGCGAGTGGATGGCCGTGAGGCTTTTCCTCAACGACGGCAGCCGGTTCACCGACGGCACCGGACAGTGGCTGGACAGCACGCTGGTGGGCTGGTGGAACGACCTCGAACTGGCCGACCTGGACGGGGACGGTGACATGGACCTGCTGGCCGGCAACCACGGGCTCAACAACAAGTTCCACCCCAGCAAGGACAAACCGCTGGAGATCTACATGGACGATCTGGACGGAACGGGCACCAAGGACATCGTGCTCGCGAAGCACGGCGCGGGCGGTGCCTGCTTCCCGGTGCGTGGGCGCGAGTGCAGCAGCGAACAGATGCCGTTCCTGAAGGACCGGTTCGGCACCTACAAGGCCTTCTCCGAGGCGGACCTCGACGTGCTGTATGGCCGCGAGAAGCTGGCCAAGGCGCTGCACTACAGCGCCACGGAGTTCGCCACCCTGCTGTTCCGCAACGAGGGTGGGCGTTTCCGGGCGACGCCCCTGCCGAACGAGGCGCAGACGGCCCCCTGGCGCGGTACGGTGGTGATGGACGTGAACAGCGACGGCCACCTCGACCTTGTGGGCGCGGGCAACCGGTGGGGCGCCGAGGTGGAGACCAGCCGCTATGACGCGGGCAACGGTTGGGTCCTGCTGGGCGACGGCCGGCTCGGGTTCACCCCGATGCCCGGCCGGTCAAGCGGCTTCCGAGCAGAAGGGCATGCCTGTGCGGTGGCCCCGCTGCGGATCAATGGAAGCACCGCCGTGGTGGTGGCCAACGGCGATGGTCCGTTGCAGGTGTTCATGCACGGATCACGACCGCCTGCGGGCACCGTGGCCCTGCGCTAGATGCGCGGAACGGACTCCAACAGCTCCAGCGCCTTCTTTTCCACCGCCTCGCTCTCCCACTGCTCCTCGATGCGCGGCAGGGCGAGCACCTGCTCCATGATGCGGTCGTGGCGCAGGCCCTCGTTCCACGCGTCGGCATAGGCGATGTCGCTGAACTTCACCTGGCTGTAGAGCGGCAGCCACTTGTCCGGGTGCTTCGCCTGCAGGCGTCCTTCGATCTTCTTGCGCAGGATGAACCGGGGGTCGGCCACCAGGTCGCGCATCTCCACGAAGTTGCGCAGGCTGAGGTCGGCGATGGCGTCGCCATTGGGCTTGCGGGCCTTGTGGTAGGCATCGAGCACCGCGCCCCAATGGTCGTCGCCGTGCGCGTTCAGCAGGTCGTTCAGCACCTTGCAGTCCTCGTAGCCGGCGTTCATGCCTTCGCCATAGAAGGGCACGATGGCGTGGGCCGCATCGCCGATCAGGGCCACCTTGTCGCGGTGCGTCCACGGCGAGCAGCGGATGATGGCCAGGCTGCTCTGGGGGTTGCGGAAGTACTGCTCGGCCAGGTCGGGCAGCAAGGGGATCGCATCCTTGAAGTGCGCATCGAAGAATCGCAGGAGGTCCTGCTCGTCCTTGATGGTGTCGAAGGAGAACTCGCCCTCGTGCGGCATGAACAGGGTGCCGGTGAACCCGCCGTCCTGGTTGGCGAGGCCCATCATCATGAAGAGCCGGCGCGGCCAGATGTGCAGGCAGTTGGGGTCCATCCGCGGCGTGCCGTCGGCGTTGGGCGGAAAGGCGATCTCCTTGTAGTCGTGCTCGATGTAGGTCTGGCTGAAGGTGAACCGCCCCTTCATCATGGACTGGCGTACGGCGCTCGGAGCCCCGTCGGCGCCGAACACGACATCCGCCTTGATGCTCGCCACCGAACCGGTGATGTCGTTGCGGAAACTGCAGCGTGCATGGTCCAGGTCCACCTCCACGCACTGATGGTTGAAGTGCAGGTGCACGTTGGGCAGGGCCTCGGCCTCCGTGAGCAGCACCTTGTTGAGCTCCGCCCGGCTGACGCTGTGGATGGCCCGTCCATCGATGCTGTAGGGCAGTCGCGTGAGCCCGCCGTCGCGGTCGTGCGTCATCCGCGCGTGCACCGGCACCACGATGCGTTCCACCGCCTCGTGCACCCCCGCCGCCCGCAGGGCCGTCCAACCGCGGTGGCTCACCACCAGGTTGATGCTGCGCCCGGCGTACACGTTGGTCCGGCGCGGATCGCCCCGCCGCTCGAACACGTTGACCCGATGACCGCGCTTGGCGAGGAACACGGCCAGGAGGCTTCCGACCAATCCGCCGCCGACGATGGTGATGTTCTTCATTGAATTCGTGAATGGCGAATGGTCAATGGTGAATGGGCGTTGCAAGTAGCGAATGGCGAATGGTCCTTGGTGAGTGGGGCGTGCCGGAGCGATGAGCAGCTGATCGAGCGGGTCCAGCGTTCAAAGAAGGGTTCGTTCCTACCATTCGCCAGTCGCCATTGACCATTCACCGGACCAAGCACTTCTTGAGTATCTCCCCGAACCGCCAAACGTCCTCGAACGAATTGTAAAGCGGCACCGGGGCCACACGGATGACGTTCGGCTCGCGCCAGTCGGCGATCACACCACGTTCGGTGATGCGATCGAAGAGCGCCTTGCCATGACCGTGCGCCAGGATGCTCAACTGGCAACCGCGCTGGGCAGGGTCCGATGGGGTGATCACTTCGAGGCGTGTGCCGGTGGCCTTCTCCACGTCGGCGATGATGAACGCGAGGTAGGCCGTCAATTGTTCGCTCTTCGCGCGAAGCTGCGCGATGCCGGCCCGGTCGAAGAGCTCCAGGGCCACGCGGTGTACGGCCATGCTGAACACGGGCGCGTTGCTCACCTGCCAGGCCTCGGCCGTGGGCATGGGCTTGAAGGTGCGCTCCATCCTGAAGCGTTCACCCTTGTCGTGGCCCCACCAGCCGGCGAACAGCGGTAGGTCCTTGCCCAAATGACGCTGATGCACGAAGGCCCCGGCCACGCTGCCCGGGCCGCTGTTGAGGTACTTGTAGCTGCACCAGCAGCCGAAGTCCACGTTCCAGTCGTGCAGCTTCAGGTGCAGGTTGCCGGCGGCGTGCGCCAGATCGAAGCCGGCGATGGCCCCCGCCGCGTGCGCGGCCTGGGTGATCGTCGCCATGTCGAAGGCCTGGCCCGTGTAGAAGTTCACCCCCCCGAAGCAGACCAGTGCGAGCTCCTCCCCCAGTTCTTCGATCCTGGCCACGATGTCCTCCGTGCGCAGGATGTGCTCTCCGGCGCGGGGCTGCACCTCGACCAGGTCGCTGGCCGGGTCGCCGCCGTGGAAGGCGATCTGCGAGGCGAAGGCATAGGTGTCGCTCGGGAACGGGCGCGTCTCCGTCAGGATCTTCCTGCGCATCCCTTGAGGCCGGTAGAACGACACCATCAGGAAGTGCAGGTTGCTCGTGAGCTGGTTCATGGCCACCACCTCCTCGGGAAGCGCGCCCACGAGCCGCGCCAGCGAAGGCGTGAGCTCCTCATGGTAGCTGTACCACGGGTGCTTCGCCTGGAAATGCCCCTCCACCCCGAAACGCGCCCAGTCATCGAGCTCCTGCTTCAGCGCATCGGCCGCGCCCTTGGGCTGCAGCCCGAGCGAGTTGCCGGTGAAGTAGAGCACGTCACGGTCATGGTGCCGGGGGAACAGGAACTCGTTCCGATAGGCACGCAACGGGTCCGCCGCATCGCGTGCCTGGGCGAAGGCAAGGCTGTGCTCAAAGGTCATGGACGCCGCCAAAAGTAGGCCCCTACCGGTACGCCGGGCTGATGATCGTCGTTCAACCGAGCAGGGTCAGGGCCGCTGCGAGCGGCGGAAGGAAGAGCGTACCGTCGAGGACCAGCCCGTAGTGGAGCATGCCCCGACCGGCCGACGTGCCACCCACGAGCATGGCGACCGCGAGGTAGGCCGCGGCGGCCAGCACCATGTCCATCGGCCAGGGGGCCGGCCCATCGATGGGCCGCAGCGCCCTGCCGACGAACGCCAGGGTGGTGAACACGCCGACCGGGTAGAGCATGAGGAGCGTGGCCAGGGTCCGGGTACCGGGCCCACCGAGCAGCTGCGGCAGGGTGAGCACCACATCGCGATCGATCGCCCGGTCGCGCAGGTCGAACGCCAGGGCCAGGGACAGGAAGAAGCAGCCCTGCATGACGAACAACCAGCCCGTGCCCTGGGGCGGACGGTCCGCTGGTGCGAACAGCAACGGCAGGTGGACGGTGGTCCAGGCCCAGCAACCGGCAATGAGGAAGGCTTTGAGCAGAGGCACCCGCCGCAGACCCATCGTGCGTCCGCGGACCCAGCGCGCGGGCACCACGTAGAGGAGCACGGCCAGGGTGACCGGAGCGCTGCGGAGCAACAGATCCGGCAGGTGCTGTGCGGCCACCCCCAGGGCGGCGATGGCGGTGATCGACGCCACGCCCAGCAGGGCAGTACGATGGCGCAAGGTCCATTGCAGCTGCGGCGCCGCGCCCAGGGAAGGGTGATCCGCGCGCGCCGACCGCATGAACGCATATCCGGCGAAGGTGGCCAGTGCCGACAGCGTTGGAGCACGCCAGCCGGACAGGCCCATCAGGTGCTGCATGAGCCAGGTCTGCGCCGCGGCCCCGCACGCGAGCCACACATGGCCGTAGATCAACACGCGGAGCAGGGGGCTGCGCAGGTCCGCGTCCATCAGCCCTACGGGTCCAGGTTGGGATTGATCACCAACTGGCGCACGGCCAGACCCACGGCCACGCCGGCCAGGGTGCTGTAGAGCGTGCGCAGCACCCGTTTGGTGCGGCCCGTGCTGGCGTACCCGGTGGCGTAATAGGGATCGCCTTCCATCAGCGGGTCACGGATGGAGCCGCGGGTGACGTGGACCCGGGGCAGGGCCATCACCCCGGCGTAGATCGGCGGCAGCAGCAGGGACATCACTTCCAGATCGAGGGCCACGACCGTGCCCGCACCGAAGACGAAGCCACCGATCATGGGCCACAGCGGCCGGTAGCCGTCGCGCGCGTCCTGCTCACCCTTGATGATCCACCGCATCTGGTCCACGCTGTAGTCGTTGCCGAACACGGTATCCATGAAGTACCACACGCGCTCGCGGCCCAGGCTGTCGGTGACGCTGAACACGCTCTCGGTCGGCTCGCTGCGCTCGATGAGCCGCGCCCCTTTGGGCACTTGATAGCGGATCTCCAGGGTGCTCTGCCCGAGGACCCTGCCCTGGACGGTCTGGCCGTTCATCAGCAGGATACGGTCCTGGGCCCGCCCCCCCATGCACAGGAGCAGAAGAAGGAGCCAGAGGGAACGCATCGGAAGCGGCCAAAGATAGGCGGTGCCGAACATCGCGCCGGCCGCGTTGTTGCTGGGATGGAGCGCGCCGACCGGCCTCATCGAGGTCCGTATATTCGCCGCGCCTTCAGGCCACCCCATGAACACCGTCACCTACCAAGAGCGTCACATCGGACCCCATGCTGCGGACACCCAGGCCATGCTGAAGGCCATCGGTGTGACGTCGCTCGATGCACTCATCCAGCGCACCGTACCCCAGGGCATCCGTGCGGCGCAGGCGCTTGCCACCGGCGATGCGTTCACCGAGCGCCAGCATCTGGACCACATGAAAGCGCTGGGCGCGAAGAACAAGGTCTTCCGCAGCTACATCGGCTTGGGCTTCAGCGGCACGGTGACCCCGCCGCCCATCCTGCGCAACATCTTCGAGAACCCCGGATGGTACACGGCCTACACGCCTTACCAGGCCGAGATCGCACAGGGCCGACTGGAGGCGCTGCTGAACTTCCAGACGATGTGCATCGACCTCACGGGGCTGCCCATCGCCAACGCCAGCCTGCTCGATGAGGCCACCGCCATCGCCGAGGCCATGCACATGCTGTACGCCGCTCGCCCGAAGGAGCTGGCCAACGCGAACAAGTTCTTCGCCGACAAGGGCCTCTTTCCGCAGAACATCGATGTGTTGCGCACCCGCTGCGCGCCCATCGGCGTGGAGCTGGTGGTGGGCGATGTGAAGGACCTCGACCCCGCCGGCGGCTACTTCGGCATCGCGCTGCAGTATCCCGCCATGGATGGTAGCGTGAACGACCACCGCGCCATCGTGGCCAAGGCCAAGGCCGCCGGTGTGAAGACCGCCGTGTGCGCCGACCTGCTCGCACTGGTGCTCCTGACGCCTCCGGGCGAGTGGGGGGCCGACGTGTGCGTGGGCAACAGCCAGCGCTTCGGAGTGCCCATGGGATATGGCGGACCGCATGCCGCCTTCTTCTGCACCACCGAGGATTTCAAGCGCCTGATCCCCGGCCGCATCATCGGCGTGAGCCAGGACCGCCGCGGCCGTCGGGGCCTGCGCATGGCGTTGCAGACGCGTGAGCAGCACATCCGCCGCGACAAGGCCACCAGCAACATCTGCACCGCGCAGGCCCTGCTCGCCGTGATGGCCGGCATGTACGGCGTGTACCACGGTCCGGACGGACTGAAGCGGATCGCCCGCAACGTGCACGCCCACACCCGCAACGTGGCCGAGGCCGCGAAGGCGCTGGGCTACACGGTGGCCAACGGCAGCTTCTTCGACACCGTCACCCTCGGCGGTGCCCACGTGGACAAGGTGCGCGCAGCGGCCGGGAAGCGTGGCATCAACTTCCGGTATGACGGCGGCCAGTTGAGCATCGCGTTCGATGAGACCGTGCGCATGAACGATGCGAACGACGTGGTGGCCGCCCTGGCCGAGGCCGTGGGCAAGCCCGCTCCCGCGCTCAGCGGCAACGGCGCCAGCATGGCCGTGCCCGCCGACCTGCAGCGCAAGAGCGACCTCCTCACCCACCCGGTGTTCAACACGCACCATACCGAGCTGGAGCTGCAGCGCTACATCAAGAAGCTCGAGAACAAGGACTTCAGCCTGATGCACGGCATGATCCCGCTGGGCTCGTGCACCATGAAGCTGAACGCCGCCAGCACGCTGATGCCGCTTAGCTGGCCTGAGTGGAACGCCATCCACCCCTTCGCGCCCGTGGAGCAGACGGAGGGCTACCAGGAGCTGTTCCGTGAACTGAGCGACATCCTCGCCAAGGCCACCGGGTTCACCGCCGTGAGCCTGCAGCCCAACAGCGGCGCGCAGGGCGAATATGCCGGCCTGATGGTGATCCGCGCCTACCATGAGGCTCGCGGCGACAAGCACCGCAACATCGCCCTGATCCCCAGCAGCGCGCACGGCACCAACCCCGCCAGCGCGGTGATGGCCGGCATGCAGGTGGTGGTGGTGAAGGCCACCGAGGACGGGCAGATCGACGTGGCCGACCTGAAGGCCAAGGCCGAGCAGTACAAGGACACGCTGAGCTGCCTGATGGTGACCTACCCCAGCACGCATGGTGTGTACGAGGCGGCCATCAAGGACGTGACCGGCGCCATCCACGCCAACGGTGGCCTGGTGTACATGGACGGCGCCAACATGAACGCGCAGGTGGGCCTCACCAGCCCCGGCGAGATCGGTGCGGACGTGTGCCACCTGAACCTGCACAAGACCTTCGCCATCCCGCACGGCGGTGGCGGCCCCGGCATGGGCCCCATCTGCGTGAACGACAAGCTGAAGCCCTTCCTGCCCGGCCACCCGCTGGTGAAGACCGGTGGTGAGGAGGCCATCCCCGCCGTGAGCGCGGCGCCCTGGGGCAGCGCGTTGATCCTGCTGATCAGCTATGGCTACAGCAAGATGCTGGGCGGCAGCGGCCTCACCGATGCCACGCGTTACGCCATCCTCAACGCCAACTACATCAAGGCGAAGCTGGAGAAGCACTACCCCATCCTTTACCTGGGCGATCAGGGCATGGTGGCGCACGAGATGATCCTGGACTGCCGTGAGTTCAAGCGCACCGCCGGGGTGGAGGTGGAGGACATCGCGAAGCGCCTGATGGACTACGGCTTCCATGCGCCCACGGTGAGCTTCCCCGTGGCCGGCACGCTGATGGTGGAGCCCACCGAGAGCGAGGCGAAGCCGGAGCTGGACCGCTTCATCGAGGCCCTGATCGGCATCCGCCACGAGATCGCCGAGATCGAGAGCGGCAAGGCCGACAAGGCGGACAACGTGCTGAAGATGGCCCCGCACACCAGCGACGAGGTCTGCGCTGATGCGTGGAACCACGCGTATGGCCGCGAGAAAGCCGCCTTCCCGGCGAGCGTGAACCGCGACTGGAAGTACTGGCCCACCGTGAGCCGGGTGGACAACGCCTATGGCGACCGCAACCTGGTGTGCACCTGCCCGCCCGTGGAGGAGTACGCGGCGGCTGAGGCCTGACCAGCGGGAACCGTTCACCCTGGAACGCACCACTGCTCATCCGGTGGTGCGTTCGTGTTCCAGGGCGCTCGACCTTCGATGGTCTGTGGCCGCGCCAACCGTTCGTGGAAGGGCTCCGGGTCCGTCACAAAGGCCATCCGTTCCGCCCCTTCGGGCCCACAGCTTCGGCCCGGGTCAGCGTCCGATCGCCGGCCCCAACGCCGATGCGGAACCGTGTGAACCCCCTTCTTCTTTCCCTGGCCAGCACGATGGTGCTCGCTCAGGAACCCGTGCAGCAGATGCCGTTGTGCTGGAATGCGCGCACACCGATGACCCAGGCCCATGGCCATGAGCGCCCGATCGCGATCGCGGAGGAACGTTCAGCTGCAGCAGTGCTTTGGTCGGAGGACTTCGAGAGCGGACTGGGCGGCTGGACGGTGAACACGCAGACCGGAGCCGTGAGCTGGCAGCTCACCAGCACCGGCAACACGGGCGGCTACACGCCCGGTCCCTTGCAGAGCACCACGGGCTATCCGGGCGGCACGTGGATCGTGGCGGACTCCGACGAACAGGGCACGGCGGGTGTGGCCGAGAACACGACGATCACCTCGCCCCCGATCACCGGCCTGGACACGGTGCCGTTCATGCTCCTGCGGTTCGAACAGAGCTTCCGCCAGCTGAACAACGACATCACCCAGGTGGAGGTGAGCAGCGATGGAGGGACGAACTGGACCGTGTTCCCGGTGAACGGGGAGGTGCCCGGCAACCAGAGCACACCCGGCGCTCCCGTGAGCCAGACCGTGGTGCTCAACATCAGTGCAGCACTGAACGGCGGCTCGGGCGACATCCGCATCCGCTTCCACTGGCTCAGTTTCGAAGGCTACACCTACAGCTGGCAGGTGGACGACATCGCCCTGTTGACGGTGGAAGCGAACGACCTGCGCCTGATCTCGGCCACCTACGCTGACTGGAGCCCCGACGAGCCCGACTTCGACGGCCTGCCGTACACCATCTATCCGATCGATGAGCTCCGCGAACTGAAGTTCAAGGCCGTCGCGATCAACAATGGTTCGCAGCCGCAGACCAACGTGCGGCTCAAGGCCGACATCGACGGGCCCGGCACCAACGATGTGGTCCTGTACAGTGCACCGATCACACTTTCTCCGGGGGCCGTGGACAGCCTGTACATCACGGGCTATACGCCCGTGGCCGCGCTGGGCACCTACCTCCTCCAGCTCTCGGTGGTGCAGGATGAACCCGAAGCCCTGCCGGACGACAACGGAAAGGTGATGCGTTTCGAGGTGCAGGTGGACCGCTTCGCACGCGACGAGGATGCGATGCAGGGCGACCGCAACAACGGGATCGACGCCTACGAACTGGGCAACTGGTACCACATCCGCTCCTCCGACCGGACGCTGTACGCCATCGAGGTGGCCCTGAGCGCGCGTACCGACCCGGGCACGCTCATCACCGCATCGCTCTACGACGAGGAGCTCGAGCTGCTCATGGGCACCGAGGAGCACGAGGTCCTGGCGGGCGAGCTGAACCTGCAGGGGCAGCACAAGTTCATCACCCTTCCGCTGATCGCACCCATGCCATTGGAGGAGGACCAGGACTACTTCGTGGCCCTATCGCACTATGGTGGCAATGAGGAAGTATGGACGGCCACGAGCGGCACGAGCGCGCCGCAGAGCTCGCTCATCTTCGATGGCGGCAACGGGCAGTGGTACTACGTGACGGTGACGCCGATGGTCCGCATGAACTTCGACCCCGCGGCGAGCGTGGTCGAGGGACCGGGACGCCCGCACGGGCTCCTGGCCATGCCCAGCCTGTTCGACGACCGCACGACGATCCGGATCGACCTGCCCGTGGCCTCGCAGGTGCGGTGGGAACTGCGGGATGCGGTGGGCCGCATGGTGCGGAGCGGAGAGGAGGGCATGCGGCCGGCAGGCCCGCACGGCATCGACCTGGACGGGGCGGGGCTTGCACCGGGGGTGCATGCCTTCACCGTGATCGACGGCGAGCGACGGTCCACGATCCGCATCGTGCGCAACGGGGCGCGGTGACCGGACCGCTAGCAAGCGGCGAAGCCCCCGGATGACGGGGGCTTCGTGCGTCGCACCGGGCTATCTTTGGCCGCCATGACGCGCCGCCCCCTGTCCGGTCCACCGCCCTTCCGGGCCTTGACCGGCGTGCTCCTCGTTGCCCTCATCCCGGCCTTCGCCACAGCCCAGGTCTGCGTGCTGAACGAGAACTTCGAAGACGCGGCGTTGCCGGCCGGCTGGGACATCGGCCCGGCGGTGGAGCGGATCGATGTGAACGGCGCCGGCACCGGGGAGTTCGTACCCGCCTGGCGCGTAGGCACTGCCGCAGAGGCCAACGCCAACGGCTACTTCCCCGTGCCCGATGGTCCCGTCGACGACCGGTTCGTCATGGTCAACGACGATGCGCCACCCTGCGACTGCGATCTGGACAGCGCCCGGTTGACCACACCGGCCATCGACCTCACCGGCGCGGACCATGCTCTGCTCACCTTCCGGTACTTCCTGGATGGCGCTTTTGGCGGCGATAGCTCGTGGGTGGAACTGACCCTCGATGGCAGCTCATGGACGCGCGTGGCCGACCTCGACCCAGGCACCGGGTGGCAGCAGCGCAGTGTCGACCTCACGGCTGCGGACGGAGCCCCGTCAGCGCGTGTGCGCTTCCATTGGACGGACCGGGGCGGCTGGGCGTCGGGCCTGGCCCTCGATGATGTGTGCGTGCGCGGCCGTGCGCCGCATGACCTGACCTTGGAGCGGCTCGCGTTCGGCGACCTGCACACCTCCCCCTTCAACAGCACCATCCCCGGGCTCGACCCGGCGGAGGTCCCGGTGACCCAGGCCGCATCGCCTTCCATCTCCATGGTGGTGCGCAACAAGGGCCACCTGCCGCTGTTCGGAGTCCACACCACCGTGGACCTTGCACTGAACGGTGGTCCCCAAGGTCAGTGGACCAGTGACACGCTTGCGTTGCTGGCCGCGAACGACGCGGATACGCTGGTGGTGCGGACGGACTGGGTGCCCACGGGACCTGGAGTGCTCACGGCCACCGCCACGGTCGGTTCGGGCGGTTCGGAGGATGTTCCGGGGGACGAGACAGGGACCGTGCAGCGCTTGTTGACCGCGACCGGCTGGGCCGAGGGTGATGGTGCGTACTCACAACGCAGTGGATCCACCCTGGGGGGCATCGATGCCGGGGGCGCGGGCTACATGGCCGGATGCAGGTACGAGTTCCAAGTGGATGACCTGGTGCATGGCCTGGGGGTGCGGCTGGATGTCGGCACCGAGGTGGGCGCCCAAGTGATCGGTCGCTTGCTGAACTCCGATCTGCAACCGGTGGCGAGCACCGACACGTTCCACATCACCGATGCCGACGTTCAGGCGGGCCTGTCCTGGGCCTGGACCTACCTGCCGTTCGATGCGCCGGTGCCGGTGGATGGAGGTACGGATATGATGGCGGTGGTGGAACAGGTCCCGGACAGTGGCCTGATGCGGATCGCCTTGGGCGGCGAGGTGCGACCGGGAACAGCCGTGGTGCACGAATTGAACGCACTGGACTGGAGCTATCCGCTGCGCGCGCCCTTGGTGCGCCTGCACCATAGCCCGGTGGCGGTGGCGCTGGCCCAGCCCTTGGTGCGTCCCGACCTGATCCTCCGGCAGGAGGGGACGCAGCTCGTCATCCGGGCCCCGTGGCCCATCCGAAGGATACGCGTGCTTGATGCGGCGGGGCGGACCGTGCTGGCGGAGGGCCCCTCTGGAGCGACTTCATCTTTACCTGTGGTCGGCTTGGCCCCGGGCTCATACACGCTGGTGGTGGACGGCCCGGACACCAGGGCCACAGCGCGGTTCGTGCACAGCCGCTGAAGCCTTGCGGGGCCTATGGGCCGAACGGTTCCACTGATCTGAGGAACGGGGTGCTTGTGGAAGCAGCGGGATGGCTACCTTGGGCGTCCTTAATCAAGGAACAACCCTTCAACCGATGGTCACTCGATACACGACAGCCCTTTCGTTCATGGGCCTTGCCATGCTGGCGAGCGCCCAGTGGGTCCGCAACACGCCGGCCCGTTCCACGTTCGGTCCCGATGAAGCCACGCCGCTGCGTGCCCAGCCCCTGAGCCAAGGCCAGGCCAAGGCCGGTGGCGATGTGGTGTTCTATGAGGATTTCGCCAATGGCCTTGCCGGCAACAACGGTGTGGGCCCTTGGACCGTGTCCGGCCCCGACGGCAACCTCTGGGTCCACCAGTTCACCGGCCCCAATGGCGCCTACAGCGACCCTGCTCAGGAGATCATCCAGTCCGAGAGCGTGGCCAACGGCTTCATGCTGTATGCGGCCGACTCGGCCAACTGCACCTGGGCCGGTCAGACCCCCACGGCCAACGCCACGTTCGTGAACTGGGAGGGTTCCCTGGTGAGCCCGACGATGGACCTCAGCGCCACGCCCTTCGTGCAGCTTGAGTTCCAGCAGGCCCGTCGCTATTGTTGCGGCGACGCCCCGTACTTCGTGGAAGTGAGCACCGACGGCGGCGCTAGCTGGCCCTTCCGGTTCGACGTGAACAACGGGACCGCGGCCAATGCCGGTGTGGACATCGACGTGCGTTCCGTGAACCTGTCCCAGGCGATCGCCGGCAATCCGGCCAACGTGCAGATCCGGTTCTTCTTCGATGGGACCACGGCCGGAACCTCCCACTACTACTGGCAGGTGGATGATGTGCGCATCATCGAGCTGTACGAGTACGACCTCGCCGTGACGGGTGCGGCGGCGACCCAGTGGGACCCCGCCACCTCGCTGACCTACGACTCGCTGCGCTACTCGCTGTATCCCTTCAGCCAACTGCGCCCGATCGGTCTGAACATGACCGTGCTGAACAACGGCTCCCTGGACCAGTCGAACGTGACCGCGAACTTCCTGGTGGAGCGCTCGGGCACCACGGTGCTGGATCAGGACCAGGCGATCGCCAACTTCCCGGCCGGTGACATCCAGACCGTTTTCGTGAACCCGGACTTCACGCCTCCCGCAGTACCCGGCACCTACGATGTGACGTACACCATCAGCTCCGGCCAGGTGGACAACACCCCGAACGACAACGAAGGCGACGCCTCTTTCGGTGTGGCGGAGTTCGACTATGCGCGTGACCTGGGCACGGTGGCCTCCTTCGAGGACGGCAACGGCAACAACGACCCGTACGAGCTGTGCAACGGCTTCCACATTTCCAGCGCCACGAACCTGTACGGCATCAATGTGGCGCTGCGCAACGGCGGCACGGGCACCGTGGGCCTGCTGATCCGCGGCACCCTCCGCGCCGGTGACCTCACGACGATCATCGCACAGACCCAGGAGCACGAGATCGTGTCCAGCGACCTGAACGGCGCCAACGGCACCAAGTTCATTCCGCTGGTGTTCGATACGCCCCAGCCCCTGGATGCCGCCAGCGACTACATCGTCTGCATCGAGCACTTCGGTGGTGGCCAGCTGCGCATGGGACAGAACGGTGTGAGCGAGGAGCAGTCGTCCTTCATCTATTTCGACGGTCCTGCCGGCCTGGACTGGTACTTCACCACCACCACGCCGATGATCCGCATGAGCTTCGACCCGACCGTGAGCATCACCGAAGCTGACCGTGTTGGCGGTGTGGGCCTGGGCCAGAACATGCCGAACCCGGCCGATGAGAGCACTGCGGTGACCTTCGAGCTGAAGGAAGCCAGCGCCACCACCCTCGAGGTACGCGACCTCAGCGGCAAAGTGGTCCGCATGGACAACCTGGGCAACCGCGGCGCCGGTGCGCACCGGGTGACCATCAACACGGCCGACCTCACCGAAGGCGTGTACTTCTACACCCTCACCGCCGCCGGGCAGCGCCTGAGCAAGCGGATGGTGGTGGTGCATTGATCCAAGACGATCCTTGCGGAAGCCCGACCGGTTGGTCGGGCTTCCGTTTTTCTGGACGGAACGTTCGACAACGATCCTTGCGCATGGAGGAGAACGCCCAAGTACCTTGGCTGAACAACGAACCTACCCCGACCATGAACAGAACCCTACTCGCCTTGATCGCCCTGGCGGCCGCCCATGGACCGCTGAACGCCCAGCAGGTGCGCCAGGTGCCCGAGCACCCTGAGCACAAGCACCACGGTCCGTCGATCGCCCCGGCCACCGGCCCGGCGATCAACCCCAAAGGCTCCGCGTTCTACACTGAACCGTTCGACAACGACCTCAACGGATGGACCGTGGTGAGCGGCATCGGCAGCCTGGATTGGGCCTGGACCAACAGCGGCCCCGGCCCCACCTCGAGCACCTATCCCGTTCCCGCGTTGATCACGAGCACGCCGAGCGGATGGGTGATCATCGACGATGACTACCTGGGCTCTCCGGGGCAACAGGCCGAGAGCAGCTTGGTGAGCCCGGTGATCGACCTCAGCGCGGCACCGACCAACCTGAAGGTGGAGTTCGACCAGTACTTCCAGGAGTTCTCCGATCCCGACGTGGAAACGTGGGTCGGCGTGAGCACCGATGGAGGCACCACTTGGGATGAGGTCCTCATCAATGAAGGCGTGGGCCGCGACGGACGCCCGAACCCGGAAGTGATGGACGTGGACATCAGTGCCTGGGTGGCGGCCAACCCCTCCAATGTGCAGCTTCGGTTCCGCTACCTGGCCACGTGGGATTACGGATGGCAGCTGGACAACATCGCCATCCGCGAGCTGCCGAACAACGACATGGCCCTGGTCGCCTTCGCCAAGACCGACTTCGACTTCGACCTGACGGGCGTGGCGAACATGGACTACAGCATCTACCCGCTGTCCCAGCTTCGGCCCATGCAGATGTCAGGGCTGCTGAAGAACAAAGGCTATCTGGCACAGACCGGGGTGTCGATCACCTCGACGGTGACCGAACCGGGCGGCGCGAACGAAGTGCTGACGGGAGGTGGTCTCAGCTTCGCCCCCGGAGAGACCGTGGCCGTGCCGGTGACAGGCTACACGCCGCCGAACACAGTGGGGATCTACACCCTGGACCATGCCGTGAGCCAGAACGAAACGGACGAAGTGCCGGCGAACAACAGCGGTACGGACCAGTTCGCCGTGAGCACCACGACCTGGGCGCACGACGATGGAGCCGTACAGTCCTTCATCCTACAGGGCCCGGATTTCGCCGGAGAGCAGTTCGGGGTGGGGAACCGCTTCGACGTGGTGGCGGACGCCCAACTGGTGGCCGTGCAGGTGGCGATCCACGACACCACGGAAGCGGGCACCCTGATCGCCGGGGAGATCTACGACGCGGATGACAACCTCCTTGACCAGACCACCGACCATGAGATCGTCCCCTCCGAGCTGAACACGGTCGGCGGCAACACCTTCATCACCCTGACGTTCGATGCACCGATCGACCTCTTCACCGGCAACGCCTACCTGGTGATGGCGCACTACTTCGGAGGCCCCGAGGTCGTGGGTTTCGCCACCAGCGGGGCCAGCGCCGCGCAGGTGAGCATCGTGCACTACCCGGACGATCCGCAGGGCAACTTCTTCTACTACGTCACACGGACGCCGATGGTGCGTGCGGTGCTGGCTGGCGCGATCGGCATCGATGAGGCGAACGGGCTGCTGGCCCGGGCCCCGCTGGCCTGGCCGAACCCCGCCACCGAGCAGACCCGCCTGAGCTTTGAGCTGTTGGAGGCCGTGCCCGTGCGCTTCGAGCTGCACGCGGTGACCGGTGATCTGGTGCAAAGCGCCGATCTCGGCCGGATGAGCGCCGGTGAGCAACAGCACGTGATCGATGTGAGCGGACTGTCCCAAGGCCTGTACACGTGGACGGTGATGCTCGACGGCCGCCGGTTCAACGGCAGGCTGGCCGTGCAGCGCTGAGCGCGGAATGCTGATGCGAAGGCCCTGCTCCGGCGGGGCCTTCGTGCGTTCAGGCCGGTCCGAGCAAGCCTTTCCGCGCCTGCCGCATCAGTTCGCTGGCGAACACGAAGGCCTTCAGTTCCTCGTTGCCCGAGGCGAGCAACGCGTCGCGGTCCCCCGTCCACCAGCATCGGCCCGTGTGCAGGAAGAGGATGTTCTGCCCGGTCTCGATCACCGAGTTCATGTCGTGCGTGATCACGATGGTGGTGGTCCCGTACTCCTCGGTGATCTCCTTGATCAGCTCGTCGATGAGGATGGAGGTCTGGGGATCGAGCCCGCTGTTGGGCTCATCGCAGAACAGGTACTTGGGGTTCATGGCGATGGCCTGGCGATGCCGACGCGCTTCTGCATGCCGCCGCTCAGCTCGGCGGGAAACAAGGCATCCTTGCCTACGATGTTGACGCGTTCGAGGCAGAAGCGTGCGCGCTTCTCCATCTCGGCCACGGTCAGGCTGGCGAACATGCGCAGGGGGAACATCACATTGTCGAGCACGGTCATCGAGTCGAACAGGGCCGCGCTCTGGAACAGCATGCCGATCTCCTGGCGGATGGTCCGTTTCTCGGCCAGGCCGAGCTCGTGGAACGGACGGCCATCGTACAGCACACGGCCCTCGTCAGGCCGGTGCAGGCCCACGATGCACTTGGCCAGCACGCTCTTGCCGCTGCCGCTCTTCCCGATCACCTGGTTCACCACACCCTTGGCGAACGTGGCCGTGATGTCCGTGAGCACACGTGCGTCGCCAAAGCGCTTGCTGAGCCCCAGGACCTCGATCATATGAGCAGCAGCTGGGTGAGCATGTAGTTGGCGATGAGGATCACCACGCTGCTGAACACCACCGCGGTGGTGCTGCTGCGGCCCACCTCCAACGCCCCTCCCTGGGTGTGATACCCGTGATAGGCCGCCACGCTGGTGATGATGAAGGCGAACACCACCGTCTTGATGAGGGCATAGGTGACCGTGAAGGGGTCGAAGTCCCACTGAAGCCCCTGGATGTACGCGTTGGGGGCCACCACGCCGGTGAGGCCGCTCACCACCCAACCGCCGAAGATGCTCAGGAACATGCTGATGACGATGAGGAAGGGGTTGATCAGCATGGCCGCCACGATCTTGGGCAGGATCAGGTAGCTGGCGCTGTTGACCCCCATGATGTCGAGCGCATCGATCTGTTCCTTCACCCGCATGGTGCCGACCTCCGCGGCGATGTTGCTGCCCACCTTGCCGGCGAGGATGAGCGAGATGATGGTGGGGCTGAACTCCAGGATCACGCTCTGGCGCGCGGTGAAGCCCACCACGTAGTCCGGGATCCAGGCCGCATCGATGTTGCTGGCCGTCTGGATGGTGATCACCGCGCCCATGAACACCGAGAGCAGCGCGACGATGCCCAGGCTCTTGACACCGAGCTGATCGATCTCCTCGGCGACGCGACGGCCATACAGGCTCATCCGCTCCGGCCGGCCGAACACCTGGCCCAGGAACTCGAAATACCGCCCGACGTGGTAGAGGATGTTCATGCGCCCGGGGCGAAAATAGGCCCGCCGACCCCAGCCCCCCCGGCTTCCGGTGCCCGAAGGGGTGTTCCCCTACCTTTGCCGGCCATGTGGCGCACCCGGTCCCTGCCCTCGTTCCCGGCCTTGTTGGGCGTGTTCCTGCTGGTGGCGCCACTGATCGGAGGGTGCGCCACACGCCCACCGCACGTCACCAAGCACAAACGCGGGCGGAAATGCGATTGCCCCAAATGGGACCATCACCCACCCCAAGGCGCGCGGGACTGGCGGCATCACGCATGGAACACCTCCTCCGGCGCACGTCCCCTGGCATGAGACCCACGAGCGGACCGGATGCGCTGCGCGAACGGCTGCCTGCCGGAGCCGTGCCGGTGGTGCTGGACTGGCTGCACCGCAACCGGGTGCAGGTGCGGATCACACCCCGCCGGGCCACGAAACTGGGCGACTACCGCACGCCCGTGGCCGGTCGGCCCGCGCGCATCTCGGTGAACCGGGACCTCAACCCGTACGCCTTCCTGGTGACGCTCGTGCATGAGTTCGCCCATCACGCCACCTTCGAAAGCTGCGGCCCTCGTGTGCGCCCCCACGGTATCGAGTGGAAGCGGACCTACGCCGAACTGATGCGTCCGTACCTGGCGCCGGCCGTGCTGCCCGAGGATGTGCGCGGGATCCTGGCCGGCCACCTGACCGACGCGACGGCGAGCAGCTGTTCCGACCCGGCGCTGGTGCGCGTGCTGCGGCGGTATGATGACCATGCGATGCCCTTGCTCGAAGAGCTTCCGGAACACACCATCTTCCGCTTCAATGAGCGCCTGTTCGTGAAGGGCGCGGTACGCCGCTCCCGGGTGGCCTGCCGCTGCCTCAACGACCGCCGCACCTACACCATCGACCGGCTGGCCGGCGTCGAGGTGGGCTCCCCGGTACCGCTCGTCATGCAAGAACCGTGAACGACAAGACACGATGACCGACCCTCGAACCTATTGCGTGATCATGGCCGGCGGCATCGGAAGCCGATTCTGGCCCATGAGCCGCACCGCCTATCCCAAGCAGTTCCTGGACTTCCTGGGCCTTGGACGCACGCTCATCCAGCAGACCTACGACCGTTTCCTCGCCCTCTGCCCCCCGGAGAACATCCTGGTGGTGACCAATGCCCAGTACGCGCCGATCGTGAAGCAGCAGCTGCCCGGCATGAAGGACGCACAGATCCTGTTGGAACCGGCCCGCCGCAATACCGCCCCTTGCATCGCCTACGCGAACCATGTGATCGCCAAGCGCGACCCCGAAGCCCGGATCATCGTGGCCCCGAGCGATCACTTGGTGATGAAGGAACAGGAGTTCCATGACACCGTGCGCCTCGCCCTCCGCCAGGCCACGGACCATGACTGCCTGATCACCCTCGGCATCATGCCCAACCGCCCGGACACCGGGTATGGCTACATCCAGTTCGTGGAGGAAGCGGGCACGGCCCATCCCCGTGTGAAACGGGTGCGCACCTTCACCGAGAAACCCGACCACGACACGGCCTTGCGCTTCATCGAGAGCGGCGACTTCCTGTGGAACAGCGGCATCTTCATCTGGACGGCGCGAAGCATCCGCAACGCCTTCAAGCGGCACTTGCCCGACATGGAACGGGCCTTCGAGGCCGGCGAGGAAGCGTATGGCACGCCGGACGAGCGCGCCTTCATCGCAAGCGTGTACGGGGACTGCGCCAACATCAGCATCGACTACGGCGTGATGGAAAAGGCCGACAACGTCTTCGTGGTCACCAGCGACTTCGGCTGGAGCGACCTGGGCACCTGGGGGAGCCTATACACCCACTTGCCGCACGACGAGGCCGGCAACGCGGTCGTGGGAGACCAGGTGAAGCTCTACGACTGCGCGCGGACCGTGGTGCATGTGCATGATGACCGACTGGTGGTGCTGCAAGGGCTGGAGGACCACATCGTGGTGAGCACCAAGGATGCACTGCTGGTGGTGCGCAAGCACGACGAACAGAAGATCAAGCAGTTCGTGAACGACGCCACCGCGGAGTGGGGCGACAAATACGTCTGACCAGGGTCCGGGGGGTGGCATGCCCCGGATGGGCGCGATGATCTTTCTTTCCATGTAAACTATCTTCGCGGCAGGCACAGGCGGCAGTCCCTCGGGCTCGCCGCCCTTGCGGTCGGCGGTGCGGGTGCCAAGCGCTTGACCGACCTCGACCAATTGAGCCGTGACCTGGGCAGGGGTCCGGTGATGCCAACCGTCCTCATCGGGTATGGAAGCCCGATGAACGCCATCCAGGACAACGACTTCACTCGGTCGCTCGCCCGATCGGGGAGGCGCTTGGACCGGCCGAAAGCGGTGCTGGTGGCACATTGGCTGACCCCGGGCCGGACCATGGTGGCCGTTTCCCCGGCGCCGGAGACCATCCACGACTTCGGTGGGTTCCCCGATGAACTGTTCCAGGTCCGCTATCCGGCCCCTGGTGCGCCGGAAGCGGCGCGAAAAGCCGCGGCCGCGGTCACCAGCGTGCAGGTGCATGCGGACCACGAGATGGGATCGGATCACGGCGCCTGGTCCGTCCTGAAGCACATTTGGCCTGCGGCCGATGTCCCTGTGTTCCAAATGAGCCTCAACTGGGGCATGACCCTGCCGAGCACCACGCCCTGTCACATGAGCTGAAGGCCCTGCGCCACGACGGCATCCTGGTGCTCGGAAGCGGCAATGTGGTGCACAACCTGGGACGGCTGAACTGGAGCGACCCATCCGCTCCTCCCTACGACCGGGCGCAGGAGTTCGACGCCTTCGTGGAGGGGCGGCTGGCCGCCGGGGATCATCAGGCGCTGGTGGACTACAGCTCGCTGGGCGCGATGGCCCGGCTCGCCCATCCCACGAACGACCACTCCCTGCCCCTTTTGTACACCTTGGGCACGGCGGGCATCGACGAGCCGCTCACGGAACCGCACAGCGGTCCGAAGATGGGCAGCATCAGCATGCGCAGCTTCATGCAAGGACCGGGCTGACCGCCAGCGGCTACCTTCGCGCGCCTTGTGCCCATGAGACCCGTTGCCTATCGCACCATCACCACGCAGGAGGACCTGGCCCGGATGACCGAGGCCCTCACCGCCTCGTCCGTGATCGCGCTGGACACTGAGGCGAGCAGCTTCCACCGGTATCGGGTCCGTGTGTGCCTTGTCCAGGTGAGCGATCGGGACCGCACCTGGCTGGTGGACCCCTTCACCGCCGGCGATCTGGCCCCCCTGGGCACCCTGCTGGGCCGCCCTGAGATGGAAGTGGTGATCCACGATGCCGATTACGACCTGCGCATGCTCGCCCAGGAGCAGGGCATCCGCGTGGAGAACGTGTTCGACACACTGGTGGCCGCGGAGCTCCTGAACGAGCCCGAGATCGGCCTCGCCTCGCTGCTGCAGAAGTACATGGGGATCCATGTGGACAAGAAGTTCCAGAAGGCGGATTGGAGCAAACGTCCACTGCCCGATGCCATGCTCGACTATGCCGCCGGCGATACGGCCCACCTCATCGCCCTGCGCGACATCCTGGAAGCCCGGCTGAAGGAAAAGGGACGGTGGAGCTGGGCACAGGAGGAGTTCGCGCTCCTCACGGACGCGCCGTTCAACCTGCAGGAGAACCTCGAGCCGGGCTATCTCCGCATGAAGGGCGCCAAGCTGCTGAAACCCCATCAGCTCGCGGTGCTGCGGGAGGTGCACACCTGGCGGGAAGGCGTCGCCGAACGCATGGACCGGGCACCGTTCATGGTCATCGGTAACGAGGTGCTGCTGGACCTGGCCAAAGCACCGCCGACCGATGAGCGCGACCTATCGGCGCGCAAAGGCATCGGCGAGAAGGTGATGGCGCGACATGGTCGGGCGCTCTTGGAGGCTGTCCGCCGGGGGACCCTCCTGCCCAAGGAGCAGTGGCCGCGCCTGGAACGCCCCAAACGCTGGGACCGTGATCCTGACCATGATGAGCGGCTGAAACGGTTGAAGCTCGTGCGCGACCGCCTCACCACGGAGCACGATCTGCGGATGGGCATCGTGGCCAGCAATCAGCTGCTTCAGGAGATCGCGCGCACGCGCCCCGGCGATCTGCAGGCCCTGGCCGCACTTCCGGGCATCCGCCGCTACCAAGCGGAGCTCTTCGGTGCCGAGCTCCTCGGCGCCGTGTGACGATGTGACCCGGGTCACATTGTAACATAGATATCCCACTATACTTTTGTCCCCGGAACCCGAGGACCATGGCGACCCTGACCCTGGAGGAACGTGTGGGCACCGAGAAGCTGATGCGCGCGAGCGAACTGTTGCGCATGGCGGCGCACCCGCAGCGGCTGGCCATCCTGGACCTGCTCGGCAGGGAGAAGCGGTTATGCGTACTGGAGCTCCGCGAGCGGCTGGGCATCGAACAGGCCATCCTGAGCCAGCACCTCACCCTGATGCGCGACAAAGGGTTGGTCGACTTCGAGAAGGAGGGCCGCTACAGCTTCTACTTCCTGGCACGGACGGAGTTCATGAAGATCATCCGCGACATCGAGACCTGCTGCGACAAGCTTTAGGGCATGGAGATCATCGGGTACATCGGCGCTGTGCTCATGGGCCTGTCCCTGGGCCTGATCGGCGGGGGGGGCTCCATCCTCACGGTGCCCATCCTGGTGTACCTCTTCGGGGTGGACGCGGTGCTGGCCACGGCCTACTCGCTCTTCATCGTGGGTCTCACCAGCCTGATCGGCTCCTTCAGCCACATCCGCATCGGCAACATCCATTGGCGCACGGCCGTCGTGTTCGGCATCCCCAGCATCGTAGCCGTGTTCGCCACGCGCGCCTGGCTGGTGCCGGCGCTG
The DNA here is from genome assembly GCA_016713875.1 of Flavobacteriales bacterium. Taxonomy (NCBI): domain Bacteria; kingdom Pseudomonadati; phylum Bacteroidota; class Flavobacteriia; order Flavobacteriales; species Flavobacteriales bacterium. The sequence goes on from JADJOI010000003.1 coordinate 2,338,087, forward strand.
CCCGATCCGCTGTTCAGCCTCGGCGGCACGGCGGTGAGCAAGGCGCTGGGCATGCTCATCCTCTTCGCCGTGCTGATGGTGGCCGCCGCCTACAGCATGATCCGCAGGCCGAAAGCCGCGGCGGCCGGCAGCGACGGCGCCGTGGCCTTCAACTACCCGCTGATCCTCGGCGAAGGCTTGGTGGTGGGCACCATCACCGGTCTGGTGGGCGCGGGCGGTGGCTTCCTCATCATCCCCGCGCTGGTGCTGCTGGCACGCCTGCCGATGAAACAGGCCGTGGGCACCTCATTGATCATCATCGCCGCCAAGAGCCTCATCGGTTTCACCGGCGACCTGAAGGGCGACGAGGTGATCGACTGGAGCTTCCTGCTCCTCTTCTCGGCCATCGCCATCGGCGGCATCATCGCCGGAAGTCTCCTGAGCAAGCGCATCCCGAACGAGAAACTCAAACCCGCCTTCGGATGGTTCGTGCTCCTTATGGGTATCTACATCATCGGCCGCGAATTCTCGCACATGGCAGCTTGAGTACATTCACCACAGAGGCACAGAGAAACCCAAGAACGAATTAGCCACAGCACAAAGCACGATGCACTATTCGCATTCCTCCGTGCCCTCTGTGCCTCTGTGGTGATACTCCCCACAACAACATGAAGATCGAACAGATCTATACCGGCTGCCTGGCGCAGGGCGCCTACTACATCGAGAGCGATGGCGAAGCGGCGATCATCGATCCGCTGCGCGAAACGACCCCCTACCTCGAGCGGGCCGTGGCGCGCAACGCCAAGATCAAGTACGTGCTGGAGACCCACTTCCACGCGGATTTCGTGAGCGGTCACCTCGACCTGTCGAAACGGACGGGCGCGCCCATCGTGTACGGTCCCAACGCCAGGCCCGCATTCGACGCGCACATCGCCACGGACGGTGAGGAGCTGAAGCTCGGCAAGGTGACGATCAAGGTGCTGCACACACCCGGCCACACCATGGAGAGCACGTGCTACCTGCTCATCGACGAGAACGGCAAGCCGCACAGCATATACACCGGCGACACCCTCTTCATCGGCGACGTAGGCCGCCCGGACCTGGCGCAGAAGGCCGGGTCCATCACGCAAGAGGACCTCGCGGGCTACCTCTACGACAGCTTGCACAACAAGATCATGCCGCTGCCCGATGACGTGATCGTGTATCCTGCCCACGGGGCCGGCAGCGCGTGCGGCAAGAACATGAGCAAGGAGACCTTCGATACACTGGGCAACCAGAAGACGAACAACTATGCGCTGAAGGCCGCCACCAAGGAGCAGTTCATCAAGGAGGTGACGGAGGGTCTGCTCCCTCCCCCCGCCTACTTCCCGCAGAACGTGGCCATGAACAAGGGCGTGATCGAAAGCGTGGACACGGTGAAAGAGAAAGGCCTGCGCGCGCTCACGCCGGACCAGTTCGAATTGGTGGATGAGACCGAAGACGCATTGGTGTTGGATACGCGCGGCGCGGAAGACTTCAAGGACGGCTTCATCCCGCGCAGCATCAACATCGGTATCAAAGGCGACTTCGCACCCTGGGTGGGCAGCATGATCCCCGACGTGAAGCATCCGCTGCTGCTGGTGACCGATGAAGGCATGGAGGATGAGGTGGTGACGCGCCTGGCCCGCGTGGGATACGACAACGTGAGGGGCTACCTGAAGGGCGGCATCGCCGCGTGGAGATCGCTCGGCAAGGAGTTGGATGCCATCGATCGCATCGATGCGGAGGATTTCGCCAAGCGCTTCAAGGCAGGCAAGATCCGCGTGATCGACGTGCGCAAGGACGGGGAGTACACCGCCGAGCACGTGGACGGTGCCTGGCACGCCTCCCTGCAGTTCATCAATCAGAACCTGGCCGCCTTCAGCAAGGAGGAAACGAACTACGTGCACTGCGCCGGCGGCTACCGCAGCATGATCGCCGCGAGCCTGCTGAAGTCGCGCGGCTACCACAACATCGTGGAGGTGCGCGGTGGCTTCAATGCCATCAAGAAGACCGACGTGAAGGTGACCGACCACGTGTGCCCGAGCACCCTGCTGAAGTGACCTCTACCGAAAGCGAATGGTGAATGGTCAATGGTGAATGGGCTGCCATCAAGGCATTCCCATTCGCCATTCGCCAATGACCATTCACCAATACATGAAAACCATGCTCGAAAGCCTCAAACACCCCTGGCCCTGGTACGTCGCCGGCATACTGATCGGCCTCACGGTGCCATACCTGCTCCTGGTGGGCAACAAGACCTTCGGCATCAGCAGTTCACTGCGGCATCTGTGCGCCGCCTGCATACCCGGCGACGTGAAGTTCTTCAAATACGACTGGAAGAAGGAGGCGTGGAACCTCTTCTTCGTCGGCGGCATCGCGCTCGGCGCGTTCATCGGCGCCACGCTGCTCGCCGATCCGGCGCCGGTTCAGCTGGCCGCGCCCACCGCGGAATACCTGGCCTCGAAGGGCATCACGGACACATCGCGCCTGATGCCTCCGGAGATCTTCTCCTGGTCCGGCCTTTTCAGCCTGCGCGGCCTGGTCTTCTTCGTGATCGGCGGCTTCATGGTGGGCTTCGGTACGCGCTACGCGGGCGGCTGCACCAGCGGCCACGCCATCATGGGGCTCAGCAGCCTGCAATGGCCCAGCCTGGTGGCCACCATCATGTTCATGGTCGGCGGCATCGCCATGACCTGGTCCATCCTCCCCCACCTGCTCACCCTCTGACCCCGTGGCACAGAACATCCAACGCTCACCGGCGGAACTGAAGGACCTTCAGAACCGCGAGCTCGACGCGATCTGCGTGAACGAGAGCGTGCTGAAGCACCCGTGGTGGTACAACCTGAAGTACAGCGCCTGGGGCATCCTGTTCGGCATCGTGTTCGTGAAGGCGGAGATCATCAGTTGGTTCCGCATCCAGGAGATGTTCCGTTTCGAGAGCTTCCACATGTACGGGGTGATCGGCACCGCCGTGATGGTGGGGCTGATCAGCCTGTTGATCATCAAGCGCACCAAGGCCCGCACCATCTATGGAGAGGAGATCCACATCCCGAACAAGGAGTTCAGCAAGGGCCAGATCCACGGTGGTCTCATCTTCGGAATGGGTTGGGCCATCACGGGCGCCTGCCCGGGTCCGCTCTTCGCCCAGGTCGGCGCAGGTTTCGGCGTGGTGATCGTCACCTTCCTGAGCGCCGTGGCCGGGACCTATGTGTACGGAGCGGTCCGCGACAAGCTCCCCCACTGAACCTGCGCGATGACCGCGCCGCTGATCGTCCTGTTCGCCGCCCTGGTGGTGTGGGTGTACCTCGCCGTGGTCGACGAGGCCACCGAGGTGCTGAGCCGACGCGCCGGCATCCCGCACGACCCGAAGCGGCCCCGCACCGCACGCGCGCTCGTGCTGGTGGTAATGGTGGGTATCATGGCGCTGATGATCACGCCCAAGGACCTGTTCGAGGCACCTCCACGCGTTGTGGCGAGTTGGACCGCGGACAGCCTGTGGCTCGGGCCCGACACCACCGGGCTCGACCGGCTCGATGACGATCATGAGGCGCTCGTGCGCTACGGCCGCGAGCTCATTCGCAACACAGCGCACTACTTCGGCCCGAAGGGCACCGTGGCACAGCTCACGAACGGCATGGACTGCGAGAACTGTCACCTCGATGCGGGAACGCGGCCGTGGGGCAACAACTACGGGGCGGTGTGGAGCACCTATCCCAAGTTCCGCGAGCGAAGCGGTTCGATGGAGTCCGTTGAGAAGCGCATCAACGATTGCTTCGAACGGAGCTTGAATGGAACGGCACTGGACAGCAACAGCCACGAGATGCGTGCGCTGGTGGCGTACATGGAATGGCTGGGCTCCGGCATCCAGAAGGACGTGAAGCCGAAAGGTGTCGGGCTTGTTGAACTGCCCGTCCTCGACCGTGCCGCCGACCCGGTGAAAGGTGAGGCCATTTACACAGCGAAGTGCGAGAGCTGCCACCAAAAGGATGGCGCAGGAATGAAAGCGGCGAGCGGTATCATCTACCAGTATCCGCCGCTCTGGGGCGAGCACAGCTACAACAGCGGCGCCGGGCTCTATCGCATCTCACGCTTCGCAGGCTATGTGAAGAACAACATGCCGCAGGGCGCAACATGGGAGAACCCGATGCTCACCGACGAGGAGGCTTGGGATGTGGCAGCCTACGTGAACAGCCAGCAACGGCCCGAGCACGACCTGTCGGGGGATTGGCCGAACATCGCTGGCAAACCGGTGGACTATCCCTTCGGGCCCTTCGCGGACAGCCTACCGGAAACGCAGCACAAATTCGGGCCCTTCGGTCCGATCGCGGAGATCAAAGCCGCAGCCAAGAAGAACAAACCATGAGCGATATCCAACACCCCGAAGGCTGCACGTGCGGCGCGCACGACGAAGCAGTGAACGCCGTGAGCCGTCGACAGATGCTCCGCTCGCTGGGCGCGCTGGGCGCAGGCTTGACGCTGGGGCCCACCCTCGCCATGGGCGCCTTGAGCGACCCGCAGCGCCGTCAAGAGCTTACCGGCAGTCGTGCGGTGGCGCATGGCATAGCGGATAAATTCACGCTGCTGTTCACGAGCGATATCCACGCGCAGCTCCACACCCACGACGAGTTCTTCCTGGAGAACGGTCAGGTCGTCTACAAGAAGCGCGGAGGCTATGGCGTGCTGAAGACCATGATCGACACGCTGCGCGCGGCGGACCCGGCGAACACGCTGGTGATCGACGGTGGCGACTGCTTCCAGGGCGGTGGCGTGGCGGCGATGAGCGAAGGCCGGGCCATCGTGCCGTTGATGAATCGGATCGGCTACGACCTCATCCTGCCCGGCAACTGGGAGGTGGTGTACGGCAAGGAGAACATGCTGAAGGACCTCGGCGGATACCGCGCAGCGAAGATCTGCGCGAACATGTACCACGAGAAGCTCGCCGACTATTGCGGCGACATGCAAGATCCCAACGCCGACCTCGCGGGCGAAATGATCTTCCAGCCCTACTGGACACGAATGATCGCTGGCATCAAGATCGGCTTCATCGGCTACAACGATCCGCTCACGCCCAAGCGTCAGTCACCGGCATACAGCTGTGGTATCAAATTCACCAAGCCGGAGACCAACGTAGCGAAGTACATCCGCATCCTGCGCGATTACGAGCAATGCGCCATGGTCTTCCTGGTCACCCACATGGGCCTGGCACAACAGGTGGACCTGGCGAACAAACCCGAGGTGGAAGGCGCGGACCTCATCCTCGGTGCCGACACGCACGAGCGCGTGCGCAAGCCCATCAACGCCAAGTACAGCAAGGTGGTGGAGCCCGGCGCCTTCGGCTCGTTCGTGGCGCGCCTGGATGTGGTGGTGGAGGACGGCAAGGTGAAGGACAGCCACTATGAACTGCTCGACGTGGACCCGGAGAAATACCCGGCGGACAAGGGCATGCTCGCGCTCGTGGACGAGGTGAGCGCACCGTACAAGGAGCAGCTCAGCAAGGTGGTGGGCAGCACGAAGAACACGCTGGTGCGCTACTACGTGATCGAGAATCCGATGGACAACCTGATCACGGATGCGCTGATGTGGAAGTTGGAGCCGGACATCGCCATCAGCAATGGCTTCCGCTTCTGCCCGCCGATCGTGGCCGATGGGAAGACCCCCACCCCAATCACCAACGACCACCTATGGAGCATGATACCCGTGGACAGCGAGGCCAAGTACGGCGAGGCGACCGGTCAGCAGCTATGGGACTGGCTGGAGCAGGAGCTGCACAATGTCTTCGCCAAGGATCCCGCGAAGCGCTTCGGCGGCTGGGTGGTGCGCTTCAAGGGGATGACGGCCAACTTCACCATGCACAACGAGAAGGGCAAGCGGGTGAACTGGATCAAGGTGGGCAGGAAGCCCATCGACCTGCAGAAGACCTACCTCATCGCCGCCTGCGAACGGGACGGCGACCCGGACGACACGCTCTGCCGCCTGGAGAAGGTGAAGAACCCGCGCCGTGCGAACGCAACGATGCACAACATCCTGCGCGATTACTTCGCCGCCTTCAGCCCCGTGGCCCCGAAGGTGGAGGGACGCATCACCGCGACGGATGCGCCGCCGACGCTCCTCAGCCAGCTGGAGGGCTACGCCTACGAGTTCCGCTGAGCGCCCGCCAGCGCCATCGCTGAACGCACATCCGGACAGAGCCGGCCTTCCGTCAGCAGGCCGGCATCGCGCAAGGAGTTCCGGACGTCCGGCAGCACATCCGTGAGCAGCACGTGCACATGGCGCCGTTCCATGGTCTCGATGATGTCCGCTAGACGGTGCAGCCCCGTGGCATCGATGAAGGGCACATGGCGCATGCGCAGGATCAGCACGCGGTGCTGATCGCCCACCTTGCGGATCGTCTCGGTGAAGGTCTGTGCCGCGCCGAAGAAGAGCGGGCCGTTGATCTCGTACATCACCACGTGCGCCGGCACCTTGCCGAACTCCGCCTCGAACAGCTTCTCACCGGCCGCGTCCGGCGCGCCCAGTTCGCTCAGCCGCGTGCTGTCGCTCATGCGCTTCATGAAGAGGAAAGCGGCGAGCACCAGGCCGATCTCGATGGCCACCACCAGGTCGACGAAAGCGGTGAGCAGGAAGGTGACGAGCAACACGGCCATGTCGTAGCGGCTGGTGCGGAACACGGCGATGAAGCTGTGCACCTCGGCCATGTTCCAGGCCACCACCACCAGGATGCCGGCCAGACAGGCCATGGGGATCAGCGCGGCCCATTGCCCGGCCACGAGCAGGATCAGCAACAGCACCACGGCGTGCACCATGCCCGCCATGGGTGTGCGCCCACCGTTCTTGATGTTGGTGGCCGTCCGGGCGATGGCGCCGGTGGCCGGTATGCCGCCGAAGAGCGCGGACACGACGTTCGCACCGCCCTGCGCCACCAGTTCCATGTTGCTGCGGTGCCGGCCACCGATGGAGCCATCCGCCACCACCGCGCTCAGAAGCGACTCGATACCGCCCAACAGCGCGATGGCCAGCGCGGGCCGCAGCAGCTCCTTGAAGGTGGCGAGTTCGACCCAAGCGAACTGTGGAGCGGGCAGGCCGGTGGGGATGCCGCCATACCGGGAACCGATGGTGTCCACGGGCAGGTGGAAGCCGGCCACCACCGCCGTGGCCAGCACGATGGCCACCAGTGGGCCGGGCACTGCCGGCAGGATCCGCGGCATCAGTAGCGTGATGGCGATGGTGCCTGCGCCCACCGCGAAGGTCAGCGGGTCGAAGGCCCCGGCATGCCGCACGTAGGTGCTCCACTTGTCCAGCAGGTCCGCCGGCACGTGGGCGATGCCCAGCCCCAGCAGGTCGTTGATCTGCGTGGAGAAGATGATGACCGCGATGCCGGTGGTGAAGCCAACGATGAGCGTGTGCGGGAAATAGCGCAGCAGGGCGCCAGCGCGCATCAGACCGAGCGCCACCAGCAGCACGCCGGCCATCAAGGTGGCGATGGTGAGCCCCTCCACACCGTGCTCCTGTACGATGCCGTACACGATCACGATGAACGCGCCGGTGGGTCCGCCGATCTGCACGCGGCTCCCACCGAACGCGCTGATGAAGAACCCGGCGACGATCGCCGTGATGAGCCCCTTCTCCGGCGCCACGCCCGAGGCGATGGCGAAGGCAATGGAGAGCGGCAGGGCCACGATGCCCACGATCACCCCGGCCAGGGCATCGCGCCGGAACTGCGGCATTGTGTAGCCCCTGCCCAGCACCGAGAAGGATTTCGGCACGAACTCCGACCGGTCCCGATCATGTTTCACAGCGGCGAAAGTACCCGCAGCACATGCGGACGTGTCGTTCCCCACAGGCGGGATGCGCACCGGCGGCGGTTGACGACGGTGCCACCGTCCGTGACATGGATCACCGACCGACCCGGCGCGCCCCGGACGCTGTTGAGCCAGTTGGAGGGGTACGACTACGAGTTCCAGTAGTTCGACGATCCCTGGCCCGCAGGGAGCGTATTTTCACGGCATGGGAAGCAGGCATCTCATCCTGACGACGACCATTCTCCTGCTGGGGGCATGCTCCTCAGCGGGTCCGACGATGCACGATGGGTCCCATCCACCAACGGAGGTGGATGCGCCGTCGGCCATGGTGCCATCGATCGTTCTCTTGGACGCGACGGCCCAGAGTTGGATAGCCGGAATGGAAGGCGGGGGAAGAGGTGTGAACTACCGATTCAAGGTGATGGTCAAAGGGGATGGCCCAGTGCGATTCACGGCGGCCCGGATCGGGGGGACCCTGCACCGTCTGGACACCTATGTGCTTCGTGGGCTTTTCGGAAGTACGGCCATTGAGGTCGCGGCCGGGGACACAGCGGAACTTTCCGCGGTCGAAAGCTCCAGAACCGGCAATGTTCCAGTTCACATGGATGCCACTTTGCATTGGAACTATGCTGATCGCTCGGATTCAGTCACTATCCCGGCCATTCGCGTCCTTCCTCCACAGCTACGTCCTTGAGCGGAGCCGTGCCCGCAAGGATCCTGATGACGCGATGTACCACTTCAATGAAGCCCTATCGCGCCAATTCGATCATGCGCAACATCCTGCCGTAGTGCGTCGCAAAGTTCAGCCCAGGCACACCGCAGGCGCTGTTGAGCCAGTTGGAGGGGTGCGATCATGAGTTCCGGTGATCGATAACCAGGATGGGTTCGATCCCTTGGAACCTCTTTGGAGCTCCAGGGGATCGAGCCATTCTGATCCGTGGGTCGGGTCACACCTGTAACGTCCCTGGTGCAGGAGGTCAAACCTCCAACTTCACCCCCGTCGCCGTGATGCTCAGCGGCGCATTGTTCAATCGTGCCTGGGGCTTGCCGTTCTCCAGCTTCAACACGCCCCGTGGGCACACGGACGCACAAAGGCCACAACCCACGCAACTTGCACGCACGATGTTCTCGCCGCGCTGCGCATAGCTGCGCACATCGATGCCCATCTCGCAGTAGGTACTGCAATTGCCACAGCTGATGCATTGGCCGCCGTTCGTGGTGATGGGGAAACGCGAGAAGAAGCGCCCCTGCAGGCCGTTGATCCGCGTGGAGAAGATGATGACCGCGATACCGGTGGTGAAGCCCACGATAAGCGTATGAGGGAAGTAGCGCAGCAGGGCTTCTGCGCGCACCAGACCGAGCACCACCAGGAGCAGGCCCGCCATCAAGGTGGCGATGGTGAGCCCCTCCACGCCGTGCTCCTGCACGATGCCGTACATGATGACGATGAACGCCCCGGTGGGCCCGCCGATCTGCACGCGGCTGCCCCTGAAGGCGCTGATGAAGAACCCGGCGACGATCGCCGTGATGAGCCCCTTCTCCGGCGCCACGCCCGAGGCGATGGCGAAAGCAATGGAGAACGGCAGGGCCACGATCCCCACGATCACCCCGGCCAGCGCATCACGCCGGAACTACGGCAACGTATAGCCCCTGCCCAGTACGGAGAAGGACTTGGGCACGAACTCCGCTCGGTCCCGTTCGTGCTTCACGGCGACCAAAGTACCGGAGCACAGCGTCGCACGGAGCGTCGCTCGCCCTGCCCTTGCGGACCTGTCCCGGTTGGCAACGACTCGGTCCGGTGACATCGATCACCGGCCTCATGCACAGGGAGCAGGACCTTTGCAGCATGAAACCGATCCTTCTGCTGCTCGCACTTCTGACGGGTCTCACTGCGGATGCGCAGGATCAGGTCCGTCAGCACCGCATTGTGATGCAATTGACCAGCGGGGACACCCTGGTGCACAAGAACCTGATGAAACAGTTCAAGAACATGCTGGAGGCGGCGCCCACGGCGCGGATCGAAGTGGTGTGCCACGGCCCCGGCATGGACATGCTGATGAGCGACCGCAGCGTTGCGCAGGGCAAGGTGAAGGAGTTCGCGGTGAAGGGCGTGGTCTTCCTAGCCTGCGACAACACCATCCGCGAGCGCCAGTTGGACCCCTCCAAGGTGATGACGGAGGCCGGTCATGTGAAGGCCGGCATCATCCACATCGTGGAGCGGCAGGAGGACGGCTGGAGCTACATCAAAGCCGGGTTCTAGCGCATATTCCGTTCTCGAACGGACCGGTCGTCGGGCGGCCTGGCCGCGCTTGCGCTGGCCTCTGCGCTCGTCCTGTCCTGGACCCTGGTCGCCCAGCATGGCGAGCAGGACATGCCCAGCAACGACAGCCTCCGGGGTACCGGTCACCTGTACGACATCATGAAACGCGGCGAGCTTGAAGGCCGATTCCGCCAGTACAACATGTTGACGGTGAACGACGGCACACCTTCGGACTATCACGCAGTCGCTTTCGGAGGCTCCCTGGGCTTCACCTCCCAGCGCTGGCACGGTGTGCGGTTCAAGCTGAGCGGCGGATACACCTTCGACCTGGCCACGAGCGACCTCACGGAACCCGATCCGGTGACCGGTGCTGCCAACCGGTATGAGATCGGCCTCTACGATGTGAACGATCCCCGGCACACGAACGACCTGGCCTACGTCCATGAGTTCCAGCTCGACTGGATGGCGCGCCACCAACGCACGCACGTCACTGTCGGCAAGCAGGAGCTCAACACCCCCTTTCTGAACCCGCAGGACGGACGCATGCACCCCAGCCTGCCCGAGGGCCTCTGGGCGGAGCACCGGACCACGCGTGGTACCGCGTTCCAAGGTGGTTGGATCTACCGGGTGGCCCCGCGCGGGGCCAGCGAGTGGTATGCGGTGGAGGAGAGCATGTCCGCCTTCCCGGCAGGTCGGAACATCCACGGGGAGGGCGCACAATATGGTGAGCACCTTCGCTGCGCAGGGATCCTCGCGGCCAGCTTCGGACAGCACCTGGATCGCAGCTGGCGGGTCACGCTGTGGGACCTGTACACGGAGAACGTGTTCAACAGCGCCTTGGCGCAGGTGGACGTGGGAGGCCATGAGCATGGGTGGAGCGCATCGGCGATGGCCATCCGGTAGGACGCGGCACCACAACGCGGGGGACTTGCGGATACCCTGCTCCACATGCCCGCCAGCGAAGGTTCATGGGCGTTCAGCGCTCGGATCCGGCATGTCCCCGGCCGTTCCCGCTGGCAGCTCAACTACACGTGCATCACGGCCCACGGCCGCTACCTGATGCCGCGCGAATGGGGGCGCGATCCCTTCTTCACCTTCCTGCCACGCGAGCGGAACGAGGGAGCGGGTGACGTGCATGCCGCCACGCTGAACCTCATCTGGCGCACCGACGGCGGTTGGCGCATCCAGGTGGACGGGGGATGGTACAGCCTGCCCGCGTTGGCCGATGTCCGACTGAACGAATACGCGATGCCTTCCTACACCCAGTTCGATGTGAACGCCCAGTACAGGTTCAACGGCGGGTGGAAGGGCCTCGCCGTGCCACTGCTGGCCCTGGTCAAACTACCTGTGGATGAGGACCTCACCGAGAAGGTGGCCATCAACAAGGTGGACATGCTGCACGCCGACCTGATCATCAACTACGTGTTCTGACCGGCCGTCGGTGACGGTGGTCACCGGTGAGGCGGCAAGGCCACGCGGAACTTTGCGGCAGAACGGAACGACATGGGTATCCTGGACATGATCAAGAGCGCTTTGGGCGGTGGACCGAAGGTCGACCTCGGTGCTCTACTGCGATCCGGCGCGGTGGTGCTGGATGTCCGTAGCAAGGAGGAGTTCGCCGCCGGACATGTGAAGGGGGCGAAGCACATCCCGCTGGACCGGTTGGGCTCCCACGTGGCGAAACTGGACCGCTCCAAGCCCATCATCACCTGCTGTCGCAGCGGCATGCGCAGCCGTGCGGCCGCCGACCTGCTGCGCCGCCAGGGATTCGACGCCCACAATGGTGGGTCATGGACCAGCGTACGTGCGCTCAAGGCCCGATGAACCGCCTGTCCTTCCCGCTCCTCCGCTGGCTGAACGGCGCGTTGGGCGTGGCGTTCCTGGCCCAAGCCGTACATGGCGGCGATGGGATCGCTCTCGGCTTGGCGATCCTCTTCGGCTCGAAGGCCCTCCTGAAGTTGGGCTGCTGCTCCACCGGCCCTTGCACCCTACCCGACCGCGGACCCGGACGTCGTGCGATGAGCGAGGCCGCCGGCATCCGAGCGGACCAGCCATGAACACACGACCGCGCAGCTTCCAGGATCTCATCTCCGGCGACACACCGGTGCTGGTCGACTTCTTCGCCGAATGGTGCGGTCCCTGCAAGGCGATGGCACCGATCCTTGAGGACCTCAAACGACAATTGGGCGACAAGGCGGTGGTGGTGAAGGTGGACGTGGACCGCAACCCGGCCGCCGCACAGGCCTATCGCATCCAGGGCGTGCCCACGCTGGCGCTCTTCAAGCAGGGCCGGCTGATCTGGCGCGCGTCGGGCGTGATGAGCGCCGCGCACCTGAAGAACGTGATCACCCCTCACCTCAACTGACCTTGGACAACCGCTCACGGATCGCGCTCAGAACGGGAATGCTCGTTCTCCTCATGACCGTCCTCGTCGCCTGTGGCGCGAGCGGACCGGGGGCGCCGCTTTCACCCGCCGACTTTCAGGCCGCGATGCGTGCATCGGATGCACAGGTGATCGACGTCCGGACCCCGGCGGAGTTCGCTTCCGGTCATCTGGACGGTGCGGTGAACCTGGACTGGACCGGTGGTGTGCTCGAACAGCACACAGCGGAACTGGACCACGATACCCCCATCCTGGTGTACTGCGCCTCGGGCGGTCGAAGCGCGGCAGCCGCGAAAGCGCTTCAGGGGGCGGGCTTTCGCAACGTCTCCGACCTGGACGGCGGCATCAGTGCCTGGCAGGGAGCCGGGCTTCCGGTGGCAGGCCGCTAGCGTCCCACGAGCAGGCGCATCGCTCCGGGTCGCCATGTCACCTCGTCCGCATGGCCCATCCGCCTGCGGTCGGGAGAGATCAGGTGCGTGTGGATGTTGCTGTCGTGATGGGTGAACACGGTGCGATGCGTCGTGGAGAAGAAGCCGACCAACTCCACGGGCTCCTGGGCGAAGCGCACATGCACATCGTACGCGTGGGCCTCCTCCCGCGAACGCACCTGCATGTTCTCGGGCACGGCCAGCACATGGGCCGAGGCGCTGTCCACTTCACCGACCAGACGGAACGCGAACGGGCCGGGATCCGCGCCGGACCGGTCCGTCAGCAAGGCATCCAGCCCGGCCAGGTCCACGACATCATCCGGCAGCGCCACCGGCTCCCATCGCTCCACCCGGGCATGCACGAAGAACGGAGCGCGCACATCCCGGTTCACCGACACCCGCACGCTGTGGTTGATCACCCGGGCCACATGGCACACTCCGTCCACCACCGTGATCTCCCCACGCAGATGCTCCAGCGGACCCACACCGTACAGCCCGGGCCCAGTGAGGCTGTCCATCGCGATCACGCCGGTCCCCTGTCCGTTGAGGATCACATCGCGCATGGCGCCGGTGGCGATGACCTGCGCGGGCAGGTCCGCTGCGGTCAATAGAACGAACAGGGCGAGCGGCCTCATCCTTCGCTGCACATCTTGGCGGGATCCACCCAGCGGTCGAAGTCCTCCGCGCTGACATGGCCGAGCGCGATGGCGGCCTCCTTCAGCGTGGTGCCCTCCTTGTGGGCCTTCTTCGCGATCTCGGCCGCCTTGTAGTAGCCGATGTGCGGGTTGAGGCTGGTGACGAGCATGAGCGAGTTCTCCAGGTGGCGCTTGATCACCGGGCGGTTCGGCTCGATGCCCTCGGCGCACCTGTCGTTGAAGCTCACGCAGGCATCGCCGATCAGCCGGGCGCTCTGTAGCACGTTCGCGGCGATGAGCGGCTTGAACACGTTGAGCTCGAAGTGGCCATTGCTGGCACCGATGCCCACGGCCACGTCGTTGCCCATCACCTGGGCGGCCACCATGGTGAGCGCCTCGGGCTGCGTGGGGTTCACCTTGCCGGGCATGATGCTGGATCCGGGCTCGTTGTCGGGGATCACGATCTCGCCGATGCCGCTGCGTGGGCCGCTGCTGAGCATGCGGATGTCGTTGCCGATCTTCATCAGGCTCACGGCCAGACGCTTCAGCGCGCCGCTCAGCTCCACCATGGCATCGTGGGCGGCGAGCGCCTCGAACTTGTTGGGGGCGGTGACGAAGGGCAGGCCGGTGAGCTCGGCGATCTTCTTCGCCACGAGCACGCTGTAGCCCATCGGCGCGTTGAGGCCCGTGCCCACGGCCGTACCGCCGAGCGCCAGTTCACGCACCATCTCCAGCGCATTGTTCACCGCGCGCAGCCCGTTGTCCAGCTGCTGCACGTAGCCGCTGAACTCCTGGCCCAGCGTGAGCGGCGTGGCGTCCATGAAGTGGGTGCGACCCGTCTTCACCACGTCCTGAAAGGCCCCGGCCTTCTTCGCCATCGTGTCACGCAGCTTCCGCACCCCGGGGATGGTCACCTCCACCGTGAGCTTGTAGGCCGCGATGTGCATCGCCGTCGGGTACGTGTCGTTGCTGCTCTGGCTCTTGTTGACGTCGTCGTTCGGGTTGAGCACCTTCTGGTCATCGCTGAGCTTGCCGCCGCTGAGCACGTGCGCGCGGTAGGCCACCACCTCGTTCACGTTCATATTGCTCTGCGTGCCGCTGCCGGTCTGCCAGATCACCAGCGGGAACTGGTCGTCCAGCGCACCGGTGAGGATCTCGTCGCAGACGCGGCCGATGAGCTCGCACTTCTCCTGCGGCAGCTTGCCCAGCTCCAGGTTGGCGAGGGCGGCCGCTTTCTTCAAATAGGCGAAGGCATGCACGATCTCGCGCGGCATGCTGCCCGGCGGTCCGATGCGGAAATTGTTGCGGCTGCGCTCGGTCTGCGCGCCCCAGTACTTGTCGGCGGGCACCTTCACCTCGCCCATCGTGTCCTTCTCGATCCGGTGGTCCATGTCAATTGCCAGTTGGCAGTATGCAGTAGGCAGTACGATTATCGTGGGTCGGACAACTGCCTACTGCCAACTGGCAACTGCCGACTTGAGCTCAGACCTTCTGACTCTGTCCGTGCATCATCAAATAGGCCTTCAGGAATTCATCGATCTCGCCGTTCAACACGTCGTCCACGCTGCTGGTCTCGTGCTCCGTGCGCACGTCCTTCACCAGCTTGTAGGGCTGTAGCACGTAGTTGCGGATCTGGCTGCCCCACTCGATCTTCTTCTTGCCCGCTTCGATCTCGCTACGCTTGCTGCGCCGCCGCTCCAGCTCGGCTTCATACAGCTGTGACTTGAGCAACTGCAGCGCCTTGTTCTTGTTCTCCAGCTGACTGCGTGTCTCGGTGTTCTCGATGATGATGCCCGTGGGCGCGTGACGCAGGCGCACGCCGGTCTCCACCTTGTTCACGTTCTGTCCGCCCGCACCGCCGCTCCGGAAGGTGTCCCAGGTGATGTCGCTGGGGTTGATGTCGATCTCGATGCTCTCGTCCACCAGCGGGTACACATAGACGCTTACGAAGCTGGTGTGGCGACGCGCGTTGCTGTCGAAGGGGCTGATGCGCACCAGGCGGTGCACCCCGTTCTCGCCCTTGAGCATGCCGAAGGCGAACTCGCCGTCCACCTCCATGGTGGCCTGCTTGATGCCCGCAGCCTCTCCGTCCTGGTAGTCGAGCACCCGCGCGGCGTAGCCGTTCTTCTCGGCCCACATGCGGTACATGCGCAGCAGCATCAGGGCCCAGTCGTTGCTCTCGGTGCCACCAGCGCCGCTGGTGATCTGCACCACGGCGCTGAGGGGGTCCTCCTCGGCGCTGAGCATGTTCTTGAACTCAAGCTCCTCCAGTTCATGCGCGGCCTTGGCGAACTGGGCCTCCAGCTCCTGTTCGCTCACCTCCTTGGCCTTGAAGAAGTCGAACATCACCTCCACATCGTCCAGTTCCCGCTTCACCCCCTCGTACAGCTCCACCCACCGCTTGAGCTCGCGGATCTTCTTCATGGTGGCCTGGGCCTTCTTCTGGTCGTTCCAGAAGTCGGGGTCGTGGGTGTACTTCTCCTCCTCGAGGATGAGCCCGCGCTTGTCCTCGATGGCGAGGTAGCCCTTGAGGGCCTCGAGCCGCTCGCGGAGCGCGTCGATCTTGTCGATGGTGATCATCCGGATGAAGCGGCCGCGAAATTACGCCTTGCGCCGCAGGCCCGGACTAAAGGGGGATGTCCTTGCCCGAGGCATCGACCACCCGGAAGTCGAGGTATTGGCTGGAGCCCTCGCCCACCACCTTGACCCACTTGCGCCAGCGCCACCACCAGCGGTGCTGCACGCTGGGCAGGCCCTTGGTAAGGTAGGCGGCGATGAAAGGGTGCACCCGCAGGGTGAGGCCGCTCATGTCCTTCTCCACGAGCAGGTGGTTCAGGGCGTTCTCAATGCCGTCGATGATCAGCACAGGAGCCCCCACCTCACCGCTGCCGCCGCAGGTGGGGCAGCTCTCGGTGGTATCGATCTCGGTCTCAGGACGCACGCGCTGGCGGGTGAGCTCGATCACCCCGAAGCGGGAGGGCGGAAGCACGTTGTGCTTCGCCTTGTCATCGGCCATGGCATCCTTCAGGGCCTTGTGCAGCTCGCGCCGGTTGTTGGCGTCGTACAGGTCGATGAAGTCGATGGCGATGATGCCGCCCATGTCGCGCAGGCGCAGCAGCCGGGCGATCTCGCGGGCCGCCTCCACGTTGATGTCCAGAGCGTTCTTCTCCTGGTCCTGATTGCCGCCCTTGCGCGCGCCACTGTTCACGTCGATGACGTGCATGGCCTCGGTCTTCTCGATGATCAGGTAGGCCCCGCTGGGCAGCATCACCTGCTTGCCGAAGGCCTGCTTGATCTGCTTGTTGACCCCGAACTGGTCGAAGATGTCCAGTTTGCCCTTGTAGGCCTTGACGATGCCGGCCTTTTCGGGGGCGATACGTTCCAGGGTCTGCCGCACCTCGTCCGTCAGGGCCTCGTCATTGACATGGATGCTGGTGAAGTCCTTGTTGAGGAGGTCGCGCAGCACGGCGCTGGTGCGGTCGATCTCGCCCAGCACGCGCTTGGGCGGGATGGCGTTCCGCAGGTTGTGGAAGCAGGTGTCCCAGCGCTGGAGCAGGTTCTTCAGGTCGGCCTCCAGGTCCTCGGTACGCTTGTTCTCGGCGTTGGTGCGGATGATGACGCCGTGGTTGGCCGGGCGGATCCGCTGCATCAGGTCCTTGAGCCTCCGGCGTTCCTCCTCGTCCTTGATGCGCGTGGAGATGCTCACCTTGTTGGTGAAGGGCACCAGCACCATGTAGCGGCCGGCGAGGGTGACCTCGGCGGTGAGGCGGGGACCCTTGGTGCTGATGGGCTCCTTGGCGATCTGCACCAGCACGCTCTGGCTGGCACTGACCACCTCGGCGATCTTGCCGTCCTTGTGGATGTCGGGGTCCAGCTTCCACCCCGCGAGGTCGCTGGAGGTGATGGTGCCGCTGACGGCCCCCTTGGCGAACTTGAAGCTGTTGCGGTACTGCGGACCGAGGTCGAAGTAGTGAAGGAAGGCGTCCTTCTCGTGCCCCACGTCCACGAAGGCGGCGTTGAGGCCGGGGGCCACCTTGCGCACCTTGGCCAGGTGGATGTCGCCGACGGTGAACCCGCGTTCGGTGCGCTCGCGATGGAGCTCCATGAGCACGGGGTGCTGCCGCCCGGGCACCGTGCGGAGCAGGGCGAGGGCGACCTCACCGGCCGAGGAGCGGATGACGAGATCGACGCTCACCGGAGGAGTGATGTAGGGGGTTCGGGCACGATCCTGAGGGATGTGCGCAGCCGACGCCGACCGGGCGCGTGCCGCTCAGGGCACGGCCCCGGCGCTCAGCTGAAGCGTCCTACCGGAGCTTCTTCTTGTGGCGGTTCTTCCGCAGGCGCTTCTTGCGCTTGTGGGTGGCCATCTTGTGGCGCTTCCGCTTCTTACCGCAGGGCATGGTCCTGTTCGTCTAGGTTGATCCTCAATTCCTCCAATGCCTTGTCCGTGGCCTTTTGGGCCTCGGGGTCGGGCGTCAATTGCCTGTATCGTGTCAACGCTTCGATGGCCGGCAGGATGCTGTCCATCATCGCGTAGCTCTGCCCCAGCATGGACCACGCTTCGGGGAGCGTGCCGGCCGTGTCCAGCTCCACCACCTTGCGGAAGCGGGCCGCGGCCTTGTCCACCTGCCCGCTCTGCAGGCTGAAGAGGCCCAGGTGCCAGTGCACCTCGGGCCGCTCCGGATGCTCCTCGGCCAGCTGGCGGAGCAGCATGATGCCCTGCATGGGCTCCTGGCCGTTCACCAAGGCCACCGCCTCATCGAGGCGGCGTTGCAGGTCATCCGGCGCCGGTGCCGCCTGTTCAGGGACGGGCGCCGTGCGCGGTGTGCGGGGCAGCAGGAATAAAAGAACGACCACCGTCAACGCCCCGGCCACGGCCAGGTAGTGGACGGTGCCCCAACGCCTCATCCCTTGGCCGGGCGGTTCTTCACCCGGTCAACGAAGACGTCCGCCGGCTTGAAGGCGGGCACATCGTGGGCAGGGATGACGATGGTGGTGTTCTGGCTCAGGATGCGGCCGGTCTTCTGCGCCCGGTGCTTCACCACGAAGCTGCCGAAACCGCGCAGATGCACGTCCTCACCCTTCTCCAAGCTGGCCTTCACCTCTTCCATGAAGGCCTCGATGGTCACAAGCACGGCGTTCCGCTCGATCCCGGTACGCTTCGAGATGATGCCGACCAGCTCTGCCTTCGTCATGCCCTTCAGACTTTTTGGGGGCGCAAAGATAGGGTTCTTTCCATACCGCGCAATGCATCTTTGTGCTTGGATGTCAAGCCGTTCTTGGTTCAGCAAGGCCCTGCGCGGCTGGTACGCCGCCGGCCACCGCGACCTGCCCTGGCGCCGCACGCGCGACCCGTACCGCATCTGGCTCAGCGAGGTCATCCTCCAACAGACCCGGATCGACCAGGGTACGGCCTATTACGAGCGCTTCGTGGAGCAGTACCCCACGGTGCAACAACTGGCCTCCGCACCGGATGACGACGTGATGCGGCTCTGGCAGGGCCTGGGCTACTACAGCCGCGCGCGCAATCTGTTGCAAGCCGCCCGGTCCGTGGTGACCGACCACGGGGGGCGTTTCCCCGATACGGTGGATGACTTGCGCGCGCTGAAGGGCGTGGGCGACTACACCGCAGCCGCCATCGCCTCCATCGCCTTCGACCGTCCGGCGGCCGTGGTCGACGGCAATGTGTACCGTGTCCTGGCCCGGGTCGTCGGCATCAGCACCCCCATCGATCCCACAGCGGGGCGTCGGGCGTTCGCCGCCTTGGCCGACGACCTGCTCGACGCGGCTCACCCCGGCGACCACAACCAGGCTGTGATGGAGCTGGGGGCCACCGTGTGCCTGCCACGCGCTCCGCGCTGTGGTGAATGTCCCGTGGCCTCCCGGTGCGTCGCCCGGCGCGAGGACCGCATCGGCGAGCTCCCCGTCAAGGCCGGACGCACCACTGTTCGCGAGCGCCATTTCAACTACCTGTGCATCGACGTGGAGGGCGGCCTGGTGCTCCGCAAGCGCGAGGGCCGGGACATCTGGCAGGGGCTCTACGAACCGCCGCTGCTGGAATCGGAGGCCCCGTTGGAACTGGCCGGATTCCGCGAGGCCCTGCACGACCGGCTGGGTGCGGGTTGGGACGTGACCGGCCGGAACGGCCCTGTCCGCCACGTCCTGAGCCACCAGGTGCTGCATGCGCGGTTCTGGTCGGTGACCCCCCCACGGACCTTTGTGTCTCCGCCCGATTGGCGCTTCGTGCCCGCCAACGAGCTGGATCGGTTCGCCGTGCCCCGACCGATCGAGCGCTACCTCCTTCAACGACGCTCGAAGGACCTGTTCGCCTGAGGACAGTTTTCCACGATCCCGGGGTGACCGGACCCGCGGGGTTACCTTTGGGCATCTTCCACCCCATACCATGTCCGGAGTCAACAAAGTGATCCTGATCGGCAACCTGGGTGCCGACCCCGAGGTGCGCCACCTGCAGAACGGCGCTACTGTGGCCAACTTCCGCATCGCCACCAGCGAGACCTACAAGGACCGTCAGACCGGCGAGAAGCGCGAACAGACCGAATGGCACAGCATCGTGGCTTGGCGCGGATTGGGCGAGATCACCGAGAAGTATCTGCGGAAGGGCAGCAAGGTGTATGTGGAGGGCAAGCTGCGCACGCGTTCCTGGCAGGATCGGGACGGCAACACGCGGTACACCACGGAGGTACATGCCGAAGAGATGACCCTCCTGGACCGGCCCTCGGGCGAACGCCAGGAGTTGGGTGGTGCGACCGGACCAGCCACCGCGGCTTCGGTGACGCGGAGTGCCGAACCCGTGGGCGCCGCTCCGGCCGGCCTGCCCAACGAGATGGACGACCTGCCTTTCTGATCTGAACGCGCCCCTGCCCGTCCACCGTCGGGCCGCCCATGGAGCCTCCGCCTGTTCCGCTCACCACTTTCCTGCTCGCCGGCCTGGATCCGTTGACGGCCACGGCCTTGGTGGTCATCGTTCTGTTGCTGATCGTTTCGGCGGCCATGTCGGCCAGCGAGGTGGCGCTCTTCAGCCTGGACCCCACCCAGCTGCGCGACCTGCGCGAGCGCGGCGGACGCAGCGGGACGCGTGTGATCGACCTGCTCTCCAAGCCGCGCCGGTTGCTGGCCACGATCCTCATCGCGAACAACTTCGTCAACGTCGGGGTCATCATCCTCAGCACCATCGTGCTCAATGGGCTGGTGGACACCACGGGCATGTCGGACCTGCTGGTCTTCAGCATCCAGGTGCTGGGGGTCACCTTGGTGATCCTGCTGCTGGGCGAAGTGCTGCCCAAGGTGTACGCCACCAGCCACGCCATGCGCGTGGCCACCACCATGGCCGCGCCCCTCACGGGGCTGCGCTGGGTGCTGAGCCCGCTGAACGAACTGCTGGTCCGAAGCACCACCTTCATCGAGAAGCGCTACAAGAAGAAGGCGGCCAAGGGCATCTCGGTGGACAGCCTGGGCCATGCCCTGGAGCTCACCAACGACGCCAGCACCACCGCGGAGGAACAGCGGATCCTGAAGGGCATCGTGAAGTTCGGCAGCGTGGAGGTGAGCGAGGTGATGCGCCCGCGCACCGCCATGGTGGCCTTCGACAAGGAGCTCACGTTCCAGGAGCTCGTACCCGCCATCATCGAGAGCGGATTCTCCCGTGTACCGGTGTACGAAGGCACCCTGGACCGCGTCATCGGGGTGCTTCACATCAAGGACGTGCTGCCTTTCCTGGACAAGCCCGACATGGACTGGTTGGCGCATCTGCACGAACCCTGCTTCGTGCCGGAGACCAAGAAGCTGGACGACATGCTCAAGGAGTTCCAGCGCAAGAAGGTGCACCTGGCCATCGTGGTGGACGAGTACGGCGGCACGAGCGGCCTGGTGACCCTGGAGGACGTGATCGAGGAGATCGTGGGCGACATCACCGACGAGTTCGACGACGAGGAGCTCAACTACACCAAGCTGGACGACCGCACCTGGGTCTTCGAGGGGCGTACGCCGCTCAACGACCTGTACCGCATCCTGGGCATCGATGGCCGGGTGTTCGAGGAGAACCGCGGCGACAGTGGCACCGTGGGCGGCTTCGTGCTCGAGCTCACCGGGCGCATCCCGCAGAAGGGCGAACGGGTATCGCTCAGGAACTTCACCTTCGTGGTGGAATCCTCGGACAACAAACGGGTGCGACGTGTCAAGATCAGCGTGGGCGATGAAGCGGCGGCCTGAGCGGGCCTTCGGGGCCTTGGTGCTCGCGCTGGCGGCCGGGTGCACGCCGGAGCCCCGGCCCCTGCCCCATGGCTACTTCCGCATCGACCTGCCACCGGTGGCCTATGTGGCGCACGATGCGGGCTGCTACACCGCCGAGGTGCCGGCCGCCGTGCGGGTGCTGCCCCGTCGTGCGGAAGGGCAGCGTTGCTGGAGCGACCTGGACTACGGCCCCCTCAAGGCCCGTGTGCACCTCACCTACCGCACGGTGAACGGCGACCTGGACCAACTGATCGATGACGCCCATGTGCTCAAGCGCAAGCACGAGCTCAAGGCCGCGCGCATCCGCAGCCACATGGTGCACCGCGACAGCGCCCGGGTGCACGGCACCGTGTTCGAGGTGGAAGGCGATGTGGCGAGCCCGCTGGTGTTCTACCTCACCGACAGCAGTACCCACTTCCTGTATGGCGCCTTGTACTTCATGGCACGGCCCAACGCCGACTCACTGGCCCCGGTGACCGACCGCGTGCGCGCCGACATGCGCCACTTCATCGGCAGTCTCCGATGGAACGACGCGGCCGGTGGCGTGGATCAGGTGGAGCAGCACACTGAGCAGTAGCAGGGCGCCCAGCTGGTGCAGCACCCCCAGGGCCAGCTGCACCGCGGTGAGCAGGGTGGCCACCCCCAGCACGAACTGCAGCACCACCGCTGCGATCAGCCATGGGCCGGTGCGGGCCACGCGCTGGTCGGAACGCAGCACGACGGCCAAGGCGATGCAGGCGAACGCCACCAGCCACGCCAGGTTGCGATGCACGAACTGGACACCATCGCGGTGGTCGGTGAGGTCCTTCACGAGGTCTCCGAAAGCATGCACGTTCTCGGGCATGAACGCCCCGTTCATCAGGGGCCAGGTGGTGTAGATCCGTCCGGCGTCGAGCCCTGCGGTGAAGGCCCCGTACACCACCTGAACGACCACGAGCACCAGGAGGAGGCGTGACCAGCGCGCCGCCTCCGAGCCATCACCCCGCCATGCGCGCCGCCCCCGCCGCAGATCGAGCACCGTCCACAGCACCAGGAGGAAGACCGTGAAGGCCGCGCACAAGTGGATGGCCAGCCGGAAGTGGCTGACGTCAGGGTTGTCGGCCAGGCCGCTCATGACCATGAACCAGCCCAGCGCGCCCACCAGTCCGCCACCCACGAGAATGGCCAGCGTGCGGCGCAGCAGCCAGCCCTGCAGCCGTCCTTGACGCAGGAACAGCGCGAAGGGGATGATGAACACCAGGCCCATCAGGCGGCCCCAGTTGCGGTGCAGATACTCCCAGAAGAAGATGGCCTTGAACCCGTCCAGGTCCATGAGCTGGTTCTTGAGGGTGTACTCCGGGATGCGCTTGTACTTGTCGAAGGCCTCCTGCCATTCGGCCTCGTTCATCGGCGGCAGCGCGCCCATGATCGGCTTCCACTCGGTGATGCTGAGCCCGCTGCCGGTGAGGCGGGTGATGCCCCCGATGGCCACCATGCAGGCGATGAGCGCACAGCCTGTTGCGAGCCAGCGGACAACGGCGCGGTGCTGGGTAAGGTCCGGCATGAGCGGCAAAACTACCAACGCACGAAGCCCGTTCCCGTTCGGGACCTGAACGCGAAAGGGGCCCCATGGCCCCTTTTCACATGGTACGGACCTGGCGATCAGGCCCGCAGGATGAGCGACAGGAGTTCGAGCAGGCTGGGTAGGCGCAGGGCGGGCAGCTCGGCGTTCACTTTGGCATCCGCAGCCTCGGCCGCTTCACCGTCCTCGGATGCGGCGCCGTCGCCCTTCACCTGCTTGGTGACGGCCACGGCCACCACCTTGTACTGTCCATCGTGGATCTTTTGAACGGCCTCCACCAGTTGGGCATCGTTCACCTGGTCGGGGTCGTAGGTCACGATGGCGTGATCGTTCTCATCGCCCTCGACGAACTTGATCTCCGTGGTGCTCACACCCTGGACCTGGGCCAGCGCCTTCTTGATGGCACCTCCGCACATCATCTCGCAGCTCATGCCTGAGATGCTGAGGTCGGCGAAGGTCACCGGGGTGCCCTGGGTGATCACCACCTCGTTGACCACGCGGGCCACGCCGGCCACTTCGGCAGCGGCTTGCTGCACGTCGGTGGAGCCCGAGGAGCACGCGGAGAGCAGGAGGACCGGGAACGAACTGGCGAGGATCCAGGAGCGCATGGGGCGGGAGATGTGGGTGATCATGGGACGCACCGGAGAACGGAATTGTTACAAAAGTAGTGTGCGGGAGACTGCCGATACCTTCGCGCCGCATGCAACCCGCCGGGCGAGGCCCCGATCGGCTGTCCTGGCTTCTGCTGGGCACCCTCGCCCTGATCTGGGGGTCCTCCTTCATCCTCATGAAGCGGGGTCTCTGGGACGACGGTCGCCCGGTGCTGAGCCCGGGACAGGTGGCCTCCGCGCGGCTGGCCATCGCCTGGGCCGTACTGATACCCGCCACCCTCCGGCACTGGCCCACGCTGCGCGCGCATTGGCGCCCGCTCCTCCTCGCCGGGGTGCTTGGGAACGGCATCCCCGCGCTTCTTTTCGCAACGGCGCAGACCCGCATCGACAGCGCGTTGAGCGGGATGCTCAACAGCCTCACCCCGCTCTTCACGCTGGTCATCGGGCTGCTGCTCTTCAGCACTCAGGCGCGGATGACGCAGCTGGCCGGTGTGCTGCTGGGGCTGGTGGGTGCAGTGGGCCTGGTGGTCTTCGACCCGGGCTCCGGGCCGGCGGGGTGGTCGCTGTACGCCCTGCTGCCCGTGGCCGGCACGATGTGCTACGGGGCCAGCGCCAACGTGGTGAAGCACCGCCTGTACATGATGCCCTCCATGGCCACGGCGGCCCTGGCCCTCACCTTCGTGGGCCCCGTCGGGCTTGCCGGATGCATCGCCACCGGGCTCCCTGGCACGCTGGAAAGCGACCCTGCCGCCTGGCCGGCCCTGGGCTTCGTGGCGCTGCTCGCCCTGCTCAGCTCGGCCCTCTCTCTGGTGTTGTGGAACGCCCTGCTGAAGCGCACCAGCGCGGTACAGGCCTCCGCGGTCACCTACCTCATGCCCGTGGTGGCCATCGGGTGGGGCCTGTTGGACGGGGAGCGGCTCGGCCCGATGCAGGTGGTGATGATCGCGGTGGTGCTGGCCGGCGTCTACTTGGTGACCGCCTCGGACCGGGCCTGAGGGTCGGCGCGGGTTGAGCATCTTTGTCCGGCCGGACACCCGGTCAACCGTCGACCTCCATGTACCTGGGCCAGAAAGTCATCGTGGTGCTTCCAGCCTACCGGGCCGCGCTCACCCTGAAGCAGACCTACGACGAGATCCCGTTCGATCTGGTGGACGAAGTGGTCCTGGTGGACGACAAGAGCCCGGACAACACTGTGGAGGTGGCCCGACAGCTGGGCATCCGCCACATCGTGGTGCACGATATCAACAAGGGCTACGGTGGGAACCAGAAGAGCTGCTACGACAAGGCCGGGGAACTGGGCGCGGACATCGTGGTCATGCTCCATCCCGACTACCAGTACACGCCCAAGCTGCTCACCAGCATGATCGCCCTGATCGGGAACGGAGTGTACCCGGTGGTGTTCGGCTCGCGCATCCTTGGCGGTGGCGCGCTCAGGGGAGGTATGCCGCTCTATAAATACGTGGCCAACCGGCTGCTCACCATGAGCCAGAACCTGCTGATGGGCGAGAAGCTGAGCGAGTACCACACCGGCTATCGCGCTTTCCACCGCACGGTGCTCGATGCCTGCCCGTACAGGAACTGCTCGGACGACTTCGTGTTCGACAACCAGATGATCGCGCAGATCTTCTGGCAGGGCTTCGCGATCGCCGAGATCACCTGCCCCACGAAGTACTTCGACGAGGCCAGTAGCATCAACTTCAGCCGCAGCATGACCTACGGGCTTGGCGTGGTGCACACCAGCTGGCGCTACTTCCTGGCCCGCACCGGCCTCATGGGCTGGGGCCTGTTGGGCGCAAGCACCCGTTGACGATGCCGAAGCTCCTGCGCGACCGGCTGGTGATCGTCCTGGCGGCGCTGGTGCTCTTCGTTCCGGGGCTCGGGGCGGTGCACCTCTTCGACTGGGACGAGATCAACTTCGCCGAGATGGCGCGGGAGATGGTGGTGACGGGCGATGTGCTGCGGCCGCAGATCGACTTCAAGCCCTTCCATGAGAAGCCGCCGCTGTTCATCTGGCTGCAGGCGGCGTGCATGGCGCTGTTCGGCGTGGGCGAGTTCGCCGCCCGCCTGCCGAACGCGGTGTGCGGCGTGCTCACCCTGCTCGTGATCCACGGCATCGGCACCCGGTTGCGAGGCCCGGTCTTCGGGCGGCTGTGGGCACTGGCGTACGCGGGATCGATCCTTCCGCACCTCTACTTCCGCAGCGGCATCATCGACCCATGGTTCAACCTCCTCATCTTCCTCGGACTCGACCGCGTCATCCGCGTCTTTGACGGCGCCGGTCGGCGCGATGCGATGCTCGGCGGGCTCTTCCTCGGCCTGGCCGTGCTCACCAAGGGCCCGGTCGGCGTGCTCATCCCAGGCCTCACGGTAGGCGTTATGCTGTTGCCATCGCGCCTGCGGCTCCGCATGCCTGTGATCCCGCTGCTCTGGATGGGGCTCGCCCTCATCGTCACCGTGGGAGCGTGGGCGGCGGTGGACCTTTTGCGGAATGGCCCGACGTTCATGCAGGCTTTCTTCTGGCGGCAGGTGGCCATGCTCACCACGGAGGACGCCGGCCATGGCGGCTTTCCGGGCTACCACATGGTGGTGCTGCTCGTGGGTTGCTTCCCGGCCTCGCTCTTCGCGCTGCACGAGTGGGTCCGCCCGTCGGCACCGGATGATCCACAGCGCGCGCACCGCCGCTGGATGATCGTGCTGTTCCTGGTGGTGCTGGTGCTCTTCAGCGTGGTGAAGACCAAGATCGTGCACTACAGCAGCTTGTGTTATTTCCCGCTCACCTACCTGGCCGCGCTGCGGCTGGCGCACATCTGGGAGAAGGGCGTCCCCTTCGGGCCATCGCGCTACGCCCTGGGGATGCTGGGCAACTTCATTGCGGTGGTGGTGATCGCGGTGCCCTTCCTCGGCATGCGTCCGCACCTGCTCCGCCCCCTGCTGTCGGCCGACCCCTTCGCTCTGGGCAACCTGGAGGCCGTGGTGCGGTGGACCGGATGGGAGGCCCTCGCGGGCGTGCTTCTCACGTCAGCGCTGCTGGCCGCCCACATCCTGCACGGCGCATCGCACTACCGGGCAAGCCTGTTGGTCACCTTCGTCGGCAGTGCGCTCTTCGTCACGGCCACCCTCTATGCCTTCATCGGCCGGATCGAGGCCTACAGCCAGCGCGCCGCGATCGAGTTCTTCATGGCTCGACAGGGCGAACGGTGCCACGTCGCCACCAAGGACTACAAGAGCTATGCACCGTGGTTCTATGGACGGACCACGGAGCCCACGCCGCCGGAGGAGGTGCTCTTCCACGGCCCGATCGACCGGCCAGTGTACCTTTCCTCCAAGGTGACGGGAGTGGCATCGGTGGAGGCCCTGGGCACCTTCAAGGAGACCGGCCGGCGCAACGGATTCGTCTTCTATCGTCGCGATCCGTGATCGCCGGTGACAGGCGGAGCAGTACCAGATCCGCATCGACCCGTTCCCTGTCCGGCAAGGCCTATTCCCATTGTCGATCCTACGGGATCGGGCCGACCGACCGAAGCACCCGTGCCGACCCTCGAAGGAGGCCCGCTCCCTCTGGGTCTGAGGGGAAATCCTAGCTTGCCTTCAGAACCGGACCGACCCACCACCATGACACGATCCTACGCCTTGATCATCGCCGTGCTGGCCGCCACGCTGACCCGCGCACAAGGGGACACCTGCACGACCGCCCTGCCGGTGACGAGCGGTCTGCACCATGCGGATGGTCCGACCACGGGCTGGCCAGGCCCTGGAGGTTGCGGGGGTTCCGGTAACAACGGCGACTGGTACGCGTACGTGGCCACCTTCACCGGCACGATCAACATCACCTCCTGCAACGCATTGAACAACAACACCGATGACGACACCTACGTCAGGGTGTACACGGGGTCGTGCGGCGCGCTCACCTGCGTGGGTTTCAATGATGACATGGGCGGCAATAACTGCCCTGGATACATCTTCGCCACCTACCTGGACGTATCGGTGACAGCGGGCCAGACCTACTACATCGTGTGGACGGACATGTTCGACAGCGATGACTTCCACTGGAACCTGAGCGAGTGCTACGGCACCGTGATGGGCACCACCTACCTCGACCAGAACAACAATGGCCTGCGCGACGCCACCGAGCCGCACGCGCCCGTCGTGCTCGAAGTGGATCCGGGCAACCAGCTCGTTTACGCGGGCCAGGACCCCTACTCGTTCTGCACGGACAGCGGCAGCTTCACCATCACGGTCCCGTCGCCCCCGCTCTACCATGTGGCCGTGCCGGCCTCCCGCAGCTATTCAGTGAACAACCTGGGCGACCTGGTCACCGGAATGGACTTCGGTTTCCAGCCCATCCCGGGTATTTACGACGGTACCGTGAGCATCTGGGGTTGGAGCCCTTGGATCGGCAACAACACCACCTACCACATCAGCTACAACAACGTGGGCACCGAGCCCTTGAACGGAAGCGTGGTGCTGACCCTCCACCCTTTGACCACCTTCGTCTCAAGCACCCCTCCACAGGATTCCATCAGCGGTCAGGTGGTGTACTGGGACCTCGTGAACCTGCAGCCGGGCACCGGCGGTACGATCCACGTCACCTACCATACCGACAGCACCGCGCTCACCACCGATACCGTTACCGCGACGGTGTATCTCAACACCGACCACCTGGACCAGACCCCTCTCGACAACAGCGATGCCATCACGGCGGATCCCACCACCTCCTTCGACCCGAACGAGAAGCTGGTGGACACCGAGCGGGTCACCTTGAACGAGGTGGCGATGGGACGGGCACTGGAGTACACCGTCCACTTCCAGAACACCGGGACGATGCCGGCCGTGAACGTCCGCGTGCGCGACATCATCGATGGGGACCTCGACCTGAGCACCTTCGAGATGGTCGGGGCCACCCATGACCACCATGTCCAGTTCATCGGCAATGAGGTGATCTGGACCTTCCCGCAGATCATGCTGCCGGACAGTGCCTCCGACCCTGAAGGAAGCAAGGGCGGATTCCAGTTCCGCATCGCACCAAAGACCAGTTCGCTGCCCGGCACCCAGTTCGAGAACAGCGTGGGCATCATTTTCGACTACAACCAACCCGTGATCACCAATACGGTGCTGACCGAGGTGACCGTCGAGACCCTGCTGCCGGAGCACGGCACGGGCATGGGCATGACGCTCTTCCCATCCCCGGGCGACGGCCGGGTGAGCCTGCTGTGGTCGCGTCCCGACATGCCCGACGCACGGATCGAAGTGGTCGACCTGGCAGGCCGCAGCGCGCTCCACCTGGCCGGCATCGGCCTTCGCCAGGGCACCCCCTACCCGCTCGACCTCTCGGGGCTCACCGCTGGCACTTACTTGGTCCGCGTGCTCGGCCTGCAGGATGCGGCCACCGCACGGATGGTCGTGCGCCGTTGAACCTTTCTGCGTCTCTCGGGAAGGGCTCCGATCAGGAGCCCTTTCCTTTGAGGCATGTCCGACGACCTATCCCACCTTCTCAACCACCTCGGTGAGGACCGTCCGCACGGCTTCGACGCCGTTGTTCCTCCGGTGGTGCAGAGCGGGAACTTCGCCTACCCGACCGTGGCCGCCATGCGCGCGGTGGTGCAGCAGGAGTTCGACCGGCCGTTGTACACCCGGGGCCACAACCCCACCGTGGCCATGGTGCGGAGGAAGCTCGCCGCGCTGGAACATGCCGAGGATGCCCTGTTGTTCAGCAGTGGCAGCGCAGCCATCGCCGCGGCCGTCATCTCGTTCACCAAGACCGGCGACCATGTGGTGTGCGTGCACAAACCCTACAGTTGGACGCGCAAACTGTTGAGCGAACTTCTTGTTCGGTTCGGGGTGGAGACCACCTATGTGGACGGTACTGATGCGGAGAACTACCGCCACGCCCTCCGACCGAACACCGCCCTCCTCATCACCGAGAGCCCCAACTCGCTCACCTTCGAGTTGCAGGACCTCGCGGCGGTGGCGGCCATCGCCCGGGAGAGCGGCATCGTGACGCTCTGCGACAACAGCTACAGCAGCCCGCTTTTCCAGAACCCGATCGACCTGGGCATCGACATGGTGGCGCACAGCGGCACCAAGTACCTGAACGGCCACAGCGACGTGGTGTGCGGTGTGCTCGCGGGTCGTGCGGAGCACATGCGCCAAGTGATGGCGCACGAGTTCATGACGCTGGGCGCCGCGCCCAGTCCGCACGATGCGTGGCTGCTCATGCGCGGGTTGCGCACGCTGGAGCTGCGTGTGCACCGCAGCGCGGATTCGGCGGAGCGGGTGGCCCGGTTCCTGGAGGCGCACCCCAAAGTGCGGCGCGTGCACTGGCCGGGGCTCGAAAGCCATCCGCAGCATGCGCTGGCCCGCCGGCAGATGCGGCGCTGTGCAGGGCTGATGACGATCGACCTCGATGCACCGGACGAGGCTGCGGTCGAACGCTTCTGCGACGGGCTGCGGCGCTTCCTCATCGCCGTGAGCTGGGGCGGCTATGAGAGCTTACAATGGCCGGTCTGCGCGTTGAAAGGCCCCAGCGGCTATTACACCGACCTGCCCTTCACGCTGGTCCGTCTGTACATCGGTCTGGAGGACCCCGACCTGCTCATCGCCGACCTGGAGAACGCGCTGGCCCGGATGTGACGTGCACACCTGGGCCAGCCTTTGCGCTCGGTTCGTTCGTCAGAACGAAGCGCGCAGCCCGACGGTGAAGTTCCTGCCCGGTGAGGAGATGCCGGAGGAGTAAGGGCGATATCGTTGGTCGGTGATGTTCTCCACGCCGGCCGAAACGAGCAGGACCTTGTTCACCTGATAGCTGCCGTTGAGGTTCAGCGTGCACCAGGAGGGTGCATACGGGTCGCCGTTGGCGTCCTTCGCGTAGATCGCGGTCTTCGCCTGTTCGCTCGGTGGCAGATCGTCGAAGGAGAAGCCGTCGCTGATGTCGGCGAACAGGCGGGCACGCACCCGGCCCTTCTGCCAGGATAGGCCCGCGCTGCCGAACGGCGGAGGCGAGTGGCGCAGGGGCACATCGGTCGTGTTGTCGTCGTCCTGTTCCACACCGTCCTGCCAGTTCAGCCGCAGGTCAAGGCCCAGCCCGGACCACAAGCGCGCCTCGATGGCGATCAAGCAACCGACCACCGTGGCCTGGGCGGCGTTCTGGATGGCGTCCACACGACCGGGCTCCCCGTCGTACAGGATGCTGTCCTCTCCGTTCAGGCTGAACGGCCGACGCACCATCGCGTTGTCCAAGAGCACATAGTATCCGCTGCCCCGCAGGCGAACCCGGTCCGTCACCACCTTCTCCACACCGAGCTCCGCGCTGTAGGCATGCTCGGGCGCCAGGTCCGGGTTCGGCACGATCACCGCACCCGGCTCGCTGTCGAACACCTTGCCGATGTCATCGATGTTGGGTGCGCGGAAACCCGAGCTCAGGTCCAGGGCGATCTTCCAATCCGTGCCCGGTCGGTACACCAGACCCAGATCACCGGTCAGTGCCGTATTGCTGAGGGCCGTCGCAGTGGCCGGATAGGGGAACAACGTGGTATCGAACACGCAGTCGAGGGCGCTCCAGTTGAACCGAAGGCCAGCGGTGAAGGTGAAGCGCTCGGTGGCGTCGAACATCGTACCGGCATACACCGACCCGGTGCTCCAGGTGGACCCGTCCGGATAGCGGGAGTTGATCGCGGCCTCCCCTCCCGTCACCTGATCCACGCGCCGGCCGGTGGAGCTCACCTCGTTCGTGACGTACTCCCCGCCGTAGAACAGCTGTCCGCGACGACCCAGCTCACGCTCCATGTCCAGGTTCACATACACCCCGGTCACCTGTTCCGCCTGTGTGCGAAGGCTCGTATTGCGGAAGTTGCGGTCGTTGCGGCTCTCCGCGTAGGCCTGGTAGGCCACGCTGAGGCGGGCGGTGGTCCACGGTCCGCGTGCTGCGGTGTGCTTCACGGTCAGAGCGCCCATCGCCCATTCCTGCGGGCCGTAGTACCATTCGGCCGAACGCGGTGTGCCGTCGGGGCGGAGCTCGATCAAGCGGTCGTAGCGCGGCACATCGGAGGTGGTGCTATGGTACACGTTCAGGCCGATCTCCAGCGCGTCGACCCGCCGGAAGGCCAGCTTGCCGAACAGCTTGATGTTGTCGTAGCCGCTGCCCAGCTGCAGGTCCGGATCATCGTTCATTACCAAGGAATCCACGCCGTTGATCGTCTCCACGGACCATGGACGTTGGTAGTCGGCCGGACCGATCGACCCGGTGCGCAGGTCGCCGAACCGGTTAAAGGTGGCGCTGCCCACGAAGGCGATGCGCCGGCCGCCCAGGCCGAGGTGGAGATGCCCGCCGAACTCGTTCGCCGCGCTGCCATAGCGTGCGGCCGCACCGCCGCGAAGCATCAGGCTGCTATCCTGGCTGAACCGTGGACGCAGCATGTGGAAGTCCATCACACCACCGATGGCATCGCTGCCGTAGGTCATCGCCCCGGGACCGTGCACCACCTCGGCGCGTTCAATGGCGTTGGCGTCCATGCTGATGATGTTCTGCAGATTGCCGGCGCGGTAAATGGCATTGTTCATGCGCACCCCATCCACCACGATCAGGAGGCGGTTGGCCGCGAAGCCGCGGATCATGGGACTTCCTCCCCCGAGCTGGCTCTTCTGCATGAAGACCTCACCGGAGCGCTGCAGCATGTCGGCGGCCGTGCCGGGGTTGTAGAGGGCCACATCGCGCGGCCGCATCACGGTGATGCGGTCGGGCACGCGCTCCGCACCTTGTTCCCAACGGTTCACGCTCACCACCGCTTCCCGCAGGGTGAACGGCAAAGCGTGCAGCGCCACCGCGGTCTCGCCGGAAGCCAGCGCTGTCCGAGGCACGCGCAGGTCGGCGTATCCCAGTGCCGTGAAGGTGAGGGTATCACCGGTCAACCCATCGATGGAGGCGCGTCCATGCGCGTCCGTCATGCACCCGATGGCGGGGTCGCTGCCTGTGATGACACCCCCCTCAATGGACCGTTGATCGTCGTGATCGACCACCCGCACCACCTGGGCCTTGGCCATCAAGGAGCACAGCAGGAGGACGAGGACCGGAAGGGTCCTGTTCATGGTCATGGTTGTCGAAAGAGATCGGATGTGACGGGGAATTCACGCCCCGACAGGTGCGGACCACCGCGCTGCGGAGCGACCTCGATCCTCCCCGGATGGATGAGGGTCAGCCGTGCGCAGGCCGCTCGGGAGGCGGTGTGCGATCGGTGATCCATCCATCGGCCGGCATGCGGTGCGGTGCCTGCGGCCAGACCTGCGTGCAGCCAAAGCGTTCGGGAAGATCCGGTCCTTCCGGGGGTGCTCCCAGGTGAAGAACCACGTGCACGACCCGCTCGCGCGATCGGGGCACCCGTCCGTCCAGGGCCCTTGCCACGGCCTCCTTCAGGCCGGCGAAGAGCGCGGTCTCCTCATGGTCCGCGATGCACCTCAGCACCACCGTGCCGCTAGGACCGTCGGCGCGTCGCACCACGTCGAACATGCGTCCGTCGGGCAACCGGAACTCACGCCCGGGCTTCACCCAGCGCAGGCCTCGCCATTGATCCTCCGTGAGCGTGAAGGTGGTGAGCTCCTCGTCCGGAACACCGGCCTTCAGCCGGAGCTTGATCGCGCGCTGGATGGCCGCACGCTCGTGCTCGAACCGCAGCAATGCGCCGAACTGTGCATAGCCCAAGGACATCAGGGCCACGAACAACAGCCAGGGTGAGGCCCGCCGGAGCATGCGCGAAGGTAACGGAGCGTCCCTTAGAACCTGTTTGCAATACCCGCATTTGGCTGCGCGTTGGTCTTTAACGACCATACTTCGCCGCGAGAACAGTCACGTAGCTCCGGCTATACTCCTATTCTCGCGTCTCGTCTGGTCGCCAGATCCTCAGCGCTCGCTTCAAAAGGGGGTATTGCAAACAGGTTCTTAGGGTTCCTGCCGCTCCCTGGTCAGCGTGAACCGAAGGTCGCTGATGCTGTGTGCGCCGTGCAGCAGGGCGCTCAGGCCGCGGTGGTCCGGGCCGGGTTCGCGTTCGCCATCGACCTGCAGGATGGAGCGCACGACGGCAGTGTCGCCTTCCAACGTGGTCTGCACATCGAGCGCGGCGGCGGCGGAGTTCCACCTGCCGGAGGTGAGGTCTGTGCCCAGGCGCCACTCGGCCGGAGCGCGTACGGTCACCTCCAGTTCATCCACCTGCCGGAAATCCCAGTGGAAGGGCAGCACGCGCGAGCCCGCCTCGAACGCCTGCGGCGTGGCGTGCATCAGCAGACCGCGCAGGTCGAGGTTCCATGCGCTATCACCGTCCTGCTTCAACCGGGGCCCGAGGTCGAGCTGCTGCACCAGCGGCAGGTCGAACGGCGGATCGGAGCGAAGCGCCCCGGGCTCATGCTGCACCACTGCACAGCGCCCCGCATCCTGGGGACGATGTCCATAACCAGGATGCACCGCGGGGTCGGGTCCGTTATACAACCACGCCCCCCGGCCCACGGTGCTGAACTGCCCGGACAGCAGCACCCGAAGATCCGCGGTGCATGATCCGGTGGCCGGGGCCACCTCCACCGTCAGGACGATGCGCCGCCGGTCGTTCCCGGGATCCGCGACGGGCAGGGTGGTGAACGCCGCGACCCTTGGGCCGTCCAGCGCCAGGCGCGTCACGTCGACAAGCAACGCCCGTGTGCCCGCCCAGTAGAAGGGCAGCTCGTTGGCCAGAAGGCCCGACCGTCTGCGCTTGGGATGCATCCACAGCATGCCCTCATCGTCCGGTATCCCGATCAACTGCTCCAGGTCCCACACCGGGGTCAGGTGATCGGCGGACAGGTGTCCGGAGCGACGGTCGAGGACGTACGCCGTTCGGTGCTGCAGACGGTGCTGCGCGATGAGCTTCACATAGAGGTCGTGCCGGCTGATGTCGCGCAGCACCGCGTCGCTCACCTGGTCGCCCATCCGTTGGTTGGTGCCGCGCAGGTCCGCATACCAGTCGGTGTCGGGGTCGTAGCTGAACTCCATGGCGATGCGCTCGTGCAGCGCTTCAATGCGCCGTGCGGCGGGAGCATGGCCGAGCCCGGACGTCGTGGTGGTGATGAAGTCCTTCACGAGCTGGTTCTGCCGGTCGGGCACCTTCTTGCGCGCGACCCGCTCCAGCCAGAGGGCGTTGGACTCGCGGCGTCGCACCACGTACACCCAGGGCGGCTGCTGCACAGGCATGCCGCTGATGCGGTCACGCGCCCAGTACCGCAGGTCCTCCGCCTCCAGGCGCAGCATGATGTGGGGCAGGTCGTCCGCCGGGCGCGCGTTCACCTCGTCCATGCAACCGGGCAGGTCGGTGTGGTGCCAGATGGCGGTCAGCGCCTCACCTTCTTCGGTGACGATGTGCGGCGGCTCGCCCGCGAAGGTGAGGCCCTGCTTGCGCAGGTAGCGGATGCTCACCTGCTGGTCACGCACGGGAACTGCGTCGTGGAAGAAGATCCGCCAGCTGGTGAGCCGCGCCCAGTTGTCCATCCACGGGTCCGAGCGCCAGCTCTGCGAGGCCGGCTGGTTCACATCATAGGGCACCATCACCTTCCAGCGCAGTTCCACCACATCGCCCGGTACGATGCCGACCAGGTCGAGCACCACGGACGACGCGTGCTCCACGGTGGTGGGGTTCTTCACGGGCCAGCGGCGATGATGCACCACCATCTCCACCGGGCGGGCGGTGCCATCGGCGTTCAGTACGCGGGCCTGAACACGGTCGATCCTGACGTTCATCCAGCGTGGGCCGGGGTTCTCCGCCCGGGGGTCCCACACCCGTTCCCCCTTGTCCATGGGAGGGTCCAAGCTCTCGGGCAGTTGCACATGCCCGTGCCGCTGGATGCCGTCATCATCGGCGAAGCGGATGATGCGCGTGCGCTCGAAAAAGAGGTTCAGGAACTGCGGCTTCACATGCAGGACCCGCACTTCCAACGTATCGGCCAGAACGGCCGTGGAACCGGTATCCATGGACCATGCGGGGTCCCACACGACGGGTTCGGCCCATTCGATGGGAAGAGTGGGAAGCTGAAGTCCCTGCCCACCGGCCACGGTCCCCATCGCGACCAATGAGGCGAGGAGAAGGTGGCGCATGGCGGGTCACTTCTTCCTCAGAAAGATACGGATGGGCACACCGGTGAAGCGGTAGTGCTGGCGGAGCTTGTTCTCCAGGAAGCGCACGTAGGGCGCCTTGATGTATTGCGGCAGGTTGGCGTAAAAGGCGAAGGAGGGCACCGGAGTGGGCAGCTGGTTGATGAACTTGATGCGGATCACCTTGCCTTTGTACATGGGCGGTCCCATCCGCTCCACCTCGGGCAGCATCACATCGTTCAGCTGGCGCGTGGGGATCTTGCGGGAGCGGTCGGCGTGCACCTGCATGGCCAGCTCCATCACCTTGTGGATGCGTTGCTTTTCCAGCACCGAGGTGAACACCACGGGCACATCGGAGAAGGGGGCCAGACGCTGGCGCACTTCGGCCTCGAAGGCCTTCATGGTGTTGGTCTCTTTGGGCACCAGGTCCCACTTGTTCACCACCACCACCACGCCCTTGCCGTTGCGCGCGATGATGGAGAAGATGTGAAGGTCCTGCTGCTGCACGCCTTCGGTGGCATCCACCAGGAGAAGGCACACATCGCTGGCCTCGATGGCGCGCACCGAGCGGATCACACTGTAGAACTCAATGTCCTCGTTCACGCGCTGGCGTTTGCGGATGCCGGCGGTGTCCAGCAGCATCACGTCGAAACCGAACACCGTGTAGCGGGTGTGGATGGGGTCGCGCGTGGTGCCGGCCACAGGGGTGACGATGTTCTGCTCGCGACCCAGGAGGGCGTTGACGAGCGATGACTTCCCGACGTTGGGGCGGCCCACAATGGCGAGCTTGGGTACATCCGGCAGGGCCTCGGCGCTGGGTTTGCGGAACCCGGCCACGACCGTATCGAGCAGGTCGCCGGTGCCGGCACCGCTCTGGGCACTGATGCAGTGCACCTCGCCCATCCCCAGGCCGTAGAACTCCGCCGCGTCGGCCTGCCTGTCGCCGGTGTCCACCTTGTTGGCCACCAGGTGCACGGTCTTCCTCGCCTTGCGCAGCATGCCCGCGATGGCGTCGTCCATGGGCGTGAGCCCCTGGCGCACATCCACCATGAAAAGGATCACATCGGACTCCTCGATGGCAAGCTCCACTTGGCGGCGGATCTCGGATTCGAACACGTCCTCACTGCCGGTCACATAGCCGCCCGTGTCGATGACACTGAACACGGTGCCGGTCCACTCCACCTGGCCGTAGTGCCGGTCGCGGGTGGTGCCGGCGGTGGGGTCCGTGATGGCCTCCTGCTGCTCGGTGAGGCGGTTGAACAGGGTGCTCTTGCCCACGTTGGGGCGGCCCACGATGGCGACGATGTTGCTCATGTGCGTTCGAGTGGCGACTGACGAGTGACGAGCGGCGGTTGGTGATGCACCGGTCCGGAAGGGAACGCGCTCACCGCTCGCCGATCGTCACTCGCTGCTCTCATCAGTATCCGTAGTTCCTCAGTTTGTTCTTGTCCTCCCGCCAGTCGGGGTCGGCCTTCACCTTCAGGTCCAGGAAGACCTTGGTGCGCACGAAGCGTTCGATGGCCTCCCGGGCCTGGGTGCCCAGTCGGCGTAGCGCGCGACCACCCTCTCCGATGAGGATGGCCTTCTGGCTGTCACGCATCACGATGATGTCGGCCTGGATGCGGGTGAGGGTGTCGCCTTCCTCGTAGCTGTTCACGACCACTTCGCAGCTGTAGGGCACCTCCTGCTTATAGAGGGCGAGGATGCGTTCGCGCACGAGCTCTGCCACGAAGAAGCGCATGTTGCGGTCGCTGAGCTCGTCCTTGGGGAAGTATGGTGGATGCTCCGGCAAGGCCTCCACCAAGTGGCGCCGAAGCTCCTCGATGTGAAAGCCGTGCAACGCCGATACGGGCACCACCTTGGCCACGGGTAGGGCCTCCTGCCATCGCTGACAGGCCTGAAGCACCTCCGCCTCGCCGCCCAGGTCCACCTTGTTCACCAGCACCAACAGGGGGCAGCGGGCGCGCCGGGCGCGGTCCAGCAGAGCCTGTGAGCGGTCAGGGCGCTGATGCAGTTCCACCAGCACCACCAGGAGGTCCGCATCGCGCAGGGCGGAATCCACAGCGGCCATCATGCGTTCCTGCAGACCGTACTGGGGTTCCAGGATGCCCGGTGTGTCGCCGATCACCAGCTGGTGATCGGGGCCGTTGAGCAGGCCGAGGATGCGGTGGCGCGTGGTCTGGGCCTTGGGGTTGGTGATGGCCAGGGGTTCACCGAGCAGCGCGTTCAGCAGGGTGCTCTTGCCCGCGTTGGGCATGCCGATGATGTTGACGAAACCGGCGCGGTGGCTCATGGTGCTGCGAAGATGGGGACCACAACGGGCGGGAATGAAGAAGCCCGGTCGGTCGGACCGGGCTCTCTTGTAGCGGGGGCAGGACTCGAACCTGCGGCCTTCGGGTTATGAGCCCGACGAGCTACCATCTGCTCCACCCCGCAGTGGACGTCAAAGGTAACATTCTTTCGTTGCCCCGCTCAGACCTCAACGTCGAGCTCGTTGAGCCGGGCCGCAGCGTACTCCCAGTCGGCCATCACGACGGCGATGCGTTGGGCCAGTTCACCCAGGCGGGCGTAACCCTTGTCCAGCTCGGCGGCGGGCAGGCCTACGGCCATCACTTGGGCCTGCAGGGCCTTCTCCTCCTGTTCAAGGGCGGCCAGCTCCTTCTCGGCGCGCTCCACCTGGTTCTGCACGCGTCGACGCTCCTTGTCGCGCTCCTTGCGCTCGTGGTAGTCGCTGCGCTGCGCGCCGGCGGCCTTGGCGGGGGCGGTCCGGGCGCTGCTGGCGCCCATGTCGGCGGCCTGCAGGGCTTTGCGCTTCTCGATCAGCTCAAGGATGTCCAAGTGCTGGTCGCGGATCCGGCCGCCGTCGAGTTCCAGGATCCGGTGGGTCAGCCCGTGCAGGAAGTCGCGGTCGTGGCTCACCAGGAGGAAGG
Organism: Flavobacteriales bacterium; assembly: GCA_016713875.1. Classification (NCBI taxonomy): domain Bacteria; kingdom Pseudomonadati; phylum Bacteroidota; class Flavobacteriia; order Flavobacteriales; species Flavobacteriales bacterium. Next base: position 2,377,044 of record JADJOI010000003.1, read on the forward strand.
TGCCGTCGTAGTTCTTCAGCGCCTCCTTCAGCACGTCCTTGCTCTGGATGTCCAGATGGTGCGTGGGCTCGTCCAGCAGCAGGAAGTTGAGCGGACGCAGCAGCATGCAGCACAGGGCCAACCGGGCGCGTTCACCTCCGCTCAGCACTTTCACCTTCTTGTCCACGTCCTCACCGCTGAAGAGGAAAGCCCCGAGCATGGCGCGCACTCGAGGTCGGTTCTCCTCGCTGGCAGCATCCTCGGCGGTCTCCAGGACGGTGCGCTTGGGTTCGAGCCGCTCCGGCATGTCCTGGGCGTAGTAGCCCAGCACCACACCATGGCCCAGTCTGATCTGGCCCTCATAGGGCTCCTCGCCCACCACCATGCGGATGAGCGTGCTCTTGCCCGTGCCATTGGCTCCCACCAGGGCCAGGTGCTCGCCCTTGCCGATGGTGAGCTCCGCATGGCTGAAGATGCGCTTGGGCCCATAGGCCTTGCTCACGTCCTTCACCTCGGCGATGAGCTTCCCGGCATGCGGGGCGGGCGGGAAGCGGACCACCAGCTTGCGGAGGTCCTCGTCCTCCACCTCGATGCGGTCGAGGTTCTCCAGCTTGGTGATGAGGCTTTGGGCGAAAGCCGCCTTGCTGGCCTTCGCGCGGTACTTGTTGATGAGCTCCTGGGTCTTCTCGATGTACTTCTGCTGGTCCTTGGCGGCGGCGAGCTGCTGTTCGCGCTCCACCTTGCGCAGTTCCACGTACTGGCTCCAGGGCACCTTACGGTCGATGAGTTCGCCACCGGTCACCTCCAGGGTGCGCTTGGTGAGCCGGTCCAGGAAGGTCTTGTCGTGGCTGATGAGCACCAGGGCGGCCGGGTAGGTGCGCAGCAGGTCCTCCAGCCATTGGATGGCCGGAAGGTCAAGGTGGTTGGTGGGCTCGTCCAGCAGCAGCAGGTCGGGCTGCAGCAGCAGGATGCGGGCGAGCTCGGCGCGCATCCGCCATCCACCGCTCAGCTCGGCCAGTGGTCGGTGAATGTCGTCGCCCACGAAGCCCAGGCCCTTCAGCATGCGCTCCACCTGCTGGTCATGGTCGCTGACCCCCAGCGCGTTGAGCCGCTCGTGGGCGTGCGCCAGCATGGTGGCCAGCTCCATTTGGTGCTCCACCTCGGTGGCCTGCTCCAAGTCCTTTTCGATGCGGTCCAGGGCGGCGCGCAGGTGTTGTGCTTCCTCAAAGGCCTTCTCGGCCACCTGACGCGGGCTGAGGGTCAGGTCATGGTCCATCTGCTGGGGCAGATAGCCCAGGGTGAGGTCGCGCGGGCGGCCGATGGCGCCCTTGTCGTAGGACTGCTGGCCGGCCAGGATCTTCAGCAGGGTGCTCTTGCCGGCCCCATTGCGTCCAACGAGGCCGATGCGGTCATCGCTCCCGATGAAGAATGACACCCCGTCGAACATGGGGCGTTGCCCGAAATGGAGGGTGAGACCGGAGACGTCGATCATGGCAAGGTGGGCGGAAAAGGCTGCAAAGGTACGGGCTTCCGGGCCAGGGCGGGGCCCTGAACACCGAAGCCCCCCGCGGTGCGGAGGGCTTCGCTCAGCGGCCGGGGCCGCTCAGAAGTTCCAAAGGTCGTGCTCGAACTCGAAGAGGGACTGCTTGATCTCCTCGCCCTCCAACAGCGCATCCAGACCCGTGCGGTATTGGTTGATGCTGCGGTCGTACACGTTGCTCCACTTGATGATCGTGCTGCTGAACTGACGCTTCCAGAAGAGGTCCTCATAGCTCCGCCGTTCCGCATCGTTCTCGCGGTTGAAGACATCCCAGTTGGCGAAGACGTAGCGGCACTCCGGGAAATAGAGCCAGAAGAGCGTCTGGAAGCCTTTCGACTCCCCATCGTCTCCGATCTTCTCCCGCATCGGCGCGATGCCGATGATGCGGATGTCCATCGAGCTGCGTTGCTTGTCGAAGACCCAGTCCTCCTTGATGCGGTACCGTTTGACGTCAGCGGATTCCAACGACGACTCCACAACAACTGGGAGGAATTCACCAGGATTGTCCGGATCCTCCGTGAGCTGGGTGTCCACCCGGAGGAACAACTCCTTCAGCTCAGTGGGAAGTAGAGCTTTTTTGAACTCGTCTTCGTCGCCCAATGCACCAGCACTGTAGGCAGTGATCGAGCCGTCCGTGAGAAGCGCCTGGCGAATGACATCGAACAGGCACTTCCGGTCGCTGATGGGCGTCACCGGGTAGTAAAGCGGGTGATTGATCTTCTCGCGGAGATCGATCTCACGCCAGACCCTTCGCGCCCACATCACATCGGCCTCGCGGATGTGCGCGTAGGGCACCACCCGCTTGGTCTTCGTATGTTCCTTGATGTACGCCCCGTCCAGCACGGTCTGGGCACAGGCGGGACCGGCGAAGGACGCGAGCAGCGCACACCCGATGAGGGCGGCCCGCAGGGAACGAACGACGTGCTTCATGTCCATGTGGATGAGGTGGATCAAGAGACCTTCAGGGAAAGGGATCCGATACCGGTCACAGTGCCATCGGGTTTGCGGACCTTGATGTTGTCCACGTACACCTTGCTCCCGGTCTTCACCTTGCTGAGAAGCTCCTTCTGCTCTGTGCTGAGCTTGTTGCCTTTTGTGCTCTTTTCCGCATAGGTGCCGGAGACGGAGACGCCGATGTTGAACTCCACCACCTCGAACTTCAGGTCGAACTCGAAGCCCTCCATGCGGGCGATGACCCCGGCAGCGGCGGTCAGTTCGGCTTTTTTCACGGTCGCATCACCCGCGCCCTTGTTTGCGAACACAGGTGACGGGTTGGGCACGGACTTCACGCGGAACTTCACGCCTGGCATGCTCTTGCGCTGGCCGTTCGGCATCTCCACGCTCACGTTGACGGTGGCTTCGGTGCCCTTGCCGGGCTTCACGATGTAGCCTTGGGCGGCCTTCGTGATCGAGCCGTTGTCGATGCTGGGGGTGATCTTGTCGGCGCTGAATCCGGGAACGCTGACGTCCACCGGGTTGTCGATGCCCCGGTAGAACACGTTCATCTTCGTGGGGCTCACCACCACGTTCGGTTGGGCCACTTCGTAGTTGGCGTAGAACGGATAACGCTTCTCCTCCTGGCCGGCCTGCTTGAACTTGATGATGCCCTTCCACTCCTTGGAACCGACACCCTGGCCCGGCAGGCGCAGTTTGCCCTTGCCATCGGCCCCGATGGGCACCACCTTCTTGGCACCGATCACCTCCATCTTCACGGTATCGATGGTGCCGTTCTCGCTCAGCTCCACCACGGGAGGGTTCAAGGGGTCATAACCGGCGAGGTACACATCGGCGCGGAACGAATCACCCACGGTGATGTAGTTGCTCACGGGCAGCACCACGGGGGCCAGTTCGGAGAACTTCATCGACTTGCCCTCCACTTCACCCATGAGGTAACCCACGCACTCGTTCTCGATGTTGCGCACATCGCTCTGCAGCTTCGAGAGGATGGTGATGCCGGCGGCCAGGGGGACGTGGTAGAAGTTGATGCTCTCCCAATTGTTCATGGTCCCGGAGGCATCAGCCCGATCACTGAGGTCGAACACGCGGTCCACCTGGGCGGCGAGGCCCGGGTTGTTGGCGGCCACCTGCTTGATCTTGTCGCGGTAGGCCTCGATCTTGGTCCGCAGTTCACGGGCGGTCAGCTCGCCCTCCTTGGGCTTGCCGGGTTCCGAACCCACCATCAGTTCCGTGATCTTGTTGTTGTCGTCCTTTTTGCCCACCAAGGCCAGGTTGATGATGGTGTCGCGGCCTTTCTCGTCCTTGCCGATCACCTTGTCCTCTGGCAACCCTTCGGTGGCCGAAATGACCTTCACCTTGACGCGATCGATGTGGGTGAGCAGGTCGGCGGCCATGGTCTGCACGGCCTGTGCTTCACCCCAGGCCTTACCGAACTTCTTCGGGTTCTCGGCGGCCAATCCGGAGAAGCTCGCGTAGGTCGCGTCCATTTTCTCCTTCAGGGTGAGCTTGGTGGTCTCCAGACCGTTGTTCACGGTCACGAAGCTGTCCAGGATCTCCTTGGACACGTTCAGGGCCAGAAGAGCGGTCAACACGAGATACATCATGTTGATCATCTTCTGACGCGGCGTCTGTTTGCCACTTGCCATGGTTCTACCAGCGGGTGTTGGTCCGTGCTAGGTCAAGGGATGCCGGTGGCGCTCAGCGCACGGTCATGGCGTTCAGCATGTTGCCGTACACCGTGTTGAGCTTCTGGAGGTTGTCGCTCAATTGGGCGATGTTGTCCTTGTAGCGCTTGGTGTCGTCCACGCTGTTGCGCAGGTTGGTAAGCAGTTCGCCCACCCCTTCGAACATCTGGTTGGCGGCCTCGAGCTTCTCGCGGCTGCTGCGCAGCTGCATCTCGTACATCTCGTTGAGCGCGCTGAGGTTCTGGCTCATGCGGCTGAGGCTCTCGCCGGCGCTCTTGCCGGCGTCCACGTTGTCCGTCAGGCCCACGAGGCTCTCGCTGGCCTTGGCGTAGCTGTCGCTGAGGCTGCTCACCTTGGTGCTGGCGTCCTTCAGGCTGTTGGCGTACTCGTTGGTCGCCGCAGCGGCGCCGGTGATCTCGGTCATCTGCTTGGCCTGGTCGCTCAACGAACGCATGCCGTTGCCAAGGCTCTCGATGAGCTCGGGCTCGATCTTGGCGGCCTCCAGCATATCGTCCAGCTGCTCGGTGACCGAACGCTGATCGTCCTTGCGGAAGTCATCGCCCTCGGCGCGTTCACCAGTAGCGAGCTCCGGGTACACCAAGCTCCAATCGGGATCCTCGTGCGGGGGTTCGAAGGCCGAGAAGAAGAAGATGATGGCCTCTGTACTGAGGCCCAGGATGAGGAAAAGGTCCGCAGCGGGCCAGTGCTGGATCTTGAACAGCGCGCCCACGATCACGACCGCGGCACCGATCCCGTACAACTTGGCCATGAAGTTCTTCCACTTCTTGCTACCGGGTTTCATCGTTCGTCCTTGCGTTTAGGGTTGGTCTGAAGAGTTGGTCCTTGCTATCGAGCAGCCCCCTTGCAGGTTCAGTGCGGAGGCGGTTCTTCTGTTCCTAGAGGTCTTCGGCGTTCACGGCCTTTCCGCGACCCAGGTAGGTCATGACGCTGCGGAAGCCGATGTAGCACTTGGAGGTGTCCTGGTATTCGTAGCTGCGTGTGCCGGTCTGCAGGTACCACCCGATGTCCTTCCAAGAGCCACCGCGGATCACCTTGCGCTTCAGCGAGGGCGGATCGTTGGCCAGGGCGTCGTAGCTGTACTCGGGGTTCAGGTCGTGGTCGAAATCATACACCGCCTCATCGAAGGCTGTGCTGGTCCACTCGGCCACGTTGCCGGCCATGTTGTAAAGGCCATAGTCGTTCGGCGAATAGCTGTCGATGGGTACGGTGTGGAAGCCGCCATCGTCGGTGTAGTTGCCGTGCAGCGGTTTGAAGTTGCCCAGGAAGCAGCCTTGGCGGTTGCGGATGTAGGGGCCGCCCCAAGGGTAGGGCTGGAGGTCCAGACCACCGCGTGCGGCGTACTCCCACTCCGCCTCGGTGGGCAGGCGGAACCGGTTCACGAAGGGCTCCTCCTGGGAACTGAGCCAGCTGTTCATCAGCATCGAGCGCCACACGTTGAACGCCGTCGCCTGGGTCCACGTGATGCCCACCACTGGATAATCGTCGTAGGCCGGATGCCAAAAGTAGTTCTCCGTCATCGGCTCGTTGAACGAGTAGGTGAAGTCATGCACCCAGGCAAGCGTGTCCGGATACACATTGATGACCTCTTTGATGATGAACTTGCTGCGGTCACTGTGGCCGCGGATGGCGTTGTTCTGTCCTTTCGTGTTGGTATAGCTCAGGTCGAGGTCACGCCCGGACTTCTTGGCGGCCTCCTTGAGGTCGATCCAATAGTACTCGAACATGAGCTTGCGGGTGTCGATCTCCTTGCGGCGATAGAACTGCTCGCTTTCGCTGTAGAACATGTCGGCGAGCGCTTCACGCTCCTCCTCACCCCACCAGTTGATCCGCTCGCGCCAGTTGATCACCGGGGGATCGATCTCCTCGCCGAACTCGTCCTCACTGATGACGTGTTCGCCAATATCGTCCTCGCCCAGCAGCCGTTTGGCGGTGCTGTCGACCACGTAGTACACGAACTGACGGTACTCGTTGTTGGAGATCTCCGTCTGGTCGATGTAGAACGCCTGGACCGAGACGGTCTTGCTCTTGGAGACCATGGCGTAGGGGGCGTCCTGGTCGCTGGGGCCCATGGTGTAGCTGCCCATGGGGATGTAGTTCATCCCGTAAGGGTCCACCTGGTACCAGTCCGGACGTCCGACGACGCCGATGAGCTGCCCCTGACCGCCGCCGCCGCAACTGGCCAGCAAGCCGACAGCGCCGATGTAGATGATGGGACGAAGTTGCATGGTTCCTCCGTTTGTGCCGTTCGATCGTTGGGGCCTTGGGGTCCGGGTAAGCGAACACTTCAGGCTAGACTTCGTACGGCCGTGCAGGTGTTTGGGTTACCGACTTACAGGAAGCGGATGTTCCGGTAGATCTCGAGCTTCTCCGGCTTGATGATCTTGAAGCAGTAGTTCAACATCACCTCGTGGCTGCCGCTGCTGTAGTTGCTGAGCTGGGAGGTGGTCACGTCGTAGCTGTACCCCAGTCGGATGCTGGAGTTGCCGCTGGGGAACTTGTACTGGTAGCCGATCATGGGGGCGATGGCATCCTCGGTACGGTAGGTAACGCCCAGCCAGACCATGTCATTGTAGAGGAAGGTGGCGTTGATGTCCAGCTGTGTGGTGGCTGCGTCGCTCTTGACCAGAACGCTGGGCTGGAGCACATATTTCTTATTGCCGCCGATGGCCCAGTCGTAGCCGCCCTGCAGGAAATAATGGCGGGCGTTCTTGATGCTGACATCCTCCAACGCGGTCTCCGGCAGCTGGGTGCTGCTGATCCCCACCCAGAAGGTCGGTGCCACATAATAGAGGCCGGCGCCGAGGTCGAAGCCGGCATCGGACACCCCGGCGTCAGGGATCGCGTCGTCATTGGCGACAGGGTCCACAGCCACCCAATCACTGCCCAGGGAGCGGCTGGTCATGCCCGCATAGATGCCCACCCCGAAGGTACCGGGCCCGAACTTGCGGTGGAAGGAGTAGCTGAGCCGGGCGATGGTCCCCTTCTGTTGCCCGAGCTGGTCCATGTAAACGGACAGGCCCACCCCACTGCTGATCTTGCTGATCGGCATCTGGAAGTTGAAGAGACCTGTCTTGGGCGCACCATCAAAGCCGCTCCACTGCTGGCGCAGGAGGGCCGTGACGCACATGTTGCCGCTGGTTCCGGCCACGGCCGGGTTCACCGAGAGGCGGTCGAACATGTACTGGGTGTACTGCGGTTCCTGCTGGGCGTGCACAACACCCATCAGGCCCGCGCAAAGCGCTGCGGTCAGTTTCCCCCTCATCCTTGGTTCCGTTCTGGGCCGGGCCGTCCGGGGACGATGTTCCCCTCGGGACCGGCGTTGATCCCGGCGCCAATATAGCAAAGATCCGGACCGGCCAAATTTCCCCAAGCCCAGCAGGGGCGGGCGAAGGCGGTCAAGCCAGCTTCTGGAAGGTGCGCCACCAGCGGTCCGGCACCTCCTCGCGGCAGGCCATCTGGTAGTCGGCGTAACTGCAGGGCACCAGATGATGGCGCTCGAAGCGGGCCTCCTGCTCGGCGCGGTAAGGCACGTCCATCCACCAGCGGTCGCTCACCGCGCTTTTGTAGAACACCAGTTCCTGCTCGTTGCCGCGGATGGGGATCCGGAACCGGGTGAAGCGTTTGCGGTCGAGCCACGGCAGGTCGTTGGTCCGCGAGCGGAAGCCGTCGAGGAAGCACCAGATCAACTGCGCAGCCAGCTGGGCGGTGACCCCGTCCTGGTCACGCCCGGGATCCAGTTCGTAGAGCCCCACGGACGAGATCTTCTCGCTGATGCCGGCATAGCGCATGAGCTGGCAGACCTCTTCGGCGTGGAACCCGTTCGGGCCGGGTCGGGTGGTACCGGGGGCATCGCTGCGGCGCACCGCCGAGAGGTCCACGCTCAGGGTGTCGCCGTTGCGGAGCACGGGTTCGGCATCCGCCAGGTGGTCCCGCAGCTCGCCCAGACGATGCGCATCGAAGAAGAGCTTGTCCATGAGCTCGATGCCGGGCTGGTCCACCAGGTAGGTCTGGAAGCCGAGGTTGCTGTAGTTGAACAGGTAGTTGGGCTGGCGCAGCACGATGTGACTGAGGTAGCTGCTGTCGGCGAGGCCCTGCCCAGGCTCGCCCAGGTCGAACCGCGCATCGATGCAGACCAGGTTGGCCGTGCGCTCCAGTTTCTCGTAGGCCAGGTACTGGGTGAAGGTGTGGCCCTGCCCGCCGCCCAGGATGATGGGCACGATGCCGCGCCGCACCAGTTCGGCGACGGACTCCGCGAGGGCGTGCTGGGTATCCTGTGCGCTCGCACCGGGGTGGATGTCGCCGAGGTCCACCAGCTGCAGCCGCCCCTGCGGACGGAAGAGCGGATACAGCTGCTCGCGGATGGCATCGGGGGCCTCCACACAGCGCCGTGGGCGGGCGTGGCCGGGATCGTCGAGCACGCCGAGCAGGGCCACCTGTGCGCCTTCCAGTTCCGGAAAACCGGACGGCCCGTGGAACTGCGCCCCATCGCCCAGGGTGTGGGCCCCATGGTCAGGGCGCTGGGCGCCGAAGCGGGGGCTTGGGCGGAAATAAAGGCTGATGTCCATGCACGGGCCTGACCGAGGGTGCGGTCACTGCGAAGGTCCAACGCACCCGGGCGACCGCTGCACCGCACCGCACCGAGCTACGCACAAGGTGCTGTTGGCAACCCTGGACCGGATCCGCGTGTCCGGGGTCAGGCCTTTTTGGCGGCGGCCTTCTTCGCCGAAGCCTTCTTCGCAGCGGCCTTCTTGGCCGGTGCTTTTTTCGCCGGCGCCTTCTGCGCCGGTGCGCTGCGTCCGCGTCCTTTCCGGCCACCCTTCTTCTCGGGCGCCGCGGCCAGCAGCTCGGTGGCCTGCTCCAGGGTCACGTCCTCGGGCTTGGTGCCCTTGGGCACATTGGCGTTCCTGCCACCATCGGTGATGTAAGGACCATAGCGCCCGTCGAGCACCTGGATGGCGCTGTTGGGGAACTCCTTGAGCACGATCTGGCGGGCGCCGGCGAGCTTGGCCTCCACCAGTTCGATGGCGCGCTCCAAGGTCACTGCGTTGGGATCCTCGGTCTTCGGGATGTTGGCGTAGGTCTTGCCGAACTTCACGTAGGGACCGAAGCGGCCACGGCCGGCCACGATCATCTCGCCCTTGTGCTCGCCCAGGTCGCGGGTGGCGCTGGCGACCTTCTTCAGGTCGATGAGCTCGATGGCACGGGCCAGGTCGATGCTGAGCGGATCATCCTCAGAGGTGAGGCTGGCGAAGGTGCCGCCCAGGCGGACGTAGGGTCCGAAGCGACCGATGGCCACGGAGACCACCTCGCCATCGCGCTCGCCGAGGGTGCGCGGGAGCTTGAAGAGGTCGAGGGCCTCCTCCAGGGTGATGGTGCCGATGCTCTGGTCCTTGCGCAGGCTGGCGAACCTGGGCTTCTCCTCGTCCTCGGCGTCGCCGATCTGGATCATGGGACCGAAGCGCCCGATGCGCGCCACCACTTTGCGGCCGCTGGTGGGGTCCATACCCAGTTCGCGCGATCCGGTGGCCCGCTCGGCCGTCTCGCTCACCGTGCCGATGGTCTTGTGGAAGGGCGCGTAGAACTCCTTGAGCATGGCGCGCCAGTTCATGGTGCCTTCGGCGATCTGGTCGAACTCGCCCTCCACGTACGCCGTGAAGTTGAGGTCCACGATCGTGGGGAAGTGCTCCACCAGGAAGTCGTTCACCACCATGCCGATGTCCGTGGGGAAGAGCTTCTGCTTCTCGGCGCCCACGTTCTCCACGGCGGTGCGGTCCGCGATGGCGCCGTCGGCCAGGGTGAGGATGCGGTACGGGCGCGGGGTGCCTTCGCGGTTCTCCTTCACCACGTAGCCGCGCTTCTGCACGGTGCTGATGGTGGGCGCGTAGGTGCTGGGGCGGCCGATGCCGAGCTCCTCGAGCTTCTTCACCAGGCTGGCCTCGGTGTAGCGGGGCGCGGGGCGCTCGAAGCGCTGGGTGGCGGTCATCTCCTGTAGGCCGAGGACCTCGCCCTGCTTCATGTCGGGCAGCAGGCCCTCCTGCTCCTCGCTGTCGCCCTCGTCGTCGCGGCCTTCCATGTACACCTTCAGGAAGCCGTCGAAGAGGATCACCTCGCCTTGGGCGACGAGGTCATCGCCCGGATGGCCGCTGATGGCGATGTTGACGACGGTCTTCTCCAGCTCGGCGTCGGCCATCTGGCTGGCGAGGGTGCGCTTGCTGATGAGGTCGTACAGGCGTTCGGCATCGCGGTCGGCGCCGGCGGTGCGCACGTTAAGGTCGGTGGGACGGATGGCCTCGTGGGCCTCCTGCGCGCCCTTGCTCTTGCTCTGGTAGCGGCGGGTCTTGCAGTAGCGTGCGCCGTACTGGGCGGTGATGGCCGCCTCGGCGGCGCCGATGGCCTGCTCGCTGAGGTTCACCGAGTCGGTACGCATGTAGGTGATGTGCCCCTGCTCGTAGAGCCCCTGGGCGATGCGCATGGTGCGGTCCACCCCGAAGCCGAGCTTGCGGCTGGCCTCCTGTTGCAGCGTGCTGGTGGTGAAGGGTGCGGCGGGGGTGCGCTTGCCGGGCTTCTTCTCCACCGCGTTCACGGTGAAGGTGGCGCCCAGGCAGCCCTGCAGGAAGGCCATGGCCTCGGCCTCGGTGGCGAAGCGCTTGGGCAGTTCGGCCTTCACGGTGGCCTTGCTGCCGGTGGTGAGCAGGGCGGTGATGCGGAAGGCGCTCTTCTCGGCGAACCCGAGGATCTCGCGCTCGCGCTCCACGATGAGGCGCACGGCCACGCTCTGCACCCGGCCCGCGCTGAGGCTGGGCTTCACCTTGCGCCACAGGATGGGGCTGAGCTCGTAGCCCACCAGGCGGTCGAGCACGCGGCGGGCCTGCTGGGCATCCACTAGGTGCACGTCGATCGAACGCGGGTTCTCGATGGCCTTGAGGATGGCCGGCTTGGTGATCTCATTGAAGGTGATGCGCCGCACCTTGTCCTCAGGCAGCTTCAGCGCTTCCTTCAAATGCCAGCTGATGGCCTCCCCTTCGCGGTCTTCATCGGTCGCGAGCCACACGATGGCCGCCTTGTCGGCTTCCTTCTTCAGCGCGTTGAGGCGGTCCTTCTTGTCGTCGGGGATGATGTAAGTGGGCTCGAAGCCGTTCTCCACGTCCACGCTGAGGTCGCGCTCGGGCAGGTCGCGGACGTGGCCGTAGCTGCTGAGCACGGTGTAGCCCTCGCCCAGGTATTTCTCGATGGTCTTCGCCTTGGCGGGCGACTCCACGATCACCAGGTCGCCGCTTGCTGCTTCCTTCTTCTTTGCCATGGGATGCCGTTCTGAGGCCGCAAAAGAACGATCATCCGGAGCGGTGCGGTCCATGCCGCGCCCCCTCTCCCCTTCCTTCCCCTACGGGGAAACTTTTTTCAACAGGGACGGGGCCTCGCGCGGTGGCGTGTGCCACGCACGCGTGCGCATGGGTACGCGCACGAGGCTCACCGGACCGGTGGCCGCATCCATTCGGTGAGGGCCATGCGCTTGGTGGTGAACGCCCATCCCAGGCGCACCCCCGACTCCCAGGAGCGCGAGCCGCCACCGGTGCGGATCATGGGCACCAGGCTGAGGGCGGTGAAGGGGTCGATGACCAGTTCACCGCCGGGGGTGAGCGGAACGCGGATGCCCAGTCCCAGCAGGGCCCGCAGCTCGCCGCCGAAGCCCTTGGGGTCGGCGTCCACGAGCGTTTCGTTCACCGGGCCGTTGAGGCCCCAATAGGAGCGGGTGCCGTTCATCCGGCCCGCGACCACCGCCCCTATCGCCAGTCCGAAACGTACCCTGGTGGTCCCGGCCCGGTCCAGGTCCACTTCGGGCAGCAAGGCCACACGTACGGTGTAAAGCTCCACGGAGGCCGAGGTGGCCTCGCCGCTGCCCAGGCCGCCATCGGACCAAGAAGCGCTGAACCGGCGTCGATCGACCTGCAGTTCGCCCCCCAGATGAATGCGGCCCGGCGCGTGCTCGCGGTAGAAGACGGCCATCGACCAGGCGGGCTGGTCGACCCCGTCGAAGTGCAGCTGGCCGGAGGTGTTCTTGCGCTTCCGTTCCTGCAGGTCGAGATGGGCCGCGCCGACCGTGATGCCCACTGCGTATTGGGCCGTGGTCGTGTGGAACGAAACAGCCCAGATGGCCAGCATGCACAAGCGGGGCAGACCGCGGCAAGGACCGCTGGTCGTCTTCATGGCTTCGTTCCGGGCGATCACTTCAGGGTGTGTTCGGTGCCCCGGCACGCACGGTTTCCCACAGCGTTCGGCGCTTCATCCTGAGCCCGACGGACACATTCAATCCGAAGTCGATCGACATGAACCTGGGATCATCCTCCTTCATGGGTGTGATGCTCACACTGGCGTAGGGGTCGACGGAGAGGCTGAGCCGCTGGTGCAGCGCGGACCAGAAGCCGAAGCCCAGGAACCATCGCACATCACCATGGTAGTCGAGATCATCCTGGCGGAACGTTTCACTGTCGGAAGGGCTCAGTGTGCTCCATCCGGAATAGGTACCCCGGGCGTTGCCGCCAACGAAGAAGCCGAACTGGGGTCCGGTCCGCAAGTTCAGGCGCCCCTTCCCGTCCAGACGAACTTCAAGGCCGACGTACGCATGGACGAAATCCGCATTGACAGCGGTCTCGTAGTTCGAACCGTAACCCAGCCCACCCGTGGTGTAGTCCGCTCGGAAGGACCGGTGTGTCCATTGGCCCCCAAGGCCAAGACCGACCCCCTTTGCGCTTCGTTCCCGGTACCAAACACCAACGGTGTACGGTATCACGTCGCCCGGTCCGAAAGAGCCGCCCCCCCTGGAGTTCCTGGAGGTGGACATCGCGGCGTGGAACACTCCACCGGACAACCCCACCTCGTACTGCGCGGAGATCCGAACGTGCCCGATCGCGAGAAGGGCGATGACGAACAAGGCAGCACGCATGGCCGAAAGGTCGCCGAAATGTAGGGGCCAGCCACCCTCTGCCACCTTGTCAGTTCCACGGGACCAACCCTTACCTTAGCAGCCCTTCCGACGAACCGGTGAGCAAGCGCGTCCACATCGAGAGCTACGGCTGCCAGATGAACTTCAGCGACAGTGAGATCGTCGCGAGCATCCTGGCCAAGGACGGCTACACCGTGGTGGACAAGGCGGAGGAGGCGGACCTGGTGCTGCTGAACACCTGCAGCATCCGCGACAAGGCCGAGCAGACGGTGCTGAACCGCATCGACGGGCTCAACCACCTGAAGGGGCGCAACCCCGACCTGCGCGTGGGCGTGCTGGGCTGCATGGCCGAGCGCATGCGCGAGGACCTGCTGGAGAAGAAGAAGCTGGTGGACCTGGTGGTGGGCCCCGACGCCTACCGCACCCTGCCCGCGCTGCTCGACGAGGTGGAGGGCGGGCAGAAGGCCGTGAACGTGCTGCTGAGCCGCGAGGAGACCTACGCGGAGATCGAGCCCGTGCGCCTGGGGAGCAACGGCGTCACCGCCTTCGTCACCATCATGCGCGGCTGCGACAACATGTGCGCCTTCTGCGTGGTGCCCTTCACCCGCGGCCGGGAGCGCAGCCGCGATCCCGACACCATCGTGGACGAGTGCCGGCAGCTGGTGGCGCAGGGCTACCGGGAGGTGACACTGCTGGGGCAGAACGTGGACAGCTACCGCTGGAACGTGGACGGCCGCGGCGCGGTGAAGGACCCCGCGGTGCCGGTGACCGACTTCGCCGACCTGCTGGAGCGGGTGGCCGGGGTGAGCCCGCTGCTGCGCGTGCGCTACAGCACCAGCCACCCCAAGGACATGACCGACAAGGTGCTCACCGTGATGGCCAGGCACCCCAACATCTGCAAGTACATCCACCTGCCCGTGCAGAGCGGCAGCAGCGCGGTGCTCCAACGGATGAACCGCGGCTACGACCGGGCCTGGTACCTGGACCGCATCGCGGCCATCCGGCGTTACATGCCCGACTGCGCCATCAGCACCGACCTCATCACGGGCTTCTGCGGCGAGACCGAGGAGGAGCAGCGCGACACCTTGAGCCTGATGGAGGCCGTGCGCTACGACATGGCCTACATGTTCAAGTACAGCGAGCGCCCCAAGACGCTGGCCGCCCGGAAGTACCCGGATGATGTGCCCGACGAGGTGAAGGGCCGGCGCCTGCAGGAGGTGATCGACCTGCAGATGAAGCATGCCGGCGAGCGGAACCGGCGGCACGTGGGCCTGGTGCAGGAGGTGCTGATCGAGGGCGTGAGCAAGCGCAGCGAGGCGCACCTGTTCGGGCGGAACAGCCAGAACGCGGTGGTGATCGTGGCGCGCGTGCATGTCGGAACGGAGCTGATGCCCGGCGACCTGGTGCTGGCACGGATCGTGAGCGGCACGAGCGGCTCGCTGCAAGGCGAAGTGACGGAGGTGGTGGCCCGGCGCCCGGAGGCGATGGCGGTGGCGCCCTAGGACCAACGGGCGGGAACGCCCACCAGAGAACGGCACGGCATGAACGTACAACCCATCAAACAGCGCTTCGGGATCATCGGCGGTTCGCCGATGCTGGAACGCGCCATCGAGATCGCCGCGCAGGTGGCCCCGACGGACCTGACCGTGCTGATCACCGGGGAGAGCGGCTCGGGCAAGGAGGTGATGCCGCAGATCGTGCACCAGCTCAGTTCGCGCAAGCATGGCCCGTACATCGCGGTGAACTGCGGCGCCATCCCGGAGGGTACGATCGACAGCGAGCTCTTCGGCCACGAGAAGGGCAGCTTCACCGGGGCGCACGAGGCGCGCAAGGGTTACTTCGAGGTGGCCGACAAGGGCACCATCTTCCTGGACGAGGTGGGCGAGCTGCCGCTGACCACGCAAGTGCGCCTGCTGCGGGTGCTGGAGACCGGCGAGTTCATCCGCGTGGGCAGCAGCAAGGCCCAGAAGACCAATGTGCGCGTGGTGGCCGCCACGAACGTCAATATGCTGCAGGCCGTGCAGCGGGGCAGCTTTCGCGAGGACCTGTACTATCGACTGAACACCGTGCCGATCCACGTGCCGCCGCTGCGCGAGCGGCGGGAGGACATCCACCTGCTGTTCCGCAAGTTCGCCAGCGATGCCGCCGACCGGTACCGCATGCCGGCCATCACCCTGGAGCCCGATGCGCAGCACCTTCTGACGGAGTACCGCTGGCCGGGCAACGTGCGGCAGCTCCGCAACATCGTGGACCAGCTGAGCGTGATCGAACAAACGCGATCGATCGGCGCGGCCACGCTGCGGCAATACCTGCCGGAGGAGAGCACGGCGCTGGTGCCGGCGGCGGCAGGACGTGCGGCCGGGCTGGACAGCGTAAGCGAACGGGAGCTGATCTACAAGTTCCTGTTCGACATGAAGAACGACCTGACGGTGCTGAAGGAGCAGGTGGCCGCCCTGACGCATGGGAAACCGCTGCCCGCCGTGGCGCCACCGACCTACCGGGAGGAGATCGTGCTGCCCATGGAGGGGACCCCGTCGGGCACGGTGAGCATCCAGATGCCGTCCCGTCCGGGGGAAGTGGACCAGGACATCGAGCACACCGAGGTGGAGGAATCGCTGAGCCTGGAGGAGAAGGAGAAGGAGCTGATCAACAAGGCGCTGGCCAAGCACCGGAACCGCCGCAAGACGGCCGCGGCCGAGCTGGGCATCAGCGAACGCACCCTGTACCGCAAGATCAAGGAATACGGGCTGCAGTGATGGGAGGTGCGAACGTGCAAGGGTGCGAGGGTGCGAGGCCCACTTCCGCTGAAGCTCCGGCGAGGCGGGGTGCGAACGCCACGGGGCGGCTCATCGGCCGGATGGCGCTGTTCTTTCCCCGACGATCGGTCCAGGTCCTGATCCTGATCCTTCTGCTGACCCCGGCCGGCTGCAAGGTGAACTACTCCTTCACCGGCGCGGACATCCCTGCGGGCGCGTCCACGTACGACGTGGCGGTGTTCGATGCCCGGGCCCCACTGAGCACTCCACGCACCGCGCAGGTGTTCACCGAAACCCTGCGCGACCTGCTGCAGGCCCAAACGCCCCTGAAGCTGGTGCGTGAGGGTGGCGACCTCCGGTATGAAGGCGCGATCACGGGCTACGACGTGCAACCGGTGTCCATCCAGGCCAATGAGACCGCCGCCCTGAACCGGTTGACGATGACGGTGAGCGTGACCTACACCAACGGCTTGGACGCCACGCGCAGCAGCACCTTCACGGTGAGCCGGTTCGCCGACTACGACAGCGCGGCCGACCTGGTGACGGTCGAGGAGGGCCTGGTGCGGACCATCAGCGACCAGTTGGTACAGGATATCTTCGACCGCACGCTGGGCAACTGGTGACCCCATGGACCGAGAACGGCTGAACACCTTGCTGCAGGAACCCACGGCCGTGGGCGCCACGGATGTGGCGGGGTTGCGCGAGCTGGCGGGCCGCTACCCGTGGTTCAGCGGCGCGCAGGTGCTGCTGACGGTGGGCGAAGCGGCCACGGGCGGTGTGCTGTACGACGAGCATCTGCGCCAGGTGGCCGCCCACCTGCCCAGCCGGGCGCGTGTGCACGACCTGGTGCATGCGGATGCGGGGCCGACCCCCCGTCAACGGGCGACACCGGTGGATGCAGGACCGCTGACCGTGCCGATGACGCTGGAGCCCGTGGCGCCCGCACCTGGGGCGGTATCCCTTGAACCGGTCCACGAGGAGCCGACGGCCGGGCCCTCCGCCGCGCTTGGCGCAACCTCCGAGCTTGCGGCCCAGAGCGCACGTCCGGCACAGCCGCCCCCTGCGCCGCCGGACGACCTGGACGACCAGATCCGCAGTGCCGCGCTGGCCACGGTGTACGACCTGACATGGTCCGCGACGCAAGCCCGCGAGGAGGTGCCGGAACCGACCGCCCCGGTCCCTGCTGAGGAACCGGCCTCGCCCACCGCCGCGGTCCCACCCGATGCGGAGCGTCCATCGGAAGCGCCGCTCCACGCGTCCACCCGACCGGAGCGTATGCGGTTCACGGCCTGGTTGGAGGAGGCCCCCGAAGTGACCGCACCGGCGACCGTGTCGGCTGCGCCCAGGAAGGTCGTGGCGGACGCACTGACGCCGAAGGCCTCCCCCGCTCAGCCCATCCCCGGCGGGATGGACACCAAGGCGTTGATCGAGCGGTTCATCCAGGGTCAGGCCACGCCGGCAGCGCGGAAGGCCGAGTTCTTCACCCCCCAGCAGGCCGGCAAACGCAGCTTGGAAGAGCATGCCGAGCTGGTGACCGAGACCCTGGCGCGGATCTACGAGCAACAGGGCGACACCACCCGCGCGGCCGCAGCGTACAGGCGGCTGGCGGAACGGCATCCGCAGCGTAGGGCGGAGTTCCTGGCCCGTGCCATCGCGGCGGAAGGCGGCAAGGGTTGACCGCCGGATCGCCAAGATCCGTTTACTTTGCGCCCCCGCTGAACAGCGGACCTGTTCCAACGCTCCTTCGCCATGGTCGTCGTCTCCGTCCTCATCATCATCGTGGCCGCCCTGCTGGCCCTCGTCGTGCTGGCCCAGAACCCGAAGGGCGGTGGACTGGCGGCGGGTTTCACCGGCGCCCAGCAGATCGGCGGCGTGCAACGCACGGCCGACTTCCTGGAGAAGGGCACGTGGACCCTGGCCGGCGCACTGATGGTGCTGTGCCTGGTGAGCGCGGCCGTGCAAACTGGCGGCTCGGCCGAGCTGGATGAGCTGGACGCTCCCACCGAGCAGGTGACCAGTGGCGAAGTGGCCCCCGAGGACGTGGCACCGACCCAGGAGGAGGCGCCCGCCCAGGAGCCCGCCCCGGCAACCCCGTAACGCGTCAGGCTGGCAGCGCGGCTGTCAGGTGGTTGGCTCTCTCCGGGCCGAGCCTTGCAAGATCGTCAGTCGTGTGGCAGAGGATGCTGTGTTGGCATGGCGGTTGACATGCGCGGCCCGCAAACCAACCGAACGATCCAATTCACCATGGCTACGAAAGTGAAGCCCCTGGCGGACCGTGTGCTTGTGGAAGCCGCAGCCGCCGAAGAGACCACCAAGGGTGGCATCATCATCCCCGACACGGCCAAGGAAAAGCCGCAGCGCGGCAAGGTGGTGGCCGTAGGCCACGGCCGCGTGGCCGATGATGGCAAGGTGACCCCGTTGAGCGTGAAGGCCGGTGACGAGATCCTGTACGGCAAGTACAGCGGCACCGAGCTGAGCTACGACGGCAAGGACTACCTGATCATGCGCGAAAGCGACATCTACGCCATCCTGAACTGATCGAACGGGCGACATTCATGTCGCCCTTCCATTGTCCCCTCGAGATCCAAGTACGGGCGATGTGACCATCGCCCCGACAAAAACCAAAATCCCAGAACTGCCATGGCAGCCAAGAACATCCAATTCGACATCGACGCACGCGACCGCCTGAAGCGCGGTGTGGACCACCTCGCGAACGCCGTGAAGGTGACCCTGGGCCCGAAAGGCCGCAATGTGATCATTGACAAGAAGTTCGGTGCTCCCCAAGTGACCAAGGACGGCGTTACCGTGGCGAAGGAGATCGAGCTGAAGGACCCTGTGGAGAACATGGGCGCCCAGATGCTGAAGGAAGTGGCCAGCAAGACAGCTGACGCCGCTGGTGATGGTACGACCACCGCCACCGTGCTCGCCCAGGCCATCGTGACCGCGGGCCTGAAGAACGTGGCCGCCGGTGCCAACCCCATGGACCTGAAGCGCGGCATCGACAAGGCCGTGATCGCGGTGGTGGACGAGCTCAAGAAGATGAGCAAGAGCGTCGGTGACGACAACGCCAAGATCAAGCAGGTCGCTACGATCAGCTCCAACAACGACGAGACCATCGGATCCCTGATCGCCGAGGCCATGGCCAAGGTGAAGAAGGAAGGTGTGATCACGGTGGAAGAAGCGAAGGGCACCGATACCACCGTGGAAGTGGTGGAAGGCATGCAGTTCGACCGCGGCTACCTCAGCCCCTATTTCGTGACCAACGCGGAAAAGATGGAGGCCGACTTGGAGAACGCCTACATCCTGATCTACGACAAGAAGATCAGCACGATGAAGGAGCTCCTTCCGATCTTGGAGAAGAGCGCGCAGACCGGCAAGCCCCTGCTGATCATCAGCGAGGACGTTGACGGTGAGGCGCTCGCCACCCTGGTGGTGAACAAGATCCGCGGCGCCCTGAAAGTTGCTGCCGTGAAGGCCCCGGGCTTCGGCGACCGTCGCAAGGCCATGCTGGAGGACATCGCGATCCTCACCGGTGGCACCGTGATCAGCGAGGAGCGCGGCTTCAAGCTGGAGAACGCCGACCTGAGCATGCTGGGCAAGGCCGAGAAGATCAGCATCGATAAGGACAACACGACCATCGTGAACGGTGCCGGCAAGAAGGCCGACATCACCGCGCGGGTGAACCAGATCAAGGCCCAGATCGAGACCACCACGAGCGACTACGACAAGGAGAAGCTGCAGGAGCGCCTGGCGAAGCTGGCCGGCGGTGTGGCCGTGCTCTACGTGGGCGCCGCCACCGAGGTGGAGATGAAGGAGAAGAAGGACCGCGTGGACGACGCCCTGCATGCGACCCGTGCGGCCGTGGAGGAAGGCATCGTGCCGGGCGGCGGTGTGGCCTACATCCGCGCCCAGAAGGTGCTGGAGAAGATGGAAGGCGCCAACAATGATGAGACCACCGGCATCGGCATCGTGCGCCGCGCCATCGAGGAGCCGCTGCGCCAGATCGTGGGCAACGCGGGCCTGGAAGGCAGCATCGTGGTGCAGAAGGTGCGCGACGGCAAGGCCGACTACGGCTTCAACGCACGCACCGAGGAGTACGAGAATCTGCTCGCCGCCGGTGTGATCGACCCGACCAAGGTGACCCGCGTCGCTTTGGAGAATGCCGCTTCCATCGCCAGCATGCTGCTCACCACGGAGTGCGTGATCAGCGAGGAGAAGGAAGAGAAGGCTGCACATGGCCATAGCCACGGCGGTGGCATGGGCGACATGGGCGGGATGATGTAAGCATCGGTCCCCGGACCATGAAGGAGCCCCCGGCCGCAAGGTCGGGGGCTCTCTTTTCCATGCGATCGAACGTGACCTTCGCGCCATGGGACCAGGTGGAACGCCGCGCAGTTCGCTAAGAGCAGGAGCTCATCGAGCCTGTGCAGGCTTCAAGCCGGACGAGACGCCTGCTCGGCCCGCCAGTGTACCTTGGATCTCTGGTTCAACCTGATGCCAAGCTCTTTTCTTCGCCGGTCCATCCACCTCGTGTTCGTGTGCGGTGTGTTGGGCGGATACGCCCAGGATCAGGAGAAGCTGCGCAACGCATGGCAGCGCTACCACGATCAGGCGCTCTCCTCCCACGAACGCCTGGTCGCGCTGGACGATGTGATCTACCATGTGTCCCGGGTGGATCAGGACAGCAGTCTGGGGTTGTCGCGGCGGTTGTTGTCCGAAGCGAGGGCACATGGCGATACGCTCATGGTGGGGCAGGCCTTCCGGAACATCGGCATCGCCACGTTCCGCACCGGGGGAGGAGAGATCGCCTTGGTGTACCTGGACAGTTCATTCCGCTCCTGCTCGTTGCGAACGGACTCCGCATACCTGCGGGGTGCGGGGGCCACACTGAGCAACATGGCCACCATCCATCAGTCCCTGGGCCGGATGTCCGAAGCCATCTCGTACTACCACCAAAGCCTGCTCAAGCATAGCGCAGCGAACAACCAGCGCGGCCTGGTATACTGCTACAACAACATCGGTGCGGTGCATGAAACACAAGGTCGGCCGGATAGTGCATTGATCTACTATGAGAAGGCGGCGCTACTGGCCCAGCATGTCGGCCTGCAGGACATGGCAGGCACGGGATACAGCAACATGGCGAACGTGTATGCCGAGACCGGCAAGGTGGGAGAGGCCATAGACATGATGTATCGCTCCATGGCCATCCAGGAGGCCGCCAACAACGCGAGCGGTGTCGCCCAGTGCCTATCCCAGATCAGCGACCTAAGGTCCGCCCTGGGAGAGAAGGCTGACGCTCTGGCGTTCATGCGCCGCGCGTATGACCTGTATCGCCAGGCGGATGACCGGCAAGGGATGATCGATGCCAGTGGTGGCATTGGCAGCATGTTGATCGAACTGGGGCGTTACGACAGCGCGGCCGTGCTGCTGGAAGAGGCACTGCGAATGGAGCGCGAGGGACGGTTCACCCACCTGATGGACCACACCTTGCTCGACCTGGGGACGGTCTACCGGCTGATGGGGCGCCACAAGGAGGCGGAGCACGTGCTTGGTGAGGCCTTGGAGCTGGCACGAACGGTCGGCGATGACCCGCATGCTTCCCTGGTCCTGGCCGAGACCGGTCTGGTGCAGCTGGCCCAAGGCAGGGCGGAAGGCGCGATCACGCACTGCAAAGAGGGCCTGAAGCTGGCGCTGGCCACCGGGTCACGCTTCGGAAAGCGGAACAGCTGTGAATGCCTGTACCGCGCGTACAAGGCGGCCGGGAACATGGGACAGGCATTGGCCTACCATGAGGCTTACATAGGGCTCCGTGACAGCCTCACCACGGAGCAGGCCCAGCGCCGATTGACGCAACGCGACCTGCACTACACGTTCGGCAAGAAGCAGCTGGCGGACAGCCTGCGCTACTCCGGAGAACGCGAGCAACTGGAGAACGAGCGCACGATCGAAGCACTACGGGCGGACCAGAACCGGAACAAGGCGCTGGCCACCGGAGCGGGGGGCCTCCTGTTCATCGCAGGCGGCACCGCCTGGTTCATGGCCGACAGGAGGCGCAGAAAAGAACGCTTCGAGAAGGAGGCCGCGACGTTGGAGACCCAGGCGCTGCGCAGCCAGATGAACCCGCACTTCATCTTCAACGCGCTGAACAGCATCAACGCCTACATGCAGCACAACGACCTGGACAAGGCGAGCACCTACTTGAGCAAGTTCGCGCGCGTGATGCGTTCCGTACTGGAGAACAGCAGGCATGCCGAGGTCCCCCTGCAGGACGACCTGGATGCCCTTCGGGCCTACATGGAACTGGAGCGCATGCGCATGGATGGAAAGTTCGAGATCAGCATCCAGGTGGACCCTTCCTTGGCTGCCAGCGACGTGCTGGTGCCCCCGCTCGTCGTTCAGCCCTTCGTGGAGAACGCGATCTGGCATGGCATGGCCGGGAAGGACGGCACGGGCCATATCTCCATCACGGTGGATCAGCGGGACGGGCAGATCGTCTATTCCGTGGAAGATGATGGCGCTGGCCGGCACGCACCCAAGCAAGGAACGGCCGATGGGGTGGTCACGAAGAAGACCTCGCTGGGTACCGCGATCACCCGTGCACGCTTGGATCTGGTGCAGAAGCAGCACGGTGGCAGGGCGGGTTTCCGGTATACGGACCTTTCACAAGGCACACGGGTGGAAGTGGAGATGCCGTTGTTGAGGGCGTTCTAGGGACCAGGGCCCTTGCGGACCGGGCCGTGTCGAACGATCCGCTCCGGGCCGCCTCCTGGTGACCCGCCCATCATGCACATGACCGGGATCTATGCTTCGGTCATCGTTGCGTGAGATCCGCATGGACATGGGTGCGCTTGAGGCATGCCACCGTTCACATGGGCCTTACCCGGAAGATCCCCTTGGGGCGTGGGTCGGTCCCTCGACCCCTTCCGTTGAGGACGGGCTTCTCCCCCAACTGAACGGTCGCACGGTAACGCAGCGCTAGCGAAGCTTAACCTTCCGGTAGGAAGGGCTTCACGCGGGCCTTCGTGCTTTGCGGCCATGCCGCGCACAACACCCACCGGGCAGGGGCCCACTGGAGAACCAGGGGAGGAACTCCCGCTGTTCACCGCGGCCGTGCAGGCGGGTCGATCGGACCAGGCCATCTTCCGGCATTACACTTCCGGTCCGCCCATCGATGTGCATGATCCGAGGCTCGACGCCGACCCTGCGACGCTGACCGAACGGCTCCGCGGCCACTCCGGCCAAACCTGGCGCAAACAGCGCGATGAGGACGGCGCCGAGGATGCACCCATGCGACCGTTCGCACCGGACGGGTTGATCGAATTCCTGCCCCGGCCGTTCGGACGCTGCTACCTCCATCCTTCCGCCGTGCCGGAGCCGATGGTGGATGAACTACCTCTGCTGTTGGGGCACGACGGCAGCGCCGGCAACACCTTCCTGGTCCTTGCGCTGGAAGGACGAGGCGTGCATCCGTTCGTGCACGCCACCACCGCGCTTCCGCACGCCCAACTGGCCGGCAGCGGCCGACGGACCGTGGTCCTGCCGCGACATACGTTCGACCCGAAGGGGAACGTCCGGGACAACATCAGCACCTGGGCCTTGGAGCGTTTTCGGGAAGTGTACGGCTCGCTGCCCATCCGGCACGGGCACGACCCAGGGTCGATCCCGCCCTCCTTGTCGGAGGTGCGAGCTGCCCGGGCCCAAGGCATCCGCCGGCGGCCATACCGCAAGGCCACGACCGATCGCTCCATCACCAGCGCTGATGTGCTCCATTACACCTACGCGGTGATGAACGACCCCGGCTGGAGCATCCGGTCGGAGGAGGGTGTGGCCCCGCCCGGGCCGATCCGGATCGTGCTCCATCCCGATCTGGAGGCCTGGTGCAGCATGGGGCAGGAGCTTCTGGAACTTCACCTCGGCCACGAGATGCTGGAGGGGTGGCCGCTCACGGTGACGCCACTGCCTGCGCCCCTCCTCGAGCGGATCGTGCACGACGACGATGGGGCGGCCCACCTGTGGCGGTTGCGCATGCGCGTGGACAAGGCGGAAGGCTGGATCGAGATCGACGGAAGGATCCGGGTCGATGGTGTGCCCGCGCGCGCCTGGGACCTGATGATGGGAGGACGGTCCGCGCTCGACCGTATGATCGACCAGTACAAGGAGATGGTGCTGCATCCGGGACGCAGTGCCAAGGAGGAGCGGCTGGCACGTGAACGTTACCTGGACCGTTTCGTCCGCACGCTGCGCCGGGTGTGCCGCTTGAGCCTGGAGACCCAGCGCATCCAGCAGCTGATCGGTGCACTGCCGCATGCGATGCCGGCCGGCCAACCAGAGTAAGTCCCGTTCGACCGGATCGTTACGCGTACGTGAACACTTCCGGGTCCCACGCTTGCGTACACTGATCGCTGTTCCGGCCGAACACCGCGCCGATCATGCGGAAGCGGAGCGTGGTGCCTCATGGGTCGAAATAGATCATGCTTAATGGAAGCGGAACGCTCAGCCCACAGGGGCCCCGGACCTTCGCCGACCCGGAAGGGACCATCGTCATGAAGCCGCTCCATCACTTATTGGTCCTGCTCGCATTGAGCTGGTCGTTCGTCGCATCCGGGCAGGGCATCCTGCGGGGCAAGGTGACCGATCAGAACGGCGAGCCCATGATCGGAGCTTCCGTGATGCTGAAGGACAAGCCGAACGTGGGCACCGCCGCCGATCTGGACGGGAACTACTCCCTCGCGATCAAAGATCCGGGGCCGGTGGTGGTCACGTTCGCCTCGTTCGGCTTCCAGCCCATGGAACGCACGCTGGATCCGAAGGGAGGAGAGGTCATCATCCTGAACGTCGCACTGAGCCAGCAGAGCACCGAGCTCAAGGAGTTCACGGTGGAATCGAAGGCACGGAGGACCGGCGAGACGTATCTGGAACGGATGAAGATCAATTCAGCGACCAGCATGGACTACATCTCCGGTGACCAGATGGTGAGGACCGGGGATGGCGATGCCGCCCAAGCGGTGAGAAGGGTCACCGGGGTCTCCACGGTGGGGGCTTTCGTGTCCGTCCGCGGCTTGGCGGACCGGTACATCGTGACGACGGTGAACGGGAACCGGATCCCCACGTTGGATCCCCTGACCAACAACCTGAGGCTGGACCTCTTCCCCACTGGCCTGATGGACAACATCGTGATCACCAAGACGGCTTCGCCCGACCTGCCGGGGGATTGGTCCGGTGCGTTGATCTCCCTGAATACGAGCGACTATCCGGAGCGCCTGCGCGTCGGGGTCAGCGCCACGGTCGGATACAACCCGAACTCGACCTTCAAGACCATCACCACCGCACCAAGAAGCTCCACCGACTGGCTGGGTCGTGATGATGGGCTACGCGCCATCCCTGACGGGGTCTCGGAGAACGCCGAGGAGTTCCCCGACTTCATCGAGCCCGACCTCTACCAGCAGCTGGTCCTTCTCGGACTGGGGTCGTACCTGAACGACCATGGCATCGTGTCCAGCACCCCGGGCTTCCAATCGACGAACATGGGCACAGAGAACGCGCTGCAGCACCTGGCCCTCACGGAGCTGGGCTTGCTGGCTCCCGCTCTGCTGAACGACCCGGTGGCGGTCCAGGCGGCGGTGAACACGTACAACGAAACGTACGACCTGGGCTACTTCTCACCTACGGTGAACGCCGGCCTCGCCGAGGTCAACAGCCGGTTCAACAACTCCACGTGGCGGGTGATCGGGTCCACCGGGAGGCCCAACTACAACCTATCGTTCAACATCGGCAACCAACTGTCGCTGTTCAAGAAACGCGATACGCCCATGACCTTGGGTTACCTGGTGGGACTCCGGTACAACTCGGAAACGGAGCATGACCCAGCATCGACCATCACGCGGACCGGTGAGCCCTATGAAGATCCCACGCCGGGGGATGATTACGGCCAGAAAGGCGACCAGCGCATCAGCGTGATCTCCGAGGGGTGGAACGCCATCGGCAACCTCTCGTTGAAGATCAACCGGAACAACAGCCTGTCGCTGATGGTGATGCCCAACCAGCTCGGGCAGAACAACGGCCGCTATCGCACCTTCCTGAACCCCAACATCGGAACGGAGACCTTCGTGGCCGAGGATCAGTTCTACGAGGAACGGAACCTGTGGGTGTACCAGTTCGGGACGCGCAACCTGGTGCCGGGCCTGAACAACCTGAGGATCGAAGGTGATCTCTCCTACAGCAAGGGTGAGCGTGACGTGCTCGACCTGAAGACCGTTCAGTACATCCTTCCGCCGCCGGGCGCGCCGCTCTCGGAGGTGGACGGGGCCCTTGGGCAGCCGCAGCGCATCTATCGCTTCCTGGATGAGTCCATCATGGACGGGCGGCTCACATTCGAGCTGCCGCTGAGCGTGGAGAACCCGCGGGCCAACAAGATCAAGTTCGGCGGGGGCTACCTGAACAACACGCGCAAGAACCGGCAGACCTTCTTCGGCCTGTTCGGTGCCCCCGGGCCCGAGCAATGGGAGGACCAGGAGCGCTTCGAGATGCGCGAGGACGGCCGGTTCACCACGCGGTATTACGCGGCTGGGACCTTCAAGGACAACGACGTCGGCATCCTGAAAGTGACCAGCGCGTTCGCCATGGCCGACCTGGCCGTGACCCAACGCCTGCGGGCCGTGTTCGGAGCCCGTGCCGAACACACGGACATGCTCACCGACATCCTCCGCTACTGGGAGGATGGCATTGCCGCGGACGATACCACGCGGGGCACGGTGGGCGATGTGGCCATCGGTGGAGGTTCCAATCCCGAGCCCAAGCCCGCGGTACCAGGCACGATCGAGCAATGGGATATCCTGCCCAGCGTCAACCTCATCTACAAGCTCATCGACGACCAGGAGCGACCGATGAACCTGCGCGCGAGCTACTTCCGCTCGTTGGGCCGTCCGAGCTTCCGCGAGTTCTCCGTGGTCCAGTTGTTCGACTACATCCTCACCGCTCCGGTCTACGGCAACCCGGATCTGGAGATGACCAGCATCGACAACTACGATTTGCGGCTGGAGACCTTCTTCAGGAAAGGCAACAACGTATCGCTCAGTGCTTTCCACAAACGCTTCCGCAACCACATCGAGCTGCTGTACACGGTGGCCG
This sequence comes from Flavobacteriales bacterium, assembly GCA_016713875.1. Classification (NCBI taxonomy): domain Bacteria; kingdom Pseudomonadati; phylum Bacteroidota; class Flavobacteriia; order Flavobacteriales; species Flavobacteriales bacterium. The sequence goes on from JADJOI010000003.1 coordinate 2,404,050, forward strand.
GCGGATTCACCTGGCGGAACGCCGATATCAGCACGGTGACCGGGTTGGAGCTCGAAGGGCGGGTGGGGCTGACGCGCTGGCTCGAATGGCGCGGCAACTTCACGTGGATGGAGTCGAAGAGCACCCTCACCACGGTGCTGACCGCGGAACCGACCACCTACAGCACGCCGATGTTCGGACAGGCGCCGTACATCGTGAACTCGATGCTCACCTACAAGGGCGACAGCCTCGGGCTCGAGCTCAGCGTTTCCTACAACGTGCAGGGCCCGAAGCTGGCGATCTCCAACTCCGAAGTGAACCCCGAGGGCATCCGCGCCTATGAGATGCCGCGCCACATGATCGACGTGGTGCTCAACAAGACCTTCGGCAAGCACTGGGGCGTGCGTCTGCGTGGCCGCAACATCCTGAACGCTCCGCTGCGCAGGGCCTATAAGTTCGAACAAGGGTATGTGGTCGATTTCGATCGCTATGCCTACGGCCCGGAGTACTCGCTCACCCTCTCCTACACCATCCGATGATGACCCGGAGGCACCATCCATCGAACCTGCGGATGGCCCGCTCATGGCCTTTCCTTCTGATGGGCCTGATCGGCACCGCGGCCCATGCTCAAGGTGAACTGGAGAACGTCATCGTGGAGACCTACTATGTCTCCGACACGAACGACGCGACGGACATCATCGGCGGCGGGCTGATCACTGGATCACGCACCTACCGGGTGTACGTGGACCTGTGCGACAGCTGTGCCTTGCGCGCGGTTTACGGGGATGCCTCGCATCCGATGGATGTGAGCAGCACGCAACCGATCTTCAACAACCTGGACCGTGGGCGCACCTTCGGGCATGAGATCAACAACGGCGCCTTGGACGAGAACACGGTGGCGCTCGACTCGTGGTTCGCGATGGGCGCCGGCAGCACGCAGAAGTTCGGTATCCTGAAGGTCGACGACCCGGACGGCAGCATCCTGGGCGGCAACGATGGTGGCAGTGCGATGATCCCCGGCGGATTGCTTCAGAACACGGACCCGCTCGCCGGCGCGCCGCTGGATTCGTTGGACGGCCTTGTGCCCTTGAACGGCGGCACGGCCCTGCCTCCCGGTTTCGCCGTGGTCGGCACCAGTCCGGACAGCCTGTTCAAGGACAGCATCAGCGGCTCGGTGTTCCAAACGACCGATACGCGGATCAGCTGCACCACGCCGGGCGTACAGGGTCCCACGGCGGACAACCGCATCCTCATCCTGCAGGTGACCACGGCCGGTGAGCTCACGTTCCATCTGAACATCGAGGTGGAAGAGACCGACGGAACGATCATCAAGTATGTGTGGAACGACACGCTCCTGGCGGCGGATGAAGTGCCGAGCGGCCTGTTGGTATATCCGCCCGAGTGCGGCTGCATGGACCCGAACTTCCTGGAGTACGACCCCGCCGCCGGTTGTGATGACGGCTCCTGCCAAACGGCCATCGTGTTCGGATGCACCGACACCCTGGCCTGCAACTTCGACCCCGCGGCGAACTTCAACATCCCGCTGCTGTGCTGCTATGGTCCGGACGACTGCAACGGTCTGGACATCACGATCGTGTGCCCGGATGTCTCCACGCCGGATGCCTTTCAGCCCGGAGCGGAGTGGCGGTTCTTCCCGAACCCGCTGTCCGGGGACCTCCTCACGCTCACCTGGACCGGTCAGCAGGTCGAGGCCGTGCGTGTGCTCGACCAAGCCGGCCGTTTGGTGCGGGAGGAGAGCATGCGTGGCATGGCGCAGGGCCACCGCGAGCTCGATCTGGGCGGACTGCCCGCAGGGACCTACCTCATCCAACTGATCACTGATCGCGGTCCACAGGTAAGGCTGCTTGTGCGCGACTGAAGCGATTCACGATCTGGTAACCCAAGCCTCTCATGGGCGCAATACCCCGGGGATAGTTTCGCCCGCTCAACCGCCGAACCATGCATCGCTCGCTGCTTCTCACCGTCCTGCTCACCGCCACTGGCGCCCGCGCCCAGTACACACCGCCGGACCCCTCCGGGCTGGAAGGCATCTTCGTTGAACGCTACTACGTGGCCGATGCCAACGATGCCGCGGACACGGACGGCAGCAGTGACCTGTCCACGGGGGAGGTCACGTATCGCGTGTTCGTCGACCTCAAGGCGGGCTACAAGCTGATCACCGTGGGCGGCTTCCCCGGCCACGACCTGAGCTTCAACAGCACCACGAGCTTTTTCTACAATGACGACCGTGGTGAGTCCTGGGCCAGCGACATCAACGACATCCACCTGTCGAAGAACACGGTGATGCTTGACAGCTGGCTCACGGCCGGCGCCGCTTCGGACGCCCACTGGGGTGTCCCGAAGGATGAGGACACCGACGGCACGATCCAGCCGAACAACGACGGTGGTAGTGCAGGTGGCGGACCGCTGCTCGCCCACGCCGATCCGCTGGCCGGCATTCCGCTGAGCACGGCGGACGGGCTGCTGGCAGGAAGCCCTCCGGGCATCCTGTCCGTGGGCGTGGCCCCGACGATCCTCAACGACTACGGCGGCGCCACCTACAGCTCGGACAACTTCGCCTGGAGCAGCAACATCGGCAACGTGGAAGGTCCGACGCCCTCGAACAAGATCCTCATCGGCCAGTTCACCACCGACGGCACCTTCACCTTCTGCCTGAACCTATGGGTGCGCATTCCGGACAGCCTGGTGTGCCAGGACCCCAACTGCCACGAGATCCTGGAGTTCTACTCGGAGATCATCCCGGCGGACACATTGGGCGGCGGTTTCCAGGTGCAGAACAAGTTCAGCCATCCGACCCTCTGCTTCGATTCCTCCTCCCAACAAGTCGACTGTGAAGGTGTCCCCGGCGGTCCTGCCGTACCGGGCAGCACCTGCGATGACGGCAACGCCGACACGCAGAACGACGTGTACAACGCAGGCTGCCAGTGCGTCGGTGAGGACTGCGAAGGCGTGCTGGGTGGCAATGCCCTCCCCGGCCAGCCCTGCGACGACGGGGACCCGAACAGCGTGAACGACACCTGGCAGACGGGCTGCATCTGTTCCGGGGTCGTCGGTCTCAATGAACAACTCGGTGCTCTCGCCGAGGTCGTCGTGCTTCCCAACCCCGTTCACGACCGGATGATCGTGCGCATCGTTGAGGCGACCGGGGCGCGCGGCACGCTCGATCTGCGCGATGCGCTGGGCCAGCGGGCTCTGGGGCGCGACCTGGGCCTTCTGGGGGCTGAGCGCACCGAAGTGCTCGACGTAGAGCAGCTTGCGAGCGGCCTTTACTTCCTGGAGATCACCGTCGGTGGGACCCGTTCGGTGCATCGTATCATCAAGCGATGATCGCCATGCGGCCGCTGATTGTCCTCGTGTTGTTCCTGGTGACGGCCGCACCTCGCTTGGCCGCGCAGGAGGCCATCGACAGTGTGTTCGTGGAGGTGTATCACGTGCAGCCTGCCGAGCGGCCCAGTGAGCCGGCGATGGTCACGTACCGCATCTTCGTGGACCTCGCCGAGGGCCACGAACTGCAGATGGTGTACGGCGACCAGGCGCACAAGCTCCGGTTCTGGACGACAACGGCCTTCGAGAACGATACGGTGCTGGGTGCCAAGTTCGGTCACCTGATCCAAGCCGGCCGCCTCAACGAGGGCACCCTTGCGCTGGACTCCTATCTGACGATCGGTGCGGCGGATAACGAGCACATGGGCGTGCCACGGGCATGGGACCAGGACGGTTCGGTGCTGACGTGCCCGCCCTACCCGGGGTCCCGGTCACGCAAGGGCGATGCCGGAGGGATCCTCGCTCCGCTCTGCGTCACCGATGGTCTCATGGCGTATGAGGAGATCCGTGAAGTGGTGGACTTCCGGTTCGCTTCGGGCTACCTGTACAAAGCGCGTGGTTTCGACATCGAAACCACCGACGGCGCCTACGCGGTGCTGGGTGGCAAGCGTGGTGTCACGGATAGGAACGTGCTGCTCATCGCTCAGCTCACCACCACCGGCGAGCTCTCCTACATGATCAACCTACAGATCGAGACCCTGGAGCACGAGCCCGTGAAGTACGTGGCCCGCGACCCCGGCCCCGGTGAGTTCACGCATCCCACGCTCACCTACGGGAAGTTCAGGACATCGGCCCCCGCCATGGGCCACTGACGGCGAAGAGGAGGTGAAGAGGGCCGATGCGGTGCATCGGCCCTCTTTGTTTGTTACGCCGGCGTTTCCCGTGGATGACGCCATGATCAGTTCGGCGCACCGAGCGCGGAGGAAAACGTAATCAAAGCATAGGCCCGCGGTAATGCAGGCCCAACAAGGGGCCGCGAGTTTTGACCCGCTCGATCGAGCACTCGACGAAGAACCCCAAACCCCAAAACCCTTCAAACAAGATGAACACGAAGCGAAAGCTGACCATGGCGGCGATGGCCGCGATGGTGGCGACCGCCGGCCAGGCCCAATCGATCGGGTCGGCCTGCGGATGTCCGAACGTCTCCTCCCGACCGAGCGTGAACCTGAGCACACTGGCGGATGTGAACGGCAACCTGCCGGTGGGCAACACCAACCTGACGTGCAACACGCTGTACGTGCTGGACCGGAAGATCTACGTGCCCGATGGCGGTGACCTCAACATCGAGCCCGGCACGGTGATCAAGTGCGTGGACAACAGCGGCATCAACGCCAACGCACTGATCGTGACGCGCGGCGGCCAGATCTGGGCCAACGGCCAGGAGAGCTGCCCGATCATCTTCACCAGCACGGCCGACCCGCTGGACGGCAGCTATGCGGTGACCAACCGCGGCAAGTGGGGCGGTCTGATCCTGCTGGGCCGGGCCTTCAACAATGTGCGCAGCACGGACCTGAAGGATGGAGGTCCTGCGGCCAGCACGTCGATCACCGGCACCGATGGTGTGGGCCTGATCGAGGGCCTGGCGGGTGGCGACAGCCGCCACTTCTACGGCATGCCCATCGGCCAGGAGGTGCCCAATGACAACAGCGGGATCCTGCGTTACGTGAGCCTGCGCCACGGCGGCGAACTGCTCGGCACGGCCAACGAGATCAACGGCCTCACCATGGGCAGCGTGGGCAGCGGCACGATCATCGAGCATGTGGAGGTGACCAGCAACCTGGATGACGCCTTCGAGTGGTTCGGCGGCACGGTGAACGGCAAATATCTGGTGGCCATGCACTGCGACGATGACTACATCGACTACGACCAGGGCTGGACGGGCAAGGTGCAGTTCTTCTATGGCCTGCAGGGCCCCGACAACACCGGTGGTTCAAATAACCAGGGCGACAACGGCATGGAGTGCGACGGGGACGACGGACCAGGCAACGGCGCGGCCAAGAGCGACCCGGTGATCTACAACGCCACGATCATCAACCGCATCCTGCCGGGCGCCGACGAGGGCATCGAGGCCCGCCGCGAAGTGAAGGGCACGATCGTCAACAGCATCTTCGCCAACCTGGCGCGCGGTCTGAACATGACCAACGACGCGGCCACCAACTGGAACGCCGGCACCTTCAACGTGCGTGGCTGCACCTTCCAGGGCGCCACCACCCCGCTGCGCATCAACGGCGTGGCCCCGGTCGGCGGCAGCCCCGAGCAGATCAAGTTCAACACCACCGACGGCAACCAGAGCGTGGCCGACGGCAGCCTGATCGATGCCAGCTTCGCCATCAGCCCGCTGACCAGCAACACGGTGACCAACCGGGTGAACCCCGTGCCGGCCGCCGGCGCCCCCGCCGCACAGACCACCTTCCTGCCGCCCAACGACAGCTTCTTCAGCTTCGCCAAGTACCGCGGAGCCTTCGAGCCGGGCGGTGAGAACTGGATCCCCAGCTACTCGGTGGCCGTGGACATCGGTTCGGACCTCAGCGCGGTGGCCGGCTGCACCGGTGACCTGAACCGCGACGGCATCGTGAACGCCACGGACTTCGGCCTCTTCGTGAACGCCTTCAACAACACCTGCTACTGAGCAACCCCTGAACGGTCCCCGGGGGGGGCGGGTCCGCCCCGACCCCCTCCCCGGGAACACCGTTCACCCCTTCAATCACACGAACCATGAACCAGAACTTCAAGAACCTCCTGCTGGGGACCGCCCTTTGTTGCGGCTCCCTGGCGGCCCAGGCCCAGGGCCTGGAAGGCATCATCGTGGAGGAATTCCACACGGTGACGCAGGCCGATGCCGACGTGATCAACAACGACCTCGGCAACAGCAGCTTCACGATCGCTCCGGGATCGAAGGTGTACCGTGTCTTCGTGGACATGGCCCCCGGCTACAAGCTGAACCAGGTGTTCGGTGCGCCGGAGACCAGCCCGGGCAGCGGCGTGAGCCTTAACCCGTTGGATCTCTCGACGACGACCACCTTCTGGAACGACGACAACTTCGGCGCGGACATCCCGGGCCAGACCCGTCGCATCGATGAGGGCACGGCCTTCGACAGCTACATCACGGTGAACACGACGGGCACCGCCGGCGGCACCGCCGGTTGCGGCAGCGCCACCCAGCAGTTCGGCGTGCTGCGCACCGCGGACACCAACGGTGACCTCACCACCTGCGGCGTGTACCCGGGCTTCACGGGCAACGATGGCAGCATCCCGGGCACGGGCCCTGCGCTGACCTACAACATCAGCGGCCTGCTCGACCTCACCGCGCTCACCGGCGCAGCGGCCAGCTTCCAGGTGATCAACGACGCCTGGACGACCCTGCCCGCCAGCCAGGGGGTGGACCCGAGCGGCACCAACCGCGTGCTGATCGGTCAGTTCACCACCGCCGGCACCTTCAGCTTCCATATCAACGTGCAGCTAAGCGACCCCAACAGCCAGCTGGAGACCTACGTGTGGAACCAGGCCGGTTCGGGTGAGCAGGTGAGCCCCTTCCTCACCTACCCCCAGCAGCTTCCCCCGGACTGCCTCGGCGTGCCGGGTGGTTCCGCCCTACCTGGCACCGCCTGCAACGATGGCAATGCCAACACGGGCAATGACACCTGGGATGCCAATTGCGTGTGCGTGGGCCAACTGATCGACTGCCTGGGCGTGCCGGGTGGCCCCGCTCTTCCGGGCACCGCCTGCAATGACGGCAACGCCAACACGGGCAACGATACCTGGGATGCCAACTGCACATGCGTCGGCCAACTGATCGACTGCCTGGGCGTACCGGGTGGCTCCGCTCTTCCGGGCACCGCCTGCAACGACGGCAACGCCAACACGGGCAACGATACCTGGGATGCGAACTGCGTGTGCGTCGGCCAACTGATCGACTGCCTGGGCATACCGGGTGGCTCCGCTCTTCCGGGCACCGCCTGCAACGACGGCAACGCCAACACGGGCAACGATACCTGGGATGCCAACTGCACCTGCGTGGGTCAGCTGATCGATTGCCTGGGCGTACCGGGTGGCTCCGCTCTTCCGGGCACAGCTTGCGACGATGGCAACGCGAACACGGGCAACGACACCTGGGATGCCAACTGCACCTGCGTGGGCCAGCTGATCGACTGCCTCGGCGTGCCGGGTGGCAGCGCCCTGCCGGGCACCGCCTGCAACGACGGCAACGCGAATACGGGCAACGACACCTGGAGCGCGAACTGCACCTGCGTGGGCCAGCTGATCGACTGCCTCGGCGTGCCGGGTGGCAGCGCCCTGCCGGGCACCGCCTGCAACGACGGCAACGCGAATACGGGCAACGACACCTGGAGCGCGAACTGCACCTGCGTGGGCCAGCTGATCGACTGCCTCGGCGTGCCGGGCGGCTCCGCTCTGCCGGGCACCGCCTGCGACGACGGCAACCCGAACAGCAGCAACGACGTGTATGACGCCAACTGCAACTGCTCCGGTACTCTGGCCAACGACTGCCTCGGTGTGCCGGGCGGCCCTGCCCAGCCGGGTACCGCTTGCGATGACGGCCTGGCCACCACCGGCAACGACCTGTGGGACGCCAACTGCGTATGCGTGGGACAACTGATCGACTGCCTCGGCGTGCCGGGCGGCAGCGCCCTGCCGGGCACCGCCTGCAACGACGGCAACGCGAATACGGGCAACGACACCTGGAGCGCGAACTGCACCTGCGTGGGCCAGCTGATCGACTGCCTCGGCGTGCCGGGCGGCTCCGCTCTGCCGGGCACCGCCTGCGACGACGGCAACCCGAACAGCAGCAACGACGTGTATGACGCCAACTGCAACTGCTCCGGTACCCTGGCCAACGACTGCCTGGGCGTGCCGGGCGGCCCTGCCCAGCCGGGTACGGCCTGCGATGACGGCCTGGCCACCACCGGCAACGACCTGTGGGACGCCAACTGCGTATGCGTGGGTCAGCTGATCGACTGCCTCGGCGTGCCGGGTGGATCCGCTCTGCCGGGCACCGCCTGCGACGACGGCAACCCGAACAGCAGCAACGACGTGTATGACGCCAACTGCAACTGCTCCGGTACTCTGGCCAACGACTGCCTTGGTGTGCCGGGCGGCAGCGCCCTGCCGGGTACGCCCTGCGATGATGGCCAGGTTCAGACCGGCAACGACACCTGGGATGCCAACTGCAACTGCATCGGCCAGCTGATCGACTGCCTCGGCGTGCCAGGCGGCAGCGCCCTCCCGGGCACCGCCTGCAACGACGGCAATGCGGCCACGATCAACGACGTGTACGGCGCGAACTGCGTGTGCGCTGGAACGCCGATCGGCAACTGCACGGAGATCCTGTCGCTGGACATCACCCTGGACAACAACGGCGCTGAGACCACCTGGGAAGTGCGTGACCAGAGCGGCACCACGGTGATCGCCTCCGGCGGTCCCTACCAGAACGGTCAGGCCGGCGTGATCGTCACCGAGACCATCTGCCTGAACCAGCTCTGCTACCGCCTGGTGGTGAACGACGCCGGTGGTGATGGTATCAGCGGTGGTGGCTTTGTCCTCACGGACGCCAGCGGCCACCGCATCGTGGACGCCAACGGTTCCTTCACGAGCACCAGCAGCGTGGCCAACGAGTTCTGCCTGCCCCTCAGCGCGGCCCGTCTGATCAACGCCAGCTGCGACCGCACCAACCTCACCTACAGCAGCAGCACCCAGATCTACGCCAGCTTCTACCCCGGGGCCAGCGGCTACCAGTTCTGGATCTTTGATCCGCATGGTTCCTACAGCCGCCGCGTGTTCAAGACCACGCAGAACTTGGTGCCCGCCAACCTGGTGACCAACCCGGTGCCCGCCGACCTCGACCTGAACGTGCGCGTGCGCGCCCTGGTGAGCGGCAACTACACCGCGTTCGGCCCCGCCTGCCGCTTCCGCCTCAACACCCCGGGTGGTGGCGGTCGTGAGGCCATCCTCTTCGATGAGGCCAGCAACGTGACCATGAGCCTCTACCCGAACCCCAACCGGGGTGAGGTGGTGAACGTGGCCTTCGACGGCATCGCCGCCGCCGAACGGATGGACATCGATGTGATGGACATCTTCGGCAAGCGCGTGAGCGCTTCGCAGATCGCCGCTCCGGGTGGTGCCTTCGTGCACACCATGGACCTGAGCTCCCTGGCCCCCGGCGTGTACATGGTGAACGTCCGTGTGGGCGAGCGCCTCTACACCCAGCGCCTGGTCCGCCAGTAAGCTGATCGACCTCAAGGCGAAGGGCCGCTCCTCACGGGGCGGCCCTTCGTGCGTTCAGCGGGTCCCTTGGCGGCGAACCCGCCAGGCTCGCCAGCCCAGCAGCAGGACCGCGACCAAGGCGATGCCTGCGAACAGCCAGGACCAGGGGAAGCCACGATCCAGCTCCACCGGCCGCACATCCCCGACCAGCACGAGCCCGGCCCAGTAGTATGGCTGAAGAAGTTCGTCCTGGGCCGCCTGCAGGTGCTCGAGCTTCGCCCGCCGCAGCGCCTCGTGCTTGGGCAGCCCGTCGGCGAGGTGCGCATAGAAGCGTTCGATGATCTCCGAGGAGACCTGCTCATCGATGCTCCAGAGCGCCATCACGAGGCTGGGACAGCCGGCATAGGCGAAGCCGTAGCCCAGGGAGCGGACGCCTTCGCCGTCATCGGCGCCCGCACCCGACTCGCAGGCGGCGAGCACGGCGAGCTGCGCGCGCAGGTCCAGTTCGTAGATCTCGTACGCGTGCAGGTAGCCATCGCTGTCGGGCGCCGTGCCATCGCCATCCTTGTTGAGCACCAGGCGCGAGTACATCGGGTTGGTCGCGTTCATCTCCGCATGCGTGCCCAGGTGCAGGATCCCGTGATCACCCAAGGCCGACCGGAGCCCCCCTTCGGTGGCGCTCGTGCCGATGAGCAGGCTCGCATTGAGAGTGCGGCCCAGGTCCTCCGCGGTGCGCAGGGCGAAGGGCTGCCTCACATACCGCAGGTAGTCGCGGTCGACACGAACACTGTCCTGCGCGTGGGCCAGGTAGCTCCGTTTCACCTCATCGGTGAACCCCGGCGCCAACGCGAGCGCACGACGCGACCGTTCGCGCGCAAGTTCCGCGAACTGGATCGCCGTGGTGGCACTGAGCAGGTAGGCGATCGTGTACCGATGAAGAAGCAGGGAGCTCCCGTCCCCGGTGGCGGCCGCAGGTCTGGTGTGAAGCACCTCGAAGTTCACCAGGCGCAACGGCCCATCGGGAATGATGAGCAGCTCGGCACCCTGCAGATGGGGGGCCAGGGGCGCCATGACCTGTTGATGGAGCGCGAACGCCGCCGACCGGTAGGCGACATCGTCTCGCCGGACGATGGCCTCATTGAGGCCGGCCACCCGTTGGGCGAGCCCATCGGCCTCCAGTTCGATCAGCGTGGCCTCGGAGGGGCCCACGACCAGCGCGTAGAGCGCCGAGCCGCTCAGTGCGTAGGAGATCACCGTGCGACCCGGCTTCAGCAGGTGCTTGCGCAAGCCCTCGATGGACGTGGTGGCCTCCTCGTGGCGCAGGGCGAAGTAGGCCGGGTGTTCCTTCCGGAGACGATCGAGGAAAGCGGTGTAAGCCTGTTCATGGGAATGCAACCGGGTGGCGCTGGCGGGGTGGTCCGGATCGACGGTGAGGGCTTGGAGGAGTTCCTGTTCCTGCGCGATGATGCTGTCGGGCACGCCGGAGAAGCGGAGCCCCTTGAAGGCATTGAGCCGTTCCTTCAGCAGGATCGAACGATCGGCCTCCGACACACTGAGGAAGCGTTCGCACGCCACATCCATGCCCAAGGTGGTGTGGGAGGCATAGGCCAGGTCGAGGGCCAGGCCGAAGAGGCGCTGCTGCGCGCCGGTCAGGAGGAGTTTGGAGGCGGCATCCTGCACATCGGCCTTGTTCCGGGCAAGGGCGGCAATGGCCAGGTCCACATCGGCGTTCCAGGCGCTCCACTGATCGGCGGCGACGCGCTCACCGCTGATCGCCCGTTCCACCTTCACCTTCCAGTAGATGGCATCGGGCACCAGCTGTGGCTCGGGATCCGTGCTGGGAAGCGGGCTGCCGCGCAGGGCCGCGATCCGACCATCCAGCGTGTGAAGCGCCTGTGCGGCATAGGTCCGCGCCGCAGCGGGATCGCCGTTGGCGAACGCGGCCTCCGCGCAAAGCACATCGATCTGCGCCACCTTGTGGTGACCGGCCTCATGGATGCCCGTCAACACCTGCCGCGCGCGAAGGAGGTCCGTCAATGCATCGGCCGGCCGACCGGCGCGGATGCGCGCCGATCCACGCAGCTTGAGCGTGTGCGCGAGCATCGCGTCCGTTTCAGGGTCCCGATCGATCGCTCCGGCGGAGAGGCTGATGCCGAACAACGAGTCGGCCTTGGCGTACCGCCCCTGTTGCGCGAAGGCGTCGGCCAGTTTCGCCGAGGCCCGGATGTACTCTTCGCTCCGGCGGCCGAAGCTTCGCTCACTGGCCTGTACGTAAGCCTCCAGCAGCTCCTGGGCCCTGGCCGGATCGCCTGCGTTCATCTCGAGGTCGGCGTACCGCTCCTTCACGGCCAGCAGTTGCGGATCATCGGCTTGCAGCACCAGGCTGCGGTCGCGCCAGGCCATGTCGAGCAGCTCGCGTGCCTGCCCGTTGTCGCCTCGTTCGAAATAGACCGTGGCCAGGTTCACATAGGTCCGCGAGCGGTTCACCAGCATCTCGTCGCGCGTGAACTGGTCGTCGGTGGAGGCCAGCAGCCGCTCGTAGATCAGCAGGTTCTCCTGGTAGTGCTGCTGCGCCCGGGCCATGTCACCGGCGGACTGCCAGAGCACCGCGAGGTTCCCGTAGGCGGTGGCCTTGCGGTTGAGGACGGCTTCGGAAGTGCCGGCGCCCAGCTTGTCCAGGGCTTTCATGTAATAGGCCTCGGCCTCGCGCACGCGGCCCAGGTGCCAGGCGGCCACGCCCACCGCGGTATAGGACTCGGCCCATTGCGCCACGGGGACGGAATCGGCCTTCTCGTACTGCGCGAGCGCATCGCGTGCCCATTGGCCCGCCCGGCGATGATCACCGAGCACGCTGTGATCGAAGGCCAGGTATTGCCGTGCGCGTCCACGCTGGGTGAACGGGATGGAAGGGTCGCCATCGGCCACCTGCACGGCCAGGGAGTCGACGCGTGCGCACTGCTTCATCTCACCGGCTTCGTAATAGACCCAGCTGAGGTCGAAGAGCGCCTCGAGCTCATGGTCCGCGACCCCTCGTGCCTTCACCAGGGCCAGGATGCGTTCCCCTGCGGCGGTGCTGGCGGCGGCGTCCTTCACTTTGCGGTGAGCACGAGCATACTTGTAGAGGTAGCGGTGGAGCGAGTCGGCGTAGGTCGTACGGGCCACTTCGCGCAGCTGGACCTCGACCTCGTGGATCAGCTCCGGGAACCGCTGGGCCTCGTAGAGCTCGCCGATCCGCTGGTGGCGTGCCCGCACCGCATCGGGCTGGGCCTGCACGGCCAGTGCACCCCAGCAGAGCATCGTTGCCAGCAGCCCGCGCATGGCTATCGCAGGTCGTTGAGCACAGCCTTCGCCCGTTGGGCATACGGATGATCCTCAGGGAAGGGCAGCGCGCGGGCGGCGGTGAGGTCGCCATGGCGTACCAAGGCGAGGAAGGCGTACCAGCGGGCCTTGGTGGCGAACGCCGAACCAGGGAGCTCGGCGATGGGCATCAACCACGTCACGGCCTTCGAGGCGCGGCCGGTGTTCAGTTCAGCGCAACCGATGTAGAAGCGCAGGGTGTCGTTGGACGGCTTGGCCTTGAGCTGTGCCGACCACTTGGCGATGGCCTCATCATGCTCGCCGAGCTTGTAGGCCACCATGGCATCGTGGAAGGCATGGTCATCGGTCGCGCTCATGGCCACGGGCAGGCCGGGATCGGGGGTGAAGTGTTCCGCGAACAGGCGTTCATGGGCCGGCGGCCGCATCATCCACCAGAGGGCCACGCCCAGGAGCACGGCGATGCCGGCGGCGTATTTCAGCAGCCCGCCCCAGGCTGGGCCGCCTCCCCGGCGCAGCTCCGCGTCGCCGATCGCCTTCAACGACCGCTGCAGGCCACCCAGTTCCACGGCGAGCATGTGCTCACGCTCCAGGTCCACTTCCGCCCGCAGGGCGGGATCGCCGGCCAGCCGCTGACCGAAGGCAGCGCGCTCCTCCGACCCCATGCGGTCGAGCACGTAGGCTTCGATGGCCTCGAAGGTGGTCCGGTCCGGTGCGCTGTGGCTCATGGTCGGTCGTGGTCTTCGCCGCCGATGGCATCGCGTTGGGCGCGCAGCTTCATCATGCAGCGGTACTTGATCGTGCGGATGCTCTCCTCCTCCACCCCCAGTTCCTGCGCGATGGTCGCCAGGTCCTTGCGTTCGAAGTAGAACCGGTCAAGGACGGTGCGGCACTTGTCGTCGAGCTGCTCATAGATGGACCGGAGCCGCGAAAGCCGCTCCTCCACGCCGTCTTCCGGTTCCATGGCCGCCGCATGCATGCGTTGATCGTGCACGACGTTCATATGGCGGCGGGCTGCGGACCGGACGGTGTCCAGCCATTTGTTGCGGGCGATGCTGAACAGGAAGGCCCCGGGGTCTGTGCCGGGGGCCAGGGTGCCTTCGCGGGCGCGGAGCCAGAGGATGGTGATGGCCTCCTGGAACACGTCGCGGGCATCATCCCCCGTGCCGCTGTTGGCCAGCACGAAGGTCCGCACCTTGCCGAAGTGCGCGGTGTAGAGCGCGCGCAGGCTGGCGGGGTCGTTCCGCAGGAGACCGGCGAGCCGATCGTCGGCCGCGGGAAGCGAATGGGCGGGCGTAGGCACGGGCTGGCCACGCGATGATACGGCGAAAGAGCGTCGAGGTCCATGGGGCGTGCCGGGCTTACAGGATGCACATCGGGGAGGCCGCCCGAATGTGAACGATCGGGAACCCGGAAAGCGGGATCGTTCACATTCCCCCACCCATCCCGATGATGGGGCATGGAACGGACCATACCCTCCCCCTCGAGCCGGCTTCCCCAAGCGATCCGCCGGGTCGTGATCGCCGTGGTGGACCTGCCCGAGGGCGGTCCCCAGGGAGCGATCATCCGCAGCGGCCACCTGATCGATGTGGATGGCATGGTGCCGGTGCAGGAGCTGATCGCGGGTCTGTTGAACCGTCCGCCGTGCGTGCCGATGCAACCCGGGGTGGAGCGCGTGGAGGTGCAGGTGATGCGCCGCGAAGCCCGCCCCGAGATCCGCTTGAGCCCACGTGAACATCAGGTGCTGCAGGCCCTCGTGGCCGGGCTGAGCTACAAGATGATCGCGGACCGTCTGGGCATCGGCTTCCAGACGGTGAGCACGCACTTGAGGCACATCTACACGAAATTGGGCGTCCGCACCAACACCGAGGCCGTGGCCATGGCGCTGCGGTGCGGGATGCTCGCCGAACGCGCCTGAACACGAACAACAACCAAACCCTGAACCGACATGATCCAACGACCGACCCTCCTTCTTGGCTGTGCCCTGCTGCTGGGGACCTCCGTGCACGCGCAGCTCCAGCGCATCGTCGTCCAAGGCACCGGCGCTCCGCAGGTGTTCACGTCCATCTATGATGCCGTGGCGGCCGCCCAACCGGACGACAAGCTCTATTTCAGCGGCGGGACCTTCCTGGCTGACACGGGCCTCACGCTGACCATCCCGCTGCACTTCATCGGTGCGGGCATCCACCCCGACAGCACGAGCGTGACCACGCCGACCATCCTGACGACGAACGGGAGCACCGACTTCATCTTCACGACCGGTGCGAGCGGCAGCAGTTTCACCGGGATCCAATTCAATCCTGGAGGTGAACTGTACTATGGGCACAACGGCGCCGACGATGATGCGGTGAACATGGTGTTCGAGCGGTGCTCGTTCAAGTTCGTCCGCCTTGGGTGGGTTGAACCCGCCACGTCGAGCAGCACATCAATGAGTGCATCTTCTACGGCGGGGTATCGGGCTATGGAGGTTCGGCCACGATCGATCGGTCCGTGATCCAGGGTGGGCCGGTCAATCTTTTCCGCCCCAGCGGCCTCACCATGAGCAACAGCGTGATCTTGAACCAGCAGTTCACGAATTCGGGGAACGCGATCGTTCAGAACTGCGTGTTCACCTACAACAGTGCCCCGCTCTGGCAGGTGAACGGTGTGCAGATCACCAACTGCATCATCAACAGCACCGGGATGTTCAGCAACTCCAGCGGCAACACGGAGACGAACACCATCTACAGCCAGACGCCGGCGATGACCTTCGTGAGCGAGACGGACGGCGCCTACCAGTTCAGCGACGACCTGCACCTGCTGCCCGGTAGTCCGGGGATCGCTGCGGGCAACGACGGGACGGACATCGGCCTTTACGGGACGAGCTCGCCGTACAAGCCCGGCAACGTGCCCTACAACCCGCACTTCCGCCAGGCCACCATCGCCCCGGCCACCAACCCCAATGGCGACCTGCCGGTGAACATCCGCGTGGCCGCGCAACCCAACTAGGCCATGCGCAGCTTGATGATACTGCCTGCCCTCGCAGCGATAGGCTGCGTGCAGGCGCAACAGATCAACGGCTATCGCTACTGGTTCGATGATGACGTCGCCGGTGCGGTGACGACCAGCGTGGGTGCGACCGATGAGCTGACGCTCGCCACAGCGTGGCCGACCGGCACCATGGGCCCGGGTCATCACCTCGTAAGCTTCCAGTTCCGCGACACCGATGGCCTCTGGTCGGTGCCCTCCACCGAACTGTTCGTCCGCGGTGGACAGGACATCGTGGGCTACCGGTACTGGGTGAACGATGACATCGGCTCGCTCATCACCGGTACCGTGGGCCCGGCCCAGGTGGCGGACCTCAATTCCCTGATCGATACCGGTACCTTGACCAAGGCCTTCAACACGGTCACCATCCAGTTCTCGGACGCCGACGGCTCGTACACCGTGCCTCGGACCCAGTACGTCACCGCGCACAGCGGCCTGGTGAACGGCTATCAATACTGGATCGATGATGACATCGCGAACAGCCAGAGCGGGAGCCTCGCTCCGTCCGATGTGGTGGACCTGATCGCGGACCTGCCCGTGAACACGACCAATGGGATCCACGTCTTCACCATCCGGTTCAGCGGAGCGAACGGCTCCTGGTCGGTGCCGCTGAGCGCAGAGTTCTCCTTCACCACGGCCGTGGAGGAGCTTCCGGGCGTCACGGACCTGCTGCTCTTCCCCAACCCGGTGACCGAGCAACTCGGTCTGCGGCTGACGACCGACGAGGCGCGCACCCTGAGCCTGCAGGTGCTCGACCTCTCGGGATCCATCGTGGCCGACCTGAACACCTGGAGCGTGAGCGCCACGGCGCACCGCAGCTGGGACGTCAGCGCATTGGCGAGCGGGAGCTACCTGCTCCGGATCACCGGCGAGCACGGCGCATGGACCACCCGGTTCGTGAAGCCGTGAACACTGACCTGACCGGCTGATCGGCCGTTCGCGCGCGGAAAAGGGCCGTTCCTGACCAGGGGCGGCCCTCAGTGTGCTGAACCGATCGGCACGCCGCGTGTACGGGGGGCTGGTCGGTGCTTCCTTTGCACTGAATCTCCCACCCATGCGCACGCTCCTGTTCCCGTTCCTGATCGCCACCACCCTGCTGCACGCCACCGAGGGCGAACGACCCGTCACCAGCCGGATCACCGCGGCCAAGGTGTTCCTGAGCGGCGCGCAGGTGAGCCGGTCCGCATCGGTCACCGTGCCGGTCGGGCGCACCACGCTGGTGTTCGCGGGCCTCAGCCAGGAGCTGGACCCGATGAGCATCCAGGTGACGGGCAAGGGCGGCTACACGATCCTGAGCGTCAACCACCGGATCAACTACCTCACCGAAAGCCCGAAGAAGAAGGAGATCGAGGAGCTGAGGGAGCGGATCAAGAAGCTCGAACACGACTGGAACATCGAGAACGGTCTTCAACAGGTGTGGGTGAACGAGGAGCAGCTGCTGCTGAAGAACAGCACGGTGGGCGGCCAGCAGAACGGGCTCACCGCTGCGCAGCTGCAGGCCGTGAACGACTACGTGCGCGAGCGCATGAAGGCCATGAAGGCCGGCTGGGTGGCCCAGGAGGAGAAGAAGCAGGCCATCCATGAAGAGGCCGAGAAACTGCGCCAGCAGCTCGGTACGCTACAGGCTCAGGCCCCACGCCCCACGAGCGAGGTGGTGGTGGAGCTGGACAGCCCGGCGGAGGTGGCGGCCAGCTTCACCCTGGGCTACTTCGTGCACAGCGCGGGATGGACACCGGCCTACGACCTCCGCGCCAAGGCCGTCGGGCAGCCCATCGAACTGCTGATGAAGGCCCAGGTGGTGAACAACACCGGCGAGGACTGGACGAAGGTGGACCTGGGCCTGAGCAGCGGCAACCCCACGCAGGGCGGCGTGATGCCCGAGCTGCAGCCCTGGGTCCTGGACCAGCCGGTGATGCTGGAGTCCATCTCCATTCGAGGAGCGCGGAGCAAGAGCGAAGCCTACCGCGAAGCGCCACCGGCCGCCATGGGCGATGTGAGGATGCTGGCGGAGGACATGGACGCCGTGACGACGGTGAACAACACCGTGGTGTACCGCACCACCACCGTGGAGTTCGCCATCGAAGCGCCGTTCAGTGTGCCCAGCGACGGGCAGGCGCACACGGTGGGTGTGCGCACGCACAGCATCCCAGCGGTGTACAAGCACTACTGCACGCCCAAGCTGGACCCCGACGCCTTCCTCTATGCGCGCACCACCGGATGGGAGGACCTGAACCTGCTGCCGGGTCAGGCGAACGTATTCTTCGAGGGTACCTACGTCGGCCAGAGCTACCTGGACCTGAGCCGGCCGCAGGACACCCTGAACGTCAGCCTGGGCCGCGACAAGGGCGTGGTGGTGGAGCGCGCGCGTCGCAAAGGATCGGACGACAAGGCGGTGATCGGTGGCAAGCGCACGGTGACGCGTGGATGGGACATCACGGTCCGCAACACCAAGTCCACCGCGGTGGACCTGGAACTGCACGACCAGCACCCATTGAGCCCGCGCAGCGAGGTGGAGGTGAAGCTCGAGGACGCCGGTGGTGCCGCAGTGGACGAGCAGCGCGGTCGCCTCACCTGGCGCTTCAGCCTGGAGCCCAAGGCCACGCGCAAGCTGGGCTTCGTCTACAGCGTGAAGCACCCCAAGGACCAGCCTGTGGTGGTGGAGTAGCTTCGCGTTACATCGCACCCAGCGGCACGCGCATGCGTTCTCCTCTCCTAGCGATCGTCCTACTCCTGATCGCCGCATTGCCGTTGCGCGTGTCCGCGCAGCGCGTGAACGCCACTTTCATCGGCAACTGTGCGTTCCGGATCGGGCTGGAGGACTGGACGCTGTTCGCCGACTTCCCCTACCAGCCAGGGTATTCCGGGTACGACACGTATGAACTGCCGGCCGATATAGCGAGCGTCCGCGGCACGGCCCTGATCACGCATGGGCACCTCGACCACTTCGACAGCAGCCGCTTCGCCGGGACGCGCCTCGACCTGATCGCACCGTTCCAGGCAGAGGACGCGCAGGCCTCCGCGATCTCCCGGCTCGAGGCGCAGGGCATCTACATCTACCCGCAGGCCACCCCGCATGCGGACATGCCCCACGCCTCGTACATCGTCAGCATCCGGGGTCGCCGTCTGTACATCGCGGGCGATACGGAGGACCCCGCGCACCTGCTGGCCTCCCGCGACCTGGCGGTGGCCTTCGTGACACCGTGGCTGTTGCGTACGGTGCAGGCACAGGGCAAACGCATCGATGCACGAGCCGTGGTGGTGATGCACCACGAGGCCGCCACGGTCGAGGGTCTGGACCTTCCTGCGCCATGCGACGGGTGCCGCTTCATCATCCCGCGTCAGGGCGAGGTGATCGAGCTCTTCCGCTGAGCGGAGCGGGTGATGGGCGCGGGCCACGAACAGGCCCCCGTGCAGATCTATGTGCGGTGCCGATCCGGGCGCCCACGCCCTGCAGGAGCTTTACGGAAAGCCCGTCGACCATGCACCGCCCGCTCGCCCTCCTCGCCGTGGCGCTCAGCTGCACAGCGCATGCCCAGTTGTGCACCACTACGGCCAACCCGATGCCCGCCGGGCAGTACCACAACCTGGTCGACGGCATGCTGCACCCTGACGGTGGCGGACTGACGCTGGCCCTGTTCAACACCCCCACCGGTCCGATCGCCACGCGCTGGGCCGCCGATGGTCAAGTGACCTGGAACAGCAACTTCAGGCATATGGACCCCAGCAACTGGGCCTATCCGGTGAACGTCTCACCAGTGGCCGGGGGCGGAGCAGTGATCAACGGTCCGTTCATGCCGCAACAGGCCTCCTACACGAACATGTACGCGGCCGAGCTTGGTGCGGACGGCAGACCTGTGTGGGCCCGGATCTACATGCTCGACTCGGTGGCGGTGATGAGCCCCACGCCCCGCGGCTTGATCCGCACGCCGGACGGGGGATGGCTCTTCCCCATCTGGACGGCGCAAGGCCTCAGCCTCTCCAAGCTCGATGGCATGGCGGTACCGGTCTGGACCAGGCGCTACCGGGCCTCGATGGGGTTCAACGGCATGCAAGCCTTCGTGGAAGCCAACGGAGAGATCACGCTCATCGGCTGGAAACTGGGGGCCTCGACGTTCATGGCCCGGCTCGACGCGGAGGGCACGGTGCTCTGGAAGCGCAGCTGGGCTCATCATTGGATACCGGCCGCACAGGCCATGAACGGTGATCTGCTCCTCATGTCCGACGACTACGTCAGCCAATGGTATCTGGCGCGGATGGATGGACAGGGTCAGGTGCTGTGGCACCGCTCCTTCCCGTATCCGCAGATGAACGCATGGTTCAACGGGGGTGTGCGCGAGCTGGCCAACGGGCACTTGCTGATGCTGGGCGAGTTGGGCGCGCTCATCGAGACCGACGCGAACGGGGCCAGCCTCGGGGCGTGGACCGTGGGCGGCTACGGCCTCAGCGGGCGTTTCATCAACGCCGAACAGCCGAACGGCGACACCCTGATGATCGCCGGCGACACTTACAGTGGCCAATCCGCGTGGACCGGTATGCTCACTGCGTCCAGCCCGGCCGATCTGGGCTGCGCAGGCACTCCCGGCACGACCACATCCACGCTGCTCGGCCTGCCGGCGGAGATCATCGATGACACGCTCATGATCGTCCGTGATTCGCTGAAGACATGGACCATGCTCTTCGACCCGTCCTCCCCGGCCCTGGTGCTCGACCCCCAGGCATTCGTGAACGCAGGTCGCGCCCGACCGGGCTTCGATCATCGCGCTTACGGGGTCATCACCAACAATTCCCTGCACACCACCGGCCCCATCACCGCCACGCTCACCGTTGCGCCGGAGCTCACCTACCTCGGCGCTGCACCCGCCCCGCAACAGGTGAACGGTCAGACCATCACCTGGCAACTGCCCGCCATGGGGCCGAACGGCCAGCGCATCCTCGCCGTGGACCTTGCCACGCCACCGGACCCGCAGCTCCTCGGCACCGCCATTCCCTACACCTTCTCGTTCACACAGGACAGCACCGAGGTGAGCCTGGCCAACAACAGCTCCACCGTGACCTATACCATCGTGGGGGCGTACGACCCGAACATCATGGAAGTGAGCCCATCGCCCTACTACCATCTGCTGAACGATAGCGTATTGAACTACACCATCCACTTCCAGAACACCGGGAGCGCAGAGGCCACGAACGTGGTGGTGCGCGACACCCTGCCCGCAGCGCTCGACCTCAGCACTTTCGAGCTCGGGGCCCGCTCACATCCGTGCACATTCTCACTCTCCGGCAACGGCCTCCTGACGTTCACCTTCGCGAACATCAACCTGCCCGACAGTACGAGCGATGAACCTGGCAGTCACGGCCAGGTGAGCTACCGCATCAAGCCCGGGCCTGGGCTCTTCGTGGGCCAGGAGATCACGGACCAGGCAGACATCTTCTTCGACTTCAATCCGTCCATCCGTACGCCGGATGCCACAGTGACCGTCACGGACGTGGCCATGTTGCAGCCAGATGGGACTGATGCCGGTCTGCGCGTGTTCCCGGTGCCCACCTCCGCCGACCTGATGATCGCGATGCCCGGAGGCGTCGTGCCATCCGCGGCTTGGGCCGTGGGCGTGGATGGTCGACGGATCCCGCTGTCCCATCGGACGGTGGGCGATGGGCTGCTCCGGACCTCGGTGCAGCAGCTCGCATCGGGTCCCTATGTGCTTGTTCTGACCGACCGGAGCGGTCGGCGGTGGAGCGCACGGTTCGTCAAGGAGTAAGCCACCAAGGTGGCCGTCCTCCTGCATCGCTGGGCGTTCACCGGCCGGTCGGGCGAGCGTCCCACTATTCGCGCGACCTTCGGGGTATGATCATCGGTGTGGCCGGCCCCTATTCGGCAGAAGCACTGGCGCAACGCAACGCGAACCTTGATGCGGTGAACGCCGCTGCCGCTCGCCTGCTGGAAATAGGGCACATTCGCCTGATCGGCATGAACGCGGCGATCCCTGTGCTCGTGCAAGCGAATGTGCCCCATCGCAATAAGCCGTGATGGATATCTCGCTCGCGGTCATGGGTGCGTGCGATGCCTTGCTGCTCGCTGGCGAGAGCCCAGCCGCCAACAAGGAGCGCGACCTCATCCTTTCCCAAGGCAAGCCGGTCTACCTGCGGATCGAAGACGTGCCGAAGCCATGATCACGGCAACAACTGAACGGATCATGCTACGCGACCTGGATGACCGGGATGCCGCGAACATCTTCCTGCTGAACAACGACCCTGAAGTACTGAAGTACGTGCACGATGAGCCGTTCAAGGACATCGAAGCGGCACACAAGTGGATCGCGAACATCGGTTCGCAGCTCCCGCATGGCACAGGTCGTTGGGCGATCGAGGCCAAGGATGGAACGTGGATCGGCCGCTGCTCCTTGCGCCGCCAATCCGAAGGCGAAGTGCTGATGGGGTATCGCCTTCTGCGAGCGCACTGGGGCAAAGGCTACGCGAGCGAGGCGGTAGGCGCGATGCTCGATCTGGCGTTCAACACGCACGGTCTGGCGTACGTGGCTTCGAAAGTGGCCCGCGAGAACCGCGCCAGCATCCGCGTGATCGAAAAGAACGGAGGCGTCTTCTGGAAGGAGGATGCCTGCGGGCACTTCAGCGATGCATTCGTCTACCGCTTCGAGCGACCTTAACCACCACCTTCGCCAACCATGCGCTACCCGATCCTACTGCTCGTTCTCGCCTTTGCAGCCTGCCAAGCACCCACCCGCACCGACGACCCCACCGAGTCCTTGCGCCGACACGTGGAAACGGGCCTTTGTGAACAGGTCCTCATCGAGGGTGACAGCACTTGGACCGTCGAGGAGCGCATGAAGCACTACGGCGTGCATGGTATGAGCATCGCCATCATCGACGACTTCAAGATCGCGTGGACGAAGAGCTATGGTGTGATGGACACCACAAGCAACCAACCCGTCACTGACAGCACCTTGTTCCAGGCCGCGTCCATCAGCAAGCCGGTCTTCGCCATGGCCGTGCTGAAGCTCGCGGAGCAAGGTGT
Source organism: Flavobacteriales bacterium (assembly GCA_016713875.1). NCBI lineage: Bacteria > Pseudomonadati > Bacteroidota > Flavobacteriia > Flavobacteriales > Flavobacteriales bacterium. The sequence goes on from JADJOI010000003.1 coordinate 2,426,965, forward strand.
GCTGGATATCGATGCGGATGTGAACACCATGCTCACCTCGTGGAAGATGCCGGAGAATGAGTTCACCACTACAGAGAAGGTCACGCTGAAGCGCTTGCTGGGGCATGTGGCGGGAACCACAGTGCACGGCTTCCAAGGCTATCGACATGGCGACACGTTGCCGACACTCCTGAACATCCTCAACGGTGAAGCGCCCGCGAATTCGCCACCGGTGGTGGTGGATCAGATACCGGGCACTGCTTGGCGCTACTCTGGCGGTGGCTATTGCGTGGCTTCGCAGGTGATCCTCGACAAGATGGGCGGCACCATTCCGCAGCACATGCGCGACCTGGTGCTGCAACCGCTCGGCATGTCGCGCAGTTCGTATGAGCAACCCATGCCTGCGGCCATGGAACACAACGCGGCTAGCGGCTATGTGCCCGACGGTTCAATGGCGGTCGGCAAGTGGCACATCTACCCGGAGATCTCGCCCGACGGCTTGTGGACCACGGCCACCGATCTCGCGCGTTTCGTGATCGACATGCAGAAGACGATCACCACCGACAGCGGCCAGGTGCTGAGCCGTGCTACCGCCATGCAGATGGTGGAGCCGTATCTGGACCCGAACACGGCCGTGGGCCTGATGCTGGACAACAAAGGCAGCGAGCGCTACTTCGAGCACGGCGGTTGGAACGAGGGCTTCTGCGGCCAGATCTACGGACATGTCAAGAACGGCAAGGGCGCCGTGGTCCTCATCAATGCCAACCAACCCGCCTTCATGTTCGAGGTGATGCGCTCGATCGCACGCGCCTACGACTGGCCCGAGTTCGTTCCACAACGTAAGGAGGTGCCGATGGACAGTACTTCACTGAAGGTGTTCACCGGACGTTATCGAGGCGGAAGCGACAACATGGTCACCATCGCCCTGCACAACGGAAAGCTCTTCCGCGAACCGTTGCGCGAGCCGCCCACGGAGCTCGTTCATATCGGCGACGGCGAGTTCATTGGTCGCACCGATGAACGCAGCCGACGCTTCTTGAAAGACGCTGCGGGCGAGATGACCTTGCAAGTGAGTGAGACGAAGACCGGCGATGTGCTCTCTACGCTGCCCCGCATGAAGGACGATGAGCACATTCCCTTCGAGTACGTGCAGCGCGGCGATCGCGATGCCGCATTGAAAGCATACGCTGACCTGAAGGCCGCCAACCCGAACGATGAAGCCGTGAACGAAGAAGCGCTGAACAACTTCGGGTACACGCTCCTTAGCGCGCATTTGACCGAACAGGCGCGTGACCTCTTCTTCATCAACATGAGCCTGTATCCGAAGAGCGCGAACGTGTACGACAGCTACGCGGAGGCCTGCCTGAAGCTGGGGGATAAGAAGCAGGCGCTGGAATACTACAAGCGCACCCTGTCGATGAACCCGCAGAACCCGAATGCAACACACATCGTGGCGGAATTGGAGAAGGAAGGGGTGAAGGTGAAGTGACCCGGGTGATCATACCTGTTCATGGCCGTTCATAGCGCCTTGGCGTTATGAATGGGCAACACTCACGACAAGGCCGGTCGCGCGCTTCCGAACAACCGCACTGTCCACAGCGCTCGCCACCTTCGCACCATGAAGATCCCATTGGACCGGCTGGAGGAGGTCATTGACGCACGCATCGTGCAGCGTGGCTTGAAGTATTACGAGGACGGCGCCGTGGACGAGCCCGAAGAGATCGAAGCGGACGTGTTCGAGGCCTTGGTGCAGGGCAGTGATGACTACACTGTTCGTGTGCGGTTGAAGGGCGACGCCATCATCGAGCACGAGTGCGATTGCCCCTACGACCTCGGCCCCGTGTGCAAGCACGTGGTGGCGCTCATCTTCCATTTGCAGAACGAACAGCTCGGCAACTCGGGCAAGGCCCAAGGCGCGAAAGCCGGCAAGAAGAACTCAACACCGAGGAAACCCACCGTGGCCGAGCAGGTGGAGAGCGCGCTGGCGGCTGCACCACAGCAGGAGTTGATCGCCTTCGTGCGCGCCCGTTGCATGGCGGATGCCGCCTTCCGCAAGGATCTCCTCGTGGCCTGTGCCCCGCGGTCCATTTCGATGGATCGAAGGGACCACTTGAGAACGCTGCGTTCCGAAATGCACGCCATCGCGGGCCGCAAGCGCTTCATCGACTACCACGAGGCGACGGAGGCCGGAGGTGTGCTCTACGATATGCTCGACCAAGCCAAGCAACTGGTGCAAAAGGGGCACCCCGAGCGCGCACTGCCCATGCTCACCGCTGCGATCGAGGCGGGGGCCGAGGCCATACAGGACGCTGACGATAGCAATGGCGAGATCGGTGGCGGGATCGAGATGGCCATGCAACTGCTTGCGGACCTTGCCCGCAAGAAGCACAAAGAGCCATTCCGCCAGGAACTGCTGGCCGAAACACATCGACTGCTCACTGACAAGACGGTGATGGACTGCGACTGGAACGGCACCCTGGAGCCGATCGCCGCAACGCTTGTGCGCACTGTGGAAGAAGCCGCCCCCGTCATCGCCGCGCTGAAACGAACCGCGAATTCAGACTTCGGCGGTTCCGCTGCCCGGGATGCACTGCTCGACCTTACGCGCCGATTCAAGGGCGATGCGGCCGCCAAAGCGCTGGAAGACGGCTTCCTGGTGTATACCGATGTGCGCGATCGGGCCATCGAAGCGGCCATCAAGGCCAAGGACTGGTCGCGGGCAAAGCAGCTCGCCGAGGACGGCAAACGCGTGACGCGCAACGGCCGACCCGCCGCACACGAGCACTACTGGACCCCGCATCTGCTGCGCATCGCGCAACGCACCAAGGACAAGCCCGAGGTGCTCCGCTTGGCGCGGATACTCTTGATCGATAGCCACCACAACAGCATGGAGCACTACAAACTCCTGCGCAAGGAAGTGCCCACTGCCGAATGGCCGACCTACGTGGACAAGCTGCTGAAGGACCTGCGCAGCGGCAAACGCGGCCATGATCGCAGCCTCATCGCCGACATCTGCGCGGCGGAGCAACGCTGGGACGAGGTGATGGCCGAGGCGCGGAAGGAAGCGGACATTCCCTACCTCATCCACAGCGTGCTCGATGAGTATGAAGCTGAATTGGGCAAGCGCTACCCGCAGGAAGTGGCCACCACGTTGGCCGAACGCGCCGAATACTTCGCCAGCAAGATGAACCCTAAGCGCGACGACTACCTGCAGGCCACGAAGCTGCTGCGCCGCATCAAGAAGCTCGGCGACCAACAACTGGTGGATGCCCTCACCGCGGATTGGCGCGTGCGGCTGGCGCGGCGCAAAGGGCTTATGGAGCAACTGAACAAGCTCTGAGCATGAAAACTCCCGTGATCCATTGCACCGGCAAACTCAGCAGCTTGCTGGGTGTGAAAGCCGCACCCATTGCGGCCGATGCCGACGCGTGGAACGCCAACCTGTTCGCGTACAACGGCCGCAAGTGCGTCATCCTCGTGCATGCCCGCACCAGCTATTGCCTGCTCGCGTTCGATGTGGTGAAAGCGGACCTGAAGGACTTCCCGCACGTCTTCCGCCAGTTGCTCCATCACCAGCTCGCGCACGAATGGCCGATGCACGCGGCGCTCATCGAAGCATGGATGGCTCAGTTGCCTCCCGCCATCGCCGCGGCCACCAACAACGACCGCTCCACGCTCGGCATCATCAACCGCTACACGCGGACCGTGCAGTACGTGCTTTCACGCCACCATGAACCGCTCGGCGAACAAGCCGCCTTCCTCGAGGCGTGGAACCTCAACGACGGCATCATCGGTTCCGACTCCAAGGCAGGCAAGGCCAGCGGTGAGAAGTGGGGCTACATCCCCGGCGAACGCATGGCCGCGCACGTGGGCATCCCGTTCGATCGTAAAGACTATTCCGAGCGGCAGAGCAAGGCGCTGCGGGCGGTGACTTCCGGAGAAGATGACAAGTGGATGAGGGTGGTGCACTGAGGCCGAACGCACCGTTTTTGAAGAACGCCTTCAGGCGGTGCGTTCACTTTCGCCTCTCCCATACACCGCCCCGGCTCCACCGATCGCCAAACCCACATGGTCCCCGCCCACCCACCGCCACCTGCCCATTCATCCGCGCCGGCGGCACCAATCTCGTACTTGGGGTCCCTTTGGCGGCAGCCAGACCGGCCTTTGCCTGAATCGGAGCCAGGGACACAGTCCCAAAGGCCCTGGGAAGTTATTGCGGTAAGCATCGCATCCGTGCCCTGAATGCCTTGATTAATTCCTGCCCATGAAAGGTACATCCTCGACGCCTCATCCACCGGTCCCCTGACGGGAAACGGTGCGTAGCGGTGGACGATGCGCTGGCAGAGGAGATCCTGGAGTTCATCAAGGCGGATCCCAGGATCAGGAAGAAGTTCAAGTACATCACCCAATTGATCCTCCTAGGACACCGAGCACCCGAACTCTACGACAAGGAAGACATCGAGAAAGGCTGCGAAGGCGTGATGGCCATGAAACTGCTGAAGGGCGCCGAGAACGCGCGCATCTATTGCAGGGAAGTGTATGTGAGGGGGAAGTGTACTTCGTGGTCATCGCCTGAGAGGTCATCGAACACAAGAGCAGCCAGAAGAACAGTCACCGCGAAAGAGAAGTCATCCGCCGGGTAGCCACCTACGAATACGTGAAGATCCATGAGCCCTAAGCACCTCAAAGACCCCAAGGCCGTGAAAGCCGCGTTCGCCAGCGTGCTGAACGATCTCAGCGAGGAAGAACTCCTGCAGATGGAGGCGCTCGCCATCGGCCACGCCTACCTGAGCGAAGCCCAGCGCATCATGGATGAACGCGTCATGCTCCGAAAGGAACTGGCCCAGAAGATGAAGGTCTCCGCGAGCTTCCTCACACAACTCTTCCGCGGAGACAGGCCGGTGAGCGACTATCACAAGGCGCAACTGGCACGCATCCTAAAGATCAAGTGGGAGGTGGCGGCGGTTGCAGTGCGGAAGTCCTATGCCAAACCGAAGGCGATGAGTTTGGCGGCGGAGCCGGTGGCTAGCTATGCAAGGACCACCAAGCGGCGGGTGAAGGTGAAGCAGTGTTGAACGGCGTCCTGGATGGAGGAGGTTTGGGCGTGCCCCCTCGCAAAGCCTCGGGGTCCGGCTTTCCGCTGCTGCTCCTCGGCCGGATGACCGGCCTGTGAGGCATTCGCTCCAATCCGTCACGCGAAATGCGGGGGCTGACCATCAGTTCTTGTGTACATCGGAGGAAGGTGTGAGTTACTGTGTGGAAACACGGGGTGTCGGACAGTTCACGATGCCAGCAATTGTCCGCATCTTGGGACCATGCGCTTTGTCGATTTATTCGCCGGTCTCGGAGGGTTCCACGTTGGTCTCGAAAGACTGGGGCACGAATGCGTATTCGCGAGTGAACTGGACCCAGTTCTACAGGATATCTATGAGAAGAACCATGGCATCCGACCAGCAGGGGACATCCGTAAAGTGACATGGAGGAATGTTCCGGAGCACGACATCCTCTGTGCAGGTTTCCCATGCCAGCCATTCTCCAAGGCCGGCGAGCAAGCTGGGTTCGATTGCCCGACCAATGGCTCGCTGATCGATGAGGTCCTGCGGATCATCCGATATCGGAAACCAGAGTTCGTGGTGCTTGAGAACGTGCCAAACCTGCGTAAGCACGATGAGGGTCGTACTTGGGCAGCAATCAAGCAGGAGTTGGTGAGCATGCGATACGCTGTGGATGAACAGGTCTACTCCCCACATGAATTTGGCATTCCGCAGATCCGCCAAAGGCTTCTGCTTGTCGCACGACGCGATAGCCTAGGTGCATTTGAATGGCCCGAGCGTCCGGTCAACCCCGATCCGCAACTGCGCGAGATTCTTGACGTTCGACCTAGCGAGGCACGACAGTTGACGCCGCAGGTGATTGATTGCCTGAACGTCTGGCAGGACTTCTTGAATCGCATTCCGAGCGACGTTCGGTTGCCGTCATTCCCAATCTGGTCAATGGAGTTCGGGGCAACATATCCTTTTGAGGACCGCACACCATACTCAGTGAGCAAGCGAGCACTTCGCGCGTATCGGGGTTCTCATGGGATGCGCCTCGATGGCAAGGATGTGAAAGATCCTCTTGAAGTGCTGCCATCTCATGCACGGACCGAAGAGGACCTGTTCCCATCTTGGAAGAGGAGCTTCATCCGCTCCAACCGCGCCTTCTACGCGGCACACAAGCGTGAACTGAAGTCATGGATGCCAGAGATTCTTCGGTTCCCGCCGTCGCTACAGAAGTTCGAGTGGAACTATAAGGGTGGGGAGCGCGACGTTTGGAAGCACGTGGTCCAATTCAGGGCGTCAGGCGTTCGTGTGAAGAGAGCTGACACCAGCCCATCGCTTGTGGCAATGACAACCACGCAAGTTCCGATCATCGGCTGGGAGCGGCGGTACATGACCACCAAAGAGTGCGCTAGGCTGCAATCACTCGATTCCTTGAAACATCTCCCAGCAACGGAGACACGGGCATTCAAGGCATTGGGGAATGCAGTGAACGCCCGACTTGTCGAGATCATCGCCGGTCACTTGCTGGAAGAGGAAGCTGTGGCCTATGTCCCACGCACCAAGGCACCGCGATCCGCGCAGACGGCCGTTGTAGCCTGACCGATCCTTCACTGATCATGGAGACTGTCAACATCCGACCTGGTGTCAACATTCTTACCGTACTCGGGCACCTGAGCTACAAGCCTTGGTATGCGTTAGGCGAGTTCGTCGACAACGCGGTGAACAGTGGTATCGAGCGAAATTGGAACCGGCTCCAATCACTCCATGCACACTCATACAAGCTAAAGGTCACTATCAAGCGTGATGTTGATGGCGGTAGGATAGTTGTCCGCGACAATGCGGCAGGGATTGCCCGAATTGAGTATCAGCGGGCTTTTCGAACAGCCGAGTTGCCAGTGGATAGCAGCGGTCTATCTGAGTTTGGCATGGGCATGAAGAGTGCGGGCTTTGGGTTCAGCAACACCTGGACTGTTCGAACGAAGGCGATCGGAGAGAAGGTGACGGGAAAGGTGTCCTTCGACCTTAAGAAGATAGTTGCTGAAGGGTTGGAGCATCTCCCTGTTGAGGAGGAGCAGGAGAGAATGGAAGAGCATTTCACCGAGATCACGCTGATCCAACCCAGCAAGATGCCCGTCAAACGGGCTGTAGGCAAGATCAAAGAACATCCTCACCAGCATCTACCGCCAGTTCATTCGTGATGGCAAGCTCGAACTGGTTTTCGATGATGAACCACTCGTCTATGTTGATCCCAAAATTCTTGTCGCAGCCCATCTGAAGCATCCCACCAGTGCTCCGGTGACGTGGAAGAAGCCGATCAAAATCGAACTTGGCAACAAGCGCATCCACGGCTTTGCTGCCATTAGGGAGGAGGCGAGTGTCGCTGAAGCTGGATTCGCGCTATTCAGGCGCGGACGGCTCATTGTTGGAAGCGCTGATGAAGGCTACCGGCCAACCTCGGTCTTTGGTCAACCCAACAGCTACCGGTATCAGAGAGTATTCGGTGAATTGCACCTTGAAGGTTTTGGGGTCAGCCACACCAAGGACGCCATACAATGGGATGGGTTGGAGGAGGATTTTCTAACGGAACTGCGCAAACAGATGGATGCGGAACCGCTCCCTCTCCTGCGCATGGCTGAGGAGCATCGTGTACGGCCCAGAACGCCCGCTATTGCCAAGGTCGCACAAACGGCCGTCGCCTCAACAGCACGGGCGCTTACTGACGGAGCGGCTGTTATTGACGCGCAGCGCCACGACCAGCCACAAACGGCACCACCACCACCATCGCTACCGGTACCGTCGGAAACAGCCGCGACAAAGGAGTTCAAGCTGCATTTCCAAGACCAAGACTGGCTAGTGACGATCGATCTGGTCAACGATGCTGCCATCGAGGCTTGGCTGGATATCTCAGATGTGAAACGCGAGGGCGGTCAGAGGAAGGTCGGCATTCGCGTGAATCTTGCCCATCCTTTCATGCAACGGGTCAGCGGAGCATCGGGCGAGCATGTAGAACCACTGTTGCGTGTGGCTGCTAGCCTTGCGATCGCAGAAACTGTGTCGGGTGATATCGGTATGCGATACGCAAGCACTATTCGCCACAATGTGAATGACCTGCTTCGCAAGGCCTTGAGTGGTCCAGGCGATTCCTTATCCGAATAGCCAATGTCCGATACCCATACGATCGAACTGGACATGACGACGGGGAACAACCAATGGCAACCTGCGATCGGTCAGGAAACGAGCGACCTATTGGATCACTTTGGGACCAAGCTCGACGATGCTGGTAGGCAGAACCTTGTTCAATCCACCCAGCGCATTCTCGGGCAATGTGCCGCGACCGTCGGAGAACCTACCACAAGCACTGGACTTGTCGTAGGCTATGTCCAAAGCGGCAAGACCATGTCGTTCACCACGGTCACAACGATGGCCGTTGACAACGGCTATCCAATAGTGATCGTGATAACCGGGATCTCGAACAACCTCTATCGCCAATCCGCAGAACGTCTTGAGCGTGATCTTCGGCTGAATAGTCGGCAAGACCGAAAGTGGCAGCACTTCAAGGAACCGCGACAGAACGAGGCTGAGCGTATCAGTCAGATCCTTCGTGATTGGCGCGACCCAACTGTGCCTGAGCGTGAACGTCAATTCCTGCTCATCACGATAAAGAAGAATTGGAGCGTACTGCGCAGGCTCATAGCCATCCTGCGGAACTGCGAGTTGAGGGGGCTTCCCGCGCTGATTATCGACGACGAGGCAGACCAAGCGAGCCTGAACACGAAGGTGAACGACGACGACGAGAGCGTGACGTACGCTCGGATCCGAGGACTACGGAACCTATTCGCCTGTCACACATTCCTTCAGTACACGGCCACCCCCCAAGCCAATCTTCTGATCAACATTCTGGACAGTCTTTCGCCAGACTTCGCGGAGTTGCTCGTTCCTGGTGAAGACTACACGGGAGGTATCGAGTTCTTCGGTCAGGACATGATCCTGGTCCGGGATATACCGGTAGGTGAATTGCCAGATCGCCGTGATCCGAATCCGCAACTCCCTGCGACTCTTGCTAAAGCTTTGAGGCTGTTCTTCGTGGGTGTTGCGATCGGACGGATTAAGGGTGAAGCATACCAGGGCAAGAACCGCAGCATGCTGATTCATCCCTCCCGTGAGACGATCCCGCATGGACAATATGCGCAATGGGTTAGGGGCTTGATGCGGCACTGGGAGACCGGTCTTTGTCTTCCAGAAACGGACACGCTACGGGGCGAACTTCTTGACGATTTCCGCGAAGCATATGATGATCTGCGTGCGACAGTCCATGACGATGCCTTTCCAGATTGGCCGTCGGTGGCTGCTGATTTGAAGCGCGCGATTGCCCAGACCGTTAGCGGCGAAGTGAACTCCACTGATCGCAGGATAGCTGATATCGATTGGCGAAGGGACTATGCCCGTATCCTGATCGGAGGACAAGCGTTGGACCGCGGCTTTACTGTAGAAGGATTGACTGTCACTTACATGCCCCGTGGGCTCGGGTCTATGGGAGCCGCCGACACATTGCAGCAACGTGCTCGCTTTTTCGGTTACAAGCGGAGCTACCTTGGATACTGCAGGCTCTACTTGGACGCGGATGTCCGAGGTGCGTTCCAAGATTACGTCGCTCATGAAGAGAGCATGAGAGAGGAGTTGAATGACCTGCGGACCAGAAGCGTTCCGCTGAAACAATGGCGTCGTGCATTCATTCTCTCTTCGCGACTAGAACCGACCAGGCGGAACGTGCTATCGCTGTCCCATCTGAGAGATTCTTACGCTGATCGCTGGTTCTGGGTGAAAGCCCCTCATGTTTCCGATGAGTCCTGCCGCGCTAATCGCCAGGCCATCGACTCGTTCATCGCAGAGAGGCAGTTCGCAGCACTCCCGACGACAGCGTTTGGTGCTCCGGCGGCCAGACATACGGGCATTCGGGGTGTGCCTCTTGCTGATGTATGTGAGCAGTTGCTGTTCAACGTGGGCGTTCCTGAACCCGAAGAGAACCAAGCCTATGTTGGTGTCCTGTTCCAGATTGATCGGTTCCTGAGGGACCATCCGCAGGAGTTATGCGATGTCTATCTCATGCGTCCGGATGACAATGCGCGACGTGCTGTAAACGCCGGGGATGAGATCGACAACATTTTTCAAGGTTCGAATAGACAGCCAGGAGACCCAGAGTACTATCCCGGCGATAGAGAGATCCATGCTGATGGTCGATTAACCATCAAACTACGGCGGCTCACATTGACGAGAGACGGAAATGAGGTCGCTACCGACGTTCCCGTTCTGGCAGTCTGGGTTCCGGCGTCGATGGAGCAACAGTGGCTAGTCCAAGAACCGCTTCCTCAAGTGTGACATGGCGGATGTGAGCGAGTTGGTCAGAGCTTTCGCCGCCCTTGCCCCATCTGTTTCACCAGTCGGGCACTGTTGCGTTACCAAGCCATACCAATCCCGACATCTCAATTCGTCTCCCTCAGCAAGTCCGCCGCCGGAGAGGCGGTGCTTCCGATCCAGACAGCTCCAAGTTCGGATTTACTACCAGCACCGCTACGGTTGGAGCACTTGACTGTTCAACACGGTATCTCAGGGAGCGTTCAAATCGCGCAGAGTAGGCAACATGGCCTTTTTTCCTTGGTCGTGCTGCACGGCGGGAATAAGGTGCTAGTGGAAATGTTCTTGCGCTTTGCTCTCGCACTTGCTGAGCAAATCTCGGCTCAACCTACGCCGTCGACCGTTGCTGCCTTGATCCAAAGGTTCGTCACCCTTCTTCAGAGTCTTCGTAGGCCCAATGCTAAAGTCATACAAGGGCTTTGGGCTGAGTTGTTCGTGATGACTGCTCAAAGTGATTCGGGAGCTTGGGTGATTGGTTGGCATACCGATCCAATGAGCCTGCATGATTTCGTTCTTGGTGCTCGTCGAGTCGAGGTCAAGAGTTCCGCAACAGGGGAACGGGTACACCGCTTCTCACATCGTCAACTCTCTCCGACCGCAGAAACTTCGCTACACGTGGCATCCGTGCTAGTCGAACGCATTGGACAAGGGTCATCCGTTTTCAACCTAGCCGAGGAACTTCATCGACGCCTATCACCAGAGCAGTCATTGGTTTTGGACAATGGAATTGCCGCCGCTCTTGGTGCTGACTATTTCAAAGCGGAGCAGCATCGGTTCGACGAGTCGCGAGCGCGAGGCTCATTGCGCTACTTCCCTTTGAGTGTAATCCCGAGACTGCAAGCAGACGTGCCTACGGGAGTCAGTGAAATTTCCTACACAGTACGCCTGTCAGACGTTGATGGTGAAACGGTCTTGGTCCTCGCGTGAGCGATTATTCTATGACGTGTGCAAGGGGTGTTCGTATCTCGTAAGGCACGCCCTTTCGGATCACGGCACAGACACGGTGGATGAGCTTGTTGCGCATGGCGTTGAAGACAAGCATCTTGTGTTTTCCCTCGGCCACCTTGCGGTCGTAGTAGGCGCGGAACTCACCGGGGAACCGGATGAGGCCGACCACCGAGACATGCAGTAGAGCCTTGAGCGTATGGTTGGCATTGTGCGATACGCGGGTGCGCCCCTCTGATGCTGGTGCCTGACCTGTTCTCGAAGGGTGCGCAGCCGGCATGGCAAGCTAGCTGTCGCGGTGAGGTGAACCGCGTGAAGCCGTCGGTGAGGGCCAGCAGGTGTGAGCCCAGGATGAGCCCAACGCCTTCCACGGACTTCAGCAGCTCGAAGCGCTTGCTCAATTCGGGCTCCGCGTTGATGGTGTCCTCGATCATGCCTTGCAGTTCGTTGATCACCTTGTCGAGCGCTTTGATCTGTGCCTTGTCGAACCGGGTGAACGGCCCGCGCAGGCCCTTGTCCATGAGCTTGTTCATGTCCATCGCCGCTGGTGCATGGTCTTGCGCATCACGTAGTTCTGGCGCTTGCTCAAGAGCTGCTTGAGCTTGTTCATTTTCAGGCTGGTCAGCCGTGAACAACCGTGACTTGTCTTGGAAGCGACGGGCGTAGTCGGCGATCCTGAGCGCATCCACCCGGTCGCTCTTCCCCCGGGTCATGCCAATGCTCTGCTTGATGTCGTTGGGATGAGCAAGCCAGGTGGGGATCTCCAATTCCACCAACACTTCCAGCAGCGCATGGCCGTAGTAGCCCGTGGGCTCCAGGCAAGCCAGGTATTCCCCTGTGACCAGTGTGTACTCCTTGGTCCATCGGCGCAGTAACGCCTTCACGCTCTGGTGGTGTTCTCCACCTTGATCTCTGCGGTCAGTGTCCCGCGTTCATCCAACAGGGCCACATCCAGTGTCGCCTTGCTCCGTCGATCCCGATCCAGTGCTTCATGTTCGTTTAATTTTTGGTGACACACGATCCCCTGGGGGAGCGCTGAGCATCGGGTCCTGAACTTGACAACTCTAGTAGGCCGTGAGCCTCACATTCTATCCAAGCCTCAGACCTGAGGGACCGCAGGTACCGATAATCGCTATAGGTCATCACACCTTCGCAGCGGACTGGTTCACCTGTGATCCTGCTCAGCCTCCTTCGGAGGAATTGTTCACTTCGAAGATGCTTCATCTTCCAAGCGTCCAAGTGTAGAGTTGCAGCGGAAACCCCGCAAGCCCTGTAATCAGGGCGCGGAGTTGTAGCGGAAAGCGCGACGGTGAGGCTTTGCGAACCGGCACGCCCAAACCATCACCTACTCATGCCTCAACGCCCGCACCGGATCCGTCTGCGCCGCCCGGATCGCCCGGAAGCTCACGGTGAACGTCGCGATCAGCAGCACCACAAGCGCCGCGCCCACGAACACCAGCGGCTCGATGGCCGTGCGGAACGCGAAGTTCTCCAGCCAGCGGCCCACGCCGAACCACGCGAGCGGCACGGCCACCAGCGCGCCGATGAGCACGAGGAAGAGGAAATCGCGCGTGACGAGGTAGGTGATCCGCAACGTATCAGCGCCCATCACTTTGCGGATGCCGATCTCGCGCGTTCGTTTCTCGGCGGTCCAGGAGGCGAGGGCGAAGAGGCCGAGGCAGGCGATGAAGACCGCGAGCAATGAGAAGATGCCGACGAGCTTCGCCAGGCGGCCCTGTGCTTCGTACTGCATGTTCAGTTGGTCCTCGAGGAACTGGTACTCGAAGGGGAATTGCGTGGTGCGGCTGTTCCACTCCTTACGCGCGGCTTCGATCACGGGCGTGGGATCACCGCCCTCGGTACGGATGTAGATGTAGCGCAGCCATTGCCCGATGTCGGTGGTCATGTCGAACACGAAGGGTTGCACGGCCTTGAAGAGTGGATCGAAAGCAAAGTCCTTGGTGACGCCGATGATGCGCTCTTTACCGTGCGGCGTGTCCATACGATCACCGATCGCCTTGGCGGGATCATCGGGATGCGTTTGGCGTGCGAACGTCTCGTTCACGATCACGCTGAGCGAATCATCGCCGGGGAACTCGCGCGAGAACCAGCGACCGGCAAGGAGCTCGATGTCCATGGCTTGCTGGAACTCGGGATTCACGTAGAGGCACGGCAGGTAGGTCCACTTGCCCTGCTCCATGGTGCCCCAGTTGAACTCGTGCGTGTTGTGCTTTTTGCCGATGATGTCGTTCGCCCAACTCACCGCCTTTACGCCACTGATCTTCTTCAACTCCGGCAGAACAGCCGTGTACACATCGTACATCGGTGCGCGCACCGGGATGAGGATCACCTGCTCCTTGTTGAAGCCAAGGTCCACGCTCTGCAGGTGGTCGTGCTGCTGCTTCACGAACACGGTGCCGATGATGAGCACCAGCGCTATGGCGAACTGCACCACCACGAGCAACTTCCGCAGCGCTTGCCCTTTGGAGGTGCCCGCCGCGTTCGCTTTCAGCACCACCGCCGGCTGGAACGAGGAAAGGAAGAACGCCGGATAGATGCCGCTCAACAAACCCACGATCACGGCGATGCCCAACACGCCGGGGACGAGCATCGACGGAAGTGGGATCGCCTCGCCAGCGAGCTGATTGAAGGCAGGCATCAGCAATTGGATCAGCAGCAACGCGATCAACGCCGCGATCAGGCTCATGAGCACGCTCTCCGCCAGGAACTGACCGATCAACTGACCGCGAGTGGCGCCGTTCGTCTTGCGCACGCCCACTTCCCGCGCTCGGTACGCACTGCGCGCCGTGGCGAGGTTCATGAAGTTGACGCCCGCCAGCACGATGATGAAGAAGCCGATCGCCCACAGGATGTTCACGCTGCCCTTGTCGCCGTTCTGGTGCATCTCGAAATCGAGCTTGCTGGTCAGGTGGATGTCCGTGAGCGGCTGCAACTCGTGCCCGATCTGCTCCTTCAAGAAGTCCGGGTAATACTTGTGAATGAAGTCAGGGAAGATCCTGTTCACCTCAGCCGCGCTGATACCCTCATTCAGCCGCACGTAGGTCCAGCAGGGGTTCCACACCCAGTTGTGCTGCTCGATGTTCCGCCAGAACTGCGTGATGGTGTAGAACGAGACCAGTCCTTCGAACTTGATGTGCGAGTTGCGAGGGATCTCGCCGAGGATGCCGGTCACTTGCACGTCCATCGCGTTGTCCCACTTCATCATCTGGCCCATCGGGTCGGCATCGCCGAAGTACTTCTTCGCCAGCTCCTGCGAGAGCACGATGCTGCCGGGCTTGGTGAGCGCCGTCTTCGGATCACCCGCCAGCAGGGGGTAGTTGAAGATGTCGAAGACCGTGCTGTCCACCAGATAGAGTCCGCTCTCGGTGAACATCTTGTCGGTGCTGAGGCTGTCGCCCACCTTCAATGTGTGCTGCGGATCCTGGAAATCGAACCAGCGGCAGTAGCGTTCGATCAGTTCGGGGTGGTCGCCATAGAGCGTTGGTCCGAGGCCGAAGACCATGCTGCTTGAATGCTCGCCCTGGCCCTCCATCTCGATCTCGCCCACTACGCGGTACACGCGCTCGTTGTGCGGCACGAAGCGGTCGAAGCTGCGCTGGTGCTGCACGTAGAGCCCGATGAGCACGAAGCAGGCGAGCCCTGTGGCCAGACCGAGCAGATTGATGAGCGTGTAGAGCTTCTGCTTCCAGAGGTTGCGGAAACCGGTGAGGAGGAGGTTCTTGAGCATGGGGCTGCGCTTTATTCGTACCGCAACGCCTTCACCGGATCTGCCACCGCCGCGCGATACGCCTGCACCGATACCGTGAGCACGGTCACAACGAGCGTGATCAGCAGCGCGGCAGCGTAGAGCATCGGTGAAATGTCCGTGTGGTAGGCGAAGGTCTCCAGCCACCGGCCGATCGCATAGAACGCCAGCGGGAAGGCCACCAGCAGCGCCAGACCGAGCAGCATAACGAACTCCTTGTTGAGCCTGCGCACGATGTCCCACAACGGCGCGCCCATCACCCGGCGGATGCCGATCTCGCGTGTGCGTTGTCGCGCGGTGAAGTACGCGAGGCCATAGAGGCCCATCACGGTGAGCAGGATGGCGAGCACGGCGAATGCGGAGAAGACCCGGTAGAGATCATCCTCTGCATGATAGAGCTGCGCGATGCCATCCGTGAGAAAGGTCGCCTCCCAATCGTCGTTCGGGCGCAATGCCTTCCAGCGTTCCTGAAGGGATGCGAGTTGCTGGCGCACATCGCCGGGCGCGAGGCTGAGCACGAGGTTCTCAACGCCGTATCGCCGGTCGCCCTGGAACATGCACAACGGCTCTATGGGCGTGTGCAGGCTCGTGTAGTGGAAGTCCTTCACCACGCCTATCACGTTCAGTTCGTGCTCGCTCGTGTCGCCGGGCACATACACCTTCTCCGCAAGCGGATCCGTCCAGCCGAAGGCCTTCACCGCGCTTTCGTTCACCACCACCGCCCGGTCGTTGTCGCCGGGGATATTCGTATCGAACATCCGGCCGGCCAACAGCTTCAGGCCGATCAGCGCCGGGAAGTCGGGATCCACGTTCATGGTGGGCATGGGCTTGTCGATCTTGCCTTCGGGCGTCTTCACGCGCAGCACCCAGCGCCCTCCTTCCTCACCGGGCAGGTTCTGCGTGAACGCAGCTCCGGTGACGAAGCTCTCGCGCATCAGTTCCTGCTTCAAAGGCCGCAGGGCATCCCAGGCAAGCGTGTCCTGCCCTGGAGGCGATGGCATGGTGATGCTGAGCAGATCCTCCTTGCGGAAGCCCATGTCGGTGCTGCGCAGCCAGTGCAATTGCGCGAACACCGCCAAGGTGCCCACCACCATGAAGAGCGCGATGGCGAACTGCACGCCCATGAGCACTTTGCGCACCCGGTTGCGCCCAGCGCCGCTCGCCACGCCTTCCTTCAGCAGCAGCTGCGGTGCGAAGCGCGAAAGGAAGAAGGCGGGATAACTCCCCGCCACGACACCGATGCACAGTACGATGACCAGAACGACGGCCACGAAACTCCCACGCAACAGATAGCCCATGCCGATCTCCTTGCCGGTAATGCCATTGAAGGCGGGGAGCGCCAGCCAGAGCATGCCGAGCGCGACGAGGATGCCGATCACCGCGATCATGACGCTTCCGCCGATGAACTGCGCAACGAGCTGCCCTCGCTCCGCGCCGCAGACCTTGCGCAAGGCCACCTCCTTCGCGCGGCGCGTGGCGTCCGCAGTGCTCATGTTGATGTAATTGATACAGGCGATGGCGAGGATGAGCACGGCCACGATGGCGAAGAGCGTGACATAGGCCTTGTTGCCCTTCTTTGGCGTGTCATAGATCAAGTCGTTGTTGAAGTGCACATCGCGCAAGGGCTCCAGGTTGAAGGTGATCTCGCCCTTGAAGCCCCAGCCGCCCCAGCGTGGGATGATGAACTTCTCCACGAAGGCGTCCATCTTTCCCTGGAAGTCCTGCGCGCTCACGCCCGGTGCCAGCACCAGGTAGTTGAAACAGCTGTTGTTGCCCCAACTCTCGCTCAGCTGCTCGCGCGCTTGCGGTGGCATGCCCAGGCGGCTCATGAACACGCCCATGGGGATGTGCGTGTTCTCGGCCTTCTCATCGATCACGCCGGCCACCTTCAAGGTGCGGCCGTTGCGCGTCACCAGCTTGCCGATGGGATCCTCCGCGCCGAACATGCGCACGGCCATCTCCTGCATGATCACGATGTTGTCCGGCTCGTCGAGCGCATCAGGACCGCCCTTCACCCAAGTGAAGTCGAAGACGCGGAAGGCGCTGGTGTCGGCGTTGTAGCCGTTCTCTGACAAGTAGGGCTTTCCCGCATACTCCAGGGTTGTTTCTCCCAGCTGGAACAGCGAGGCACCGCTCTCGATGTCCGGGTACTCTTTCAGCAGCGCCTCCATGATCGGGAACGGCGTGATGCCGAAGTCATCCTTGGTATCACCGAAGTGGTAGTGCGCCTGTATGCGGAAGATGCGGTCGGACTTGCGGTGGTTCGCATCGAAGCTCAGCTCATCCTGCACATAGATGTAGATGAGCATGCAGGCCACCACGCCGATGGCCAGGCCGATGATGTTGAGCACCGCGAAGAGCTTGTCGCGTTTGAGCGTGCGCCAGGCCGCCGTCGCGTAGACGCTATGGCGGCCAATGGCGATGAGGAGGTAGTTCTTCCACATCTGATCAATGGCTATAGCAACGCCTGCGCTGGCACGTTCCCCACCACCACCTTTCCGTCCAGCAGCTTGATCGTGCGTTGCGCGTAGCCTGCATCGCGCAGGCTGTGCGTGACGATGATGATCGTCGTTCCCGACTTGTTCAAGTCGGTGAGCAGGCCCATGACCTCCTCGCCCATGGCGCTGTCAAGGTTACCGGTAGGCTCGTCGGCGAGGATCAGCTTGGGGCTGTTCACCACGGCGCGAGCGATCGCAACACGTTGTTGCTGGCCACCGCTCAGCTGTTGCGGGAAGTGCTTTGCGCGATGACCAATGTTCATGCGATCCATGGCGGCCTGCACCCGTTGCTTCCGCTCGGCCTTACCGAGGCTGGTGTAGATCAACGGCAGCTCGATGTTCTCGGCCACGGTCAGCTCATCGATCAGGTTGAAGCTCTGGAACACGAAGCCGATGGTGTTCTTGCGCACCTCTGCCCGTTTGCGCTCGTTGTAGCCGCTCACGTCCTCTCCGTTCACGAAGTACTGGCCGTTGCTGGGCGAATCGAGCAGTCCGATGATGTTGAGCAGCGTGGACTTCCCGCAGCCGCTCGGTCCCATGATCGCCACGAACTCGCCCTGGGCGATGTCGATGCTGACCTGGTTGAGGGCGGTGGTCTCCACGGTATCCGTGCGGTAGATCTTCGAGAGGCTGGTGGTCTTCAGGAGGCTCATGGGATCGGATTTGTCGGGGCGGGAAATTTCCCGCCCTTACTGTTGGATGATGAGTTCGTCCGCGTCATTGAATGCGGCATAGCGGCTCGTCACCACCCGTTCGCCGGGTTGAAGGCCCTCCAGCACTTCGTACACATCGGGGTTCTGGCGACCGAGCTTCACGTCGCGTTTGGTGGCGGTGCCTTCCGGATCCACCACGTAGACCCAGCCGCCGCCTGTGTCCTGGAAGAAGGGCCCGCGTGGCAGGAGCACCGCCTGCATGTCCTCGCTCAACTGGAGCCGCACCTGAAAGGTCTGGCCGCGGCGCACGGCGGGCTTGTCACCCACGAAGCGCATGTCCACATCGAACTCGCCGTTGCTTACCTCGGGATACACCTTGAAGATCTCGATGGCATGTTCGCGTCCCGCATGCGTGAACGTGCCTCGCAGGCCGATGCTCACGCGGCTCACATAATGCTCCGGTATCCGCGCGCGCACCTTGAAGCTCTCGAGCACATCGATCTGGGCGATGCGTTCGCCGCGCTGCCGGGTCTGGCCCAGCTCCACGTTCAACCCGCTGAGCTGCCCGTCGATGGGCGCCCGGATCACCAGGTTCTGCAGGTTGTCGCGCAGGAAGCGCAGGTTCTGCTGGATGAGCTCCAGGTTGCCGGTGATGGAGCCGAGCTGGCTGAGCCGGAAAAGCGAGTCGGCGCGCACATTGGCGGCCACGAGCTTGCGCTTCTCTCGCATGTACTCCAGGTTCTCACGATCGGCCATGTAGGTGTTCTGGGCGAGCAGTGAATCCCGGAGCAGTCGGTCGTTGACGTGCTGGTCGCGTTCGAGCCGCTTCAGGTCCTTGTCGAGGTTCAGCAGGTCATCGCGTAGGCGGGTGGTCTGCTGATCCATCGCCAGACGGGTGTTGCGCAGGTTGTTCTGCTGATCCAGCAGCTGTGCCTCCCGGTTGATGGCGTCCATGTGCAGCTGCGGATTGCTGAGCTCGATGAGGGGATCGCCCGCCTTCACGTGCGTACCGTCCTCCACGAAGCGGTGCTTCACGGTGCCTCCTTCAAGCGCGTCCAGGAAGACCGTCTGGATCGGCTGCACCGTGCCGGTGACGGGGATGAACTCCTTGAACAGCCCCTTCTCCACGGTTCCGATGCTGACCTTGGCGGTCTCCACGCGGACCCTGCTGGTGGCGAACGAGCTGCTCCACAAGGCCAGGGCGACGAGGATCGCAACGGCCATTCCTCCGAAGGCGATCAGGCGTCTCCTCCGGGCCGGCCGGGGGTCGATGACACGGTCCACGGCCCGAAACTGCACGTTGCCCGGCTCCCGGGCCCACGCCAAGGGACGGACCGGTGGGCCGATGACCGGCAGGGACGAACAGGGAGCGTGTGGTCCCGGAAAGCCCCGACCAGCTTGACCATGGTGCCCATCGGCATCCAGGGCAACACGGTCCGGGCGGTCGGCCGTGATCGCGGTATCGGGGACCAGGAAGGCCCGATGGGAAAGACCTGCCGGGCAGGGGGCGCTTGCCGGGATCGGACTTCTGCCTACTTTCGTGCCGCCCAACGGCCGAAGTGTGCTTTGGCGAGACCACTACGGCACAGGCAAAGACCAACCAAACACGTCAGTAGAACGCATGAACATTTACGTCGCCAACGTCCCTTACTCTGTGAAGGACCAGGACCTCCGTGAGCTCTTCGAGCCTTACGGCGAGGTCACTTCGGCCAAGATCATCATGGACAAGGCCACCAACCGGAGCCGCGGCTTCGGTTTCGTGGAGATGTCCGATGACAACGCCGGCCGTCAGGCCATCGAGGCCACCAACGGCAAGAATTTCCACGGCCGTGACCTCGTGGTGAACGAGGCCCGCCCCCGTCCGGAGGGCGACCGCCCCTTCCGTGGAGGAGGTGGTGGCGACCGTGGCGGCTACCGCAACGACCGCGGCGGGTTCCGCGACCGTGGCGAGCGCTCTTACCGCCGCGACGAGGAGTGATCCATCCCCATTCCATCCAAGGGGCCCCGCTTCGGCGGGGCTCTTTCGTTCGTGCCCTGCTGGGTGCCTGTGAAAAGATGTTGATCTCGACCGGGGCCGCCGGCCCGCGCTCGGCCGCCATCGGGCATCCCGGTAGCTTTGCGCCCATGTCCCTTCCCCCCCTCCGGGCCCTGCTCCTGGTGGCCGTCATCGCGCCGCTCACGGTGCTGATGGCCCAGCGCCCCGGCAGTGGCGGGCGACCGGTGAACGGCCGGATCTACGGCAAGGTGATCGATGCGGCCAGCAGCAAAGGGGCGGAATTCGCCACGGTGACCCTGTTCGCCGGCGGGCGAGACAGCGTGATCACCGGCACCATGGTACGCGGCAACGGCGATTTCCTGCTGGAGCCGGTGCCCGGCGGACGCTACCGCCTTCAGGTGAGCTTCCTGGGCTACCGCGCCATCGAGCAGGCCGTGGAAGTGACCCGCGAAAAGCCTGAGGTCGATCTGGGCAACCTGAAGTTGGAGGCGGATGCCGGAGTGCTGCAGGAGGCCACGGTGGTGCGCGAGAAGAGCCCGATGCAGATGCTGGTGGACTGCAGGGTGTTCAACGTGGACAAGGATCTGGCGGCACGCGGCGGATCGGGGGTGGACGTGATGAAGAACGTGCCCGGCCTGAGCGTGGACGTGGAGGGCAACGTGGAGATGCGGGGTGCCCGCCCGCAGATCCTGGTGGACGGACGCCCTTCATCGCTCACGCTGGAGCAGATCCCTGCGGAGGAGATCGAACGGGTGGAGGTGATCACCAACCCCTCGGTGATCTTCGACGCCAACAGCACCGGAGGCATCATCAACGTGGTGCTGAAGAAGAGCACCAAGCCCGGCTACAGCGGGCAGCTCCAGGCCGGGCTGGGCACGAACGACCGGTACCAGGCCGGCGGCAACATCAACCTGCGCGAAGGCCGCTGGGGCTTCACCCTCAGCGCCAATTACAACGACGGCACCAACGTCACCGACGGGCTCACGCTCCGCACCGACCTGGCCCAAGGCCTGCCGACAGGCACGTTCGAGCAGGACACGGACAGCCGGTCGGGACGGCGCATGTTCGGCGGTCGCTTCGGTGTGGATGTGCAGGTGAGCAACCGCAGCGTGCTGTCCGTGTCGCAGGGCGTCCGGTTCCACGACATGTCGGGCCGCGAGCGCCAGGCCTTCGAGAGCCGCACGGCGACCGGCCAGGTCAGCTCAGCGGGCACGCAGGTGAACGACTCGGAGAGCGACACGCGAAGCCTGACCTCACAATTGGCCTTCCGGCACAAGGGCCCCAAGGAGGGCAAGGAATGGTCGGTGGACCTCACCTATAACCGGTGGGACCGCGACAGTGAGTCACGGTTCGACCTGCGGCGCTTCATCGCCGATGGCGGGCCCGACACCACCACGCCGCGCATCCAGGACAACCTGGGCGGGTCGTACTACGACCAATGGTCCTTCCAGTTCGACATGGCGGATCCGCTCAGCGAACGCAGCAAGCTGGAGTACGGCGTGAAGAGCAACCTGAAGTGGGACCGCACCTGGCTGGACGTGCTGCTGACGACGCCGCAGGCGCCCACGGGCGAGCTCGACAGTGCGCTCACGAACGACTACCGCATCACCGACCTGATCAACGCGGCCTACGTGAACTGGACGCGCACGCTCACCGAGCGCTGGAGCCTGCAGGCGGGGCTGCGCTTCGAGCAGACCTGGTTCGAGACGGCACTGATCGGCAAGGACCAGGTGTTCAGCTACAAATACCCCGATGGCGGGCAGGACCTGCTGAAGGCGCTGTTCCCGGCGGTGTACCTGGTGCATCGCTGGCCCGGAACCCTGCGCGAACTGCAGGTGAACTTCTCGCGAAAGATCGACCGGCCGCGCTTCTGGCAGATCATGCCCTTCATCATGTTCAGCGACGCCCGCAACGTGCGCATCGGCAACCCGGGTCTTGCCCCGGAGATGAACAACCTGGCCGAGGTGAACCACCTGCTCCCCTTCTGGAAGGGGAAGGCCAGCTGGCTCACCAGCGCCTTCGGTCGCTACACCGAGGATGTGATCACGGGCTACAGCACCCCGCTGGCCACGGACAGCACCGTGCTGCTGAACACCTTTGTGAACGGCAGCCACAGCGTCACGGCCGGTTGGGAGAACGTGCTGAAGGTGGAACCGGTGCGGGGCCTTCAGTTCACACTGAGCGGCACCGCGCAGTACCTGGATGTGGCGCTCTCGTCCGTGAACGGCGGCGAGCGCAACCAGGGCTTTCTGTGGAACGCCAAGCTGCTGGTGAACTACCGACTGCCCAAGGACTGGTCCGTCCAGGTGAACGGCGAGTACGAAGGGCCGCGGATCCAGCCGCAGGGGCGCACCCTGGAACAGTACGGCGTGGACCTCTCGGTGGGCAAGGACATCACGCGCCGGTTGAACGCCGTGGTGTCGGTGAACGACGTGTTCTTCACGCGGCGCTGGGGCAACACGGTGGAGACGGCCTCCTTCGAGCAGGAGAGCTATCGTCGCCGCGAGATGCGCTTCGTGCGCTTCACCCTCACCTGGAAGTTCGGCGAGCAGAACAGCTCGTTCTTCCGACGCAGGCAGCCGCAGCGAGATGCGAACGACGGCGGTGGCATGGAGATGTAGGTGCGCTAGAGCTCCCGCACCTCCCAGGTGGGGCAGCCCACCGTGCCCATGTCGTCATAGAAATCCAGGAAGTGCAGCTTGTGGAACAGGCCCTGCGCGTCGTGGATGATGTACACGATGGTGGGGTCCACCGTGTAGACACCATTGTCGAACGAGTAGGTCTTCCAATCGAACCCGATGGCATCGCGGGCGGTGCTGAAGGGATGCTGCATCGTGTCCGCCAGGCTCACTGCGGCCATGTCGGCACCGGTGATGCGCGCTACACGGACCCCGGGCGGCGTGAGGATCCCCGTGACGATGTAGGGGATGAAGGGCTCGTGGAACTGGTGCGTGTACTGCGTGAAGACCATGTCCCAGCTGCCCGTGGTCGGCTCGACATCCACGGGCCCCGTGGCAAAGCTGAACATGGTGGAGGCGGAGGCACCGGACTTGGCCAGGGTGTGCTCCTGAACCCCGGAGCCATCCAGCGCGGCCGTGCGGAACACGTAGGCCGTGGTGGTGACCTGCAGGAGCTGCAGTTTGCGGACGCCCAGGTGGGCGCCGAAGGCGTTGTACCCGAGATCGATGAGGTGGATGTCCTGCGCCCCGCGCCAGTCACCGATCGCCGTGCTGTCCGGATGCCCGCTGGGCGCGTCGATGCGGCGGCCCAGCGACATGCCCGCGGTGTCGGCCGGTGCGGCCATGTCGCCCGCACCGACGGACCAGGCGGTCATCAGGCGGCTTCCGTTCAGCCACACCCGCCAGGTGTCCGGTCCGCTCTCGAAGGCCAGGTCCCAGGCGGTCTTCGGATTGCTGCGCACCACGCTGCGCGTGGACACGTCCACCCACAGCTGGTCCTGGTAGCCGCTCCCCATGCAGAGCTGCACCTGCTGGGCCTCACCGCGCGGGCGCGCGGGTATGGGCAACTCCTCCTTCAGGCAGCCGGTGAGCAGCAGGAAGGAGAGCGGGAGCAGGGCGGTGGCACGCATGATCAGGATCGCTTGCGCAGTTCAACATCGAGGCGCAGGAACCAGGTGCGCCCGGTGGTCATCGGCACGGCATTGGACCCGGCGGAATGCGCGCCCTCCGCCATGGTGGCCGCCAGGTTGCGCACATCGAACAGGTCCTTGCAACCCACCGTAAGACCGAGGCGGCGATCAAGGAAGGACTTGGTGAGGGTGGCATCCGCCAAGTGGTAAGCGCTGATGGTGCCGCGGGTCACACTGCCCTCGGCATCGGCGATGTAGTTGGCCAGCTCACCCTGGTACTTGTAGAAGAGCGAGGCGCTGAGCCCGATCCGGCGATGATCCCATGTGGCCGAGGCACGCGCCTCGGGGCTCCATAGGGCGGCCGGTGACACCGCGTCCGCGCGACCCGTGATGGACCCGCCGGTGGTGAACGCCCATCGTCCATTGTCCCAACCTGCGCCCAGGGTGCCCCCATAGGTGCGCAGCGACCCGATGTTCACATAGGTGTACCGTGCGCCGCTCACCTGGGCCAGGCTGATGAGGTCCTCCACATAGTTGTGGAAGGCCGAGAGCTCGGCCGTCCAGGTGCCGCGCTCCTGTTGCGCCCGGTAGGTGAGGCCGGCGCTGCCGTGGTGCGCGCGTTCCGGTCGCAGCTCGGGGTTGCCCACGATGTCATGGTTCACGTCCACGAAGTAGAGGTGCAGTTCCTTCAGGGACGGGGCACGGAAGCCACGTGCATAGGCAGCACGCACGGTGAGCGCGGGCGTCGCCGCCCAACGAAGGTTCAATGACGGGATCAGCGGGGCCTCAAAGCGCGTGTTGAAGGCATAGCGCAGACCCGGCCGCAGCGTCAGCCTGCTCCACGGACGCAGCTCCATGCTGGCGAAGGCCGCCAGGTCGCTGATGGTCTCACCGTCGCCGGCCATGCGGTCCCCACTGCCGGTCTCGTGGTTGAGGTCGGTGCCCACTTCCCAGGACAGCCAAGCGCTATCGGGTGCCGATGCCCAGGTGGCGCGCAGGTTGGTGAGGGTGAAGCGTGAGGTGTCCTGGGTGCCGGACGTGGTCACCAGCTGCTCGCTGAGGTCGGTGAGGTCGCGGAACCACGTGTTGCGGATGCGGCGGTAGCGCTGGTGGGCGAGCAGGGCATTGAAGCGGCGGCCCTGGCCGAGACGCCCCTCCACGAAGACCGCATTGTCCAGTCGGTGCGTGAGGAATTGCTCGTCGAAGGCGGTCTCGTGATAAGGTGCGCGCGGCCTTCCCCTGTTGGTGATGCGGTCCTGGAACACCTCGCCCTTGTAGCCCAGGTCCCAGCGGTCGCCACGCCAGCGGTGATTGAGGCGCGCGAAGAGCTGCTCACGCGGCTTCCACTGCTGATGGCGCGTGCTGTCGGCCAGGGTGGGTGTGGGGTCGTACCAGCCGCCGGTGGCCGGGTCCCAGCCGGCGAAGGCATTGCGGCCGCCGGTGAGCACCAGGTCGTGGCGACCGAGGCGCGAGGTGGCGGTACCCGTGAGGTTGAGGCGTCCGATGTGCTCGGCGTAGGCCGTGGCCTTGGCGCTGGCGCGGTCGTTGGAGCGTTTACGGGTGATGAGGTTGATGGTGCCCGCCAGAGCGTTGGTGCCGTAGTTCACGCTGAGCGGGCCCTCGACCACTTCCACGCGTTCGATGCCCGTGAGGTCGAGCTGCGCGAGGTCGAGGTTGCCATCCTGTCGACCGATCACGGGCACCCCGTCCACCAGCACCTTCACGTTCTCGCCCCCCAGACCCTGCATGCTCACCGCGGTGCCGAGGATGTTGTCCTGACCGAGCCTCACGGTGAGCTCATTGCGCAGGGCATCACCGAGGCTGTTGGCGGCCATACGATCGAGCCTGCCGCGGTCGATCACGCGCACTCGATGCACGGCGTTCTCCGCCATGTTGGCCCCATACTGCCCGGTGACCACCAGTTCGGGCATGTTGATCGAGGTCGGGCTGAGGCGCAGCACGTGGGGGCCTGCACCGAGCAGGGTGTCCTCAAGGACCGAGAATCCCATCATCCTGACGGTAAGGACCAGGGGTCGGCCCGGGTCCGCCGGCAGGGTCAAGGCGCCGCGGTCATCGGTCTGCGCCGTGATGGCCTCACCGTGTGGCCACCACGTCACGGTCGCGAAGGGCACCGCCGCACCGTTCTCCGCCCTGCACTGCACGCGCACCTGGGCGGAGAGCACGGACGGAAGGGCGGCGATCGTGAAGAGGAAGAGCCGGACGGCACCCATCGGGAAAAGCTCCGCAAAGGACCGCACGCGTGCGCGGGTGCACGGTCACGGTCGCGTCAGGAGTGGATCAGCGCAGCAGCACCCGGGCCACGGCCGGACCGCGGTCGGTGGTCAGGCGCAGGGTGTACATCCCCGCTCCAAGGCCATGGAGATCGAGGGTGAAGGGCGTCAGGTTCACTGCATCACGGGAACGCACGACCCGGCCGGCAGCGTCCAACACATCCAGACCGAGCACCCGGGCGTCACCCGCATCGATGGTCACACGGCCATCGAGCGAGGGGTTGGGCCAGGTGCGCAGCTCCGGGGCAAGGTCGTTCTCCGCCAGGCCGGTGGCGCTCACGAACTCCTGGGTGAAGTCCATCGTACCGGAGGTGCTTCCACCGAAACCGGTGAAGACCAGATGCCACACCCCGCCCAGCTGGTCCTTGACGAAATAGCTGAGCGAATCCTCGATCACCCACTGGAAGGTCTGCATGTCGAAGCGCTTCCAGTCGAAGCCGATGGTGTTGATGTGCCCGCTGTAGGCAGCGGTGGTCCAGTCGGCGTCGGCAGGAGGCACACCGGCCACCCGCGCGGCCTCGATGCCCTTGTTCTGCAGGACACCGGTGACCCCATAGGGCTGCGGGATGAAGGAGACGTACTTCACGAACGTGAGGTCCCAGGCATCGTTGGCCGGTTCGCGGTCCACCAGGGCGTTCGCCTCCAGGTCCCAATAGGCGAAGTTCTTCGTGCTATAGGCGGCCTTGTTGATCTGGCCGGTGAGCTCATTGCTGCCGTCGATGTTGGCGTGGGTGAAGGTGTAGGTGCCCGTGGCCAGCCCGTCGATGCGGAGCTTGCGCCAAGCGCCCGAGCCGAGATGGACCAGGAAGATGGTGTCTCCGGCCACCACATGGGTGATCATGTTGTAGTTGCCCCAGCCCAGATCGAACTCATCGGCGAAGGGGCCCTGGTTGAGCGCGCCGAAGCTCCAGCTCGTGTCGGCATTGTGGGCGCGCGGCCATGTGGAAAGGCCGGTGGTATCCACGCTGCTCCATTCGGCGATGCTGAAGGGGCTCTTCACCACTTCCACGCCGGCCTTCTGGGTGTTCACCAGCACGCTGGCCGTGAATCCCTGGATCTCGAAGGCCAGGTCCCAGTTGTTCACCGGGGCGGTGCCCACCACGCCGTTCTGCAGGCTGTACCACACCTGATCGGCATAGCCCGGGGCGATGCTCACGGTGACGGGGGTCTGGGCATGCAGGCCGGTGAAGAGGAGGACGGTGGTGAGGAGCAGTGTTGAACGCATGGATCAGGTTTCGGGAGTGCAAAGCAACTGCTGCTGCACAGGGTGGAACAAGGGGATCGAGGCCTGTCGGGTCATGGAACTGCAACATGAAAAAATCAGCGGGGCCCGGGTTTCACCGACTTGCGTCGGATCCACCCGGGCCCCACCTTCACCGGACCTCGTGATCAGTCCACTTTCGTGAACCGCTGCGTAATGACCCCATCGCCGATCGTTAGGCGCAGGATGTACTGGCCGGGCACGAGACCGGCCACATCGACCGTGGTCCGGGTCTCACCCTCGCCGGCGTTCACCGCCAGCGCAGGAATGGCCTCCTGGCCCAGGATGTTGATCACGCTCATCTCGATGCGGGCCTCCGAGTAGGTGGTCAGCTCGATGTTGAGCACATCGCGGGCCGGGTTCGGCCACAGGTTCAGTTCAGCCAGCGGCATGTCCTGCTCGATGGCCTTCAGCATTTGCTCGTCAAGCACGCGGCCATCGCTCAGCACCAGCGACCGGGTGCCGTCCTGGTCCACGCCGAACACCCCATTGAGGATGGCGCAGAGGAAGGGACCCACCACCAGATACGGGGCACCCGTCACGTCAAGGCTGGCGCAGATGCTGCCACCGCCCTGGATGAGCAGGCTGTTCACATCAAAGCCGGTGGTGACGCCGAACTGCACGATGGAGAGGTCCAGCGTGGCCGGGTCGTACACCAGCGTATGGATGCGGTAGAAGCCGAGCTGCTGCACGGTGAACACCGGGGTGGCGCTCACCTGCTGGATCGTGAGGCCGAAGCCGCGCGTCAGCACGTACACCGTTTGGTAGCCGGCCGGTACCACGGCGTTGCCACCGGGCAGGCCAACCAGCGTGGCATTGCCACCGACGCGGCACACCACGAAGTCCTGCGGAGCAATGGTACCGGCATCGGCCAGGCACTCATCCGTGCAGGTGCTCACGTTGAACGGCGCACCCGGCACATCCAGGCTGGCGCAGATGCTGCCGCCGCCCTGCACCAGGAGACCGTTCACGTCGAAGCCCGTGGTCACGCCCAGCTGCACGATCGACAGATCGAGCGTCCCGGGGTCGTACACCAGCGTGTGGATCGTGTAGGTGCCGTCAGCGTCCACGTCGAAGCTCGGGTCCGGACCCGCGTTCACGATGGTCAGACCGGCGCCCTGCGTCAGCACATACACCGTCTGGTAGCCGGCCGGCACGTTGGCATCGCCATTGGAGGTGGCGGCCACCGTGGCCACACCATTCTCCAAGCATACATCCGTGGCCACGGCGGTCAGGGTGCCAGCGTTCGGGCTGGCCACGGTGAAGGCCGCACCCGGCACGTCCAGGCTGGCGCAGATGCTGCCACCGCCCTGGATCAGCAGGCTGTTCACATCGAACCCGGTGGTCACGCCCAGCTGCACGATCGAGAGATCGAGCGTTGCGGGGTCGTACACCAGCGTGTGGATCGTGTAGGTGCCGTCAGCGTCCACGTCGAAGCTCGGGTTCGGACCCGCGTTCACGATGGTCAGACCGGCGCCCTGCGTGAGCACGTATACCGTCTGGTAACCGGCGGGCACGTTGGCGTCGCCGTTCAGCGTGGCCGTCAGGGTCACCGCATTGCCGTCGCCGCAGATCGACGCGCCGCCGCTCAAGGTACCCGCATCAGCAAGGCACTCCAATGGGCACTCGACGGTGGTGATCACAGCGCCGGTCACATCGAGGCTGGCGCAGATGCTGCCGCCGCCCTGCACGAGCAGACCGTTCACATCGAAGCCGGTGGTCACACCCAGTTGCACGATGCTCAGGTCGAGCGTCGCGGGGTCGTACACCAGCGTGTGGATCGTGTAGGTACCGATCGCGCTCACGGCGAAGTCAGGCGTCGGGCTCAAGTTCTGGATCACCAGACTTGCGCCCTGGGTGAGGACATACAGGACCTGATAACCAGCAGGCACGACCAGATCACCATTGGGTGCAGCGGCGATGGTCACCGTGCCCTCTTCGAAGCAAACCTCATCGGCCACTGCGGTCAGGGTGCCGGCGTTCGGGCTGGCCACGCTGAAGGCCGCACCCGGCACGTCCAGGCTGGCGCAGATGCTGCCACCGCCCTGCACCAGCAGGCCGTTCACATCAAAACCGGTCGTCACGCCCAGCTGAACGATGCTCAGGTCGAGCGTCGCAGGGTCGTACACCAGCGTGTGGATCGTGTAGCTGCCGTCGTCGGTCACATCGAAGCT
Organism: Flavobacteriales bacterium; assembly: GCA_016713875.1. Lineage (NCBI taxonomy): Bacteria > Pseudomonadati > Bacteroidota > Flavobacteriia > Flavobacteriales > Flavobacteriales bacterium. The sequence goes on from JADJOI010000003.1 coordinate 2,456,571, forward strand.
CGGGTTCGCACCGGCGTTCACGATCGTCAGACCGGCACCTTGCGTCAACACGTACACCGTCTGGTAACCAGCGGGCACGTTGGCGTCACCGTTCGGCGTGGCCGTCAGCGTCACCGCGTTGCCGTCGCCGCAGATCGAAGCGCCACCGCTCAGGGTGCCCGCGTTCGGGCTGGCCACGCTGAAGGCCGCACCCGGCACGTCCAGGCTGGCGCAGATGCTGCCACCGCCCTGCACCAGCAGGCCGTTCACATCAAAACCGGTCGTCACGCCCAGCTGAACGATGCTCAGGTCGAGCGTCGCAGGGTCGTACACCAGCGTGTGGATCGTGTAGCTGCCGTCGTCGGTCACATCGAAGCTCGGGTTCGCACCCGCGTTCACGATCGTCAGACCGGCACCCTGCGTGAGCACGTACACCGTCTGGTAACCGGCAGGCACGTTGGCGTCACCGTTCGGCGTGGCCGTCAGCGTCACCGCGTTGCCGTCGCCGCAGATCGAAGCGCCACCGCTCAGGGTGCCCGCGTTCGGGCTGCCACGGTGAAGGCCGCGCCCGGCACGTCCAGGCTGGCGCAGATGCTGCCACCGCCCTGCACCAGCAGGCCGTTCACATCAAAGCCGGTGGTCACGCCCAGCTGCACGATCGAGAGATCGAGCGTTGCGGGGTCGTACACCAGCGTGTGGATCGTGTAGCTGCCGTCGTCGGTCACATCGAAGCTCGGGTTCGCACCCGCGTTCACGATCGTCAGACCGGCACCCTGCGTGAGCACGTACACCGTCTGGTAACCAGCGGGCACGTTCGCGTCACCGTTCGGCGTGGCCGTCAGGGTCACCGCGTTGCCGTCGCCGCAGATCGAAGCGCCACCGCTCAGGGTGCCGGCGTTCGGGCTGGCCACGGTAAAGGCCGCACCCGGCACGTCCAGGCTGGCGCAGATGCTGCCACCGCCCTGGATCAGCAGGCTGTTCACATCAAAGCCGGTGGTCACGCCCAGCTGCACGATCGAGAGATCGAGCGTTGCGGGGTCGTACACCAGCGTGTGGATCGTGTAGCTGCCGTCGTCGGTCACATCGAAGCTCGGGTTCGCACCCGCGTTCACGATCGTCAGACCGGCACCCTGCGTGAGCACGTACACCGTCTGGTAACCGGCAGGCACGTTGGCGTCACCGTTCGGCGTGGCCGTCAGCGTCACCGCGTTGCCGTCGCCGCAGATCGAAGCGCCACCGCTCAGGGTGCCCGCGTTCGGGCTGGCCACGGTGAAGGCCGCGCCCGGCACGTCCAGGCTGGCGCAGATGCTGCCACCGCCCTGCACCAGCAGGCCGTTCACATCAAAGCCGGTGGTCACGCCCAGCTGCACGATCGAGAGGTCGAGCGTCGCGGGGTCGTACACCAGCGTGTGGATCGTGTAGCTGCCGTCGTCGGTCACATCGAAGCTCGGGTTCGCACCCGCGTTCACGATCGTCAGACCGGCGCCCTGCGTCAACACGTACACCGTCTGGTAACCAGCGGGCACGTTGGCGTCACCGTTCGGCGTGGCCGTCAAGGTCACCGCATTGCCGTCGCCGCAGATCGAAGCGCCACCGCTCAGGGTGCCCGCGTTCGGGCTGCTCACGGTGAAGGCCGCGCCCGGCACGTCCAGGCTGGCGCAGATGCTGCCACCGCCCTGCACCAGCAGGCCGTTCACATCGAAGCCGGTGGTCACGCCCAGCTGAACGATGCTCAGGTCGAGCGTCGCGGGGTCGTACACCAGCGTGTGGATCGTGTAGCTGCCGTCGTCGGTCACATCGAAGCTCGGGTTCGCACCCGCGTTCACGATCGTCAGACCGGCACCCTGCGTGAGCACGTACACCGTCTGGTAACCGGCAGGCACGTTGGCGTCACCATTCGGCGTGGCCGTCAGCGTCACCGCGTTGCCGTCGCCGCAGATCGAAGCGCCACCGCTCAGGGTGCCCGCGTTCGGGCTGGCCACGGTGAAGGCCGCGCCCGGCACGTCCAGGCTGGCGCAGATGCTGCCACCGCCCTGCACCAGCAGGCCGTTCACATCAAAGCCGGTGGTCACGCCCAGCTGCACGATCGAGAGGTCGAGCGTCGCGGGGTCGTACACCAGCGTGTGGATCGTGTAGCTGCCGTCGTCGGTCACATCGAAGCTCGGGTTCGCACCCGCGTTCACGATCGTCAGACCGGCGCCCTGCGTCAACACGTACACCGTCTGGTAACCAGCGGGCACGTTGGCGTCACCGTTCGGCGTGGCCGTCAAGGTCACCGCATTGCCGTCGCCGCAGATCGAAGCGCCACCGCTCAGGGTGCCCGCGTTCGGGCTGCTCACGGTGAAGGCCGCGCCCGGCACGTCCAGGCTGGCGCAGATGCTGCCACCGCCCTGCACCAGCAGGCCGTTCACATCGAAGCCGGTGGTCACGCCCAGCTGAACGATGCTCAGGTCGAGCGTCGCGGGGTCGTACACCAGCGTGTGGATCGTGTAGCTGCCGTCGTCGGTCACATCGAAGCTCGGGTTCGCACCGGCGTTCACGATGGTCAGACCGGCACCTTGCGTCAACACGTACACCGTCTGGTAACCAGCGGGCACGTTGGCGTCACCGTTCGGCGTGGCCGTCAGGGTGACGGGGGCACCGCCGTTGCTGCAGACGGAAGTTCCTCCGCTCAGCGTACCGGCATCGGGTGCGAGCACGGAAACCTGGACACCGGCCACATCCAGAGCAGCACAGATGCTGCCGCCACCTTGGATGAGCAGACCGTTCACATCGAAACCGGTGGTGACACCGAACTGAACGATGGAGAGGTCAAGCGTGGCGGGGTCGTACACCAACGTATGGATGGTGTAGTCACCCGGTGTGTTCACTTGGAACTCACTGTCGCCGTTCACGGCCTGGATGACCAAGCCGGGCCCTTCGGTGAGCACGTAGAGCACCTGGTAGCCGGCGGGGACGATGGGGTTGGTCGCCGCTCCACCCGAAACGAAAGTGCCGCCCGCATCGAAGCACACTTCCGGCTTCTGGGTGGTGAGCGTTCCGGCGTCCGCCACGCAAGAGGCCGTGATGTTCACGGTGTAGTCCTCCACCTCGCCCAGGGCGAAGTTGGCACAGGCACCTTGGTAGATGAGCGAGCTCATGCTCACCCGCATCCGGGTGGCACCGGCCGGAGCGTTGGCCGGCACAGCGATGGTCCCGTTCACCTGGCCGAAGCCCGATCCCTGGAATACCAGTTCATTTCCGGCGAACACGCCATTCTGGTCCCAATCCACCCACACGCGGTAGCGCCGCTGCAAGAAGAAGAGACCGTTACCGTCCAGCGCGATGGTGGTCGACGTGCCCGGGGTGACGGTGGCGGCCAGAGATGTGAAGTCCCCGTAGCCGTCGTTGTCGCCCGAGGTGTTGTCGATGCCAGCGAACTGCACACGCTGGATGTTGAACGTGTTGCCCGTTCCACCGTCACTGGGACAGTAGGTCTGGGCACTGATCGGGGCGGCCGCCAGCAAAAGGGCGGTCGCCACGGTCGCTCGACGCGCTCGCCGTGCTCGGCGCGTCGTTTGACCAGGGGGAGGGGTTTGCTCCATGATCGTGGGGTTGGATGGGTTCCTGCCGGAAGGCAGATGTTTATGGTTTTTTGACCAACCTTAAACACGGTGTTCGGCCAAGTGTTCGCGACAGGCAGGAAAAAGGCGGAGCGGCCTTTAGAACCGCACGATCACGCGCTCTTCCAACAAGGCCTCGCGCCGCGTGGGCACGAGGAAGTCGAGGCCGATCACTTGCACGCGCACATCGGGCCAGGAAGCGACGCGCACGGGTGCAAGACCTGCGGCCCGCAAGGCGGCCTCGTGCGTGGGGTCCGTGTAGATGTGCACACCGGGACCGATGACACGGGCGGCCTCCTCCACGTTGGAGAGCCAGGGTACGGTGAAGCCCGCGTATCGATCCAGTGCGGTGCCGGCCACTTGCAGCCCTTTGAACCGGTCAGGGCCCAGTCCGTGCTGTGCGGCCCACCGGCCGGCGTGGGCGTTGGCCTGGTACGCGAGCAAGGCTGGATACACATGAAGGTTGAGCGCGAGGCCGCACAGGACGACGGTCCCCACGGTGCGGCCGATCACCGCGGTGGGCGCGGCCGACCGCCAGGCAGTCGCTACCCATGCGATCGCCAGCAGGCCCACCGCTGCGAAGGTCGTTCCGACCGGTGATGCGAACGACCATCCGCAGACCAACGCCGAAAGCCCGAGCACGATGACAAGCACCACCAACTGGGCGCGCCACCATCCCTTCCCGAGATCGGGCATCCCACGGGCGGCCACCACGGCGAAGAGCGGCAGCGCGACGTAGATGTAGTGCGGAAGCTTGAACTGCGAGAGCGACAACGCGACCAGCACGGACAGCCCACCGAACAAGGACACCTGTTCATCGCCGGTCCTCAGGTGGCGCATCGCAACGCCCAGCCCGGCGACGAGGAACAGGGTCCAGGGCAGCAGCAACCAGGGCAGTTCGTGCAGGAAATAGAGCACCGTGGAGTCGTCCTTCCAGCGGTTCGCGCCGGTGATGCGGCCGAAGCTCTGTTCCCAGAAGAAGAAGCGGATGCCATGCAGGCCATGCTGTTCGTAAAGCCCGATGAGCATCGGCGCCAGCATCAGCCCGGCGATCGCAGCAACGATGAGCCAGGCGGGATCCAGGATCCGGCGCCACCGTGCGCGCCAGGCGGCATCGAGGGCGAGGGCGAGGGCCGGAGCCACCGCAGCGATGGGACCCTTGGCGAGCAGGCCGGCCCCCAAGGCGATGCCGCACCCCACCAGCGCCCACCAGCGGCGGCGCTCCATCCACGCCGAGCCGGTCCAGATGGTGGTGATCACCGCGGCGGTGAGCAGGGTGTCCGTGCGCACGTCGTTCGTCATCAGCAGGAAGGCCGCACTGCAACCCATCACCAGCACGGCCCGCCGGGCGGTGTCCGGATCGTGATGCACCCGGGTGAAGCGGTACAGCGCGAACAACCCGAGGAAGGCGGCGAGGACGGACGGCAGGCGGTAGCTCCAGTCGCTCACGCCGAACAGGGCATGGGAGGCGGCGGCGCTCCAGAACAACAACGGCGGTTTGTCCAGGTAGTCGGCGCCCCGGAAAACGAGGTGGAGCAGGTCGCCACGGTGCATCATCTCCTGCGTCATGGCCGCATACTGGGCGGCGTCCACCTCCATCAGGTCGAGGCCGAGGCCCGCCAGCACCACCACCACCAGGCCGAGGAGCGACCAGCGGAAGAGGGCGGGGCTGACCATGGATCGAAAGGATCGTTAACGCAGGGGCGGCCAAGATCGTGAACCTGTAACATTGTCCGGAGCATGAAGCGCCGCGGACTGGCCACCCTGGTGATCCTCGCCACGTTGAGCGTGGTGGGCGTGGTGCTCATCCAGATCCTGTGGCTCGACCGGGCCTTCCGCATGCAGCGCGAGCAGCTCACCCTGCAGCGCCAGCAGCAGGTGCAGCTCGACAAGCAGTTCAACGACCGGGTGGTGATCGCCCTCACGGACGTCACCGAACGGATCCTGTCCATCAACAAGGACCCCTCCGACCTGTTCGACGCCGTGAAGCAGGAGCGGCCCAACTACTTCGTGGTCACGATCAACGATACGCTCCACCCGTACCTGCTGGAGTCCATGCTGAAGAAGGAGTTCCAGCGCCGGGGCATCAGCGAGGACTTCGAGTACGGGATCTACGACTGCTTCACGGATTCGATCGTCTACGGCAACTATGTGGGTCTGGACTCGGTGCCTTCGGACACCACGCACTCCCACCTGATGAAGCTGGACAAGGACGGGCACTATTTCGGGGTGTACTTCCCCCGTCGGCACAGCGCATTGTGGAACCCCGAGCCTGCGAGCAGCGGCACGTGGGTCTACCCGGCGATCGTCACCCTCATCGTCTTCGGCTTCTTCGCCTACAGCGTGTGGATGATCATGCGGCAAAAGCGGTTGAGCGAGATGAAGAACGATTTCATCGGCAACATGACGCATGAGCTGAAGACCCCGATCAGCACCATCGCCCTCAGCAGCGAGGTGATCGCCGATCCGTCCATCGCACGCGAGCCGGACCGGCTGGCATCGTACGCCCGCATCATCCGCAGCGAGACCGAACGCCTGCGCGCCCAGGTGGACCGTGTACTACAGCTCACCACCCTGGAGCGCGACGGGCCTTCGCTGAACACCGAGGCCATCGACCTGCACGCACTGGTCCGCGAGGTGGCCTCCTCCTTCGCGCTGGTGCTGGAGGAGCGGAACGGGGAGCTCACCCTTGACCTGAAGGCGGCGCGACCGGTGGTGAAAGGCGACCGTGTGCACCTCTCCAACGCGCTGTCCAACCTGATCGACAACGCCATCAAGTACAGCCCGGAGGCCCCGCATGTCACCGTCTCCACGCGGGATGAAGGCGGTGATCTGGCCGTGGAGGTGGCCGACCGCGGCATCGGGATCGCCCGGGAGCACCTGCGACACGTCTTCGAGCGCTTCTACCGGGTGCCCACCGGCAATGTGCACGACGTGAAAGGTTTCGGCCTGGGCCTGCACCACGTGCAGCAAGTGATCAAGGCGCACCACGGATCGGTACGGGTGCACAGCGAACCCGGACGGGGCAGCCGCTTCATCCTGCTCCTTCCCCGCACCACCCCATCCCCATGAGCGACAGCAAAGGCCACATCCTGCTGGTGGAGGACGATCCCAACCTGGGCTTCGTCATCCAGGACGCCCTGGCCCGCAAAGGCTACACCGTGCACCTGTGCCGCGACGGCAAGGAAGGGCTGCGCTACTTCAACAGCAACCCGTACGACCTGTGCGTGCTCGATGTGATGCTGCCACAGAAGGACGGTTTCAGCCTGGCGGAGGACATCCGCATCACCAACGAGCAGGTGCCCATCGTGTTCCTCACGGCCAAGAGCCAGACCGAGGACCGCATCGCCGGGTTCAAGGCCGGCGGCGATGACTACCTCACCAAACCGTTCAGCCACGAGGAGCTCGTGCTGCGCATCGAGGCCATCCTGCGGCGCACCAAGGGCAAGGGCGAGGACAAGCGCCAGCGCGAACGCTTCGAACTGGGCACCTACCTCTTCGATCACCGCGACCTGAGCCTCAAGCATCCGGCCGGCGACCGCAAGCTCACCCGCAAGGAGGCCGACGTACTGCGCCTGCTGTGCATGCATCAGGACCAGGTGCTGCCGCGCGAGCTGGTGCTCAACATGGTGTGGGGCGACGACACCTACTTCCTGGGGCGCAGCCTCGACGTGTTCATCAGCCGGCTGCGGAAGTACCTGAAGGCCGACGCCTCGGTGCAGATCGTGAACGTGCACGGGGTGGGCTTCAAGTTGCAGGTGGGCTGACCGTCCGGTTACCTTGGGCGGGTGAGCCTGCCCCTCCGTCCCCTGCTGTGCGTGTTGCTCCTCGGTGCTGGTGCATCGGGCGCTCGTGCATCGGCCACGGACCCGCTATGGGCGCGTTATCAGGATCCCGGACTGAGCGCACGCGAGCGGCTGACAGCGTTGCATGAGGTGATCCACGGCCTTCGGTCAAGCGACGTGGACAGCAGCAGGGCCCTCGCCGAACGCATGCGCGCCGAGGCCGTGGTGGCCCGTGACACCTTGATGATCGCGCTTGCCGAACGCGACCTCGGGCTGGCCGCCATCCTCCAACGCGACAACGACCGTGCCCGTCTTCACTTGGAACGCGCCCTGGCGCTGTACCTGAGCGAAGGTGACAGCGCCGGGCATCGTGGTGCGGGAGCCACGCTCAGCAGCCTGGGCATGGTACACAAGAACGCCGGCCGCATGCAGGAGGCCGTGGCGGCATACCGGCGTTCCATGTCCGAACACGTGCTCGCGCGCGATGAGGAAGGCACGGTGTACGCGCTCAATGGCCTGGGTCGGGTGCACGAGATCCAAGGCGCCTATGACAGTGCCCTGGTGTACTACAGCGCTGTGGCGGAGGTGGCCGCACGGGTCGCCCTGCCCGAGATGGAGGCCGCCGGATACGGCAACATGGCCAATGTGAACGCCGAACTGGGCCGCTTCGGAGAGGCCATCGACCTCACTTACCGCAGCCTGGCCCTGATGGAACGGCTGGGCGACAAGCGCGGCATGGCCACCTGCCTCACCGGCGTGAGCTCACTGAAGGATGCGCTCGGTGAGCACGACGACGCCTATGCCCTGTTGCACAAGGCCCATGCGCTCTACACCGAGGTGGGCTACCGGCAGGGCATGATGACGGCCGGCACCAGCCTCGGTGCCATGCTGCTGGCACGCGGGAAGGTGGACAGTGCCGCGCTGGTGCTGGAGCGCGCCCTCTCGCTGGTGCGCGAAGCCGAGGCCCGCGACCTCATGGGACGTCCACTGCGTGACCTGGCCGCGGTGCGGCGGGCGCAGCATCGCCACGCGGAGGCGGAGACCCTGTTGAGCGAGGCCGTGGCGCTGGCCCGCGAGCTGGGTGATGCCCCCGGTGAGGCCCGCGCCCAGATCGGGCTGGGGCTCACCGCGCTCGCCGAAGGGCGTGCGGTCGAGGCTGCGCGCCGGTGCATGCTCGGGGAGGAACTGGCCAGCGACCACCAGGCGGTGGAGGAAAGCATCGAGGCGTGCAGCTGCCTGCATCAGGCGCTGAAGGCCCAGGGGCGCGGCATGGAGGCCCTGCGCTACCACGAGACCTGGGTGATGCTGCGCGACAGCCTGGCCAACGACCGCACGGCGCGGCAGCTCACGCGGCGCGACATGCTGCACTCCTTCAACAAACGCCAGCTGGCCGACAGCATGCGCCACGCCACCGAACTGGATGAGCTGGAGACCGCACGCACGATCGAAGCCCTTCGTGCCGACCGCAACAGGGCCCGGGCCTGGGCCGTGGGCGGCGGGGGCCTGCTTCTGCTGCTGGGCGGTGGCCTCTGGTTCCGCACCGACCGCAAGCGCCGCCGCGAACGCTTCGAGAAGGAGGCCGCCCACCTGGAGACCCAGGCCCTGCGCAGCCAGATGAACCCCCACTTCATCTTCAACGCCCTCAACTCCATCAACGCCTTCATCCAGCGCAACGAGTCCGACGACGCCTCCAGCTACCTCACCCGCTTCGCCCGCGTGATGCGCAGCGTGCTGGAGAACAGCCGCCACGCCACCGTGCCCCTGCACGACGACCTGGAGACCCTGCGCGGCTACATGGACCTGGAGCGCCGACGCCTACAGGAGAAGTTCGACTTCACCATCCGCGTGCATCCCGACATCGACCCGCAGGAGGTGCAGGTGCCTCCGCTGGTGGTGCAGCCCTTCGTGGAGAACGCCATCTGGCACGGAGTCACGCACATGGAGGGCAAGGGCCACATCACCCTGGCGGTGGAACCGCGCGGCACCCAGTTGCTGTGGATCATCGAGGACGATGGCGTGGGCCGCAACGCCCCCAAGGCGCAGCACACCGAGCAGCCCACGAAGAAGACCTCGCTGGGCACGGCCATCACCCGCAGCCGCCTGGACCTGGTGCAGAAGCAGCACGACGGGCACGCCGGCTTCCGCTATGTGGACCGGCCCACCGGCACCCGCGTGGAGGTGGAGATGCCGTTGCTCAGGGACGTGTAGGGGTGTGAACGCCCCTCCTGCGCGTGGGGCGCGCCATGCGCCGGGCAAGCAGGGGCCTGACGCAATGAACCCCCCTCCTGCGCGTGGAACGCTCCACGCGCCGGGCAAGGAGGGGTCCGCCGTCGCTGTGCTATGGCGGACAAAGTTGGGGGGAGGTGGCAACTCAGGCATGCCGGGATCGCATGCGGATCGAAACCACCCCGTGCCCCTCCTTGTGCACCCGCAGCGAGCGATCGCTGCTCAGGAGGGGGCTTGATCGGATGAACCCCCCTCTTGCGCGTGGAACGCTCCACGCGCCGAACAAGGAGGGGTCCGCCGTCGCTGTGCTATGGCGGACAAAGTTGGGGGAGGTGGCAACTCAGGCATGCCGGGATCGCATGCGGATCGAAACCACCCCGTACCCCTGCTTATGCACCCGCAGCGAGCGATCGCTGCTCAGGAGGGGACTTGATCGGATGAACCCCCCTCCTGCGCGTGGATCGCTCCACGCGCCGAACAAGGAGGGGTCCGCCGTCGCTGTGCTATGGCGGACAAAGTTGGGGGAGGTGGCAACTCAGTCATGCCGGGATCACGTGCTGATCGAAACCACCCCGCGCCCCTCCTTGTGCACCCGCAGCGAGCGATCGCTGCTGGGGAGGGGGATTGAGATCCATGTGCCCATCCCGCTGGGGCGGAACAAGTCGTGCGCATGTGCCCCAACGCCGAGGGCCACCCCGCGAACGCGAAGCGGCCCTCGGCCAGGGTTCAGCACAACGTTACCGCGCCACCTTCACGGCCTTCTTCACCACGAAGCTGTCGTTGAGGTACAGCGTGCAGTGGTAGGTGCCCGGCGCCAGGTCGGTCGTGGTCCAGTCGTGGGTATACGCGCCCACCTCACGCACGGCCTCCTCCAGCACCTCCAGCCGCTTGCCGCTGGCATCGCTGACCTCCAGGCGCGTGCGGCCCGGCGCGGCCACCGTGTAGCGCAGCTGCGTGAGGTCCGCCACCGGGTTGGGCAGGATGAAGAGATCGGTGCGCAGGGCTTCGTTTGCACCCGCTCCTGTCCCTGCCCCTGGGCTCATGGTGCGCTGGTCAGTTCCTCCGTTGGCCGTGCAGCAGCTCGCGAGGTCCTGCTGCATCGCAGCGAGTTGTTGCTGGAGCTGAGCGACCTGGTCTTGCAGAGCGGCCATCTGCGCGCCTTGTTCGTTGCTCGCCCCGACAAGCACCGGGATCAGCCCGCCGTAGTTCACGGCCTTGAAGGTCACCGCCGGTTGAAGGACGTTCCCCAACGAGTCGACCTCCGCAGGCTGGGTCACCGTTCGGACCAGATCGGGCAGAACGGCCTGAAGATCGCCAGCCATGATGCCATCGTGGGTGCCTTCCGGTAGACCCAACTGGGGGTAGTCGGCCGTCCTGAACTGATACCGCTTCGGCTGCAACTGGGCGAGTATATCCGAGGCATCGGTCAGGTCCGTGACATTCTGCTTCAGCATCGCATCGGAGCTCTGCCACACACCGGCCGAATGAAAACCCGCGCCGACGAAATAGGCCGCCCAGCGATTGGGATAGTTCGTGTGCTGCGTGCTGCCATATACGCCGGCCAATAGGACTGCGCTGCTCGAGTCGCTCGGGGTGGTGTACACATAACCATGCACGCCGAAACCCTTGGTGGTGGGCAGCCCGCTGCTGTAGCCTTTTACACCATACGCATTGGTGGCCTGCCCGGATCCGTTCTCCGTGTCCCCGTAGACACCCATGTTGTCCGTGGTGGACTTGCCGGTGTTGAGCCAGCCCCGGCCATATACACCATAGTTCTTCACAGCCCCGTCGTAGGCCCGCGTATGCACGCCATAGTGTTCGTTGCCCGAGGTCTGGCCGCTGGCCGTCTGCACCACGCACTTCAGCCCAATGTTCTCAGTGCCGTTGTTATCACCTTTCGTGTACACCTGGATCCCCAGGTCGTTGGACGAGGTCTGGTTGCGCAGCACGTCCAGTTTGGCTTCGGGCGAACTGTCACCGATCCCTACGTTCTCGGCATCGTCGGGGCATGCACCGTTGGCCGCACCCACTGCAGTGATCACATGGTTCGGGGATGTGCTGCTCATGGTCCATTCGCAGTTGTCGGGCAGGTTGGCCAGACTGCGCCAATGCAAGCGCCCATCATTATCGGTCACCACGACCCGATCCAGCTCCTGGTTCTCGTAATCGGGCACCAGCCTGCGGATCATGATCGTGCGGTCCAGCACGTCCAGCCGCTCATCGGGCGTGGCGCTCTGGCCGAACCAGTCGCCGATGCCCACGAACACCTCCGAACCGCTGTCGTGCGGGTAGAGCTGCATGGCCTCCAAGCCCTCCATGGAGTTGCTACCGGTGGGGCTGGAACTGCTGTACTCCGAGGTGAAGATGAAGCGCATGCGATCGCTGAGCCAGGTGCCCGGGTTATCGCTCCACTGCACGATGGCATCGGTGTAGTCGTTCAGTTCACCGGACTCGGGCTCCTCGGGATTGTCGTAGGTGTACTTCTGCCCGATGTACATCTGGTCGCTGTTGCCCGTGAAGGTGACGCCGTTGCGCATCCACGGCCGGTAGCCGATGCTCTGAAACCCATAGGCGCCAGGCTCCGCCAGATGTAACCGGCTGAATGTACCTGGGCCATTGTCCCAGAAGTAGCTGCTGGGACTGATGCCTACAAAACCCGCTGTGGGGATCGAAGAGAAGCTTCCAATGGTGTAACTATTCTCTTCGTTCACGACCAAACGGACCTTGTCATAGGTGCGGATGGTCATCTCCACGGCATCGGTCGTACCTAGAAAATGGGTCCCAAATGACGTGCTGCCATTTCCTGTGATATGCCAATCAACTACCTGTGCCGTGCTAGTGAGGCTGAGTATCACAGTTCCAACTAACCATGTCGTTCTCATGTCGTCAGGGTTTGGCCCAACGACCTATTCCACCTTTGTCCATTTCGCTGTTCCGCGCCAACCCGCGCCAATAACCTCGACCACGTACGTTCCGGATGCCAGGTTGTGTGTATCGATGGTCATCTGTGGACCTTCGTCAATCACACTAGCTTCCAACACACTTCGCCCCCGGAGATCCCAAATGACCAACCGGTCTACCGATGGTACTCGATCCCAACGCACCGTCAATGAGCCAGGTCTGGACCACACGGCAGGGGCCGGTGCGATCGACTGGACCTCACCGATTACCTCCACCACGACTGCATCGAAGTAGTAGTAAGCATGATTGAACCCGAAGTTCCCCGCCACTGGTAGTACCTGTGTTCCGGCGTTGTCGGTGAAGGAGCCGATCACCATGAACCGCTCACCACCAGCAGCCACGATCGTATCCTCCACGTGCATCCAATCGTCCTCATCGATGTAATAGGCCGCGTCGTAGAACACCGCTTGCGGTACCACAGGTAGGGCTCCAGGGATCGGCATTGTGGGATCGAAGACCGTGTCCACCGAGAAGAAAGCACCGATCGTGTTCACGGCTTGTTGGCAACAGTCCGGTATGGAGATCTCCATTGCCACACGATATGCGTGCCCTGCTTGAAGGGGCTGCGTGAGCCCCACTTCCATGTAATCTTTGAGCTCCGACAGGTTCTGTTTCAGGTATGCTCCCGCAAAGCGGTTCCCGTGATAGGGCGCTTGGTAGCAGATCAGGCCGATCGTTTCTGTCGTATCCATGTACACCCCACACGGGCTATCGTCCATGTTGTAGATGTCCGGCGTGGCATAGTTGGCACTGAACCAGGGCGGGGCCACCAGGATGGGGTTGTCGGCGGTGGTGCAATACGCGGTGTCCTCGAACGACCAGTTGGGCACCAGGTTCTGGGCTTTGCCGGGGTGCGACGACAGTACAAGCGAAACGGACAGGCCCGCGCGCAGCGCGAAGGTGACGACCGCGCGCGGGCAGGTGGAAGGAAGATCGTTGAGCACGTTCATGTTCTTCGCCTTCTTTTCGCCTCCGCCTCTTTGGGCACATGCAGGACGGGCCCGACACATGGTCGCGCTGCCTGCCGCGCAACACCTGGTGCTGCGGGTGCTCGCCGCCGCGGGCCGGCGTGCGGCTGTTCCGGCCCGGGTCGGTACCTTTGCGCTAGCTCGTGTTCATGTTCCCATGCCTTAGGGGGTGAATGTTGAGCGACCAGAGCCCTCGGTGTTCATAGCGCCGGGGGCTTCTTTCATCGATCGTTGGTGAGGTTGCCTTGGTAGGTCCCAGGCTTGTCGGCCTCCAGCTTCCGGCCTCCAGCTTCCGACTTTCGGCCGCCAGCCCCAGGCTTCCAGCTGCCCGCTGCAGGCTTCCTGTTTCCAGCCCTCCGCCGCCAGCAAAGGCCTCCCCAGTGCAGCCGGGCATGCGGTGCAAGATGATCCTGAATGGAGGCGGTGGAGGTATGGCGGTTCAAGGTAAGGTTCACTGACAGGATAGGTTCTTATTGTTCAAAAATCGTTGTTCTCAACCGATTTCTGTTCGATCGTTCCTTACGACGAGATCACCATGTCCGTGCTGTCGTGCCCATAGGAACGCTGGCCGATGTACGCGTGATCGTGGTTGCCTGTGAGCGTGACGCCGTTGCGCATCCACGGCCGGTAGCCGATGCTCTGGAACCCGTTGGCACCGGGTTCTGCCAGATGCAGCCGACTGAAGGGGCCCGGCCCATTGTCCCAGAAATAGCTGCTGGGGCTGATACCCACGAAGCCCGATGTGGGGATCGAAGAGAAGCTCTCAATGGTGTAATTGTCCTCCTCGTTTACCACAAGGCGAAACTTGTCGTATGTGCGCAACGTCAGTCGCACATCATCAGTGGTTCCAAGAAAATCAGTGGTCCAGTCCGTTCCTGTATTACCAGTCTCTATCCACTGACCCCTAACGGTGAAAGTGCTCAGGGTCAACATTCCGAGCAGTACGCTGTTCTTCATCTGTTCAGGTATTTCTGCCCGAGAGCTTCCATTCATTTGATGAACTTCAACACAGACGTCCCTGTGGATGAGGTCGCCCTGGCGATGTATGGTCCCTCGGCCAGATCAGGCGGCAATGGAGTACAGCCTTCGTTTCCTGTTAGCGGATTGACCCTTAGAACAAGTCGTCCGCGCGTGTCCAAAACCAGCAACTCCCAAAGTGCCGCGTTGCCTTGCCATCCGATGTGCCCAGCAAAAGACCATAGACGAAGTATCGAAGCCAATGGCGAGTTTACTGCCTGTACTGTGACCGCTTCAACCGCAACAGCGTCAATGTAGTAGTAGGCATTATCTGATGGCCACAACGGCATCAGATCAATTCCAATCACCTCATCATCGTTCTGAAACGTACCAAGCACCATCCAACGTTCGCCACCCACTGCCAGAAACGTATCCACGAGTTGAGTCCAAGCAGTGTCAACCAGATAGGGGCTCATCGGATCACGAAGTTCCACTTGCGGCGTAACTGGCAAGGCTGTTGTGATTTGCGCATGGATACTGTCCGGTCCGAAGTAGACACCGATGTGGTCAATTGCACGTCGATGGCCTTTCGGGCGGGCACAATACATCGACACTCGGTACGCCTGGCCAGACACAAGGTCCGTCTGCAACCGGGTGCTCAAGTACTCCCGAGTACCAGCAGTGCCTCCAGGACCATACCAGTGAAATCCACCGGCAAATCGAGACCCATCAAATGCAGCCTTGTAGCCCTTTACTGAGACGGTGACAAAGAAGCGGTCGATCGGCACGATCTGTGGATCGAGCTTGACATGAAGCGAACAGATGCGCGAAGCCTCAGCGATGAGGCGCTGAACGAACGATTGCGGCAGGCGGTGCGCTGCCGCTTGCAAGGTTGCGGGCTGAAAGAGTCTTCCGCGCTGTGCAGCCTTGGGCTGACGGCGGCCAATGATGCTTGGCAACGCTATCAGCGCGGGGGATGGAGAGCCGTTGAGGTATGCCGCAGCGGGCGGCCGCAAGGCAGCGGCATGATCCTGACGCAAGAGCAGCAGAAGCAGACACTTCGGCTGATCGCTGACAAGATGCCCGATCAATTGAAGTTGCCCTATGCGCTGTGGTCACGCAAGGCCATCGCGCTGTTGATCAAAGAACGCTTCGGCGTAGTGCTGCCCGAACGCACGATGACCGACTACTTGAGCCGTTGGGGCTTCAGCGCACAGAAGCCGATGCGCCGCG
Organism: Flavobacteriales bacterium; assembly: GCA_016713875.1. Classification (NCBI taxonomy): domain Bacteria; kingdom Pseudomonadati; phylum Bacteroidota; class Flavobacteriia; order Flavobacteriales; species Flavobacteriales bacterium. Next base: position 2,472,282 of record JADJOI010000003.1, read on the forward strand.
CAGCAGAACAGCGGCCCGAACTGGTGCGCAAGTGGCGTGAAGAGGTCTATCCGGCGATCAAGCGCAGGGCCGAATTGGAGGGCGCGGACATCCATTGGGGGATGAGACCGGCCTGCGCAATGATGATGTGCGTGGACGGAGCTTCGCCAAGCGTGGCAAGACGCCGGTGGTGCGTGTGCTGAACAAGCGCTTCGGCCGTTCGATCATCTCCACCATCACCAATCGCGGCCAGATGCGGTGGATGGTCTTCAAGGGCGCCCTTGATGCGGAGATCTTCCAGGATTTCCTCGCACGTTTGATCAAAGGGGCAAAGCGCAAGGTGTTCCTCATCCTGGACAACCTGCCGGTGCATCATGCCAAAGTCCTGCGCCCATGGCTGGAAAAGCACAAGGAGCGCATCGAACTGTTCTTCATGCCGGGCTACTCACCCGAACTCAACCCCGTGGAGGTGGCCAATGCCGACCTGAAGAAGAACGTGACCAGCGCTCCGCCGCCGCGCACCGAGGAGCAACTCGTTGAGAACATCTTGGCCCATTACCGAAGCGTGTCCAAGAAGCCCAAGCACATCAAAAGCTACTTCGGTCACCCCGATGTTCGATATGCCGCATGAAACCGGATCTTCACCACCGGCTCAGTATCTGGATTCCTGAGTCTGTTGCATCCATGAATCGGCCGCATGGTGCAATGGTGTCGCAATCCCAGATATCAGGCGTAGCCAAGTTGGCGCTATACCAGCCGACCGCCTCCTCGTAAGGCGGTTGATACAGGGAGCAATGGGTGGTGTCCTCGAAGCTCGGGTTGGGCACGAGGTTCTGAGCCGTCGCCATCGCGGCGAGGGCCAAGTTCATCAAGTGAAGAAGGAGTGCTCTGGGCATAGACGTTCTCCTTACTTGTTGCGGCGCTCCTGGTCGCCGGGTAGACCGCGCATCGCATGGATGCGCTGCCTTCCCGTACGGATCGGCCTTGGGCCCTCCGTTGCGACCGGCACCATTGGGGCCATGCGCCTGCTCCCCAAGGGTCTGTACCTTTGCCCTAGCTCGTGTTCATGTTCCTATGCCTTAGGGGGTGAATGTTGAGCGACCAAAGCCCTCGGTGTGTCAAGCGCCGGGGGCTTCTTTCATCGATGGTTGGTGAGGTTCCCTTGGTAGGTCCCAGGCTTGTCGGCTTCCAGCTACCAGCTTCCAGCCTCCGGCCTCCAGCAGGCCTCCGCGTGCTCCGCGTTCACTGGAGATGTGGTTCACGGCAGCCATGGCAGGTCGAAGATAGTCGACATCAAGGAAGCTGGTGCTCGCGGTTGAAAACTTCATGTGGGTTTCACCGATCAGATCGTACGACCGAGCCAGGTGCCTGGGTTATCGCTCCAGTGGATCACCATGTCCGTGCTATCGTGACCATAGTAGCGCTGGCCCACATAGCCGTGGTCGCTGTTGCCTGTGAAGGTGACGCCGTTGCGCATCCACGGCCGGTAGCTGATGCCCTGGAACCCGTTGGCACCGGGTTCCGCCAGATGCAGCCGACTGAAGGGGCCCGGCCCATTGTCCCAGAAATAGCTGCTGGGGCTGATGCCGACAAAACCCGCTGTGGGGAGCAGACTGAAGCTGCCGATGTCGTAGTTGTCCTCTTTGTTCACCACCAAACGGACCTTATCATAGGTGCGTATGGTGAACTGTACATTGTCCGTTGTCCCCGCAAAATGGGTCCCAAAGGACGTACTGCCGTTCCCAGTGATGTGCCAATCCACCACTTGCGCCGAGCTGCTGAAACCAAGCACTAAAGCTCCAACTAACCAAGTCGTTCTCATGTCGTCAGGGTTTGGCCCAACGACCTATTCCACCTTTGTCCATTTCGCTGTTGCGCGCCAACCACCGCCGATGACCTCAACCACGTATGTACCTTGAGCCAAGCTGTGCGTATCCAAGCTGATCGTCGAGCCCTGCTGTCGCACCCCGGTTTCCAACACACATCGTCCGCGAAGGTCCCAAATGACCAGACGATCGAGTGTTGGCAGGGACTCGGTCCTCACGGAAAGCCATCCCGGACCAGACCAAACGACGAACGCATCCTCAACTACTGCTGGCTCCCCAACCTCCTCAACCACGATCGCATCAAAATAGTAATAGGCGTGCGGGAATGGTGTATTCCCTGGCACCTGAAGGGTAGCTGTCGAGGCATTGTCCGTGAAGGACCCGATGAGCATGAAACGCTCTCCGCCATTCGCAACGATGGTATCCTCCACATGCATCCAATTTGTTTCGTCCGTGTAGAAGGCAGGTTCGTGGAAAACAGCCTGAGGGACAAACGGGAGCACACCAGGAATAGGTAGCGTTGGATCGAAGATCGTGTCCATCGAAAAGTGGGCTCCCAGTGTATTCACGGCCCTTTTCCAGCAGTCCGGCAGTGAGATCTCCATTGCCACGCGGTACATTCGGCCGGCCACCAGACTTTCAGTAAGGGAAACCTGCATATATTCCTTCAGCTCAGTCGTGGTTTGCCAGAGATATTCCCCTGCAAAACGATTACCGTGGTATGGAGCTTGAAAACAGATAGCCCCGATAGTTTGGTTTGGGTCCATGTACACCCCGCACGGACTATCATCCATGTTGTAGATGTCCGGCGTAGCGTAGTTGGCACTGAACCAGGGCGGGGCCACCAGGATGGGGTTGTCGGCGGTGGTGCAATAGGCGGTGTCCTCGAACGACCAGTTGGGCACCAGGTTCTGGGCTTTGCCGGGGTGCGACGACAGTACAAGCGAAACGGACAGGCCCGCGCGCAGCGCGAAGGTGACGACAGCGCGCAGGCAGGTGGAAGGAAGATCGTTGAGCACGTTCATGTTCTTCGCCTTCTTTTCGCCTCCGCCTCTTTGGGCACATGCAGGACGGGCCCGACACATGGTCGTGCTGCCTGCCGCGCAACACCTGGTGCTGCGGGTGCTCGCCGCCGCGGGCCGGCGTGCGGCTGTTCCGGCCCGGGTCGGTACCTTTGCGCTAGCTCGTGTTCATGTTCCCATGCCTTAGGGGGTGAATGTTGAGCGACCAGAGCCCTCGGTGTTCATAGCGCCGGGGGCTTCTTTCATCGATCGTTGGTGAGGTTGCCTTGGTAGGTCCCAGGCTTGTCGGCCTCCAGCTTCCGGCCTCCAGCTTCCGACTTTCGGCCGCCAGCCCCAGGCTTCCAGCTGCCCGCTGCAGGCTTCCTGTTTCCAGCCCTCCGCCGCCAGCAAAGGCCTCCCCAGTGCAGCCGGGCATGCGGTGCAAGATGATCCTGAATGGAGGCGGTGGAGGCATGGCGGTTCAAGGTAAGGTTCACTGACAGGATAGGTTCTTATTGTTCAAAAATCGTTGTTCTCAACCGATTTCTGTTCGATCGTTCCTTACGACGAGATCACCATGTCCGTGCTGTCGTGCCCATAGGAACGCTGGCCGATGTACGCGTGATCGTGGTTGCCTGTGAGCGTGACGCCGTTGCGCATCCACGGCCGGTAGCCGATGCTCTGGAACCCGTTGGCACCGGGTTCTGCGCTTCGCAGCGGAGATGCGCAACGAACCCCAGGCGGCCCAGCAACAGGCCAAGGTCTGCGCCCGACCACCTGAGGTTCATCGCTTGGCAGGTCATCGTTCGTTCGTGTTGACCGGGATAGCGGCCCGGTCTTCTTCCGCTCCATTCAAGTCCTTGTCCGTCGCGGGGTGCGGCAAGGCATCCCGATGATAGAGACCGGTCGGGGGCCGGTGGTCACTGCCGGCGATGCGATCTCGTTCTACCGGGCCAGGTGCCGTCCACCTCGGGGAGACTGCCACGGCGCCCAGCGCACCACCCACCACGCATGCGCCTCGCAGTGACGATGCGGAGATGATCCGTACCTGAACCGGTCTTTTCCAACCCGTCATCGGGACGCTCCTGAAAGGGAGGGATCGACCACCCGGAATTGGAACTCATCCCATCCACCATGGGGAGACTGCCACGGCGCCCTGCGCACACCCCACCCACACAAGCGCCTCGCAGGGACGGCAAGGAGGTGCTCGGAGGATGGACCGCCCATTTCGAGCCCAACGTTCATGATGGAGCCTGCTCCTGTTCCTGCCCCTGCCTCGTCTGCCGAAGCCTTCGGCGAAGGCATGGCCCCTGTTCCTGTTCCTGGTCCTGCCCCTGGTCCTGGTCCCGCCACTTGCTCCCCCACCCCCGCCACCTGCTCGGCCGGGCTCACCCACCCCCCTCCCGCGGGGCTTGCTTTGGCCCACCAACGACACGGACCCCCAACGCCCAAGGCCATGAACACCCTCGCCACCCTCCACCAGTTCGCCCTCGCCGCCACCCTTTTCGCCGCGGCGACCGCCCACGCCGAGGAAGCCCGCGTGCTCCGCATCGACGGCAAGGTGCTGAGCAGCGAAGCCCTCACCGGCGCCACGCTCACGGTGCTTCAGGACGGTGCGGCCTTCACCCGCATGGAGCAGGGTCTGGCCCAGTTCCAGTTGGACCTGCCGCTGGGCCATGAGTACCGCCTGAGCTTCGAGCGGCCGGGCACCATCGCCAAGGAACTGGTGTTCGACACGCGCCTGCCGGGCGATGTGCAGCCGCGGAAGGACTTCCTTTTCCACTTCCAGGTGAGCCTGCTGGCCCAGCCGGCCGAGGGGCCCATGCGCTATGACGGTCCCGTGGGCCTCATCGCCTTCAACAGCAAGGAGGGCGACTTCGGTTATGAGCACCTGCGGACGGCCCGTTTGATGCCAGCGGAGAGCCCTGCGGCGGCCCCCGCCAAGCGTGTGCGCCGCGAAGCCGCCCCCTTCGTGGACCCCACCATGGAGCTGGCCGCCTGGGTGGAGACCCAACGCGCCGAGGCCAAGCAGTGAACCCCTTGAGACCCAGTTGCCGTATGACGCCCCGAAGCCACGCCACCACGCCCATGCATCCCTTCCTGGAGACCCTCAAGCGCCGCCTCGCCCGCAACGGTCCGGGGTGGCCGTGGAGCCGCTCCGCCAAGGACGCCGATGCCTCGATCCCACCGTTCAGCGTGATCCGCAAGGCGCTCGACGACCTGGACCGGGATGACTGGCGGCCCAGCCCGACCTCAGGCCCCCTGCAGGTGCGGGGTCAGGTGGAAGGCATCAACGACCTTCCGTGTGCGGTGAGCATCGTGCTCAACGAGCGGCTGGCCCAGGTGATCGACACCGACGAGGAGGGCCGTTTCGCGCTGCAGCTGCCCGACGATGCCGCCATCCGCCTGGTGCTGGTGCAGCCGGGCCACTTGCCCCGCATGATCGAGATCCGCCCCTGGGAGGGCCGTCCGGCGAACGACCACGGCAAGCCACTGCCGATCCCCTTGCAGGTGATCCTGACCCCGCGCGATGGTGCCGCCGTGAAGCCCATGGCCGAGCGGATCACCTTGCTGGACCGCCATGGCCGGCTGCTGGTGGAATGGGACAGGACCCGCGGTGTGCGGGAAAGCGGTCCCCACCCGGCTCCCCTGCTCCGCCGCGCGGTCTGACCCGGCCGAGCCGCGTTCCCTCCGACGGCCACCGATCCGTCGGTCGCAGCCCCGCCGCCTGCCTGAGGTCACCTGCTTCACGCCGCCTGCCACCGGCCGCCCGCTTTCCGCCTCCCGCCCCTGCCCCTGCCCCCTCAGCGGACTATGCACCTCTGCGTGATGGGCATTCCTCACCTGCCACCGGCCGATCGGCCCCTGCTCCCGCCCCTGCCTCGTCTGCCGAAGCCTTTGGCGAAGGCATGGCCCCTGCCTCGTCTGCCGAAGCCTTTGGCGAAGGCATGGCTCCTGCCCCTGCCGTTCTCCTTCCCGCCACTTGCTCCCTGACAGCCACCACCTGCTCGGCCGGGCTCACGCTCTCCCTGGTCCTGGGGCTTGCTTTGGGTCACCAACGAACCCCGATCCCCGCCATGAACCGCCCCGCCACCCTCCGCAGCCTCCTGGTCCTCGTGAGCTTCCTCACCCTGGCCCAAGGCAGCTTCGCCGCCGCGCCCCGCAAGGCCGCCAAGGGCAAGGCCGCGCGCACCGAGCGCCGCATGGTGTCCCCGTTCGTGGACCCCACGATGGACCTGGCCGCCTGGACCGAGCAGCAGCGCGCCGCGCAGGCCGCCCCGGTCCGCATGGCCCGCTGATCCCACCATCCGCATCCGATCGAAAGGCCCCTTCCCGGGGCTTTTTCGGTTCCATGGCGCCCCGGACGACAGATGCTACCTTGCCCTCCTCAACCGATCGAGCATGAGCACCCTAACGGCCGTCATCGTGGACGATGAACAGCACTGTCGCGATGCCCTCAGCGGACTGTTGCAGCGCAAGCATCCGGAGATCGACCTGCTGGGCATGGCCACCAATGTGCCCGAGGGCATCGAGCTGTTGAGCAAGGTGAAGCCGAAAGTGCTTTTCCTGGACATCGAGATGGGCAAGCAGACGGGCTTCGACCTGCTGCAGGCGATCGGGCCCGACCGGCCGCATGTGATCTTCACCACCGCGCACGAAGGCTACGCGGTGAAGGCCATCCGCTTCAGCGCGCTGGACTACCTGCTGAAGCCGGTGGACGCCGAGGAGCTGGCCACGGCCATCGGCAAGGTGCGGCAGGAGGAGCGCACGCCGCAGAGCCCCGACCAGTTCATGGCCCTGCTGAAGAACCTCACACGCCCCGCCGGGGCCGAAAAACGGATCGCCCTTCCCGTGGCCGACGGGTTGGAGATGGTGGACGTGGACAACATCATGTACTGCGAGAGCGACAGCAACTACACGGTGGTCCACCAGAAGGACAAGAAGCGCCTGGTGATCAGCCGCACGCTGAAGGAGTTCGAGGACATGTTGGACCCCACGCAGTTCGTGCGCGTTCACCACAGCTACCTGATCAACGTGAAGCACGTGAAGAAGTACATCCGCGGCGAGGGTGGCGAGGTGATCATGACCGACGGCACCAACGTGGCGGTGAGCCGGCGGAAGAAGCAGGAGCTGATGGACAGCCTGGCCAAGCTCTAGCGCCGGCCATCGTGTATTCCGAACACGAAGGGGCGCCCTCGGGCGCCCCTTGCTCGTTCCGTGCAGGATGGATCAGCCGGCCAGCAGGCGCTTCACCAGCGCGGCGACCGCAGCACCATCGGCCTTGCCCGCCAGCTGTTTGTTCGCCTCGCCCATCACCCGGCCCATGTCCTTCATGCCGCTGGCACCGGTGCTGGTGATGATGGCCCGCACGGCGGCCTCGAGCTCCGCTTCGCTGAGGCGCGCGGGCAGGTAGGCCTCGATCACCCGGGCCTGGGCCTCTTCCTCACCGGCCAGGTCGGTGCGACCCTGCTGGTGGAAGATGGCCGCCGCCTCGGCGCGCTGCTTGTGGAGCTTCTGCACGATGCGCAGGCCGGCCTCGTCGCTGATGCCGGCGGTGCCTCCACCTTCCTTGGTCAGCTCCAGCAGGATCGCGCTCTTGATGGCGCGCAGGGCGTTCAGCCGGTCCTTGTCACGGGCCAGCATCGCGGCCTTGATGTCCGCATCGATGCGCTGTTGGAAGTCCATGGGCGTTCGCGTCAGTCGACGTTGTCGTGCAGGAACGGGTTGTTGCGCTTGAGCTCCACGCGGCGCTCACCGTTCTCGTCCTGGTCCTCCGTCAGGGTGTAGCGGCTCACGTTGCTGTCCGTGCTGCGGGGTCCTTCGCTGAGGGCGATGCGCTTGCGGACATAGGCGGGTTCGCGCTCCATGTCATTGATCCCGTTGGGCGAGCGGAGGCGCATGGTCATCTCCCGCATCCGCATGAGCCGCTCTTCCACGCGGGCCTGGTGCTCGGCCGGGTTCAGGCGGGCCTGGGCGGGCTCGTTCACCGTGTTCACCGCGGTGGGCGGGGCCGGCACGCTCGTCGGCGTCGCAGGTGCTTCATACAGATCAAAGCGCACCTTGCCTTCGGCGGGCGGGGTCACCTCCAGTTCCACGGTGCGCTCGTTCACCGGGGTCACCGGCCGGGCCAGCTCGTTCGCCAGTGGATCCGCCTGCGGGGTGGCCGACTTCAGGTAGGGCTCGAACGCGGCGTTGACGGGCGGCTCCGGGGTCATGACCTCCCGCAACGGGGTCGTAGGTGCGGACGGAGCGGCGGCCACCGGGTTGCTGATGGGCTGGGTGATCATCGTGGGCACGTCGGCGTCCAGCGGGATCACCTTGCGCGCTTCGGGCACATGCCCCACGGCGCCGGTCTCCGGGTTCACCTGGAAGCCCGTGGCGATCACCGTCACCCGCAGGCGGTCGCCCAGGCTCTCCTCGCGGCAATAGCCCCAGATCACGTCGGCGCTGCTGCCGGCCGCATCCTGGATGTGGTCGGTGATCTCGCTGATCTCGTCCATCAGCACCTCACGGGCGCCATGGCTGATGTTCAACAGGACGAACTTGGCGCCCTTGATGTCGTTGTCGTTGAGCAGCGGTGAGGCCAGCGCCTCCTGGGCGGCACGCAGGGCGCGGTCCTCCCCTTCGGCCTCGGCCATGCCCATGATGGCCGCTCCGCTGTTGGACATCACGGTCTTCACGTCCTCGAAATCGACGTTCACCTTGCCGGTCATGGTGATGATCTCGGCGATGCCGCGGGCCGCGGTGGTGAGCACGTTGTCGGCATGGCCGAAGGCGTTGTCCAGGCTCAGGTTGCCGAAGAGGTCGCGCAGGCGGTCGTTGTTGATCACCAGCAGGGTGTCGACCGAACGGCGCAGGTCGTCGATGCCGCTCACGGCCTGGAGCTTGCGCTTGCGGCCCTCCCACTGGAAGGGCATGGTGACGATGCCCACGGTGAGGATGCCGAGCTCACGGGCGATGCTGGCGATCACCGGCGCGGCGCCGGTGCCCGTGCCCCCGCCCATGCCCGCGGTGATGAAGACCATCTTGGTGCGCGCGCTCAGCAGCTGGCGCAGTTCGTCGAGGTTCTCCTGGGCGGCGTCCTTGCCGCGCTCGGGGATGGAGCCCGCGCCGAGGCCATCGGTGAGGGCGGGACCGAGCTGCACCTTCACGGGCACCGGGCTGATGTCCAGCGCCTGCTTGTCGGTGTTGCAGATGATGAAGTCGACGCCCTTGATGCCTTGGGCGTACATGTGGTTCACGGCGTTGCTGCCGCCGCCCCCCACACCGATCACTTTGATGATCGAGGAGAGCTCACGGGGAAGGTCGAATTTCATGTCGTTCGGGATTGGAGAGTGGAACTGCGGTGGCGGGGATGCGGTCTAGATGTCGTCGTCGCTGAGGATCTCGGAGGCGCCCTTGATCACCTTGTCGAAGAAGCTGCCGACACGGCTGCCCTGGCTGTGGCCCTTCACCTTGGGGGCCTGGGCCGGCGCAGCGCCCTGCTTGGCGCGCTGGCGGTGCAGGAAGTCGAAGCCCTTCATCACCAGGCCCACGCCGGTGGCGAACAGGGGACTGGTCACCTGATCGACATTGCTCTTGGCCAGATGCTCGTTGGGGTAGCCGATGCGGGCGGTCATGCCGGTGATGTATTCCACCAGCTGGCGCAGGTGCTTGAGCTGGGCACCGCCACCGGTGAGGACCACGCCGGCGATGAGCTGCTTCTCCAGCCCGCTGTTCTTGATCTCGAAGTGGACGTGCTCAAGGATCTCCTCCATGCGGCTCTGGATCACCTCGGCAAGCATGCGCAGGCTGATCTCCTTGGGGTCGCGGCCGCGCAGACCGGGGATGCAGACGACCTCATTGTCCTTGTTCTCCGCGGCGAGGGCGCTGCCGAACTTCACTTTCAGCAGCTCGGCCTGCTCGCGCATCACCCCGCAGCCCTGGCGGATGTCCTCGGTGATCACGTTCCCGCCGAAGGGGATCACGGCCGTGTGGCGGATGATGCCGTCATAGAAGATGGCGATGTCCGTGGTGCCTCCGCCGATGTCGACGAGCACCACACCGGCCTCCTTCTCCTCGGCGCTGAGCACCGCGTCGGCGCTGGCGAGCGGCTCCAGGATGAGCTCCGTGACATCGAGGCCCGCGCGGTGCACGCACTTGTTGATGTTGCGCGCGGCGGTGACCTGGCCGCTGATGATGTGGAAGTTGGCCTCCAGGCGCACGCCGCTCATGCCGATCGGATCTCGGATGCCCTGCTCGCCGTCCACGATGTACTCCTGGGGCAGCACATGGATGATCTCCTCTCCGGGCGGCATCACGAGCTTGTACATGTCGTCGATCAGAAGATCGATATCGAGCTGGCGGATCTCCTCCTCCAGGCTCTGGCGGGTGATCATGCCGCGGTGGTGCATGCTGCGGATGTGCTGCCCGGCGATGCCCACGTTCACCGTGCCGATCTCCACGTTGGCGTTGGCCTCGGCCTCCTTCACGGCTGCCATGATCGAGTCCACCGTCTTCTGGATGTTGGCCACCATGCCGCGGCTCACGCCTTCGGAGCGGCTGCGGCCCATGCCGAGGATCTCGATCTTCCCCTGTTCGTTCTTGCGCCCGACGATGCAGGCGATCTTGGTGGTGCCGATGTCCAATCCGGCCACGATCTCTTGTTGGTCCATGTGTACAGCGTGTTAGGGCGTTGTGCGTTGGGTGCAGACGACCTGCCCGTCGAAGCGCAGGTCGATGATGGCATGGCGACGCCAGTCGGTCTGATCGATCCCCTGGCGGTAGAAGAGGCGGAGCTTGGCGAAGCGTTGTTCAAGGCGGTCGGTGCCACCGATGCGGATGCGCTGGCCGCCCACGCGGGGCACCAGCTCGAACTCGCCTTCCGGGGTGACGACGATCTGGTCGATGAGCGCCGCCCAGAAGGGGTCCTGACGCAGGAAGGTGGCGATGCGGTGCACTTCGGGCAGGTGCGATGCGGTGATCAGGCTGTCGGTGCCGCGCAGGTCGATCACCCGCTCGGCCGCGCCCTGGAGATGCACCGTGCCCAGTGCCACCGGCACTCGGGCCGTGTGCTGCGTGCTCAACGGCATCGTGTGGCCCTCCGCATCGAGGTAGTAGCCGCGGCCATCCTGGTCGAGCACGCGCACGATCGGAGCGCGTTGCTCCACGCGGACGTGCAGGATGCCGTCGAGGGTGTGATAGGCCTCCGCGGCGCTCACCCACGGCACTGCGCGGAGCCGGTCCTCGATGGCCTCCAGGTCCATTTCGGCCACGGGTACGCCCACGACCTCCTCGCCCATGCTCAACACCTGCTCGCGCACCTGCTGCGGGGTGATGAACCGCGCGTCGTCCACTTCGCGTACATCGATGGCGAGATCCTGCACCGGCCGGCGGTCGGCGGTGCGCTCCACGAAGCCCAGGGCCACCACGACCAGAGCGGCGGTGGCGACGAGCAGCACGGGACGGACGAAGGCACGCGGGGCGTTCATGCGGCAGCAGGGTGTTGAAGGGCGTCGGCGATGCGGGGCACGAGCCGGTCGATGTCGCCGGCGCCCAGGGTCAGCAGCAGTTCGGGAGGCTCGGCGGACAGGCGGGCGATCAGTTCATCCCGGCCCACGAGGTGCTTGTCGGCCAGGGCGATGCGGTCGAGCAGCCAGGCCGAGGTGATGCCGGGGATGGGCTCCTCACGCGCCGGATAGATGTCCAAGAGATACAGCCGGTCCGCACCGGCGAGGCTCCGCGCGAAACCGTCGGCGAGGTCGCGCGTGCGGGTGAAGAGGTGCGGTTGGAAGACGATGGTGAGGCTGCGCGTGGGATGTAGCTCACGGGCCGAGCGGATCGCCGCGTCCAGTTCGGCGGGATGGTGGGCGTAGTCGTCGATGAAGACCGTGGCCGGTCCGCCGAGGATCGTCTGGAACCGGCGCTCCACCCCCCGGAACGATGCGAGCGCGGCGCGCAACGCCTCCGGTGCCACACCGGCGCGCAGCGCCATCGCGGCGGCGGCCGTGGCGTTCTCCACGTTATGCCGCCCGGCCATGCCCAATCGCAGCCCGCGCAGGGTGACGCCTCCGGCCACCAGGTCGAAGTGGTAGGCGCCCTCACGCACCTCCACCTGTTCGGCGCGGGGTACGCCGTGGCCACCGATGGCATAGGTATCGGCCTTCAGGGCGGGGAGCGCGGCCTTCACGCGCTCATGCACGAGCAACGCCCCGGAGCACAGGCCCGCGAAGGCGGTGTAGGCCTCGAGCATCGCCTCGGGCGTACCATAGATGTCCAGGTGGTCGGGATCGGCCGCGGTGATGATCGCATCGGTGGGGCGCAGCTGCAGGAAGCTGCGGTCGTATTCATCGGCCTCCACCACGTTCGCCACGGCGCCTTCATCCAGCAGCACATTGGTGTTGTAGTTGGCGCTGATGCCACCAAGGAAGGCGTTCACCGGCACGCCTCCGCTGTGCAGCAGGTGCGTCAGCAGGGTGCTCACGGTGGTCTTGCCATGCGTTCCCGCGACCGCATACGTGTGACGGTCCCGGGTGACGAGTCCGAGCAGTTCGCTGCGCTTGACGATGCGGGCACCAGCGGCGGTCCACCAGGCCAGCAACAGGCTGGAGGCGGGCACGGCGGGGGTGCGTACCACCAGCACATCGGCCGGCCGCTCGCGCAGGGGCTCGGGGATCGAGGCGGGGTCATCGTCGAAGTGGATGGCCATGCCCTCCGCGGCCAGGCTCTCAGTGAGCGCCGACGGTGTGCGGTCGTAGCCCCCGACGACAGCGCCGGCGCGTCGGAAATAGCGGGCCAGGCCGCTCATGCCGATGCCGCCGATGCCGACGAAATAGAGGCGCTGGACCGCGGTGCTCATGGGCGCGTGGTGGTGTTGGCGAGCGCGATCACTTCATCGGCGATGGTGCCGGCAGCGTCGGGTCGGCCGAAGGCGGAGATGGCCGTGCGCATGCGTTCGCGGGCCGGGGCATCGTTCAGCAGGCTTAGCACCGTGGGCCCAAGCTCCTCCCTAGTGTCGTTGTCGCGCACGAGCAGCGTGGCACCGCGGTCGGTGAGCGCTCGGGCGTTGGCGGTCTGATGGTCCTCGGCGGCGGTGGGCAGCGGCACCAGCACGGCGGGCAGCTTCACCAGGCAGAGCTCACTGATGCTGATGGCCCCGGCGCGTGCGACCACCACATCAGCGCAGGCGTAGGCCAGGTCCATGCGGTCGATGAAGGCGCTCACCCTGCACCGGTCGAACGCGAGGTCCGCCACCGCCTTGCGGGCCTGCTCGAGGAAGGGGGTGCCCGTCTGCCAGATCACCTGCACCCCGGCCCCCTTCCAGCCCGCCAGGGCCGCGGCCACGCCATGGTTCACGCCGCGCGCGCCGAGGCTCCCGCCGGTCACCAGCACGATCGGCGCATCGCCGAGGAGGCCGAAATGAGCGAGCGCTTCGGCACGCTTGCCCTCCAGCTGCACGGTGGCGCTGCGCACCGGATTACCGGTGAGGCGCAGGCGGTCCTTCGGGAAGTACTTCTCCATGCCCGGATAGGCCACGCAGATGCGCTGGGCACGGCGGCCGAGGTGGATGTTGGTCTTGCCGGCATGGCTGTTCTGCTCCTGGATGAGCGTGGGCACGCCCATGCGCTGGGCCACGGCGATCAAGGGGCCGCTGGCGTAACCGCCCACGCCCACCGCCACATCCGGGCGGAACGTGCGCACCAGACGCCGCGCCTTGAGGAAGCTCCGCAGCAGCATCCACGGCAGGCCCAGGTTGGCCAGCACGGCCCCCCGTTGGAAGCCGCGGATGGGAAGGCCCTCGATGCGATATCCGGCAGCGGGCACCTTGGTCATCTCCATGCGGCCCTCCGCGCCCACGAAGAGCACCTCCGCATCGGGCAGCCGTTCCCGCACGGCGCTCGCGATGGCGATCGCCGGGAAGATGTGCCCACCGGTGCCACCTCCGCTGATCATCAGCCTAAGCGGCCGCCGGAGCGGTGCGGGGTTGGGGTTCGACATGGTCGTTCGCGGGTTCGTCGTACACGCTGCGGCTCACGCTCAGCACGATGCCGATCATGAGACTGGTGAACCAGATGGAGGTGCCGCCCATGCTCACCAGGGGCAGCGGCTGTCCGGTGACGGGCACGAGGTTGACGGCCACGGCCATGTTCACCAGGGCCTGCAGCACCAGGCTGAGGCTCAGGCCCAGCGCGGTGAGCGCGCCGAAGGGCTTGGGGCAGAGCCGGGCGATCTTCACGGCGCGCCCCATCAGGATGAGGTAGAGCAGCAGCAGACCGAGCCCACCGAGCAGGCTGCCGTACTCCTCGATGATGAACGCGTAGATCATGTCCGAGTACGGGTGCGGCAGGAAGTTGCGCGATGTGCCGCTGCCTGGTCCGTTGGGCAGCAGGCCACCGCTGGCGATGGCGATCTTGGCGTGCTCCACCTGGTAGTTGGCATCGCTGTCGGCCGAACCATGGTTCTCCAAGCGCGCACGCCAGGTCTCCACGCGCGGCAGCAGCCCGAGGTCGGCGGCCTCGTTCACCGCCACCAGCAGGGCGAAGGCGCCGGCGGCCACACCGATGGAGGCCGCGATCCACTTCAGCGGCACGCCGCCCAGGAACGCCACCATCATGCACACGGCGAAGAGCAGCGCGGCCGTGCTGAAGTTGGCCGGCAGGATGGTGCCGCACACCGCACCGATGGGCAGCATGAGCTTGAGCACCACATCGCGGAAGGCCCAGGGCGCGGCCTTCTGTTTGGCGATGGCGCGCGCCACGAACACGATCAGCACCACCTTGGCCAGGTCGCTGGTCTGGAAGCTCTGGCCGATGATGGGGATGCGCAGCCAGCGACTGGCATCGTTCAGGTTGGTGCCGAGCAGCAGGGTGAGGACGAGCAGGCCGACGGTGACCCCGAGCAGAAGCTGCGACAGACGCCCGTAAACGCCGAAACGGAGCCGGTGCGCCCCGTACATGATCGCACCACCACTGGCGAGCATCAGGCCGTGCTTCATCAGGAAGTGCAGGGTGCTCCGTCCCTCCTGCTTGAACGCCAGGGAGGCGATCGAGCTGTACACGGCCAGCAGGCTGACCACGCCCAGCAGCAGCGCCACCATCCAGATGGTGCGGTCGCCGCGCAGGTGTTCGTGGAAGAGGCGGTTCATGGGCGTCGGATCAGAGCTCGCGCACGGTGCGCTTGAAGGCGTGTCCGCGTTCCTCGTAGTTGGCGAATCCACCGCCGCTGGGGCATGCGGGGCTGAAGAGCACCACCTCGCCACTGGTCGCGAGCTCATGCGCCAGGAAGACGGCCGTGCGCAGGTCGCCAGCCTGGAAGGCCTGGCCGAGGGCCTCGCGGATGCCGTCGGGCACGTCGCTCATCCCGGGGGTGCACAGGATCAGGGCGCGCACGCGGTCGCGCAGGAAATCGAGCACGGCCCCATCGCCCAGGCCCTCCGGCAGATCGCCCGTGATCCACAGCACGGGCTTCTCGATGGAGGCCATGGATTGCAGGGCGGCATCGAGGAAGGTGGCGCGGGAATCGTTGATGTACTCCACGCCGCGCATGGTGCCGACGAACTCCATGCGGTGGGGTGCGCTCCGCAGCTCACCAAGGGCGCGCGCACGGGCCTCCACCAGACCGGCGCGGGCCTGACGGACGTTCAGCAGGTGCAGGGTGTCCTTGTCCATGGTATCGGTGTTTCCGGGGTCACAGGGCCTTGACGGCGGTCTTGAACCGGCGTCCGCGTTCCTCGTAGTTCTCGAACAGGTCGAAGCTGGCGCAGGCGGGGCTGAGCAGCACCGCATCGCCCGGCTCGCTGAGGCCGTAGGCGGTGCGCACGGCGGCCTCGGCGCTGTCGGTATCGGTGATCGTCGGCACCATGCCGGCGAAGGCGGCATGGACCTTGGCGTTGTCCTTGCCCAGGCAGACGATGGCCTTCACACGCTGTTTCACCAGCGGCACGAGCGTGCTGTAGTCGTTGCCCTTGTCCACACCTCCGGCGATCCAGATCACGGGACGGTCCATGCTCTCCAGGGCGTACCACGCGCTGTTCACGTTGGTCGCCTTCGAATCGTTGATGAAGGTGACCCCGTTCACGGTGGCGACACGCTCCAGGCGGTGCTCCACGTTCTGGAAGTCGCTCAGGCTCTCGCGCAGGGACTCGCTGCGCACGTCGAGGATGCGCGCGGCGATGCCCGCCGCCAGCGAGTTGTACACGTTGTGCCTGCCCTGCAGGGCGAGTTCGAGGATGGACATGCGGAACTGGTTTTGGTCGGTGTGGATGTGGATATGCTTGTCGTCGAGCCATCCGCCCCGGGCGAGGGGGCGTTCGATGGAGAAGGGCCATCGCTGCGCGTGCACCGGGTGCAGGTCGAGCCCGCGGACCACCTCGGGGTCGTCGGCGCAGTGGATGAAATGGTCCCGGTCGGTCATGTTCATCGCGATGCGGAACTTGCTCGCGACGTAGTTCTCCATCCGGTACGCATAGCGGTCCAGATGGTCCGGGGTGATGTTGAGCAGCACAGCGATGTGCGGGCGCAGGGTGCGGATGCCGTCCAGCTGGAAGCTGCTCAGCTCGAGGACGTACAGGGCATGCTCGCGTTCGGCGACGAGGCCGGCGAAGCTGCGCCCGACGTTGCCGCCGAGCCCGGCGTCCATTCCGGCCTTCGTGAGGATGTGATGCGTGAGGAGCGTGGTGGTGGTCTTGCCGTTGCTCCCGGTGATGGCCACGATGGGCGCCGTGGTGTGGCGGGCCGCCAGTTCCACCTCGCTGATCACCGGGATGCCGCGGTCGCGAGCGGCGGCCACGAGCGCCGCGGTGTCGGGGATGCCCGGGCTCTTCACCACCTCATCGGCGGCGAGCACGCGCGTGGCGGAATGCCCCCCCTCCTCGAAGGGGATGTCGTGCGCCTCGAGCACCTCGCGGTAGCGCGGCTTGATCGGCCCGCCATCGCTGACGAACACGGGCAGACCGAGCTTGCGGGCCAGCAGCGCCGCGCCCACTCCGCTCTCCTGCGCACCGAGCACCACCAATGAGCTCATCGCAGCTTGAGGGTGACGATGCTCAACACGGCGAGCATGATGCCGACGATCCAGAACCGGCTCACGATCTTGCTTTCGTGGATGCCCTTCTTCTGGAAGTGATGGTGCAGGGGCGACATCAGGAAGATCCGACGGCCCTCACCGTACTTCCGTTTGGTGTACTTGAACCAGGAGACCTGCATCACCACGCTCAGGTTCTCCACCAGGAAAACGCCGCACAGCACGGGGATCAGGAGCTCCTTCCGCACCAGGATGGCCAGCGTGGCGATGATGCCTCCGAGCGCGAGGCTGCCGGTGTCCCCCATGAAGACCTGCGCCGGATAGGCGTTGTACCAGAGGAATCCGATGCACGCGCCGAGCATCGCACCGATGTACACGGCCAGTTCCCCGCTGTCGGGGATGTACATGATGTCCAGGTACTCCGAGAAGATGATGTTGCCGCTCACGTAGGCGAGCACGCCCAGGGCCAGCACCATGATGGCGGAGGTGCCGGTGGCGAGCCCGTCAAGGCCGTCGGTGATGTTGGCCCCGTTGCTCACCGCGGTGATGATGAAGATGACCACCAGGATGTACAGCACCCAGGTGTAGCGGCGCGCCTCACGGCCGAAGAGGCCGAGCACGGAGGAGTAGTTGAACTCGTTCCCCTTCACGAAGGGGATGGTGGTGTTGGGGCTCTTGCGGTCCAGCAGGTGGTGCACGGTGCCATCCTCCTCCACGAACGTGCTCAGCGCCGCGGGGTCGAGCTGCTCGGCGAGCACAGGAGGCACCTCCACCTTGGTGCGGATGGAAGGATGGAAGTACACCACCGCACCGACGATGATGCCGATGCCGACCTGGCCGACGATCTTGAACCGGCCCGCGAGACCGCGCTTGTCCTTCTTGAAGACCTTGATGTGGTCATCGATGAAGCCGATGACACCGAGCCAGACGGTGACGGCCAGCATCAGCAGGATGTAGATGTTGTCCAGCCGCGCGAAGAGCAGCGTGGGAACGAGGATGGCCGACAGGATGATGAGGCCGCCCATGGTCGGTGTGCCCTGCTTGCCCATCTGGCCCTCGAGGCCGAGGTCGCGCACGGTCTCACCCACCTGCATGCGGCGCAGCAGACGGATGATGCCCTTGCCGAACCACAGGCTGATGAGGAGCGACACGAAGACCGCTATCGCGGCGCGGAAGGAGATGTAGTTGAAGGCCCCGCTGCCGGGGAGTGCGAAGTCGAGGGCCTTGAACAGGTGGTACAGCATGGTCAGCGGTGCATCAGTTCAAGGGTCTCCTTCAGCACGGCGGCATCGTCGAAGGGATGGCGCACCCCCGCGATCTCCTGGTAGGTCTCATGCCCCTTCCCGGCCACGAGCACGGCATCACCGGGAGCGGCCATGCTCACGGCCTGGCGGATGGCCTCGCGGCGGTCGGCGTTCACGAACACACGGTCGGCATCCCCTGCGGCGACACCGGTGCGCATCTCGGCGAGGATCGCCATGGGGTCCTCGCTGCGCGGATTATCGCTGGTGAGCACCACGCGGTCGCTGAGCTCGGCGGCGATGCGCGCCATCACCGGACGCTTGGACCGGTCGCGGTCGCCGCCGCAGCCCACCACGGTGATCACGCGTTGATCGGCGCTGCACACGCCGCGCATGGTCTCGAGCACGTTCCGCAGGGCGTCGGGGGTGTGGGCGTAGTCCACCACGCCCAGCACGCCGCCGGGGCCGCGCACCGCCTGGAAGCGCCCGCGCGGCGGCTCCAGGTCGCTCAGCGCGGTCAGCACGTCCATCGGCGCCGGCCCCAGGTGCACGGCCACGGCGTACACGGCGAGCAGGTTGCTCGCGTTGAAGGCGCCCACTAGGCGCGTGTACACGTCGTGCCCGTCGATGTTGAGATGGAGCCCGGTGAGCTGGTTCTCGATGATGCGCGCGCGATGGTCCGCCATGCCGTGCACCGCGTAGCTGCGTTTGCGTGCGGCGGTGTTCTGCACCATCACCCCGCTGTTGGGGTCGTCGGCGTTCACAAGCGCCAGGGCGTCCGCACCGAGCTGGTCGAAGAAGCGCTTCTTGGCCTCGATGTAGGCGGCGAAGGTGCCATGGTAGTCCAGGTGGTCGTGCGTGATGTTCGTGAACACGCCCACATCGAAATGCAGGCCGGTGATGCGTTCCTGCACCACACCATGGCTGCTCACCTCCATGAAGCAGTGCGTCACCTTCTCGTCCACCATCTCGCGCAACAGGGCGTTCAGCCGCACGGCATCGGGCGTGGTGTGCGTGGCCGGGATGGTGCGCTGCCCGATGCGGACCTCCACGGTGCTGATGAGGCCGCACTTGTGGCCGAGCGCACGGAACAGTCGGAACAGCAGGGTGGCGGTGCTCGTCTTGCCGTTGGTGCCCGTGATGCCCACGAGGGTCAGTTCACGCGAGGGATGGTCGTGGAAGTTGGCGGCCGCCACGGCAAGCGCATGGGCGCTGTCGGCCACCCGCACGTAGGACACGCCCTCCTTGATCCGCTCGGGCATGCGTTCGCACACGATCGCCGTGGCACCGCGTTCCACCGCCTGATCGATGTGGTCGTGCCCGTCGACCCTGGTGCCCTTCAGGGCGAAGAAGGCCGTGAACGGGACCACCTCACGGCTGTCCGCACAGAGCTTCTCGATGGCCGCGTTGGTGCTGCCCACCACCTGTTCCAGGCGTGCCCGGTAGAGGATGTCCTTCAGCAGTTTCATGTGGTGAGCTCGAGCAGGATGGTGGTTCCCGGAGTGAAGCGATGGCCGGGGGTGAGCGACTGCCTGCGCACCATGCCCGCACCGGTCACCTGCACGCGCAGACCGCGGTTCTCCAGGAGATAGAGCGCATCGCGCAGGCCCATGCCCTGGACGTTGGGCACCACATGTTGCGCATCACCGGGCAGGCCACGCGGCCGCAGCACCACGCTGGTGTCCGCGGCCTGGGACACGACCCATTCGCCCTCACCTTCATGCTGGACGGGCACACCCAGACCGGCAAGGGCCGTGCGCAGATCGCCAGCGTGGCCACCGAAGGTCACCGGCGTGCGTTCCTGGGGAGGTGCCAAGCCGGCCAGCCCCGTCTGCATCTCCAGGCGATTGCTGTGGATCTTGTCGGCGATCTCCTTGAAGATGGGTCCGGCCACCACGTTGCCGTAGTAGCCGCTCATGCTGGGGGAGCTCACCACCACGATGCAGCTGTAGCGCGGCGCATCGGCGGGGAAGTAGCCGGCGAAGGAGGCCTGATAGCTGACACCCGCGCTCTTGTAACCCGAGCGCTCCTTGGCGATCTGGGCCGTGCCGGTCTTGCCGGCGATCCGGAAATGCGCGGCCTTCAGGTTGGTGGCGGTGCCCGTGTCCACCACGCCCTCCAGCATGCGGCGCACCTGCTCCAGCGTGGAGGGCGAACAGATCCGCTCGTTCAGCGCCACCGGGTCGAAGCGCTGCAGCTCTTTGCCGGCGCGGGTCACGTGCGACACGAGCTGCGGCTGCATGAGCCGGCCGTTGTTGGCGATGGCGTTGTAGAAGGCGAGCACCTGGAGCGGCGTGAGGCTGATCTCGTACCCGATGCTCATCCACGGGAGGCTCACTCCGCTCCAGCCCTTGTCGCCGGGATCACGCATCACCGGCAGGCCTTCGCCCGGGATGCGCACACCGAGCGGCCGGTCGAGACCGAGGCGGCGCAGCCCGGCCACGAACC
Source organism: Flavobacteriales bacterium (assembly GCA_016713875.1). Classification (NCBI taxonomy): domain Bacteria; kingdom Pseudomonadati; phylum Bacteroidota; class Flavobacteriia; order Flavobacteriales; species Flavobacteriales bacterium. Next base: position 2,492,778 of record JADJOI010000003.1, read on the forward strand.
GCTTGGGGTCGTTGCGATAGGCCGTGTTCACCACCTGCGACACGGCGGTGTTGCTGCTCACCTCCAGCGCGCGATGCACGGTGATGCGACCATAGCCCCCCTCGTGCGAGTCCTTCATGATGCGGTCGTGGAAGCGCACCTGTCCGTTGCGCGTGTCCACCGTATCGGTGGCCTTCACCACAGCATCCTCCAGGGCCACCATCAGGCTGGCCGTCTTGAAGGTCGAGCCCGGTTCGGTGGTGAGGCCCACGGCGTAGTTGAGGTCCTCGACGTAGGTGCTGTCGCCCTGGAGCGTGAGGTTGCTGATGGCCTTGATGTAGCCGGTGGCCACCTCCATCACCACCACACAGCCGTGGTGGGCACCGTGCTTTCGTAGTTGGGCCTCCAGGGCGGCATCGGCCACGTCCTGCAGGTTGATGTCGATGGTGGTGTGCACGTCGCTGCCGGGCACGGGGTCCTGACCGTTGCCATCGTCCATGGGCATCCAGATGCCCCCGGTGAGGCGGCGCTCGAGGCGGCGGCCGGTGACCCCGCGCAGCCAGGTGTCGAAACCGCCCTCGACGCCGATGGCACTGCTGTCCTTCAGCACATAGCCGACGGAGCGCGCCGCCAAACGCCCGAAGGGGCGGACACGGACGGTGCGCTTCTCCAGGATGAGACCGCTGGCGTAGCGGCCGCGCCGGTAGAGGGGCATCTCCTTCACCACCTGGAGCTGCTCGTGGTCCACCTTGCGCTTCACCAGGTGATAGCGGTCGCGGCGCGCGCGTGCGGCGAGCAGGTCACGGCGGTATTCGGCGGCGGTGCGATCGCCGAAGAGGTCGCTCAGCGCCTGGCACAGCTCGTCGATCTCGGCCCGCAACAGCTCGTCGCTGAGGCCATCGGCCATCATGTCCATGCGCACCTCGTACTCCGGAACGCTCGTGCTCAACAGGCGGCCGTCCTCGCTGTAGATGTGCCCGCGGTCGGGCTGTACGGTGCGGTAGGCGGTGGCCACGTGCTCGGCGCGGGCCGTCCACCGTTCGCCCTCCACCAGTTGGATGGTGAACAGCTGCACGGCGATGGCGAGCGCGAACAGCAGTAGCGCGCCATACACGAGCATGGTGCGGAGGCGGAAGGCGCGTTGCGGGTCCATGGTCAGCGCACGGCCTCGGCCTGTTCGGGTTCAACGGTGAGCTTGCGGGGGGGGACGCGGCTCTCGCGCAAGCCGAGCCCTGAGATGTCCTCGGCCACCTGGCTCTGCTGCTCGGTGCGGTCCAGGTGGCTGCGCACCGTGATGTACTCGCTGCGCAGCTCCTTCAGGTCGGCGTCGGTGCGGTGCAGGTCGCGCACCGTGCGCTCGGTCCAGTAGCCGTAGCCGATGTACACGAGCATGAGGCCGGCGATGAACAGCAGGAAGGGCATGTTGCCCAGCACCTGCTCCCGAGTGAGGAAGGAGCCGTTCAGCACGCCGGCGAGGAGGCCGGGCCGCTTGGTGCGCTGCGGCGCGGCCGCGCCTGCGGCTGCGGGTTCCTCCGGGGTGCGGGGTCGGTTGCCTTTCACGTTCGTTCTGCGATCCTGAGCCTGGCGCTGCGCGCCCGGGGGTTGGTGTTGATCTCTTCGTCGTCCGGTCTGATCGCCTTCGTGTTCAATGGCCTGAAGGGTCGGAGGCTGTTGCCGTAGAGGTCCTTCCGCTCCACTCCGCCCAGGTCGCCCGCGCGCATCCAGTTCTTCACCAGCCGGTCCTCCAGGCTGTGGTAGCTGATCACCACCAGGCGACCTCCGGGCCGGATGATCCGCGCGCTCTCGGTGAGCAGGCGCTCCAGGGAGCCGAGCTCATCGTTCACCGCGATGCGCAGGGCCTGGAAGACCTGGGCGAGGAATCCGCTGGCATCGTGGCGCGGCGTCACCGGTCGGAGCACGTCCAGCAGCTGCTGGGTGGTGGTGATGCGCCGGACGGCCGCGGCGTGGAGGATGCAACGGGCCACCCGAGGCGATGCGTCCACCTCTCCGTAGGCGCGCAGGATCCGCGTGAGCCCCGCCTCGTCCGCCGCGTTCACCAGGTCGGCCGCGGTACGTCGCCCACGACGGTCCATGCGCATGTCCAGCGGACCCTCGTGGCGGAAGCTGAAGCCGCGCGCCGCGGTGTCGAACTGGTGGCTGCTCACGCCCAGGTCCGCCAGCAGGCCATCGACCGGAAGGCGGCCGAGGAACCGCAGGTGGTTGCGCACCCAGCGGAAGTCGGAACGCACCAGGGTGAACCGGGGGTCCTGCAGGGCCCTTGCCCAGGCATCCGCATCACGATCGAAGGCGATGAGCGCCCCATCAGGACCGAGGCGTTCGAGGATCGCCCGGCTGTGACCGCCGCCGCCGAAGGTGACGTCCACATAGACGCCGTCGGGGCGGATGTTCAGGCCATTGACACAAGGTTGGGAAAGAACGGGAGCGTGGTACTCACTGGCCATTGGCGTTGCCTAGGCTGCCCATCACCTCTTCGGCGAGGGCGGTGAGGTCCACGGCCTCGCGCTGCATCCGGGCATGGCCTTCCTTGCTCCAGAGCTCCACCCGGTCGAGCAGGCCCATCAGCTTCAGGTCCTTGCCGATGCCGGCATGGTCCATCAGCGGCTTGGGCAGCAGGATGCGGTCGCTGCCATCGAGCTCCACCCGTGTGGCCCCGTTCGTGAAGCGCCGGATGAACTCCCGGTTCTTCTCCACGAAGGGGTTCAGGCGGGCCATCATGGCCTGCGTCCGCTCCCACTCGCTCATGGGGTACAGCACCAGGCAGGGCTTGAACACATCGCGGGCGATCACGAAGCCTTTGGTGGCCACCTCGGCGAGCTGTCGCTTCAGCCCGCTCGGCAGCACCAGACGCCCTTTGGCGTCCAGCCGCAGATCGTATTCACCCAAGAGGTTCAGCATGCGGATGCGCGTGCGAGACGGCAGCGAAAGTAGAGGTTTTGCCCCACTTTGCTCCACTCACTCCCACTTCTTACCCTTCTGTCGATAACTTGTCAACGGCGAAGCTCGGAATTTGTTGCCAAACCCTGCATGAACACTAAGAATATTCACCCTCCGCGAGGTGGGAGAAAGTGGGAGTAATTAACAAGTGCACATCCCCCGGCGTTCCGGCCGGCCCACCCCCGTCCAATGACCTGCCGAAGCTCCCCTCAGGTCATCGCGTGCCTGCACGCTCTGTGTCCGGCTTGCTCACACGGCCTTGTGGATAGCGCGCTGGGGGACCGGAACCCGACGGGAGCGCTTCACTACATTTGGACGGATGCGGTCCCCCACAGGACCGCGCGGTATCGATGCTGCAAGGGTTGAAGGAGGAAGGCGAGTTCCGCTACGTGGAGGAGGGCGATGGTCCCGTTCTTCTGTTCCTGCATGGCCTGTTCGGGGCGCTGAGCAACTTCGAGGAGGTGTTCCGCCATTTCGCAGGGCGGTACCGGGTGGTGGTGCCCATGCTGCCCCTGTACAGCATGCCCATGCTGAGCACCAATGTCCCCGCCCTGGCCGATTTCCTGCACCGGTTCGTCCGGCACAAGGGCTACACCGAAGTGAACCTCCTGGGCAATTCGCTCGGTGGACATGTGGCCTTGATCCATTGCGCCCGCCGCCCCGAGGGCGTCCGCACGCTGATCCTCACCGGCAGCAGCGGCCTGTACGAGAACGCCTTCGGCGGCAGCTTCCCGCGCCGGGAGGACAAGGAGTACCTGCGCAAGAAGATCGCCCTCACCTTCCACGACCCGAAGCACGCCACCGATGAGCTGGTGGACGAGTGTTATGGGACGGTGAACGACAAGGCCAAGCTCATCCGCATCCTGGCCCTGGCCAAGAGCGCCATCCGCCACAACATGGCGCGCGACCTGCCGAAGCTCCGCATGCCGGTGTGCCTCATCTGGGGCAGGCAGGACGGCATCACGCCCCCCGAGGTGGCCGAGGAGTTCCACCAGTTGATCCCCGGCAGCGAACTGCACTGGGTGGATGAATGCGGCCACGCGGCGATGATGGAACAGCCTGCCGTGTTCAACCGCATCCTGGACGAATGGCTGTCGCGCAAGCTGGCGTGAGCACAGCGCCGATGGCCCGCGACCGGCGCCTCACCCCCATGGCGCCATGCGCACACTGAACGCCACGCACCTGGGCAGCGGCCGGGAGGCCCGGCACTGGCCCGCGCCCACCCTGCCGGAGTACGCCTTCATCGGCCGCAGCAACGTGGGCAAGAGCTCACTGGTGAACATGCTCGTGGGCATCAACAAGCTGGCGCGGGTGAGCGCCACCCCGGGCAAGACCAGGAACGTGGAGCACTTCCGGGTGGAGCCTGCCCGGGGCGACGTGGCGCAGCCGTGGTTGCTGGCCGACCTCCCGGGCTACGGCTTCGCCCGCACGAGCCGCACCGAACGGGAGGAATGGAAGCGCATGATCGACCGCTACCTGCTCACGCGGGAGAACCTGCAGTGCGTGTTCGTGCTGGTCGACGCACGGCTCGAACCCCAGAACAGCGACCTGGACATGATCCAGTGGCTGGGTGAGAACGGCATCCCCTTCGTCATCGCGTTCACCAAGAGCGACAAGCTGGCCCAGCCGAAGGTGCAGAGCCATGTCGCTCTGTTCCGCCGCACGCTGAAGAAGACCTGGCAGAACCTGCCGCTGATGTTCATCACCTCCAGTGAAACACGTCAGGGACGCGAGGTCGTTCTGGAGTACATCGACGGCATCAATGCGCAGTGGGCGGTGGGACGGTGAGCCACGGGCGGCGTGGCTCGCGCCGCTCATCGCGCGATCCCCGACCGCGCAAGCCCCTCACTTCTCCGGCTTCACGCCCAGCATGTGCTCGGCGAAATAGGCCCCGAAATCACGCATCTGTGCGGCCATGCGTCCCTCCCCAGTGGCCCGCTCGAAGGTGTCGGCCATGGTGAGGATGTTCTGGTGGAAGAACCGCTTCATGTCCTCCACGCTCATGGTCTTCGTCCATAGGTCGATGCGCAGGGTGTTCTGCTCGCGTTCGTCCCACAGCGCGAGCAACATGGCGCGCGCCTCACTGCGCGCGCCGCCGTCCTCGGCCTCCCAGTGGATGCGTTCGGGCACATGGTTCTCGTCCAGTTGCACGTCGATCCGGATCTCCGATGTCCTCATGGTGGTCTTCAGTCGCGGGGCTTGTAGGCCTTAAGGATGGTGCGGGCGTCGAGCCCGTTGAACAGGTCGGGCAGGCGGGTACCCGGGTGCTCCTTCAGATAGGCCTGCACCATGCGCTGGCCGATCCACTCGCCGATGTGGCCCGGGCTTTCGCGGGGCAGGCCGCTGGTGAAAGGGCCATCGTTCAGATAGGCGGCGATGCGCTCGGGGTCCTTGCTGAACAGATGCCCCTCGCTGACCAGGGTGCGCCAAATGTTGAACTCGTTGGCCTCGCACCAGGCCAACTGCTCGGACGTGAAGGCCAGCTTCAGGTCGGGCCCGACATCCGGCAGCAGCGCCTCCAACAGCACCATCACCTTGCCCACCTCCACCATCTGGGTGAGCAGGTCCTCCCCGGAGGCATCGCGCAGGTAGTGCACCATCAGCCATCCCTTCATCGCCGCAGGCACGAGCATGTCCGGCACCATGCGGCGCTTCACATAGTTCGGGAAGGCCTCCGGGGCCAGCAGGCCCACCACGGGTGGTCGGCACCGATGAACCACTCGATGCCCACGCCCAGCACGCTGTCCGTGGGAAAGATGCCGTAGTTGTACCCGGCGTTGAAGATGACCACGCGCGGCACCAGGCTGTCGGGGAAGAGGGTCTTCAGCCTTCCGAAGGCCGACCCGAAGGCCGCACGTTCCGGGGCCATATCCCCGAAGAGACTGTCGGCGGCGGCCTGCGCCGCGGCCCAGTCCGGATCACGCGTGAAGTGCATCAGGGCCATGCTGAGCCGCGGATCGTTCACGGGTGCGGCCCGGAGCACCTGCTCCACGTAGATCCGATGGAACTCCCCCAGGTCGGCGTAAGCGCGGAGGTTCGCGCCCGCGAGCGAATCCGGCGGAGCGTGGAACATCAGTTGGTCGAGGCGATAAGGCACCACCACCACCGGAGAGGACTCCACCACCAAGGGCTCCGAAGTATCGCCGCAGGCGGTGAACAGAAGGAGCAACGCGCCGGAGAGGGTGCGGACGGCCCGATTACCTTTGGCGCCAACGAACATCGCGCAAACCTATGAAGAAGGCGTTCCTTCCCCTTGCGATCGCGGCCTTGCTGGCCCTTCCGTCCACGGCCCAGGAGTCCAAGGGCTTCAAGCTCGGCATCAAGGCCGCACCCAACCTGGGCTGGATCAAGTCCACCACCAAAGAACTGGAAGGCGATGGGGTGAACCTCGGCTTCTCCTTCGGCCTGATGACCGACTTCCGTCTGGGCAGCGACAACTACGCGCTGAGCACCGGCCTCTATATGAACCTCCTGGGCGCGAACCAGACCAGCAAGTCGTACAAGACGGCGATCGGCGGCTTGGAGCGCACCGTCCCCGCCTTTGAATTCGCCAGGCGCTATCAGTATGTGGAGCTGCCGATCATGATCAAGTTGAAGACCAACGAGATGGGTTACATGACCTACTTCGGTCAATTGGGCTTCGGATCCGCCTTCTGTGTATCGGCCAAGAGTGACGAATACAGCTACAATGCGGTGAGCACCGGCATCGGAGCGGACGCCAGGTTCGACCGCGAGGAGAAGGCCAACATCCTGAAGGAGACGGTGCCTTTCAGAGCGTCGTTGGTGGTGGGCGTCGGTGCGGAGTACAAGTTCGCCGGCAACACCGCGCTGGTCTTCGGCATCAATTACAACAACGGGTTCACCGACACCTTCGACAAGGCCGTCCTCTTCGACCGGAAGGATGCAGAGGTGGGCGACCAGGTGGAGGCGCATGGCAAGCTCCACTATGGGGAGCTGCTGCTGGGCGTGTACTTCTGACCGCAGGCATCCCTGGTTCGAAAGGCCCTGCGCACCTTCGCGGGGCCTTTCCATTTCATCCCCCATGGACAGCATCGCCATCGCCGACCACATCACCGACTGGTTGAAGGAACAATGCACGCGCACCGGTCAGCGGGGCTTCGTGGTGGGCGTCAGCGGCGGGGTGGACAGCGCGCTCACCAGCACCCTGTGCGCCCGCACGGGCCTGCCGACGCTGTGTGTGGAGATGCCGATCCACCAGTCCCGTGCGCAGGTGCAACGCGCGCAGGACCATATCAGCTGGCTGGGTGCGCGCCACCCCAACGCGCGGATGGAGGTGGTGACGCTCACCCCGGTGTTCGACCAACTGATCGCCACGCTTCCGGTGTTCCACGACCAGGCCGTGATGGAACTGGCGCAGGCGAACGCGCGGGCGCGGTTGCGCATGACCACGCTCTACTACTTCGCCGGGCTGCTGCGCCATCTGGTGGCGGGCACCGGTAACAAGGTGGAGGACTTCGGCGTGGGCTTCTTCACCAAGTACGGCGATGGCGGCGTGGACCTCTCCCCCATCGCCGACCTCACCAAGACGGAGGTGTTCGCCGTGACGAAGGCACTGGGCGTCATCGACAGCATCCTGCAGGCGAAGCCCACCGACGGGCTGTGGGGCGATGACCGCAGCGACGAGGACCAGATCGGCGCGAGCTATCCGGAGCTGGAGTGGGCCATGGCGTTGCGCGAGCGTGGAACGGACCCGGCGACCCTGGAGCTCACGGGCCGTCAGCGCAGTGTACTGGCCATCTACGACCAACGCAACGCCGCCAATCGCCACAAGATGGAGCCCATCCCCGTCTGCGTCGTGCCATCGTCGCTCAAGTCCTGAAGGTCCAGGCCCGTGCGTCGACTTCGTCCGGTGTTCCTTTTCGCGGCGCTGTCGGCCGGAACGCCCCTGTTCGGCCAGGTCGAACGCTGGGCAACGCCCACCAACGGAGGCTTCGACAGCAGCTACGTGCTCGATCTCACCCACCTGCTGACCCTGCGGGTGTACATGAGCACCAAGTTCAACTCCATCGAACTGCGCGATGCCGCTCGCGAGAGCCGGGTGAGCTACCGGCCCAACACCACCATCAACCTCGGCCTGGGCGCCAGCTACCGCGGCCTCACCGGCAACCTGGGCTTCGGGTTCGGCTTTCTCAACAACGACGACGCGGATCTGGGTGAGACCCGCTACCTCGATGCGCAGGGTAATCTGTTCGGTCGGCGTTTCGCGGTCAACCTGTTCGCCCAATCGTACAAAGGCTACTACATCGACGTGTTGAACTATCCGGGCTCCGCGGAGGGCGACACGCTGTATGCGCGCATCCTGCGCGAGGACCGGCTGCGTCCGGACCTGGTGCAGGAGAACCTCGGGCTGAGCGTGCTGCACATCCTCGGCAACCGGCGGTTCAGCTACCGGGCCGCCTTCAACCAGGATGCATGGCAGCGACGGAGCGCGGGATCCATGCTCGTGGGAGGCTACGGGGTGTTCCAGGCGATGCGGTCCGAGCGGCCGGAGATCCCATCGGAACTCGACAGCTTGTTCGCGCCGGTGCTCAGGTTCCGTCGGCTGGAGCAGGCGGAGCTCGGCGGCCTGATCGGTTATGCGCACAGCTTCGTCATCCGGCGGCATGTGTTCATCTCGTTGTCCATTGCCGGCGGTCTCGGCCTGGTGCGCAGCGAGGGCTGGTACCCGGAGGCGGACACCGACCGGCGCGACGTCATCTGGTCGGCCGGCCTGCGCAGCCAGCAGCGCATCGCCCTCGGCTACAACAGCGCGCGTACCTGTGTCGGCGTGTCCCTCTCCAACGAGACCTCCAGCACGAACCCCGACCGCGACGCGACCTACGCGTGGAACGTGGGCAACCTGCGCCTCTTCGTCGCCTATCGCGTTCCCGTGCGGCTGGGCATCGTGGACAAGGTGATGTCCCGGCTGGGGCTTTTATGAGCCCGATCATGCCGACACGCCACCCTGGAGGTAGTTTCGCGGCATGAAGCACCGCGCCCCCTTCCTCGCTCTCGCGTTCCCTGCCTTGTTGTCCGCCGTCCCCGGCCTGCTGCACGCACAGGACCGATCGGCCAGCGGTCTCCTGCTCAACTGGACGAACACCATCGTGGTGGAGCAGGACACCTTGCTGAACAAGACCCACAAGCTGCGGGCGCATGCGTTCATGGTCCACGAAGCGGACCCTGGCGCGGCCTTGAACGCGTTGAAGGCGGCCTACGCCGGCCAGAACGCGAAGTTCAGCGGGTCCGACCCCGTGAGCGGCCTGGTGACCGTCAGCGGTCTGGGAGAGGCCCCGATCCTGCTCATCGCTTCCGCCGTCAAGGACAAGAAGGCGGGTGCTGCGCGGATGCGCGTGGTGTATGCCGCCAACGACAGTAGCGCGCTCGAAGGCGGGCGCGATGCGGCCCATGCCCTGGCCATCCAGCTCAATCGGGCGATCGTGCAACAGCAGATCGACGAGCAGCAGAGGGTCGTGGACAAGGCCGGCAGCAAGCTGGAGAGCGCCCAGAACGATCAGGCCAAGGCCCAGAAAAAGGCCAGCAGCGCGGCCAGCGACCTGGAGAAGGCGAAAAAGGAAAAGAGCAAGCTGGCGGACAAACAGGCCCAGCTGCAGAAGGATCAGCAGCGGCTCCAAGAACGCTACAACAGCAGCCAGGCGCCGAAGGACCTGGAGAAGCTCACCAAGGTGCAAGGGCAACTGGTGAAGGTCCAACAGGACCTTGCGAAGCAACTGAAGAAGGAGGCCGATGCCCAGAAGACGGCGAACAAGCGGCAGGACGAGATCCCCGACGCCCAGAAGGAGCAGCAGGGCCACCAGGTGACCAAGGAGCAGGCCGTGAGCGAGCTCGAAGCGCTGAAGCGCAAGCTGGAAGCGATCCGCTGATCAGAGCCGCACACCCAGCACGAGCACATCGTCCACGCTGGGCCGGTCCTGTTGCCAGAGCGCCAGTGCGCCCTACACCCTGTGCAACTGGTCCTGCATCGGCATGGCGGCGATGTCGGCCAGGAGCTCCTTGAGCCGTTTGCGACCGAACTTCCGGTCCGCCGGACCGCCGAGCTGGTCCTGCAGGCCGTCCGAGCAGAGGTAGAGCATGTCGCCTGGGCGCACATCGAGTGTGTGTTCCGTGAACGGACAGCCCGCTTCCGGCATCAGGCCCACCGGCATACGGTCGCCGGCGACATCCGTGAGCTCGCGGCCGCGGACCCGGTAGATCGGATGCATGGCGCCCGCGAAGCGCAGCGTTCCGGTGCGGTGATCCAGTGCACAGATGCCGATGTCCATCCCGTCCTGCGGGCCCTGGCGTCCCGGTCGCTGCAGGGCGCGGATCACCGCTTCGCGCAGGCGGTCGAGGATCTCGGCCGGTCGATCCACGCGCTGTTCCACCACCACGCCGTGCAGCAGAGTACAGCCCAGGATGCTCATCAGCGCGCCTGGCACGCCATGCCCGGTATGGTCCGCAACGGCCCACACGGTGCGTCCTTCCACAGGAGCGCACCATGGCAGGTCGCCGCTCACGAAGTCCTTGGGGCGGTGCAGCAGGAAGTGGCCGGCGGTGTACCGGTCGAGGAGGATGGTGTCCGGCACTACGGCCTGCTGGATGTGCTGGCTGTAGCGGATGCTGTCGGTGAGGTCGCGATACGCGGCCTCGATCACGGCGCGTTGCTCCTGGGCCTCGGCGGTGCGGGCCCGCCGGTCCTCGCGGAGGCGCACCTCCCGTTATGTGAGGCGATGCCGGTTGTGGGCCATCACAGTGGAGATCACCATCACCGCAGCGAGCAGGGTGCCCCAAGGGCCATCACCTCGGCCGGTGCCAATGCGCTGTGCGCCCTGAGGAAGAACACAATGGCCGCGGCGGTGAGGCCGAGCACGGCGAGGCCCCAGGCCAGCGGCCATAAGATGATCATCGAGGCCCCGACGAAGAGCACCGCGTACGCCAGCGCGTGCAGTCGGAACAGGTCGGGGCCCATGAAGCTCCACATCCAGGCGTTCTCCAGGCTGATGAGCGGGAACGGCACGAACACGAAGGAGGCGGGGCTCATCAGCAGCCTTCAGCGCCCGAGGAGCAGCAGCACAATGGTGGCGCTCACCAGCAGCCGGAGCGCGAGGAACTCCGTCCAACGCTCGGGCATCACCGCATGGTCGTTGAACGCGAAGAGCGGGTTGAGCAGGGCGGCCACCCAGCTGCCGAGCACGCGATGGCGCCAGGCCGTGCGGTCGAGCTCGGCGCGCCAGGCCGGGACCGGAACCCGCTCCGGGGTTCGGAACAGACCGGCGATCGCCCCGAAGGGCGACCGGACCGCGAGCGCGCGTGCGGGCATCGCCCCGTCCACATGCGGGCGAAGGAGAGGTTCGGGGAGCAGGGTAGGATGCACTAGCTAGTAGCCCAACCTTGCCCCATATCGATGGTCGGTACCTTGGGTCACCTTCCTGTCCTTCCTGCATCAAGGGGAATGACGGATCCCAATGAGCGACCAGGAGATCATCGGCCAACTGCGAACAGGGCAACAGCACAAGGCCCTTGTGAAGCTCTATGCGCATCTGCCCAAGGTGGAACGCATGGTGCGGAACCACGGCGGCACCAGCGCCGATGCCAAGGACCTGTTCCAGGACGCGCTGATCATCCTGCTCGGAAAGGCCAAGGACGAGGCATTCACGCTCACTTGCTCCATCGGCACCTACCTATATGCCATCTGCCGCAACAAGTGGCAGGAGGAGTTGCGCAGGCAGGGCCGCTTTACGCAGGAACTGGATGCCTTGCCCGACGAGCTGAACGACCTGGGTGCCTTGCTCGCTGATGAGCGCCACTTCGGTCTGGCCGAGCGCGCGTTGCAAGCCTTGGGTGATAAGTGTCTGGAACTCCTCAAGCGCTTTTACCTGCTGAAGGAACCGCTGCTCACCATCGCCAAGTCCATCGGGCTTGCGGGCGAGGGCGCGGCCAAAACGCGGAAGTACAAGTGCTTGGAAGAGGCCCGCAAGCGCTACCGCTCATTGCTCGCACAGGGATCCGTCGCAACCATCCAACACCATTGAACGATGCGCGACGAACCGACCCTGATCGAACTCGTCGACCGGTACCTGCACGGCGAACTGAATGCCACCGACCATGCCGCCTTCGAGGAGCGCATGCGAACGAATGCCGAACTGCGCGACCTGGTGGAGGACCAACGTGCGCTGCTTGGCGGCATGGAGCGCCTCGCCATGCGGCCTGCCGTGAACAAGGCCTACCGGAGCTACAAGCTCGGCAAGTGGGCGCCGGGCATCGGTGGTGCAGGGGTGATCGCCATCCTTGCTCTAGGCGGATGGATGCTGGCGAAGGAAAGCGGGCATTCAATGGAAGCCAGCCATGATCCATCGGCGCAGGTCGAACAACTGCGCACGCTGAGCGACACCACAGGAACCGGTCTACCTGCGTTGGTAATGACCATCGACCCGAAGGCGGACACCACGATGATCACACCGAACGGCCTTGTCGTGGACATCCCGAAAGGTGCCTTCATCGATGAGGCCGGCAAGGCGATCACCAAGCCCGTGCGTGTCACGCTGTTGGAAGCGATCGATGGCGTGGACATCATGAAGGCGGGCCTCAGCACCATGAGCGGCGACACGCTATTGGAGACCGGCGGCATGTTCTACGTCGATGCGCAGGTGGATGGCAAGCGCGCGGGCATTGATGCCACGAAACCGTTGACGGTGATGGTACCGAGCGAGCAAGCCGACCCACGCATGATGCTCTACGAAGGCGTGATGACCGAGGATGGCATTGTGGATTGGCGCAACCCGCAACCCCTAGCACGCACCTTGGTGCCGGTGGACATCAGCACGCTGGACTTCTACCCGCCGGGGTACTTGGCGAAGGTGGCGGAGCTGGGCAAGGATGCGACGGACAAGGGGTACACGGATAGTTTGTACTTCGCTTTCGGAGGAACATTGGAGCGCAAATGGCTCATGGGGCCTAAAGCGAACAACGTCCTGACCATCGACAAGGTCATGTCCGACACGATCTACTCAGCCTATGCTTCCAGTGACTCGACTACCTATCGTGACGTTGGCATCGACCCCGCCAAGGTCCAAGCCATATGGAACGAGCGCTTCAACGGAACCAACCTTGCCACGCGGGGGTTCGAGGAGCGCATGCGCGATATCCACAGCACCTGCGACAACCAAGTGTTGGACCTCTACGCCAACAACCTGGACAAGAACCTGAGCCAACTGGATTCGATGGCCGTGCGCATGGGTCATGGTGCCTTTGTCTCCTTCGCCTTGCGGAACGATGGGCGGGTTCAACTACCAGACCATGCGGCGGAGCGGTTAAGGAACGTATACACCGAATGGAGCCAACGCTATGCTGAGGCGGCCCGCAAGACCCAGGAGGTGTTCTACCGCAAGGAAGCTGAGGTCGACCAACAAGCCTACAAGCAGCAGTTGGGCCGGCAGATGAAAGACGCCCAACAGGAGCAAGATCGATTCCGTCAGGAGTTCGATGCCAATCTGAAGGATGCTCTACGACAACTGGGAATCGAGAAGAATGGCCCAACGCGGGAGCCACCCATCACCGCCTATGTCGCCAACGTGACGAATCCCGGCTGGTGGAATGTTGACCGGGCAGTATTCCAGTCAACAGCAGACCGTAATTCCATGTCCTTCACCGACACCAACACCGGTAAGACCGCCACACTCACCTACACACCCATCACCATCGAGATCGCCGAGAAGGATAGCTTCAGCGAACTGCGCGTGTACCTGACCCCGAAAGCACTGAACAGTTACCAGCGGGTGATGGAAACCAACGACGTCTTCACCGAAAAGCTGAACGCGCTCTTCGAATACGACCTCGTCTGCATGGGCCGAAAGAACGGTCAATTGTACGCTGATTCACAACAGAGCATCGCGGCTCCGGGATCGATCACGATCACTATGCAACCCACCGACGAGGAGACCATGCGGCGAATGGTACACACCCCGCAAAAGACGGCCTCTTTGGTGAGCGACCTGGTGGAACAGGCCCGCCACTTGGGATGGCTGGAGCTGGTGGCGAAGCGGCAGCAGGCGCGGGCGAAGCGGGAGGGGTTCAGGAGCGCGTTGATGGCGGTCGTGTTCCCGTGTTTGGGGGAGGAAGGGTACGCAGAACCATGAAGCAGGATCGAGCACCTCCTTCCTGCCTCACACCCATATCTTTGGAACACTGAACCTCCCTCCATGAGCACCGATGCGATGAAGCTCGAACTGATCGAGTGGCTGACCAGGCTGAACGATCCCGGTGTGCTCGCTTCCTTGCTCAACTGGAAGAAGGCCAGCGAAGTGAAAGACTGGTACACATCACTTTCACCCGAACAGAAAGCCTCGATCGATCGTGGGCTGGCCGATGCGGCCGCAGGCAGGACGGTCACATCCGAAGAGGTCTGGAAGCGTTATGGCCGCTCCGCAAAAGGTTGAGTGGACCCCCGAAGCGCTCGATCAGTTGGAGCGCATCCACGCATATGTGAGGGGGCAATGGAACCAGCGCATCGCTGACCGTTTCATCACACTTGTCATCGAGTTCGAGGAACTGATCATCCGCTACCCGAACGGGTTTCCCTGTTCTTCCCTGCATCCGGAGTTGCGCATGGGTCCGATACACCGCAACGTCAGGGCGGTCTACCGTGTGGATGCGGATCGGATCTTGATCATCACCTTGCTCGATAACCGGGCGGACAATAGCGCCTGGTTCTGAGGGCTGATCGATGAAGTGAACAGGCCGCATGCCTGTTCGACCTTCACCCGATCGTCCAGGTGTGCTCGCCCTTGAGCAACGCGTCAAGGTCGCCCTCGCCCTTGCGCTCCTTCGCCGCCTTCACCTGCGCGGTCATCTTCGCCTCGTGCGTGGCGCGCTCGTTCACATAGAACACGCCGAACGGACGCGGGAAGCCGCCTTCCATCCGCGGGTCGTCGAAGAGGCGCACGAGCAACGAGGCCTTGAACGCGTCGCGCTCGTCGTGCACCCAGCAGTCGTCCGCGGAGAACGCCGGACCGATGTCGACCACGCGCGGCCGCATGTCCTTCAGGCAGATGCCCTTGGTGCCGTTGGCGAACAGCAACGGCTTGCCGTGCTCCACGAAGAGGCTGTGGATGGGCTTGGTGGCCTTTTCGGTGAAGGTCTCGAAGGCGCCGTCGTTGAACACGTTGCAGTTCTGGTAGACCTCCACCAGGCTGGTGCCGCGGTGCGCATCGGCGCGGGCCAGTACCTCGCGCATGTGCTTCGGGTCGCGGTCCATGCTGCGGGCGATGAAGGTGCCATCGGCGCCCTTCACCAGCGCGAGCGGGTTGAACGGATGGTCCGTGCTGCCCATGGGGGTGCTGCGCGTCACCGCGCCCTCGGGCGAGGTGGGTGAGTACTGTCCTTTGGTGAGGCCGTAGATCTCGTTGTTGAAGAGCAGCACGTTCACGTCCACGTTGCGGCGCAGCAGGTGGATGATGTGGTTGCCGCCGATGCTGAGCGCATCGCCATCGCCGGTGATCATCCACACGCTGAGGTCGGGGCGCACGCTGCGCAGGCCGCTCACGATCGCGGGCGCGCGGCCGTGGACCCCGTGCAGCCCGTAGGTGTCCAGATAGTACGGGAAGCGCGAACTGCAGCCGATGCCACTGATGAAGACGACCTCCTCCTTCTTCCTGCCGCTCTGCTCCAGCAGGGTCTGCACCTGCTTCAGGATGCTGTAATCGCCGCAACCGGGGCACCAACGCACTTCCTGATCGCTGGAGAAGTCGACCTTCACCGGTGCGCTGGTCGTTCCGTTCGTGGTGCTCATGACTTCAGCAGGTTGAGCGCGGTGGCGTGGATCTCCTCGCTGGTGAAAGGCATGCCCTGGATCTTGTTGAGCCCCTGCGCGTCCACCAGGAACTCGGCGCGCAGCAGCTGGCGCAGTTGTCCGCTGTTCATTTCGGGCACCAGCACGCGGGTGTACTTCTTCAGCAGCGGACCGAGGCCCTTGTTGAAGGGGAAGAGGTGGCGCAGGTGCACGTGGGCCACGCTGTGCCCCTCGGCCTGTAGGCCCAGCGCGGCGGTGCGGATGGCGCCGTAGGTGCTGCCCCAGCCCACGATCAGCAGCTCGCCCTCCGGCGGACCGCTGTCGAGGCGGATGGGCTTGAAGCGGTCGGCGATGCGGGCCACCTTCTCCGCGCGCAGCCGCACCATCTTCTCGTGGTTGGCCGGATCATAGCTGATGTTGCCGGTCCTGTCCTGCTTCTCGATGCCGCCGATGCGGTGCTGCAGCCCCGGCTGGCCGGGCAGCGCCCAAGGCCGCACGCCGCGCTCGTCACGCAGGTAGGGCAGGAACGCCTCGCCGTCGTTGGGTCCCTTGATGAAGTTGGGCGTGATCGCCGGGAGATCCTTGGACGCAGGGAACCGCCAGGGTTCTGAGCCGTTTGCGATGTAGCCGTCGGTGAGCAGGATCACGGGCGTCATGTGCTCCACGGCGATCTGCACGGCCTCGAAGGCCATCTCGAAGCAGTCGATGGGCGTGCTGGCGGCGATCACGGGGATCGGCGCCTCGCCGTTGCGGCCGTGCACGGCCTGCCACAGGTCGGCCTGTTCGGTCTTGGTGGGCAGACCGGTGCTGGGGCCTCCGCGCTGCACGTTCACGATCACCAGCGGAAGCTCCAGCATGAAGGCCAGGCCCATGGCCTCGGTCTTCAGCGCGATTCCCGGGCCGCTGCTGGCGGTGACGCCGAGCGCGCCGCCGTAGCTGGCGCCGATGGCCGAGGCGATGGCCGCGATCTCGTCCTCGGCCTGGAAGGTGAGCACGCCGAAGTTCTTGTGGCGGCTCAGCTCGTGCAGGATGTCGCTGGCGGGCGTGATGGGGTAGCTGCCGTAGAACAGGTCGAGCTTCGCCTTTTGCGCGCCGGCGAGCAGGCCGAGGGCCGTGCCCTGGTTGCCGGTGATGCTGCGGTAGGTGCCCCTGGGCATCGGCGCAGGCTTCACCTCGAAGCGCGTGGTGAAGGTCTCGCTGGTGTCGCCGTAGTGGTAACCGGCCTTCAGCGCGCGCAGGTTGGCGTCGAGCAGCTCGGCCTTCTTCCCGAACTTGTGCTGCAGGAAGCGCTCGCTGTTGGCGAGGTCGCGGCTGAACATCCAGTTGATGAAGCCCAGCACGAACATGTTCTTGCAGCGGTCCTTCTCCTTCATGCCGAGGGGGGTGCCCTCGAGCGCGTTGCGCGTCATCTTGGTCACGTCCACGCTGTGCAGCGTGTAGGCGGCCAGGGTGCCGTCGGTGAGCGGATCAGCCTCGTCGATGTAGCCGGCGAGGCGCATGTTCTTCTTGTCGAAGCCGTCGGTGTTGGCGATGAGGGTGCCCCCCTCCTTCAGCTTGTGCAGGTTGGCCTTGAGCGCGGCGGCGTTCATCACCACCAGCACATCGCAGCGGTCGCCGGGGGTGAACACCTCCACGCTGCCGAAGTGGAGCTGGAAGCCGCTCACGCCGGCGAGGGTGCCCTGCGGCGCGCGGATCTCGGCGGGGAAGTTGGGGAAGGTGCTGACGTCGTTGCCGAACAGCGCGTTGGTGTCGGTGAACTGCGCGCCGGTGAGCTGGATCCCGTCGCCGCTGTCGCCGGCGAAGAGGATCACCACGTTGCGGCGCGACTCGACGGTCTTCGTCCGGGAGGGGCTTTCCATGGGCAAATGCGCGGCAAAGGTACGGGGCGGGGTATGGCGCTCCGTGATGGCGGTCACCGGCGAAGCAACACGTGGGGCGGCCGGATGTTCCGGGCTCAGACCACCTCGCCCATGTTCACGGCCTCGACGGCCTTGATGGAGGGGGCGACGCGTTTGATGGCCTCCTCCACTCCGGCCTTCATGGTCATCGGGCTCATGGCGCAGCCGCGGCAGGCCCCGTGCAGGCGCACGCGGACGATCCCCTCCGGTGTGATCTCCTCCAGAGTGATGTCGCCGCCGTCGGCCTCCAGAAAGGGGCGCAGGTCGCGCAGGGCCTCCTGAACGCGCTGTTCGAGCTGGCTGTGTTCGCGACGGGGCATGGATCAGGCGGTGACCGGCTGCCGGAGGCGCTCCAGCAGGACGGAGCAAAGGTCGGTGAAGGCGGCCGCGCTGGGGGTGCCTTCCTGCAGCACGGCCGGCCGGCCCACGTCACCGGCCTCGCGGATGCTCTGCACCAGTGGGACCTCCCCGAGGAAGGGCACGCCGAGCTCCTCCGCCAGGGCCCGGGCGCCGCCCTTTCCGAAGATGTGGTAGCGGTTGTTGGGCAGTTCGGCCGGGGTGAACCAGGCCATGTTCTCCACGATGCCGAGCACGGGCACGTTCACGCTGGGCAGGCGGAACATGCCCACGCCCTTGCGGGCATCGGCCAGGGCCACGGGCTGCGGGGTGCTGACGATGATGGCGCCGGTGAGGGGCACGGCCTGCACCAGGCTGAGGTGGATGTCGCCGGTGCCGGGGGGCAGGTCCACCAGCATCATATCGAGCTCGCCCCAATCACCGTCCTTGAAGAGCTGTTCCAGGGCCTTGCTGGCCATGGGGCCGCGCCACACGATGGCCTGGTCCGGTTCGGCGAAGAAGCCGATGCTGAGGAGCTTCACCCCGTGGGACTCAACGGGCACGATCACCGGTTTGCCGTCGCGTTCGGCGGTGCGCGGTCGCTCCTTCAGCACATCGAACATGAGGGGCATGCTGGGCCCGTGGATGTCCGCATCCACCAGGCCCACCTTCAGCCCACGCGCGGCCAGTCCGGCGGCCAGGTTGGCCGTGATGGTGCTCTTGCCGACCCCGCCCTTGCCGCTGGCCACGGCCACGATGTGCTTCACGCCCGGAAGCACCTTGCGGATGTTGGCACGTTCGCCGCTGAGCGGGTTCACTGTCACCCGCACCTGCACGTCGCTGCCCAGCTCCTTTTTGAGCTGGAAGGTGACCGCCTCCTCCATGCGCTTGCGGCTGTGGAGGGCGGGGTTGCTCACCTCCACGGTGACATGCAGCGTGTTCTCGTCGACGACCACCTCTCGCACAAGGTCCAGCGCCAGGATGTCCTTCTTGAGGTCGGGTTCGATGACGCGCGACAGGGCGGCTTGGATGGCTTCGTCGGTGATGGGCATGGCCATGGGGACGCGAAACTAACGTGCAGGCGCCGCCCGTGTTCGGCTGGGTCAGCCAGGCACCGCGGCCCGTGCACCGGACTTGTCCATCAGCCACAGCTGCGCGATCGAGGGGTCCTGGAAGAAGGCGATGCTGTACGGCACCACGGCGGCGGTCGCGCTCACCATGCGGTCCACCGCGATCTGGTTGAGGACATCCTCGCTGCTCACGATGGCGATGCGCTCCACCCCGGCCTTCACCAGCTGGGGCACGAACTCCTCCAGGGTCCACGCCTGGTCCGCGATGAGAATGGGGCCCATCCGCCGACCGTCGCTCAACCAGTGCCGCAGTTTGCGCTGCGTCACCGCGTTCAGCAGGCGCAGCAACGATCCCCGATACGTGGCCCCGGACACCGGGCGCTTCCACGTCAGCCGCACCAGACGCTGGTCGGGCAGCACCTCGATGCGGGTGTCGTCGTCGTCGTGCTCCACCTGGATCACCATGGCCGGAAGGGTTGGCCCGCTGAAAGTACACGATCCGCGAACAGCGGTCGGCCTCTAGAGCCCCAGCTCCACCGCCGGATCCCAGAACCTCTTCCGGAAGTCCACCACCTGGTCGTCCTTCACCTTCACGCCTTCCTTCTTCAACAGGTCCTCCATGCGCGTGGGCGTGGCGAAGTGGTGCTTGCCGGTGAGCAGGCCGCTGCTGTTCACCACCCGGTGGGCGGGCACGGGCGGCTTCACCACGTGGCTGTTGTTCATGCAATAGCCGACGATGCGGGCGGAGCGCGCCGCGCCGAGGTAGCGCGCGATGGCCCCGTAGCTGGTCACACGGCCCTTGGGGACCTGGCGCACCACGTCCATGACGTCGGCGAAGAAGTCGCGCTTGTCCGCCGGAGTTTCGCGCAGGGGGATGCGTTGCGGCCGCGCGATGGCGGGCTGCTGCACCGCGCTGTCGCGAAGTTGTTTCTTCCGCTCCCTCTGTGTGCGCATCCGTTCAACGGGGTTGCATGCGTGATCCGCCTCGGTCGGGCGATCGTCAGGGCTGGATGACAACCCGCACCAGGCGCGGCACTCCACTCGCCGCGACCTCCACCACGTACGATCCCGGCTCCAGCGAGGCCAGGTCGATCCGGGCGACCGGCCCTTGCAGCCGCCCCTGCCAACGCTCCCGACCGATGGGATCGCGGACCACCACCTGCGTCGGGCCGTCCAGCGCGATGTGCAGTGGTCCGGTGGTCGGGTTGGGCCAAGCACGGATCTTCGCATCACCGCCGAACGCATCGACCACGGCGGTGCTCCGATCCACCTGCCAGGTGAACACCTGAAAGCCGCCTTCGTCGGCGTAGTAGGGCTGCGGCGGCCAAAGCACCAGGGAGTTATCGATGTAGCCGAGCACCACCAGGCTGTCGTGCACATCCACGCCCCAGGCCACCGCGCTGTCGTTCGGATGGATGAATCCACCGACGAGCCGGGGTGTGACCGGTGCGGTGATGTCATAGACCAACACCTCGCTGTCCGCACCACTGAGGAAAAGCAGGCTGTCATCGGCCGCGGTGATCAGCTCGTTGGTGTGGCCATCGCTCCCGAACCACGAGCCGCCGTTGCAGTTCCAGGGGTTCTCCCAGGCCATCTGCTCCATGTGCGCCACGTCCGCGATGTCCACCACCTCGAAACCGCAGAAATCCGTGGCTACATAGCACACGTCACCGACCACCCGCACATGGTTATAGGCGTTGGCCGTGTTGGGCGGATGCAGCGGATTGAAGTAGCGGCCCACCTCGGTGGGCTGGGCGGGGTCGCTGACGTCGATCGCGCGCAGGGCGCCGGCGTCGTAGCCCAGGAGCAGGGTATCGCCTTTGAAGTCGATGCCCCGGGCATTGGGCGGATAGTTGACCACGCCGGGCCAGGTGGGATCGGGCGCGAAGACCGACACGAACGCGATCTGCGCCGGGTCGGAGACGTCGAGCACCACCAGACCTTTGTCCATCGCACCGAGATAGGCGAGGCCGTTGCGCACCCGCACAATGGCGCTTCCGGTGGAGAAGGCGGCGCTGTCCCATTGGTCCAGGACCACCGCATTCACCGGATCGGTGATGTCGAGCACGGCGAGGCCGGCGCTCTGGGTGAGCCCATGGAAGCCGCCGAGACTGACATACAGCCGATCGCCGTCCTGATGCAGGTTGGTGGGCTTCAAGCCCCCGAGGTCCGGTGGCCAAAGCACACCGATCTCGACAGGGGAGGTCGGATCGCTGATGTCGTAGGTCCTGAGCCCGTGCTCCACACCCGCAGTGTACAGGTAGGGGCGGTCCATCCGGTCGACCAGGGCGGAAAAGGTGGAGTACACGAAGGGATGGTGGACAAAGGCCTGCTCGCTGAGCAGGACCGTATCGATCACCTGGGCATGGAGCGACCTCGCGCAGCCCATAGCGAGACCGATCAGGATCACCCGGCGCATGCCCCCGAAGCTAACGCGATCCGCGGAAGTCCAAGTTCACCCGATGGCGAACCGCACGTAGTGGATCTTCCGTCCCTCGGTGAGCCACATCGACTCGTAGAAGGTGCGGATGTTCAGCACGGCCTGTTCCGCAGGGCTGACGCGGCCGACGAGGTCGGCGTAGACATCGGCGCTGTGCTCCAGCAGGGGCAGCTTGTGCGCTTCCACCTGTTCCAGGGTGTACTCGTACAGCAGCGGGCTGTCGGTCTTGAGGTGTACCAGCCCGCCCGGCCTCAGCACCTGCCGGTAGCGCTCCAGGAAGATGGGACTGGTCAGCCGTTTACGCGGCTTGCCGATCTGCGGATCGCTGAAGGTGAGCCAGATGGCGTCCACCTCCCCCGGAGCGAAGCAATGCAGGAGATGATCGATGTGCGTGCGGAGGAATCCCACATGGGCGATGCCCCGTTCCCGTGCGGTGCGCGCCCCCCGCCAGATCCGCGCGCCCTTGATGTCGACGCCCAGGTGGTTGTGCTGCGGGTCCAGGGCGGCCAGGCCCAGGGTGTACTCCCCTTTTCCACAGCCCAGTTCCAGCACAAGGGGCGCCTCGCGGTGAAAGAAGTCGGCGTTCCAGCGTCCCTTCAACGGGAAGCGGCCCTCCACCAGGTCCGCGAACGCCGGCTGCACCACCTGTTCGAAGGTGGCGTTCTCGGCGAAGCGGAACTGCTTGTTCTTGCCCATGGCGGCGCGAAAGTAGGCGGTGCGCCAGGTGCACGACCGGTGGACGTAACGCAGGCTTCACGATCGGCTGCGCACCTTCGCGGGCATGTCCGGTCTGCGCGATGCCCGCGTGCTGGTGGCCCCCCTGGACTGGGGGCTGGGCCATGCGGCGCGCTGCGTGCCCGTGGTGCGTGCGCTGCGCGCGCGTGGGGCGCATCCCGTGCTGGCCGCGGATGCGGGACCACTTGCGCTGCTCCGTGCCGAGTTCCCCGAGCTGGAGCATGTACGGCTGCCCGGTATCACCGTGCGGTACGCCGCCGGAGGGAGCCAGTTCTGGAGCATGGCGCGCCAGTTGCCGGCGATGGTGCGGAGCGTGGCGGCGGAACGCGCGGCCTTCGACCGCATCGCGGCGGACCTGCGGCTGGACGCGGTGATCAGCGACCAGCGGTTCGGGGTACGCAGTGCGCAACTGCCCTCGGTGCTCATCACCCATCAGCTCTTCCCCTTCACCCCGTTCGCGCAGAGCGCGCTACGGCGCCTCAACCTGCAGCATGTGTCGCGCTTCGATCGCTGTTGGGTGATGGACGAGCCCGCGGTGCCGGGACTGGCGGGCGAGCTGTCGCACGGAACGCGCCTGCCGCCGAACGTGCGTTACATCGGCCCGGTGAGCCGCATGGCGGAAGGTGCCGGCACCCCTCGGTCCGACCATCGCGTGGTGGCCGTCATCAGCGGACCCGAGCCGCAGCGCACCCTGTTGGAGGCCATCCTGCTGGAGCAGCTTGCCACCTTGCCGGGGGAGCATCTGCTGGTGCAGGGACTTCCGCAGCGGCCGGGCACACGCCGCGTCGGTCGGGTGGATGTGGCCGGCCATCTCACCGGCGAAGCGCTGCGCGAGGCCCTGCTGGGCGCATCGCTCATCGTTTCCCGCAGCGGCTACACCACCTTGATGGACCTGGCGGCGCTCGGGCGCAGCGCCCTGATCATCCCAACGCCCGGCCAGCACGAACAGGAGTACCTCGGTCGCCTTCACGCACGCACCGGCAGGTTCCTCGTGCAGCAGCAGCGCGCCATCGATCTGGCGGCCGCGCTCGCGAGGCCACCCTCATCCGCAAAGGCATCCACCGGGAACGCACTGCTGTGTGCGGCCCTCGACGAGCTGGCGGGGATGCTGCGGTGACGCGCATCCGTTTACTTTCGTCGGAATGAACCCACGCGCCCTTCCGCTGGCCCTTTTCGTGCTGATCGGTCCTGCCCTGTGGGCACAGGACGGACCGGAACAGCGGCTGCGCGACCTGCAGGCGCGGGATCAGGAACTGCGCGCGGCGCGCGAAGCGCTGGCGGCTCCGATCGATTCGCTGAAGCTGGCCATCATCCGCCGTGACCTGCTCGCCCTGGCCCTCCCGGCCTTGGAACCCGGTGACGAGCTGGTGGAGCATCCCGGCCATGTGTTGGTGTACAGCGAGCGCCATGAGCAACCCAAGTGGACCGCGCACATCGCCACGCCGGACGTGATCACGGGCAACCTGGCCCGCATCGACACCTTCCTGATGGACACCAAGGTGCGAACCGGCACAAGCACGGTGGAGGACTACTGGTTCAGCGGATTCGACCGCGGACACTTGGTGCCCAGCGCGGACATGCGCTGGAACAAGGAGGCGCTGACGGCGACCTACCTGTATAGCAACATCAGCCCGCAGCGGCCCGAGTTCAACCGCGACAGTTGGAGCGACCTGGAGGACTGGGTGCGGCGCACGGTGCGCTTCGGCGGCGAGCGGGTCTTCGTGATCACCGGTCCGGTGCTGAACGAGGGCCTGCCGGCGATGGACAACCCCGGGCACAAGAACGAGGTGAGCATCCCCGAGCTTTTCTTCAAGGTGTTGGCCGACCTGGACGGGCCGGAGCGGAAGATGATCGGCTTCGCCATGCGCAACGGGGTCAACGAATACCCGACCATCAGCTACGCCGTGCCTGTGGACAGTGTGGAGCGCCTCACCGGCCTCGACCTCTTCCCCGCGCTGGACGATACGCTGGAGGCCCGTCTGGAAGCGCAGCGCGACCCGCAGGCCTGGTACCACCCCGGCGATCCCTTCATCGGCGAAGTGGAGCCGCTGCCGGCACCGCTGCCCAAGGGCATGTTCAACACCGTGCAGGCGCGCCACCAGATCGGTCGTGTGGCCACCGTGTGCGGCACCGTGGTCAGCACGCGGCGCACGCAGAAGGCGAACGCGGTGTACCTCAACTTCGACCGCCTTCACCCCGCGCAGGACTTCTACTGCACCATCTGGGACAGCAACGGCCCCAACTTCCACTACGATCCGGAGGAGGCCCTGCTGCGCAAGCGCGTCTGCGTCACCGGCAAGGTGACCTTGTACGACGACATCCCGCGGATCAGCGTGAACAACGAGAACGCGATCCTGCTCTGGGAGGAGGCGGTGCGGTGACCCCGGTCCGGAGGGATCTTCTATTTTGGTCTGGCGCACGATGATCCCGGTCCACCGACCGGAGACCCGATGAGGGTGATGGTACTGTGCTGAACGGCAGGTTTCCGGTTGTTGCCCGGCCTCGGCGACGGTACCGGACATGCATCAACGCGGAGAACTCCTTGGGATGCTGTCGATCGCCCTGGCGATCGGCTGTGGTGGGGACCCGACGCCTGAACCGGTCACTGCGCCTTCGGAAGCGACCCCGGCGCCTCTCTTCATCACCCTTCCCGCGGAGAACAGCGGTGTCCGGTTCACCAACCGGGTGGAGGAGAACGATACGCGCAACTACTTCGTGTACGAATACATGTACAACGGAGGAGGTGTGGCGATCGGGGATGTCAATGGGGATGGCCTCCCGGACATCTACCTCACGGGGAATCTGGTCGCGGACCGGCTCTACCTGAACCGCGGGGGGCTCCGGTTCGAGGACGTCACCGACGCGGCCCTGCCCAAGGAGAGCACGCATGGGTGGCACACCGGCGTGGCCATGGCCGACGTGAACGGGGATGGCCACCTCGACATCCACGTGTGCCGTGCCGGCTGGACCTCCGATCCGCAGGCGCGCACCAACCTGCTCTACCTGAACGATGGCCAGGGCCGGTTCAAGGAAGTGGGCCATGAATGGGGCATCGCGGACACCACCCGATCCACCCAGGGCCTCTTCTTCGATCACGACCGCGACGGCGACCTGGACCTGTTCGTGATCAACTCACCGCTCCAAGGCAACTCGAAGGCGAACAACGCGGAAGTGGAGCGTTCCATCCAGGAGCATCGTTCGCCCACCAGCCGGCTCTACCGCAATGATGGGAACCGGTTCACGGACATCACCGCCACGTCGGGGCTTTGGAACATGGCGTATAGCCTGGGGGTGGCCTGCAGCGACCTCGACCAGGACGGGATCCAGGACCTCTACGTGTCCAACGACTACGTGGCGCCGGACTTCCTGTACATGGGGCGATCGGACGGCACCTACGTCAACGAGGTCCTGGCGCGCACACGGCACATCAGCAATTTCGGCATGGGCTGCGACATCGCCGACTATGACAATGATGGTCTGCCGGACATCGTGGTGCTGGACATGGTGAGCGAGGAACACGCCCGGAGCAAACGCAACATGGGCGCCATGTCACCCGCCCAGTTCTGGGGGGTGGTGGC
Organism: Flavobacteriales bacterium; assembly: GCA_016713875.1. NCBI lineage: Bacteria > Pseudomonadati > Bacteroidota > Flavobacteriia > Flavobacteriales > Flavobacteriales bacterium. The sequence goes on from JADJOI010000003.1 coordinate 2,518,556, forward strand.
CGCCGGCTACCACCATCAGTACATGTTCAACACCCTGCAGCGCAACAACGGCAACGGCAGTTTCAGCGAGGTGGGGCAGTTGGCCGGGATCAGCAAGACAGACTGGAGCTGGGCGCCGCTGCTGGCCGACCTGGACAATGACGGTTGGAAGGACCTGCTGGTGACCAACGGCTACAAGCGCGATATGCGTGACAACGATTACAGTGCCAAGGCCAAGGCGATCAGAGCCTCCGGACAGGCCATGCGCCCCATGGAAGTGCTGGCGCTCGTGCCCAGCACCCAGGTCCGCAACTACCTGTACCGGAACAATGGCGACCTGGGCTTCCGGAACGTGTCGGTCGAATGGGGCTTCAAGGAGGCCTTGAACTCGAACGGAGCGGCATACGGCGACCTGGACAACGACGGCGACCTCGACCTGGTGACCAACAACATGGATGCACCGGCAGGCATCCACATCAACCAGGCCGTCGAACAAGGCCGCGGGCACTATCTGCGCCTGCAGTTGGAGGGCGCCCCGGGCCGGACCGTTCTGGGCGCGCGCGCCCTGGTGGAGGCGAACGGAGTGACGCAGCTGGCCGAACTGGCACCCGTACGCGGCTTTCAGAGCAGCGTGGAACCCATCCTCCATTTCGGCCTCGGCGGATCCGGGAAAGCGGACCAGGTGGAGGTGTTCTGGCCCGACGGCCGATACACCCGCCTCACCGACGTCACTGCCGATCAGGTCCTCACGATCCGGCACGATGACGCGTCCGACCGCGCACCGGGGCACCCCGCCCCCGCGGCCCTCCTTCAGCCTGCTGGTACCGGCCATGGATTGAGCTTCACGCATCGCGAGAACCCGTACGACGACTTCGCGGTGCAGGTCCTGTTGCCCCACAAGCGTTCCGAGGACGGCCCCCTCATGGCCAAGGCGGACCTCAATGGTGATGGCCGCGAGGACCTCTACATCGGCGGCGCGCGCGATCAGGCCGGTGCCTTGTTCATGTCCGATGGGGCCGATCGCTACAGGCAGGTCGAGGGGCCCTGGATCGACCACAAGGACCGCGAGGACCAGGGAGCCCTGTTCATGGACGCGGATGGCGACGGGGACCAGGACCTGCTCGTGCTCAGTGGCGGCTACGAGTCCGACCGGTCGGAGATCCACTTCCAACCGCGGATGTACACGAACCGGGGCATGGGGCGGTTCGGTCATGCGCCCGGCGCACTGCCCGTGTTGATGACCAGCGCGCAGCGGGCCGCCGCAGGCGACGTGGACGGCGATGGCGACCTCGACCTGTTCATCGGCGGGCGCGTGATCCCCGGAGCCTATCCGAGGGATCCGAGAAGCTACCTGCTCCTGAACGACGGCACGGGCCGGTTCGGCGATGCGACCGCTGAGCGCGCATCCCACCTGGCGGAGGCGGGCATGCTCACCGATGCCCTCTGGATGGACATCGACGGCGACGGTGACGCGGACCTGATCACCGCAGGCGAATGGCAGCCCATCGCGATGCACAGGAACGATGGTGGCCGGCTCGTCGCCCACACGGTGGAAGGCCTTCGGCACACGGCGGGCTGGTGGAACCGCATCGTGGCGGCCGATCCGGACCGCGATGGCGACCTGGATCTCGTGTGCGGCAACATCGGCTGGAACACCAAGTTCCACGCCACCGACGGTCATCCGCTGCACCTTTGCGCCAATGACATGGACGACAACGGCAGCCTGGACATCGTGCTGGCCAAGGAGGGGACCCACGGCAAGGTGCCCGTGCGCGGACGGGAATGCAGCAGCCAGCAGTGCCGCATGATCATCGATCGGTTCCCGACCTTCAAGGACTTCGCCAACGCCGACCTGGAGCGCATCTACACGCCGGAGAAGATCGGCTCGGCCCAGCACCTTGTCGCCGAGCAGATGCGTTCGTGCGTGGTGTGGAACGAGGGCGGTGGCCGATACCGAGCGGAGCCGCTGCCGATGCACGCGCAGACAGGGCCGCTCAACGGCATCGCGGTGCGTGACCTCAACGCGGACGGACACGCGGACATCATCGCGGCCGGCAACCACTGGGGCGCCGAGGTGGAGACCGTCCGCTACGACGCCGGCACCGGCATCGTGCTCCTGGGCGATGGCCAGGGCGGGTTCCGCCCGCTATCGGTCCGGGAAAGCGGGCTGTTCGCATGGCGCAACGCCAAGGACCTCGTGGTGCTGGAGCAGGGAGCAGGCGGCGCGCCCTGGGTGGTGGTCTCCAACAACAACGATGCTGTGGAGGTCTTCACACCGGGCCACGCCCGATCGGCATTGGCCGCGCGCCGGTGACCTCCGGTGCGGGCTACCTTCGCACAGCCCCACCCGGACATGTCCCTTCGCGCCATCTGCCTCCCTCTGCTCACGCTCCTTGTCGCCTGCGGGCCTTCCGGCACGGGCACCGGCACGAACGCACCTGCCCCCACCGGGCCCTTGTTCGTGGCCCTGCCGATCGACAGCACCGGCATCCGCTTCACCAACCGCCTGGAGGAGTCGCCCTCGATGAACTACTTCACCTACATCTACGCGTACAACGGCGGTGGCGTGGGCGCGGGCGACATCAATGGCGACGGGCTCCCCGACCTCTACTTCACCGGCAACCAGCAGCGCGACCGCCTCTACCTCAACAAGGGCGGCATGCACTTCGAGGACATCACGGAGACCGCCCTGGGAGCCGATCCTGGGGGCTGGCGCACCGGCGTGGCCATGGCGGATGCGAACGGGGACGGCCACCTGGACATCTATGTGTGCCGCAGCGGACCGACGGACGATACGGCGCTCACGCGCAACCTGCTCTACCTGAACAACGGCGACCTCACCTTCCGCGAGGCCGCCCACGACCTGGGCGTGGCCGACACCAGCCACAGCACGCAGGCGGCCTTCCTGGACGTGGAGGGGGACGGCGACCTGGACCTGTACGTCATCAACCATCCCAAGGACCGCCTCACGCGCGTCAGCGTGTCGCAGGTGCGCGCCGGCATCGAAGCGGGCACGGCCCCGAGCAACCGGCTCTTCGTGCAGGAGGACGGTCGCTTCCGGGAGGCCACCCGCGAGCACGGCCTGATGGACTTCAGCTTCAGCCTGGGCGTTTCGGTGGCCCACCTGGATGATGACGACCGGCCCGACCTCTACGTGGCGAACGACTTCGACGTGGCGGACGCGCTGTACACGAACGACGGTGGACGCTTCCGCGATGTCGTGAAGGAGCGCACGCACCACGTGAGCAATTTCGGCATGGGCTGCGATGTGGCCGACATCAACAACGACGCACTTCCGGACATCATGGTGCTGGACATGATGGCGGACGACCACGTGAGGAACAAGACCAACATGGGCAGCATGTCGCCCCAGGCCTTCTGGTCCATCGTGGCCGCCGGCCAGCAAGTCCAATACATGGTGAACACGCTGCAGTTGAACAACGGCAACGGCACATTCAGCGAGATCGCGCAATTGGCCGGCATCGCCCGCACGGACTGGAGCTGGGCCCCCTTGCTCGCCGACCTGGACAACGACGGCTGGAAGGACCTGATGGTCACCAACGGCTTTAAGCACGACATCCGCAACAACGACTACCAGCAGCAGGTGTACCGGGGCCTGAAGAGCGGCGAGGACTTCTACCGCACGCTGGACCTGGTGCCGAGCACGCGCATCCGCAACTACCTGTTCTGCAACCAGGGGGCCGACAGCACGGGCCGGGCGCGGCTCACGTTCGCGGACAGTACGCAGACCTGGGGCTTCACCGACCCTCTCAACAGCAACGGCGCGACCTACGCGGACCTGGACAACGACGGCGACCTCGACCTGGTGATCAACAACATCGACGCGCCCGCAACGGTGTACGCCAACCGTACCCGTGAGCTGCACCCCGAACGGCACTACCTGCGCTTCGCGCTCAAGCAGGGCGGGCGGGACGCGCACGGGGCCCGCGTCACACTGCGTCACCAAGGGTCTGTGCAATACCAGGAACTGAGCCCGGTGCGCGGATACCAGAGCACGGTGGAGCCCGTGCTCCATTTCGGGCTGGGACCCAACACCAGCGTGGACAGTGTGGAGGTGCGCTGGCCGGATGGCCGCTACACGCTGCTGCGCAACGTACAGACCGACCGGCTGGTGGCCGTGGACGACCGCGATGCAGGACCGGTACCTGGGCCGCGGCCGGGACCGGCTGCGCTGTTCACCGAGGACCCGTCGCTGATCCCGGAAGGCACGGCGCACCTCGACCCCACCTACGATGACTTCCAGCTTGAGGTGCTGCTGCCCCACAAAATGAGCGAGCTCGGGCCCATGCTCGCCGTGGCCGACGTGAACGGCGACGGCCAGGACGACCTGTGGATGGGCGGTGGCCGTGGACAGGCGCCCGTGCTGCTGGTGCAGACCACCTCGGGCACCATGCAGGTGGCCCGCAACGCGCATCCGCTCACCGGAGAAGGCCAGGAACTGCTGGGTGCACGCTTCATCGACGGGGATGGGGACGGCGATCAGGACCTGCTCGTGATCGCCGGCTCCAACGAAGATGACCTGCGCAGCACGGCCTACCGCCACCATTACCTGCGCAACGACGGCACCGGCCGGTTCACCCGCATGGAGGATGCCCTGCCGCCGATGATGACCAGCGGCCAGCGGGCCGATGCGGCGGACATCGATGGCGACGGGGACCTCGACCTCTTCCTCGGCGGACGCCAGACCCCGGCGCACTACCCCTTCGCCCCCCGCTCCTACCTGCTGATCAACGACGGCACCGGACACTTCACGGATGCCACGGAACAACGGGCAAAGGACCTGATGGGACCTGGCCTGGTGAGCGATGCGCGCTTCGCGGACCTCGATGGCGACCACGATCCGGACCTTGTGCTCGTCGGGGAATGGATGCCGGTGATGGTGATGATGAACGCGGGTGGGCGCTTCACGAATGCCACGGCGGCCGCAGGGCTCGAAGGCACCACCGGCTGGTGGAACAGCCTCTGTGCCGCCGACCTGGACGGTGACGGTGATGTGGACCTCGCCGCCGGCAACCTGGGATGGAACAGCAAGTTCAAAGCGGATGCTGCCCACCCTGTGCACGTGTACTGGGCCGACATGGACGGCAACGGCCGCTCGGACATCGTGCTGGCCAAGGAGAAGTCGGGGCACCAGATCCCGGTGCGCGGCCGCGAATGCAGCAGCCAGCAGTGCCCCGTGATCATGCAGCGCTTCCCCACCTACGAAGCGTTCGCCAATGCCGATCTACAGGCCATCTACACGCCGGAGAAGCTGGGCAAAGCGCTGCATCGCACCGCCACCTGGATGCGCTCCAGCGTGATGCTGAACGACGGCGCAGGCCGCTTCAGCATCCGGGCACTGCCCGTGGAGGCACAGCTGGGTCCCGTGAACGGCATCGTGGCCCTGGACGTGAACGCCGACGGCCGGCTCGATCTGGTGACCGCGGGCAACCACTGGGGCGCCGAAGTGGAGACCGTGCGCTACGATGCGGGGCGCGGCTGTGTGCTGCTGGGCGATGGCAAGGGGGGGTTCACCCCGCTCACGCCCACGACCTCGGGGTTCTTCGCCGGCGGCAACGCGCGTGACCTGGCGGTGATCCGTGTGGGACCGGACCGCACACCTGCGGTGATCGTGGCCGGCCATGGCGAGCGGCCTGCGGCCTTCACCTTGGGGCGTCGGGTCAACGTGCTTTCCGCAAGGTGAACGCGAAGGTGCTGCCCCGCCCCTCCTCGCTCTTCACGGTGATGGTCTGCCCGTGCGCGTCCACGATGTGCTTCACGATCGCAAGTCCCAGACCGCTGCCACCTTCGTTCCGCGAACGGCTCTTGCCCACCCGGTAGAACCGTTCGAACAGCCGCGGCAGATGCTCCTCGCTGATGCCGATGCCGTTATCGCTCACCTCCACGAGCACACGCTCATCCAGGTCGTCCACGCTCACCGTGCAGTGTCCGCCCGGCCGGCCGTAGTTCACCCCGTTCACGAACAGATTGACGAACACCTGGATCAGGCGGTCCTTGTCGCCGAGCACGGCAAGATCCTCCGGCACCTTGTCCAGCAGGGTGATGCCCTTCTCCCGCGCGGGCAGCTCCACATCCTCCATGGCCTCCTCCACGACCTCGCGGAGCGGGATGCGGTGCAACCGCAGGTCCATCACACCGCTTTCGAGCTTCGTGATCAGGTCGAGGTCCTCCACGATCTTGATCAACCGGTCGACCCCGTGGCTGGCGCGGGTGAGGAAATCACGATTGACCTTCTCGTCCTCGAGACCGCCTTCCAGCAGGGTGAGGATGTAGCCCTGGATATTGAAGATCGGCGTCTTGAGCTCGTGGGCCAGGTTACCGATGAACTCCCGTCGGAATTTCTCGCGCTCCTTGAGCTCGGTGATCTCGCTGCGGCGTGCGCTCGCCCACTCGGCCACCTCGCCTTCCACACGGCCCAGCGCATCGTCGCTCATGCCCACGGCCGGGACGTCCGCCGCGCCGCGCAGGCCCTGCACGGTCTTGTAGATGCCCCGGATGCGGTCCTGGATGAAGCGCCGCAGTGCGAAGCTCAGCAACAAGTAGGACACCGCCACCGCCAACACACCCACGACGATCGCCTGCGCGGCCCGCGGGAGGCCGTGATCACCGGTGACGACAAGGGTCGTGACCGCCGCCACGCCGCCGATCACCAAGGTGACCAGGAGAATGAGCTGGCGTGGATGGATCGGGCGCATGCGAGGCCGCCAAGATACCCGGGTCGATGCCTGGAACATGGCCGGGGCCACGCCGAGCGCGGGATTTAATGCTCCGTTAACATGGCCCTGAACCACCCCGGTACCTTTGGACGCCGCCTCACGGAGGAGGTCGCCCATGCCGTTCGGAATCCTCGCCTTCCTGAAGCTCGCCGGTTCGCTCGGGCTCTTCATCTACGGCATGAAGGTGATGAGCGAGGGGCTTCAGAAGATGGCCGGCACGGGTATGCGCACGGCGTTGAACGCCATTACGCGCGCGCGCTGGAAAGGCGTGCTCACGGGCCTGGGCATCACCGCGGTGCTTCAGTATTCGAGCGCGACCACCGTGATGGTGGTGAGCTTCGTCAACGCCGGGCTGATGAACCTGCGGCAGGCCATCCCGGTGATCATGGGGGCGAACATCGGCACCACGCTGAAGGCCCTGCTCATCAGCGTGCTGGGCTTCGCGTCGCTGCCCCTCGCCGAACTCTGCATCCCCATCATCGGTTTGGCCTTCCCGCTCATGTTCCTGCGCAGCGACCGCTGGCGACGGGTGGCGCAGTTCCTGATCGGGTTCGCCCTGCTGTTCCTGGGCCTCGACTTCCTGCGCGACAACGTTCCGGTGCTGAGCCCCGGAGCGCTCTACTTCCTGCGCGACCTGGGGGACAACGGGATCTTCAGCGTCCTCCTCTTCGTGCTCTTCGGCCTCTTCCTGGCGGTGGTGATCCAAAGCTCCAGCGCCGCCCTGGCCCTGACGATGGTGCTGTGCGAGAACGGCACCATCGGGTATCCGATGGCGGCGGCCATCGTGCTCGGAGAGAACATCGGCACCACCGTCACGGCCAACGTGGCCGCGCTTGTGGGCAACGTGTACGCGAAGCGCGCCGCCCGTGCGCACCTCATGTTCAATGTCATCGGGGTGCTGTGGGCCCTGCTCCTCTTCAGCCCCATCCTCCGGGGGGTCGCCTGGCTCGTGCGGGAAGGCACCGGCGGTTCGCCCTTCACCGATGTGCACGCGGTGAAGTACGGCCTGGCCTGGTTCCATGTGCTGTTCAATACGCTGAACACCTTGCTCCTGGTGGGTCTCGTGCCCTTTCTGGAGCTGCTGGTCACGCGGATGGTACCCAGCCGCGGCGAGGCCGACGAGGAGCACCGGCTGGAATACATCGACACCGATGTGCCCCTGCCCGCCGAGCTCACCGAACTGGAGGCCCGGCGCGAGATCGTGAAGCTGGGGCGCTTGTGCGGCCGGATGCTCGAGATGACCCGCGACCTCCTCACCGTCACCGCCGCCGGGGAGCGCGAGCGGCTGTTGCGCCGCATCGCCCGCTACGAGGAGATCACCGACCGCATGGAACTGGAGGTGGGCCGCTACCTGACGAAGACCGGTGCCGAGGTGCGCGATGAGGCCTCGAGCTCCCGCATCCGGGCCCTGCTGGCCATCGCCGGCGACCTGGAGCGCGTGGGCGACATCTTCTTCCAGATGAGCAAGGCCCTGGAACGCCGCTCCGATGACCGCCTCTGGTTCACGCCCGAGCAGCGCAACAACCTGCTGCAGATGATGGCGGTGCTGGAGAAGGCCTTCGCCGTGATGCACCGCAACCTGGAGGGCGACGGCACGAACGTGGCCCTCGACGAGGCCGTGATGGTGGAGGAGCAGATCAACCAGTTGCGCGACCAGCTGCGCAAGGCCCACCTCCGCAGCATCGAAAGCGGCGACTACAATGTGCGCAGCGGCCTGGTGTACACGGACCTGTTCAACAGCTGCGAGAAGGTGGGCGACCACCTGATCAACGTCTCCGAAGCGCTGAGCGGCGAGTTCTGACCTGCCTTCAAGGCAGCACGATCGGACCCGTGGTGATCGCGTTGCTCTCGTGCAACGCACGGTCCACCAACTTCACCACGTACCGCACCGTATCGAACGGTGTGTTGGGAATGGTGGGCCAGGGCGTCAGGGCCACGGCCAGCTCCCCTTCCAGCGTCTTGTCCTGCCCGGACGGGGTGATCACCGGTACGCGGTAGTAAAGGGGCAGCAGCAGGGCAGGTCGCACCCACACCCCGTTCTGCTTCTCCTCGTAGTCGAGGAACAGGTTGTAGAACCACGGGGCCACATCATAGGGCGGCAGGGTGTCGCCCTGGCCCAGCCCGATGTCGCCATCCCCATCGGTGAAGGTGATCACCAGCGAGGCGGAATCCCCGTGCGTGGTGAACGACTTGAGCTCGATCCGGGGCTCCACGGGGAACTCCTCCGTACGCTGACAGCCCGCCCCGAGCAGGAGCAGGGCCAGCCCCACGGCTACCTTTGAGGAGATCGTTCCCGACCTGTGCATCACTCCAAAAGTACGGCTCTGAGCGCCGATCGCCATGCCGGCTGACCGGTGGTCGTCCTGGATGGAACGACCCTTCGCGGTCGACGGTCCCGAAGCGTTCAACGCGCTGGCGCTCGATCTATTTCGGCTGCACGCGGCGCACGGTCCGATCTACCGCACCTTCCTGAAGGGCCTGCGGATCGATCCGGACCGGGTGCGTACGGTGGAGGCCATCCCCTTTCTGCCGATCCAGGCGTTCCGCGACCATCCGGTCGTGCTGGAGGGACTGACCCCGGACCTGACCTTCACGAGCAGCGGCACCACCGCGGCCATCACCGCCCGGCATCATTTGCCCTGGCCGGCGCTCTACGAGCGGTCCTTCCTGAGCGGCTTCCGGAAGGTCCTCGGCGATCCGGTCACCTGGCGGATCATCGCCCTGCTGCCGGCCTATTTGGAGCGGCCGGACAGTTCGCTGGTGCACATGGCCCAGCGGCTGGTGGAGGCCAGCGGCGATCCGCTCGGCGGCCTTTACCTCAACCAGTACGCCCAGGTGGCGGAGCTGCTCCGGCGGTCCGAGGAGGAAGGGCGCAAGACCCTTCTGCTGGGCGTGCCTTTCGCCCTGCTCGACCTGGCGGAACGGCATCCCATGCCGTTGCGGCACGTGCACATCGTGGAGACGGGGGGCATGAAAGGGCGCCGCCCGGAGCTGGTGCGCGAGGACCTGCACGAACGGCTGCGACAGGCCTTCGGGGTGGACCAGGTCGGAGGCGAATACGGCATGACCGAGCTGCTGAGCCAGGCCTGGAGCCCGGGCGCAGGCCGCTACCACTGCCCGCCATGGATGTCAGTGCGCATCCGGGAGGTCAACGATCCGTTCGCGCCGCAGCAGGTGGGCCGCACCGGAGGCATCAACATCATCGACCTCTGCAACATCGCCAGCTGCCCCTTCATCAGCACCCAGGACCTGGGCCGACTCCACCCGGACGGAAGCTTCGAGGTGCTCGGGCGCTTCGACCATAGCGAGGTCAGAGGCTGTAATCTGCTGGCCGAGGCTTGACGATCACAGTTCCTCGGCCACCACTTCGCGCACGCCGGGCACCATCTGCTTGAGGAGGTTCTCCACCCCGCCCTTCAGGGTCACCATGCTGCTGGGGCACCCACTGCACGAGCCGCGCAGGGTGACCGTCACCACGCCGTCGCGGAACGAGCGGAAGGCGATGTGGCCACCATCGCCCTCCACGGCGGGCCGCACGTACTCCTCCAGCACCGCGATGATGCGCGCATCGGCCTCGCCGGAAGGCTCCACATGGCCCATGGCCCGGTCGTTGGCCTCGGCCAGCTCGCGTGCGGGCACGTCCCCGTAAAGCACACGGCCGTCGTTGCGCATGTGCTCCTGGATGAACTCCCGCAGTTCCAGATGCACCATGTCCCAGCTGACGATGTCGTTCTTGGTCACGGTGATGAAGTTCGCCCCGATGAGGACGCCCGTGGTCATGGGCAGGTTGAACACCTTTTCGGCCAGCGGGGACACACCTTGGGCCTGTTCGGGGGAAAGGAACTCGAGCACGCGGCCCTCGGGCAGCAGGGGCACGCTGCTCACGAAGCGCATGGTGGCCGGGTTGGGCGTCATCTCGGCGTACACCGAGGCGGGCGGTGGCGTGCTGGTGGCTGACATGGTGCAAAGCTAGGACGCCGACCAGACGGCTTGGGTTCACAACATGGGCGCACGGGCGTGTGGACGATGGTGGGGCCCACCGCCTATTTTTGCCGCGATGAACGCGCTCCGCCGCCACCGCTGGATGCATGCCGCCTTGTCGGCCCTGCTCATCCTGGCCGCTGCGGCGCCCGCCCTGTCGCGGATGACATGCCTGGAGGCCGGGCACAGCCAGCTCGTCCTGGGAGACCTGAACGATTGCTGCCCCGAGCCGGAGAACGCCGCCGGTGCCACCGTAAAGGCCCAGTGCTGCGTGGCCACCACCGCCCATGCTTCGCAGGACGCGTTCGTACCTGCGCACCCGGTCGCCACCGTGTCGCTGGATGACTGGGCGCTGCCCTCCCCGGTGGTGGTGACGGCCCTGACGGCCTGGGGGCCCCTGTGGGTGTGTGGCCACGGCCCCCCTCCATTGGCTGCCACCGAGCGGCTTGCGCGCCTGCAGGTGTTGCGCATCTGATCATCGGACGACCCGCGGTTCCGGCCTGCTCGGCCTCGGTCCCCTTGTCCTTCCGATCGATCTCCCATGCATCCGTTCAAGAAGAGAGTTCCCTTCATCCTATCGCTGCTGTGGCCGCTCACCGTGGCCGCTCAGGATGCCACGGTCCGCGGCGTCGTTCGCTCCGCGGCGGACGGTGGCGTCGTGCCGTATGCCACCGTGGGCTGGTCGGGCACCGTGGTGGCCACCTCCAGCGACAGCTCCGGCCTCTTTACCCTGCCCCTGCCGGCGACCCTGCCCGCCTCGCTCATCACCCGCCTGGTGGGTTTCGCCACGGATACGGTCCTCGTGCCGGCGATCCCGACCGGGGAGTTGGGCATCACCCTTCGTCCCGTGGGCCAGTTGAAGGGTGTGGACGTGGTGGAGCGCACCCAGGGGACCACGCTGAGCACCCGGTCGATCCTCAGCCAGGAGCAGCTGGGGGTGAAGGAGCTGAAGCGTGCGGCCTGCTGTGACCTCAGCGAGAGCTTTGAGACCAACGCCACCGTGGACGTGAGCTTCAGCGATGCCATCAGCGGCACGAAGGTGATCCGGATGCTGGGGCTCGACGGGAAGTACGCGCAGCTCAGCGTGGAGAACCTGCCGTTCGTGCGCGGCCTCAGCGCCAGTTCCGGCCTCACGCTGATCCCCGGCACCTGGATCCATGCCATCAACGTGAGCAAGGGAGCGGGCACCGCGGTGAACGGGCCCAACGCCATCACCGGGCAGATCGACCTCTGCCTCCTGAACCCGCTGGACGAGCCTCCGCTCTTCGTGAACCTCTACGGCAACAGCCAGGGCCGCGCGGAGGCCAACGTGCATGCCCGGCAGCGGATCGGTGCGCACGCCGCCAACCTGCTGTTGGTGCATGGCAACTGGTTCAATACGGAGATGGACCAGAACCGCGACGGCTTCATGGACATGCCGCGGACGCGGCGCATCAACGTGATGGACCGCTTCGTGCACGCCCGCGAGGGGCGCATCACCCAAGTGGCCGTGCGCCATGTGGAGGATATCCGCGAAGGGGGCAGCACCTTCAAGCACGTTGAGGGGGACCACCCCCAGCACGCCCCCTACGTGGTGGATATCCGCAACGCGATGACCGACCTGCTGGGTAAACATGGCTTCGTGTTCCGCAACGATGCCACACGGAGCCTGGGCTTCGTCACCGCCTTGCGCCGACACGACATGACCGCACGGTTCGGGGACCGCAGGCACGAGGGATCGCAGCTCAGCGGCTACGTGAGCGGCATCTACCAGCAGCTCGCCCGCGGCGGCAAGGACCAGCTGAAAGCGGGGCTGAGCCTGCAGGTGGACGACTTCGAGGAGACCTTCCAGGACAGCAGCTTCGCACGCAACGAGGTGATGCCCGGGCTGTTCACGGAATACACCCTGCAGGCCGGTGACGTGTCCGTAGTGTCGGGTGTGCGGGCCGACCGCAACAGCTGGTACGGCACGGTGGTCAGCCCGCGGCTGCACGCCAAATGGGACATCGGTCCGTTGACGGTGGCGCGCGCCAGCCTGGGCCACGGGTTCCGCAGCACCAACCCCCTGGTGGAGAACGCGGCCGTGCTGGCCAGCTCGCGGCGGGTGGTGGTGGAGAACGGACCCGGACTGGAGCGGGCGTGGACCTTCGGCGCGGGAGCCCTTCACAAGGTCAAGTGGATCGGGCGCAAGTGGGCCCTGGGCCTGGACGCGTACCACACCCGGTTCACCGCGCAGCTGGTGGCCGACCTGGACCGGTCGCCGCAATTGCTCGTGCTCTACATGCTGGACGGACCGAGCTACGCCACGAGCGTGCTGGCCGACGTTCAGGTGGAGCTCTCGCGCACCCTGGACCTCAAACTGAGCTACCGCTGGTATGATGTGGCCACCACATACGATGGGGTGCTCCGTGAGCGGCCGTTCACCCCGCCGCACCGCGGCCTGGTGGACCTGGCGTGGGAGAGCCCGAACGAACGGTGGCGGGCCGACGCCTCGGTGAACCTCTTCAGCAGCTCGCGCATCCCTTGGACGACGGCGAATCCCGAGCCTTACCGCTTTCCGCGCCGATCGCCCGCCTACGCCACGCTGCATGCCCAGGTCACCTTCATCTGGCGCGCGTGGGAGTTCTACCTCGGCGGCGAGAACCTGACCAGTGCCGGCCAGACACGGCAGATCATCGCGCCCGAAGATCCCCATGGCCCGTATTTTGACGCCTCGCTGATCTGGGGCCCCACCGTGGGCGCCATGATCTACGGCGGGCTCCGCTACACCCTCCGACCCACGAAGAACCCCGCATGAAACACCTCATCACCCTGTTCCTCGCCATCTGCACCACGGTCACCCACGGTCAGCAGGAAGACATGGCGCAGCTCAACATCGTGAGCAGCACGGTCTGCGACATGTGCGAACGCACCATCGAGGAGAACCTCATCTACGAGAAAGGCGTGCAGAAGGTCGATGTCGACCTGGCCACCTCCACGGTGCACATCACGTACAAAGCGGAGAAGAACACCCCGGAAGGCCTGCGCGCTGCGCTGGTGAAGCTGGGCTATAGTGCGGACGGCGTGCCGGGCGACCCCAAGGCCTTCGCGAAGCTGCCCGCCTGCTGCCAGAAGGAAGGCTGCGGAAAGCTCCCGACGGAGCCGAAACCCTGACCATGGCACTGATCAAGCAGGTGCGCGGCCACGGGCCGCGGTTCGGTGAGGGCTGCTTCCTGGCCGAGAACGCCGTGGTGGTGGGCGATGTGGTGATGGGCGACCGCTGCAGCATCTGGTTCCATGCGGTGGTGCGGGGCGATGTGAACGCGATCCGCATCGGCCACCGGGTGAACGTGCAGGACGGCGCGGTGCTCCACTGCACGTACGAGCGGGCCGCGCTCACGATCGGCGACGACGTGAGCATCGGCCACCGGGCCATCGTGCACGGCTGCACGGTACATGACAAGGTGCTCATCGGCATGGGCGCCATCGTGATGGACCACGCAGTGATCGGCAGCGGCAGCGTGATCGCGGCGGGCGCGGTGGTCACACAAGGCACGGTGGTGGAGCCCGGCAGCCTGATGGCCGGCGTGCCGGCACGGCGCATCGGTCCGGTGAGCCCGGAGCTTTCGAGCGGCGAGATCGAGCGGATCGCCCGCAACTATCAACTGTACGCGAGCTGGTTCACGGAGGAGTGAGGCGGCCCTCCGTCCATTGCAGTCCGTGGACCGGCCAGGGGCCCATGCCCAGACGATGGAGCATGGTGCGCAGCCGGTCCACCTCGCCGGTGGTGTACACCTCGATGCCCCCGTCGCCTTCACCGGCGGCGAGATCCGCCTCGGCGAGCACCTGCGCCGACCGGCGCGCGATGGCCGGCGCGGGATCGATCACGCGGACATCCGGCCCCACGATGCGCTCGATCAGCGGGCGCACGAGCGGGTAGTGCGTGCAACCGAGCACCAGGGCATCGATGCCACGGTCCACCATGGGCTCCAACCATCCGCGCAGCATGGCCTCGGTGCGCGGGCTGTCCAGCTCGCCGGCCTCGATCTGCCGCACCAGCCCCGGGCAGGCCTGCTGCAGCACAGTGACGCCTTGCGCGAACCGCTCCACGATGCTGGCGAACACGGCGCCCTGCATGGTGGCCACGGTGGCGATGACCCCGACCACGCCGGTCCGTGTATGCTCCACGGCGGGCTTCACGGCGGGCTCCATGCCCACGATGGGCACATGCGGCAAGCGCTCGCGCAGGGGCTTCAGCGCAGCGGCGCTGGCGGTGTTGCAGGCGATGACCAGCGCCTTGGCGCCACGCTCCAGCAGCCAGTGCGCGATCGCCTCGCTGAAGTCGAGGATCTGCGCGTCGTCCCGGTCACCGTACGGCACGTGGGCCTGGTCGCCGAAATAGAGCAGGCGCTCCGCGGGGAGCGCCTGCCGGATGGCCTGAGCCACGGTGAGGCCACCGATGCCACTATCGAAAACGCCGATGGGACGGGGATCCCGCACGGCGCGAACTTAGGCTACTGGATGCCGAGCTTGGCCTTCACCTTGGCCAGGATGTCCTCGCCCTTCTCGTAGTAGAGCACGAAGCCTGCGCTGGTGTCGAAGATGTAGGTGAAACCGTTCTCGGCCGCCACGTCCTGGATGGCCTTGTTGGTCTTCTCCACCATGGGGCGCAGCAATTCCTCCTCCTGCTTGGCCAGGTCCTCCTGGGCCTTCTCCTGGGCCTCCGTGATGCGCTTCTCCAGCTCGCCGATCTCGCGGATGGCCATTTCCTTCTCGGTGTTGGTCATGGTGGCCTCCTTGGCCTGCGCGTCGGTCACCTTCTGCTGGTACTCGGCGCCCATGGCCTTCAGGCGGTCGTCGAGGCTTTTGGCGAAGGCCTGCATCTTGGTCTCGGCGTCCTTGCGCTCGGGCAGGGTGAGCATCAGGGCCTGGCGGTCGATGTGACCGAGCTTCGCCTGCGCGAAGGCCGGGGCGGCGGTGGCCACCAGGGCCAGGGAAATCAGAAAGGTCTTCATGGGTCCGTAGCTCATCGTGGGGGTTTGATCGTGTTCTCGCCGCCACCTCGGTCGGGGCTGCTGCCACCGTCGCGTTGGGGCTGGGCGCCGCCATCCTCGGGCTGGCGCTCGGGTTGATCATCGTCGTCATTGCCGCGCGTGTTCCCGGGCTCGCCTTCCTTGTCGGGGCGGATGCCGAGCTTGCGCAGCACGCTGTCGCTCTTGTCGTACTTCTCGCTGGCGAAGAGCACATTGTTACCCTTGCTGCCGATGTCGAAGATGGCCACGTAGGTGGTGCCGGCCACCTCCTTGATGGCTTGATAGATGCGGTCCTGAATGGGCTGGATGAGCTCTTCCCGCTTCTTGAACAGGTCGCCATCGGGCCCGAAGCGCTTCTTCTGCAGGTCCCTCGCCTCGCGTTCCTTCTTCTCGATGTCCTCGCGGCGGCTCGCCTTCATGTCATCGGTCAACAGGATGGCCTCGGCGTTGTAGGCATCGCGCAGCTTGCGGATGGTCTCCCAGCGATCGTCGATCTCCTTCTGCCACTGGGAGCTCAGGCGGTCCAGTTCGCTTTGGGCGCTCTGATAGTCGGGCATCTTGCCCAGGATGTACTTCGTGTCCACGAAGGCGATGCGCTGGGCGTGGCTGGTGATCGCCGGCAGCAGCATGCTCAGGACGAGCAGGCGGAGCGGTAGGAGGCGCTTCATGGAAGGCGTCGAATTTAGGCGATCGGGCTCAGAGCTCCCCAAGATCGATGCCGATCGTGAAGTGGAACTGGCCCGGGGCCATCGCCGGCTCGTCGGGCACATCGTCGAAGCGCCAGCCGTAGTCGAGGCCCATGGGGCCGAACATGGGCAGGAAGAGGCGCAGGCCCACGCCGGCCGAGCGATAGAGCTGGAAGGGGTCGTACCGGTCGAACACGCCCCAGGTGTTACCGGCCTCGGCGAAGGTGAGCATGTAGATGGTGGCCGAGGGGTTCAGGGAGATGGGGAAGCGCAGTTCGGCGGTGTACTTGTTGATGAGGAAGTTGCCCGTGTTCGGGGCCAGGGAGAGGTCGTCGTAGCCGCGCAGGCCCACGATCTCGCGCCCGTCGAGCTGGAAGCCGGTGAGGGCGCTGCCACCCAGGTAGAACCGCTCGAAGGGGCTGTTGCCGAGGTTCTTGGAGTAGCGGCCCAGGAAACCGAACCCCGCGCGGGTCATCAGCACCAGGTCGTGACCGCTCTTGCTGCGCGTGATGCGGGTGAACCACTGGGTGGTGAATTTCCACTTGTGGAACTCGGCCCAGTTGTAACGTTGGTCCGGCGGCTCGGAGGCGAAGTCGCGGCCCGGCTGGAACCACGAGTACGGCGGGGTGGCCTTCAGGCTCAGGGAGATGTCCGAGCCGCTGCGGGCGAAGAAGGGCTGGTCCACTGAGTTGCGCGAGAGCTGGATCTGGTAGGCCAGCACGTTGCTCTGGCCGTTGTTGAACGCGAAGAGCTGGTTCCAATTGCGCAGGTCGTACAGCTGGTAGCTGATGGTCTGTCGCAGCAGGAAGTAATCGTCGGGCCAGGTGAGGCGCTTGCCCAGGCCCACCGAACCGCCGGTGATCAGCAGCGATTGGCGCAGGGGGTTGTCCACCCGACCGTCCTCGGTGTCCACGTACTTCCGCTCCCCGTTGCTCTGGGCCGAGTGGAAGGCGGAGATGCTGAGGGCGTTGGGCTTGCGGCCGCCGAGCCAGGGTTCCACGAAGCTCAGGCTGTAGCTCTGGAAGAACCGGCCGTTGGTCTGGGCCCGCAGGTTCAGGGTCTGTCCATCGCCGGCGGGCAGGGGCTGCCAGGCTGCGGGCTTGGTGATGTTGCGCAGGCTGAAGTTGGTGAAGGACAGGCCGAGCGAGAGCACCAGGCGGCCCGCCCCCCAGCCGCCGCTCAGTTCCAGGCGGTCGCTGGGTTTCTCCTCCACGGTGTACTCCAGGTCCACGGTCCCGGTGCGCGCGTCCTGCAGCGGGTTCACACCGAGCTTCTCGGGATCGAAGTAGCCCAGGTTGGCCAGTTCGCGCTGGGTGCGCAGCACATCGCTGCGGTTGAACAGCTGCCCCGGCTTGGTGCGGATCTCCCGCCGGATCACGTGCTCGTTGGTCTTCGTATTGCCCTTCACCAGCACGTTGCGGATGCGGTACTGCTTGCCCTCGCGCAGGCGGATGTCCAGGTCGATGCTGTCGCCGTCGGCCACCTCGATCACCTCGGGGTAGAAGGACAGGTAGCCATCGTCCATGTAGAGGGAACTGACGTCGCGGCCGGTCTGGTTCATGTACATCCGGCTGTCGAGCACCTTCTTGTTGTACACGTCGCCCCGCTTGATGTTGAGGATGTCCAGCAGCTCCCGGTCGCTGTGTTTGGTGTTGCCGCTGAAGCGCACGTCGCGGAAGTAGAAGCGACGGCCCTCCTCGAGCTCGATCCTCACCATCAGCCGCCGGTCGTTCACGAACCAGGTGCTGTCGCGCAGGATCGCGGCGTTGCGATAGCCCTTCTCGTTGTAGGTGTCCAGCAGGTTCTCCTTGTCCACCCGGTATTCCTTCGCCTGGAACTTGCTTGATGCGAAGGGGTTGTACCACAGGCGACGGCGGGTCTTCTTCATCGCCCTGCGCAGCTTGGCGTCCGTGAGGGCCTCGTTGCCGATGAAGTCGACGTCCTTGATCCGCACCCGCTTGCCCTTTTTCACGTTGATGATGAGCAGCACGCTGTTCTCCATCAGGGAGTCGGTGCGTTGCTCGATGTCGGCATCGGCCTTCAGGAATCCCTTCTCCACGTAGTACGCGCGGATCGTGCCGCGGGTGTTGGTGAGGAGACCCTCGTTCACCTGCTGGCCGCGGGTGAGCTCCATGCGTTCGCGCAGCTTGTCCGCATCGCTCTTGGTGACGCCCTCGAACTTGAACCGCGACAGGCGCGGCATCTCGGTGACCACGATGTTGAGGAAGACGGTGCGTCCGCGGATCTCGGCGGCCTCGACGCGCACATCGCTGAAGAGCTTCTGCTCCCAGATGTTCCGGACGGCGTCGGCGATGCGCGGACCGGGCAGGGTCACGTTCTGGCCCACCTTCAGCCCGCTGAAGAGCATCACGGCGTTGACATCCACGGTGCTGGTGCCCGTGACGGTGATGCCGCCGATCTCCAGCTCGCGGGGCACGGCCGGGTCCATGATGCGCCGCTCGTCCACCTGTGCCACGGCGGAGAGCCCCAGAAGGACAGGGATCAGGAGCGGAAGGAGCCGATGCTTCACCGGGGGTTCACCTGTTCACTGATGAGGCCGAAGCGGCGTTCCCGGGACTGGTAGTCCAGGACGGCCTCGAAGAGGTCCTCCTTGCGGAAATCGGGCCAGAGCACGCTGCTGAAGTAGAGCTCGGCGTAGGCGATCTGCCAGAGCAGGTAGTTGCTGATGCGCAGCTCACCGCTGGTGCGGATCAGCAGTTCGGGGTCGGGCATGCCGGCGGTGGTGAGGCGGGCCGCCACGGACGTCTCGTCGATGTCCTCGGCCCGCAGGCGGCCTTCCGCGACCTCACGGGCCAGCCGGCGGGCCATGCGCACCAGCTCCCAGCGGGCGCTGTAGCTCAGGGCGAGGGTGAGGGTGATGCGGTCGTTGTGGGCGGTGCGGGCCATGGCCTGCTGCAGGATGGCGTGGCAGTCCCCGGGCAGGCTCTCCAGGTCGCCGATGGCATTGAGGCGCACGCCGTTCTCGTTGAGGCTGTCCACCTCGCTCATCAGCGTGCGCACCAGCAGGTCCATCAGGGCGTCCACCTCGGCCTGGGGACGGTTCCAGTTCTCGGTGCTGAACGCGTAAAGGGTGAGGTAGCGTATGCCGATCTCGGTGGCGCCCACCAGGGTGTCGCGCACGGCCTTCACCCCGCTGGTGTGGCCCACCACACGGTGCTCGCCCTGGCGCGTGGCCCAGCGGCCGTTGCCATCCATGATGATGGCCACATGGGCGGGCACCCGGGCGGGATCGATGCGGGACTTCAGGTCCATGGGCTGCTCCCCTGGCGGGAAGGGCCGCAAAGATCGCACAATGCCCGGATCAGCGCCGTTTCTGGAAATACAGCATGTCGCACTCCGTGAACTTGGTCAGGACGTACGACAGGGTGAGGCCCGTGTACTGGTACCAGTCGCGGGTCTGCGCGTCGCCCCGGGCCTGGCCGGTGCGGTCCACCACGTCCCGGTCGGCGCTGCGGTCGGCGAGCTCGGCGGCCAGGGGGTTGATGAGGTCCGGATCGGCGTAGGCGCCGCTGACGTCGTCGATGTGGTCGGTGAAGGTGCGGCGCATGCCCCACTCGAGCTGCAGGTCCACGTGACCACCGAAGTTGAACTTCAGGCCGAACCCGAAAGGGATCCCGACCTGGTCCACGCTGTAGGGCTTGGCCGCTCCCGGTACTTCGGGCGAACTCTGCCCCTCGGTGCCCAAGGGTTGCAGGTCGTACCAGGTGCCATTGAGCTCCGCTCGCGGACTCGCCCTGAAATAACAGACCCCGGCGAACACGAAGGGGGTCCACGTACGGCCGTCCTTGCCCAGGCCCCGGTAGTTGAAGAAGTTCACCTCGCCCAGCACGGCCAGTTCGAAGAGGCTGGCGCGGAAACTGAGGTTCCGGGCCAGTTGCAGGCTGTCGGGCGAATCGCTGTCGTAGGCCTCCAGCACACCGTACAGCGCCTGGGCCCGGATGGCGTAGCGGGTGTCGAAGTTGTAGCGGAACATGAGCCCCCCGGCCGGCTTGGTGCGGGACGGATAGTGCTTGTAGGGGTTCAGGTCGCCGATGTAGTACATCGCTCCGCCGGTAATGCCGATCTCGCTGACCGACTGGGCCGCGAGGCCGCCCGCCGGGACCAGAAGGAGCAGGGCTATCGCCAGGCGCATGGGCAGGGTAACGCAGGTGCGGAGCGCCGTGGTATACGGGTCCCGCGGGGGCGAAGTTAGGCCGCAGGCCCCGCGGCCGACCGGGCATCAAGCCCCCAGTTCAGCTTGTGGCGCAGGGTGCTGAAGAAGTCGTGGTCGGGCAGGTGGGCGATGCGGGCCACCAGACCGGCCTTGCGCACCCCGATGGCCCGGCGGCCGCTGAGGGTGATGCTGCGGTTGTCCAGGTTCACCAGGTAATTGAGCTCCCGCGCCTCCGCCTCCACCTGCAGCACAGAGGCGTCCGGGAGCACCATGGGCCTGATGTTCAGGTTGTGCGGGCTGATGGGGGTGATGACGAGGTTATGGCAGGAGGGGTCCAGGATGGGCCCTCCGCAGCTCAGGGAATAGGCCGTGGAACCCGTGGGCGTGGCGATGATGAGGCCGTCCGCCCAATAGGTGTTCAGGAACCGGTCATCCGCATGCACGTGCAAGGCGATCATGGAGGATGTGTCCCGTTTGTGGACACTGACATCGTTGAGCGCCAGGTCCTGCCCGCCCAGTTCGGCCTCACATCCGGTGACCTGGAGCAGCATCCGCTCTTCCAGCACAAAGCGCCGTTGGGCCAGCAGCCCCAGCGCCCCGTGCACCTCGTCGGGGCCCAGCGCCGCCAGGAATCCCAGGCGGCCGAGGTTGACGCCCAGGACGGGGATGCCGCTACGCGCCACGAGGCCCACAGCGCGCAGGAAGGTCCCGTCGCCGCCCAGGCTCAACAGCAGGTCGGTGCCCGCTGGCGGCCCCCCCGGATCGAAGGTGTTGTACGGAACGGAGTTCCCGGTGGCCGCAAGCAGGGTGGCCAGATGACCGTCCACCACGGGAGTGAGGCCCTGGGCAGGCATCGCCTGGAGCAGACCGGCGATCAAGGGCAGGGTGCTGGGCTCCGGGTGGCGGGCCTGGACCGCGATCCGCATGGGGTCAGAAGGGTTGCGTGAAATGTAGGAAGAAACCGAGCTCTCCCCGGCCATTGACGGCGCCTTCGGCGCGCAGCACCTGGTCGTAGGAGGTCACCAGGTCGAGCCCGAGGCCGGCACCGCTCATCCACGTGTTGGCCAGGGGGTTCGCGTCGGCGTACCGATCGTCCCACACGCGTCCGCCGTCGAGAAAGGCATTGACGTACAGGGCCAGGTGGAGGGTGCGGAACGCCTCCAAGGGCATGAAGCCCAACCGCTGGATCCGGGGCCTCAGCAGGGTGAACAAGGCATTGAACCTGCCGAGCACGAAGTGCTGCCCATCGATCACGTAGTATTCGTACCCCCGCACGTAGTGGGCATACCCCAACCCCTCCTGCAGGTAGTAGGGGATCGGTGGACCCAAGGTGCTTCGTCCGCGCAGGCCGACGGCCAGGGTCCACCGATCGGCCGGGGTCCACCACTCCTTCACTGTAGCATTGAGCACCGTGTTGTCAGGCGCATCAGGCTCCCCCAGCCCGTGGCGGTCCACCCGCAGCTCGGCATAGGGCCCGGAGCGCGGGAACACGCGCGAGTCACGGCGGTCGCGGATCACGGTGTATCCGAGGGAGACGAACGCCAGGCGCCGGGCCCCGTCGTTGAAGTGGTCGGGCCAGCGCCATATCACCGAGTCCAGCACACGTGCATCGCGGTAGCCCACCCGGAAAGCGTGCCTTACATCGTGGGCGCGGCGCAGACCGAGCTCGGCCTCCATGTTCCACTCGGTGCGCGCATGGCCTTCGGCGGGTCGGAAGAAGATGCGCTCGTTGTCCGCGGTGCCCACGGTGATCTCGCGCTGCTGGTGGTAGCCGCCGCCCACGGACAGGCTCCAGCGCCCGGAACGATCGAGGAAGGGCACCCTGTACTTCGCGGCGAAACGCTGGGTGTATCCGAACTGCGCCAGCACATAGGCGGTCTCGTTCATGCCCCGCACATTGTAGCGGTACAGATAACCGCCCCAGTTCAGGCGGCCCAGGTCGCGGGTGAGCCACCAGGTGTTGAAGTTGGGGTCGCCGCCCACCTCCAGGATGGGGGCCGGCCAGAGGTACCAGCGTTCGTTCAGATGCACCTGCACCACCACCTCGGCCGGGCCGATGGGCACAGGCAACAGCTGTACGGTGTTGAAGAGCCCGGTGTTGAGGAGGTTCTCCGTGCTGCGGCGAACGGCTCCGGCCAGCGCCTCCTCGGAAAGGGTGTCACCTTCCTGGAAGGTGAGCTCGCGCAGCACCACGCGTTCGCGCGTCACCTTGTTGCCCAGCAC
This sequence comes from Flavobacteriales bacterium, assembly GCA_016713875.1. Classification (NCBI taxonomy): domain Bacteria; kingdom Pseudomonadati; phylum Bacteroidota; class Flavobacteriia; order Flavobacteriales; species Flavobacteriales bacterium. The sequence continues at coordinate 2,541,327 of JADJOI010000003.1, forward strand.
CAGGACGGCGCTGACCTGCACGGTGGCCGGATCGGGCTGGGCACGGACCGGGGTCCGGGCCGCGACCGCAGCGGCCAACGCAAGAACAAGAGGCAGTGAGCACCGGGCCCTCACAGGTCCAGGAAGCGCATCAGCTCGTCGTAGCGGCCGCGCAGGTCCTCGTGGAACTTCGAACCCTGGTAGGTGCTTTTCACGAAGTAGTCGAACCGCTCGAAGGACTGCAGGATGTCGCTGATGTCCTCCCGGTTCACCTTCAGGGTCACCTCCAGGCGTGGACCCTCGGGCAGGGTGCGGTTGTACACGCTGAGGAGCTTGGCGCCGTTGCTCTCCACGATGCCGGCGATGCGCTGGAGGCTGTAATCGTTCTGGTTCATCTCCAGCACCAGCACGCTGCCCGGTTCGCCGATGTTGATGGCCTCGGCCAGTCGGCGCAGCGCCTCATGCTCGTTGATGGCGCCGAGGTACGTGCCCGTGGGGTCCAGCACGGGCAGCACGGTGAGGCCGCGCTCGGCCATCAGCTTCATCACGTCATAGATGTGCTGGCCTTCGCGCACGTAGGGCAGCTCGGCCTGGCCCATCAGCTCGCGCACCGGGGCCTTGGCATCGTTGCGGTCCACCAGGTCGGTATCGCGCACCAGGCCCACCAGCCGGCCGTTCTCCGTGACGGGCAGGTGGCGCACCTTGAACTCCTCCATCCAATCGAGCGCACGGCCCACGGTGTCGTCCGGCCGAAGGGGCGGAAGATCGGGGGCGATGAGGTCGCTGGCGTGCATGGGCCCTGGGCACCGGCGTATTTTCGGCGCCGCCTGCCGCGCCCAAGGTAGTGCATCGCATGACCCGCCTCAGTGTCAACATCAACAAGGTGGCCACGCTGCGCAACGCGCGCGGCGGCGACAACCCGGACGTGGTGGCCACCGCCCTGTTGCTGGAGCGGCATGGCGCGCAGGGCATCACCGTGCACCCGCGACCGGACGAGCGCCACATCCGCCGCGGCGACGTACGCGCCTTGCGGGCCGTGCTCACCACCGAGTTCAACATCGAGGGCTATCCGTCGGAGGACTTCCTGGCCCTGGTGACCGAGGTGCGTCCCGCGCAGGTGACCCTCGTGCCCGACCCCCCCGGGGTGCTGACGAGCAATGCCGGTTGGGATGCCCGCACGCAGAAGACCTTCCTCGGTGAGGTGGTGCGACGCCTGCATGCCGAAGGTCTGCGCACCTCCCTCTTCCTCGGCGCCGATAGCGAACAGGTGGGGCATGCGGCGGACACCGGCACCGACCGGATCGAGCTGTACACCGAACCCTTTGCAGCGGGATACCACAACGATCGCGATGCAGCGGTGGCCCCGTTCGTGAGCGCCGCACAGGCGGCGGCCATGCATGGCCTGGGTCTGAACGCCGGTCACGACCTGGACCGGCACAACCTGCGGTACTTCCACATGCACGTGCCCGGGCTGCTGGAGGTGAGCATCGGCCATGCCCTGGTGTGCGACGCCCTGCACTTCGGCTGGGAGAACACCGTGCAGCTCTATCTCCGCGAACTCCGTTCATGAGCACCGTCCCGCTCCATCATCGCCGCATGGGCCAGGGTCGTCCCCTGGTGGTGCTCCATGGTCTCTTCGGCAGCAGCGACAACTGGAACAGCATCGGCAAGGCCTGGGCCGACGACTTCGATGTGGTGCTGGTGGACCAGCGCGACCACGGACGCTCACCCCACACCGACCGCATCACCTATGCATTGATGGCCGATGACGTGGCCGCACTGATCGACGACCTGGGACTGCGCGATCCGGTGGTGGTGGGCCACAGCATGGGCGGAAAGGCGGGCATGGTGCTGGCGCAGCGGCACCCCGGCCTGCTGCACCGGCTGGTGGTGATCGACATGGGGCCGCGGGAGTATCCGCCCCATCGTCACGCCCACATCCTGCAAGCGCTCACCACGTGCGACCTTGAGCAACTCCGCACCCGCAAGGAGGTGGAGGACCATCTGTCCACACTGATCCGCGAGCCGGGCGTGGTGCAGTTCCTGCTCAAGAGCCTGTACTGGGCCACCCCCGACCAGCTGGCGTGGCGCTTCAATGTGCCGCTGTTGGCGCAGGACATCCACGACATCCTGGCCGCGGCCGGCCCGGAGGTGGTGCGCACCCCCACCCTCTTCATCCGTGGCGGGCAGAGCGACTACATCACCCGCGAGGACCTGCCCCAGCTGCGCGAACAGTTCCCGCAAGCGCGTGTGGAGACCATCGATTTCGCCGGCCACTGGGTGCATGTGCAGGCGCCCGACGAGGTGATCGGGCTGGTGCGCGCCTTCGCCTCATGATGCGGTCGCTGTTCCTGCTTCTTTGGCTCGCGCCCGGCCTGTACGCCGCCGGACAGATGGACACCGTCTGGGTGCCGTACAGCTCGGGCTTCGACTTCCGCGAGGGCATCTACCGCACCTTCCGGGAGTTCCGGTTGAACGCGCCCTCGGCCGGCCTGGAGCAGCTCACCGATCGGCAGGGGCTGCACATCGACCCGCGGGGCGATGACACGTGGCACCTGCCCGACAGTCTGGGGCGGCCGGCCCCTGTGCCCGACCGCTCGGTCTGGGGCTTCTGCTCCAACAATGTGGTGTACCTCAACACGGCCACGGGCTTCCACCGCATCGGCCTCATGGGTGCCTTGAGCCACCTGCTCTACACACAGGTCATCCGCGACCGGGACCCCTCGTTCTATGGCACGGGAGGCACCCGCACCTACACGATGGAGTCGCAGGGCTTGCTGGCGATGGCCACGGGCGCTTTCCTGCCGTTCAGTGCGGCGGGCATGGACCAGGCGCTGATGGACGACCCTGAGCTGCTGGCCGAGTTCCGCGCGCTGGGCAAGCGGGCCCGCAACGAGCCCGGCACGCTCTTCGCCTTCCTGCGGCGCTACAACCAACGCCACGACCTGCTCTTCCCCCGGTATTGACGACCCCCGCACAGGGCTACCTTGCGCCGCCATGCGTCCCCGCCATCGCTCCGTTCCGCCCATCGCCCTGCTGCTGCTCGCCTGCGGGCCCGTCGCCTGCGCCCAGTCCGACCAGCGCTTCACGGCGGCCTGCATCGGTTTCTACAACATCGAGAACCTCTACGACACGATCGACTCGCCGGACACCGACGATGCGGAGTTCCTGCCGGGAGGACCGAAGCTGTGGGGCACCACGCGTTACCGCACCAAGGTGGAGAAAATGGGTCGCGTGATCGGCGAACTGGGCAGGGACGTGCACCCGGACGGTGTGCACGTGATCGGCCTCGCCGAGGTGGAGAACCGCCGCGTGCTGGAGGACCTGGTGAAGACGGAGGCCATCGCCAAGCGCGGGTACCGGATCGTGCACGAGGACGGACCCGACCGGCGCGGGGTGGATGTGGCCCTGCTCTACGATCCACGGTACTTCACGCTGCTGGGCCACCGGAGTGTGCCGCTCGTGGACCCGGTGGACACGGCGTTCCGGACCCGCGCGCAGCTGCTGGTGAGCGGCATCATGGACGGCGACACCGTGCACGTGATCGTGGCGCACTGGCCCAGCCGGCGAGGCGGCGAGAAGCGATCGCAGCCCAAGCGCATGCTGGCCGCCAAGCTGGGCCGCGCCCTCATCGATTCGTTGCAGCAGCGTGATCCCGGCGCACGGGTGATCTACATGGGCGACCTCAACGACGACCCGGTGGACAAGAGCGTGCGTGGTGGGCTGATGACCGTGGCCCGGCCGGAACAGGCCACCGGCCGCGCGCTCTTCAACCCCATGGAGCCGCTCTACGACAAGGGCATCGGCTCCCTCGCCTGGCGCGACTCCTGGAACCTCTTCGACCAGATCGTCGTGACGTCCTCCCTGGCCGCTCGCTCGGACGACCGCTATCGATACTACGGGGTGCGCGTATACAACGAGCCCTACCTGCGCCAACAGGATGGCGCGTTCAGCGGATACCCCTTCCGCACCTTCGTGGGCGACACCTGGGCCAACGGGTGGAGCGACCACTTCCCGGTGTACATCATCCTCGTGCGGCCGGTGCGCTGAGCGAAGGACACGGTGGCACGGAAAAGCGAGGGCCCCGGTGCGCGTGCACCGGGGCCCTTCGACTTCGGAGGATGCCGATCAGCGCACGACCGTGAAGCGCACGCTGCTGCGGGCCTCATCGCGGGCGAGCATCAGGGTGTAGAGCCCTGCCTGGAGGTCGGCGACCGGGAGCGTGCTGCGCAGGGCGCTGAAGGAGCCCTCGTTCACCAAGCGGCCGGTGGCGTCCAGCACCTGGAAACGGACACCGGGCACCCGCACCTCCACGGTGAGGATGTCGGTGGCGGGCACGGGCCACACCTGCGTGGCGGCCAGCAGCTGCTCCTTGAGCCCGGTGGAGACCGCCACATCGGCGGCGAAGCGCGGTTCGATCTTCCATTCGCTGAAGCTGTACGACACCAGGCCGGTGACGTCGTAGTTCACGCCCAGCGTCGGGGTGTAGGCGTAAATGAGGTCGTTCACCAGCACTGCGCCCGAACCGTCATCGATCGTCCATTGACCGAAGTTGTTCGCGATGTCGTCGTTGGTGCAATCGGCGTTGGTCACCTGCACCAGCATACCCTCCCACTGCTCCTGGCCCACGGTACCGGTAGTGGCGGCAAGCACCTCCACCGGATTGCCCGGCGACACGATGTTCACGTTGGCGGCATCGCTCAGCTGGGTCTGGTTGAAGTACTCCTCCACCAGCGCGGTGAGGGTGAGGCTATCGCCCAGGGCCACCGGTGAGCTGTCGAACACGAAGAGGCCGGTCCAGGGGCCCGATCCGCTCTGCAACCAGTAGCCGTTGGCACCCACGGCGCAGACCACGCCGCCGGTGTTCACCGTCTGGCCCACGAGCGGCGAGGCTCCGTTCGGGTCGGTGGTGAACTGGATCTGGTAGATGCTCGCATCGGTCGGAGGATTCACCGCTCCGGTCCAGATGCGCACGCTGTCCACCTCCAGATGGCCACCGGCGGCCAGGGTGTTGCGCACACTGAGGATGAACTCCCCGTCGATGGTGTCGTTGTCGGCCACCACTTGCTGGCTGTAGGGTGTCCAGGTGGTGCCGTTGACGGTGATATAGGGGTTGTACGGAGCGTAGCCGAAGCCCGTGGAGCGGCCATCGAACAGGCCGGTGCGGATCTCCCCGTTGCCACGGGCGTAGAAACTGATGTTGTACGCCGTGCCGGTGGTCACGCTCTGGCTCGTGGTGGTGAAACGCTTGTGGGTGTTGGTGGCGCTCACGATGCGGACCGCGTAGGTGCCGAACTGAATGTTCTGATCGGCCTGCTGGATGCTGTCGGCGGCAAGGTTGGTCTTGCTGCCCACCCAGCCGTCCGGCACGTTGCCGGTCCAGCTCTCGAAGCTGGTGGCCACGATCGTCTGCGCCTGGGCGGAAAGCCCCAGCAACAGTGCGGTGAGAAGAGTAACGTGTTTCATCGGTGATGGGTTAGGGGGTGCGGGAGGGAAACGGGTCAGTTGTCGGTGATCACGATGTCGTCCAGGTTCCAGCGGCGGCCATCCGTGCTGGTGCCGGTGTACTTGAAGGCGAGCCGGAAGTTGCCGCTGATGTACGGGATCAGGTCGAGGCCGCCGGAGGGGGTCCAGGTCGCGTTGGCGGCGAGGGCCGGGCTCAGCGCGGTCCAGGTCGCCGTGGACGGAGCGCCGCCGCTGTAGTTCGCGCTCACCAGCACTACCAAGGGCGCGCCTGAGAAGGCCACGGACGTTTCGAAATTGAGCACCGGGGCCGTGGTGGCGCTGAGGTTGACGGATGGGCTGATGAGCCAGGTCTCACAGGTAGTGTAGACCCCGCCGCTGTTGTTGGTGATCGAACCGTAGCCGGCCGTCGCCGTCCATCCCACCGTCCCGGTCACCTGCTGCTGGGTCCATCCGCCCGAGGTGGCGCTGCCATCCTCGAAATCCTTCAGGAGCAGCTGGATGCCGAAGGCGCCGCAACGCGGGCCCGTGAGCTGCACCAGCGACAGGTCGTGCACGAAGAGCTGCATGTCGCTGCCGAACTGGCCCACCACCGCGGTGAAGGAGCCGTTGCCCTGTGGAAGCACCTGCGCGGCGAAATTGGCGTAGCCGCTGGTGCGCACAATGATGGTGTTGCCGTCGCAGTCCTCCAGGGTGCGGTTCACGCTGCTCTGGTTGATGGCATCGCTCCAGGTGGTGACCCCGTTGGCCTCGTCGGCGATGAACTGCACGCTGTCCAGGCGGATGAGCTGGCCCTGCAGGGCGGGCGTCACCTGCGTGACGGACACCACCTTGGGCGCCACCGGCACCAGGGTCTCCTGCTTGATGACGTTGTTGTCGACGTCCACCGAATCGAGCTGGAGCAGGCCAGCGTAGCTGCTCAACGTGGTGCCCTTGAGGTAGATGCGGATGCGGTCTCCGGCGTATAACCCACCGCTGTTCTTCAGGCGCAGCACGATGCCCGCGGTATCGTCCTGCATGTAGATGTTCTTGTACAGATTGCCGTTCGTCTCATCGCCGGTGACCACGCCATAGACGGACGAGTCGCCCGTGAAGCGGTGCGGGAGGTAGGCGAAGGTGGTGGCGTGCAGGTCGCGCAGCCGCTTGATGCTGAGCACCGATCCGGTGGGCAGGGTGCGCTCCGGCGGGGTGTCGAGCTCCTTGTCGCAGCCGCTCAACAGCAGCATTAGGGCCAGGCCGGCGGCGGCGGACAGGGTGTGGGTCAGGTGCTTCATGATCAGAAACCGATGCTCAGCATGGCGAAATAGGTGCGACCGAAGAGGTAGCTCAGGCGCGGGGGGAACTTGCCGACGTCCATCCGTTCGTAGCGCAGCTGCTCGAAGCCGCCCACCACGAAGTCCTGGTTGTTCAGCAGGTTGCTCACCGACACGTTCAGGGCGATGCGGTACTTGCGCTGCACCATCCACGACTTGCCTCCGAAGAGATCCAGGGTGAACGCGTTGTCCAGCTTGGTCTGTTCCAGGAGCTCGTTCCATTGGGGATCCTGCACCGCCAGTCCTTCCAGGGCTTCGGCGGTGCGGCGGTCCGGATTGGGGTCCAGGTAGATGTCGGCGAAGTAGTTCGCCGTGAGGCTGATGAACCAGAACTTGGGGCTGTTGTAACGCAGACCGAGCGAGGCGGCGGTCTGCGGCATCCCGCCCACCCTGTAATTGGTCCAATAGACGGTGCGGTCCGTGGCGAACACCTCCTCGCTGTTGTCGCGGGTGATGGTGGCCTGTGGCCGGCTGGAGTACACGAATCGGCCCGTTCCCAGGACGGCGTTCACGCTGAGGGTGGAGGTGACATTGGCCTCCAGGCCCAGTTCCGCCCCGGTGTGCCGCTGGTCCACCCCGCGCATGGTGTAGTTCACCAGGGTGAGGTACTCATCGTGGAAGAAGGAGCGGGCCCACACCTGATCGGCGATATTGGCCCAGTACACGGTGGCCCGACCCTTGAGGCGGGGGAAGCGCACCACGTAGCTCAGGTCGGCGCTGCTCACCTTTTCGGTGGTAAGACCGGGGACGACCGCGTCGCGGGTGCGCGGCGACAAGTAGGCCCACCGAGCCAGGGGCGGTCGGGTGAGGTAGGCGCCGTTCAGGGTGACGAACTGCCGGCCGCTGAGCTTGTACACGGCGCCCGCCTTCAGGCCGTAGTGCAGAAAGCCCTGCACCTCCGACTTCCCGAACGAGTTGTCCGGGAAGCGACCGTTCACCATGAACCCTTCGCGGAAGAAGGACTGATGGCCCAGCATGCCGGACACGTACGCCTCCACCTGCTGCCAGCGGCGCTCGAACTGCACGAAGCCCGTCGCCTGCCGCACATGCATGTCGTAGTCGTGCCCGAACCGCTCACCGACGGTGATCACCGCGTTGGGCCGGTTGAGGTCGTTCTGGGCCACCGCGGGGTCGGCCGAGACCTGATCGGCGAACTGGTCCACGTCCACCCAGAAGTCGCCGCCCAGCAGGTCATCGACCACGCGGTAGTTGTGCGTCACATGGTCGTGATAGCCCACGCTGGCGGTGAGCTGGGTGTGGTCGTCCAGCGCCTTGGACCACACGCTATTGAGGCCGAAGCGGCGCGGGTCGTTGCGCTGGTCCTCCACGATGTACTTGCTACGGTTGCCGGTGATGTTGAGGCCTGCGATGCCATCGGCGTTCTGCACCGTGTACAGGTTCTTGCGGTTGGCGAAATAGAGCTGGTCCCAGTCGATCTGACCGGCGCTTCCGTTCTGCCAGGCCTCGGTCAGTCGTGCAGCCTCTGCGGGATCGCTCTCCGCGTAGTAGCTGGGCAGGTAGCGGTAGTAATCCGGACGCGGGTCCTTCGCATCGAACCAGTTGATGTTGGTCTGGGCGTCGCGTCCGGCGGTGTAATACAGGCTGGTGGTCCAGGTGGTCCGTTCGTCCGGTGTGAAGTAGTGCGTGAGGATGGCCATCGGCTTATGGTCATAGCTCACACGGGCGTTGCGTTTCTCGCCGTTCTGATAGCCCCAGAAAGGGTTGTAGTAGTTGTTGCCGGTGAGGTCGTAGGCCTCCTGCACGGCCAGGCCCTGACGGCCCTGGCGGATCGGGGCGCCGAAGCCGGTGAAGCCGATGCGGTGCCGGTCGTTGAGCTTCTTCTCCACGCTGAGGAAGTAGGCGGCGGCGTTGAAGAAGGTGCCTTCGGCGTAGCCTTCGTTCGCATAGCGCCAGCTGGCCGAGGCGCTCACCGCCCAGCCCGTCTTCATCATGCCGGTGCTGTGCGTCACCATCACGCGATGGTCGTAGGCCCGGTTGCTGAGGGCGTAGGAGATGCGGGTGCCCCGCCGCTGATCGCTGGCCCGGGCATTGATGGCGGAATACCCACCGATGCCCGCGAACACGAGGCGCGAGGCGGACAACCCCGTGCGGATCTCCATGTAGCGCGTCACGTCGTTCAGACCGCCCCACTGGCTCCAGGTGGCCCAACCGGCCTCCGGGTCGTTCACCATGATGCCGTTGATGAGCACAGAAGTGTTCTCGCCGTCGAGGCCACGGATCCGGAACCGGGCCGGACCCCAGCTTAGACCTGCTGTGTTGGCGAACACATCGCGGGACGACTGCAGGATCCCCGAGATGTCCTGGGAGCCCAGCTCGGATTCCAGGTCGCTGGAGGTCACCGTGTACACCGGCACCCGTTCCTGAAGGATACGGGAGCTATCACCCGCGGCTCCGATCTCCACGGAATCGACCACTTGGGCGGACAAGGAGCAGGGAAGAGCAAGGAAGAGGAAGGACCAGGCGAGCGAACCGGACACCGGCTTGATGCGTCCTAACGTCCCCAAGGGTCGGATGGCCGGTTTCACGCGATCGGATAAGGGCGGCAAAAGTACAGTATCCCTCCGGGAACCCGGGGTTACGGGGAAGTTAACGATGCACACGACCGGCCCGGTGGGCATGAACACGGCACTGTGCATGACAAGTGACTGGATTTCAGCGACTCCAAACCGTACCTTCGCGGGTTGATCCGCAGGTGCTCCCGCCCCACTCCATGATCTCGCTCATCACCCGATGGCCCCAAGCGCTTCGCGCCGTGTGGGTGGTCCTTACCGCAGCGTTGAGCGGGATGGCCGGTGCGAACCACTATTCAGGCGGCAGCATCACCTACCAGTGCCTGGGCGGGAACCAGTATCTGGTGAACCTGGACCTCTTCGTGGACTGCTCCGGGGTGGACCCGATCCCGCAGAACCTGACCTTCCAGAGCGATTGCGGCACCACCTTCACGCTGAACGCGCTTCCCGTCCCGCCGGGAACGGAGGTCTCCCAGCTCTGCCCCACCTCCCTGCCCAACAGCACGTGCAATGGCGGGGCGCTGCCCGGCATTGAGCACTATCAGTTCCAGACGGTGGTGAACCTGGCGGCGTGTGACGACTGGACGATCAGCTGGTCGATCTGCTGCCGGAACACGACGGTGAACCTCACCGGTACCCCTGGGATGTACCTGGAGGCGATGCTCGACAACGCCACCGCTCCGTGCAACAATTCCCCGGTGTTCATCGACCTGTCCATCCCCTATGTGTGCCGGGGTCAGACGGTGAATTACAACTACGGGGTCACCGAACCCGACGGGCACACCATTGTATATTCACTGATCAACGCGCGCTTTGCGGCGCCGGCGCCCACCTCGGTGCCCTACGCCATCGGCTACAATGGCGGAGCGCCGATCCCAGGGATCACGTTGGACCCCACCACAGGCCAGCTCACGTTCAACGCGGCGCTGCAGGGCAACTACGTGGTGGCCGTGCTGGTGCAGGAGTTCGACGCCAACGGCAACCTGATCGGCTCGGTGATGCGCGATCAGATGTTCGTGGTGATGAACTGCACGGGCAACGCGCCCACGACAGGCGGTTTGGTGAACAATACGGGTGGCCTCCTGCTCGGCAGCAACTCGATCGAGGTCTGCGACGGCGAGGCGTTCTGCGTGGACGTGGTGTTCAGTGATGCCGATCCCGGTACCGTGCTGACGCTATCCTCGAACGCCACGGCGCTATTGCCCGGCGCCACCTTCACCATCACTGGCACCAACCCGGCCACCGGCACGCTGTGCTGGACCGGTGACATCAACAACACCCCGGTGAACGTCTATGTGGAGGCGCGGGATGGCAACTGTCCGATCGAGAACGTGGCGTCCACATCGATCAACATCATCTCCACCCAGGGCGGAGGACCGCTGCCGGATGCCGGTACCAATGGCGTGCTGAACCTGTGCACGTCCAGTGGCAACGCGAACCTCTTCGCCAGCCTCGGCGGTACACCGGATGCGGGAGGAACCTGGCAGGGACCGGGAGGGGTCCCGCACAGCGGCACATTCGTACCCGGCACCGATCCGCCAGGGATCTACACCTACACGGTGGGCAATTCCTGCGTGAACGCCACTGCTACGGTGAACGTGGTGGTGAACGCGGCCAGCAACGCGGGTACCAACGGCAACCTCACGGTGTGCGGCAACGGCGCCGCCGTCAGCCTGCTGGCCCAGCTCGGTGGCACCCCGCAAGCCGGTGGTGCCTGGGCCGGACCCAGCCCCGTGGTCGGTGGCACCACGCATCCGGCCACCATGGCGCCGGGCGTCTATACCTACACGGTGACCGGCATGGCGCCCTGCACCAACGCACAGGCCACCGTCACCGTGGTGGAGAACGCGGCCACCAACGCCGGCACCAACGGCAACCTCACGGTGTGCGGCAACGGCGCCGCCGTCAGCCTGCTGGCCCAGCTCGGTGGCACCCCGCAGGCCGGTGGTGCCTGGGCCGGCCCCAGCCCCGTGGTCGGTGGCAACTACGATCCGGCCACCATGGCGCCGGGCGTCTATACCTACACGGTGACCGGCGTGGCGCCCTGCACCAACGCACAGGCCACCGTCACCGTGGTGGAGAACGCGGCCACCAACGCCGGCACCAACGGCAACCTCACCGTGTGCAGTGATGGCGCCGCCGTCAGCCTGCTGGCCCAGCTCGGTGGCACCCCGCAGGCCGGTGGTGCCTGGGCAGGACCCAGCCCCGTGGTCGGTGGCAACTACGATCCAGCCACCATGGCGCCGGGCGTCTATACCTACACGGTGACCGGCGTGGCGCCCTGCACCAACGCGCAGGCCACCGTCACCGTGGTGGAGAACGCGGCCACCAACGCGGGTACCAACGGCAACCTCACGGTGTGCGGCAACGGCGCCGCCGTCAGCCTGCTGGCCCAGCTCGGTGGCACCCCGCAGGCCGGTGGTGCCTGGGCCGGACCCAGCCCCGTGGTCGGTGGCAACTACGATCCGGCCACCATGGCGCCGGGCGTCTATACCTACACGGTGACCGGCGTGGCGCCCTGCACCAACGCGCAGGCCACCGTCACCGTGGTGGAGAACGCGGATGTGGATGCAGGCACCGATGGTGCGATCACTGTGTGTGACGCGGGTGCTGCCGTCGGCCTCTTCGCACAGCTCGGCGGCACGCCCGATGCCGGCGGCAGCTGGACCGATCCCCTCGGCAACGCCCACAGCGGATCGTTCGATCCGGGCACCGATGCGGCCGGTGTGTACACCTACACGCTGGCGGCCCTCGCGCCCTGCCTCGGTGATCAGAGCACCGTCACCGTCACGGTCACCAGCACGCCCGATGCCGGTGCGGATGGCGCGATCACCGTCTGCGACCAAGGCGCTGCGGTCGGGCTCTTCGCGCAGCTCGGCGGTGCACCCGATGCCGGTGGTGCATGGACCGATCCCCTGGGCAATGCCCACAGCGGTTCCTTCGATCCGGGCACCGATGCAGCCGGTGTGTACACCTACACGCTGGCAGCCCTCGCGCCCTGCCTCGGCGATCAGAGCACCGTCACGGTCACCGTCACCAGCACGCCGGATGCGGGCACCGATGGTGCGATCACCGTGTGTGATGCGGGCGCTGCGGTGGGTCTCTTCGCGCAGCTCGGCGGCACGCCCGATGCCGGTGGTGCCTGGACCGATCCCCTGGGCAACGCCCACAGCGGATCCTTCGATCCCGCTGCTGATCCGGCCGGTGTCTACACCTACACGCTGGCGGCCCTCGCGCCCTGCCTCGGTGATCAGAGCACCGTCACGGTCACGGTGACCTCCACGCCCGATGCGGGCACCGATGGTGCGATCACCGTCTGCGACCAAGGCGCTGCGGTCGGGCTCTTCGCGCAGCTCGGCGGCACGCCCGATGCCGGCGGCAGCTGGACCGATCCGCTCGGCAACGCCCACAGCGGATCCTTCGATCCAGGTACTGATCCGGCCGGTGTGTACACCTACACGCTGGCGGCCCTCGCGCCCTGCCTCGGTGATCAGAGCACCGTCACGGTCACGGTGACCTCCACGCCCGATGCGGGCACCGATGGTGCGATCACCGTCTGCGACCAAGGCGCTGCGGTCGGTCTCTTCGCGCAGCTCGGCGGCACGCCCGATGCCGGTGGTGCCTGGACCGATCCCCTGGGCAACGCCCACAGCGGATCCTTCGATCCCGCTGCTGATCCGGCCGGTGTCTACACCTACACGCTGGCGGCCCTCGCGCCCTGCCTCGGTGATCAGAGCACCGTCACGGTCACGGTGACCTCCACGCCCGATGCAGGCACCGATGGTGCGATCACCGTGTGTGATGCGGGCGCTGCGGTCGGGCTCTTCGCGCAGCTCGGCGGCACGCCCGATGCCGGTGGTGCCTGGACCGATCCCCTCGGCAATGCCCACAGCGGTTCCTTCGATCCGGGGACCGACGCGGCCGGTGTGTACACCTACACCCTCGCCGCACTGGCACCCTGCCTCGGTGATCAGAGCACCGTCACGGTCACCGTCACCAGCACGCCCGATGCGGGCACCGATGGTGCGATCACCGTCTGCGACCAAGGCGCTGCGGTCGGGCTCTTCGCGCAGCTCGGCGGCACGCCCGATGCCGGCGGCAGCTGGACCGATCCCCTGGGCAACGCCCACAGCGGATCCTTCGATCCGAGCACCGATGCGGCCGGTGTCTACACCTACACCCTCGCCGCACTGGCACCCTGCCTCGGTGATCAGAGCACCGTCACGGTCATGGTGACCTCCACGCCGGATGCGGGCACCGATGGTGCGATCACCGTGTAACGCGCACAGCGGCTCCTTCGATCCGAGCACCGATGCGGCCGGTGTCTACACCTACACCCTCGCCGCTCTCGCGCCCTGCCTCGGTGATCAGAGCACCGTCACGGTCACCGTCACCAGCACGCCCGATGCGGGCACCGATGGTGCGATCACCGTGTGTGACGCGGGCGCGGCAGTGGGCCTCTTCGCGCAGCTCGGCGGTGCACCCGATGCCGGCGGCAGCTGGACCGATCCCCTGGGCAACGCGCACAGCGGATCCTTCGATCCGAGCACCGATGCGGCCGGTGTGTACACCTACACCCTCGCCGCACTGGCACCCTGCCTCGGTGATCAGAGCACCGTCACGGTCACGGTGACCTCCACGCCCGATGCGGGTACCGATGGTGCGATCACCGTGTGTGACGCGGGCGCGGCAGTGGGCCTCTTCGCGCAGCTCGGCGGCACGCCCGATGCCGGCGGCAGCTGGACCGATCCCCTGGGCAATGCCCACAGCGGATCCTTCGATCCGGGGACCGACGCGGCCGGTGTGTACACCTACACCCTCGCCGCTCTCGCGCCCTGCCTCGGCGATCAGAGCACCGTCACCGTCACGCTGACCTCCACGCCCGATGCCGGTGTGGACGGCTCGATCACCGTGTGTGACGCGGGCGCGGCAGTGGGCCTCTTCGCGCAGCTCGGCGGTGCACCCGATGCCGGCGGCAGCTGGACCGATCCCCTGGGCAACGCCCACAGCGGATCCTTCGATCCAGCTGCTGATCCGGCCGGTGTCTACACCTACACGCTGGCGGCCCTCGCGCCCTGCCTCGGCGATCAGAGCACCGTCACGGTCACCGTCACCAGCACGCCCGATGCGGGCACCGATGGTGCGATCACCGTCTGCGACCAAGGCGCGGCAGTGGGCCTCTTCGCGCAGCTCGGCGGCACGCCCGATGCCGGCGGCAGCTGGACCGATCCCCTGGGCAACGCCCACAGCGGATCGTTCGATCCGAGCACCGATGCGGCCGGTGTCTACACCTACACGCTGGCGGCCCTCGCGCCCTGCCTCGGCGATCAGAGCACCGTCACGGTCACCGTCACCAGCACGCCCGATGCCGGTGTGGACGGCGCGATCACCTGTGTGACGCGGGCGCGGCAGTGGGCCTCTTCGCGCAGCTCGGCGGCACGCCCGATGCCGGCGGCAGCTGGACCGATCCCTGGGCAATGCCCACAGCGGTTCCTTCGATCCGAGCACCGATGCGGCCGGTGTCTACACCTACACCCCTCGCCGCACTGGCGCCTTGCCTCGGTGATCAGAGCACCGTCACGGTCACGGTGACCTCCACGCCGGATGCGGGCACCGATGGTGCGATCACCGTGTGTGACGCGGGCGCTGCCGTCGGCCTCTTCGCGCAGCTCGGCGGCACGCCCGATGCCGGTGGTGCCTGGACCGATCCCCTCGGCAATGCCCACAGCGGTTCCTTCGATCCGAGCACCGATGCGGCCGGTGTGTACACCTACACCCTCGCCGCACTGGCACCCTGCCTCGGTGATCAGAGCACCGTCACGGTCATGGTGACCTCCACGCCGGATGCGGGCACCGATGGTGCGATCACCGTGTGTGACGCGGGCGCGGCAGTGGGCCTCTTCGCGCAGCTCGGCGGTGCACCCGATGCCGGCGGCAGCTGGACCAATCCGCTGGGCAACGCGCACAGCGGATCCTTCGATCCGAGCACCGATGCGGCCGGTGTCTACACCTACACCCTCGCCGCTCTCGCGCCCTGCCTCGGTGATCAGAGCACCGTCACGGTCACCGTCACCAGCACGCCCGATGCGGGCACCGATGGTGCGATCACCGTGTGTGACGCGGGCGCGGCAGTGGGCCTCTTCGCGCAGCTCGGCGGTGCACCCGATGCCGGCGGCAGCTGGACCGATCCCCTGGGCAACGCGCACAGCGGATCCTTCGATCCGAGCACCGATGCGGCCGGTGTGTACACCTACACCCTCGCCGCACTGGCACCCTGCCTCGGTGATCAGAGCACCGTCACGGTCACGGTGACCTCCACGCCCGATGCGGGTACCGATGGTGCGATCACCGTGTGTGACGCGGGCGCGGCAGTGGGCCTCTTCGCGCAGCTCGGCGGCACGCCCGATGCCGGCGGCAGCTGGACCGATCCCCTGGGCAATGCCCACAGCGGATCCTTCGATCCGGGGACCGACGCGGCCGGTGTGTACACCTACACCCTCGCCGCTCTCGCGCCCTGCCTCGGCGATCAGAGCACCGTCACCGTCACGCTGACCTCCACGCCCGATGCCGGTGTGGACGGCTCGATCACCGTGTGTGACGCGGGCGCGGCAGTGGGCCTCTTCGCGCAGCTCGGCGGTGCACCCGATGCCGGCGGCAGCTGGACCGATCCCCTGGGCAATGCCCACAGCGGCAGCTTCGACCCGGCTGCTGATCCGGCCGGTGTCTACACCTACACGCTGGCGGCCCTCGCGCCCTGCCTCGGCGATCAGAGCACCGTCACGGTCACCGTCACCAGCACGCCCGATGCGGGCACCGATGGTGCGATCACCGTCTGCGACCAAGGCGCTGCGGTCGGGCTCTTCGCGCAGCTCGGCGGCACGCCCGATGCCGGCGGCAGCTGGACCGATCCGCTCGGCAACGCCCACAGCGGATCCTTCGATCCGAGCACCGATGCGGCCGGTGTCTACACCTACACCCTCGCCGCACTGGCACCCTGCCTCGGTGATCAGAGCACCGTCACGGTCATGGTGACCTCCACGCCGGATGCGGGCACCGATGGTGCGATCACCGTGTGTGACGCGGGCGCGGCAGTGGGCCTCTTCGCGCAGCTCGGCGGCACGCCCGATGCCGGCGGCAGCTGGACCGATCCGCTGGGCAACGCGCACAGCGGCAGCTTCGATCCGGGGACCGACGCGGCCGGTGTGTACACCTACACCCTCGCCGGACTGGCACCTTGCCTCGGCGACCAGAGCACCGTCACCGTCACGCTGACCTCGACCCCGGATGCCGGTGTGGATGGCGCGATCACCGTCTGCGACCAAGGCGCGGCAGTGGGCCTCTTCGCGCAGCTCGGCGGCACGCCCGATGCCGGCGGCAGCTGGACCGATCCCCTGGGCAACGCCCACAGCGGATCGTTCGATCCGAGCACCGATGCGGCCGGTGTCTACACCTACACGCTGGCGGCCCTCGCGCCCTGCCTCGGTGATCAGAGCACCGTCACGGTCACCGTCACCAGCACGCCCGATGCCGGTGTGGACGGCGCGATCACCGTGTGTGACGCGGGCGCGGCAGTGGGCCTCTTCGCGCAGCTCGGCGGCACGCCCGATGCCGGCGGCAGCTGGACCGATCCCCTGGGCAATGCCCACAGCGGTTCCTTCGATCCGAGCACCGATGCGGCCGGTGTCTACACCTACACCCTCGCCGCACTGGCGCCTTGCCTCGGTGATCAGAGCACCGTCACGGTCACGGTGACCTCCACGCCGGATGCGGGCACCGATGGTGCGATCACCGTGTGTGACGCGGGCGCTGCCGTCGGCCTCTTCGCACAGCTCGGCGGCACGCCCGATGCCGGTGGCAGCTGGACCGATCCCTCGGCAATGCCCACAGCGGTTCCTTCGATCCGAGCACCGATGCGGCCGGTGTGTACACCTACACCCTCGCCGCACTGGCACCCTGCCTCGGTGATCAGAGCACCGTCACGGTCACCGTCACCAGCACGCCCGATGCCGGTGTGGACGGCGCGATCACCGTGTGTGACGCGGGCGCGGCAGTGGGCCTCTTCGCGCAGCTCGGCGGCACGCCCGATGCCGGCGGCAGCTGGACCGATCCCCTGGGCAACGCCCACAGCGGATCCTTCGATCCGGGCACCGATGCAGCCGGTGTGTACACCTACACCCTCGCCGCACTGGCACCCTGCCTCGGTGATCAGAGCACCGTCACGGTCACGGTGACCTCCACGCCGGATGCGGGCACCGATGGTGCGATCACCGTGTGTGACGCGGGCGCTGCCGTCGGCCTCTTCGCGCAGCTCGGCGGCACGCCCGATGCCGGCGGCAGCTGGACCGATCCCCTGGGCAACGCCCACAGCGGATCCTTCGATCCGAGCACCGATGCGGCCGGTGTGTACACCTACACGCTGGCGGCCCTCGCGCCCTGCCTCGGCGATCAGAGCACCGTCACGGTCACCGTCACCAGCACGCCCGATGCCGGTGTGGACGGCGCGATCACCGTGTGTGACGCGGGCGCGGCAGTGGGCCTCTTCGCGCAGCTCGGCGGCACGCCCGATGCCGGCGGCAGCTGGACCGACCCGAACGGAGCGGCCTTCGGTGGACTGTTCGATCCGGGCAGCGACCCGGCCGGCGCCTACACGTATTCGGTCACCGGCACGGTATGCCCCGCAGCGACCTCCACGGTACAGGTCACCGTGCTGGCCGGTCCAGATGCGGGTGTGGACAACAACCTGACCCTTTGTTCCTCCGGGGCGATCACAGACCTCTTCCTCTCCTTGGGCGGGACACCGGATGCAGGAGGCACCTGGACCGATCCGAACGGCGTGGCGACCACCTCCAGCTTCGACCCCACCAACGATCCGGCGGGCACGTACACCTACACGGTGAGCGGCAACGGGCAATGTCCGAATGACCTGGCCTCCGTCACCGTCGCGGTGCAGGCCGCAGCGTTCGCCGGCACGGCAGGTTCGCTGAGCCTATGCTCGAACGGTGTGGTGACCGACCTCTTCGCTCAATTGGGCGGCGCCGCGCAGCCGGGCGGTAGCTGGACGGACCCGAACGGAGCGAGCACCACGGCGCTCTTCGATCCCGCGACCGGCACACCAGGCACCTACACCTATCTGGTCAGCGGTCTGCCTCCTTGCCCGGATGCGAGCGCCACCGTGCTGGTGGGCGTCACCGAGGCACCGGACGCCGGGCAGGATGCGGCCGTGACCTTGTGTTCTTCGGATGGCCCGCAGTCACTGACCGGCCTGCTGGGCGGATCGCCTGATGGCGGTGGCACTTGGACCGGTCCGGGCGGAACGACCACCGGCGCGGCGATCGACCCGGCTGCGGCCGCCAGCGGTACATACCAATACGTCGTGGCGGCCATAACCCCCTGCACGAACGACACGGCCGCACTGACCCTCTCGGTGCAACCGGCGCCGGACGCCGGTACCAACAGTGCCTTGAGCGCCTGCGCGAATGCCGCCCCCATCGACCTCGCCGCCTTGCTGGGCCCGGATGCGGACACGGGCGGCACGTGGAACGCGCCCAATGGACAGGCGATCGGCGCCCTGATCGACCCGGGCACGGCCGCGAGCGGCACCTACACCTACACCGTGAGCGGCACGGCGCCCTGCCCGGATGCCACCGCCGAGGTCCAGATCACCATCATCCCTGTGCCCGACCCACAGGTCTTCGTGGCGATGAGCGACGGATGCGCTCCTGCGCTGGTCGATCTGAGCACCGATCACCAGGGCCCGGGTTCGTTCCTGTGGGACCTCGGCAACGGCACCACTTCGGACAGCACGGTGGTCGTAGGCGCGCTCTATGACCAGCCCGGCACCTACGACATCACCCTCACCATCGATGCCGGCAACGGGTGCAGCGCCACGGTGGTGGTGCAGGACGCGGTGGCGGTCTTCGAGCGACCCGTGGCGGCCTTCACCATGCTGCCGCCCGTGGTGAGCACGCTGGACCCGAAGGTCTACTTCAACAACACCAGCATCGGGGCCACGGCGTACAGCTGGGACTTCGGCGGGCTGGGCGGCTCCACCGCCGCCGACCCGGTGTTCGACTTCCCCGATGCCCTGGAAGGCCAGTACGAGGTCTGCCTGATCGCCTATGCAGCGCCCACCTGTGCGGACACTCTTTGCCAGCCGATCACCGTGTCGCCCGAACTGGTGGTGAACGTGCCGAACGCCTTCACCCCGGATGGCGACGGCATCAACGACGGCTTCAGGCCGGTGACGGTCGGTGTGGACCCGGACCAGTATGTGTTCCGCATCACCGACCGCTGGGGCCAGGTGCTCTTCAGTACCAACGACCCCGAAGCCGCATGGGACGGCCGGTACGCCAATGGCGAGGAGGTGCAGCAGGGGGTCTACATCTGGCAACTGGAGGCCAAGGGCAGCACCACCACCGCCCGCGTCGCCCGCACGGGCCACGTGACCCTCGTCCGATAGCTCCCCGGCTATCTTTGGCCCTCAACCTGCACGGTGCCCGAACGGCTGGTCATCATCCCCACGTACGACGAGCGTGAGAACATCCGGGAGATCCTGGACGCCGTGCTCGCCTTATCGCCGTCGTTCCATGTCCTGGTGGTGGATGACAACAGCCCGGACGGAACGGCCGCCCTGGTGAAGGAGCATCGCGGCACGGACCCCGCACGCATCCACCTGCTGGAACGATCGGGCAAACTCGGCCTCGGCACGGCCTACATCGCGGGCTTCAAGTGGGCGTTGCAGCACGGCTATGCGTACGTGTTCGAGATGGACGCCGACTTCAGCCACGACCCGAAGGACCTGCCCCGGCTCCATGCCGCATGCGCTGAAGGCGGGGCCGACATGAGCGTCGGTTCGCGCTACGTGAAGGGCGGCCGCGTGCATGATTGGAGCTGGGACCGAGTGCTGATGAGCAGCATGGCCTCCCTGTACGTGCGCGTCGTGCTTTGGCTGGGGGTGCGCGACACCACGGCGGGCTTCGTGTGTTACACCCGGCGCGTGCTGGAGGCACTGCCACTGGACGATATCCGCTTCGTGGGCTATGCCTTCCAGATCGAGATGAAATACCGCGTGAAGCGACTGGGCTTCCGCATCGCCGAGGTACCCATCACCTTCCGCGACCGGCGCAAGGGCAAGAGCAAGATGAGCATGGGCATCTTCAACGAGGCCTTCTTCGGCGTGCTGCAGATGCGCCGCCGCATCCCATGAGCATCTGCGACCGCAGCGGGTCGTCGTCGAGCACGAGGCCCGCCCTCCTCTGCAGCGGATCCCCGCTCCTGCGCCTGCGCCTGCTCCTGCCCCCGCTCCTGCTCCTGCTCCTCTCCCTCACCGCCTGCACTTCCGGCGGACCTCCGGCCGACATCCTCCCGCGCGACCGCTTCGTGCAGGTGCTGGCCGAGGCCCAGCTCATCGAAGCGCGGGTCAACCGCGAAGGCACCGTGGAGCACCGCAGCAACGAACGGGTGGACGGCTACTACGCCGAGCTGTTCACGCACCAGGGCATCACGCAAGAGCAGTTCGGCCGCAGCTTCGACCACTATGCGCAGGACCCGGCCGTGCTGAAGGACATCTACGGCGACGTCATCGCCGAGCTCAGCAAGCGCAAGGATGAGGCGATGAACGCGCGGCCGGACAGCCTTAGTCCCGCGGCGCATCCATGAGCGACGCTGTGTAGCCCACGGCCTCCTCGGCGCTGCGCAGCGACAGGCCCAGGTGGCGCCGCAGCTTGCCATCATCGAAGCGCCGCTGGCGCAGGGAGGTCCGCGCCGTGTCACGCGTCACCAGGGGCCTTCCGCCGAACAGCAGGGTGCGCAGGCGTTCCGCCCGCCAGGCCAGCTCCAGCATCCACGGGCGGATGGGGCGGGAGGGCGCCGGCCGGCCGAAGGCCGCACAGAACAGTCCGAACAGCCGCTGGTAGGTGATGGCCTCGCCGGCGATCAGGTAGCGCTCGCCCTCGCCCGGCCCGTGCAACAGGCGCACGCAGGCCTCGGCCACGTCGCGCACATCCACCACGCTGGTGCTTCCCGGCGGATACCACCGGGTGCCCTTCCGCAGGCGGTCGGCCATGGTGCGGCTGCTGCGGCCTGCCAGGCCGGGACCGATGATGAGGCTCGGGTTCACCAGCACGGCGTCGAGCCCTTCGGCCACCCCGCGGTGCACCTCCAGTTCCGCGGCGTACTTGCTCACCGCGTACACCGAGCGTTGTTCGTCCTCGGCCCACGGCGTGTCCTCCGTCACGGGTGCGCCATCGGGCGAGGTGCCCAGCGCAGCGATGCTGCTCACGTGGCACAGCCGCTCCACCCCGGCCTCCAGCGCGGCGTTCACCACGTGGGCGGTGCCCGTCACGTTCACGTCCAGCAGGGCCTCGGCGTCGCGGGGGTCGAAGCTCACCAGCGCCGCGCAATGCACCACCTGCCGCACGCCGGCCATCGCCTCGGCCAGCGCCACGGGGTCCAGCATGTCGCCTTCGCACCAGGTCACCCGCGCCAGCAGGGCCGCGCCATCGGGCTCGCGCCCCAGCAGTCGCTCCACGAAGCGGCGGTCGCTGCCGGCGCGCACCAGCGCCCGCACCGTGTGGCCCTCGCGGCACAGGGCCACCAGCACGTGGCTGCCCACGATGCCCGTCGCCCCCGTCACCAGCCGCATGGGCGCAAGTTAGCCGCCACCGGGGCCCGGCTATCTTTGGCGCCTTCCGCCATGGCCATCGACTTCCTGCACGAACTGCGCTGGCGCGGCCTGCTGCACGAGGCCACGCCCGGCGTCGGGGAGCTGCTCGCCGCCGGCCCCGTCACCGGCTATATCGGCTTCGACCCCACCGCCGACAGCCTGCATGTGGGCAACCTGGTGCCCATCATGATGCTCGTGCACTTCCAACGCTGCGGCCACATCCCCGTCGCCCTCGTCGGCGGCGCCACGGGCATGGTGGGCGACCCCAGCGGCAAGAAGGCCGAGCGCCAGCTGCTCGACGAGGACACCCTGCGCCACAACACCGCCTGCATCCGCGCGCAGCTCGCCCGCTTCATCGACTTCGATCGCGGCGGCGCGCAGCTGGTCAACAACTACGACTGGTTCAAGGACATCGGCTTCCTGGCCTTCATCCGCGACGTGGGCAAGCACATCACCGTCAACTACATGATGGCGAAGGACTCCGTGAAGAACCGCCTGGAGACGGGCATCAGCTTCACGGAGTTCAGCTACCAGCTGGTGCAGGGCTACGACTTCGTGCACCTGCACCGCGCGCTGGGCGTGCGCCTGCAGATGGGCGGCAGCGACCAGTGGGGCAACATCACCACCGGCACGGAGCTCATCCGGCGGATGGGCGGCGGCGAGGCCCACGCCATCACCAACGTGCTCATCACCAAGGCGGACGGCAGCAAGTTCGGCAAGAGCGAGGGCGGCAACGTGTGGCTCGACGCGCGGCGCACCAGCCCCTACCGCTTCTACCAGTTCTGGCTCAACACCAGCGACGCCGATGCGGAGCGCTACGTGCGCATCTTCACCACCTGGACCCAGGCCGAGGTGGAAGCCCGCGTGGCGGAGCATGCCAAGGCCCCGCACCTGCGCCAGCTGCAGAAGGCCCTGGCGGAGGACCTCACGCGGCGCTTGCACGGGCAGCAGGAACTGGACAGTGCGGTGCAGGCCACGGCCCTCATCTTCGGCCAGGCCGGCCCCGAAGCGCTGGCGACCCTCACCGACCAGCAATGGACGGACGTGTTCGAGGGGGTTCCGCAGGCCGAGGTGCCGCGCGCCTTGCTCAATGATGGTCTGCCCATCGCCGACCTGCTCAGCGATCGCACCGGCTTCTTGTCCAGCAAGGGCGAGGCCCGGCGGGCGCTGCGCGAAGGCTCCATCGCGGTCAACAAGGTGAAGGCCGCGGAGGACCGCACCGTCAATGCGCAGGACCTGCTCGGCGGGCGTTACCTCCTGCTCCAGCGCGGCAAGAAGAACTACTTCCTGGTGAAGGCGGTCGGCTGACCGGGTGAACGCCCCACCTGCGCGTGTTCCCGTCCGCTTGGGGGGAGATCGCCACGCCGGCCTAGCCCACACGACGCAACTCCCCTCCTGCGCGTGGATCGCTCCACGCGCCGGGCAAGGAGGGTCCGCCGTCGCTGTGCTATGGCGGACAAAGTTGGGGGAGGTGGCCGCTCGGCACGCCGGATCCCTGCGGATCGGAACCTCCCCGTGCCCCTCCTTGTGCGGAGCAGCGAGCGTTCGCTGCTCAGGAGGGGGCTTGATCGGGTTGAACTCCCCTCCTGCGCGTGGATCGCTCCACGCGCCGGGCAAGGAGGGGCTGGGGGAGGTGGCGGCTCAGTCATGCCGGGATCCCGTCCGCTTCGGGGAGATCGCCACGCATCCCTTCGGGCTGCTCGCGATGACGGTACGGAGGGGTCCATCAAAGAACCTGTCATTTTCCGACCCGTCATCGCGACGCTCCGCGAGGAGCGGAAGCGATCTCCCTTGGCCCGCCGTGGTCCTTGTGAAGCCGCCCCGCAGCCGGAAGCCGGAGGTCTGTGGCCGGAAGCTGGAGGCTAGTGGCTGGTGGCCGGAGGCCTGTGGCCGGAAGCTGGAGGCTAGTGGCTGGTGGCTTGTGGCCGGAAGCTGGAGGCCACGTCCAATGCTCCCGTCAGGTCGCTACACTTCTTCCTCCTTCCTCCCTCACTCCACCACCACCTTCGCCCCGCTCACCCACCGCCCCTCCACCACCAGGTGCACGTGGTACAGGCCCGGGGAAGTGCCGCCCAGGTCCAGGGTATGTCCCTGCTCCGCCAGCGCCACCGGCCAGCTGCCCATCACCTGTCCCGCCGCGCTCACCAGCGTCAGCTGCGCCGAACCGGTCACCGCCTCCGGCAGGTCCCACGCCACCTGCACCTGCCCCTGCCCCTGCGCCTGCACAGGGTTTGGCCACACGCGCAGCGCCCCGCGCAGGTTCGTCACCTGGCTCGTCAGGCCCGTGATCAGGTGGCAGCCCGGCTCCAGGCAGCCCATGCTGTCCACCTTCACCACCCACGTGTCCTGTCCGTAGATCGGCGGGTCGTTCGGATTGTTGCTGGCCGGATAGGCGGTTCCTACTGCGATGAAACCTCCATCGGCGGTGGGCACCACATCGCGCAAGGTCCCGAAACCTTGGGTCCATACACTATCCGCGTACTGGTAGTACCGCAACCAGAGGCTGTCGCCCTGCGCCGTGGTCCGCAACAGCACGCCGTTGAACAGGCTGGGCAACGAGCTCTGCCCCACCGCGATCAGGTCGCCACCGGGGTTCACCTCCTTCACGGCAAATAGCGCGTTGTCGAATTGGGCCCCGTCGTAGGTCTTGTTCCAGAGCGTCGTCCCATCCGGGTCGACCTTCACCAGGGCCAATACCTGATCCTCGGCCACATTCAAGGTGAAGCTGGTCGCAAAAACAACGGTGCCATCCGCCAGGCTGGTCACATGGGCATTGGGGAAGTCATTGTATACGGTCCCATACGTCTCCTGCCACACTTCCTGTCCCGAGCTATCCACCCGCAGCAGCCATTGGTCGTAGTTGCCACCGCCGGCGTTCAGCTGGCCACCCAGGTAATAGCCGTTCGCTGGCGCCAGGTCCACCGTTGTCAGATACTCCGTCCGGTTCGCCAGCCCGTAGGTCTGCACCCACTCCTGGCTCCCCAGGCTGTCCACCTTCAGCAGAAAGCCGTCCAAGCTCGTCCCGCTGCTGCTGGTCTCGCCCACGATCACGTAGCCTCCGTCGAGGGTGGCCTTCGCTTGGCGACCGATGCGCTCATCTCCCACGCTTCCATAGGCCAACAAACTGTCAAACACCCCGGTTGGTCTGAAGAAATACAACACAGCGCGGTCGATGTTCGCCGTGTCCTTGTCCCCTCCGCCCACAACAACACCACCTCCATGGCGCGGACATCCTGTATTCACCCACCCAGGGTAGGTGGAGTACCCGTCCAGAAAGGCCACCGCGGTATCCAAGGGCTCCCCGTCTGCGTTGATCCGCAGGGCCGTGACGACAGAACTGTAGATCAGGCTTCCTACTTGCAGCTTTCCGCTCAACACCACAAGCCAGGTACTATCGGCTAGTGGCTCGATCCCCACTGCGCCCTGTGCACGGTTTTGCCCCAAGACATCGTAGCGCCGCATGAATGCCTGCCCTTGCTCGTTGTCGTCTCCAGCAACGCAGGCACCAGAACGATCATCACGATCCAGAATCGCTTCATCGCACCAGTTCAAACTTGGCCACACCGATCCGGATGCCATCGGCCTCCAGCACGGCAGTGTACACGCCGGTAGCCAAGGTACGGGTCGATGGGGAAGGTGATCGCATCCGCATCAGGGAGATCCTTGCCGGATGAACGCCCCTCCTGCGCGTGGATCGCTCCACGCGCCGGGCAAGGAGGGGCTGGGGGAGGTGGCCGCTCAGTCACACCTGGATCCCATTCAGATCGAAACCTCCCCGTACCCCTCCTTGTGCGGAGCAGCGAGTGTTCGCTGCTCAGGAGGGGGCTTGATCGGGTTGAACGCCCCTCCTGCGCGTGGATCGCTCCACGCGCCGGGCAAGGAGGGGCCGGGGGAGGTAGCGGCTCAGTCACACCTGGATCCCAGTCAGATCGAAACCTCCCCGTGCCCCTCCTTGTGCGGAGCAGCGAGCGTTCGCTGCCCAGGAGGGGGCTTGATCGGGTTGAACTCCCCTCCTGCGCGTGGATCGCTCCACGCGCCGGGCAAGGAGGGTCCGCCGTCGCTGTGCTATGGCGGACAAAGTTGGGGGAGGTGACAACTCGGGTACGCCCGGATCTTCTGCGGATCGAAACCTCCCCGCGCCCCTCCTTATGCACCCGCAGCGAGCGTTCGCTGCTCAGGAGGGGGCTTGATCACGGCTGGCTCCCGTCCGCTTCGGGGAGATCGCCACGCATCCCTTCGGGCTGCTCGCGACGACGGTGCGGATGTATTTGGTCCATGGTCCGATCATTTTCCCCACCGTCTTCGCGAAGGCGGTCTTCCGCCTGAAGCGATCTCCCTTCGCGCGCCGAGGTCTTCGTGAAGCCGCCCCGCAGCCGGAAGCCGGAGGCCTGTGGCCGGAAGCTGGAGGCTAGCGGCTGGTGGCGTGTGGCCGGAAGCTGGAGGCTAGTGGCTGCTGCCGTCAGGTTGTCTCCTCGTTCAGCTTTCCTCTTTCAGCTTCCTCCCGCCGCTCCCTATCTTGCTCCACCCGTGCGCCACGCCTGCCTTGCTTCCTTGCTGCTGCTGGCGCCACCGGCCCTGGCACAGGACGGCACCTTCCAGATCCTCAAGGGCGGCAAGCCCGTCGGCCGCATCGAGGTCAGCCGCACCGAGGCCGGTGGCCGGGCGGAGTACAGGATGATCTCGCGCTCCTCCATCGTGGTGTTGTGGACCCACGACGTGCGCAGCGACCTCTCCACCGTGTACGAGGGCGACCGCGTCACCCGCTGCCACAGCACCTACCACGTGGATGATGAGCTGCGCGACAGCAGTTCCATGTACACCGTCGGTGGGCGGCCCCTGTGCTACGTGCACCCCAACAAGGTCTTCGTGGGCCGCGCGGACAACCCGTGGACCATCGCCCGCATGTACTACGAGGAGCCTGTGGGCCAGGACAGCATCTTCGTGGAAAGCGAGCTGCGGGACTGCCCCCTGCGCGCGGTGGGCGACGGGCGCTACCTCCTCACCATGCCGGACAAGGGCACCAACCACTACACCTACCGCGACGGTGTGCTCCACGAGGTGCTGGTGGACCGCACGCTCTTCAACCTGCTCTTCCGCCGCACCTGAACGACGAAGGGCGCCCCGCAGGGCGCCCTTCACCGGTCATCGATCGGTGGTTCACTTCACGAATCGGCGGCTGCCCACCTCCTGGCCGTTCTGGCGGATGCTCACCAGGTAGTGCCCGGCCTCCAGGGCCTGCACGTCCAGTTGGGTCAGGGTCTCGCCGTTCACACCATGGCGCGTGGCCACACGGCCGGTGGCGTCCAGCACCACCAGCTCATCGGCCTGCACCGAGCCCAGGTCCACGTTGAGCACGTCGGCCACCGGGATGGGGAACAGGCGCACGCCATCGGCATCGGCCGTCTCGGGCACGGACACTGCATTCAGCGTGATGATCTGGTTGATGGCGTTCACCATCTGGTTGTAGTTGAAGTTCCACATGTCCTCCACGATCTCCTTGTCGCTGGGGCGGATCAGGCTCACCGTGGGGAAACCCTGCGGCCACCACACGCTGCCCTGCAGCGTCAGGGGCGCCTCGTTCACCACGGGATAGGGCGTGCCGGTGAGCCAGTCCCCCTGAGTGGAACCGGTGTTGCCCTGCAGGTCGGCCAGGGTGGTGCTGGCATCGGCCTCATAGAAGAGGATGCGCAACTGGTCGCTGCCCGGAGGGCCGTAGTTGTTGTAGAGGTCGCGCAGCGCATGGCTCTGGTGCAGCGACCAGCAGGGACCGCACCAGGTGGCCGAGGCGTCCACGATCACCACCTTGCCGGCGTTGAGCCAGGTATAGAGGTTGTGCTGTACGCTGTTCAGGTCGGTGACGGTGAAGTCCGGCGCGGTGCCGAACTGGGCCGAGGCCTGGAGGCCGGCGACGGCGGTGAGGGCGAGTAGTCCTTTACGCATGGGAATGGGTTTGGCCCGAAGCTAGGCCCGGGTCCCACCGGGGCCACCGCAAAGGGACGGGCATTCTTGGGCGGCTGCCGGGCCCGGTTCGTCCCTGGAGCGCATCTCCGCATTGATCTTGGTAGCGAGCGAGAGGGATCTCGCGCAGCCCGGAGGGCAGTGATGGAACGCGCTCAGAGCCCCACGCGCTGGGCCAGGTAGCGGTGCACCTTGGCCACGCGTTCCACCTGTCCCTTGGCGGCGAAGCGCTCGTAGAAGCCCTCATCGCGGAACTCGCGCGCCACGTCGCCCCACGGGGCCAGTCGCTGGGCCCAGCGGCGTTCGCGGTTCTCGTCGACGTGGTCGTCCGCCAGGGCCAGGTCGGCGCATACACGCAGCATGGCCTTCAGCGTCACGGGCTTGGTCACGTGGTACTTGGGGTGGCCCCAGGCATCGCCCCAGGCGCTGCGGGCCGCGCGCAGGAACTCCTGCACGGTGCGGTAGCGTTTCTCCACGGTGCGGGCGCTGGCGTCCACCGTCTCCCCGCGCTTGGTGCTGCGCACGATCCAGCGGTGCACCTCGTTGAAGAGCTCGGCCTGCATGATCCACTTCTCCTGTTTGCTGCGGTTGCCCAGGCGGTTGATGCGGTAGCGCAGCGGGCTGTCCGGATCGGCGTAGAGGCGCTCGATCACCTTCGCGGCCAGACGCTTGTCGGGCTTCTCCCAGCTCACCTTCTCGTACAGGTCGATCAGGTGGCTCTTGTTGATGCGCGTGGGCGTGCTGTTGATGATCACGAACATCTCCGCGGCGAAGTCCTCGCTCTGCCCATCGAACACCACGCAGGGCACGTGGATGCTGCGGGCCTCCTCGGGGTGGCTGCGGAAGAAGAACTCCAGCGCGGCCAGGCGGTGCTGCCCGTCGATGATCAGGTACTTCTCGCGCGGCTCCTTCAGGTCGCCCACATGCTGGTACACCCCGAGCGGGCTGAAGTCGAGCGTTTCGCTGGTGAACAGCAGCACGGTGCCGGGGATGGGCGGCTGGGTGACGGCGGTCTCGTAGAAGTTGCGGATGGCCTTCACCTTGGCCTTGCTCATGGCGCGTTGGAAGGCGGCGTCGCTGCGTTCGATGCGCCCGATGAAGCCGGCCACCTCATCGTCCTTGGTTCCGGGATCGGCCGCGATGGCCGCCTCCCCCTCGGCGTAATACCGGCTGATGAAGCGCACACGCCGCAAGAGGTCCTCGGCCGGGTAGCTCACGAAGTAGAACCGGGCGTCCTTCTGGGGGATGCGGGTGGCGATCATACCCCGAAGGTAGATCGGCCCCGGCCGTGCCACCAAGTGGGTCGCCGACGGTCGACCAGCCCCAGCCACGGCACACCATGGGATGGATGCGGCGGCTGGCAGCTGGGGGCTGGCGGCCTGTGGCTAGAGGCGGGAGGCGGGAGGCTGGTGGCTGGAGGCCGGTGGCCCGTGAGGTGGACGCCAGCGTAAATGAGGACGGGCCCCCGCATCGCAGGAGCCCGCCGCTCGTCCAACTAACCCCCCTACCCTACTTCGATAACACCTTGAACTCGGTGCGGCGGTTGCGCTGGTGCTCGTCCTCGCTGCACTTCTCGCACACGCACTTCTCGCTCGGCATTGATTCCCCGTAGCCCTTGCTCGTCACCCGGTCCTTGGCGATGCCTTTGCTGATCAGGTGGTCCACGGCGCTCTTGGCACGCTTCTGCGACAGGTTGAGGTTGTAGGCGTCCTTGCCGCGGCAGTCCGTGTGGCTGCTCAGCTCGATCTTCACCGTGGGGTTGTCGTTCAGCGTCTGCACCAGCTTGTCCAGCTCGAGCGCCGCGTCGGGGCGGATGTTCCACTTGTTGTAGTCGTAGTAGATGTTGTCCAGGCGCACCACCTGGTTCACCTCCAGCGGGAACAGGCGGAAGTCCGTGTGGATGATGGCGCTGGGCTTGCCCTTGGTGCTGATGCGGGCGCTCTGCTTGAAGAAGCCCTCCTTTTCCACGCGGATGCGGTAGTCGCTCTCGGGCTTCAGGGCGAAGGCGTACTTGCCCGTGGCGTCGGTGGTGCGCTCCTCCAGCAGTTGGTCGTTGCCGTCGTAGAGCATCACCTTGGCGCCGCTCAGCGGGGCCTCGGTCTCGCCATGCATCACCACGCCCTCGGCGGCGTAGTCGTACTTGGTCATCTCCACCACGATGTCCTCCAGCGGGTCGCTGTCGGTCATCACGCTCACCTCCTGCTGGAAGTAGCCGTTCTTGGTGGCCACGATCACGTACTTGCTGCGGTACTCGGCGTCGATCTTGAACTTGCCGCCGGGCTCGGTCTCCAGCTGGTAGCGCTTCACGTGCTCGTTCTTCTCGTCCTTCAGCAGGATGGTGGCGCCCTCGATGGGCTGGCGGGTGGCCTTGTCGATCACGATGCCGGCCAGGTACATCATGGGCGGACGCACGGTGCAGCCGTAGATGTCGTCGCTGCCCACGCCGCCGGGCCGGTCGCTCACGAAGAAGCCCGTGCTGTCGTCGGCCAGCAGCAGCAGCCCGAAGTCGTTGAAGCGCGAGTTCATCGGCGCCTTCAGGTTGAACACCGTGCCGGGCCCGGTGGGCAGCAGCCTGGTGCGGAAGAGGTCCAGCCCGCCCAGTCCCGGGTGGCCGTTGCTGGCGAAGAAGAAGGTGCTGTCGCGCCCGATGAAGGGGTACATCTCGTTGCCGGCGGTGTTCACCTTGGGGCCCATGTTCTGCGGCGCACCCCAGTTGTTGCCCAGGTTGTCGCAGAACCAGATGTCCGTGCCGCCCTGGCCGCCGGGCATGTCGCTCACGAAGTACATGCGGCGCCCGTCGTGGCTCACGCAGGGATGGCCCACGTTGTACTGCGCGTTGTTGTGGTCGAAGGGGATCAGGTTGCCCCACTCCTGGTTGCCGAACTCGCCGGTGGAGATATCGGTGAAGAAGATGCCCAGCTTGAGCTCGCCGTCATCGGCCAGGTCCTTGGTGCCGTAGAAGAAGTTGTTGCGCGTGAAGTAGAGGCGGTCGGCGAGGGAGTCGAAGCTGGCCGTGCCATCGTGGAAGCGGCTGTTCACGTCCTTGCGCATCACCATGGGCTCCTCGGCGGTCTGTCCCTTCAGCAGGGCGCTGTAGAGGTTGAGGAAGGGCTGGTCGTCCCACTTGTAGGTGGCCTTGCCGCCTGTGCCTTCGCCACGGGCGCTGCTGAAGAGCAGGAGCTCCTCCAGCACGGTGAGGCCCAGGTCGGCCTGCGGGCTGTTGATGGGCACCGTGCGGATGCTGGCGCTGCTGCTGTCGCGGTTCAGGCGGTCGAAAAGGTCGGGGTGCTTCACGTAGGCCTCCGCGCGGGCATCGCCCGGGTTCTGCTCCAGGTAGCGCGCATAGAGCTGGTTGGCCTCGGTGTACTTGCCGTTGCCGCGCAGCACCTCGGCGTGGTCGAAGAGGTCCTGGGCGCTGGGTGTGCCGCTGGTGAGCTTGGCGTAGGTGGCCTCCGCCAGGTCCATGCGGCCCATGCGCTTGTAGGCCATGGCCAGGCGGCGCAGGTCGGTGGCGTCCGCCTTGCCCTTGTCGGACAGGTCCTGGTACACCTTGGCCATCGCCGGATAGTCGAAGTCATCGGCGTAGCGGGTGGCCATGCGCTCCTTGAGCTTCTGGGCGCCGGCGGCCAGGGGCAGCGCGGCCAGCAGCAGCAGGCCGAGGGTGCGTGCGGTGGGGCGGTTCATCGGTCGTTGGTACTGCGTCATGGCTCAGAAGTAGCGCGGTGAGCGGATGCCCTTCATGCGTTTGCCGAAGTCGAAGCCGAGCATCACCTCGTGGCTTCCGCCGCTGTAGTTGCGCAGCGGGCTCACCGGATAGTCGTAGGCGTAACCGGCGTAGATGCCGTCGGTGAAGTAGTACTGGGCCAGGGCGCCCACGGCGTCCTCGTGGCGGTACATGGCGCCCAGCCAGAACTTCTCGAAGAACAGGAAGTTGGCGCTCACGTCGAAGCTGATGGGCGCGCCCTGCACGGCCTTCACCAGGAAGGTGGGTTTGAACTTGTGGTACATGCCCATGTTGAACACGTAGCCGCCGGTGAGGAAGTAGTGCGGGCGCTGGCCCTGCTGCCACGCCGTGCCCGTGGTGTCCACCGGTGCGTCCTTGAAGAACTCGGTGCGCAGGAGCTTGGGCGTGCTCACCCCCAGGAAGAAGCGCTCGCCGTAATACATCATGCCGAAACCGAACTGCGGGTCCAGCTTGGTGTTCACGTTCTGCTGGAAGACCTGGTCGCCGCTCTGCAGGGGATTGAGCTCACCGAAGCGGCCCTGCACCAGCGTCATGCCGCCCTTGAGGCCGAAGGCCAGCTTGCGCTCGTTGGCGAAGTGGATGCGGTAGGCCAGGTCGATCATGAAGCCGTACTGGCTCACCGGCCCGTGCTCGTCGCGCATGATGGTGCCGCCGATGCCCACGGTCTCCCGCGCCAGCGGGGCATGCACCGTCAGGGTCTGCGTGCTGGGCGCGCCCTCGAAGCCCACCCACTGGTGGCGCGTCAGGGCCTTGATGCTCACCCGCTCGGCGGCGCCGGCGTAGGCCGGGTTGATCGCCAGCAGGTTGAACATGTACTGTGTGAACTGCGGGTCCTGCTGGGCGGCCACGGGGGCCGCGAGCACAAGGGCCAGGAGCAGGGCTTTCCAACGGGAGGCCATGGTCGCCATGGGTTGAACGCCGGAGGGCGCGGTGTTTCGGGGTTGGGTCCTCGGTGTGCGCATGATCAGCGGCGGATGTAGATGTAACCGGTGAAGGGCTCCTCACCGTTGCCGAGGTCCAGGATGAAGTAGTAGGTGCTTTCGGGCAGCTCCTCGCCCCAATTGAGGCTGTTCTCGCTGCGGCCGTTCCAGTCATTGGTGTAGGGCGAGCGGTCGAGCACCTTCGAGCCCCAGCGGTTGAAGACCTGCAGACTGTTGTCCGGATAGCTCTCCAGGTTGTGCACCACGTACGTGTCGTTCACCCCATCGCCATTGGGGCTGAAGGCGTCGGGCACGATCACCGTCAGGCAGTCCTTCAGGCGCACCAGCACCGAGTCGCTCGTGGTGCCGCACACCCCGTTGTTCACCGTCCACACGAACCAGGTGTTGCCCAGGGCCAGCCCGCTGGCGAAGGCGGCGGGGTCGGCCGGATCGCTCAGGGTGGCCGTACCGCTCACCAGCGTCCATGCTCCGGTGGCCAGGGCGTCGAACACCGGTTCGGCGTCCAGCGCGGTGCCTGTGAACTGGTGCTGGCAGAACTCCTGGTCCTCGCCCGCATCGGCCGCGGCCAGCGCACTGTTGTACACCAGGAAGCTCATCTGGTCGCTCGTGCTGCCGCACGCGCCGTTGTCGATGGTCCACTCGAAGACCGTTTCACCCAGGCCCAGGTCGGTGACCGCGGTGAAGGGGCTGGTGGGATCGGCCAGCGTGCCGGTGCCGCTGATGAGGGTCCAGAGGCCGACGGCCGGGGCAACAGGTGAACTGGCGAACATGGTGGTGTTGGGTGCGGGTGAACAGAAGCTCTGGTCGTCGCCGGCCAATGCGGCGGCGGCCGTGTTGTCGAAGACCTGGATCAGCACCGTGTCCGTGGTGATGCCTGGTGCGCAGGGACCGTTGTCGATGGTCCACAGCAGCGTGGTGGTGCCCGGGGTCAGGCCGGTGATGTTGCTGGTGGGGCTCGCCGGATCGGTCACCGTGCCGCTGCCGTTCAGCACCGTCCACGTGCCGGTGGCCGGGAAGATGAGCGCGTTGCCGGCCAGCGTCGTGCTGCTGGTGGGCGTGCACAGCTCCTGGTCGGGACCCGCATCGGCCGCGTCCTGGCCGGCGTCGAACACGCTGATGGTCACCTGATCCGTCGTGGTGCCGTTCGGGCAGGGCCCGTTGCTCACCGTCCACTCGAACACGCTCACGCCCACCAGCAGGTCGGTGATGGTGGTGGTGGCGCTGGTGGGGTCCGTGATAGTGCCCGAACCGCTCACCAGCGTCCACTGGCCGGTGGCCGGGTAGGTGGGATCGGTGGCCGCCATCGTCACCGTGTTCGGGAAGGTGGGGATGCAGATCTCCTGGTCGGGACCGGCGTCGGCCGAGGCGGAGTTCTCATCGAAGAGCGTCACCTGCAGCGTGTCCGTGGTCACCGCGTCGGGGCAGGGCCCGTTGTCGATGGTCCACACGAACACGTTGTCGCCGATGCTCAGGTTGAACACCGCCGTGTTCGGGTCGCTCGCATCGGCCAGGATGCCACCGCCCTGCAACACCGTCCATTGGCCGGTGGCCGGGAAGATGGGATCGTTGGCCGTGAGCACCGCGCCGGTGGTGGGGGTGCAGAGCTCCTGGTCGGGACCGGTCTGCGCGGGCGGCTGGTTCTCGTCGAAGATGAAGACGCTCACCGTGTCGGTGCTCGGCGGGCCGAAGCCGCACTGGCCATTGTAGATCTGCCACACGAACACGTTCTCACCCACGGCCATGTCGGTGATCATCGTGAAGGGGTTGTTGGGCTCCACGATGGTGCCGCTGCCGCTCAACAGGCTCCAGGTGCCTACACCCGGGAAAGCGGGGATGTTGCCCTGCATCATGGTGCTCACCTGCGGGGTGCAGAGCTCCTGGTCGGGACCCGCATCGGCCGTCGGCGCGGTGGGGTCGTACACGTAGATCTGGATGGTGTCGCTCATGATGCCGTTCGGTGGGCAGGGACCATTGTCCAGGGTCCACACGAACGTGCTGATGCCCACGGTGAGGTCGGTGATGGCCGAGGTGGGGCTGGCGGGGTCCACGATGGTGCCCGAACCGCCGATCAGCGTCCAGCTGCCGGTGGCGGGGGCCTGGGGCGGAGCGGCGGCCATCACCGTGCTGGTCAGCGGCAGGCACACCTCCTGGTCCGGTCCTGCATCGGCGGCGCTGGTGCTGTCGCTGAAGAGGATGACGGACACGTCATCGAAGGTGATCGGGTTGGCGCAGGGGCCGTTGTCCACCGTCCACCGGAAGGTGTTGACGCCGATGCTCAGCGTGCTCACCAGTGTGCCGGGGTCGCTCGGGTCGGCGAACACGCCCGTGCCGGCGATCACCGTCCAGGTGCCCGTGGCCGGGAAGGTCGGCGTGTTGCCCGCCAGGAAGGTGCTGTCCGTGGGCATGCACAGTTCCTGGTCCGGACCGGCATCGGCCGGCGGGTTGTTCGGGTCGAACACGAAGATGCTCACCTGGTCGTCGCTGATCCCGCAAACACTGTTGTCGATGGTCCACTGGAAGATGTTCTCACCGATGGTGAGGCCCGTCACTTCCGTGAGCGGATCGTTGGCATCGGCGAACACGCCGGTGCCCTGCACCAGGGTCCAGGTGCCGATGGCCACGCCCACGGCGGTGTTGCCCTGCAGGAAGGTGCTGCTCGTCGGCGCGCAGAGGTCCTGGTCGGGGCCCGCATCGGCCGGCGGCGCGTTCTCGTCGAAGAGGTTGATCACCACGTTGTCCGTCGTGATGCCGTTGGCGCAGGGGCCGTTGTCCACCGTCCAGGCGAACTCGTTCAGGCCGATGCCCAGGCCGGTCACCGTGGTGTTCGGATCGCTCGGATCGGTGATGGTGCCCTGACCGTTCACCAGGGTCCACAGGCCCGTGGCCGGGAAGGTCACCGCGCTGCCGCTCAACGTGGCGCTGGTGATGGGCGTGCAGATGGCCTGATCGGCACCCGCGTTCGCATCGGGGTTGGTGTCATCGAAGATGAAGATGCTCATCGCGTCGCTCGTCACCGGGTTGGCGCAGGGCCCGTTCGTCACGGTCCACAGGAACACGTTCTCGCCCACCGTCAGACCCGTCACGGCCGAGCTCGGATCGGTCGGGTCCACGATGGTGCCCGTACCGCTCACCAGGGTCCACAGGCCCGAGGCGGGGAAGATCACCGCGCTGCCGGCCAGCGTGGTGGTGGTGTCGGGCGTGCAGCGTTGTTGATCGGGCCCGGCGTTCGCCACTGGATTGTTCTCATCGTAGAGCAGGATGGTCAGCGTATCACTGGTGAGGCCGTTCGCGCAGGGGCCGTTGTCCACGGTCCACACGAGGATGTTCTCACCCACGATCAGGCCGCTCACGGTGGTGGCCGGGTCGTTGGCATCGGCGAAGGTGCCGCCACCGGCCGCCACGGTCCATGTGCCCACGCTGGGGAAGATGGTCGCACTGCCCGCCAGGGTGGCGCTGGTGGTGGGCGTGCACAGGTCCTGGTCGGGGCCGGCGTTCGCATCGGCGCTCAGCGGATCGAAGACCTGGAGGCTCACCTGGTCGGTGGTGATGCCGTTGGTGCAGGGGCCGTTATCCACGGTCCACTCCAGGATGGTCTCGCCCACCACGAGGTCGGTCACCACGCTGTTGGGGTCGTTGGGGCTCACGATGGTGGCCGTGCCGCTCACCACGGTCCAGGTCCCGGTCGCGGGGAAGATCACCGGACTGCCGCTCAGGGTCACCGTGTTATCCGGTGCGCACAGCTCTTGATCGGCACCTGCGTCGGCCACCAGGTTGGCATCGTCGAACACGAAGAGGCTCACCAGGTCGGTGGTGTTCCCGTTCGCACAGGGCCCGTTGTCCACGGTCCATTGCAGTACGGTCTCACCCACGCCCAGGCCGCTCACCGCGCTGTTCGGGTCGTTCGCATCGGCGATGATGGCGTTGCCGCTCACCACGGTCCACGTGCCGATGGCCGGGAAGATCGGCGTGTTGCCGGCCAGCGTGGTGGTGCTTGTCGGCGTGCACAGCTCCTGGTCCGGACCTGCGTCGGCATTGGCGTTGGTGGCGTCGAAGAGGAACACGCTCACCGTATCGGAGGTGATGGGGTCCGTGCAGGGGCCGTTGCTCACGGTCCACACCAGCACGTTCTCACCCACGCCCAGGCCGCTCACCACAGCGGTCGGGTCGCCGGGGTCGTTGATCGTGCCGCTGCCGGCGATGAGCGTCCAGGTGCCGGTGGCCGGAAAGGTGAGGGCGCTGCCCGCCATCGTGGCGTTCACGTTGGGCGTGCAGAGCTCCTGGTCGGGCCCGGCATCGGCCACCAGGTTGTTCTGATCGAACACGAAGAGGCTCACCTCGTCGAAGGTGATCGGGTTCGCGCAGGGACCGTTGTTCACCGTCCAGCGGAACACGTTCTCGCCCACGGGCAGGCCGGTGATGGCGGTGGTGGGGCTGCCGGGCGTCACGATGGTGCCGCCGCCGCTCACCAGCGTCCAGGTGCCGGTGGCCGGGGTGATCAGCGCGCTGCCCGCCATCACGGTGCTCGTGTTCGGCGTGCACAGCTCCTGGTCGGGGCCCGCGTCGGCCGGGGGGTTGTTGGCATCGAAGACCAGGATGTTCATCTGGTCGTTCGTGTTGCCGTTGATGCAGGGGCCGTTGTCCACCGACCAGCGGAAAGTGTTGATGCCGACCGTCAGGTTGTCGACCGTGGTGTTCGGGTCGGTGGGATCGGCCAGCGTGCCGCTGCCGGCGATCAGGGTCCATATACCGGTCGCGGGCGGAAGCAGCTCACTGCCATCCAGCACCGCGGCATCGTCCGGGGTGCAGTACTGCTGGTCAGGGCCCGCGTTCGCGATGGGGTTGGTGTTGTCGTACACCACCACGCGCAGCGTATCCACCGTGAGCCCGTTGGCGCAGGGCCCGTTGCTCACCGTCCAGGTGTACACGTTGGTGCCGATCGAGAACCCGCTCAGGTTGGTGAAGGGCGCGTTCTGATCATCGAAGGTGCCGCTGCCGCTCACCACGGCCCAGGTGCCGGTGGCCGGGAAGGTCAGCGGACTGCCGTTCACCACGGTGAGGGTGGTGAGGATGCAGAGCTCCTGGTCCGGGCCGGCGTTGGCCACCGGGTTGTTCGCATCGAACACGAAGAGGCTCACCTCGTCGAAGCTGGGCGTTCCGCACACCCCGTTGTCCACGGTCCAACGGAGCACCGTCTCACCCACGCCCAGTCCGGTCACCAGCGTGTTGGGGTCGTTGGCCGACACGATGGCGGCCGAACCGCTCACCACCGTCCAGGTGCCCACGGCCGGGAAGGTCACCGTGCTACCGGCCATGCTGGTGCTGCTGGTGGGCGTGCACAGCTCCTGGTCGGGGCCGGCGTCCGCGGCGGCGTTGCCACCGTCGAACACCGTGATGCTCACCTGGTCCGTGGTGGTGCCGTTCGCGCAGGGTCCGTTGTTGATGGTCCACTGGAACACGTTGACGCCCACGCCGAGGCCGGTGACCACGGTCAGCGGGTCGTTCGGGTCGAAGATGCTGCCGCTGCCGCTCACCAGGGTCCAGGTCCCCGTGGCCGGGAAGGTGATGGCGTTGCCCGCCAGCGTCACCTGGTTGGGGACATCGGGGATGCAGATGCTCTGGTCCGGACCGGCGTTGGCGTTGGCCTGGTTGGCATCAAACACCGTCACCGTCATCACGTCCGTGCTCACACCACAGGCGCCGTTGTCGATGCTCCATTGCAGCACGTTGGTGCCCACGCTGAGGCCGGTCGCCGAGGTGGTGGCACTTCCGGCGTTGGCGAAGGTGGCCGTGCCTTGCAGCACGCTCCAGCTTCCGGTGGCCAGGCCTGTGGGCGTGTTGCCGGCCATGGTGATGCTCGTGGTCGTGCTGCAGATCGTCTGGTCAGGACCTGCCTCGGCGGGTTGAGCGTTGCCGTTGAAGAGGTTGATCGTCACCTGATCGCTGGTGATCGGGTTGGCGCAGTTGCCGTTGCTCACCGTCCATTGGAACACGTTGGGACCGAGTCCCAGACCGGTCACCTGGCTGTTCGGGTCGGTCGGATCGACGAGGGTGCCGCTGCCGCTGATCAGGGTCCAGGTGCCCGTGGCCGGCACGATCAGCGAACTGCCGCTGAGCACGGTGCTCGTGATCGGTGTGCAGAGATTCTGGTCGGGGCCGGCGTTGGCCACCGGGTTGGCGGCATCGAACACGAACACGGTGATCTCGTCGGTGGTGAGGCCGTTCGCGCACACCCCGTTGCTCACTGTCCAACGGAACACGTTGATGCCCACCGCCAGCCCCGTCACCAGGGTGTTGGGGTCGTTCGGGTCCACGATCGCACCGGTGCCGCTCACCAGGGTCCACGTGCCTACCGCGGGCGGGATCACCGCACTGCCGGCCAGGTTCACCTGCGAGGGGAAGGTGGGGATGCAGATCTGCTGGTCGGGACCGGCGTTGGCCACCGGGTTGGCGCTGTTGAAGAGCGTGATGCTGACCTCATCGCTGCTAGTGCCCGCGCAGGGACCGTTGCTCACCGTCCAGCGGAACACGTTCACACCCACACCGAGCCCGGTGATGCCGGTGCTGGCGCTGTTGGGCGAGGTGATCGTTCCCGTACCGCTCACCAGCGTCCAGGTGCCCGTGCCGGGGAAGATCACCGCGCTGCCGTTCAGCGTCGTGCTGTTGGTCGGCGTGCACAGCTGCTGGTCGGGTCCCGCGCTCGCCGCCAGCATGGACGGGTCGAACACGGCCACCGTCACCTGGTCCGAGGTCGGTGCGCCGCAGGCCCCGTTGTTCACGGTCCACTGGAACACGTTGTTGCCCACGGCAAGGCCGGTCACGGCGCTGGCGGGATCGTTGGGCGTGCTGATGCTGCCGCTGCCGCTCACCAGCGTCCAGGTGCCCGTGCCGGGCGCCGTCACCGCGTTGCCGGCCAGGGTGGTGCTCGTGGCCCCGCAGAGCGACTGGTCGGGACCTGCGCTGGCGTTCGCCTGGTTCGCATCGAACACCGTGATCGTCACCTGGTCCGAGCTGATCGGGTTCTGGCAGGCGCCGTTGTCCACCGTCCACTGGAACACGTTGGCACCCAAGCCAAGCCCGGTGACGATGCTGGCCGGGTTGCCCGGCGACACGATGTTGCCGCTGCCGCTCACCAAGGTCCACACGCCCGTGGCGGGGAAGGTCGGCGCGCTACCCCCCAGGGTGATGGAGGTCGTCGTGGAGCAGATGGACTGATCGGGGCCGGCGTTGGCGGTCGGCGCATTGGCGTCGAACACGCGGATCGTGACCTGGTCGTTGGTCAGGCCGTTGGCACAGGGTCCGTTGTTCACCGTCCACCGGAACACGTTGTTGCCGATGCCCAGGTTGGTCACCTGCGTGGTGGGATCGTTCGGGCTCACGATGGTGCCGCTGCCGCTCACGAGCGTCCACGTGCCCACAGCGGGCGCGATCGGCGTGTTGCCCGCCAGTTGCGTGCTGTTGGTGCTGCTGCAGATCTCCTGGTCGGGGCCGGCGTTCGCCGACGGCGAGGCGCTGCTGAAGACCGTCACGCTCACTTGGTCCTGGGTCACCCCATTGGCACAGGGACCATTGTTGAGGGTCCACTGGAAGATGTTGACGCCCAGGCCCAGGTTGGTCACCAGGGTGCTGGGGTTGCCTGGCGAGGAGATGGTGCCTTGTCCGCTCACCAGCGTCCACGTACCCGTGGCGGGCGCGATCGGGGCGTTACCGGTCAGGGTGATGCTGTTGGGCGGCGAGCAGAGGGTGAGGTCGGCACCGGCGTTGGCGTTCGGACTGTTCTGGTTGAAGACCGTCACGGTCACTTCATCCTGCGTGCTCGGCGGCGCGCAGGGTCCGTTGCTGATCGTCCAGCGGAAGCGGTTGACGCCGACGCTCAGGCCGCTCACGCCACTGGTGGGGTTGCTGGCGTTGGCGAACACACCGCTGCCCTGCACCACCGTCCAGGTGCCGGTGGCCGGGAAGATCACCGCGTTGCCGGCCAGCGTGGTGCTGGTCGTCGGTGTGCACAGTTGCTGGTCGGGGCCGGCGTTCGCAGCGGGCTGCGCGTTGTCGTACACGAAGAGGGTCACCTCATCGGTGGTCGGCGCACCGCAGGGTCCGTTGTTGATCGTCCATCGGAAGATGTTCGCACCGACGCTCAGGCCGCTCACCGCGCTGGTGGGGCTGTTCGGAGCGGCCACCGTGCCGGTGCCGCTCACCAGCGTCCAGGTGCCCACCGCCGGGGCTGCGGCCGTGTTGGCGGCCAGGTTGGTGCTGGTCGCCGGCAGGCACAGGGCCTGGTCGGGCCCCGCGTTCGCGGCGGCCTGCCCGGGGTTGAAGGAGGTGATCGTCACCTGATCGGTCGCGATGCCGCAGGTGCCGTAGTCCACGCTCCACTGGAACACGTTGGCGCCTTGCGAAAGACCGCTCACCCCGCTGGTGGCTGAGTTGGCGTTCGCGAACACGCCGCTGCCGCTCACCACGGTCCACGTACCCGTCACCTGGCTGTATGGAAGCACCCCGGCCAGGGTGGCCGTTCCACCGCAGACCTGTTGGTCGGGCCCGGCGTCCGCCGCCGTGAACGGAGGTGTCACGATCACCGAGTAACCGAAGTCGTTGGTGCCGACCAGGGGGCACGCATCATCGGTCACGGTCACCGTGAAGTTGTTGGTGCCGATGTCCGCCACCGCGGGCGTCCAGTTGAAAGTGCCCGTGGGGAAGGGCAGACCGGCCGTGGTGAACGTGGCTCCGGCAATGCCGCCGTTCCAGTTCATCTGCACCGTCTGCCCGGCGTTCGCATCGTTGGAGTTGATGGTGAACGTGATCGGCACACCGGCACAGACCGAGGTGGTGTAGTTCGCCGAACCGTTGATGCCGCTCGCGGTCGGGGCGGTATTGCCCGCGCACGCACGCACCACCACCTGCACGTCGCGCGTCACCGACCCGATCTGCACCCCGTTGCGGAACTCGCGCACACGATAGGTCACCACGGCCACCTGAAGCTGGTTGGGGATCACCGTCATGGTGCCGGTGGTGGCGTTCAGCTGCACGGCCCCGGCGCCGCCGCCGTTGCGCACCGGTTGCAGGGCGCTGTAGCCCGCCGCGTAGGTGAGGTTGTTGCCGTTCGCGCCGCGGGCGGCGATCAGTTCATAGGTGAGCTGATCACCATCGGGATCCACCGCGCCGGGGTTGTAGCTTACACTCTGGCCCAGGCAGTAGAACGGCGTGGGGTTGGTGAGGAAGTCGGCCGAGCTGTTGCACGGGGTCACCGTGTTGTTCAGCGTGGCGTCCAGATAGAGGTCCTGGTTCCCGGGGTTCTGCAGCGAGGTCACCGCGTTGTTGCGGCAGCACAGCGACCAGCTGAACACCCAATCGGTGCCGCAACCGGCCCATTGAGTGAGGTTCACCAGGCGCGTGTAGGTGTACTTCTCCACCCCGTATACACCTCCCGGATTGAGGCATCGGTCGGTCTCGCTGGCGCAGATCGGCGTGATCACCTGAACGCCCTGGAAGGTGAAGCACTGGTTGAAGTTGGCGCCGCATTGCGTGCTGCGCACATTGAAGCTGAGCCCGTTGTTGCAGTTGGTGGGCGCGGCCACCCCGTTGCAGTCGCGGTAGAAGTCGAGCGTCACCAGATACTGGTTCGGCGCCACACAGGTGTAGCTGATCTCCCCACCCATGGCGTGGGTGGCGTGGGCCTCATGCCCCCAACCCAGGGCGGCCACGACGGCCAGAGGGACCAGGGATCGACGGAGGAGGGAGGAGATGCGCGGGACGAAGCGGGAGCGGAGGGTTCGGGTCATGGACCAGCCTGTTGTGGCCCTTGCGGAAGCATGGCAGAGGGTCTTCCCTGCCGGACGCAACGCAGCCTCACTCTGAGTGAACCAGGTCCGCTTCGCTCAGCGGACCCGTGGTCTGCAACGCGCCCATGCTCCGTTAAGGTGCCGGGCAAACGTAGCCGCGGCCATGCCGCAGGGCTGAAGCGCAGCGGCCGCAGTTGTCAACACGGCGATGTGGGGTGCCCGCGCTGTTCTAGGCATGCACGCGAAGCGCCACCGCGGGCCCGCTCCGGCTCAACGCTTCACGAAACGCTCCATCCTCCGGGAGCCGTCGGTCAGGTCGAGCTCGAGCAGACCAGGACCGGACGGCAACCCGCGCACATCGATCGACGCGCGATGCGGTGTGGCGAAGCGGCCCCGTGAAAGCTCGCGCCCCTGCACATCCCGCAGGACCCATGCCTTCAGGCCTGCGCCCACAGGCGCGTCCA
This sequence comes from Flavobacteriales bacterium, assembly GCA_016713875.1. Taxonomy (NCBI): domain Bacteria; kingdom Pseudomonadati; phylum Bacteroidota; class Flavobacteriia; order Flavobacteriales; species Flavobacteriales bacterium. The sequence continues at coordinate 2,584,164 of JADJOI010000003.1, forward strand.
CGAACAGCGCATCGTCGGCGGGGACCGGATACACGCGCGCAGCAGGCACGCGCTCCTGCGCGAGGCCCACATTGCCGCCCGACAGGTCCACATCATCCACCCACAGCACCGAACCCGGGTTGGTTCCTGAGAACACGGTCAACAACAGGGTGTCAGGCGTGAACATCACCACGGCCGGGGCCGAAAGCAAGGTCCAACCCGAGGTAGGCCCCGTGACCTCCGCATAGGCGGACCCGACCGGAACACCGCCGTTCATGAACAAGGCGAGGATCCGCGCGGTGTCCTGACCCGATGGCTGATACTGCACCCACGCGTTCATCGTGCCGGGCAGATCGGCATAGGGCACACCACCGCTCACACCGAAGCCCGTCACCGTGCCGTTCGTCAGGATGCCAGGAATGGTGTCGTTGCCCACGCCCAGAGTGGTGATGCGCGCGGAGAGCGCACCGCTGTGCGCCTGGGTGGAAGGGATCACCGATGCCAGTTGGTACGGAGCGAGCAGTGCGTTGAAGGAGCTCCACCCGTCCGGGTCCTCGCTCGTCACTTCATCCCACAGCTCGAACTCATGATTGGGCAGCACGTCCGGTGCAGGCGTGATGAAGGACGTGAGCCGCACGGCGTCCACCTCGATCCAGGAGCCATCGGCGATCCCTGCTGGAGCGAAGGGGTTCGAGCTCGCGAAGGCCACCACCACGCTGTCCGGTGCGATGGGCACCCCCTGGTTCACCGGCAGGTCGAAGGCGGTCCAGGCGGCCTGCGTTCCTCCGATCGTGTGCACATCCACGACGGCGAGCACCCCGAAGCTCCAGATGCCCACCAGCACCACGGCCGAATCACCGGGCTGCAGGTCGTAGCGATAGAAACCTTCGATGGCGTCGATTGCGGTGGTGAAGGGCACCCCGGCCACCGGGGCATTGCCATCGATGTTCCCGAGCAGGGCGTACCCGAAGACCGTGTCGTTGCCCAGGATGCGCGTCTCCAGACGCACACCAAAGCTGCCGGAGGCCCCGGGCACCTGGGCGATGGTGTTCAGACCTGGAACCTGCTGTTCGGAAGTGGTCCAGTCGCTCAATCGTTCGTCGAGCACGGTGGTGCTCCACGACTCGAAGCCACTGTTGGTGATGCCCTGCGCCGCAACGGAGAGCGAGAGGGCAAGGACGGCACCGGAAAGCAGGATGCGCAGCGTCATGGTCGGTGGGTGAACAGGCGAAAGCTAGAGGTTCGGCCCGGACCACCGGATCCGGTCAGCGCTTGATGAACCGGAAGCTGCGCAGCCCTTCGGCAAGGTCCACCACCACGAAATAGGAGCCGGCAGAGAGGTCACCGACAGCCATGGACCACATCGATCCTTCTGCGATCGTGGTGCTGCGGAGCATGCGGCCCTGGGCATCGTGGATGCGCACCTGTCGAACACGCCCGTGGTCCACGTGGAGGTACAACATGTCCGTCACCGGATCGGGGTAATGCCTGACCGTGGCCGCGTGCAGGTCTTCCAGACCTTGAGCCAAGGTGATCGATACATCATCGAACTGACCGCTGCCCGGTTGGATGGGACCGCCGATCAGGCCGGAGTTGAACACCAACAGCAGGGTGTCCCCGGTGCCCAGCTCAACGGTATCGGAGAACATCACATAGGTCCACGCGGTACCGATCGCACCCGTGCCCTCCTCCAGCTCGATCACCCCATTGTTGATCCGCCCAAGCCCCATGTAGGCCCCCAGGCAGGCCGGTCCGCCATCGCAGCGCAACCAGGCGGCCATGTCGATGATCTGCCCGTTCGAGAAGCCGGTCAGCCGTTGGAACAGGTAGCTGGGGAAGCAGCCCTGGGTCTGTCCCGCTTCCTTGGAGACGGCCCAGTCGCCCGCAGCAGGCGCACCGCCGGAAACAGCCATCGGGTCCGAACAGGTCCATTCCCAACCGGCGAGCGAGAACTGCCCGGCCTGTTCGAAACTGCCGTTCACCACTTGGGCCTTCAACGGCATAGGGGCCTGCGACAGGAGGATGACGAAGGCGCCGGTGCGGAGGAGTGTGCGATGGTCCATGCCCGGATGACGAGGAATGGGTCGCGAACGCTGCCTGAATACCATGTCATGCACGACCTTCGCGCACATGGCAGGCATCCTACTTTGGTCCATCGTAGCGCTGGTCCTTGCCTCCTCGGGCCTTGGGCTGTTGCTGGTGGGCTACCGCCGTCGTGCCGCCTGGCTCCTCATCCCGGGCGTGCTCTGCCTGATGGCCTCCACCGTGTGTGCCGGCGTGGTGGTGGTGAAGGCCGTGGAGCACGCGGCGGAGCACAAGGAAGTGCGGTGAGCGCTCGTGCCCGAGGCTCCGCAGCAGGCCGTATATTCCGTGGGACTTACAACCCCAACAACACCTCGCCCGGATCCTTGCCGCCGAACACCAGCTTGCTGGGATCCTCGATCATCTCCTTCACCTTGTGCAGGAAGCTCACGCTCTCCTTGCCATCGATGATGCGGTGATGCCCCGCAGGCGCCACGCCTGTGATCTCGTCAAACAGTGCACCCCTTAGGCCTCTTGAACAAAACCGAGATATCAATGCAGCAATCTGCGCTTCTCCACATAAGCTCCCTGCTCAAAATGCCGCATGATATACCGCTCATACTTGGTCAAATGATCGGCACTACGCACCACATGGTCAAAGCATTCTTCCTGCCAGAAAGTGCCTGTACGTCCTATCAGCTTGTTAATGGCCTTGGCCGTATACGACTTCCAGCTGTGCATGATGACAGACAGGTCATAGCCGGGATATGGTACAACCAGAACATGAATATGGTTGCCAGCGATGGCCATGGTCCCGAGTTGGTAGCGTTCGCCATCCCAGAGGTGCAGCGTTTCCAGCATGACCTGCCGAGCCTCCGGTATGCGCAAGGCACATGATCCGGCACCGGCATCCAGCCATTTCTCCACGCGAGCACGGAACAGCTTATGATGCTCCAACTGCACTTCACGCGGCAGGGTGACGATATCCTGCGATCCATACTGCCGGTTCCAGGCGTCCCGGTCCTTCTTCAACTGCTCCAACTGCACCTTGGCCAAACTGTCCGCCTGCCGCCACGTGACGAAGTGCACCTTGCCCGGCTGCTTCCAATGCGGCCGGTTGCGGTAGGTGATCATCAACTCCGCGCGCTTGTCGAAGAAGAGATCGTTCGGGTCCATCTAGCAAGACGGCATCGGTTCGGGATTGAAGGTAATGCGGGGCGGTGGGGGCTCGTCCCACAGGCGCCCCGCCTGTGGTGGAGCGGGGCAATCAAGACTAACGTGATGCAATGATCTCTGAACTGATCATCGCCATAGACGTTCACCAGGGCCTTGTGATCAGGCTGAACAGCTCTTGTCGAAACTGCGCACTACTTCTCAATACATCTGTTCAACTCGAGTTGCCGCTCAGAAGCCGAACCAGTTCTCGGCAATACACGAAAGTGAACACGGTACCGACCATACATCCCGCTAAAAAGATCCACACCCTCGCAACCTCCTACAGCCTCATCCAACGTGTGCCCATTAGCAGGAACTCGGGAATGTATTCGACTGAATAGCACGCATTCGCTCCAACAAAACCGACAAGGAGGTAGATGAATGTCATCAACAGGCCGCCTCCCTTGTCAGCCACTGCCGCGCCGATGATCTCCGACGACAGCAACACCAGTGCTGTTGGAACGCACAGTAGCCCCAAGAAGACGAGCCTACGTCGTTCCCAATAGAGCAGTCGTTGGTTCCGATAGGTCCGCAAAGACCCAAGCGTCGAGGAAGCATGATCATCCATCGCTCAGGGTACAACTACAGTCTGCTACGGATCGTTGTCGCGCCTTCAGTCAACAGGCGAGGCGCCTGTTGCACTACAACCCCAACAACACCTCGCCCGGATCCTTGCCGCCGAACACCAGCTTGCTGGGATCCTCGATCATCTCCTTCACCTTGTGCAGGAAGCTCACGCTCTCCTTGCCATCGATGATGCGGTGATCGTAGCTGAGCGCCACGTACATCACCGGGCGGATCACCACCTGGCCGTTGACGGCCACGGGGCGCTCCACGATGTTGTGCATACCCAGGATGGCGCTATGCGGCGGGTTGATGATGGGTGTGCTGAGCATGCTGCCGAACACCCCGCCATTGGTGATGGTGAAGGTACCACCGGTCATCTCATCGATGCTCAGTTTGCCGTCGCGCGCCTTCACGGCGAGCTCCTTGATCTTCGCTTCGATCTCCGCCAGGCTCATGCGCTCGGCGTTGCGGACGATGGGCACCATCAGCCCCTTGGGACTGCTCACCGCGATGCCGATGTCGGCGTAGTCGAAGGTGACGATCTCGTCGCCCTGGATCTGGCCGTTCACCGCAGGGAACAGGCGCAGCGCCTCCGTCACCGCCTTGGTGAAGAAGCTCATGAAGCCCAGGTTCACGCCTTTCTGCTCCTTGAACTTGTCCTTGTACTTGTCGCGAAGGGCCATCACCGCGCTCATGTCCACCTCGTTGAAGGTGGTGAGCATCGCGGTGGTGTTCTTCACGCTCACCAGGCGCTCGGCCACCTTCTTGCGCAGGGTGGTCATCTTGGCCCGGCTGTCGTTGCGCGTGCCGCCCCAGCCGTTCATCAGCCTGCCGCCAGCATCCACGCCGCCGGCGATGTAGGCCTCCACATCGCTCTTGGTGATGCGGCCGTTGGGGCCGCTCCCCTTCACCTTGCTCGGGTCCACGCCCTTCTCATCCAGCATCGCCTTGGCCACGGGGGTGGCGTGCGCTGCGGCTGCAGGGGCGGGCGCAGGCGCCGCGGCAGGGGCAGGCTTCTTTGCCTCCTGCACCGGCTCCTGCGCCTTGGGCTTGGCCTCGGCCTTCACACTGGTATCGATCTTCGCCACGACGTCGCCCACGTTCACCGTGGCATCCGCGGCGGCGAGCAGTTCGATGCGGCCCTCCGCCTCGGCGCTGAGTTCCAGCGTGGCCTTGTCGCTGTCGATCTCGGCGATCACCTGGTCCTTCTCCACCGTATCGCCGCTCTTCACGAGCCATTGCGCGATGCGGACCTCACTGATGCTCTCTCCGGGGCTGGGGACCTTGATGTCTACGGTGGCCATTGGCGGAATGTGGGAATGCGGTGCTTGTTACTTGAACCTTGACACGTGTTCCTTGTCACTTGCTCAGGCACGGGCCTTTTTGGTCGTGGGCGCTTTCGTGCCGGAGCGGCCCGCCCCGAACGCCTGTTCGATGATGGCCACCTGTTGATTGGCGCTGCGCTTGCTGCTGCCGGTGGCGGGCGCACCGCTCGCCGGACGGCTGATGCACTCGAGCCTCACATCGAGCTCCGGCTGCAGCTGTGTGAGGATGTGCGTCCACGCGCCCATGTTGCGCGGCTCCTCCTGCACCCACAGGAAGCGCTCGGCCTTGGCGTACTTCCGCAACGCCGCCTTGATCGCGTCCACGGGCAGCGGGTGCAACTGCTCCACGCGCAGCAGCGCAGTGTCGGTGATGCCCTGCGCTTCGCGGTGCTCGGCCAGGTCGTGGTGCACCTTGCCCTGGGTGAGGATCACCGTGCGCACCAGCTTCGGATCGGCGGTCGCATCGTCGATGAACGGCTGAAAGCGGCCCTTCGCGAGCTCGTCCAGGGTGCTCACGCACCTCGGGTGGCGCAGCAGGCTCTTGGGCGTGAACACCACCAGCGGTTTGCGGAAGTCCCACGCCAGCTGGCGGCGCAGCACGTGGAAGAAGTTGGCCGGTGTGGTGCAGTTCACCACCACCATGTTCTCGTCGGCGCAGCTCTGCAGGAAGCGCTCCATGCGCGCGCTGCTATGCTCGGCGCCCTGGCCCTCATAGCCGTGCGGGAGCAGCAGCACAAGGCTGTTCTGCGTGTCCCACTTCTCCTCCGCACAACAGAGGTACTGGTCGAGGATGATCTGCGCGCCGTTGACGAAATCGCCGAACTGCGCCTCCCAGATGGTGAGCGTGTTGGGGTTGGTGAGCGCATAGCCGTATTCGAACCCGAGCACCGCGTACTCGCTCAGCAGCGAGTTGTAGATCTGCAGCAGCGCCTGCCCCTCCTGGATGTGCTTCAGGTGGATGAACTCCTCCTCGCTGTCCTCCACCTTCACCACGGCGTGGCGATGGCTGAAGGTGCCGCGTTCCACGTCCTGGCCGGTGAAGCGCACGGGCTTCCCTTCCACGAGCAGCGAACCGTAGGCGAGCAGTTCGGCGAGGCCCCAGTCGAGGGTCTCCTCCTCCATCATCTTCCTGCGGTCGTTGAGGATCTTCTCCAGCTTGCTGAAGAACTTCATGCCGTTGGGGTGAGGCACGGTGAGCTTCTCCCCGATCATCCGCAAGGTCTCCTTCTTCACGCCCGTGGCCGGTGCGGAGAGCAGGTCGGCGACGGTGGCGCGGCGGAAGCCTTTCCAGCGCTCGGCCATGAAGTTGGTGATCCGGCCCACGCGCTGCTGCTTGGCCTCGTTGAGGCGCTCGTCCAGCATGGCGGTGAAGCTGCGCTCCATCTCCGCGGCGAGCTCCTTGGCCCCCTCCACGCCGCTGTCGATCAGCTTCTGCGTGTAGATGGCGCGCGGGTCGGGGTGGGCAGAGATGGCCTTGTACAACATGGGCTGCGTGAACTTGGGCTCGTCGCCTTCGTTGTGGCCATGCTTGCGGTAGCAGAGGATGTCCACCCAGATGTCGGTGCCGTACTTCTGGCGGTAGTCCATCGCCAGCTTCATGGTGAAGGCCACGGCCTCCGCATCGTCGCCGTTCACGTGGAACACCGGGCACTGCGTCACCTTGGCCACGTCGGTGCAGTAGGTGCTGGTGCGCGCGTCGATGTAGTTGGTGGTGAAGCCCACCTGGTTGTTCACCACGATGTGGATGGTGCCGCCGACCTCATAGGCCTTGAGCCCGGCCATCTGCACCACCTCGTACACCACGCCCTGCCCGGCCACCGCCGCATCGCCATGGATGAGGATGGGCGCCGTGATGCCCATCTTGAACTTGTCGTCGTGCTCGATGATGGCGCGGCTGATGCCCTCCATCACGGGACCCACGCTCTCCAGGTGGCTGGGGTTGGGCGCCAGCGTGAGGCGCACCTCCTTGCCGGTGTTGGTCTTCAGCACGGAGCTGTAGCCCATGTGGTACTTCACGTCGCCCTCCACGAGCTCGTCCTCGTAGTCCTTGCCTTCGAACTCGCTGAAGATCTGGTCGTAGCTCTTGCGCAGGGTGTTGGCCAGCACGTTGAGGCGGCCGCGGTGGGCCATGCCGATCACGTACTCGGTGATGCCCTGGCCGGCGCCGTGCTCGATCACCGTGTCCAGCGCGGGGATCAACGCCTCGGCGCCCTCGATGCTGAAGCGCTTGGCGCCGATGAACTTCTTGCCGAGGAACTTCTCGAAGACCACCGCCTCGTTGAGCTTGGCCAGGATGGCCTTCTTCTGCTCGATGGTGAGGTCGGGCGTGTTGCGCGATCCCTCCATCCGCTGCTGCAGCCACTTCACCTTCTCGGGGTTGCGGATGTAGCGGAACTCGGCGCCGATGCTCTGGCAGTAGGTCTGGTCCAGCAGGGCGAGGATGTCGCGCAACTTGGCAGCACCCAGGCCCACCTCGCTGCCGGCGGCGAACACGGTGTCCAGGTCGGCCTCACTGAGCCCGTAGGTGGGCAGGTCCAGGGGCGGGCTGTACTTGCGGCGTTCGCGCACCGGGTTTGTGCGGGTGAAGAGGTGGCCGCGCTGGCGATAGGCGTTGATGAGCTCGATGACCTTGACCTCCTTGGTCAACTGCTCGGACCCCGCTCCCGTGGACGCGGCGACACCGGGGAGCAGGTCGTGCTGCGTGCGGGCCAGCTCGAAGCCTTCGAAGAATCGGGCCCAGCCGGGGTCGACCGAGGCGGGGTCCTTGAGGTATTGCTGGTAGACGGCGTCGAGCGCGGCCGGGTCGGCGTTGCTCAGGTAGGAATGCTTGTCCATTCAGGCGGCGGACCGGGGTGGCAAAGGTAGCCAGCGGACCGGGCCGCTGTACGAGGTTGACCCTCAGGAGGTTACACTCGTCAGGGAATCAAGTCATCAACACTTTGCCTGATTCAAACGATGTTGATCAATGCCTGTCCTTGTACCTGCTCTTTTTGACCAGTTCACGCAACACTTCCATCTGAGCCTTTATCAACTCCTCCAGCATTCTGGCGCGCTCCCGGCTTTCTCCCATTAAGCGTTCAACGATCTCCATGGGTACAGTTTGTTGCTGTTGGTTCTGGATACTCATATACCCGTTGTCCGCATGGTTGTTCGTTAGCGATAAGGAAACCGGCTCTGGCGACCCAAGCTCATCTGGAGGCACATCCAGTACCTTGGCAATGGCACCGACCTGTTCACTGGTCAACCCCTTACCATGTTCCCAGAGGCTGTACGTATTCTGTTTCACCCCGAGCTACGCGGCCATGTATGTCTGCGTATAGTTACGCCACTCTCGAATGTTCTAGACCTTCAGACCGATTCGGAGCATGTTTGACATGGTTCATTACGTTGAACAACTGCTAAATTACTAGACGTTCTTGATAATCCACCATACCTATCAGGATGATCATTAACATGACATCCAAGACCTTCGTGTGCCACTCGACCCAGGGTGGGAAAAAAGAACAAACCATGGACTGCAACAAGTTTTGATCTTCGTGCTCAGGAGCATCCTTGCTCCGCTTGGCGCCCTCGCCCAAGGTCCATCCCTGTGCCCGAATCCTCCTTGCGCACCCGGAATAGCGATTTATCGATGGGAGAACGGCGGGACCCCAACCGTAAAGATCAAATGCTACAACACATCCATCTACAACTGCTTCAGTGTGGAGGCCGGGGTCAGCGTAGTGCATCCTTCAGATATCCTGCCTGGTACTGAGGGGCGGCTGACCATCAACGACAATGACGGCCGACCGGCCGCTCAGCCTGTAAATGTGAGGTATCGTACTCGGGACGAAAGTGATGGGACCTTCCTTTTCGATGTGATCCATTGACGCGATAGGACCGACCAAGTCGATGTCGCCAGCATCAACAGTACCTTCGATCGCAATGGTCCAAGGTGCGGTGCTTGTGGCGATGGCCGTGTGGAGCACGGGTATTCTGCATGCGCAGGCCGAACTCCATGTTTTGCTCAACTTGGCCAATTGCGAAGCCCATTCACGGCAGATCGCCACGTTGAACGACCTGCCCCGAGACCTGAAAAAAACCGTCTGGTTAAGCCGGTCGGACAGCGCTCTGACGCCGTGGGTGGTGGATCGATTTGCTCTTGAAGGGATCAAGCAGCTTGGATTCCGCTATCTCTCCCCTCAACGCTTGAGGGGATACCTCGGCCAGTATGGCACATCCACCTGTTTCGTCACGGTCGGACTGGACACGGTGGACCGATTTCCTCTGGAGGCGCTCCCCTCTCGTGCGGCCGAGATCAAGGATGCGCACGCGCGTGCGAAACTCGACCCTGCCAGAGAAGCCGGGCTTGCGCTCATCGCACCACCAGCCGTGCAGGATCCGAGTGCGGGTCCGGGTTCTCCCTCCATGTATTCTGTCACCACCGGTCGACGTGCTACTGTCGTGCGGACGCGCCGTTGGAAGGTGGAACGAACGGCCGACCAAGGCCCGATCAGCTCGGCCGTCCAACTGGTCGCGACCCAACGTTCAGTCTGGCTGCTGGACGAGATCGTTGGAATGGTATACAGGATGGACCTGGACACTGGCGATCGCGTCCAGCTCGTGAAGATCGGCGATGCGCACGCATTAATGAACCTGGCCTCACGAAGCGCACCGGCCGCCGCAGGTCTTGCGGTACTGGATCTCCGGAGTGAAGGGCTCATCCATGCGCGCACGCCGGAAGAGGGCTGCGGACTGGTCATGTGGTGCGTCGATCCAGCAGCAGATGATCGGAACATCCGTGCGGCCCGAACCCAGCAGGTCGTGTTGACACTGCCGACACAAGGTGAACCGACCTTGACCCGCGTGATCGATCGATCGGCCGTCGATGGACGAGGGCTGATGCTCACCCCGAGCGGCCTTGGGCACCTGGACAGCGTTCATATCGCACAGATCTTCAAGTTGGATGGGGCGGACGAAGGCCATCCGCTCTTCGCCGAGCTGCATTGGCGGGGGGATTCCATGTACGTCGGCCAAACCGTCCCGTTCGACTATTTCAACGAATCCTGGGAAGGGTTGAGGCCCTACCAATTCGTGAACGGCCACTTCAGTGCGGACCACTTCATCTATGCCTCTGCTCCGCGCATGGTGTCGCTTCGGGATGGGAAGCAGAGCGACCTCTCAGCTCTTTTAGCCATACCACCAGGACCTGTCGCCATTCACATGAGGCAGAACTACTTTACCATGAGCATGCATTGCGAAAAGGACACGATCAGCATCGTGTACTTCTCCAACGATGCGTTGCACCTCGCGCGCATCGGTCATGCGCAAGCCGGATCATATACACCGATCGACCTCACGCCCATCCCTTTGAAGGGTCATGACGTGAAAGCGCTTCAACTGATCGGCACGGACCAGCTCCTTGTTCTTTCCGCTGCGTTGGATGAAGTGGTCCTGTTCACGTTCGAGTGACCGCCCGGGAGTGGCGGGTCAACGTTGTGAAAGCGCTTGAGCAGGTTACTTCTCCGCCAACCACGCCGCGTAGCGCATGCGCGTCAGCACCTTCTGCAAGGCGCGCAGCACCAGCTGGCCGGCGAGTTCGGGCAGACCTCCCGCGGCCATGCTGCGTCGGGCGTGCGCCTCGGGCAGGTCCACCCGGTAGAGCACCACGCCGAGCGCATGCTGCCCCTGCCGGTGGCGGTCCTCCACCACCGGCAGCACCTGGGCCCGCAGCGCCTCGAAGGCCCCCTCCCCCACCGCGGGCACCACGAGCTCCGGGGTGTTGAGGTCCTTGCGGAGCTGCGCCACGGTGGCCGCCAGCACCTCCGCACGGTCCAGGCCGTGCAGCAGCCCGCCTCCCGTTGTTGACAGATCGCCGCTCATCCTGTCGAAAACTACGCCGAAGCCCGCGGGAACATGGCACTATTTTCGTCGCCCGCCGGCACCGGACGACCGGCCCTCCACCGCAAACGGCACCAACCCACCATGCGCATCATCCCATCCAGCCTGCTCCTCGCGTTCTGCACCCTCACGGCCACCGCCCAGTACGGCACCTTCGACGCCAACGCGGTGAAGGACGCATCCACCACCACCACCCTGGTGGTGCTCGACGCGGGCGACAGCCCGTACAACCGGGCGATGATGGACGCCGTGAAGGCGCACTGGACCTTCACCAAGAGCGTGGACTTCATCACGGTGAACGACCTGGCCACGCAGCCGCTGGGTGCCGACAAGACCTACCTGGTGAAGACCCTGCGCAACGACCCGGAGAAGTTCACGGGCACGTTCCTCACGCTGATGCGCGGCTGGAAGCAGAAGAAGGGCGAGGTGCTGGAGGTGACGGACAATGCCATCGTGAACCTGCCTCCGTCGCAGGACGTGGCCTTCCTGCAGATCGACCCGGCGGGCATGGCCACCCATGGCACCACCGCCTTCGTCAACCTGTACCTGAAGGCCATCCAGGACTACCTCAAGCAGGTGTCCACCGGCAAGATCACCGACAAGGCCACGGCCGACCGGCTGTACGCCGGCCGCAACCGGCTGCTGCGCGACGAGCTCGACCTGTGGATCGCCAAGGAGCACCTGGACAAGAGCCTGCCCGATGCGGCCGCGGTGAAGACGCACTACACGCACAGGGCACAGGTGATGGACCTGATGCAGTTGAACGCCGCGGTGGGCAAGGGAGAGGGCGGCGTGGCCGTCACCGACGTGCTGCTCACGGGCGAGCACAAGAACAAGCACTGCTTCAAGCGGGTCTTCAAGGTCAGCACTGGTGAACTGATGTACCTGCGGGACGATGCGGCCATCTTCGGCAAGAAGGAAGGGCTGCTGGACGAGGACCTCAAGACCATCGAACGAGCACGCTGAACTCCATCAGGAGCATCCAAGGAAAGGGCGCCACAGGGCGCCTTTTCCGTTCAAGCGCCGAACATTCCGGATCGGCCGTCGTTGCTGGAACATGGACCGGCTGCCTCCTGCGGTGCACGTGACCACCGCCGCGCTTCTCCTCAACCTCGCCCTTGGGCTCTTCGGAGGGCCTCCCTGGCTCATCGGCGGTCTTATCCTGGTGGGACCGGGCCTGGTGCTCTGGATGGTGTGGTCCGTCCTGAACGACCGCCGCGTCCAGGTGCGTGACCTGGACCCGCAGGAAGCCTGGGGCTACCAGGACCGGCCCGACCTGCGCCCCATGGACGAGCAGTGATGGTGAAGGATCGTGAAAAGCGTCAACGAAGTGTGAACGCGGTCGGCTGCTGAACTGCGGCATGTTCCCTTTGCACCATGAGCACGATCCTCATCACCGGTGGAAGCGGACTGATCGGTTCCGCGCTCACGGCTCACCTGCGGCAGGGCGGACACGAGGTGCGCTGGCTCGGCCGCGCGGTCGCCGGGTCGGACGGTGTCGCGGGTTTCGCCTGGCATCCTCGGCTGGGCGCACCTGACGAGGCGGTGCGGGACGTCGAGCATGTGGTGCACCTGGCCGGCGCGCCGATCGCGGACAAACGCTGGAGCAAGGACCGTGTGCGGGAGCTCACCACGAGCCGAACGGCCGGTCCTGAGGCCCTCTGGCAGGCGGCCCAGCGCACCGGGTGGCGGCCGCGCTCCTTCGTCAGCGCATCCGGGTCCGGGTGGTACGGTGCAGGTCGCTGGAACACGCCGCTCGCCGAGGAGGCGCCGTCCGGCAAGGACGTCATCGCCGGCATCACCACGGCCTGGGAGGCAGCGGCGGACCGCTGGTCGCCGCACGCACGGGTGGTCAAGCTCCGCACACCGATCGTGCTGGCGCGCACCGGGGGCGCACTGCCCCGGCTGGTTCGGCTGGCCCGCCTCGGACTGGCCGCAACCTTGGGCGATGGACGGCAGGTGATGACCTGGGTGCACCTGAACGACCTGGTCTCCGCCTATTCGGCCGCGCTCTTCAACACGGACCTGCGTGGGGCCTACAACGTGGCCGCGCCGGAACAGCCGGACAGCCGGACCTTCATACGCACGCTGACGCATGTGCTGCATCGACCCTTCGTGATGCCGGCGGTGCCGGGCATCGCATTGCGCGTGGCGCTCGGTGGCATCGCCGATGTCCTGCTGGGCGGCGGTCCCATGCGCACCAAACGGTTGGAGGCCACCGGCTGGCGGTG